>CBFHWO010000004.1:0-245079 GCA_965659625.1 uncultured Algoriphagus sp. | reverse complement strand
GCAAGGAACCGAAGGAAAAAAATCCAAGAAATCCTAATTGGAGAGAAATAGAGATCAATCCTAAAGAAGGTAGCGGAGTATCGGCTAACGAACAGGTTCAATTAATCGAAAGTACCAATGAAATAAGATTCGGAGAATTCAAGATGTTCCCGAACCCTGCAGAATCTGATGTAACCATTGAGGTTGTATTGGATCAAGAGGTGAATGTAGGAATCAGAATCTTTGATTCAGTAGGCCGAATAGTTTACGAGGGAGAAGGAGTCCAAAGTGGAAAACCTTCCTACCGAATAAACATCAATCACTTGAGTGCTGGGCTTTATATGGTTCAGGTAAGAACTGGTCAAATTACAACCATGAAGAGATTGATCAAAAAGTAAACGTTAAATCCTTAAAAACGAAAGCCTCTCCTTAATAAGGAGAGGCTTTTTTAATGGCTTTAAGAAGGTTAAAAATAAGACGTATTAATGAAAAGGGGAAAGGCTCAAACTATCTCAAACATGTTCATCAATCAAAATCGTATTGCCATCTGAATTAAATAAAACACCGCTTTCTTGATCGATATCAAATCAGACGGAAAGCTTTTTGGAAATGGAAACGCCTTTATTTTGAGGACTAGGGGAACCCCAAAAAGAAATAAAGACTGAAACCAATAGCAGAAGGGATATTGAAATCTCCTTAATAAAATTGTTCAATGAATTTAATTGCCAGGCTCTATATTCAAATCAACTGATGGAATGTACCAAACGTCTTTTTCTAGATCAACTCCTCCTCCCATTTCTTCTTGAACCACTCGATCAATAATATAGACACCTGTTTTTGCCATATTTGAAAAATCATCCATTCCGTCATTTGGGAAATTGACCCGGGTTCTATGGATATTGAATTTATCTGAAAATTTACGTCCGAATGCATTTTCTACTCCTTCTTTGCCATACATAAAACCTAATAGACCACCCCATGTTGCCGTGGGATTATCGGAATCCCAACCTGATAATACGCCAATTTTAATGGTTTCTTTCAAGTCACCTTCCCCATATAAAAGACTGACAATACTTGCAGCAAAATTAATCCCTCCCACGAAACAGCCGTTGCAGAAAATATTTTGTGAAGTGATGTCATACCCATCTTCTTGGTTCACTTGATAACGGGTATAGACATCATCTCGAGCTTGCTCCCAGGTTACATTTGCCTCATATCTACTTTTTACGAAGTCATACATTTTTGCTGCATAAGAGTCTTCAGGAAGTCTTTTCCTCGCCTCATTTGCCATCCATTGGGTCTGTTCTTTTTTTGAAAGATTTTGGTCAACAGAGGAGGCCAAAGAATACATGATTACATAGAATTCAGATATCCATTTAGCGTTTTCCCTAGCAGTAGTTAGAATTGGCATATTTGCCATTTTTAATGCTACATCCGGGCGAGAAGGGGCGAAAAAACCGAAAATCTCGGTGGTCAACTGAGCATCTATCATTTCGTAATAATTGTCGTAAATACTGTCTTTTGAAATTTCAGGATCACTTGTTGCCGGTGGCACAACTCCGGCAAGCATTAATTCCAGAGCCCTTTGATTAGCTACCCATAGGTAGTTTTCCTCTTCATGTTTCATATGTTCTAGCCACCCTTCCCGGATTTGCTCACCGCTCAGCACAGAAGTTTTGTTAGTATAAAGTAAGTGCTGGTACATATATTCAACGTCCGTATCATCATCAGCGCCCCAAATTTCATCTTCTCCTCGAAAAACAAAATCTATCGTTTCTGATAAATCACTTGGAGTATCAGACCAAATGTTTGGTAGGTCAGGAGTTCCCCAATCCTCCCGAGTATAGAAATCGCCGGTTTTGGTTTCTCCAATATTTCCGATCTTGTCCATTTCTGTCACCAAACCGGTCCAATTTGCAATACATTGAGCGAGCCAGAATCCGTATAATTTATCAGCATATTCTGAACGGGAAATTTCAAGATCCGTAGGTTTAGGCGAATAGTCATTATAGGAAAGGCTTGGATCTTTCATGACATCTTCAAGCTCATTTTGTTCGGATTTTTGAGTGTCATTGCAAGAAGATATGACCAAACAAATAGCCAAAAGGGTAGTAGTAAAGATGGGGTTTTTCATGTCCTTTATTTCAGATGATTTTTTAGAAAAAATTCTATTTCAGATAGTTTAGGGATAGAAAGTTGAGCACCTTCTCTTGTGACGGATATAGCTGCTGCGGCCGAGGCAAAGTTTATGGCCTCCTTCCATGATTTACCATTTGTAATGGCAACGGCCAACGTGCCATTGAACACATCACCTGCCGCAGTAGTATCAATTGCTTTTGCCTTAAAAGCATTAAAGTGTTCCACACCATAGGCAGTACACAAAAGGCTACCGTTTTCACCTAAGGTAACGATGACGTTCTTGACGCCCAGCTTTAATAGATGTTCGGCTGCTTTTTGAGCCGTTGTTTGATCAATTACATCAATTCCAGTCAGTAGACTTGCCTCAGTTTCATTCGGAGTTAGCAACCAAACTTTCCTTAACAAGCATTCACTTAAGTTTTGTGCCGGTGCGGGGTTCAATATGAGTTTCACATCATTTTGAAAGGCTAGGTCTGCAATGTATTCGACCGTTTCTATAGGGGTTTCCAATTGCAAGAGAACTACCTGCGCATTCTCTATCATATCAATGAATGGTGTAAAATCCGGAGGCATAAGTTTCATATTGGCTCCAGGTGCCACGGCAATGGAGTTTTCTCCTTTTTCCGAGACAAAGATTTGAGCTATTCCCGTCGCTTCTTTTTCATCGGTTAAAATGTGCTCCGAATTAAAACCTTCCTTCTCGAAGTGCTTTTTCATGTTCTCTCCAAAAAGGTCATTGCCCACTTTAGCTATGAATGAAACATCACCTCCACATCGTTTGGCAGCAACAGCTTGGTTAGCTCCTTTTCCGCCAAATACCATACTTGACTTTCCTCCCAAAACTGTTTCCCCAATAGCAGGTATTCGTGGCAAGGAGATGACCAAGTCCATATTGGAACTTCCTATGACGACTAATTTCATATCAGGCTACTTTTGAATAAATGATTAACCCTAGACCAATTACAAAACAACAGAACATGGCAGTTATTAACCAATTCTTAGATTTCGGCAATTCTTTCAATTCCTTCCAAATAAAGACTCCCCAAAGAGCTGCTACCATTGTGGCACCCTGTCCAAGACCATAGGCAATAGCAGGTCCTGCCTGTTCTGAGGCAATTATACTAAATGACATTCCAACTCCCCAGATTGCACCACCGAAGATTCCGATCAGGTGTAATTTGGGATTACCCATCGAAAAATAATCCTTATAAGTAACCCTTGAACCCGTTATGGGCTGGTACATGTTAATTGTATTGAATAGAAAATTGGAAATTAAAATACCGGCAGAAAAAATAACTAAGGCGGTATAAGGCGTTAATTTTCCAATTTCCGGAGTCACAAAATCGGAGGCCATCGATTGGGCCACATACTTATAAAAAAAGCCCATGGCAATGCCCGCCAGCAATGAAATCAAAATTCCTTTTAGAGGAGTCTTTTCCTGTTTTTTAAGAATGTACTTGTAGGCAAATGCATCTAGAATTATAGCCACCATGATGAAGAACACACCTGCAAAAAGGATGAGTGGATTACCTTCCGGGTTGTACATATAATTAGTTAATACTCCCAAAACCAAGGCAATACCAATACCCACCGGAAATGCAATCGCCATACCGGCCAAGTCAATGGCTATGACAAGTAATATATTGGCAAAGTTGAAAATGATCCCACCCAGAAAGGCGTAACCCAAACTTTCTGCTTCTGCTTGTCGAAGATCCACTAAAAAACTTCTTCCTTCTTCTCCAGAGGAACCCAATGTAAACGCCAGCAACAATGTAATAATTAGAATTCCGAAGGAATAATCCCAATAGAATAGCTGGAAAGGCCATTTTTGGCTAGAAAGTTTTTGTGTGTTTGCCCAGGATCCCCAGCAGAGCATAGTAATTATGCACAGAAAAACAGCAACGGAATAGTTCTCTATAATGTACATATCTAGGTATTTGGGTGGGTATTGTTTTAAGGTAAATGAAGTTTCACAAACCTTTGTGCTAACAAGTGATTTTTTTTAAGACAACATAGTTGCTAAAATCACAGGATTACTCTATTTCCAGATCCCACTATTTGCCGATTTGTGGATTTTTCAGGAAGATTTTTATATAAAAAATACTTTAGACAGGGTAAAAAAAATCCTGATAACTATTCAGTTATCAGGAATAACATGGTATTGTCAGGGTGGCAGTCCCGATTGTTATCGTGAGAACTTACGACTGCCTTCTCCTAAAGTAGGCACGATACCGGGCTACGCTACACCCCGTGGTTTAATAAAGATTAAGTCTAAGATTGTTGTCCATACCTAGACGTAAATTTCATAAATCCTGATAAAATTTAGGGGAAAAATTAATTAATTAAGATCCGTTTATGGGTAGGAGGGAACCAAGGTTTTGCCTTTCTAATCAATAGGTGAAATACATATTTTGATTAATTTATAGCAGAGTTAAACTCCCGGATTGAGTGTTTTAGGAATGCTATTTTTTTTATCTAAAAAGGGAGATTTTACCCCTTGGAAATGAGATTTATTTTCATGTAACTTGCAGCATTATTTCGGTAAAAATTATGGTTAAACAGCGTATTGCTTTCCTTTTAGGTCTTGTTTGGCTTTTCAATTTTACTGCGATTTTTTCGGCTCCGAAGCAAACTAATCTTGATGAGCTTAGGCTTGAAAAAATTGGTACTCTTCAAGAGGTAATTACTCCTTCGATTCAGCTGCTTTTAACTTCGGAAAAACCTATTACTCCAACATTTGCGATTGATTGGGGACTTTGGTCTAATTTCAATTCTCCTTGGGTCCCCATACAACTTCTGACAAAGGACCTTTCTTTGTCAATTCCACTTTTTAAGAAATCCTTACCGCTTTTCGACGTCAAGGAGACTTTCATCCATTTCTTTCACACTTGGTAGGATAGCAGTGAATCCGTGGGTTTACTCCCAATCTGATTTTACTTAAAGTTATCTAACTACCATTCACATGTATGATATAGAACCTGTGACATTAATAATGTCATGTTTATTGATGTGCGCTTTTAGTGCACCGTTCATTTATTATGGACAACAAAACAAAAAGAAAAACCTCAGCTTAATTTCAAAAATTCATGAGGTAGCTCGGGGCAAAGGAGCTTTGCCCACTGAAATAGAAACCTGGAGAACCCGCTATGGTTTTGGAATTGATTACCAGCAAAAGGTACTGGTGTATGTGCAAAAAGGAGCTGAGGAGATTGAAAAAAGTCTTAAGCTTTCGGATTATCGAAAAGTAAATCTGATTAAAACCTTGAGGGAGTTAGATGGAAAAACCAATTCTAACAAGCTTCCAGAATATCTGGCTTTGGAACTGATTCCAAAATCTGAGAAAGGGGAAATCCATTCTCTGGAAATCTATGATGCGGAGTATTATTCTGACCTCTTGGGTGAAACTGTCTTGGCAGATAAGTGGCTTGAGATCATAAAAAAACAATTGAACTAAATCAGAAATGGGTGTCCTTCAGGGATGCCCTTTTCTATTTCAAACTACTTTATGTCAAAACAAAATGAATCCTGGGGATCCAGGACTGGGCTGATTCTCGCCATGGCAGGAAATGCGGTCGGGCTGGGCAATTTCTTGAGATTTCCGGTTCAGGCTATTCAAAACGGAGGAGGAACATTTATTATTCCTTATCTCGTCTGTTTTGTGTTGATGGGAATCCCATTATTATTTACAGAATGGTCCATTGGAAGATATGGGGGAAAACTCGGAAACCATAGCACTCCCTATATTTTGGGGTCGATGGGCAAAAGCAGTTGGTGGAAGTACATCGGCGTCTTTGGGATTTTTACCAACATCGCCGTTGTGGCCTATTATACCTATATAGAGTCCTGGACTTTTCTATATGTGTTCCACACGTTGATGGGAACATTTACGGGCATGTCTCAAGCTGAAGTGAGCGGTTTTTTTGATCAATATGTAGACTTGACAGGAGCATATTTTGGAATTCCTTTCCTTCCGGTCCTGGTATATGTTCTTGTCTTGGGAATCAACATTTATATTCTTTCCACGGGTTTGAGCGGTATAGAAAAAGTGGCTAAAATTGGAATGCCATTGTTGATTTTATTTGGAGCAGTCTTGGCATTGAAAGGCTGGACGATGGGAATGGGAAATGCTTCCGAAGCTTTTCCAGATGCCAATGCCTGGGATGGAATCAATTTTCTCTGGACTCCGCAGTATACATCTCTTTTTGATCCAAAAGTTTGGCTTGCTGCTGCAGGACAGATCTTTTTCACTCTTTCAGTGGGAATGGGTTCTATCCAGTGCTATGCATCCTATTTGCGTGAAAATGAAGACATCGCTTTGAATTCACTCGCTTCTGGTTTTACGAATGAATTTGTAGAAATCGTTTTGGGAAGTGCGATCGTCATCCCAATTGCTGCGGGATTCTTAGGATTGGACTGGGTATTGGAAAATGCCGGTTTCGGAATGGCTTTCCAAACTATGCCTTATTTATTTCAACAATGGGGAGCAGTCTTTGGAGCAATTGCTGGGGTCTGCTGGTTTGGATTGTTGTTTTTTGCCGGAATCACTTCTTCATTAGCCATGGGAACTCCCTGGATGGGATTTATGCAAGATGAGTTTGGCTGGGGGAAAATAAAAGGTGCAGTCAGTTTTGGTTTTCTTGCATTGATCATGGGGCTACCGACCATACTTTTCTACCAATATGGCTATTTTGAAGAATATGATTACTGGGCCGGAACGGTAAGTTTGGTTGTTTTTGCTCTGCTTGAAATGATTTTGTTTTCCTGGATTTTTGGAATGAAAAAGGGCTGGGCAGAATTGAATCTCGGGGCAGATATCCAGATTCCTCAATTCTATCGATGGGTGATGCAGTATTTGACACCCTTACTATTGTTGATGGTATTAGTAGGAGCAATGCTAACACCAGCGGATAACGATTGGATGTTAGCATTTTCAAACTTATCGAATGGAGAAGGTTGGAATCTCGATCCAAGCTCCCTGATTTCTAAACTTAGCCATGAAGAGTTGAAATTGTTGCGTGTGGAAGACACCGCCAACAGCGAATTGTATTCAAAAAAGATGCTGTTTTCTACTATGGCGAGGATTCAACTAATCCTATTATTTGTGTTTATCTCAGTAATTGTTTGGTATTCAGGCGTAAAACGTAAATCAATTTCCCATGAATAATTCAGCTTTGATAATAGCGATCGTAGTTCAGCTAACTGTAGTTTTTGTAACAGTCTATTGTTTTTATCTGGTTTTAAAAAAGCCTGGGCCGGAATAAAGACTGAAGTAAGAAGGTTTACTATAGAACTCTAAGTTGTCTATTCTTTCTTACTAGTCTCCAAAATTTCGTGGTGCCTTAGAGAGAAACCTCTGCCACTAAAAACATTTTTGTGTAAAGTGATAAAAAAAGCCATCAGAAAAATTCTGATGGCTTTTGTCGGGGTGGCAGGATTCGAACCTACGACCTCCTGCTCCCAAAGCAGGCGCGATACCGGGCTACGCTACACCCCGTGGTTTAATAAAGTTCAAGTCTAAGACCCTTGCTTCAGAACCGGATGCAAATGTAGTAAAATATTCCTTTTTACAATTTTCTTAAGCTAGGATTTCAAGGAAAAAAATGAAATACTCTATTGGGTTGTTATAATTGATTATTTATAAACTGTTAAAGTTAGAATGGATTTTTTGATTTTGATTCAGAAATGAACTTGGATAATTGGATTTGAAAATGTCTAACAAGGTCCTATAGACTTTATATACCTTTCTTTTTCACAGAGAAATACCAACTTTTTCAGAGGATTATATTGAGGAAATTTCATTATGGATAGAAATGCAATGCTTTACATAGTAAATAAAGGTAACATATATATGGTTTTAGGGAATACCAAGCTTGAGGTGCATTTTGTAGGTTAATTAGTTGATTCTATGTCCTTTGGAATAGCGAAGTCTATGAATAATGCCAGTTCAATTGAAACCTCTTTCAATAAAATAAAATAATTAGGCCTAGCCTTCGCTGAATATTTTAAATTTGAGTACTTTATCAAAGCCCTTTTTTTTAAAAAAAAATAACTGAATACACTTTATAATTCTGTGAAAGATTCAAACTCCTTAAGAAATCTTCTAAAAAGGTTTCAAGTGATCTTATTCATTTTTATCCTTTTGGTTCAATTTCCTATTGAAAGCATCGCTCAGGATACTGATCAAAAAAGGACTATGGTTGGAATGAATCTCCCAGATACAATTCAAAGGGATTCGACTCGGATTAAGGAAGTGGCTCCACTGGATATTGGTGAGAACCGTGGATTGTTTATCAGTACACCCGACGGGAAGATGCAAATGCGAATTCTTGGATCTGTGAGATATTTAGTAGTGTTTGATGGACTTAATTTACCTTCTAAGAATTCATTCCGAACGGATGAAATACCTACTGGTGAGTTAAATAAAGTTTTTCCAGTTTATTATAATGGATTGGATCAAACCCTCCTCGGCTTTGAGGTGACTCGAGAAACTGATAAAGGGAATGTTTTTATCCGATTGGAAACGGATTTTGCTGGCACCAATGGTTTTCGAATAAGACATGCCTATGGTCAATATGAAAGATTTTTATTTGGGCAGACATGGAGTTTGTTTTCTCATTTAACTGCATCACCTGCGACTGTAGATTTTTCTGGCCCTACGGGATCTATCATCACTAGAAATCCACAAGTAAGATATTTGGTACCGAAACAGATAAAAGGGTTTAATCTCAACGTCGGATTGGAATATATCATTCCAAACCTAAGCGTGCCTGATTCGATCTCTTCAAGAACAGTTCAACTTTTTCCAGACATCACTGCACGGCTCGATAAAGTCTATCCATGGGGCTCAGTCCAACTTTCCGGTATCGTGCCGTTATTGTCTGGAAGGGGGGATGATGATAAATTAGTTATAAGGCCAGGATATGGTATTTCCGGTTCTACAGTAATTAATTCATGGAAAAATGGTAAATGGTATATTCAAGGTGTTGTGGGTAAAGCAATCACCCGGTATTTTAACGATTTTAATGGGACTAGTTCGGATGTTGTAGTTTCTCCTAGTGGCGATTTAAGGGTTCCCCGTACTATTGGGTTTTATGGAACTTACGAACACAGTTGGAAATCATATTTGTATTCCAATTTCACAGTCGGAGGTATCCTTTTACAAACTTTTGACTTCTCTGAAAATGATGAATTTAGAAAAGGATATACTTTTCGTACTAATACTTTTTGGGATCTTACAGAAGGTGCAAAAGTAGGAGGAGAGGCAATTTGGGGAAAAAGAGTGGATCGTAACTTTCAAGAAGGAAATGGCTTTCGGTTAAATATATTATTTTACTATGATTTTTAATTCCACTAACATATCCGTTACTTCAGATAAGAATTTATTGTGTCAGGTGTAAACAGTTTTACGATAATTAGAGCAATAATATGTTGATCGCAACCATAATTTATAGTTGTATTCTACTTTTTACGGTGGTGAGAATACTTATTGATACTCACTCCACATCCAAAACTCTAGCCTATCTTCTGTTAGTTTTTGCGGTTCCAATAGCAGGGATTTTTATTTATTATGCCATTGGTGTTAACTACCGTCACCTTAGTTCCAGATTTTTGGGGTCAAAGATTCAGCAAGAATTAGATACTGGTTTTTCGAATTTTGTTATTGATACTACTGCTTCACTTGTTAAAACTCATGCGTCCGAGTTGCTCCAATACGATAGATTAGTTGACTTCTTAAAAGAGGTCGGTGGAGAGTTTTTAAGCGAAAATCATTTTCAGCTACTTATAAACGGAGAAAAAAAATTCCCTGAGGTACTATCCACATTGGAAACCGCCCAGTATTTTATTCATATGGAATACTACGATTGGGAAAATGATACACGTGGGAATCAGATTAAAGAAATACTCTTGAAAAAAGCTAAGGAAGGAGTAAAAGTACGCGTCTTATATGATGACTACGCTAGTCGAAAAATTAAACACAACATTGTCAGGGAATTGAAGAATGGAGGTGTTGAAATCCATCCTAAAATTCGAATTAGGCTGCGTCAATTTGCAAACCGGATGAATCATCGAGATCACCGAAAAGTAATAATTGTAGATGGGGTTTATGGTTTTGTAGGTGGGATTAATGTCTCAGATCGATATGACAATTCTATAGATACAGGTTTGTTTTGGAGAGATACGCATGTGAAAATAATTGGTCCTCTAGTCAATAGTCTTCAGCGCCATTTTATAGTGAGCTGGAATTCTAGTTGCGAGGAGAAAATCATATGTTCTTCTGAAAATTTACCTAGACCAAATCCCCAATTGAAAGTTGTTGGAACCAAGGCATTTGCACAAGTGGTAGCTGGAGGACCTATCTATCCTATGTCAAATATTATGTTGACCTATTTTCGGATTTTTTCGCTCGCTAGGAAAAAACTGTATATCACGAATCCTTATTTCATTCCAAATGACAGCATCTTAGATGCACTGAAAGAATCTGCGATAAGTGGAGTAGATGTAAGAATTATGATCCCTGAAAAATCTGATTCAGCCATTGTGGGAGCTGCTTCTAAGTTCTACTTTGATGATTTGTTGCAAGCAGGTGTTAGGATTTTCCTTTATAAAAAAGGATTTGTGCATGCTAAAACCGTAGTAGCAGATTCATTGGTAAGTGTAGTTGGCACGGCAAATATGGATATCAGAAGTTTTGATTTAAACTTTGAAATCATGTCTGTTATCTATGGAGAAACGTTTGGTAAGCAGCTTGAAGATGTTTTTTTGGAGGATTTGAAAGAATGTATAGAGATCGATAAGCAAAAGTGGTTAAGCAAAAGTATTTGGTTGAGGTTAAAGTATGCTTTTGCAAGGTTAATATCATCTTTTCTGTAATTCATTTTTTACAGTGTTTTGCTTCTTTTGAGACGTTTTGATAGCCTCCTCAATAAAAGGTTTCTAAAATTTATAAATGAGTTTTAAGTAAAACAAAAATAAAAAAGGCCATCCAAAAAATCGGATGACTTGTGGGCCCAGTTGGGCTCGAACCTACGACCTCCTGTTGCCAAAGCAGGAGCGATACCGGGCTACGCTACCCCCCGTGGTTTAATGAAGATCAAGTCTAAGACACTCTCTTCAGAACCGGGTGCAAATGCAGTGAAATATTCTTTTTTACAATTTTTGAGGGGCTATTTATTCTTAAAAAAATGAGACGATTCTGGCTGATTTTTAAGTGTCTTTCTAAGCCTTTGTTTTATAAGGTATTATTGAATAATTTTTTGTAAATGATAAGTTAAACCTCAACTTCAGAATTGCTTCAGAGTATTTTATGATCTTCAAATTGCCCTTTTTACATGAAATTCATTTCTTGTCATTCCTATGAAAATTCTCCTTGTCGAAGATAATGCAGAGCTTGCTGATAATGTAGTCAGATACCTGGATCAGGAAGGGATTCGCTGTGAAACTGCAAATAACCTATATCTCGCTGAGGATAAATTGTTGTCCTATTCTTATGATTGTGTTCTGCTTGATTTGATGTTACCAGATGGAGATGGACTCAATTTATTGAAGATTATAAAATCTAGGAGAAATGCACCAAATGTCCTGATCATTTCTGCAAAAGACTCTCTTGACGATAAAATTTCAGGTCTAGATCAAGGTGCAGACGATTATTTACCAAAACCCTTTCATCTTTCGGAATTACTGGCCCGGCTGAAGGCAATTTATAGAAGATCCAAATTGGATGGTTCGGATGAAATGCTGATCGATGAAATTGCCATTCACTACAATACTTCTCAGGCTTTTGTCAAAGGAAAATTGCTTGATCTGACCAAGAAAGAATACGATCTATTGATTTTCTTGATTACCAATAAAAACCGCGTTTTGGGCAAGCAGGCCATTGCTCAGCACCTCTGGGGAGATTATACAGATGATCTGGCAAATTTTGATTTTGTATACCAACATATGAAAAACCTGAGAAAAAAAATCTGTGAAGCTGGGGGCAAAGATTACCTTAAGACGGTCTATGGGATAGGATATAAATTTGAAGAAAATCCATCATGAAACTCATTAACATCATCACCTTATTATACTTGAGCTTGACTTTAGCAGGTCTATTGATTGGTGGGTTTTTTATTTATCTCAAAATAGATTCTGAAATAGAATTCGAAATGGGAAGGGAACTGGATCGGCAAGTGGATTCTGTTGCGGACCAGATTCGCAGAGGAAGTCCCTATGAGGGATTGGTGGATGATCGACTGGAAATAGAACTTTTGCCTATGAATAGGGAAGAGGAAGCCTTGAACTTAAGGGATACTTTGGCTTTTCATGACCCTAATGATAAGAAAGTAAAGCAACTTAAGGCGAGTAAATCCTACAAAATCGATGGCCAACATTATAGAATTTCCTATTTCAATTTGTTGGTGGAAAAGGACGATATCACAGAAACAGTTGTGTTTACCATGGTCGTGGTTTTCTTACTTCAAATCGCATTTATTGGGTTTTTCCTGCGCAGAATATCCAACCGGGTTTTAAGACCATTTCAAGACTCTTTAAATCAGATCCAAAATTTCAATTTTTCCAGCAATGTACCATTCGAATTTTCGAAAAGTAAAATCAAAGAATTTGATCAGCTCAATGAATTTTTAATGCGGATGTCTGCCAAACTCCTAAAGGATTACAGGCAGATCAAAGAGTTTTCGGAAAATATCTCTCATGAAATCCAAACACCCACTTCCGTGGTTCGGGGAAAGTTAGAGCATTTGATGAATGAGGACATCACGGAGAAGCAGGCAGAATTGATCCATTCTGCTTATCAGAATAATGAGCGAATCCAAAGAATTGTGAGGTCTTTAAGCTTGCTGGCAAAATTGGAAAACAATGAATTTGAAACTCCTTCTTCCATCAATCTGACAGAGGTAGTAAAGAATAACCTTGAGCTCACAGAAGAGCTGATTCAAGTCAATGGACTCAGTTTAGAACAAAAAATTCAGGAAGAGGTCTATTCTGCCATCCATCCTTTTATTGCGGAGGTGATGATTCAGAATTTGATCAGCAACGCAGTCAAACATAATATCGAAGAGGGGTGGATCAGGGTAGAACTGAGTTCTGATTTTCTTTTGGTTGAGAATTCTGGAAAGCCTTTGAAAATGAATCCAGAAGAACTTTTGCAGCGTTTTAAAAAAGAAAGTGATGGGACTGAATCTATTGGTTTAGGACTTGCCATTGTTAATCAGATTTGTAAAACCTATCATTTATCCTTTTCCTACACTTCAGAGGGTTCCATACATTCAGCTAAAATTAGGCTTAGGTAATCAACTTCAAATTTGATTCAGAATCATTTGGTAAAATTAAGAGAAACTTAAAAACCAACGATTCAATGCTTAGAGTAAATTCAACTATTTTCAGATTTTTTACCACTTGTTTCCTGCTTTGGAGTGTACACTCTTTTGGGCAGAATTCTGAAGTGAGTGGAACGCTGGTGGATTCTCAGACTAACAGGCCCTTGTCTTTTGTACAAGTGGCAATTTTTGAAACTGCTGAAACCACCACTCCCGAAATATTTGGAGATACGGATGAAAATGGACGCTTTTCGTTAGAGATTAGCCCCGGTAATTATTTTTTCAAAGCTTTTTTTCTGGGCTATTCAGATTTCACTATTTCAGATGTAGAGGTATCTGGACCTGTTGAATTAGGGACTTTGGAGATGAAAAGTGAAAATCAAAATCTAGAGGAAGTTGTGGTAGAAACCAGTAAAATGCCAATCCGATCTACCATGGAAGGCATTACCATCACCCCTGAAAACAATCTGGCTAATACAGGAGGTACACTCCTGGATGTGTTGAGAAATACACCGTCAATTTCTGTAAGTGAAAATGGTGCAGTTTCTTTGAGAGGTAGTTCCGGGACCAATATTCTGATTAATGGTAGAAATTCTTCATTGACCCAAAATCTGGATCAATTACCTGCCAGTGCAGTGGAGGAAATTAGAGTGATAAATAATCCCAATGCAAGATATGATGCCGAAGCTGAAGCCGGTGTGATAGATATCATTCTAAAAAAAGGTTTGGAGCTAGGGACTCATGGTGGAGTAGAAGGTACTTATGGTACAAGAAACCGAACAAATCTGGGAGGTAGAATCAGTCATCGTGGGCTGAAATTAAATACCTATGCGGGCTATAATTATAGGAACTGGAAACAAATTGGGAATCGCGAGTCTACCAGGTTGCTTTTTGAAGAAAATGAATCTCTCGTCCAGAATACAAGCAATACCGACCATGATATCGGGCATAATTTAAATTTTGGAGCAGATTATTACTTCGGTGAGAATGTCCTGAGTTATGAAGGAGTCTTCCAGTCTAGTGAAAACTGGCAAGTCAATACTTTATATGCGGAGCAGCTAAAAGGTGGAGATGTCTTCGATTATGTAAGAAGAAATTCAGAAAATGAAACTGATGATGGCTGGGACAATGCTTTGATTTTTGAGCATTCGTTTAAAGATAAGGGGCATTTATTTAGAGCTTTGGCGAGCCACTCGTATAGAAATCAATACAAGACTCAAAACATTGAAATTTTCAATAATTCCACAAGTCCAGACCCAGAAAATCTAACTGGCAGGGAAAGGGCTTTTACCGATGAAGTTAGAAACATATCAGTTTTCCAATTTGATTATATCCGACCATGGGAGGATCAAAAAATTGAAATGGGGCTGAAATCGAATATCCGGAAATTTGACAATGATTATCAATACTTAAGATTTGATGAGGTAAGTCAAGATTTTGTAGTAAATCCGAATGTCAGCAACCATTTTATTTACAAAGATCAAATCCATGCTGGGTATTTTGTCTACTCTAATACCAAACCAAAGTTTGAATATGCTTTGGGATTAAGGGGTGAGCTTACCAATGTAGATACTTACTTAGAAAATACGAATGAGAGCAATAAACAGTCTTATTTCAATCTTTTCCCAAGTGTCCAAGGACTTTATAATCTTAATGATAATCACTCTCTCAAACTTACCTACAGCAGGAGAATTGACCGACCTAGATCTTGGAGACTAAACCCATTTCCGGATATCACCGATAGTTTAAATGTAAGAAGGGGGAATCCTGATTTGCAACCAGAGATGATAAATTCTTATGAATTTGGACATTTGGCGAACTTTGAAAAGAGCAGTTTCACCACTAATCTATTTTACAGAAAGGTAAATGGACAGATTGATTTTATCACTTTCGTAGAAGATGGGATTTCTTATTCCCAGCCTGATAATCTCTTGTCATCCGAATCCTATGGAGTGGAGTTTATCGCTACCAGCGAACTTTCAGATTGGTATTCATTGAACGGAGGATTAACTCTTTTCCAAATCGCAGTGGATGGGTCAAATATCAGTGAGGAGTTTACCAATTCCGGTTTTTCCTGGAATGTGAAATTAACACAAGACTTCAAGCTTCCTCTAGGAATAAACTTCCAGTTAGTGGGAAATTATGAATCCCCAGAGATAGAGGCCCAAGGAAGGGATCTAGCACAATATTACTTTGATGGAAGTTTACAGAGGTCCTTCTTTGACGGAAGAGGGAGCCTGACTTTTAGTGCCAGAGATATTTTCGATACTCGAAGATTTGCCGGAACATCAATGACCAATACGTTTTCTCAGGAGTTTTACTCCAAAAGAGAAACGCAGATCTATCTGCTATCTGCACGATTTAATTTTTAGACTTCAGTTATGGGTTGTGTTAACATTGAAAAAGGCAGGGTTTCCCTGCCTTTTTCATTTTGCCAATTTTTTATTGGTTATCGACCTCCTATAAGCCTGAATAGGATGGATATAAAAGCCAAGACTAACAAAATATGAATCAGTCCACTGACGCTATACAAAAAAAAGCCGATCAACCATCCTACAAGCAATATGACTGCAATAAGATATAATAAAGAGCTCATGATTTTGGTATTAGTTTATGTTAAAATAGACAGTCGAAATTCTTTTAAGAGCAAAGCTTTCATTAGAAAGTTTGAAATCTCCAAAAGGCTTAAAAAGTGAAGAATTGCGGATATCAGCAAGAAGTGACTTGTCCAGAATAGATGTTACAGTTTTTTAGGATAAACTCATTCAGATTTTCCTTTGAATTTATTCCAAATATTCTCTCCCAATTTACTCAAAACGCCTTGTTTTTTAGGATCTCCAATATCTTCATCACCTAGTGCATATCCAATAGGCCTCATTCCATCGGTTGCATCAAAAATTATCTTTAATATTCCAACAACAGGAATACTCAAAATCATTCCAGACAACCCCCAGATTGAGCTTCCCAATACAACCACAATAATGGTGACCAAAGGGTTTAAACCAACTTTGTCTCCCACTACATAAGGTTCCAAAATATAGGACTCAATGAATTGTGCTAATCCATAGGTGATGGATATGACGATCAAAGCCCAAAATTCAACTCCTCCAAACAATGCCAAACTGATGGCCAGAATATAACCGATGACATTACCTATGTAGGGAAATAGAGATAAAAGAGCCGTGATGACAGCGATAAGTATGGCATTTTCTAAGCCAGCTATTGACATTCCTATGCTATAAAAGATTGCCAGAAAAAGAATTAGAATTAGCCGGCCGACTAAAAAGTTCTCCGCTAGCTGAATTGATTGGGTCATGACTTCCCTGGCTTGTTTTCTAAAATCTGGATCAAAGAATTCGAGGATTGAAAGTTTTACTTTTCGTCGATAGAGCAAGAGGAAAAATAGGTAAATGAATGAAAGCATAGTATTACCTACAAAGCCGAAAAAGTCAATAACAATCAATCCAATTTTCTTCTTTGCATCTTGGTTGATCATTTCTGAGGACTGTTCGTCAGTTATGCTACCCGAAGAATCTGAACTTTCTGAATCAGAATCCCCATAAATAATATTCATCTGATCTTGAGTGTTGATGCCAGTTTTGTCGAGAATGTAGCTTTGAAGTTGCTCTAGTTTAGGTTTTAAATTTTCTTTTGCCTCAGGCCATCTATCACTGATATTTTTGATCTGAACTGAGATGACAACAAAAACCGTAAGAAATGCTATCAAGCTTATCGCTACACAAATAAAAGAAGCCAAACCTTTAGGTATACCTATTCTTTCAATCTTTCTTGAAAGGGGAATGCAGATTAATGTAAGTAAGGAAGCGAAAACTAAAGGCACCAGAAAGGTGGTGGAAACTACAAGACCTTTGATAAGGAAGTAGGTTCCCAGAATGAGTAATACTAATTTTAATAATGTTCCCTTTGATTTCATCTAATAGTTTGTTTTTTGATGGTCCTTGGCAAATGCTTTACTTGGAGCTTCTGTGAGGATTCCTCTATGTTTGATTTTATTTCTCCTAGTAGTGTCTACCTATTTTTGGTTTCATCTTAAGTAAGATTTAGGTTTTTTATTATAGGCATAGAGGTTTTAATTTAAGTCTGTAATATTTGCAATTGGTGCTCACAAAGCGTCACTATTACTTCCTGTGAACCTCCATATAGAGTTTTGGGTTGGTGCAATTCATCATCTGCATGAAATGGCAGCTGGGAAAGGACCTTGATTTTTTTGGCTTTAATAGTCTTGAACGGACTTGAACTACAATTCTTTTTTTGCGCCTTAATAAATTTCTGTAATTCTGATTTTTGGTTTTTACCAACCAGCATCACATCCAAATACTCATCACTATGATCTGCATCTGGTGCAAGTTCAAGCTGAGGACCCAGACGTTTGGTATTCATGATTTCTACCCAAATGTATTCCCCAGAATAATCCTCTCCATCCAATTCAATTTTATAATCATTAAAAGGCAAATCATCGTGCATTTTTTTTAGGGTTTTCAGGCCAATTTCGACCTTGGATGTAGAATCAGGGATTTGTATCACATCCCGATCTATCTGTAAAAGCAATGATGTGAAAATTCCCCAACCAATTCCTTCTAAAAACCAACCGATTTCTCCTGAAGTTTCGTATTTCCCAATGCTTAATGAATGAAACCTCTTCTGATCGAACCTACTGAGAATATTTTCATAATCTAACCTTAATTTTAGACTACCAGCAATATTATTGGCGTTGCCAAAAGGCAAAATGGCGATGGGTGTTTCTGATTTAATTAAAAAGAACAGGATTTTCTCCACTGTACCATCTCCACCAGCGATTATGATCAAATCAAAAATTAAATCAAATACATTTTCGAAATTTTCCTCTTTGGTATTTTTGACGTACACATTTGCTCCCTGATCTTCTAGCGATTTTATTATTTTTTCCAGGGGAAAATCTTCTTCTCCTGCGGTTGGATTATAAAATAAGATGATTTTCATATGGCCTTGGTTTAAAAGTCCTGCTTACTATTTGCATACAAAAAAGTGACTAAACTTGTTGACTATGAAAATTTTGATCACAAACGATGATGGGGTTTACAGTCCCGGCATTTTGGAATTGGCAGAAGTAGCATCGGAATTCGGAGATATCAGAATAGTGGCTCCAGATGTGGAGCAGTCATCTATGGGGCATGCAATAACTGCTACCCGGCCCCTTTCTTACAAAAAAACTCATATAGGAAATTTCGATGCCTATCGTGTAAATGGGACTCCAGCAGATTGCGTTTCTTTGGGAAGCTTTCACTGGGAAAAAGTAGATGTGGTCCTATCAGGGATTAATCTTGGTCCCAACTTGGGAAATTCCATGTGGCATTCGGGAACACTTGCTGGAGCAAAACAGGCCGCATTGCTAGGAATCAAAGGGATAGCATTGAGTACTCCTACACAAACAGAAGAATATGATTTCTCCCAGATGAGACCTTATATAAGGCAGGTGCTTGAATATTTGATCTCTGAAGATGGGCCAAAATTGGTCAATGTAAACTTCCCTTTTTCTCCCGAAGGAATTACGTGGACCCGTCAGTCTGTTCGACAGTATGACGGATTGGTGAAGCCTTCAGAGGATCCTATGGGAAGGAAGCATTTTTGGTTTACTGTTGTGCCTCTGCAAAATCCAGATAAAGGAACTGATCGTTTTGCTCTTGAAAATAATCATGTATCTATGACTCCACTGAGGTTGGATTTAACAGATGAAAAGCAATTAGAGAAATTGACAGGGATGGGTGTATTTGGCTTATTGGGGTGAAATTTTCCTCTTTTGCGGAATATTTGACAAGCCTAATTTACTTCATGAGTTGATTTGAATCCTTTTGAGTTACTTTTTTTATATCGAAATTCTTGCTTCTGATTAGGATGAGATGAATGATTGGTTTTACAAAAAGCAAGGGTGAAATTTATCGGCTAATGGACCGTAATTTTCGCTTCAAAAAACTTAGGTGACTTTAACCATAAACAATCTATGTGCCCACTATTTCTCAACTATTAGCATGGATAAATGATCAGCGATATAGGAACTTTCATCACTGGCTAAAAAACAAACTCGGGTCCTACTTCACTGGGTTGTCTGGCTCTTCAATGGGCAGTGATCTTATACAATTCAAACTATTCCGCTATATCCTTCAGTAATCAAAATTAGCTTTCCTTTCAGCTTTTCAGAACGGTGATATCCTTTTCTGATAACTTCTTGTTTGGGGATCATTTTACTTTGACGAACAGAACGAGATTGTTTCTTTTCTTTAAATTCAGTTGGTTTATTAAGGTTTAACCTCTCTAGGTTTAGTTTGTACATTGATATGGCTAGCTATAAATTGCAATTGCCACTATTATATTTAGGCAGACTTGCAATTTGTTTCATGAAATGAAATTATTTGAAGTATGATCTTACCAATTGCAAACTGATCAAGAATGGACGAGTAATAAACTTCATCAAGCTTCCTCCGCACTTCAAAGCTGATTAGAAGAAAATAAGCCAAGGAGGAAATTCACAGAGGAGGAATCTAAAAAAAAAAGCCATCCGAATTAACGAATGGCTTTGTGGGCCCACCTGGGATCGAACCAGGCACCTACTGATTATGAGTCAGTTGCTCTAACCGAATGAGCTATAGGCCCGGTACTCTTAAAACTGCTAGTTTTAGCTCGTATTCGCTATAAACCTTGGTTTTGGGACTGCAATGTTACATATTTGAAGTAATATAAACAACCCTAATTCTGCATGAAAAACGTTCCTGACGCGGATTTTTTAATTTTTGATCTTGGAAATGTGATAGTGGATATTGACTACAACAAATCTTTAGAATTAATTAAAAAGGAACTTCCTGAAAATCATCAAGATAAGACGGAACAGTTTTACCTGACTGAATTTCATAAAAAATATGAGAAAGGTGAAATAAATTCAGTCGTATTTCGAAATGAAGTTAGAGATTATTTTCAACAGGATTGGCATGATGAAAAAATAGATGAGTTATGGAATTCACTATTAAAAAATATTCCTTCAGAAAGAATTGAACTCATTACCAAATTGAAAGAGAAATATACCCTTGGTATTTTGAGTAATACGAATGAGATCCATATCGATGCTGTTTATAAAATATTGCAAAGAGATTTTGGTTTGACAAACTTTGATTCGCTTTTTAATCATGTATTTCTAAGTCATGAGATGGGATTATCTAAGCCTTCTCCTGAAATTTATTTATCGATGCTTGACCAATTAGGTTCAAAGCCTGAGCGCGTAGTTTTTTTTGATGATTTGGAAGCAAATGTCAAAGGAGCAGCATCAGTCGGTATTCAAGCTGTACATGTGACCGGTCCTCAGGTTATTTTTGATTTTTTGAAAAATGTATAGCAAAAAAGAGTACCTAATCCACGGTCTTTTGTTTCTTCTTACTCTTATTACGACTACCCTTGCAGGTGGTGAGTGGGTTTTTGGCAAATCGGTTCTTGCCTCAGAAGATCAATTCTTATCGCTTGATGATTTTTGGAAAGCTACGGCATTTTCAATTCCTTTTATCGGTATTTTAATGATTCATGAACTGGGTCATTTTTTTACTTCATTATATCATAAAGTGAGATGCAGTTTGCCTTTCTTTATTCCTGTTTGGTTAGGATTTATAGGAGTGCCATCTATCGGTACATTTGGTGCAATAATTCAAATGAAGGGCTTTGTCAATAGTCGTAAAAAATTCTTTGATATTGGAGTTGCGGGACCATTGGCAGGATTTGTTGTAGCCTTGGGTTTATTGATTTATGGCTTTTCAACATTACCTCCAGCCGAATATATCTATCAAATTCATCCAGAATATGCGGACCCAACCTTTGAAGGATATGGAGAGGATGTTTTAGATTTTGATTTGGGTAATAATTTACTTTTTTGGTCTTTGGGAGAAGTGTTTGGGGATCCGGAGCGGATACCTTCTATGTCGGAAGTCATTCATTATCCATTTCTCTTTGCTGGCTATTTAGCACTCTTTTTTACGGCACTTAATCTGTTGCCAATAGGACAGTTGGATGGTGGACATGTAATATTTGGGCTTTTTCCGAAGAACCATAAAACCGTCTCTTTGATCGCTTTTACTGCGTTTATAGGTTATGCCGGTCTAGGATTTATCAATCCTTATCTTCCGATTGATGATTTGCTATTGCGAATTCCCTTGTATGTTGGCTATTTATATTTATGCTATAGCAAGTCTGGTTTATCAACACAGAATAAATGGACAATAGTATTAAGCCTGGCAGCCACTCAGTATGCTGTAGCATTCATCAAGCCAGAATGGGAAGGCTATCAAGGTTGGTTGTTCTTTGCGTTCTTATTAGGCAGGGTAATGGGATTAAGACATCCAGAAGTATCAGGGTTTAAAGAGTTGAGTGCCTCAAGGAAAATTATAGGATGGATTGCAATTTTGATATTTCTGATCAGTTTTGCTCCAAAACCGTTTATGTTTTCATAAAAAAAACTTCCTTCGGGAAGTTTTTATAAATTATTGTAAGCCATAATCCCGCCTAATACATTGCGGACTTTGGAAAACCCTTTCGATTCCAAAAACTTTTTAGCGTTACCGCTTCTTGCTCCAGATCGACAGTGAACGACAATTTCCTGATTTTTGTATTTTTCGATTTCATCCAGTCTATTTGGTAAATCACCTAAAGGGATATTGATTGCCCCTAAGTTTTCATCCTCATACTCCCATTCTTCACGAACATCGAGGAATACAAATTTCTCATTTTTATCTAGCCTTGATTTTAGGTCTTCTACATTAATATCTTCCATAATTCTATCTAACTAATATTCTTATTGATTGGGAACCTGCTTCCGAAATTACATTGATAAGATAAATGCCTGGACGCTGTCCTGCAAAATTAATAATTTCCCCTTCTTGACTGCTTTCTCGTGGGAGAAAAATCTCTTTTCCAAAGGAATCAAATATCCTCAATTCGCTGAAGCTGCCTTCAAGGTTGAGAAATGTTTCAACTGGATTGGGGTAAATTTTCAATCTTGCATCAGGGGTAATGTTTTGTTCAAAAGGTTGACTTAAAGAAACATGTGGGCGAATCATCATGGATCCTTTTACCTGATCGTTTTGTACCCAAGCGCCAGCGACATTATAAAATAATTTATCTCCTTGGTCATTTGACTTATCTAAACCCACATGGATAAAATCATTTGTGAACTGTGCATAGCCAATATAGAATTCGCCATTGACCCTAATATTTGTGTCAAGCGAATAATATAAAAATTCTTCACCAGCTTCTTTTACTGGGATCAGGTCTTGTCGACTAAAAAGAGGGTCTTGATCGAGGTCTTTCCAAACCATAATATCTATGGCTTGATTCGCTTGATTTGCGTTTGTGAAATTTATGGAAATCCCTTCAATGAAAACTTCTTCAGGGGTATCATATTTGATGGCCAGCATGCCTGATTTTTGATTGATCCCCGCTGCATAGTCTGCTGAGCCATGATCGTAGGCGAAATAATCCAGAATTGGGAAATAAGACTTTACCGTATCATTAATTCTGAAATCCACTTCTGAAAAGAACGTGGTATCACTTCCTTCCACTTCAAAGTACCTATCGTCTCCAGTGGTCAAGGAAGTAGAAAATTCTAATGTCGATTCACCAGTTGGTACAGGAACTTCATCAAATTCATTGCTGCCAAAATTTCTTCTTTCTTTTGAGTTGGGCACTGGATTAAAAGGAGTATTCTGATTGATAGACACGGAAGAATTGGTCAATGTGTCTCTGACAAGAATAGTATATTCCATGGCTCGAAACCTATTTTCCAAATTATAAAACTGATTTTCCACCGAAGTCCAAAGTTCACTCTGATTGTTTTCAAATAACTCAAATGGATAAGCGCCATAGTCGCCAAGACTTACTTGATTTACTTGGGTAAGACTTCTGTCTTTATAATTTAAATCGCTTTCGGATCTATTATAATTCAAATAAACATAATCAAGAATCCAGCTATCAAAGGGACCTACCTGTCGACCATCTGCGACAAATCGAAATTGAAAAGAGTCATGCTGAAAATCAGGAAGTACACGAACAATACTTTGGGTAAACTGATTTCTATCTTCTTCAACTCCTCCAACCCGTAGCCAAACGGTAACCCAATTTCCATCAGAATTCAAAAACTGTAGAGAGAACTGATCTTTGCTATCTGGAAATTCAGCTTTTCCTCCTGCCTGCCAAAAAAAACTTAGAAATAAAGAATTGGAGATTTGGCCGGAAAGATCAAAAGTTTTCGAGGTTAATAAGTCAGTAATTCCAATGTCCCTTTGAGATAGCGAGTAAGGTTCGCCGATTTCATTGACACCGTTGAATAAAACTTGGCCAATAGAAGGAGGGTCAATCCCGATCGTTTCAGTGTAAGAAACTCCACTTAGCTCCCAAGCTATGGTATCAAGCCCTTGAGAGAAGTCATCCCAAAATGGGATAGTGTTTCTTTCTTGAATTCGACTTGATTTTTGGTTTAAAAGAGATGACTTAGGGGATTTTATTTGGTGAATTGGCGCGAACTCCACGATTTGAGCATGAGACTTTACCATTAATCCAAAGGTGAGGATCAAAAGCAATGCTTTGAATATGTAGAGGCTATTGCCCATTCAATTAAAAATTTTCTTTAGAGATCCATATTTCGATCAACTCACCTGTTTTAACCTGAGTTCCAGCCTCTGGGTTTTGCATAAATATTTTGCCAGCAGGAACAGTATCATTTTCAATGAAATTTTTATTGCCAACTCTAAGGCCTGAGCCTAAAATCAAAAATTCGGCATCAATTTCATCCATTCCGGATAAACTTGGTACTTCCAGGATTTGGTTTCCTAATCCGTCTCCAACCACTAAATCAATGCGAGCACCTTTTGGAATTTCAAATCCCTCTGGTACTTCTACACCTCTATATTTTTGTTCCAAAACCACGTTTATTCCAATATCTGGAACATAGACTATATCTCCTCTTTCTAGTCCCATATTGGATAAGATCTCTTGAACATTTTTCAAAGGAGTATTTACCAAATTTGGCATTTTAAGCATTGGAGCATTTCTGGCATTCAAAGTCAGATATACTTTTCTTCCGGTTTTCACCTGGGAATTTGCTTCTGGGAATTGCTTTAGCACAGCCATAGGCTTTTGTTCAGTACTAAAGCCAGAGTCTACAGATACTTCGTACTCTAAACTTGCATTTTCTAGAATGCTTTTGCCTTCCTCAAAAGTATATCCGCTTAGATCTGGTACTGAAACAGTTTCACCATGATTTGTATACATTGGTAAATAGAGTTTTAAGAATAAAAAACCCAGCAACACTGCGAACCCTATTACAAGGAAAAAATTGATTAATACTTTCTTTATAGAATAGTTAAATGAACTCATTTTCGAAATTTATGATAGCTAAAGATACATGGGAATTTCAAACCCTACAACGAAGGTATTCCCTAAAACCAGTTAAAATTCTTGACAAAAAATAAGCCGAAGAATCAACTTCGGCTTAAAACAAGTTAATTTATTATTAAACGTCTGGTTTCTTGGACGGAATTACCTGTGATTTTAATAATGAATACACCTTTTGAGAACAGTTGAGTGCTGAATGAATAAGTCTGGTTTAAGGTGCTAGGATAATCCAAATCTTGAACAACCATTCCTGTACTTGAAATTACTTGAATATTGATGTCTTCAAATTGAGCCAAATTAAAGGCAATATTAAATAGGTCTCGAGCAGGGTTTGGATAAAGGATTGACATACCTTCTGCCGGAATGACAGGGTTAGGATTGGCACTTTGAAACAACTCAATGTTATCCAAATAAATTGGGCTATCTGTTTCTGTTCCACCAGAGACCACAAATGCAACTCTTACATCAGTACCTTCTGCCCCCGCAAAGTCAGAAAGATTTATATACTTCCTTGCAAAGTCATTTACATTATTTGGATTGGCCTCACCAGCTGAAACTGTAGAGAGTTCTGTTCCGGAAAATTCAGAAACTATACTATAATTCTCCCCACCATCTTGGCTTGCCAAAACGCTTAAGCTGGTTCCAGCACTTACAGATCCTGCTGCCACATCAAAGAAAATACTTGCCTGACTTCTACCACTCAAATCAAAAACGGAGGTTCCTAGCCAATAGCTATTTCCTTCTTCTTGACCTTGGAGCCTCGCTACATTATTTGGACCTTCTCCAGTTGAAACTGGGATTATTTCCCATGCAGGGAAATCAGATTCTGGATTTATGGTTTGATTGATTGGCGAAATACTGCTAGAATTATTGAAGTTTTGTCTCCAAGGTGTTGGAATTGTATTTGTATCCTCGATTACATATCTGGTAATGGAATTGCCATTTATTCCGTTTTGGTCAAAATTTGGTCGACTTACTTCCATTTCCAATTTATTTTTCCCCAGCTCTGTTGTATTCGATCCAGACAAGGTGAAACTTTCTCCAGGTTCTACAGAAGATCCAGTTGCTAAGAAGGTTCGGACGCTTGAACCATTGGTTTTTTTGGAGAATAAAAACTTCGAAACAGGAAGGTTTCCGGTATTTGTCAATATGTAGATTTCATTTTCATGAGTACCACTACTGATCGGTGAAGGATTAATTAATTCTTCAATGGTTAATTCATATTTAAATTCTTCATTTGGCAAGATTCTGATGTTGCGGATGTAGAGGTTATTTCCATATCCATTCTGATTGATAAAGGCGAAACGTACTTCCCCCAAATCGCTGAAGGAGTTTAAATTAACTAATTCGGTTCGGAACTGTGAAGAAGAAGTGGGGATAAAGGGATCCAATGTGGCATCAACCGTTTCAAGACTTTGTCCAAATTTTTGGTAAGTAGCATTAGCTAGATCGAAATTATTTCCACAATCCTGAGAAATAGCCACTATCAACTGATCCTCAAATCCTGCTTGTCCATAATTTGCATAGGCTATTTCAAAAACAATTTGAGCATTTGGATATTCATTTAGATTAATGATAGGGGAAATAAAATAATCTAGTTCACCTGGCCCCTCATAATCATAGTTTGAGACTGACATTAAGGGTTGGTTTACACCTGAAATAGAAAAATTTTTCTTTTCCCATGTGAATCTTTCATCCGGATTTTCAACTGTAAATTCTCCGGGGAAGTTTGTCAAATCAAGAGTGTATGGTAAGGCGATTTCTTCCTGGAGGGAAGGAGTTGAAATCCTAGAATTATTGGCAATGTTAGTATCTGTCAAATCATTTGCTTCTATGATCTTGAATTCTACTGTAGTTCCTGTGCTGATTAAATCAAAATCATTAAAACTTAGAATTGTTGTTTCTCCCGTTTCTATATCGAAAGTAAACCTTTTGCTTTCTAAAAGAGTACCGTTTCTGATCAACTCTACTCTTCCAGAAGTCAATCTGTTTTTTCCTGCATTTAAAACTTCTAAAACTGGACTAATCGTCGGAGAGCATGCATAATCTGAAGGAGTAATGATTTTAGAGATCGCTAAATCTAGATCTAGTAATTCTGGTTCTAAGGTTGCTCGATTATTAACAAGAGTTACTCTCCTTGGGCTATTTTCTAAAACTACATTAAACCTGTCCACTTGGCCTTGAGTAAAAAGATTCATACAAGCATCAGGAGTGTAATCCATATAATTTTGAATCATATCATTCGAATCACAGCTTTGACGGGTGAGATTTGGACTACAAGTATTATTTGAAGCGTCTTGTAACGGCGTGTCAGCTACAAAATCATCAACGCCACATCCTCCATCACCCCAAATATGTCTTAATCCAAAATAGTGACCTATTTCATGAGTAGCTGTTCTGCCCAGGGAAAAGGGAACAGCACTTCCTCCAACTCCAAAATACTGGTAGTCAATAGTGACTCCATCAGTAATGCTGGAACTTGGAGGGGAATTAAGTCCCGGTAAATCGGAAATCGGAAAGGATGCGTATCCTATATAATCAAGGGCTAAAGGAACCACGTATACATTGAGGTATTCATTTGGGTTCCATTGGCTAATCTGACCAATGATAGTAGGATCGTTGGTTTCTGGATTATAATTATCCTTTGAACCTTGAATTCTTACAATTCCATTAGTAGGTAATCCATTTGGGTCCTGTTTTGCTAGTATAAATTCAATATTGGAATCTGCTGCGACAGGTAAAAATTCTGCAGGAGTATTTGATGCATCTTCATTTAGTCTTCTAAAGTCTTCATTTAGAATTCTAATTTGCTCAAAAATCTGGCTATCAGGGACATTTGTTCCTATTCCTACTGGTTGACCAGTATGAATTACATGAACAACGATAGGAATCAGTCGAACATCTGCGTTAGTTCTTGCAAAAGCTTGAGGACGTGATTTTCGGTCCTCAATTTTTTGGTCAACCCAATTTTCAAAATATTGCTTCGATCCAAAAAAACCAAGTTCTTTTTCTTGTTTGGCTTCTAAAATAGTGTGAGCGCATTTCCCATCGTGCGCGTGATTAGATATTCCTGATTGACCAGTTATATCTACTACATTAAATTGCTGGCTAAATAATGGTGATATAGTAAAAATAACTCCCAGTAGGAGTAGAGAGGCTTTTTGATAAAACCGTAAACCTTTTTTCATTCAATGTTAAATATTAGGCTACAGTCAAATTTATTGCCTCAACTTTTGTTATTTCTGGAATAGCTCTTTTAATTGCATCTTCCACTCCGGCTTTTAAAGTCATGGAGGACATTGGGCATGTGCCGCAAGATCCCATCATTTCTATCTTTAATACCATCTCGTCCGTAAGCTCCACTATCCTTACATTTCCTCCATCCGCTTCTAAATAGGGGCGAATTGTATCTAATGCAAATTCTATTTTACTCTTTAATTCTGATTCCATTTTTTTAGGCTTTTATTTCTACTACCTCGGTTTTTGAATCTGAGGCATTTCGAATGGCAATTTTTCTAGCAACGGTTTCTGCAAGATTCATATAAGCGTCTCTTGTCAATCCGTTTTTCATTACAGCTGGATATCCAGTATCCCCACTTTCTCTAATACTCTGTACAATTGGGATTTCTCCTAAAAGAGGAACATCGTATTTCTCAGCTAATCTCTTACCACCTTCCTTACCAAACAAATAATATTTGTTATTTGGCAATTCTTCTGGTGTAAAATAAGCCATATTTTCAACAACACCTAAAACGGGTACGTTAATTTGGGGTTGCCTAAACATGGACAATCCTTTACTTGCATCAGCCAAAGCTACCTTCTGAGGGGTAGTTACTATAACGGCACCAGTGACAGGAATGGTTTGAACCATTGTCAAATGAATGTCAGAAGTTCCTGGTGGAAGATCTATTAATAAATAGTCCAATTCACCCCATTCTACGTCTGAAATAAATTGTCTTAATGCAGAGCTTGCCATTGGCCCTCTCCAAACTACTGCACTGTCAGTAGGTGTCAGGAATCCAATTGACATCAATTTTACTCCATATTGAACAATTGGAATAATGATGTTTTTTTCTCCGATCTTCTTAACAGATGGCTGTTCACCTTCCACATTAAACATAGTTGGGATAGAAGGGCCAGAAATATCTGCATCAATTAATCCTACTTTTGCACCTAATTCTGCCAATGCTACGGCAAGATTTACAGCAGTTGTAGATTTTCCAACTCCACCTTTCCCAGAAGCAATTGCTATAATGTTTTTCACATCAGGAAGTATTGGAGCAGCGTCTCTTACTGTTGTGACTTGCGACGTCATGAATATTTCCCAGACTACACTTTTACCGAAGTCTTCTTCCAAAGCTTCAAGGCAATTGTTTTTGATCACTTCTTTAAGAGGACAAGCAGGTGTAGTCAATACCACATCGAAACTGACTTTGTTTCCTTCAATAGTGATTTTCTGGATCATTCCCAGGGTTACCAAATCCTTTTTTAAATCAGGGTCTTGAACTCGGGAAAGTGTTTTTCGGATCGCTTCCGCAGATAAGGGCATCAGTTGATTGTTGAATTTTTTTGCAATTTAGGGCATCTCTTCCGCTTAGAAAAGTCGGTGAAGATACTAAGTGCTCGAATAACTCAGGTATTTGACAAATAGTTCGGTCAAAACCACACCTTTTCATAAATTGAAGAATACCTTTGTTTGATATTTTCAACCCATGGGAATCACTAAACTTACCACAGATAAAGTAAAAGAAAGAGTAGACATCGTTGAAGTGGTGGGAGATTATGTGCCTTTAAAAAAGAAGGGACAGAATATGTGGGCCTGCTGCCCATTCCACAATGAAAAAAGTCCCTCCTTTTCAATTTCACCTGCAAAGCAAATTTATAAATGCTTTGGTTGTGGAAAAGCTGGAGATCCGATTCAGTTTGTCATGGATATTGAAGGAGTAGGTTTTACCGAAGCCATTCGACATTTGGCTGGGAAATATGGGATTGAAGTTGAAGAGGACCAGGATAGAACACCAGAACAGGACCAAGCCCAAAACGAACGTGAAAGTCTTTACATCGCATTAGGCTTTGCAAGAGATTTTTTTGTGAAAAACCTTCAAACGGAAGAAGGAAAAGCCATTGGATTGAGCTATTTTAAAGAAAGAGGATTTACACCAGCGATCATTGAAAAATTCGATTTAGGTTTTGCATTGGATGGTTGGGATTACCTACTAAATGCAGCCAAATCTGCAGGATTTCAAGAAGAAACTTTATTAAAGGCAGGACTGATTCTTCAAAAAGAAGGAGATGCCAGTCGGCTGTATGATAGATTTAGGGGTAGGGTTACTTTTACTATCCATAACATAGGAGGGAAGCCAATTGGTTTTGGAGCAAGGATTCTCACCAAGGATAAAAACCAACCTAAGTATATAAACTCACCTGAAACGGCTGTTTACCATAAAAGCGATGTGCTTTATGGAATGTACCAAGCCAAAAAGGAGATTCGGGAAAAAGATAATTGCTTTCTAGTAGAAGGATATACAGATGTGGTCTCTTTGCATCTTTCAGGAATTGAAAATGTGGTTGCTTCTTCTGGGACTTCTTTAACAGAAGGGCAAATCAAATTAATCAAGCGATTTACAGATCAGGTTACTGTTTTATATGATGGAGATTCGGCAGGGATAAAAGCTTCTTTGAGAGGGATCGATCTACTTTTAGAAGGAGGGTTGAACGTAAAAGCGGTAGTTTTTCCAGATGGAGAAGATCCAGATAGTTATTCTAGGAAAGTGGGAAGTCAAGCTTTTCAAGATTACCTAAGTGCCAATGCCAAGGATTTTATAGGATTTAAGATTGGTCTATTTAAAGAGGAATTCGCTAAAAATCCGATTCGAAAAGCTGAAGTTATTCGCGAAGTCATTCAAAGTATAGGAAAGATACCTGACCCGATTATTCGATCAGTTTATGCTAAAGAAGCAGGTTCATTGCTGGAAGTTGACGAGGATATCATCCATGTTGAGTTAAATAAATCCCTGATCAAAACTCAAAAAGATCACTTTCATAAGCAGCAAGAGAGCTTTCAGCAGGAGACAGGTTTTGAAGAATTTCTCCCGACTGAGGAAAAGACATCATTTTCCGATATTTTAAAAGTTCAGGAAAAGGAAATGATCAGGCTCCTGATTAATTATGGATGGGAATTACTGGATCAAGAAGATTTACATTTATGTGATTATTTACTTTCAGAAACTGAAGAACTAGAGTTTGAAACTCCGGTATATAAAAAAATTTTACTGACCTACAGACAAATTTTAAGAAGAGGTGAAGTGCCTACTGTTGAATTTTTCATTAGACAAAAAGATGAGGAGATTAGGCAAGAAATCATCGATTTGGTGACACCAAGGCATGAAGTATCCACTTATTGGCATGAAAAATTTCAGATTTTCATCAATACTGAAACGGATAATCTTTCTTTGACAGGCTTTAAAACCATTTTGAGGTTGAAAAAAAGAGTTGTTCAAAAAATGATGGAAGAGGCCAAACAAAAGATTAAATCGGCAGAAAGTGAGAAGGAAGCAGATTCAAAAATTGAGGAATTACAAATGATTTACTTTGAATTAAAAAAAGTTCAATTAGAAATCGATAAAGAACTGGGAATTGTAATTGGATGAAACCAAACTTTCTTTGGTCTCAAACTGTTTTGTGAGGAAACCGTGTAAATTTGCAGTTCTAAAATGAATTCAACCCCAAATCCTGTGGAAAATTATCAGTTAGATACCATTGAAGATGCTATCAAAGCAATAAAAAATGGTGAAGTTATCATTGTGGTAGATGATGAGGATAGAGAAAATGAAGGTGACTTTATATGTGCCGCGGAATTGACCACGCCAGAAATTATAAATTTCATGGCAACACATGGCAGAGGCTTGATTTGTGCTCCTTTGATTGAAGATCGTTGCGATCATTTAGGTTTAGACATGATGGTTGGTCAGAATACAGCGGTTTATGAGACACCATTTACCGTTTCTGTGGATTTGATCGGACATGGTTGTACCACTGGTATTTCAGCATCAGATAGGGCAAAAACAATTAAAGCGTTGGTTGATGATTCCATTGATCCAAGCGAGTTGGGTAAGCCAGGACATATCTTTCCGCTTAAAGCAAAGCGTGGAGGGGTATTACGAAGAGCTGGTCATACAGAAGCTGCAATAGATTTTGCCAGATTGGCAGGATTATCTCCAGCAGGCGTTTTGGTGGAAATAATGAACGAGGATGGGACGATGGCGAGGTTGAATGACCTAGTTAAAGTAGCCAAAAAATTCAATCTTAAACTTGTTTCAATCAAGGATTTGATTGCGTATAGATTGAAAAATGAATCCCTGATCAAAAGAGAAATTGGAGTTGAAATGCCAACAGAGTTTGGCGATTTTGATTTAATAGCATTTAAACAAACAAATACCGATGAAATCCACATGGCCTTGATAAAAGGTAAGTGGGAACCAGATGAACCTGTATTAGTGAGGGTTCATTCTTCTTGTGTTACAGGAGATATTTTTGGATCCTGCAGGTGTGATTGTGGACCTCAATTGCATGCAGCCATGGAAATGGTTGAAAAGGAAGGAAAAGGAGTTGTCCTTTATATGAATCAAGAAGGTAGGGGTATCGGTTTAATTAATAAGTTAAAAGCCTATAAGCTTCAAGAGCAAGGAATGGATACCATTCAAGCAAATTTAGCGTTAGGTCTACCAATGGATAGCAGGGATTATGGAGTAGGAGCTCAAATTTTGCGTGATTTGGGAATCAGCAAAATCAATTTGATTTCCAACAATCCTCAAAAGAGAGTAGGTTTAATTGGATATGGACTTGAAATAGTTAATCAAATACCAATTGAAATTCAGCCAAACCCTCACAACGAGCGGTATTTGCAAACAAAAAGAGACCAAATGGGGCACAATATTTTGAAATAAAATATTGTTAAATTAAGTATTGAAAAGAAAGTATTTCTAACTCAGTAACAAGATTTACGTACTATAAGGCATGACATTATCCATGAAAAAAGCAATATTCACCCTAAGCTTCATTTTCTTGGGCCTTGTTACAGTCATGGCACAAGATCAATTTCCATCCCAGATTTGGCATAAAGGAAACATTTATGGTAGTGATGGGCAAAATTTTTCAGGATTAATCAAATATGATCTTGAGAATAATCTTGTTCAGCTAAAAAGTGAAAGCATCATTACCTTCACTGCATCAAATGTTTCCAATTTTGAGATTTATGATGAAATCTTCGGAGGAGTTAGAAATTTTTACAGTTTGCCATTTAGTTTAAATGGGGACTATGAAACTCCGATTTTTTTCGAAGTTTTAACCCAGGGCAACGATATAGCATTGCTTTGTAGGGAGTATATTGCTACTGATTCTAGAAGTATGGGTTCTTATGGAGCAATGGGAATGAATCCATTTTGGGGTCCTCAAACTATGATTGGATACCGATTGGCTTTCAATTATTATTTTTTCAAAGATGGTAAAATCCAAAAATACAGCCTGAAGAAAAAAGACTTATTTGATTATTTGACAGGTCATGATCAAGAAATAGATTTGTTTATGAGAAAAAACAGATTAGAGCATGACAAACGTGGAGATCTTTTACGCATTACAGCATACTATAACGAACTGAACAAAAACTAATGTCCAAGCCTCTTATTCTCGTTTCAAACGATGACGGGATCACTTCAAAAGGAATTAGAATTCTTGTTTCTATAATGAAAAAATTGGGGGAAGTTGTGGTGGTTGCGCCTGATAGTCCTCAATCGGGAATGGGACATGCTATTACTATAGGAGAGACTTTAAGATTATCTGGAGAAGATATTTTTGATGATGTCAAAGCATTCAAATCTAGCGGAACTCCAGCAGATTGCGTCAAGTTGGCTAAGCACCATGTGTTAAAAGACCGTACGCCAGATTTAGTAGTCAGTGGCATAAACCATGGATCCAATACTTCCATCTCAGTTTTATATTCGGGGACAATGTCAGCTGCGATCGAAGGAGCACTTGAGGGATTACCTTCCATAGGATTTTCATTATGTGATTATTCTGCCGATGCTGAATTTTCCCATGTAGAGGAATGGGTCGAAAAGATAGCAAAACAAGTTTTAGAAAATGGTATTTCAAAAGGAGTAGCATTAAATGTAAACTTCCCTCCCAAGAGAAATGAATCTATTAAGGGTCTCAAAATTTGTCGTCAAGCGGATGCAAAATGGCAAGAGGAATTTGATGAAAGAATGGATCCAAATGGAAGGAAATACTATTGGATGGCGGGAAATTTCGTAAATTTTGACAAAGGGGAAGATAATGATGAATGGGCTATTGCTAATAATTATGTTTCCATAGTCCCATGTCAATATGATTTAACCGCTCATCATGCAATCAGCCAAATAAATAAGGATTGGGATTGGGAAAATTTATAAAATAAAATAGTAGTTATTTTTTATCTATCGGAAATTCTCTTTGGAAATAGATTCAAATTGACTGCTTCTTGACTAATTCTGTAATTGATTTTAGTTTAATTATCATTATTAAAATATTTTGCCGACTTTTGTCACTGAAAATTTTTAGAGTGAAGCGTCTCATTACCACATTATTATTGTTTTTAATCATTCTCTCATGCATCCATGAGTTGAAATCACAGACCATCATTAATGTGGATAGTCTCAAATCTGTACTTATTAGTGCAGAAGGAGATAGCCGAATTGAAGTTTTAAACTTATTAGCAACACACCTTAGAGAATCTGAACAAGAACTTGCGCTCAATTATGCTTTGCAAGCAGAAATGCTTGCTAAATCAACTCAAAATTTATCAGAAGAGAGTATAGCCAAAGAAAATATAGGCTGGATTTTTTATAGAAGGGGACAGTGGTTGAAGTCATTTGAATACACTGTAGAAGCGTACGAATTAGCTGTACAGGCAAAAAACAATAAAGTTGCTGCAAGACTCTTGAATAGTATGGGAGCTCTTTATTATGAGCAGCATAATTTTCCTCTGGCAATTGAGCAATTCAAAAAAGCCTACTTGTTTAGTAAAGAGGAAGGCGATCTGTATACTCAGATCAGGAGTCTGAACAATGTGGCCTTTAGTTACAGCCAATTGAAAGAATATGATTCGGCTCTTTATTACGCCAACTTTGCGAAACTTACAAATCAAAAATCAGGATCTCCTTACTTGACCGCTTTTGCAAACCGGGTGATAGGAGATATTTATTATAACCGTGGACAATATGACAGTGCAGCAATAATATTCAAATCTTCTTTGGAGGATTCCAGAATTCAAAATGTAAAAACTACTGAGGCAAGTGTTACCCATAGATTGGGAGCAACTTATATAAAACTAGATAGGTTAGATGAGGCCGAGAAAGTTTTAAAAGAAGGTATAGAAATTTCTCAAGAAAACAGATTTCTTGATGAGCTTGCCAAAAACCATAAATATTTGTCGCAGGTTTATGCTGAAAGAGGGGATATTAACAAGGCTTATGATGAACTGAAGATATATTTGGTTTTAAATGACTCCTTGGTTGATAAAGGAAATAGGGATAGAATCGCGCTACTTCAAGGGATGTTTCAAGAAAATCTGGATAAATCAGAACTAGATCTTTTGAAGGCACAATATGAAAATCAGGCTCAAAGACTGGAATTAATCAGACGAAATAATTGGATAGTTGCTATAGCAGTTGTTTTAATTTTAGGCTTGATGGTTTGGTTATATATATTGAACAGAAATATCAAAAAGTATAATAATTACCTTTTAGATCAAAAAGCTAAAATTAAAGATCAGAATAGGGATCTGGAAGCAAAATCGATACAGCTTGAAAAGATAAATGAAACCAAGAATAAGCTCTTTTCGATTTTAGGACATGATTTAAAAGGTCCTGTTGGTCAAGTAAAATCTGTAGTTGACTTATTGATGGAGGGGATGCTTTCTAAGGAAGAATTTGATCATTTGGTGAAAGTCTTAAATAAAGATATTGATACATTATATTTTACTTTGAATAATACCTTGAAGTGGTCTATGTCTCAAATGGAGGGATTTAAGATAAAAAAGGCTTCTTTTAATCTTTCAGAAATTGTTGATTCTACGATAACTCTTATTAGACCGCAGCTGCTAGAAAAAAATATTACCATTAATAATTCTATGCCCGATCAAGTTAACGTCTTTGCAGATTCAGATTTGATGGAAGTTGTAGTCAGGAATATCTTGAATAATGCTGTGAAGTTTTCGAATAGAAATGAGCAGATTGAGATTACAATTACGAAAGAAAACCAGATAGTCAAATGGTGTGTGCTTGATTATGGAATAGGTATGACAAAAGGCCAAATTAAGGAGATATTAGCAAAAGATTATACCATTACCAATTCCCAAAATGGAACGGAAATGGAAAAAGGCTCAGGTCTTGGTCTGCAGCTCTGTAAAGAATTTATTAGAATGAATGGTGGGGAAATTTTTATTGAAAGTAGTAAAGGCAATGGGACTAAAATTTGCGTTACCATTCCTGAAGAAGATCTATCTCACGATTTGAATTCCATCAGAAATAAGGAATTCCTCCAGTCTTAGTTCATTTTTTATTATTCCTAGATCCATCATCTCTTTCATCGCTTTTTGTAGTTGGGAGATAGAAATTTCTCCATTTACTGCCCATTTTGTTTGGGCAAACCACTGTTTTACATCTTCAATATTCAATTGATAAAGATTCGAGATTTCTTGCACTGTCGAATCGGAAGTTTGCAGGTTTAATGATTCTTGATATACCAAATCACGCAACTCCAAAATAATACGTCCGAATCGTTCCAACGAACTGTTTGAAACTGCCATAACAAAGCAAGGCCAAGGACTAGGTATTTCACCTATTCTCTTCAATTCTCCAGAATCTACCCAAGGCTTAGTGGTGTATTTTTCCCAGAGAAAAAGTTGAAGGTTTTCGGATGTCATCTCTTTCAATGCTCCCGGGAGGTTTCCAACTATGGTGAAGATTAGGTTTTCTAGATCCCAATTTTCTCTTTTTGCCAAAACATAGGACATCAGTTGAGATCCAGAACCCATTCTACTGATTAAGAAAGATGGTTCTTGCACCTCAGATAAGCTATTTACGGAGCTATTTCCATGGATGTGAACTCCCCAAATCAAAGGAGAAAGTACATGAAAACCGATCATTTTGGTTGGGGCTCCATTTTCAAAATCTTGAAGAAAACTTTCGGTCAGTACCAAAGCGATATCAGTTTCATCATCACGGAGTGCTTTGTTCATTTGTCCGGAACCTCTGGATTCTTCAATCCATTCCAAATGAATTCCCCTTGAGGAAAAAGGCTGGGTTGCAATTACTTTTCTCCAGGGTAAATTAAAATGCTCAGGAACTCCTGTTATTCGTAGTGTTTTCATGTCTGAAGTTTTGATAAAATAATGCAAAAAATCAATTCAATTTTTGATGAAGGTCATCAAATTTTAATCGTGAGTGACATTTTTATCCATTATCATAAGGTTGCTTAATCCAGCCAAAATTAATAATAGACCGGCAAGTAGCATCGTATTAATCACTTCTTCACCAAAAATTGCTTTATAAAGGAAATTGACACCACCTAAAGCAGCTACAATTTGAGGAATGACTATAAACATGTTGAAGATTCCCATGAAAACACCCATTTTTTTGGGATTCACAGAACTCGAAAGCATCGCATAAGGCATTGATAAAATACTTGCCCAAGCAATTCCAACCAGCATAAAGCTAAGATGAAGCATCCATGGTTCGCTTATAAAGTAAATAGATATAAAGCCACACCCTCCTGCGACCAAACTGAATAAATGGAGAAGCTTCCTATTGATTTTAAATTTGCTTGTGAAAAATGCCAAAATCAAAGCATAAATCATCGAAACAAGTCCATAAGTGCCTAAGTAATTTCCAACACTATCTGCAGCATCGTTGTAGGCGGCACTACTAGTATCTGTTACCCCAAAAACATGCTCTGTAATAGCAGGTGTTGCAAAACTCCACATCGTAAAAAATGCAAACCATGAAAAAAACTGGACGACACCCAGTTGCTTCATTACTTTTGGCATCCCCGAAATATTTGAGAATATTTCTCTCGTGCCATGGAGAAATCCTTTGTTTTTTTCTGAATTAAATTCTTCCAAATCTTCCGGAGGATATTCTTCCGTAGTCAGGATGGTGTAAAGTATTGAAGAGAATAAGACAAAAGCACCCACGGCAAATGCATATTTCACAGAATCGGGAACTACACCTGGAGCTGCTGTATTTGGTACCCCAATTTGGGTCATAAACCAAGGTAGATTGGAGGCAATCCAAGTGCCGATACCAATTATTAATGTTTGGACAACAAAACCGTAGGAGCGCTGATTATAAGGGAGTTTGTCAGCAACTAAAGCTCGGAATGGTTCCATGCTTATGTTAATAGATGCATCTAAAATCCAAAGTGCTCCAGCGGCCATCCATAGGGCTGATGAATAAGGCGCGAAAAATAAAGCAATGGTGCTAAATACTGCCCCAAAAAAGAAAAATGGTTTTCTCCTTCCAAATTTTGGAGACCAAGTTTGATCACTTAAATACCCAACAATTGGCTGGACCAAAAGTCCTGTTAAGGGAGCAGCAATCCATAAAAAAGGGATAGTATCTTTGTCAGCTCCCAAAGTCTGGAAAATCCGTGACATGAATCCTCCCTGAAGAGCAAAACCAAACTGGATTCCTAAAAACCCAAAACTCATATTCCAGATTTGCCAGAAACTTAATTCTTTTTTTATATGAGTCATTTTGAAGGGTTGGAAACTATTGCTTATAGAATAAATTTATTTTAACTCACTGATAACTAGTTGTTTTATTGTGTAATCAAACTCTAGGTATGGTAATGATTTTAATTCAAAAAAGGGAGGCTCTGATTCTGGCAGAGGATCAAATTCTGTGAGTTTATCTAAGAATGAATAATTTTCAAACTCAAGCTTTTTTGTAGTCCCATTAAATTTTATTTCTTGGGTTTTGAAGCCATGAAAATAAATTTTGATTTTGGAATATTCGCTTGGGTAATTTCCACTGGTTTCACTAAAAATGAATTCTTGTTTTTTTGAATTAAAACTCAAATTTCTCTGGTGAAAATCTCCCTTTTTGAAATCCCATGATCGTCCATCATCTTCATAGTGATCAAAGCTTCCATTAGCTCCGGCATATAAATGGATTCTTAAAATACCATCATGTTTTTCTCCCGTATTAGAACTTAAGGATTGCATGGTGAAAATGCTTCCTGCTTTCACATAAACTGGTAGATAACTCAATGGGCAATCTTGAAAAACAACTTGATTTCCCTCGTGATTTTGATCAGAGTACAAATAATTCCAACTGCCTTTCGGTAAATAGACTTTTGTGATTTCCTTATGGCTTTCCACAGGAGCAATTAAGAAAGAATCGCAAAAGATATATTCGTTTTGAAATGCTGACTGATAGACCGTTGGATCTTTGCTATAGCCAATTGCAAGACTTGCCGCTAGAGGTAAACCATTCTCTGATGACTCTTTAAACTTGCTGTATATGGTAGGGAGAAGCTTGTATCTTAAGTTGATGTAGTTTCTGGAAATTTCTTCTACTTCCTCTCCAAACGCCCAGGGCTCGGCATCTTTACTATTTATCATAGAATGGGCTCTGTAAAAAGGAGCGAATGCGGCAATGCTCATCCATCTAGCGAAGAGTCCTTTGCTTGCCTCACCTGCAAATCCACCCACATCATAACCTGCAAAAGAAACACCACTTAGGCCCAAACTATTTACAAGGCGAATACCTGCAAGCATATGTTCATCACTTGCTTGGTTATCACCAGTCCAGGCTGCTGCATATCTCTGGATACCGGCAAAGCCTGACCTTGTTAATACAAAAGGTCTTTCTTTTGGATTTTGAAATAAAGAACCCTCTTGAGTTGCTCTAGCCATTTGCATCCCATAGATATTTCTTGATCTTCTATGAGATGATGGATTTCCATCCATATCAAACTCTATTAAGTTCGGCGTAAATTGTCCCCAAGAAGCTGGTTCATTCATGTCAGTCCAGAACCCATCAACCCCTGCATCTGTATAGAATTCCATTTTTTCGGCCCACCATTTTCTGGTTTCTGGTTTTGTGAAATCAGGAAATCCACACCATCCTGGCCAAACTTGCGCTATATAATCTTGACCATCTGGATATTTGACAAATAATCCGTTTTTTTCACCCTGCTCAAATGGCTTATAGCCTTCTTCCTTCTTTATCCCCGGATCCATAATCACGACAACTCTAAAACCCAATTCTTTAAGTTTTGATATCATACTTTTAGGATCAGGAAAATTCACTCCATCAAATGTGAAAACCTTGTATTTTTCCATGTGATGGATATCAAGATAGATTACATCTGCAGGTATTTTTTTGTCACGAAAGGTATTAGCTAGCGTTTGAACTTCTTTATCTGGGTAATAGGAATATCGGCATTGCTGGTACCCTAAGGCCCATTTCGGAGGCATTTCCATTCTTCCTGTCAAAGAAGTATAAGTTGAAATAATTTCTGGTACCGAAGGTTCATGAATAAAATAATAATCCATGTCTCCATCCTCTGAACTGAAATACATAAACCGATCATTGGATGCCCCAAAATTAAAAATCGATTTGTGGGTGTTGTCAAAATAGATTCCGTAAGCCCCATTATCATGAATACCCAGATAAAATGGAATACTCATATATAAGGGATCGTCATCTACTCCATAAGCAAAGTAATCAGTATTCCAATTGACATATGCTTTACCGAATCTATTGAGATTACCTGTTTTTTCACCTAATCCGATAAACTTCTCATCTTTTTGAATATGTTTATAACAAGTTACTTCAGTGCCAATCCAAGAAGTTCCAAAGGTGTCATCTGCATTGATTAATTTCTCTCCGGTGTCATAAAATGAAAAATTGAATCTATGAAGATTCAGTTTTAATAGAATTTTTGAAGTTTTTAATTCCAGGTTTCCGGAATTCTCAATGAGTGAAAAATCTGTCTTTTCTGGAGAGGAACTAATCGAATAATTATTTGGATCAAAATTATCAAATGGGCTCGCTTGGATTCTAATCACCCCAGATTGAAATACTGTTACTTTAAAATTTCCGAATTCTGTTTTTCCAAAGAATCCTGACGAAGTTTCTTTCCAGAAAATTACTGTGCCCATCGACTTGAATCGTGCTGAATTGTTCGGATTTTTTGAGATATCTGTCATGTATTTAACCTCCATAGTGAGTTAGGAGTGACGCTAAAATAGGAACGAATTTGAATAGTTGAAATCATCACTAGCTTACAAAATATGCCTTGATAAACACTTTTGGTATTGGGTAACCCTCCATTTGAAAATCAGGGCTATTCAATCGTTTGCAATCAAATTTGAAAAAAAATCGATTTTTTTTAGTTAAGGAAGCCTTTTAGAGGATAATCGAGGAATTAATTCAGTTTTTAACACAATTGGAGAATTGATTTTATCCGGTTCTATTTTCTTTTCGATCATATCCAAAAGTAATTCGGTTGCCTTTTTTCCAATTTCGAAACCTGGCTGGTAAACTGAAGTGAGTGTAGGCTCAAGCATAGAACAAATCTGCCAATTGCTAAAACCAACAATGCCTATGTCTTCGGGAATTTTAAGACCTTCTTCTTTGCAAGCCATCATAGCGCCAACGGCTACAATATCATTGTTGGCAAAAATTGCATTGGGTTTTTCTGTCGAATTGTTCAATAATCTCTGGGTGATTTTTTTGCTTTCTTCGGGAGTTCCAAGTAGGCACTCAATTATGAAATCCTCATTAATCGGAATTCCGTTTGCTTTGAGTGCATCTCGATAGCCTCTTTCTCTCTCAAAGCAAATTTTCAAGTTTTTGGGACCGGCTAAATGAACAATCGAATCATAACCTTGACTAAGCAAATGGGTAGTAGCATCAAAAGCACCTTGATAATCATCAACCATCACATTGATAGCTTTTGGGATGTCAGGTACTCTATCGAAAAATACAATTGGATAATCTTGATCTAATAGTTTCGAAAAGTGATCAAAATCTACTGTCTCTTTTGAAAAACTAATCATAAATCCATCTATCTGGTTAGAAAGCATGGTGTTGATACTAGATATTTCTCGCTCAATTTTCTCGTTAGTTTGAGTTAAAATCACATTATAGCCTCTAGAAAAGGCTACTTCTTCAATTCCGCTTATTACCGTTGAGAAAAAAAAGTGAACCACCTCAGGAATAATTACGCCAATTGTAAAGGATTTGCTTTTTCGAAGAGATAGGGCAATAGCATTTGGACGGTAATTCATTTTCTCGGCTACTCCCTTGACTTTTTTCTTGGTTTCGTCGCTTATTCCGGGGTAATCTTTTAAAGCCCTAGAGACTGTTGAAACAGAGATGTTCAATTCTTTTGCGATGTCTTTGATGGTAGCTTGTCCTATTTTCATAAAATAATACTATTCCTTTAAAATGATAAAGTTCAAAAAGTATAAATCAGCAATAGGCAATCTATTGATTTTTGCATAAAAAATCATCAATTTGATTTTTATATCTTTAGTTTAAAAAAAATATTTTTTTATGCAATCGTAACCGCAAACGTTTGCTATAAAAAGTTTGATTGTCGAAGCATTTCATCACTTGGATTTTAAATTTCTTTCATCTAAAATTTCTTCCTAGTACCTCAATGATTGATGGTTAAGCCAATCATTGAGTCAGGTGATATTTAAATATTATTTTAAAAAATTTAAAATTTCTAAGAGAAATATTCAATCAACAAACCCAAAATCAATGAAGACAATCAAACAAATCAGATGGGTAGTAGTTTTTCTCCCTATTTTATGGGCATGCGAAAATTATGAGATGCCTCCTATTATTTCTCAAACCGGTTCCACTTTATTGGATCCTGCTAGTGGAAGTTCACTTGTTTTAAATGGTGATGCTCCTGAAACTTTGATTTCATTTTCAGTTACTCCTGCGGACTTTGGAATGCAAGGCGATGTAACTTATTTTCTTGAAATGGATGCAGCTGGAGCTGATTTTGCAAACGCAATTGAACTTGGCTTTTCTAAAACAAATGTAATTGAGGTTCAAACTGAGAAGCTAAATGATGAGTTGATAGCAAAAGGACTGCCTTTAGAAACCCCCTCAAATGTTGAGTTTAGAGTGAAATCAACCATCACCCAGCCTTTGTCTCCTATTTATGGTGAATCCGTTACCATCTCAGTGACACCTTATGATACTTTTGTTGCATTTCCATTGATGTATGTTCCCGGAGATTATCAAGGATGGAATCCTGGAAATCTAAACACAACTTTGAAATCCGTAGCATTCAACAAAACGTTTACTGGATTTGTACATATCCTTGGAGGAAGCGGAGAATTTAAGTTCAACGAAGAACCTGATTGGGTTGATGGGAAAAACTACGGAGATACAGGCGCCGATGGAAAGCTGGATTCTGAAGCTGATGCAGCAAATATCAAGGTTACAAAATTTGGGACTTATGAAGTAACGGTAGATCTTGCTAACAAGACCTATACACTTTCTGAGCCTAAACTTTGGGGAATTATCGGGGATGCCACGGAGGGCGGATGGGATAAAGAAACTCCGATGAATTTTGACAAAGATCTGAATGTCTTAACGATTTCGACTGATTTAAAGTCAGGTCAATTTAAATTTAGAGCCAATCAGAGTTGGGATTTTAACTTTGGGCCAAAAGATGGAGTTCTAATTAAAGATGGTGATAATATAGCAGTAGCGGAAGCAGGGAAGTACACCATTACACTGGATTTTAACATTCCTGGAGAAGTTTCTTACACCATGACAAAAAATTAAAAAGCTTTTTCAAAATAAGCTAAAATCTGATTCAGACCGGCTTTGGAGTATAGTCCTAAGCCGGTCTTATGTAAAATAACCCATGAAAACCTCCATTCCATTTTTAACTGCTTTTTTACTTTTATTTTGGACTTTTAAGTCCTTCGCTCAAGTCAGTACTGAGCCCGCAGTACCGAATGCAAATGAAAAAGTGACAATCATCTTTGATGCCTCAAAAGGTTCGGGAGGATTGAAAGACTGTAATTGTGATGTTTATTTACATATAGGAGCAGTCACCGAAAGTGCGGCGTCTACTACGTGGTCTATTGTTCCATTTCAATGGGCCACAACCGATGCAAATGCAAAAATGAAAAAGGTGGAAGGAGAGACAAATCTCTATTCCTTCGAACTTACCCCAAATACATTTTTTGAAAACCCAAATGGACTGACAATTTATCGTTTAGGACTGGTGTTCAGAAATGGAGATGGTACCAAAGAAGGGAAAAACAGTAGTGGTGGTGATATTTTTGTAAACCTGGCACAGGGTTTTCAGGTAGTATTTACTTCACCATCAAGCTCTTCTGTTTCCTTAGAAGTAGGGGAGAGCTTTATTTTCAAGGCGGAAACCACAGAACAATTAGCAGACATTACTTTCAAGCTGGATGGTGTTTCAGTGAAGAGTGGAACATCTGTTCAGTCACTTTCTTATACCTATTCAGCTTCTCAAGCTGGAACTTACAAACTCGTAGCGGAAGCTGAGAGTGGCTTAAATCAAGATTCTGAAACAGTAGATATTGAAGTTTTTGCATCGTCTGTCATTGCTCCACTTCCTTCTGGAGTTAAACTTGGGATCAATTATATTTCTGATACAGAAGTGATTTTAGCATTAAATGCACCGGGAAAGAAACTTGTGAATGTAATCGGAGATTTCAATGACTGGATGAAAATGCCTTCCTATCAAATGAACAGAACTCCAGATGGGGAGATTTTTTGGTTAAAAATTACGGGGCTTATACCAAAGAAAGAATACATTTTTCAATACCTAGTGGATGGAGAGATCCGGATAGGTGACCCCTATGCAGACAAAACATCAGAACCCGACCACGATCAAGAAATAATCAATCAAGGAAGATATCCAGGACTGTTAAGTTATCCCATTGGTAAAACTCAGTATCAGGCCACCTACCTTCAAACGGCACAGGAAAACTACGTTTGGAAAAACACCACTTATGAAAAACCTGCATCGGAGGAATTGGTTATCTATGAGTTGTTAGTTAGGGATTTTGACGAGAAAAGATCCTATAAGGCAGTAGAAGAAAGATTAGATTATCTCCAAGAATTAGGCGTAAACGCGATAGAGTTAATGCCAATAGGAGAGTTTGAAGGAAATCTTTCTTGGGGATACAATCCGTCTTTTTTCTTTGCTCCTGATAAATATTATGGTTCCAAAAATGATCTGAAACAACTCATAGATGAAGCGCATGGAAGAGGCATGGTTATTATCCTGGATATGGTTCTGAATCATGCTTTTGGTCAAAACCCTATGGTGAGACTGTACAATGATGGAGAATTTGGTTCACCTACACCAGATAATCCATGGTTTAATAGAAACGCAACTCATCCATTTAATGTGGGTTATGATTTCAACCATGAAAGTTTGTACACAAAAACTTTTGTTGACTCAGTTAATAATTATTGGCTGACAGAATATAAAGTCGATGGTTTCCGTTTCGATTTGAGCAAAGGTTTTACTCAAATAGTTTCAGGCTCAAACGTCGGGCAATGGTCACAATATGATGCTTCACGCATTAAGATCTGGAAACATATTTATGATGAAATCAAAGAGAATCATCCTGATGCTTATGTGATTCTGGAACACCTGTCAGATAATAGTGAAGAAAAGGAATTAGCAGAATACGGGATGATGTTTTGGGGGAATATGAATTTTGATTTCCGGGAAATGGCAAAAGGTCAGAATAAGGATTTCAACTGGGCATATTATGGGTCTCGAGGATGGAGTAAACCAAACTTGGTTTCTTATCAGGAGAGCCATGACGAGGAGCGTGTCATGTGGGAAAGCTTAACTTTTGGCGCGACTTCCCCTATAAATCTCAAACAATTGGAAAATGCAGTTAACAGGAACCAGTTGTTAACTGCATTTTATTTTGGAATTCCAGGCCCGAAAATGATCTGGCAATTTGGTGAATTTGGGTATGATCAGGAACTGAATAATGATAGACTTGGCATCAAACCTACCAAATGGCAATATTTGGATAATCCAGAGCGTCGTCGATTATTTCAACTATACCAAGAAATGATCAAGCTTAAAGCAGCGCATTCTGTTTTTAACAATCCAGATAAAACTACTTTGACATTGAGCGGAACAATCAAATCAATTATCCTGGAAAGTGAGTCAATGGATGTAGTTATGCATGGTAATTTTGGCTTAACTACCTCTGGAAATGTGCCACTTAGTTTTCCCAAAACAGGTACTTGGTTCAATTATTTTACAGGAGAGGAATTTGTAGTCAGCAGTACGGCTTTAGACTTTAATATGCGTCCTAGTGAGTTTTTGCTATTTACAGACAAGAAGTTGGAAAAGCCGATGGAAGGTATCCTACAAGAGGATTTTATCACGTCAGTTCCAAAAGAAAATTTCCCAATAGAGGATCTAGTAATATACCCTGTTCCTTCAGCTGGGAGCTTAAAAATAAGACTTCCTTCAGAAATGACTGGGGCAAAATATCGGATTATTGATATGAGAGGAAGAGTTTTGAAGGAAGGAATTACCGAGTCAGGTCGTGAAATTTTAGAATTAGATGTAACGGATTTTCAGGCAGGGATTTATATCTTTGAATCATTCGATACAAAAAGGGCGCTTTTCAAGCGTTTCATTAAGAATTAATCAAATCTAATTTACCTATGAAATTTAAACCTGGAGTAAAATACGGCGAAGAACTTAGAGATCTCTATGCTTATGCAAAAGAGAATGAGTTCGCTATGCCAGCAGTAAACGTGATAAACACGAATTCTGTAAATGCAGTGATGGAAACAGCAAAAAAAGTAAATTCTCCTGTGATCATTCAATTTTCAAATGGAGGAGCTCAATTTTTTGCTGGAAAATCTCTTGCTAATGACAAGCAACAAGCGAGTATCGCTGGTGGAATATCGGGTGCTCATCACGTACATTTGATGGCTGAGGCTTATGGTGTGCCGGTTATTTTGCACACAGATCATGCTGCTAAAAAGTTGTTGCCTTGGATTGATGGTCTTTTGGAAGCAGGTAAAGCTTATTATGCGACGCATAAAAAACCTTTGTATAGCTCTCATATGCTTGATCTCTCAGAAGAACCTCTTGAGGAAAACGTGGAGATTTCTTGTCAGTATTTCAAGGAGTTCGAAAAATTAGATATGGCTATCGAAATCGAACTTGGCGTAACTGGCGGAGAAGAAGATGGTGTGGATAACACGGATATTGATTCATCTAAACTTTATACACAGCCTGAAGAAGTTGCTTATGCATACGAGCACTTAAAGAAAATCGGCGATTTATTTACAGTTGCAGCTGCATTTGGTAATGTTCACGGAGTATATAAGCCTGGAAACGTAAGTTTGAAGCCTATCATTCTCAAGAATTCTCAGGATTTCATCAATGAAAAATATGGCACAAGTGGAAAGCCTTTGAATTTTGTGTTCCATGGAGGTTCTGGATCGACAGTTGAGGAAATCAGAGAAGCGAACAGCTATGGATCTATCAAGATGAATATTGATACAGATATGCAGTGGGCATTCTGGGAAGGTATCCTAAATAATTATAAAAAGAATGAAGCATACCTTCAGACCCAATTGGGAAATCCTGAAGGAGCAGATGTTCCGAACAAGAAATATTACGATCCAAGAAACTGGTTACGTAAAGGCGAAGAAAACTTCGTTAAAAGACTTGAGTTGGCTTTTGATATGCTAAATGCTGTAAATAGAAATTAATTTCAACAACAAACAGAAAAGTCACTTTAACCAAGTGACTTTTTCTTTTTACCTCAGTTTTATGTCAAGAATTAAAATAACCTCTCTACTCATGGGATTAGTATCCTTATCCTCTTGTAGTCAAGATTCATCTACTACAGTAGAAAATTACTGGCCAAAAGCCGGAGTTACCTATGAGATTTTTGTTCAGTCTTTTAATGATTCTGACGGAAATGGAATAGGGGATCTGAATGGAGTTACAGCAAAACTTGACTACGTTTCAGAATTAGGCGCCAATGCCATTTGGTTTATGCCTATCATGCCCTCTCCGAGTTATCATAAATATGACGTAACAGATTATAAGGCCATACATCCGGATTATGGCACGATGGATGATTTTAAAAAGCTTCTAGAGGAGGCACATAAAAGGGATATTAAAATAGTGATCGATTTGATTATCAATCATAGTAGCAGCGAACACCCTTGGTTCATTGAATCAAAAAAAGGAAGGGATAATCCATATAGAGATTACTACGTTTGGGCCCAAAAAGATACGATAGCAGATTATATCCAGAAAAAAGTAATTACTCTGGATTCGGATAATATTACCCAATGGCATGACCCAGGTTTTGGGGATGATTACTATTATGGATTTTTTATTGGAGGCATGCCAGACTTGAATTTTGATAATCCAAAACTCAGGCAAGAAATCTATGATATTGGAAAGTTTTGGTTGGAGGAAGTTGGTGTAGACGGATTCAGACTAGACGCTGCAAAGCATATTTATCCTGATGAAAGAGCAATAGATAATCATGAATTTTGGATAGATTTTAGAGCTGAGATGACCAAAATTAAGCCGGATGTCTATTTGGTAGGAGAAGTTTACGACAAGAAGGAAGTTGTGGCACCATTTCTTCCTGGTTTACCTGCTTTATTCAATTTTGACTTTCATTACACTCTGATTGAATCCCTCAATAAGCAAGATGGAATGTTATTAGTGAATAAGGCAAAAGGTGTTTTGGATTATTATAACAGTATTACCGAAGATTTTATTGATGCCACTATTTCTTCTAATCATGATCAACCTAGGCTTTTGAATGAACTTGGTTCTGATTCGGGAAAATATAAACAAGCTATTGCAATTTTAATGAGTATGCCTGGTGCTCCTTATATCTATTATGGGGAAGAAATAGGGATGCTTGGTTTGAAGCCAGATGAGCAGATACGAGAACCTTTTCTTTGGGATCTCCAATCAAAAGATATAGGAAGGGCTACTTGGATAAAACCCGTTTATTCTACTGACAAGACAGTTACTCCATTAGCAATTCAACAAAAAGATCCTTCTAGTTATTTTAATCATTATAAGCGGGTCATTCAATTAAGAAATTCTAGTCCAGCATTGGCGATAGGTTCTTTGGAATTGTCTCAAGATTCTTATCCTAAGTCAATTATGGTTTATGAACGAAAATCAGCAAATCAAGAATTGTTGATTATTCATAATGTCGGAGATTCAACAATTGAAATATCCCTACCTTCTGATTTTGAAAAATCTATTTATGAATTAGGCGATGTGAAAGTCTCAGGGGATCAAGTGAGTTTAGGAAAAAACTCTTCCATATACTTAGAAAAATAGATAAGGGCTCTATACGAGCCCTTATCATGTTTTTAGGTGGATAAAATCTTAGCAATTCTGAAATCTTCCTCATCAACTGATTTATCGTCGATGATTGCTTTTTTGATAGGGGTAAATACTACCTTATTATTTATCAATCCGGCCATCACATCATATTTACCTTGAAGAAGCCCTTCAATAGCTGCTACTCCAAGCTTGGACGCCAATAACCTATCAAAGGATGAAGGCGCTCCACCTCTTTGCAAATGCCCTAGGATAGTGACTTTAATGTCGTAGGAAGGAAGGAATTTTTTCACTTTCTCCGCGATTTCTCCGGCACCTCCACTTTTTCCTCCTTCAGCGACAATCACAATGTTTGATGATTTTTTAGCTTTGGATCTGATTTTTAGTTTTTCTACCAAGTGTTCAATCGGCATTTTCTTTTCAGGAATTAATATTGCCGCTGCAGCGCTTCCAATTCCGGCATTGATAGCAATGAAACCTGCATCTCTTCCCATTACTTCCACAAAAAATAAGCGGTCATGTGAAGTGGCGGTATCTCTGATTTTATCAATTGCCTCAATTGCTGTATTACAAGCAGTATCAAATCCAATAGTAGAATCTGTACCGGATAAGTCATTGTCAATTGTTCCTGGTAATCCAACGGATGGAATGCCGAATTCCTGGAAGAATAAATGTGCTCCAGTCAAGGATCCATCTCCTCCTATGACTACCAATGCATCTATCCCAATAGCTTTTAAGTTCTCGTAGGCTTTTTTGCGCCCTTCTGCTGTTCTAAATTCAGCACTTCTCGCTGACTTTAAGAAAGTCCCACCTCTTTCTAATACATGTGCAATATTCTTTGAGTCAAGTTTTTTGATGTCATTTTGGATTAGTCCTTCGTAGCCACGGTAGATTCCATACATTTCCAAATTATAATAAAAACCTGCTCGCACAGCAGCTCTTATAGCAGCGTTCATCCCTGGAGAATCTCCTCCAGAAGTCAAAACACCAATTTTTTTTATAGTCTTAGGTTCCATTTTAGGTTTGTATTATAGGCTTTTAAACATTAATTCTGCTGAAGCAGGATTTGTTGCGAGGGGAATGTTGTGAACATCACAGATTCTCATCAACATTTGTACATCAGGTTCGTGAGGATGCTTGTCCAGAGGGTCTCTAAAGAAAATCACCATATCAAGTTCCTTTTGAGCGGCCATAGATGCTATCTGTGCATCGCCCCCAAGAGGTCCTGATAATAGTTTGTCAACTTCAAAACCTGATTTTTCGATGTGGGATCCAGTAGTACCTGTCGCAACAAGATCCACATCTGCTTTTTCGAGTATTCCCCGATATCTGCTTAAAAAATGAACCATGTCGGCTTTCTTTCCGTCATGAGCGATTAGAGCAATTTTCATGTGTAGGACATAATAGGTTTGGGGCCAAAGTTAGAAAAAAATCCTTTTTTATAACTTTGGCGAAATTAATTAAACGTGAATTAATAAGCTTGGGCCTACTTCTTCTGAAATTCTTTTTTTTGCGTCTTAGGAACGATATTCTCAAGGTGAAATAAAAAGGTATATTCCATCGCCAATTCTTTTAGAGCATTAAATCTGCCAGAGGCACCTCCATGTCCTGCCTCCATATTGGTATGGAGAAGAAGGAGATTTTGATCAGTTTTTAATTCACGAAGTTTAGCTACCCACTTTGTTGGTTCCCAATACTGGACTTGACTATCATGCAGTCCAGAAGTGACCAATAAATTAGGATAGGCTTTAGACTCAATATTATCATAAGGGGAATACGAAAGCATGTAATCGTAATACTCTTTTTCTTTTGGATTTCCCCATTCTTGAAACTCTCCAGTAGTTAAAGGGATGCTTTCGTCCAGCATAGTAGATACTACGTCAACAAAGGGGACACTTGAAATAATTCCATTGAATAAATCAGGTCTCATATTCATCACGGCTCCCATTAATAGACCGCCTGCACTTCCGCCCATTGCATAAAGGTGAGGTGTGGAGGTGTATTTTTCTTCAATTAGGTGTTCCGCACAGGCTATAAAGTCGGAAAATGTATTTTTCTTTTTTAGCATTTTTCCATCCTCATACCAATTTCTGCCCATATCCTCGCCACCTCTGATATGAGCAATGGCAAAAACAAAACCTCTATCTAATAGACTTAGCCGACTGGTGGAGAAATATGCTTCCATACTGAAGCCATACGACCCATATGCATATAAAAGAAGTGGATTTTTACCATCGGGATTAAATAGTTCTTCTTTATAAACCAATGAAATGGGAACCATCACACCATCTACAGCTTTAGCCCATATTCTGGCAGATTGATAAAGATTTTGATCATAACCACCCACTATTTCCTGTTGCTTTAAAAGAGTTTTCGTCTTTAAAGACATATGGTAATCAAATACGCTCGATGGAGAAACAAGCGAGTTATAACCAAACCTCAAAATTTCAGTGTTGAATTCAGGATTTGTACTGATCCAAGCAGTATATGTTTCATCATCAAATTCTAATTGATGCCCTTCAGAACCATCCCAGGGTTTAATAAGAATTTTGACCAATCCTTTTCCTCTCTCTTGTGTGACCAAATAACCAGAGAATAAATCAAAATCTTCAATCAATACACTTTCTCGATGAGGAATAACATCCTCCCAATTTTCCTTAGAAGGGGCAGAGATCGGTGCTTTTACAACTTTGAAGTTTTGGGCGTTCTCATTGGTTCGAATCCAAAAATAATCCCCAAAATGATCAGCGGCATATTCTAAGAATGGCACTCGGTGTTGAAGTAGTTGAAATTCATCATCGGGTCGATCCGATTTTATAAATCTTATTTCTGAAGAAATGGTGCTTTCAGAATGGATAAATAGATATTCTTCAGATTTAGTACTTACTACATGACAAGAAAATTCCTCATCTTTTTCTTCAAAAACCAATTCGTCATTTTCAATCGAGGTTCCTAATACATGTTTATATATTTTATTAGCTCTTAGAGTTTCCGGATCTTGTTTTGAATAAAATATGGTTTTGTTATCGGAGGCCCAAGTTAAATTTCCAGTTACGTTTGGAATGTTTTCAGAAAAAACTTCACCATTAGTTAAGTTTTTAAAGTAAATGGTATAAATTCTTCTACCTACTTCGTCTGCTGCAAAAGCCAAAAGATTCTGATCAGGTGAACTTGAGGTTCCGCCTACTTGGAAATAGCTTTTTCCTTCTGCCAATAAATTCACATCCAAAATAATCTCCTCAGGATTATCCAGCGACTCTGGTTTACGACAATAGATCGGATACTCGGCTCCTTTTTCATATCTGGCATACCAATAGAAACCGGATTTAAAATATGGGACGCTTTGATCATCTTCCTTGATTCTACCTTTTAATTCTTCAAAAAGAGTTTCTTGAAATTCTTCAGTATAGTTTAATTGGTCTTTGAGGTAGGCGTTTTCTTTATTGAGATAATCGATTACTTCAGGGTTTTCTCTGTCCCTCATCCAAAAATAATTGTCAATACGCTGATGGCCGTGTATTTCTAGTACTTTCGGTTTTTTTGCTGCTATAGGTGGTTTCATATTACAAATTACTGTGGTGCAATGTTAATCAAAAAATGCAGTTGGAGGTTCCCGAATGCTAGGAAGAAAACGTAAAATCAATAGTTCAAGAATCCAAAAAGAAGCGAGTATTTTTTTTATCACTTGTTTGTGACAGAAATTATTGAAATATTCAGATTAATTATAAACCATTAACCTTCAATATATGGGAATGCTTAAAGAATTTAAAGAGTTTGCCGTCAAAGGCAATGTCGTCGACCTAGCCGTTGCAGTGATTATTGGCGGGGCATTTGGAAAGATCGTATCTTCCTTTGTGAATGATATCGTAATGCCACCAATTGGTCTTTTAATAGGGGGCGTCGATTTTAAGAAATTGACTGTAGTGATGAAAGAGGCAGTTTTAGATGATGCCGGAGAAGTTGTCACTGCTGCCGTTACTTTGAATTATGGTTCATTTATTCAAAATGTAGTTGATTTTGCCATCATTGCATTTGTGATTTTTCTTGCTGTGAGAGCAATTAATAGTATGAAAAAGAAGGAAGAGGCAGCGCCTGCACCACCACCACCTGCACCACCAAAATCTGAAATTCTGCTAGAAGAAATAAGAGATTTATTGAAAAAAGACAAATAAAAAAAGCGGCATTTGCCGCTTTTTTTATGGATGATCTTTCCTTTGCCTTTGATAGATATGTCTCGCAAAATCTCTTGATAATCCATTGAGTAAAAAAATTTGATTATAAGAAATTACCTTGGATGCTTTTTCCACAAAGGATTTTTCCTCTATTATAAGCTTTTGTTCAAGTTCGAATTTTCTAGTTATTCTATTTTTAGCTTCTTCTTCACTCAAGGGCTCACCCCGTCTGTTATTTAAACTTGCCATTTCCCTTAGCATTGATTCACGTTTATCGCTGAATTCATTATAAATAGGCCAGAATTTTTCTGCTTGATCTGTCGTCAAATCTAGTCGTGTAGTTATGAAGGCAACTTTAGCAGCTTGCAATTTTTCAGGATCATACTTCTCTCCAGGTCTCTGAGCAAAAGAAACTCCGATTAATAAAGTAGATAGGATCAATAGGGTTAGTTTTCTCATAATATTAGAACCAAATATCTTCTTGATCGGACGAATACTCTTCTATAAAAGGGTTTTCATCTAACATAATTTCATTTAAAATTTCTTCTGGATTATCAGACATATTTAGTATATCCTCTGCAGTCCAGTATTGACTATCAATATAGAGGTCAATTTCCTGATCCATTAGAAGTTCTTCAGAAGTAGAATCAAAATTGTTCAGTTGCCAAATTCCAATTCCAATAATCACTACGATGGAGGCCGCCCATTTTATCCATGGATAACTTTCCTTTTTATGGACTTGATGGAAAATCTGATCTGGTAGCTTTTCAAAGTAACCTTCGGGAGATTTCAGATCTTTTATTTTTGGTATTGTCTTCATTCGTATGTTAGACTGAATATTCGTGTAATGGTTTATTCTTCCAAAATGCTATGTTGAATTTTTTTTACAGCATGATGAAAACTTGCCTTTAAAGCTCCGACACTAGTGCCGGTAATTTCTGCAATTTGCTCATAGCTTAAATCCTCCTGATTTTTCAGCTGGAAGACAAGTCTCTGCTTTTCAGGAAGCAACAGCATTGCTTTTTGTAATTTCATCTGGATTTGATCCCCATCAAAATGTCCCGGTTGACTTAAAAAGGACTCCAGTTTTTCTTGGTAATCGTCTATAGAAAAGAAAAACCTTTTCTTTTTCTTTTCTAAAAACGATAGAGTTTCATTGGTAGCTATTCTGTAAAGCCAAGTAAATAAACTTGATTGTTCTTGAAATTTATCGATATGGTGATAAGCTTTGATAAATGTGTTTTGGGTTAAATCATCTGCATCCTCATGAATTAAAACCATCCTTCTGATGACGTGATAAACTTTCTTCTGATAAGTATGGATGAGTTGCCTAAAACCAAATTCCCTAGAAATGGGATTTTTTATTAGCTGTAAGATTTCCTGATCCCTTGTGTTTATCATTGGGCTTTAGACTAAAAAAAGCTGGCAAGGTTTAGCAGGATACGAGAAAAGTTTTTCATGCTTTAAAATAAAAAATCCTTCAGTTCGAAATCGTTTTTTGTCTGAACCTGAAGGATTAATAGAAAGGATAGCCAATTTTATATTTCTAAAATATAGTCCAGAATACCCGCATTTTTTCCTTTAGGCCTTGTAACAAGGAGAGGTAAACTATCATTGTATTGTATTAACCTTTCAGCCATACTTCCAATAAATAATGCAGTTGCTGCTGTTCTCCCTTTCGCTCCAATGATGATTCCATCCGCTCCGATTTCGACAGCTTTAGAGACAATCTCTTCTACCGGGTCATCATCATCATCTTTTGTATAAATAGGCTTGATTTTGATTCCTTTGGTGTCAATCTTCCGGATAAATTTTTTGTAATTGATTTCTGCATGAAGCTGCATTATCTGGGTAAATTCCTCATAGGTTTTTCCAGTAAAATGATATCCAGAGGGTACAGAAAACACATTTTGACAAACTATTTCAATATTATTTTTTCCATGCTTCTCAGCAATCATAATAGCCTCTTCCAAGGCGTCTTTAGAGTAATCCGAAAAATCACTTGGTACTAGGAGTTTTGTAAGTTTAGGGGAAGTTCCTTCAGGTACAATCAATAAAGAACAACTTGCCCTTCTTGCGAGTCTAAGTGAAGCTACCCCTGTTCCGGAAAGTTTGACTTTTCTTCCAATCAAAATCATATCGGATGATTTCTCCTCGGAAAGCTTTAATATTTTTTTGGATAAAGACCCTTCTTTTACGACAAAGTTAAATGAAATACCTTTTGAGTTTTTGAAGTTATCCTTGACGATAGACTCCATAGCTTCCTTTCTCTCGTTGATCATGTTTTCAACAAGATTTGGGAATTCCTCCAAAACCTCTTTTGGGACAGTTAGGTTTTTAATAACATTAACAAAGTATATTTTTTTTGTCTGATTGACTTTTGCGATAAACTCTGCGTATTGAACCAAGGTCTGATCCAATGGGCTTTGATCAAGACAGACTATTAGCTTTTTAATCAGATACATAATACTCCAGCGGGGTTTGAAAGTGCAAATTTAATTGGAATCAAATGAATATACTGTGATTTTATAAAATTATATTTTGAATATTCGTTTTTTTCTTTCTTTAAAGATGCTTTTAATAATTTTTAAAGTTTTTGATTTTCATGAAATAGGTTAACCAATTTTGGTAAAAAAATGAGAAAATGAAATACCATTCGTCAATTGTTTGATGAATAAATTCTATTTCTATTCAACCTCCCTTCAATTTAACCGTATATTTGTATCGGTCCGGGTCGTCGACATGTTCAAACTTCACAATTAACATAATCACCGAGTAAAGCCCTTTCCAAAAGCAGGCCTCATCCTGATATTTATCGGGACCTCGTCATTTATTTGGCAGGATAACAGTGGAAGTTTGCGGTTTCACGGCAGCTCAAATCTTGTCTACTAGGAGGTTTGTAACACTCTAAGATCCGGACTTTTTGCTTTTTAACCTTTCCTTTATCCACTTCCACTCTTCACTTCCTGCGCCTATAATCATCGAAAAGAAAAGGTAACTGAGCAAAAGACAGAGTGAAGTTAGTATGATGTTGATTATCTGGGTCTGATCAAATTGAAAATATCTAAAAGGGGCATAAGCGGTAAATCCCACTATAAGAATTTTCAAAGTTTCCCTAGAAAAGGGATCGAAGTTTAATTTGATTTTTAAAAATAAATACTTCACAAAATTAAAAAGGAACATAACTATCGCAGAAGCAATGGCTGCTCCTTCAATTCCGTAGATTGGAATTAACCAATAATTTAGTCCCACAATCAATAAGCTCATGAGTATCGTCGCTAGAAGATTGAAACGATAATATTTAGAGAAAACCAGTACTTCACTATTCACTGAAAATAGTACATCAAACAGTTTTCCTATACCAATCAGCAACACGACATACTTGCCAGCTTCATAGATTTCCCGGTTTGGGATCAGGTAATAGAGACTGTCAATGTTTACCCAAATGCCAAGAAAAAGTAACAAGCAGATATACAATTGGCTATTAGATACCTGTTTGTAAAGCCTATTGATTTCTGAAAGATTTCTATTATTAAAATGATCTGAAATAATAGGCATTACCACTTGAGATATCGCTCTTCTTGGTAATTCTATGACCAAAGCCATACTAAACGCTATTGTATAGATTGCATTTGCTTCCAAGCTCACCATAGAGCTTACCATGATGCTATCGATTTTCATGATCAAAGTGGATGCGGCTGTTGCCAAAAATGTGATTAAACTGAATTTCAAAAATGAGCTTCGAAAACCTGCCGGGAAATTGCTCCACTTGAAATCAAATTTTAAAACTCCTAACCAAAGGAGATAAACCAACACGCCAAAAGTAGAAATTCCATAAACAACCACTAAACCATTCATGACTATTTCAAAGCCAATCCAACCTAAAAAATAAGAACCCACTAAAAGACCAGTGAGTAGCCTTAAAAAAACTTCTCTGAAAAAGGTAGGAACTGCAATTTTCAGAAAAGAACGACCATAAGCATCCAATATGCTGCTCAATAGTGAAAAGAAAGTAATCAATAATACAACTTGTAGGAAATCAATAACCTGAGGGGAATTGACTGCAAAAAGCCCTATGATCTGAGTTTGGAAAATTAGAAATAATGAACAAACCAATGTGAAGCCTCCGAAGGCAAGGAGAATACTGAAGCTTAAAAAAGCAGATTGGTTTGATTGTAGTTTTGGGAAAAACCGAGTGATACCATGTCCTAATCCTAGTTGTGCAAAAGGGACAAAGAGTAATCCTAAATCCTGAATTGTTCTGAAAGTTCCTAATTGGGATGCTTCGAGAGCGTAAGGAAAAAGCCAAAGCACATTGAAGTAGCCAATTAGTACTCCTAAGTATGAAAAAAGTGCAGTTTGTAGACTCTGATTGGCGATTTTGCCCATGAGTTTAAAAGTATCAAAAAATCTTATAAATAGGGCTATTAATCCTTTTGATTAGTTTTTTGCACACTTGTCACAACCTGGCTCTGTCTTGGTTTTTGTAAAGAATTTTTTACCCAAGAAAGCTAAGGCTCCTAAAACGATAATTCCGACCAAAATTTCCTGTCCCATGATTATGAAAATAGATTATATGTCAACAAAGCAGCAAAATAAGCCAATAAAGTCATGTATACTGTTTGAATTAACGGCCATTTCCAACCTTTTGTTTCTCTATAAACAACCGCAACAGTACTCATACATTGCATGGCAAATACATAAAATACCATTAAAGAAAAGGCCGTAGCTTTATTAAAAACCTTTTCGCCGGTAGCCGGATTGATTTGTTGATCTAACTTTTGTCTAATTGTTAATTCATCTTCTACATCTGCTCCAATACTATAAATAGTAGCAATAGTGGAAACAAAAACCTCACGGGCAGCAAAGGAAGTGATTAAGGCAATACCGATTTTCCAATCGTATCCCAGTGGTTTGATGACTGGTTCGATTCCCCTTCCCATGATTCCAATAAAGGAGTTTTCTAATAGGAGTGAAGAAGTTTCCGCTTCTATAGCCTCCTGCTGGTCCTCGGTAGCTTGAGCTAATCTTTCTTTCCCAGTTTGTCTTATTTCATCCATTCTAGTTGGTGGACCATAGGATGCCAAAACCCATAAAACCACAGAAATTGCAAGTATCACCTTTCCAGCTTCCACTACAAAAGTCTTGGATTTATTGTACATCGTAAAGACAACATCCTTCCATCGAGGTGTTCTGTAGGTAGGCAATTCCACCATTAGGAAGCTTTTTTCCTCAGATTTGAGGATGAATTTTAGAAGTAAAGCAGTTCCTAAAACTCCAATAATTCCCAAAACATAAAGACTCAATAGTGTGATTGCTTGAAGATTAACCAAACCAAAATTTTCATTTGGGACTACTAATCCAATCAGAATAACATATACTGGTAACCTTGCCGAACAACTCATCAGTGGGGTTACAAGAATTGTAATAATTTTTTCTTTCCAATTCCCTATGTTTCTGGCAGCCATTACCCCTGGTATAGCACACGCAACTCCAGAAACCAATGGAACAATACTTTTACCATGGAGTCCAAAAGGGCGCATCCAGCGATCCATTAAAAATACAACTCTTGACATGTATCCTGTGTCCTCTAGGATAGCCAAGAAACCAAATAACAAGGCGATTTGGGGAATAAAGATTACCACTCCTCCAATACCTGGAATAATCCCCTCTGAAATCAAACTTGTCAAAGGGCCAGCAGGTAAAACATCATTGACCCAGCCGCTTATTTCTGCAAATAATCCATCGATTAGATCCATTGGGACCGAGGCCCAAGTAAAAATGGTTTGAAAAATTAAAAGAAGAATTCCAATGAAAATGACATAGCCCCAGATCGGGTGAAGAAAAACCTTATCCAAAACAGAAGCAGATTTTTTTACTTCTTTCTTTACAACACAGGATTCTACTAGTGCTGTGATTTTTCTGTACCTAAGAGTAGTTTCTTCTAGCTGCGCACTTTCCAGATCGAAATTTTGAGATGTAATAAGTGATTGTATCCATAAACGATCTTCTGGATTGATAGAACGGTCTTTGGGTCCAAAGCGAAGCATTTGGTACGCTCTGTAATCATTTCTTAGGTCAAATTTTTCTCTAATTGGCTTAATTAAACTTTGTGGAATGACATCTGAGATGTCTAAATAAGAGGATTCTACACTAAAATTTTTCTCGTGAATAAGAGATTTTATTTGATCTAATCCCTTAATCCCTCTTGCGTCAGTACTTAGAATAGGAACCCCAAGGGATTTGTAAATTTCATAATTCCTGATTTCAATATTTTTCTTGGCAGCTAAATCAGCCATGTTTAAAATAATTGCCAGCCTAACTCCTAAATCGATTAATTGAGTCGCTAAAAAAAGACCTCTGGATAATTGACAAGAATCAATAACCATTAAAACATAATCAGGTCTTTTTTCTTTGTCAGTATGATTCAGTACCCGATGAGCTATTATTTCATCTTCCGAATTTGGGTATAAACTATAGGTGCCTGGCAGGTCTAGAATCTCGTAGGAAGACCCATCATAGTTCATCCAGCCAGTCTTTTTATCTACTGTTACTCCCGGATAATTCCCGATTTTCTGATTCAATCCTGTCAATTGATTGAAAATCGTTGATTTTCCAACATTTGGATTTCCAATAAGGGCTATTTTAGGAGTTCGAATAATAGATCGAATGGTGGACTCTGACATGAAAGTTTATAGCAATTGAACCTCAATCAAGGCGGCTTCAGATTTTCTGAGTGCCAAAAGGGTTTCATCCATCAGGAAAGCCATAGGCCCTCCCATAGGGGCGGCGTGATTTAATGTGATTGTTTTACCGGGCAGAAAGCCTAATTCCATCAAATTGATTTTGAGTGGTGATGAAGTAATCTCCCTAATTATGGCAGATCTTGAAGCAGTCATGGTATCAGCAGTAATATGCATAAGCTCATTTGGGTGATAACCCGTTCCGCAAAAATAGAACTATTTGGAATGAATCTAAAGAAAAATAAACAAGATTTTTATCAGTTTTTTAAACGGTAGTAGCTATTCTATCCTTAATGTCTGATCGTTAAGGGATAATTTCCGACCAGTCTCCAATGTAAATTCTATATTAAAGTTTATAACAAGCTGTTTTTGAGGGTTTTTTATGAAAAAAAGTTGAATTAGTTCATCAAGGTAAAGTTGGTGACCATCCATCAAAAAACCTGAAATTGATTTTGCATCTGAAGAGAAATAAGAACTCATTTCAAAATAATCATTCAGAATATCCCCGACTTTGAAGATCGTTCCATCTTCAAATTCCACTTCTTTGGTATTATAAATTTTTAAATCAATTAAGGATTCGGCTGATTTCGGAGGTAGGGGTGAGCAAGCAACTGCAAAGCCGGGGATCCCCGAAAATGTAGACTCTGATGTGGCAAGCATCTCAAAATTGTCCACTCCAAAGGCTTTCCTTACTTGATCAAAAGGTAAGAATGTTTCAGAGCTGATTTCATTTCCATTTGAATCAAATGTCATCATCTTGAAGGAAAGAATCCGAAAATCACTGGCCACTGATTGAGGACCACAACCACAGGAATCCGTGCATACCAATCCACAAGAAATAGGAAGCATCGCCATAAAGGCAAATAATCCAAAGGTTACTAATGTGTTTTTAAGAGTTCTTCTCATAGATCAAAGAATCAAAATGACTAAAACCTAAAATTCAGAAAAAACTTTCAAAACTTAACCTTTGGTTTTTCTAAAAACTGGCTTTTATTGAAATGGTAAAATTTCTTCCGGCTGCGGCCAATCCAGAACTATAAGACCGGTATCTCTTGTCTCCGATATTTTCTATTCCAGCCATCAAATCAACAAAATGGGCCATTTTATAGGTTCCCTGAAGATTTATTATCATCCAGGAAGGGGAATATGGATTTCCATTTTCATCTTTTGCATACAAATGGGGCTTGCCTTTTTCTTCTAATGGCATATCCTCAAATGCAATCTCTCCGCTATAAATACTGCTAAGCTCTATTTTCAGTTTTTTCTTGGAATAGGTAAGTCTTGTTAAACCAAAAAGAGGAGCCGCATGCCTAGTGGGACTTGTAGTCTCATCATCTAGCTCTTCTAGGCCTTTTTGCCAATTGATTTTTGAATTCAGTAGCCAATTCTGTGTTGGTGACCATTCTATACCAGCTTGAAATCCATATACTTTTGCAGAAGCAGCATTTTGAATGGCCAACACTTGACTGGGAACTCCTTCATATGGGATACTGTCCTGTCCGTTAAAAAGGAAAGGCCTTCTAACCATTGCATTATTCATTAAGGTGTAGAAAACAGAAGCATCAAATTTCAGGAAATTGTCCCAGTGTTTATTCAAGTTGATTTCGGTATTATAGACATATTCCGGTTTTAAGTCTGAATTAGGGACGATAATGGCTCCAGGTTCTGAGTCAAAGAATTTTCCTAGATCATCCACATTTGGCGCTCTGAATCCCGTGGAAAATTGAGGAGAAATGATCCAAGTAGGAGCAGGGCTGTAAATGAGCCCTATTGAACCTGTCAAAGCATCATTGTTATTTTTGGTTTTTTGATAGGGAAGGGGGAAAAAATCAGTATTGGAGCTGAAGTCTGACGAAAGCCAGATTTGGTTGTATCTAAGTCCGGTTTGAAGTTTTAATTTTTCGGAAAGATGCGCATGGTATGTCCCATAAATTGCCATTGAAATCCAATCTGATTTTGGATATCTGGAAGATGCAGCAATTTCTTCCTTGGATTGAATGTTTAATTGTGTTCCCGTAGATTCTACTCCATTGTAAACAGTTTCAATTCCATAGCTAAAAAAGCTCTCTTGGTTGATGTTTTTTACCCAATCCGCATTGATAGAAAATGCATTCACTTTTTCTACACGATTATATAAGTTGGGATTGTTAAACCTTCTGTCAAGTCGGCTTTCTTCAAAAAATTGCTGGGCAATCTTGATACTCATTTGGTCATAAAGATTGTCATTTCCCTTTTGATTGAATGTCAGCTGATTCATTAACCAGATTTGAGGACCGTACTTCCATTCGGCAAATCTAGGATTATCAAAAGTCCCTTCAATTAATCTGTCGTATCTTGGAATATCAGAGGATCTGGAATAATGAAATCCGTATTCCCAATCAGTTTCACTGCTGGGTTTGAATCGAATTTTTTGCATCAAATTCAATTGAGAATATCCGCTTGTTTTCTGAAGCTGAGGATCAGGATTTATTACTACTTGATCTCCTTCTGAGGATGGAATCACATACCAAGGCCTCAAATAGTCGTCAGGACCATTTTTTCCCATCTTCAAATCGCCATAATCAAAATGAGAAATGCTGGTTAAAAAGGCCCACTTTTCTGCGGAAAGAGAAAAATCCCCATGAAAAGTTTTTTCATTGTTGGCTGAAGAAAATCGACCAAATATATTTCCATTTACAGCAAGTCCCGAATCTGAAAAACTTGGTTTTAGAGTTTCAAATGCCATAACGCCTCCCAAGGCATCGCTACCAAACATGACGGAGCCAGGACCAAATAAAATTTCAGTGCTTTGAAGTGTCAAAGGGTCAATGGAAATCACATTTTGAAGGTTTCCTCCCCTGAAAATTGCCGTATTAATTCTTATTCCGTCAACAGCATAAAGTAATCGGTTAGCAGAAAATCCTCGAATCATGGGACTTCCTCCGCCCTGTTGACTTTTTTGAATGAATACATCACCATTGCTTCCCAACCAGTCTGCAGTATTTGAAGGAGATCGTAATTGAAATAGATCTTTGTCCAATAAGGTGACTTTGCCGGGGATATCCAGATTACTTTGTCTCCATCTACTTCCAGAAACAATAGCTTGGTCCATTTGGATCAGACCTGGCGTCAAATAGACTTTGTAAGCAGCTTCTCTCAATTCATCAATCGAATAAGAAGCAGATTCATATCCCATTAACTGAAAATGTATTTCAGATTGCCTTGAAAAAATACCAAGGTCAATTTGGCCTTTACTATTGGTTATTGAACTTAGGTTAGGTTCATTTCCAAATACTAATACTCCGGGGATTGGCAGTTTTGAACCTTGCTCATAGACAGTTAAGGTCTGCCCAAATAAAGAAGGACAAATTAAAATGAGAATAGATACTAACAGAAGATATTTCTTCTTCATAGAATAAAAAAGGAGGGTTAATAAGTCTGGAAGGTGAAAAGTAAATGTTTGAAAGCAGAATTAAATCTTCCTTTAGATAAAAAGCAGTTAAGATGGTTTGGAAGGCAGGAAAATAAAAAAACCGGTCTAGACTAAGACCGGTTCCGCGTTAAGCTTTTCCTTTTAGCATCAGATTCCAATACATAAAAGGAAGGCCGTACTTTTTGAGTAACCACATAGAATATTGCTCCTTGGTGGTGTCCACAAATTTCGAAATAAGCGGATCACTGTCTCTTACGTTATCATATTTAAATTCCGCTAAAACCATTTTTGAATATCCGGTTACCAGTGGACAGGAAGAATACCCATTATAAGAGGCTGAACCGACATGATTACTGTGGATCAATTTTAAAAGGTTTTCTACTAAAACAGGTGCTTGTTTTCTGATGGCGGCTCCAGTTTTTGCAGTTGGCAAAGCGGCAACATCACCGAGGGAAAAGATATTAGAGAATCTTTTATGCTGTAAAGTATGAATATCTACATCAACCCAGCCTTTATTAGGGCCGTCTTGCATGGAAACTATTGAGTCGCGTATGAATTTAGGAGCTCCTTGTGGAGGTGCTAAATGGAGAAAATCGAAAGATATTTTTATTTCAGAATCACCAACTATTTCTTCCCCGATTTTATTGCCTTCAGTTATGACACAGCCATTTTCTCCCGGCTTCGAGTATCTAAAGAAGATTTCTTTTTTTTCAGAGTCTATTCTAACTGGTGCGTAAAAAGGTTTGAAAATGATATCTCTGTCGATTATGATTTTATTCAATGTTTTTGCAAAATCGGGAACACCAAAAATAACCGTTCCTGGGGTCGCAAAAATCACATTTGTTTTATCTCTAACCCCAGATCTCCTAAAATACTCTTCAGCCAGATACATGATTTTTTGAGGTGCACCACCACATTTTATTGGAGTAGTTGGTTGGGTAAATACAGCATTCCCACCCTCAAATTTTTGAAGCATCTCCCAAGTATATTTTGGATCAGTGTAATTACTACAAGCAATCCCTTTTTCCATCGCTTCTGGTAATCCAGGTAATAATTCAGGCATCATGACTAAACCAGGAGCGACAACCAAATATTCATAAGTTATTTTACCTGAACTTTTTGTATCTACCGAATTGGAATCAGGATCTATTTCAGTTGCATAGTCCTTTATCCAGTCAACACCCTCAGGAATGTAATCTGCTTCATCTCTTTCTGTTTCCTTAAAATCAAAAGTGCCTGCTCCTACAAGTGTCCATGCCGGTTGGTAATAATGTTTTTCGGAAGGCTCTATGATCGCCATAGAAAGAGACTTGTCTTTCCTTTTAATTTGCGCAGCGACAGTTATTCCTGCTGTTCCTCCTCCTATGATTAATATTTGATAGTGGTTCATTTGATTTGTCTTGATTTCGAGAAATTTAAAAAGACTTTATAAAGTTTTAGGTGACATTTATCACCTATGGATATTCTCTTTATCCTTAATTTTAAAAATCACTCCAAATCTGAAATCTGTTTACTTGGTTAAATGAAGAACATGTTTTAAATAAAGCTTAATATCTTCCGAAGGATATTTTTTAAACAGAAAAACACAATTGCTTTTGGGCAAGCTGGAATGGAGAATTGACTACTAAGTATTATTCCAAGAGCCATTTCAATCAATTTAAAAGAATGGTTTACTTTGCACAGAGAGATTGGAATCACATTAATCCTTTTACTTAAAATTTCACTTTGATTTTTCGAGAATTATGAATCAAGAAGAGCTTAAATCTTACCTGCCGAATTTCACAGACCCAAAATTGCTTCAGGATATTTTGGACAAAGGTCAAATTATGCATTTGGCTCCAGGTAAAGTCTTGATGGAGCCCGGTCAGTTTGTGAAGATGGTTCCAATCGTCTTGGAAGGTTCGATTAAGATTTTGAGAATGGATGAGGAAGGGAAGGAACTCTTTTTGTACTATTTGGATGCTGGAGAGACTTGTGCGCTTTCTTTAACTTGCTGTACCGCATCAAAAGCAAGTGAAATAAAAGCAGTAGTGGAGGAGGAAACGACCTTAATAGGTATTCCGGTTTCCGTCCATGAACTATGGACAGATGAGTATAGACAATGGAAAGAGTTTGTGGCAAATACCTACCAAAGCCGTTTTCAGGAAATGCTCGTGGCGCTAGATGCAGTAGCTTTTAAGCGGATGGATGAGCGATTGATGCGGTATATTGTCACCAAAATGAAGCAGCATAAAGCCAACGAATTGCATACAACTCATCAAGAGATAGCCAATGAATTAGGGACTTCCAGAGAAGTAATCTCGAGGCTCCTAAAACAACTTGAAAAAAAGAAATGGATTGAACTTGGACGAAATGTTATCTATATCCGGGATGATTTCGAAGAATTGATTAGCAAATGATCAATTCATAATCAGTAATGGCACATGGGTATGATAGGCCATCTGAATTGTTTTGCTTTTGGATAAGATCTGGTTCCAGATGTTTTTTTGATTATGGCACATAACCAAGATTACATTTTTATTTTTTTTGAGGTATTTATCTAATCCTTCAATTAAGTTTTCAGAACGAAATGTTGCGAGTTTGGTATTCAGTTCTGGATATTTTTTCTGTACGTATACCTCTAGGCCAAGCATTGTTAATTCTTCTTTAAAATCCTGGCGTAATTGGATGTGGAGAAATTCTAATTTCAATTCCCAACTTTTACTCATTTTGATTACTCTTTCCAAAAAAGGTTCTTCGTGATCAGAAAACTCTAAGGCGAGAGCCACTTTATCAATATTATCGACTTTTGCCTCTTCTGGTACGAGTAAAATAGGGCGATCTGAAGCTTTAATCACATCAATTGCGGTGCTTCCCAATAACGTGCGCTTAATTCCGGTTATTCCCTGAGTGCCAAGTACAATCAGATTAACATTGATTTCTTCTGCAGTCTTGGAAGTCATTACCGCCACCGTGCCGTCTTTTATTATTCCTTGAATTTTAATACCTGATTTTTCGTGGGACTTGACAAGCTTATCAAGTGAAGTTTCCGCCTCTTTATGCATGCCCTCAATAACAATTGCAGCTTGGGCAGCAAAATCGTAAATAGCTTCGATTACGTGCAGTATGGTGATTGACCCATTTCTCTTTTTTGCTAAAGAAACTGCAAAGTCTAGTGCTTTTTTTGAGTTTTCAGAAAAATCTACGGGGACTAAAATCTTCATGGCCTTGTTATTTTCACTTAAATTACAAAAAATGTTTTCCCATGTTCATGATAAATGTCAGGATTGTGAGTTGGGTCATTAATTTTTTTTTAGATCATAAAAAATAAAGCAACTATTAGTTAGAAATTTATTTTTACTTCCAATCCAATGTAACAATTGTCACTACTTACGATCTCCATCTATGATACTTTTGTGGAGTCATTTATGAATAAAAAATATGGACTTAGTTAATTTGTTAGGATTTGCATCAGCAGTAATAATTGGAGTTTCTTTGGGATTGATAGGAGGTGGAGGTTCCATTCTTACAGTTCCTGTTCTGGTTTACATTTTGAGTGTAGAGCCCGTTCTAGCGACTGCATATTCACTTTTTGTAGTAGGTAGCACCTCTCTTATTGGGTCTGTTACCTATATGAAAAAACAATTGGTTGATTATAAAACAGCCTTAGTCTTTGCAATTCCTTCCTTTACAGCTGTTTTTTTAACAAGGAAATTTCTAGTGCCAGCTCTTCCTGATCCTTTGTTTTCAGTGGGAGGATTTGAAGTCGAAAAAAGCGTCGGAATCATGGTGTTTTTCGCTCTCATTATGCTTGCTGCCTCGTATTCTATGATCAAAGAGAATAATAAAAAACAAAGCGGTGAAGAGTTAGAATTGAAATTCAACTTTCCTTTAATTGCAATAGAAGGAGTGTTTGTAGGTTTGGTGACAGGAATAGTAGGAGCCGGGGGTGGATTTTTGATTATTCCTGCTTTAGTTCTTTTTGCAAAACTACCAATGAAAAAAGCTGTTGGTACTTCATTATTGATTATTGCTGCAAAATCTCTGATTGGTTTCCTGGGAGACGTATCAAACCAGCCAATTGACTGGAAATTGCTACTGATATTTGCAGGTCTATCCATTGTGGGAATTTTTATTGGAAGTTCATTGTCCAAAAAAATCAATGAAAAAGCACTGAAGAAAGGTTTTGGTTGGTTTGTATTAGCAATGGGGATTTATATTATTTCTAAAGAATTGATTTTCGTATAAAGCTTAGTTTAAGTTCTTTTAATCTCAAAGATAAAAGGCGAAAGAATCTTATTTCCTGCAAAATCTATGATTTCAAAGTGGTAGATGAATTATGAAAGAGTTTTTATAAACTCTTTTTTTTTGTGCACGATCCAGTTAGGTTTTAAACCTCGTATATCAGTTTGATCAAAAAATCTACCAATGAAAAACAAACTGAACTTTCCGATTTTTGTAGCTACAATTTTTTGTTTGGCTGCTCTTGTTTCATGCAATGATAAGAAGGGGAATGACCCTGTTGTCGAAAGGCCCGGAGTAGCTCCGAATGTTGTATTTACTGCTCTGACAGGAGAAAATGCAATTTTAACTTACAATGCGCAGGAACTTTCCAACCCTCTGACAAGCGTTTCTATTACTGGTTTGCCGTCAGGAGAAAGTATTTTGTCTATTGATTATAGGCCAGCGACTGGCCAACTTTATGCTTTAAGCTCTGCAAGTAAGTTATATCATATCAATGAAAATTCTGGGGCGGCAACCATGTTAGGGACCGAACCTTTTTCGCCGGCTTTTGAAGGAGAAAATGCTTCGATTGACTTTAATCCAACTGTAGACAGGATCAGGTTGGTTACAGAATCAGGTCAAAATCTTAGGTTGCATCCAGAATTGGGAACTGTTGTTTCCATTGACGGATCGATCAATGGAGGTATGAATCCCAGAATTGGTGCTGTAGCATATTCGAATAGTTTTTCAGGAACTAATACCACTACTTTATTTGATATAGACCTAGAGCAAAATAAGCTTTACAAACAAGTACCACCAAATGATGGGGGATTACAAGAAGTTGGGAATTTGGGTTTAGATCTTGAGGGAACAAGTGATATGGATATCATCGCAGATAATTCTATTGCTTTTGCAGTAAGTCAAAAAAACACCAAAACAAGATTATATCAAATAGACCTGGTGACGGGAGATGCTAGTTGGTTAGGGATGTTTAAAGAAAATGTGATCAGTATCGCATTTAAAACCAATCCTATAGCTTATGCCTCGGATGCCAATAATATGTTTTACCGATTTGATCCAACAGATCCAAATCCAATAGCCGTCCCATTTAGTGGACTTGCATCTGGAGAAATGATTGCGGGATTGGATTATAGACCGATAAATGGTCAGCTACTTGCTGTTTCAAATATGAGTCAGCTTTATAGCGTAAATCCATCTAACGGAAATTTGACTGCTATCGGAAGCCCATTAGATCCAATGGCAATGGGTATGTTCATAGGTTTTGACTTTAATCCGACGGTGGATAGAATTCGATTGGTGACTGAATCCGGACAAAATCTAAGATTACATCCTGATCTAGGAACTGTTGTAGCTGTTGACGGATCTTTGAATCCGGGAATGCCTCATGCTACTGGAGCAGCCTATACAAATAGTTTTGCTGGAACTACAACCACTGCTTTGTTTGTAATCGATTCTGAAAATGACATGTTATATCAGGTTTCTCCTCCTAATGATGGAGATTTGGTGGCAATTGGTCCTTTGGGAATTGATGTAGAAGATGACAACGGTTTTGATATCGGAGGAACTTATAATATGGCTTATGCAGTCTTGACTGTAGGTGGTTCATCAGCAGTGTATTCAATTGATTTGATGACAGGTGAAGCTTCTATGGTTTCTGGCTTGAATTTCAATCCTTCGGCGATGGCTCTGGGGCTAGGATTCTAGAATTAAGAATAAAAAATTAGAAAAGGTCAGTTTTATGCTGGCCTTTTTTTTTGCTTATCGTTATTTGAACACTTGTCACCCTTTATAAACCATCACGTAGAAACTTAGCCAGATGGCCAATGGGAAATAGTAAGAGACTAAAACAACAATTGAGCTTTCGCCCAGACTTCTGTTACTTATCATATGGAAACCATATAGCCATAGAATTCCGTAGAAAATTTCAAAAACGTTAATCGTTGCCAAAGCATAATGGAATTGATCAGCAATATTTTCCGGGCCTAAAAGAGATAATAGTGACAAAGCCCGGAATTCATCAATTTCTTGATAAGTAACTCCAGAAGTAGGGTTAATAAACACTAACAGTCGAATGAGTTCAGGGAAAATAAACACTACCTCGGCTACCAGAGCAAATTTCCATAGCTCTTTATAGGGTACTTTAAAGCCAAGAAAAAAAGCACCTACCCAAAACAAAAATGCGATGACCGTAAACTTCCAAAGCAGAGCAAAGGGTGTCCAGATATAGTTAAGAGCATTAAAAATATGAAAGATCATGAAATCTCCACGGCTTTCTAGGGAATCGTAATCAGGGATGGATTCTAGTATTAACGAGTTTGTTAAGTATCTGATAGTCAAGAATATTAGTACTAAAATCAAAAAATAAGTCCTTTTATCGAAATCTATTATGTCTTTGAGACGTTGTGCTTCTGGAGTAAGTGGTTTGGCCATTTTTAGAGGTTTCTATTCCAAATCTAAAAGAATGTTTGGGAATACATCTAATTTTGCAAAGTCATAAATGAATCATGTATAAAAAGATCATAACAATTTGTGTTTTCTCAGTTTTGCTTTTCAGCAAAGTAGGGGCGTTTAGCCAATCTGCTCCATTAGATACTTTTGGAGTAGTGCCTTCTCGTTATTTACTTTTAGATAAAGGGCTACAGTTCAGAGTTACAAAATCTATCAATAGCATGTATGATTTTAACTTTCCTGTGGCCGAAAGAGATTTTGCAGTATTGGCTTATCAATACCCAGAGCATCCTCTTCCCGATTTTTTGATGGCCTTAGGGTATTGGTGGCGAATTGAGGTAGATGTGACCAATGAAAAATATGATGATATTTTCATCGAATATCTCGATAGAGCCATTGAAAAGGCAGAAGATATTTATGATGAAGATGAAACCAATAAAGAAGCTGCCTTCTTTTTAGCTGCAGGATATGGATTTCAAAGCAGGCTTTATTCCGAAAGAAAAAAATGGACAAAAGCTGCTTGGGGAGGTAGAAATGCTTTAAAATATATGGAGCTAAGTAGAGGAGAGGAAGAATTTAATCCTGAGCTATTATTGGGAGATGCCTTGTTTAATTATTTCTCAGTATGGATTCCAGATAATTATCCACTTCTCAAACCAGTAATGGCCTTATTCCCAAAGGGAAATAAAGAATTGGGACTGCAACAATTGGAACAAGTGGCTTCCAATGCATTTTATACCAGAGTAGAAGCGCAGTATTTTTTGTTTAGACTGTATGCTTCTGAAGAAAAGAAACCTTATGAAGCATTGAGAATTTCAGAATATCTAAATTCTAAATTCCCTAACAATCCCTATTTCCATAGATCCTATGCAAGACATCTGTATACAGTAGGAAGGTGGATTGAGTCAATGGATCAATCACTTGAAATATTGAACAGAATTGATGCCCGGCAAGTTGGATATGAAGCAAACTCCGGAAGATATGCGGCTTTCTACGTGGCGGAGTATAACAGAAGAATAGGAGACATGGCAGAAGCCAAGAAATATTATTTAAAGACAGTTTCTTATGGGGAAGAATCAGAATCTCAGGAGAGCGGATATTATTTGCATTCTTTAGTCCAGCTTGGAAAAATTGAAACAGTGGCTGGTAATAAGGCATTAGCTAAAGAATATTTTAAAGAAGTAAAACGTTATGCAAAGCGGAAACACCCCGCTCATCAAGAAGCCAGAGATTTTATCAAAAAGAATAAACTTTAAATTAAATTCTCTCGTAATTTTGATAGAAATACAGGAGATAATTTGAATATTTTTATTGAGGTAGGTTTTTTTAATAGGATTCTTTGTTAAAAGCCTTTGTTTTATTAATAAAATTTCGAATTCAAGAATTAAAAAACTTTGTAACGTATTAGAATTTTAAGCAAATAATATAACTTTGCACAACAGAAAATTTTGTAAAAACGAATATCATGGATAGCGTAAGAATTAAATTTGATAAAATTGATAGAAGAATTTTAGAGATTCTTCAGGGAAATGCTAAAATTACAAATGCACAATTATCCAAAGATATTGGACTGTCTCCTGCTCCTACATTAGAGCGAGTAAAAAAATTAGAGCAGTCTGGGATAATTAAAAGCTATCATGCTAAACTTGATCCTGAAAAAATCGGACTTGGGGTTAGTACGTTTGTACTAGTAAGTTTGATCGGACATAATAAAGGAAATATTGATGCTTTTATGAAAGAAATCAACGGAATAGCTGAAGTAATAGAATGTCATCATATCACAGGAACTGGTGATTTTATCTTAAAAATCATTGCCAAAGATATCACCGCGTATCAGAAATTGATGTTGGAGAAAGTTTCTGAAATCAAAGAAGTAGATTCTATGCAATCTATGGTGATCTTGTCTACTTTTAAAGACTCAAAAATATTGCCTATCCCGGCTTAAGTTTTAGTAAATAATTTATAAGGGGTGCTATCTGTCACCCCTTTTTTTTTGAATAGTATGGAACAAAATCCCTGGAAAACCAAAGAAATTAAAAAGATCTATGAAAACCCATGGATCAAAGTTGAGGAGCATGAGGTTTTAAATGCCGCAGGTAATCCGGGTATTTATGGTAAGGTCCATTTCAAAAATAAAGCCTTAGGCATAATCCCGATTGACAGCGAAGGAAATACCTGGCTTGTAGGACAATATCGATATCCGCTAGACCAATATTCATGGGAAATTCCGATGGGTGGTGGGCCGCTCGAATTAGATGTTTTGGAGAGTGCCAAAAGAGAGCTCAAAGAAGAAACAGGCATAACTGCCAAAAAATGGACAGAAATAGTAAGAATTCATACTTCTAATTCTGTAACTGATGAGGAGGGCTTTGTTTACCTCGCAGAAGAACTTACTGAGGGGCAAACAGAATTTGATGAAACCGAGGTCTTATCTATAAAAAAAATGCCTTTTCAAGAAGCAGTGAAAATGGTTTTAAAAGGTGAAATTACCGATGGAATCAGCATCGCTGGTATCCTAAAAGTTGCCCGAATACTTGGGATGTAAACAATGACGATCAAGGACCATTTCAAAATTACTTTCAATCTTGCTTTTCCAGTTATGCTCAGTCAGCTGGGGCAAGTTTCCGTGGGAGTTGCGGATTCCATGATGGTGGGAAGGTTAGGGGCTTTACCGCTTGCTGCGGCTTCTCTGGGCAACAGTATTTTTTTTGTAATTCTGATGTTTGGTATGGGAGTTTCAATGGGGATTACTCCTTTAGTTTCTGTGGCAGAAGGAAAAGGCAAAATGAAGAGAATTTCCGATCTATTTAAGCATAGTCTCTGGATAAATGTTTTTACCAGTTTATTGTTGACCTCAATTATTCTAGTTATTGTCCAAGGATTACATTTTTTAGATCAACCAGATGATGTGGTTGCATTGGCGGTTCCGTATCTTTTTGTCATTACGGCATCGCTATTTCCGTTCATGATTTTTCAAACTTTCAAACAATTTGCCGAAGGCTTGTCACAAACGAAGCAGGCAATGTATATCACTATTTTCTGTAACCTAGTCAATGTTTTTTTGAACTGGGTTTTGATTTTTGGAAAACTGGGAGCACCTGAAATGGGATTAATGGGAGCTGGATGGGCCACTTTAGTTTCAAGAATTTTAATGCCAATTTTGATGGGATTATATGTGCTTAGATCAAAACGATATCAACTTTTCAACCTCTCCATTTGGCTTAAAAAATGGAGCTTTCCTATTTTTAGCCGAATTCTAAATGTAGGAATACCAACAGGCTTCCAATACATTTTTGAAGTAAGTGCTTTTGGATCAGCTGCCATCATGATGGGTTGGCTGGGAGTAAATGCTCTGGCAGGACATCAAATTGCCTTGAATTTGGCTTCAATAAGTTATATGATGGCTGCTGGCCTTTCCACTGCAGGGATGGTAAGAGTTAGTAATCAGATAGGAAGAGGAAATTTCAAAGCCATGAAAGAAGCCGGTATGGTAGTTTATGCCATGGCAATGATATTCATGTTTTCTACAGCTTTGATTTTCATAGTTTTCAGAAATTATTTACCAACTCTATACATCAATGATCCTGAAGTTATTTCTCTTTCAGCTTCACTTTTGATTATAGCAGGCCTTTTCCAATTATCTGATGGTGCGCAAGTTATAGGTCTAGGAGTACTTCGAGGCATGGAGGATGTCAAAGTGCCAACCTTAATTACACTAATTGCCTATTGGGTAATAGGATTGCCTTTGGGTTATTTATTAGCATTTGAATATGGCTATGCTGAAAAAGGAATTTGGTATGGTCTTTTGATTGGTCTAAGTTTGACAGCATTCCTTCTTTATTTCAGGTTTAGGAAACTTAGCTTAGCCAGAATACTACAATCCAAACCGACATTACCAGTAGTTTGACCATTCTTTGGTTTTTTATCCCCTAGGAATGATTATTGAATTATATTAAGCAATTAAATATTCTACCTATGCATAAAAAAATACTCACTCTAGCTTTAATTCTCACTGTTTTCCAAAGTGCTTTTGCACAAGATTTTGCTGTGTTGACACAAAGAGAACAAGCTGACGTAATCGACGGTTGGTTGGATGATCGTATTACAAATCTATTACCCCAACTGATGACCGAAACAGGCATAGACATGTGGGTGGTGATTTCTCGGGAGTATAATGAAGATCCCGTGATCCGGAAACTTCTTCCTGCAACTTGGATGGCCGCTCGAAGAAGAACAATTTTAGTCATGTACCAACCAGAACCAAATGCTGCAGTAGAAACTTTTGCAGTAGCGAGGTATGATGTCGGAAAAGCCTTTAAAAGAGCTTGGGATCCTGAAAGCCAACCAGATCAATGGGAAGCGTTAATGGATTTGATACAAGCTAAAAATCCTAAAAAAATTGGGTTGAATTATGCTAAAGATTATGGTCATGCCGATGGCTTGACAATGAACGAATATCAGATTTTTCATGATTATCTTCCAGAAAACTTAAAGCCGAGAATTGTTTCTGCTCAAACATTGGCAGTAAGATGGCTTGAAACAAGAACTTCTTCTGAGATGGCTACTTATCGTCATATTCAAGAAATAGCTCATCAAATCGTTCAGGAAGGATTGTCTGAGCAGGTGATTACTCCAGGGGTGACTACGACTGATGATGTGGTTTGGTGGTATCGTGAGAAAATCAAATCAATGAAACTTGATACCTGGTTTCATCCCTCAGTTGATATTCAGCGGCCTGATCCTTCTTCTCAGAAAGCAAATAGATCTTTTGCCAGCAAACCCGCTTCCCAAGTGATTATGCCCGGCGATTTGCTTCATATTGACTTTGGAATCACCTACCTCCGTTTAAATACAGATACCCAAGAAATGGCTTATGTCTTAAAATTTGGTGAAACTGAAGTTCCCGAATTTTTGCAAAAAGCCTTTGAATCTGGAAACAGAGTTCAAGATTTATTAACTCAAAATTATATAGCTGGAAGAACTGGAAATGAAATTCTAAGAGAAACCCGCAAGCAGATGGATGCTGAAGGGATCAAAGGAAGCATTTATACTCACCCATTAGGATATTATGGTCATTCGGCAGGTCCAACAATCGGGATGTGGGATAATCAGGGAGATACTCCGGGTGCCGGTGATTTTCCTTTACATGCGAACACTGGATATGCTATTGAACTAAATGCTGTTGTTTTTGTAAAAGAGTGGAATAAAGAAGTTAGAATAATGTTAGAGGAAGGTGCTTTTTTTGATGGAGAAAAAGTAATCTATTATAATGGTCGTCAGAAAAAAATCCTGGCCATTCCTAGAATGACAAATTATCTAAATCAATAATTTGGTAGACTGAGTTTGCCGTTTTTCCTTGCGAAAAGTAGTAGGATAAACGAAACAAATGCAAAGCCAGCTGCTGTTAAGAAAACTAGATCAAAGTTCTCTGGCTTATTGGAAAACAAAAAGCCAGAGACTATCGCTCCGATTCCAATTCCTGCTTCCAAAGCAATGTACATAGTTGCAAGGGCTCTTCCCCGGAAACGATCTAAAGATAGATCAACCACCCAAGCCGTTACCGTGGGACTATACATTCCGACTGCTGATCCGAAAAGAACTCCAGAAGTCAGGAATAAGAACTTACTATCGGACAAAGCGATGGAGACCATTGCTATTACCAATAATAAACTAGCCACTCTTAAAATTGGGATTCTTCCAAATCGATCAGAATTCCTGCCTGCTAGTAATCTTATACCTAAAGAAGAGATGGTAAATACAGCAAAGAACAATCCTTTGTTTTGGATACCAAGATGACTTGAAAAATCAGGTATTATCGTGAGAACTGATCCAAAAGAAAATACACTAAGTAACAGGACGACAGATGGCAAAATAACTCGCCATTCTATAATTTCGCCTTTTTTTAGCTTGAGTAGGTTTGGAGATATTGTCTCTCGATCTTCTAAGGTCTCCTTTAATCTAACTAGGATTAGAATTGATAGAATCGATGTAAATGCTGAGCAATAGAATAAAACCTCAATGGGCCAAATAGTTGCCAACCATCCTCCAATTGCTGGACCAGCTGCCATGCCTAGTGATCCAAAAAGTGATTGTATTCCCAAGGCCTCTCCACGTTTTTGAAAAGGAATTATATCTGCAACATAAGCGGAAATCCCTGTTGGTGTAAACCCTGTTGAAAAGCCGTGAAGAAATCTTAGAAAAAGAAATCCACCGACAAAACTTAAAATTGGATAGAGCAGTCCGGCAATAAAACAAACGGCAGCTCCAAAGATCATAACAGGTTTTCTGCCTATCGTATCGGCTAGCTTTCCACTAAATGGTCTTGATAAACCTGCTGAAAGTGTAAATAATGAAATAATTAACCCTTTGTATTCTTCCCCGCCCAGCGAACTTAAATAAGCTGGCAGTTCAGGGATAATCATGTTGAAGGAGGAGAAAAATAAAAAGGAACTCAAGCAAAGGAGAAAAAAATCCAGCGTAAAAAAGGAAGGGAGTATTTTCATAGAGTAACTAAAATTGAAATGGCCAGAAATCATTCTGGCCATTCTCTTAATCTTTATTTACTTCTTCTTCGCTTTGGGCTAGGAGATAAGCTTTCATAAACTCATTTAAACCTCCATCCAATACATGTTGTGTATCGGAAGTTTCATGTCCAGTTCTAGCGTCCTTCACCAATTTATAAGGGTGAAGCACATAGTTTCGGATTTGAGAACCAAAATCAACTCTCAGCTTGGAAGATTCAATTTTTGCTATTTCAGCATTTCTCTTTTCTACTTCCAACTGAAACAATCTGGATTTCAGCATTTGCATTGCCTTTTCCCTATTGGCAAGCTGAGACCTTTCAATCTGGCAAACTACCACGATTCCTGTTGGCTTATGGGTCAATTGAACTTTGGTTTCAACCTTATTCACATTTTGACCACCAGCTCCACCAGATCTAGAAGTATGTAATTCAATATCCGCCGGATTGATATCTATCTCAATTGAGTCATCTACTTCTGGATAGGCATAAACCGACGCAAATGAAGTATGACGTCTTCCTCCTGAGTCAAAAGGGGAAATTCGAACAAGCCTGTGAACCCCTGTTTCAGATTTTAAAAAACCATACGCTAAGGGTCCTTCAAATTCCAGAGTACAGGATTTGATGCCTGCTACATCTCCTTGTTGGACGTCAACTTCTCTTACTTTATAACCGTTTTTTTCCCCCCACATGATATACATTCTCATGAGGATTGAAGCCCAGTCATTACTTTCCGTTCCTCCTGCGCCAGGATTAATTTCCAAAACTGCATTCAACTGATCCTCCTCTGAAGAAAGCATTTTTTTCAGTTCGAGTTCTTCTACTACATTTTTGGCTTTTTCATATTCCTTTTTTATTTCCTCTTCAGAAACTTCATCAGCACTGTAAAATTCATACAGTACTTCGAGATCTCCGATTATGGTGGCAAGGTTTTCAAAAGCTGAGGTCCAAGTCTTACGTGCTTGGATTTGCTTCATTGTTTTTTCCGCTTCTTCTGGATTATTCCAAAATTCGGGTTGGGCCGAGACGGCCTCAAAATCTTCTATTTCTGCTTTCTTACGATCGTAGTCAAAGATACCTCCTTAAAGCCGAGGTGCGAGCTTTCAAGTCTTTCAGTTGTTCTGAAGTCATCTGTCTAGTTGTGAAATTAAGTTGCAAAAATCCGAAAAAAAATCTGTTAAAACTAAAGGATTTTGATTATTCCACCCGCATCAATATTATTTGAATATGGTTCCGACCTTTGTGCTTAAAGGTTTTATATCTTAAGGGTAACATTGCCAGACCAGTAGCTAATAAAATCCCAGAAGTAATACCCACCCCTTTATCTACGGAAAGTTCACCATTGTGATAAATGCTATTGACCATTTCAACTGAAACCAAAATAACACCGGCGCCCAATATTAATGAGTTAAATGCCCGCAATGTTCTATTTCGCTTGTCTTTTTGCCGTATATCGATCTCTTCAATATCCATTGGTGAAATGATATTTTCACTCATATAGATATAATCTTGTTCTATCCTTTCAATCACATCTGTGATGAAATACCCGATCTTTTTGCTTTTGTAAGTGATTTCTTCTCCAGCATAAAATCGGATTTGAGATTTCTGATTAGCACCTCTTTTGAGCAAGACAAAATCATTTGATTGAGCAAATGCAAAAGAGCTGATCAAAATCAAAACAGAAAAAAGTACAAGCTTTTTCATTCAGGAAGAAGAACTAATTTGAAAGATCAAAATAGAAACTTTTTAAAATCTTTTCATAAAAAAAGCGGGAATTAACATTTCCCGCTTGTATTTAAATTTTAATGATCCAATTGTGAGGATCCTTTTTAGATCCATATTTTATTCCATCCAATTCGGCAAGAACTTTATTTGAGAAAGAATCTGACGATATTGATGGAAGAGTATAATCTTTTCCATTGACATTGATTCTTTCAATATGTGCGATCGTGGCTGCTGTCCCAGTACCAAAAGCTTCTTCCAATGTTCCTTCTGTCAGAGCAGATTCTAATTCTGAAACTGTCAAAAACCTTTCTTCTAACGCCTGACCCCAGTCATTTGCCAGTTGAATAACCGAATTTCTTGTAATTCCTTTAAGAATGGTTCCGGAATTGATTGGAGCTGTAATGATTTTGCCGTCGATCTTGAACATTACATTCATTGTTCCACTTTCTTCTATCAATGTATGGCTCTTCCCATCTGTCCAAAGTAATTGATCATATCCAGCTTTCTGAGCTTGTAGTGCCGGATATAAAGAAGCAGCATAATTTCCCGCAGTCTTTGCGGCCCCAGTTCCACCTTGATTAGCACGGGTGAATTTTGTTTCAACTTTAACACTGACAGGTTTGCTGTAATAATTTCCTACAGGGCATGTGAAAATGATAAACTTATATTTCTCTGAAGGTTTTACACCTATATAGTCATCCATTGCAAACATAAATGGTCTGATATAAAGTGAGGATCCTTTTGCACAAGGCACCCATTTTTTGTCTAATTCTAATAATTGAACCAACCCTTCCATAAATATTTCCTCAGGAATAGAAGGCATGCACATTCTTTCCGCTGATTCATTCATTCTTGACCAATTGGCATTTGCTCTAAAAACCAAGACCTCATCTTGATCATTTCTATAAGCTTTTAAACCTTCAAAAATTGATTGACCATAATGAAGTGTAGCGTTCGCTGGACTTAGGGACAATTGAGCATATGGTTCGATTCTCAAATCAGTCCATTCACCATTTTGATAATCAGCAACAAACATATGATCACTGATAGTTTTACCAAAAACCAAATTTGAAAAGTCTGTTTGTGGTAATCGAGAGTTTGTGGTAGTTTTTACCGGGATGGCAAGTGATGTTTTCATAAGATATGCCTTTGTCTGGTTCATTCCAGAGTAAATTACTTTGTTAAATTCGAGGCCTCCAGGTTATTTCCTCCGATCCTAATTCCTGACTCATTGTTCTTCCTAAAACAAAAAGGAAATCAGAAAGTCTATTTAGGTATTGAATTACTAAGTCTGAGACTTTTTCATAAGATGCTAATTCTACGGTGATCCTCTCAGCTCTTCTACATACTGTTCTTGCCAAGTGACAAAAAGAAACAGATTGGTGACCACCTGGTAATATAAAGGCAGTCAATGCAGGAAGCTTTTTTTCCATAAGATCCATTTCATTTTCCAGTTTAGCGACATCTTCTTCATGTAGATCAGGTTTTTTCACCTTTTCTTTACCCGGAGCTGTTGCTAAATCTGCCCCTATGGTAAATAACCTATCCTGAATCTCTTTTAGAAAGTCTGCTCTATCACGGTTTACTTCTTGATCTCTGACCAATCCCAAGTAGGAATTTAACTCATCAATGGTGCCATAAGCATCTATTCTTAAATCAGATTTGGGAACACGTGTGCCACCCAAAAGTGAGGTAATTCCACTGTCTCCAGTTTTGGTATAGATTTTCATCGGAACTTATTTGATGTTTCGACAAAAATAAGAATCTATTTGTAAAAAATGGGATTATTAAGCGTGCATCGTGACTGCTCGGGTAGGATTTGGATTGATTGTATCAGTTTCTACCAATCCATCCCTCAATCTTACGATTCTATGTGCATAATGTGCTATATCATCTTCGTGAGTTACCATAATTATGGTATTCCCTTTAGAATGTAATTCATGAAATAGCTCCATGATCTCATACGATGTTTTAGAGTCCAAATTACCTGTTGGCTCATCCGCAAGGATAATACTCGGATCATTTACCAGGGCTCTGGCGATAGCGACTCTTTGTCTTTGACCCCCTGAAAGTTCATTTGGTCTATGTTTGGTCCTATCTCCCAAACCTACGTTTGAAAGGGCTTGGAATGCACGCTCTTCACGCTCTTCTTTACCTAAACCAGCATAAACCAGTGGCAAGGCGACATTTTCAAGGCAGGATGCTCTTGGTAATAAATTGAACGTTTGAAAAACGAAACCAATTTCCTTATTTCTAATCTCAGCCAGTTCATTCTCACTCATGTCACTGGCATCTTTATTATTTAGGATATAAGTACCGGAAGTTGGTGTGTCCAAGCAACCAATAATATTCATCAAAGTTGATTTTCCAGATCCGGAAGGCCCCATAAATGCGACATACTCACCTCTATCCACAGTAATAGAAATTGATTTAAGAGCTTGAATTATTTCAGCTCCCATTTTATAGGTTTTGTTTATTTCGTGGGTTTCTATAACTCTGGTCATGGGTATCTAATTTTGATCAAGATAAGTCTTGTCTTTGAGAAAAGTAAAAGTAGTCTTGTGAAATTACGTGAAATAATTAATTGATGTTTAAAAATCCAGTTTTTCTAGTTGTGATTTCGAAACCCAATTGCTCATTTCTATTAATGCATCATTTGCATAATTGTCAAGGTTCAGCCGTTTAGCGGCCTGTATTTTTCTAACCCACAAAAGAGGGTCATGATTGAATTGTGACATTTCATTCAATAGTTCATATTGGATCAATGGATCTTCTATTCTTTCTGCGGCCGACAAAACCAATGGAGTCAGGTAGGGATTTGCCGTTAATTCTTCCCCAACATTTAACCAGTTTGTAAATGCATTTAAAGATTTTTCGTTTTGCCAGTTTGGATCAGAAAGAAAGGCATCCAAATTTTCATTGGTGTCAAGTTTTGTATTCAAAAACTCTCCTAAACTTTCTAGTTGGGATTTTTCTAAACCATGAGATTTATGCGCTAAGAGACGGATTGTCAAATCTGTTTTCAATTCTGAATCAGGAAATTCACTCCAAGAAGAAAACAATTCTTGAGGAAACGACTCATGAAAGTTGGAAATAAGATTTAAGTAGAGATTGATTTGACTCTCCGTTCCCTGTAAATAGGAAGGTGTAATCACCTGATATTTTTCTCTTATTTCTTCCAAATTTCCATTGTAGCCAGAGAGTTGTAAAATGGCCAAATGATGTGGCTGAAACGCTTGAAACCCTTTTTCCTCTGCTACTACTAATTCCCTTGCAGATTTTTTAAAATCAATATTTTGAGCGAAAATTTGGGATGCAAGACCAAGGTAATATCCAGCGGAATTTGGATTCCTAAATGCCAATCCATTTAGGTTTTTCACCGCTTCCATCACCCTTCCGGCTCCTAAACTTCTAATCACAGCAGTTTCTTGGATATCCATAATAAAGTCCGCCATGATAGGTTCTTTACCTAAAGAGTCAAGAAATGCCAAATCGCTAGTCGGATCAGATTTGTCTTTTTCGGAGTAAAAGCTTCTCCATCCTGCATGAAGCAGCATTGGGTTATGTTCCTCCTTTAATGAGTTTTGAATTGAACTTTTCAACTCCTCGCTGGAGTAATTTGCCAATGCATTATTGCTTACCATTAAATTAATCTGACTGATCAAGTCATTTGGAGTACTTTTATTTTCACTTTTTACTCTCAGCTTGGTTTTTATAGCTTGAAGATTTGAAGCAAGTATTTCTTGATTCTGGCTTCTTTCCTCCAAAATCTGTAAGGCTTCTTCAGGTTTATTTACCTTAATATAGAACAGCGCTAAATTATTGGTTAAATGAGGGTCATTTGGAAAAACCTTAAGTCCATTCTCTAAATAAAAAATGGATTCAAAGATTTTATTTTCTTGATGAAGCCGATTACTTAAAAGGATGATATTATCAACTTGTGGGTATTCAGCAAAGCTTTCTTCCAAGTGTTGTTTTGCTAAAGTGGGCTGGTTTAATTGAAATAGTAATTGGGCGGTGAGATGTTTCGCCTTATGATTTTTTCGATACTTAGCCCAGGAGTTTTCATAAAGAATGCTCGCCTTTAACTTTTGGTCCGTTTGATAATAATAATCCCCCAGAATGTTATTTGTAAGTGCATTCAACTGAACTCCGATAATGCCTCCTGTATAAATGGTGAGTACCAAAATAGCCATTAAACCTCCTATTCTTAGGTGGTAATAGGGGAGAGAATAAGGCTTATAAAGTATTTCGTCGATGGCTTTCCCCGAATTCATAATCGACAAAAAATTACTAAAAAGGTAGATGATGAAAAATAAGGTAAAGCCTATTTGACTATATAGAAATAGGTGCTTTAGAAATTCTTCTCCAGGCTGATTTCCTGAACTGATAAGTTTCCAACAAAGCCAAAGAACCAGCCCAAATCCTAAAAGATGCAACATTTTCAGGATGGTTCCTGAAGCCGCCAAATTGGGGATTTGGGTTATTTTTGAGCTTAAAGAAAACCAGCCTAAAACTCCTATTGGTATAAGTAATAAAAAAGGCGAAAACCCGAAAAATGGGACGTACAAATCACCTGTCATCTCCATAAAAAGTAAAAATAAGGCAGTCAAATAACCAAATGAAATAATTGTTATTTGCCAGGTGATTTTCACTCCGACTCCTTTATTTAATCTTGCCAAAAGAATATAAATTCCAGAGACAAAACTGTGACCATTCCAAAAGATCCAAGCAATAGATAAACCCAATGCTATGATCGTGGAATACTCTGAAATATAAATGATTGGACTAGCTATCGGGCTTAATTTGGTAAGAAGGAAAATTGAAATTCCAAAACTCAGTCCAACAGCAATCCATTTAATAATGAAAGGTAGATTTTGGCCCCAGATATGAAATATTATTACGGGGCCTAATGTTCCAATTAAAATGATAATTAAAGGAATATTTGCACCGGCTCCGCCAATATTTAAACCGTTGAGATTGCATAAAGTAATTAAAACTATCCATCCAATTCCCCCAGCAACGATCCCGAGTTTTTTGAATTCGGTGAGCATTGCCAAAAAAGAAACAGATACCAGGAAAACCAAAGCGAAAAAAAAGAAAGATTCAAGAGTTTGTGATGAACTCGGATAGGCGTGGAATTCCTGAAAAATAAGATAGTTATCGACATTTATTGGAAAAGAAATAGGGCCTATCTGAACCCAATCAAATGGAATGCTGATTCTATCAAGGAAAGGAATGGTTTCTATGACCTGATAGGGCAAAGGATCGATAAGAAGGGAATAAAGCACAAAAAGCCCTCCAGAGATTAAAAGTAGGAGGGCAGAAATGATTTTTAATAGATGAGAAATTGAAGTCTTTTTTTTCTCCATTATTCCAAAACCTTTGGTACGCGGAAGTAATCAGAATCTCTCTTTGGAGCGTTTTTCAAACCAGCTTCATGCTCTAAATGATTTCCACGAATGTCTTCTCTCATTACGTTTACTTCGGAAGACATGGTGGTCAATGGCTCAATGTTTTCAGTATCAATTTCATTGAGTTGTTCCACCCAATCCAAAATCTGACTCATGTCTTTTGACATTTTTTCAGCACTACTTTCGTCAAATTCCAACCGCGCCAAATGGGAAATTTTCTTTATCGTTGTTTTATCGATTTTCATAGATTTCAGAGTCTTTATTCAATTGTTTTTGAATTACCTCAAAACACCTCCTGTTGAGGGTCTCTTCTGTATCTTCTGATGATGGGAAAATTGCTTCATGGAGCACCATTTTTGCTGGGGTCCATTTTAACAGAAACTTACCGTCATCGGGTAAAATTAGATGATTATAAGATAAAGTGACAGGGATTATTGGGATTTGTTTAGAAATCGAAATTTTAAATGCTCCATTTTTAAAAGGTACCATCTCCGGAGGATCTTTTGTGTAAATCCCTCCCTCTGGAAAAATCACTAAGCTACTTCCGTTTTCTAAAGCTAAAATTGATCTTCTCATCGTTTCGGCTCTGCTTCTTAACCTATCTCTATCTACAGCTATATGTAATTGCTTAAAATAGTACCCGAAAAGCGGAGCTTTTCTAATTGATGCCTTACCTACAAACTGAACATCTCCAGGGATAAATCCCATCATGGGGATATCCAAATAGCTAAAATGATTGGCCATATAGATGTACGATTTTCCCTTTTTTGGCTTTGCTCTATTTTCAATTTTTACCGGTAAAAAGATTAAAGTGAAATAGAATCTGGCCCAATAACGGTTGATCTTTCTGCCAAATTTCTTGAAACCGGGAATCCAAATACAAAGAAGAATAAATGGGAAAATGAGAAGAAAACTGATTACAAAAAGAGTCGCAGCATATAAGGAATAGATCCTTCTTAGTATTTTATTCATGGTTGATCATATGATTTGCAACCTTAATAAAATAGCCTAGCATGAGTTCTTTTGCATTCGGATCCAGGCTCAACTGATCTAGGGCTGTCATCATCGCATTGAGCCAGTGATTTCTCATCTCTGCATTTATTTTCCATTTGAAATGCCTCATTCGTAATCTCGGATGACCTCGTTGCTCAGAATAAGTTTGTGGTCCACCAAACACTTGAAGTAAAAATAAAGACAATCGTTCCTCAGCAGGCGCTAAATCTTGTTCTGGATAAAGACTACGCAGAGCCTTATTATTTTTTACCTCTTGGTAGAAAAGACTGGTAAGTCGTCGAATTTGATCTTCCCCGATCAATTCATAAACAGACTGAAATGGATTCATGGCACAAACTTAAGGATTTCCAAAAGTTTAACTCTCAGATTTTTTCACTTTCAAAGAGGTGCCCTCGGTGGATATCACGATAATTGGTTCGCCTTTTTCCAAAAATTCTCCTCTGGAAGAAGCATCATAAATTTCTCCTCCAATCTCTACTCTTCCACTTGGTCTTAAGCGGGAATGAACCGTACCAATTTTGCCCAATAAGTCATTTGAATAAAAACTGGAAGTGTAACCATCTTGTCTTTGCTGAGTCCCTGCTAGGGTAATGGCGCTAAAAGCCTTCCATTCATTGACTTTTGGGGTAAGCCAGAAAACTAAGCCAACAGAGGCAATTGCTGCCAAAATTACCGTTAGTAATGCAGCAAACAGATCTGCTGCTGGTACAAATTCGAAATCAAAATTTTGATTAGGCAGCATTCCTAAAACCAATCCGGAAAGAATACCTGTGATTCCCAAAATGCCAAAAATCCCAAAACCTGGGATGACAAACAATTCAAGAGCCAGAAAGATGATCCCAGCAATGAAGACAATAATTTCCCAGTTTTCTGCTAGACCGTTTAAATAATAAGGAGTAAAATATAAAATGACGGCAATTATTGAAGCCAAAATGGGGAAGCCCACTCCAGGTGTTTGAAGTTCAAAATAAATTCCTCCTATTATAATTAAAATCAGAAAACCACTGATCGCTGGATTTAAGAAAAATGCAATTATTTGCTCAACAGTTCCTGTTTCATAAACAATTAAATCTGAGTCAGATAAATTTAAGCCACTGATCAGATCATTCATAGAATTGAATTCTCCATCACAAAACCCATACTTTTCAGCTTCAGAAACCGAAAATGTGATGACAGAACCAGCTTCACTGACTCCTTCTACTTCAATTTTTTCATCCACCATTGCTTCAGCAATTTTCGGATCACGTCCTTTTGCTTCAGCAGTACTCCTCATCATCGACCTCATGTAGGATTGGTACTTATCTGGAGCTGCAGCCCCGTCAGCTCCATTGACAACTGTCGCTGCACCAATACTTCCGCCAGGAGCCATAAAAATTTTATCACAAGCTATTGAAATCAATGCTCCTGCCGATGCTGCATCCTTATTTATAAAAACATAAACCGGGATTCTGGATTCTAGAATCATCGTTCGTATATCGTCAGCATCATTGACAGCACCTCCATAAGTATCCATCTCTATTATAATCAGATCTGCTTCCTCGTTTTCAGCTTCTTCTAAAGCGAGCTTAACTCTTCGATTCATTGCAGGATCGATGTCTTTATCGATTTTGAATGTGAAGATTGTTTCAATTGGAGTTTCCTGGGATTGGGCGAAAGCAGGTAAAACCAATAAAAAAGAGAAAATGTAGCCAAATAGGTTTTTCATAATTACTAATACGCAAATGCTCAGAAAATATACAAAAAGGAGCGGGAAACTGATGGGTTTATCATTTTTTGATTCTTAAATATCGTTTCTTTGCATAAATAGATTAATCTAGAAATAATTGTATTCTAGCATAATTCTTGTTCATTCTGTATAGCAATATTAATCTAGTTTTAAGAGAACGTTTATTTACCATCCCAACTTTATTATGATTTTCGGATCGAAATTCCATCTAGTTTTATTCTCAGGTTTTCTTCTTATCACTTTTTCAACAAAAGCTTCTGAAAATGCTGCTGTTGATTCGGTAGGAGTGGAGAAAGTTGGAGATAAAACCTATATACTTCATTCTGTAGAACCTAAAGAAACACTTTTCGGGATTAGTAGAAGATACGCTTCTCCGGTGAGTGAGATCATAGAGTCGAATGAAGTGCTAAAGCAAGGACTCAAAATAGGCCAAACAATTCGAGTGCCTTACATCGCTAAATCAGAAATCCCAGCGGGAGCAAGTTTACATAAGGTTGCTCCAGGAGAGACGCTGTTTTCAATTTCTAAAAAGTACAATGCATCGGTTAGTGACGTGATGCAATGGAATGAATTGAAGGGAAATGATCTAAGTGTCGGTCAGGCTTTGATTATCCAAAAACCAGTAGCTGTTGCTGAACAACCAAAAGTTGAACCTACTTCGGTTATGGAGACACCAAACCCTCAAGTTGCAGTGGCAACTACAACCGTTCCGGTTAAAAAAGCCGAAGTGGAAAAGCCGAAGGTTGTTGAGAAAAAAGAAGAAAAAGTAAAGCCTGAGCTTGAAAAAGCCCAAACTTTGCCAGTTCAGACAGCAGAAAATAGAGTAGCTATAGCTCCGGGTGAATGGATTTCTCATGAAGTAAAATCAGGTGAAACTCTTTTTTCAATTGCAAATCAATATCAGGCAAGAGTAGAAGATTTAATCAATTGGAATGCATTGACTTCCAACAATGTGAAAGTTGGACAATCCTTAAAAGTGGGGAGAGGTGAAGTTGGGCCCTCAACTGTTCCAATAGTGGGTACTCCAAGAGTTGTCTCAAATGTAGATGAAATGAATATTCCGGAAAGTGAAGAAAACACTTCTGGAGGATTCAAAAACATTAAAGAAACTGGGCAGGCTGAATTAATTGAAGGTACTGGCGGTCATAAAAAGTATTTAGTTCTTCATAGAACCGCACCAGTTGGTACGATCATGAGAATAAAAAATGAGGAAAATGATGTGACTATTTTTGCGAGAGTGGTAGGAACGCTTCCGGAAACAGGAGATAACTCAAAGCTTGTAATTAAGCTTTCACAAGCTGCTTATGATCAGCTCAAAGCTGTAAACTCTAGATTTCCTGTTGAGGTTATGTATTGATATTTTCCCTAAAAGAACATTTGAAACCCGGTTTTGCCGGGTTTTTTTATTTTGCATTTAGCCCTTATTTTTTGTTTATCCTTTGATTGAGGACTAATTTTGGGTCAAGTTTCTTCATCGATGAACAAAGCACAATTATTTTTCCACCATTTATTCAGATTCATCTGGAATGTGATCTTCGTGATTTGTTATCCCATTCTGGCGAGCTTTGGGATATTATTCATCGGGATTACCTATGTTTTCTCTTTAATTTCCAAAGTTTTGATGCGAATCAAACCGGAAGGAACAAAAGTAGTTCTGAAAGATGTCGAATGGGAAACATTGCCTTTTTCAAATGACCTGCTGGAAGCAAAGCTTTATAAGCAAATCGTGTTTGGGCCATCAGGGTTTAAACTCAGAAGAAAAGATGGAGTTCCTTCTGTTCTCAGCGATTATGTATTTGGGAATAAAGTACGGATTCTAGAGGAAGGATTTATTCTGGAAAAATGGAACAGCACCGAATCTAAAAACCTACCTGATTTTGATATTTGCCTCTATAATCCAGAAGAAGATAGCTTAAAGTCACTTACTAACATTAAAAGCTTTGACTGGCATGTTTCAGAAAAAGTGGACAATGAATTGTCTTTCAAATGGTTTGATGGTACTCAAGGCGGAGAAGTGAAAGTAGCCCTTTAATGCAGGATTTGAAGGGATTTTTGGATGAGAAAGTAGCGCTATATAATCAGCCGGGGTTTATCCTTAATGATCCGATTTCTATTCCCCATAAGTTTTCAAAAAAACAAGACATTGAAATCGCAGGTTTTTTTGCGGCGATCTTGGCTTGGGGACAGCGAAAAACCATCATCAATAAATGCAACGAGCTTTTCCAGTTGATGGATAATTCCCCTCATGATTTTTTAATTAACCATCGGGAGCAGGATTTGAAACCCTTCTTAAGTTTCAAGCACAGAACATTCAACGATGTTGATACGCTCTATTTCATTCATTTTCTAAGTTGGTTTTATGGAAATCAGGATTCTTTAGAAGAAGCATTTTTGTTGGGTTGGAATTCAGGTTTGAATGCCATGGAACCAATACTTAAATCATTTCATGATTTTTTCTTTCATCTTCCAGATTCACCTCAAAGGACAAAAAAGCACATTGCCACTCCAGCTAGAAAAGCAGCATGCAAAAGAATCAATATGTATTTGAGATGGATGGTAAGGTCCGATGAAAACGGAGTTGATTTTGGGATTTGGAATAAAATCCAACCTTCTCAATTAATTTGCCCATGTGACCTTCATGTCGATCGAGTGGGGAGAAAACTAGGCTTAATAACCCGAAAACAAACAGATTGGCTAACGGCCTTAGAACTCACCGAAAAATTAAGGGAGTTTGATCCGGTAGATCCAGTGAAATATGATTTTGCGCTTTTTGGACTAGGAATAGAGGAGAAGTTTTAATGGAACTTCTTCAATTCTGGGGCGTCAGCTACAGTAGAGATACCATCAGAAAGTTTGGAAGCATAATTATCCAATAATTCAATAATTCTTTCCTGCTTTTTTGATTTTACAATTAAGCCAGCATGATATTCAAGTGGCACTCGAAAACAAACTTCATCGTCATCAAAACTGCTCAAATCGGGATGTTCGACATTTGCTAAAGTCAATACAATTCCAGCATAGTTTTTATTGACTTTTGGAAGACTGTATTTTGAGTTTTTAGCGACACTATCTTCAATTTTGGCCCATTCTTTCCAAAGATTAATGTCTGAAGCTGCCTCTACCATTTCAGCTAAATGGGCGCCTCCCACTCGTGAGGAAGTTTCAAGAAAATAGATTTCTCCATCTTCTTTGCATTTTATAAATTCCGTATGCGTTGCACCTGATTTCATACCAAATGCTTTCATAATGGCAGCATTTGCTTTTCTGATAGCTTTGTCATCCTCAGAATTGTATTGGATATTGGCACTTCTAAAAATTCCTCCGCCTTGAGAGATTTCCATCGGTGTGGCCAAATATCTTGATACACAACAAAATAAATTTTTTCCTTCCAGCTGTAGACCATCTGCATGATAGACATCACCAGGCTTGAACTGTTCCACTAAATAGTAGAGTCTATTTTCTCCAAGTTCATGAATGTTTTTCCAAAGAGAATCTTTGTCATAAACTTTTATGATACCATTTGCAGATGCCTCAGACCTAGGTTTTAACACCCATGGTGCAGCAACATGATCTGCAAAATGATTGATGTCTTCATCGTGAAACAGCGATGAGAATGCAGGAACTTTAATTCCGGAATCCTGAGCTTTAGCTCTCATGGCTAATTTATCCCTGAAATACCTTCCCGTTGTTTGGCCCATTCCTGGTATCCGTAAATTCTCTCTGAGAAAAGTTGCTTTTTCGACATCATAGTCATCCAAGGAAATGATGCTTTCAATTTTATGGGATTTCATAAGTCCTCCCACGCCTTTCAACAAAACATCCAAGTCCCAATCAAGGTCCTGACCTGGCATATAAAAAACCTCATCTATGAATTCAAAAGCCCAAGGTTTGTCTTTCAATTTCTCAGAAGTGATTAGGAAAACTCGATTTCCTTGTTTTTTAAGCTGTGTAATGAATGCATTCCCTTTAAAAAAATTAGAAATACATAAAAAGGTTTTCCCTTGATTTTCCATACTTAAAGTTGATTTTCTATGAATTTAAGCAATAAACCTACACCAAATGCAGTTCCTGATTTCGTTTTTGAAAATTCGGTATCACCAAAAGCCACTCCTGCAATGTCGATATGAGCCCAGTTTTTATGATCATGAATAAATGCCTCTAAAAATTTAGCGGCAGTTATGGCACCTGCGATGGGTTTTCCGTGGTAGTTTTTTATATCCGCTATTTCTGAATCCATTTCAGATCTATAATTGTCCCAAAGTGGCAATGGCCATACTTTCTCGCCAGATGCCATTCCTGCATCCTGCAAAGATTTAGAAAGATTGTCATCGTTGCAGAAAAGGGCACCGCATTCGTATCCAAATGTCGCAACACTGCTTCCAGTCAAAGTAGCAAAGTCTATCAATTGATCGGGACTGTAGTTTTTAACCAAATAAGAAAGTCCATCTGCGAGAATCAATCTTCCTTCTGCATCTGTGTCTATAACTTCAATGCTCAATCCAGCATGAGAACCAATGACTTCACTAGGTAAGTAAGCATCCTTATCGACTGCATTTTCTACAGCGGGAACAATGGTAGTCAAATTGATTTCCAATTCTAGATCAGCGATCAATTGCGTAGCTGCTAAAACTGCTGCTGCGCCTCCCATGTCCGATTTCATGTGAACCATCCCATTAGTTTTGATATTTAACCCCCCTGTATCAAAAGTCACCCCTTTTCCGACCAGACCAAGATGGAACTTTGCATTAGGGTTCCGATACTCCATAATAATGAATTTGGAAGGTTTGGAACTGCCTCTTCCAACTGCCAGAAATGCTTTTAGATCTTCTTTTTCAGCTTTTTTCTCATTAAAAATTGTTGTCTTTATCTTGAGATTTTCGGCTTTTTCGGTTGCCCAATTAGCCAGGTATTCAGGAGTAAGTTTATTTGGTGGTAGATCTACCAACTTAAATCCTTCCATTTTTGCATGGGCTATCTTCTGAGCTCGTAAGGATATCCTTTCAGAATCGTTAATTTTTGAAAGGATATTTACTTTTAAATCTCCAAAATCCCTTGGTTTTTCCTTCTTGTAATAGCCCAAAGAATAGGACCCCAACTGAAAGCCAACCAAAGCATTTTCTATTAAATCGCCAGTGAAAGAATCATGAAAATCCAGCGTAATCTTCTTTTCGACCAGTTCGCTGTTTTTTGCCAAGATTCTTCTAAATGACTTTTCTACTGCAAAAGGCTCTGGATTTTCGCCCAATCCCACTAAAAGAATAATTCTATCCTCCGTCTCCAATAAAAAAGTAGTATCTTTTTTTCCTGAAAAAATAGAAGACTTGATGCTTTTTTTGACTTTGTCCTCCAAGGTTTCAGCTAGCTTGTCTTGCAAGACAGGAATTACATGAAGCGAGCTTCCTTTGAAAGTTTTGTTGTTTATATAAAATTTCATTTTAGTCTTCTTTATTGCTATAAAACAGCCATTCTATGGCCTTAGGGAACTCATCACTCCAATATTGTTCGTTATGTTTGCCTTCCTGATTGATACTCAAGTGAACCTTCATTTTACCTTGAAGACTCTCTCTTTTCAAAATTCTTTTTCTGAATTTGGTTACGTGTTTAACCATCGATTCACTTTCATCTCCTCCTGCATATAGGTAAATACGAGTGTCCATCGGTTCAAAAAAATCCAGAAATCCAAGCTTGATCTTTGGAATTACCCAAAGGGAAGGAGAGAAGATCATAAGCTTGCCAAAAACTTCCGGGTAGATAAGGCCTGAAAAAATACTGACTAATCCTCCCATTGAGCTCCCTCCAATTCCAGTGAATTCTCTTTCAGTTTTAGTGCGGAAAGTTTTGTCCACAAATGGTTTTAACGTGTCTGTAATAAATCGGATATATTCTTTACCATGGCCCTTTCCCAGTAATGTATTACCCACATTATATTCTTGAAGTCTTTCTGATTCACCATGTTCTATGGCAATGATGATGATCTTTCCGATACCATAATCAGACATTACTGCTAGCTTTTTATCGATTTGCCAATTACCAAATTCTGCTTCCTCGTTGAAAAGGTTTTGTGCGTCTTGAAGGTATAAAACAGGATAAATTTCCTCGCTCGTATCATAGTCGTGAGGTAATAATGCCCATATTTTTCTGGTTTTATTCAATTGAGGTATTTCAAATTCCTCTGATATCAAATGGATTTTTGGTAACTGACTTGGACGATAGGGGAGCCAATTTTTCCTCCATTTTGCAACTTTCTCAGTTTTGCTTGGTTTTTCATCTTTCCAGTGTCGATTCGGAGTTCTGTTTCCATATTTATCAATCTCCACTTCCGACCAATCTCCCTTTGTGAATTTATAAATTAGCTCTTGCTGAAATCTGGGACTGTTTGGGAAAGTAAATTCATACTTCCCTTTTTCCAGTTTTGTCATCAAAAATTTATGGTCTTGAGTTGCCCAATTGTTGAAGTTACCGGAAATATATACAGGTCTATCATCATCCTGGGCTGTTTGGAGAATGATTTTCCTTTCTAGTTTTGTCACTGAATTGTTTTTAGAAATTACTTCTATGCTCATGGTTTGGGTGAAATGTGCAGTAAAGCCAATTGCAAAAATAGACTTTTGTCTTTGATGTAAGAAGAAAAAAGTGAATGCTTAAACTTTTTGATCAGCTCTAAACCTAATTTCTTCCGGATAGGGGTAAGCATGAATCAATTCACCTTTTTCAATTCGTTCTTGAATTCCCTGCCAATATTCAGGAGAAAATAGGTTTTGGTGATACTCCAAAAAGTGGTCTTTCAAATCTTTTCTTCCTATCATCCACCTTTTGAAATCCTCCGGGAACACATCATTTTTAGCAATGGAATACCACGGTTCAGGAGCGTAGATTTGTTCGTAAGTTTCAGCTTTAGGTTTTACACGGAAGTTCATGTCGGTTAAAAACTCTATTTCATCGTAATCATAAAAAATGACTCTCTTTTGTCTAGTCAGTCCAAAATTTTTGGTCATCATATCGCCTGGAAAAATGTTTGCTTGGGCTAATTGGAGAATTGCTCTTCCATAATCTTCCACTACTTTTTCACCTTCTTCTGTACTGCAATGCTCTAAAAAAAGGTTTAAAGGTTCCATTTTTCTTTCAGTATACAAGTGCTTTAAAACCAAATGGGTATCGGTAAATTTTAGAAGCGAATTTGTAGTATTTCGCAACTCCTGTCTTAGGTCAGAACTGATCCTTTCTAATGGGATTTTAAAATGCTCGAATTCATGAGTATCAGCCATCCTTCCAACTCGGTCGTGAAGAGATACCAGTTTATATTTTTCTCTGACTTCCTGGCGAGTCATGTTTTTAGGCGGCTCGAAATGATCTTTTATCAATTTGAATACGATGTTTAAAGAAGGCAAGGTGAATACGGTCATTACCATTCCTTTGATTCCAGGAGCGATTACAAATTGATCTTCGCTGACTTTCAAGTGATGAAGAAAATCTCTGTAAAAAAGTGTTTTCCCATGTTTATTAAAGCCAATCGCATTATAAAGTTCATGGATTTTTTTATGTGGAATCACAGAGCTAAGGAAAGCTACGATTTCTGAAGGAATCTCAGCTTCTACCATAAAATAGGATCTCGTAAAGCTGAACATATGACTCATGAGATTTGGATCAAAAATCAGAGTGTCCACAAAAACACCCTCTTTAGAATGCATAATTGGAATAATAAATGGCATCCATTTTTTTCCTACAAATGTCCTCCCTATTAAATAGGCCGCTTTGTTTCTATAAAAAACTGATTTTAAGATTTGGGTTCGGGTGTCAGAAGCAATGTTATATCGTGTTAAAATCACCTTTTGAACGCCTTCTATCAAAAATTTAATATCTCTTTCTTTATCCTGGAAGGGAGCCCCAAAGTCAAAATCATCCAATATTTGGCGTAAAATTTTGTCTAACCCAAGTCCTTCAGGATAATTTCTGATCAAATCGGAATTTTCTCTGATGCTACAAAAATCATGACCTTCCATGACGAACATTAAGTCTTCATCAATTTCTACATTTTGGTAAGTTTTACGAATAACTGAGTTAAAGAAAGTTTCGGCAATTTCTAATTCAGGTATATCTGAAATCAGGGAAGCGTAATTGGTTTTTATGATCGCCCAAAGTTTGCGGTCTTTGCTTCTTTCCCCAAGTAATTCTCTGCAAGAAGCAGCCAAAGGAAAAAGTAAATCTTTGTAAAGACGAAGCCTTTGTTTGTGGTTTAATTGAATTGCTTTCCAATTTCTTTCACTAAAATATTTGGGAGTTAATCTAGTGTAGGCATTGAAAGATTTGATGTATGTAAGAAAACCATCTAAAATTTTTTTTGCGATCTGATTATCAAGAGTTTTTGACATTTAATGAGATTAGTTTCAAAATTCAATATGTCAAGTTAACACAGATAAAAATATTTTGAATTTGGTTAAGATTATTTATCCTGATTTTTAGGCTGTTAACATTAAAAAAATACGGGGAAATATAATTTCGAAAATCTTTCGCAATCGATTGTTTGGAGGAAATGAAAACATTTTCTACTTTTCGCAAGTATTCATAAATTGAATATCTACAATAGGTTTAATAGGTTTGAGAGCAGGAAAAGGCCAGGATTTTATCCAGGCCTTTTTTGATTTTTAATAACTCTAGATTAGTTTCAACTTCTCCTATTAATGTTGCATGAAAATTTCCAATCCATTCAGACTTCAGATTTTTGCATTACTGACATTCTCAGGGTTATTTTATTCTTGTGATACTTCAGAGCCAGAAACTGAAAATGTTGTGTCTATCCTTACTGTCGATGAAGAGGAGGCTAAAAAATTAAGAAGCTTTCTTGAATTTGGGTTGGGAAATAAACCCGAATGGAAAACACACTGGAGGGAAAAACTTGGAGAATTTGATGGGGCAGATTTTTTATTGATTCAGACCGATACTATTGATCCGATGGAGATGCCAGAGAAAAATCCGATACTGGCAGATGACCCGCTTTTTCCCTATCAAATTCCACATCCGGAAGGAAACGGAACCATGGATATTTATAGTTATAAAGTTGAAGCTCAAGATGGCATTGAAACCCCCTTTCTAAATCCAGACTCGGAAGTAATTTGGTATCGAGAAGATGGAATGAAAGAGCGACTCTTATTTATGGGGCCTTCTGGTATGTTTGAAGAGGGACTTTGGTTAAACAACACAACTTTCGTTGTGTTTGGTTATTTCCATGAAGAGGAAGGCTTTAGGCCGATGGCTTGGATTATTGAGCTAGAAGACCATAGAGTTCATAGATATCAGTTGCCTAAGGTTACGCAAGAATATGAGTCAGAATCTTACATAAATAAAAAAATCAAAAAAGTAGATTTGAGTTCAAATGGAGTTTCATGATTTCATCAGAATTCTTAAAAATGGATTAAAAGCACCTCTACCAGGTATTGGAGCTCATTTGAATATGTCACCTCGGCCAGTGAATATGAAAAGGTTTGATCCCATAAGGCCTAGTAATCATAGAAAAGGTGCTGTCTTATTATTGTTTTATCCAGATCAGGAAGAAGTGTTTTTCCCATTGATCAAAAGACCAGAATACCAAGGGGTTCATAGTGGGCAAATTGCCTTACCTGGGGGTAAGATGGAGATTGATGACCCGGATTTGATTTATACGGCATTAAGAGAAGCCTCAGAAGAAGTTGGGATTCGGCCTGAAGAAGTACATGTTTTGGGCAAAATGACCGATCTCTATATCGCCCCTAGTAATTTTCTGGTAACTCCAGTTTTGGGTTTTTCTACGTTTAAGCCGGATTTTGTGCCAGAAGAAAAAGAGGTAGAAAGGATTATCCAAACAACTATTAGGCATTTATCATCAACGGACAACTTAAAGCAAAAAACGCTGGATATTAGTGAGTCATTCAGGTTGGATACTCCATATTTTGATATTGAGGAGGAAGTAGTCTGGGGAGCAACTGCTATGATATTAGGCGAATTGCTTCAAATATTGGAAAATGGAAAGTAGTTAAAGTTTTAATTTTCTCGAATTAATTATTGGTATTATAGCAATTCACTTCGTATTTCGACCCATGGAAGAAAATGCCCCTTTGTTTACTAATGACGCTATCGTTTTTGGGATTTTAATGGCCATTTTGGCCTTTGTTTTTGCAACATCTGCAAGTTCAAATAAATTTTGGAGAAAATTCTATGGTATCGTACCCACGATACTTCTTTGTTATTTTATTCCCGCTTTGTTTAATTCATTTGGATGGATATCAGGAGAAACTTCTGGTATATATAGAGTTGCAAGTAGGTATTTGCTTCCTGCCTCACTGGTTTTGTTTACGATCAGCATCGATTTAAAAAGTATATTAAAACTTGGCCCAAAGGCATTGACAATGTTTTTGGCAGGTACTCTGGGGATTATGGTTGGTGGACCGCTGGCGCTCGCGACGGTAGGTTTTATCCAACCAGAATTATTGGGCGGGAGTGGACCAGATGAAATTTGGCGTGGCTTAGCGACTATCGCCGGCTCATGGATAGGTGGAGGTGCAAATCAAACAGCTATGCTAGAAGTTTTTGGGGCAAGTCCTTCACTTTTTAGCCAAATGATTGCCGTGGATGTTTTGGTGGCAAATTTATGGATGGCAGTTTTATTGTATTGGGCAGCAAAACCTGAAATTATTGATAGAAAATTCAAGGCAGATAGTTCGGCGATTTATGAACTGAGAGATAAAATGGCAGAATTTAGAGCTGGTATCATGAAGATTCCAAGCCTCTCGGATACTATGGTTGTTCTTGGTGTGGGTTTTGGAATTACCGGATTCTCGCATTGGATAGCTGACGGGATGGCACCTTGGATTGGAGAGAATTATCCTCACTTAAGTCAATATTCCTTGGACTCTACTTTTTTCTGGATTGTGGTTGTATCGACTACATTAGGATTACTACTTTCTTTTACCAAAGCTAGAAATCTGGAAGGCGCCGGGGCATCCAGAACGGGAAGTGTTTTATTATACATCTTAGTGGCTTCTATCGGAATGCAAATGGATCTTGGTGCCGTTTTAGATGCACCGATCTTATTTTTTATAGGAATTTTATGGATGTTCTTCCATATTTTTATTATGTTAATTGTAGCCTATATTATTAAAGCACCCTTCTTTTATGTGGCTGTTGGTTCACAGGCAAATATTGGTGGGGCTGCTTCAGCGCCAATAGTAGCCTCAGCTTTTGATTCATCGCTGGCTCCTGTGGGAGTTTTATTGGCCGTATTTGGATATGCTGCGGGGACCTATGGAGCGTATCTTTGTGGATTGATGATGCAAGCAGTATCGGGGGGATAAATGGAATCTAAAAGAAAACTCATTTTTATTTGCGGAGGATCTGATTGTAAAAAATCAGGCTCAAAAATTCTCAAGAAAGAACTCGAGAAAGAGTTAAAAGAAGGTGAATTGAAAGGACAATGCAAATTGATAAAAACGAAATGTATGGATTTTTGTAAATCAGCCCCAGTAGTAATAGTTGGTGAGTATATATGTAAAAAAGCAACTTCAGAAAAAATAGTTTCCCAACTAAAAAAGTCCTGAATATTCAGGACTTTTTTTCTATAGTTTTAATGTTACTACTGCTGTTCCGCTGACTGTGACCATGAGCATTCCATCTCTAATTGTCTCGTAATCAAGATCAATTCCTACGACAGCATTCGCCCCAAAAGCCCTGGCTTGCATCTCCATTTCAGACATTGCTGTTGCTTTTGCTTCTCTTAGCACTTGTTCATAAGCGGAGGATCTGCCACCTACGATATCGGTAATGCTTGCGAAAAAATCTTTGAATACATTTGCGCCGATAATTGTTTCTCCTGAAACAACTCCCAAATATTTTTCTATTCGATATCCGTCAAGACTTGGTGTAGTAGAAATAATCATACGTTAGTTTTGTTTTTTTAAATTGAGAATATTCATTTTATCACGAAAAGGTTAAAAATAGGGTTATTAATTTTTTAAATCATCGTTTGAATAAGGCTAAATAAGCAAGAATGATTTGAGTTTATCTGAATAAAATAGTAACTCATATTGAAAAGTAAGCTTACTTTTAGCCTTATTAAACATCATTTTATAACTTAAGTCAATGACTTTGGAATAACTGAAGTGAAAGTATGGCAATGTTTCAACAATTTGATATTTCCGATTTTTTTGACCAGATGAGCGAACCGCTTTTTTTGATTGACTCTGAAGAGATAATTTTTTTTAATGCTCACTTTAAATCAAATTTTGAACTACTTGATGATGATTGGAAGAAATTTATTCAGTTTCCTAAAGTTATTAAAGAGTTAGAAGGTTATTTTCAAGGAAAGGAACTTGAGCCATTCACTTTTTTCAAATCCTTACAAGCGAAATCTTCTGAGTACTTTTTGTTTGAGTGGAGTTTTGTTTCACTCCCTTCCAGTTATCAGGAGCGGTTTTTAATTTTGAAAGGAATCCGGTCAAAATTCTATACCGAATCTTTGCTTTTGAACCCTCAGCCTGGGGAGTTGGAAGATAAAAGTTATAATATACGGTATTTGGAAAGTATCCTGAATAACACTCATGATTTGATTACAATTCTTGATGAGGAGGGGAATTATAAGTTTATTGGGCCTAATGTTGGGAAAAAATTAGGGTTTAAAGTTGAAGATATTGTAGGGAAAAATTTCAAGCAATTCATTGATGCCGGCATAATTGAAATAGTAAAAGGAAGCTTCGAAAGTGTCTTGAATTCTGAAGAGGAAGTCAATATCGATTTTTGGATTCATAGAGAAGGAACAAAGAAAATTTATATTGAAAGTTTTGCTAAGGACCTTCAAAATCACCCCCATATTAAAGGCATACTTTTCAGTGCGAGGGATATAACAGATTATATTCAGGCTGATTTTTCTCTTCAAAAAAGGCTTGAGCTCGAGAATATCATTAACAAAATCTCGCACAAGCTGATTAATGAAAACCTAAAAGACTTAAATAAGAATTTTTCGGAAGCGTTAACGATTCTAGGTGATTCCTTAGAAGCGAATTGTTCTAAAGTTTTAATTAGAAATATTGAAAATGGGACGTTTGATCTATTGACAGAATGGCAAAACAAAAATGAAAACAATTTTTCGCCTCTGGATATGATAGAGTGGGAGGATTTGATTGAAAAGCTATCGAGCGCTCCCAATTTTGGGAAAGTAAAATTGATCAGATCTTCAAAAGATATATCAGTTATTCTTATTCCAATGATTTCTTCACTTAGCTTGAAAGGCGTTTTGGTAATAGAAATTAGGACTGAAAATATTATTGCTGATGAGAGTGAACTTCAAATCCTCCGTCAATTAGGAGATATTTTATTTGGGGCTTATCAAGGTGGTCAGATGCTTCAAAAAATTGAAAGAAATGAAAATTTACTTGCCACCACCGAACTATTGGCTAAGTCAGGATCATGGAGATTTAGCCCTCAAAAGAATAGTTTCCACTTTTCAGGAGGATTGGCAAAGATGTTTGGTTTAGGTGACAAACCTACGTATGCCAAGTTTTCCACTTTAATATATAATATTCAAAAGGAGTACAGGAAAAGTTTCATCGTAAGTTTGAGAAGAACTATTGAAACTCGAAAACCAACATCCGGTGAGTTTAGGATGCATTATCCAGAAAAAAGTGAGATTGTTGTCAGTTATGAGATTGATGCCAGAGAGAATTTTTTCAATCAAAATGTAGAAGTTTTTGGCTTTTGCACGGATATCACAGATAAAAGAGCTTCCGAAGAATACCTGTTATTACAATCTCAAATATTGGCACAGGTAAATGATCCAATTGTAGTTACCGATCTTGATTTAAATCTTATTTATGCCAATGATGCAGCTAAAAGGCTTTGTGATTCGACAATTGAAAGGCCTTTTGAAGGAAGTATCTTTAACTTTATTGAATTTCAAAATCAAGACCTAGAAAATTTTTTTTCCAATCAAGGTGAATCTTCAGTTTGGAAAAAAGAACTTTTTATTAAAATATCAGGAAAGGAGAGAGAACCTTTTGACCTGTCCGTTCAAACAATTTTTTCAGATAAGAATGAAAAAATTGGATTTTCTATTGTGTTAAGAAACTTATCTGAAAAATACGAAACAGAGAGATTAGCCAATAGAGCAAAAATGATAGTGGAGAACAGTCCAACTATTTTATTCAGAGTTGACCCGAATAATGATTTTCAAATAGTTTATATATCTGAGAATATTAATCGATTTGGATATAATTCAAAGGAATTGATCGAATCGAAAAAATCGTTTTTAGATTTATTATACCCTGAAGATGCTAGGGTAATTAGAGAAAATGCCCAATTGACCCAAACTGAAAAGGGGATAAGTTCATTTTCAGGATCCTATAGACTGAGAAAATCGAATGGTCAATACATTTGGGTTGAAGATCAAACTAGAGAAGTTTTTGATGATAGAGGTCAAATTTCGCTACATGAAGGTATTCTTCAAGACATCAATGATAGAAAAAATCTTGAGGTGATCAATGAGGAAAGAGATAGGCAGTATAGACTTCTTGCATCAAATATTCCCGGGACCAATATATTCCTTTTGGATAAGGAGCGTAAATATATAGTGGCGGAAGGAACTAATTTTGATCATTGGGGAATCACACGCGAAGATTTTGAAGGGAAGTTTTTATGGGAAATTCACCTTACACCTTACAAGGAAGTAAGTTTACTTTTGGACAAAGTCTATTATGACCGAGAGATTATAGAGACAGAATTTCCTATTAAAGGAAGATTTTATTCAAGAACTTTTAGACCTATTATTATAAAAGATCAGGTAGAATTTGTCCTGTGTATCATACGGGATATAACAGATGAGCATCAAGCAAAAATCGACCTTATTCAATCCGAAGAAAAGTATAGGACACTAGTTGAAGAGTCTACAGAAATAATTTTTTCATTGACCGAGACATTTGTCCTTACTTATGTGTCTCCAAATGTTTTCCAATATCTAGGGTATAAACCCGAGGAGGTAATTGGGAAAAGTATTCTTGATTTTTTGAATCCCGATGATATTGGTGAATTTGAAAAGATGCTTAACTCAACAGAGGATTTTCTTGCTAAAAATCAGTTTTTGGAATTTAGATTACTTCACGAGAATGGAGAATTTAAAGTGTTTAATTCCAATGGGAAAATGATTCTGGATAAAGATGGAAAATCTAAATTTTATACAGGAATCGCCCGTGATATTTCAAAGTTAAAAGAGGCACAGAAAGAGTTATTAAAAGCAAAAGAAAACGCTGAGCAGGCATCCTTAATCAAATCACAGTTTTTATCGATCATGAGTCATGAAATAAGGACTCCTTTGAATGCTGTGATAGGACTTTCTCATTTATTGGTAGAAGAAAATCCTAGACCAGATCAATTGGAAAATTTAAAAACTCTTCAGTTTTCTGCAGAGAATTTAATGGCTCTAATCAATGATATTTTGGATTTCAGTAAGATTGAATCCGGTAAGGTTGAACTTGAACTGGTGCCATTTGATTTACAAAATGTTGTCTCGAGAATTGTTCATTCTCATAGTTTTCAGGCTAGTGAAAAATTAATAAAAATTGAATGTGAGATAGATCCAACTTTGCCCGTTCAAGTAGTTGGAGATCCTGTAAGATTAGGCCAGATAATAAATAATCTTATATCAAATGCCATCAAATTTACGGAGTATGGGTATGTCAAAATTGAGGTGAAGGAGCAAAACCGTGAAAATGGCTATTCTATAATAGATTTTAATATTGAGGATACTGGGATTGGAATACCCGCCGACAAAATCGAAACAATCTTTGAAGCATTCACTCAGGCCTCAACTTCTACTACGAGAAAATATGGAGGAACAGGGTTAGGTTTAGCGATTGTAAAAAGGCTCGTCTCATTATTTGGAGGAGAAATTTCAGTCAGATCAAAAGTGGGAAAAGGAAGTGTATTTAGCTTTACTGCGAAATTTGAGATTGAGGAATCGGTTGTCAAAAAAACAAGTGAGATCGATTCAAGTAATATTAAATCCTTACAAAACACCTCCATTTTAGTAGCAGAAGATAATTTCGTGAATCAAGTCCTTATCCAAAAATTCCTAAAAAAGTGGAATGTTGGAAATTTGGTGATAGCCTCAGATGGGGAGCAAGCGTTAAAGGAATTTGAGAAAGGGGATTTTGACTTAGTCTTATTGGATCTTCAAATGCCAGTGTTGGATGGGTTCTCTGCAGCTAAATCGATACGTTCTCATACTAACAAAGAAAAAAGAGAAGTCCCAATTTTGGCTCTTACTGCTACTTCCTTGCATGAGGTGAAAAATGAAATGATAGAGATTGGATTCAATGATTTTATTCCAAAGCCATTCATGCCTGAAGTCTTGTATGAGAAATTAATTAGGCAACTTCTTAGGAAAGATCCTTCCTGAATTTCTGTTTAGCATTAATTTTGCCTACAACGATCAAGACTTAAAAGTCGATTTCTAACAGAGTTACTTCATGCCCCCTTTTTTGCGTTTTTTTCTTGTTTTACTATTTATAGGAACCTCCTATACTATTTCTGCACAAAGCATCGTCACGAAGCGATCTTCTTTTTATTTGCTTGCAGGAACTTCTGGTGCAAAATTGAGGCAATTTGATGAATTGCTTGCAGAAAGGGGATTAACAGGCCTTCGGAATCGGTATCATACGATTGGACTTGGGTATCAGGCTAGATACAATGACTTTATTATTGGGATGGAATTATACCATAATAGAGGGAAGAAAAGTGAGTTTGATGAATATAAATTAAGTTACCGGACATCTAGGGCCTTATTGAATGTAGGCTATGCTTTTATAGAAGAATCAAAGTTTCAATTGATCCATTATATGTCCATTGGAGCTGGGTTTTTGAATTTTCAAATGTTACCTCAAAATTCCCCTCAAAATTTAAATAATTTTCTGAGTGATCCAGCCCAGGGTTTTATTTTGAGAAAGAAAAATATTCAAAAAGGAAGTCAATATTATGGGAATTTTTTAACAGAAACAGGCTTCCAATTAAGTTATGATTTTGATCTGCCCGGTAGGAAAGAGGCATTGGAGGTTTTATTAAAATTAGGTTATTCTTTTAGTCCATTTGAAGGAAAGTGGAACCTGAATGATTTGTCGTTTGAAAATGCTCAAAGTGGGGCATTTATAAGAGTAGGAGCTGGGTTGACATTGCCTGATCGGAATTTTTTCTATAAAGACGCCAGTATTGGATTGTATCTATTGAATGTAAAACATTTCACAAGTCCGGAAGGATTTAATGAAAAATTAGTAGAAGCTGGTCTCAATCCCTTAGAAGGTTCTCCTTCCAACTGGGGGCTTAAAATACTGGGAGAAAGTGGAGATCTGTTATATGGAGCTGACGTTTACAATCTAGCAATGAGCGGATCAGCAAGTAATCTCCGAAATCATTCCCTAAATAGCTTAAGAATTTATGGGAATTTAGGAATGAAAATAATTCAGTTTAAAAACATTGCAATTGGAGGATTGGCTGGCTTGGGTTTTGGCAATATTAGGTATACCATCACTCAAAAAGAAAAGCCTGATTTTCCTGAGCTTTTTGAACAGAGAACATTTGATGGTTATTTGAAGAATAGTGGACTAATGACAAAACCTGAGATTTTTGTAGAATATGGTATTCCAATCGGGCAAAGGAATCTTTTTGATCTTGTTTTAAACACCTCTTTCGGGTATGAATTGCCTCTTGCCAATTATAAACTAGGGGATTTTTCTATGGCTGGCTATATGTCTGCCCCCTATTTGAGTTTTGGGATTGGAGTTAGACCTTAAAATTGTTTTACAAAAATGATGATCAGCTCATCAAAATTGCGCTAGTAACCTGTTTTATTAGCAAAATGATATTACCTTTGAAAAGCTTATCGAGAAAGACCGAGGGAAGGGCCCTACGACGTCTTAGCAACCTGTAATCAAGGTGCTAATTCCCATTCCGAATTTGCGGAAATAGATGAGCGGAAGAGTCTTAGTACTTTTTTCCGTGTTTTGCTCGATTAGCTTTTTGAATATTAATCTAAAATGCAAAACAGAACAGAACTCTTACTTCAGCAAATTTCTAAACGAATTCTAATATTGGATGGGGCGATGGGTACGATGATCCAACGTTATTCACTCACAGAAGAGGATTTTAGAACTCCAGGATTAGCTGATCACCCAAAATCATTGAAAGGAAATAATGATTTATTATCTCTTAGCCGCCCGGATATTATTAAAGCAATTCATGCAGAATATTTGGAAGCGGGAGCTGATATTATAGAGACCAACACATTCTCAGCTACTACTATTGCCCAGGAAGATTACGGCTTGGCCCATTTAGCGTATTCCATCAACTTTGAGTCGGCAAAAATTGCAGGTGAAATCGCAAAAGAATTTTCAGCTAAAAATCCTGATAAGCCAAGATTTGTTGCTGGTGCAATCGGGCCAACAAATAGGACTGCATCACTTTCCCCAGATGTAAATGATCCAGGATATAGAGCCATTACATTTGATCAATTAGCGACGGCTTATGCGGAGCAGGTGAGAGGTTTACTTGACGGAGGTTCTGATATCTTATTGGTAGAAACCATTTTTGATACACTGAATGCTAAAGCTGCTTTGTATGCGATACAGGATGTGTTTGAAGAAAGAGGGCTTCCTTTGGATCCAAAAGAAGGGGGGATTCCAATCATGATCTCCGGTACAATTACTGATGCTTCAGGCAGAACTCTATCAGGACAGACTACAGAAGCATTTTTAATATCAATTTCTCATGTGCCTCTGCTTTCAGTGGGTTTAAACTGTGCTTTAGGAGCAAAAGAGTTGAGGCCCTATCTAAAAGTTTTGGCAAAAAAAGCTCCATTTTATGTGAGTGCGTACCCAAATGCAGGATTGCCAAATGAATTTGGGTTGTACGATCAAGGAGCAAATGAAATGGCAGACCAAGTAAGAGATTTTTTAAAGGAAGGGATGCTAAATATCCTTGGAGGTTGTTGCGGAACCACTCCTGACCATATTGCTGCTTTAGCAAGATTATCCGAAGGTTTCCAACCAAGGAAATTACAAGAAGAAGAAATAGAAGAAACACTGGATTGAGGAGATGGTAATGAAGCAATACATGAAACTATCTGGACTAGAACCCCTGGTTTTAACTCCGGAAATCAACTTTGTAAACATAGGCGAGAGAACCAATATCACGGGCTCAAAGAAATTTGCAAGGTTTATTCTAAACGGACAATACGATGAAGCGCTTGAAGTAGCGTTGGATCAAGTGAGAGGAGGCGCTCAGATATTAGACGTCTGCATGGATGAAGGCATGCTAGACGGGGAATTTGCTATGGTTAAATTCTTAAACCTTATAGCTTCTGAACCCGAAATCAGTCGGATTCCTATTATGATTGACAGTTCCAAATGGTCAATAATTTTGGCTGGCTTGAAATGTATTCAGGGAAAAGGAATAGTGAATTCTATCTCGTTGAAAAACGGCGAAAAGGAATTTATAAATCAGGCAAAAACCATTAAGAAGTTTGGTGCTGCTGTCGTCGTCATGGCATTTGATGAAGCTGGTCAAGCAGATAGCTATGAACGAAGAATTCAAATTTGTGAACGGAGCTATAGGGTTCTGGTGGATATTGTAAAATTCAATCCTCAGGATATTATTTTCGATCCCAATATTTTCCCAGTAGCGACTGGAATGGATGAGCATAAGAAAAATGCGTTGGATTTCTTTTTGGCGACCAAATGGATAAAAGAAAATCTTCCTGGTGCCAAAGTAAGTGGAGGGGTAAGTAATGTGAGTTTCTCTTTTCGAGGGAATAACCCAGTTCGGGAAGCAATGCACGCAGCATTTTTATATCATGCTATCCATCACGGGATGGACATGGGGATCGTAAATCCTACAATGCTGGAAGTTTATGATGATATCCCAAAAGACTTACTGGTAAAGGTTGAGGATGTTCTATTTGATAGACGGGAGGATGCGACAGAGCAACTTCTTGAATTTGCTGAAACAGTAAAATCATCTGAAAAAAAAGAAGTAGTCAATGAGGCCTGGAGGTCAGATCCTGTATCGAAAAGGATTGAACATGCCTTGGTAAAAGGGATTTTAGATTTTATTGTTGAAGATACGGAAGCTGCTAGATTAGAACTTCAAAATCCTTTGAAAGTGATCGAAGGTCCTTTGATGGATGGGATGAACGTAGTGGGGGATTTATTTGGAGAAGGCAAAATGTTCCTTCCACAGGTAGTCAAATCTGCTCGTGTGATGAAGAAAGCGGTGGCATATTTAGAACCATATATGCCTTTACCTGAAGAGGGGCAAGAGGCTAGCTCTTTGAAGAAAATTTTAATGGCAACTGTCAAAGGCGACGTTCATGATATTGGGAAAAATATCGTGGGTGTTGTGCTTGCTTGTAACAGTTACCAAATCATCGATTTGGGAGTAATGGTAGATGCTCAAAAGATTATTGATGAAGCCATCAAAAACAAGGTTGACATCATTGGTTTGAGTGGATTGATCACACCGTCATTGGATGAGATGGTCAATGTCGCTTCAGAAATGGAAAGGCAAGGATTGAAAATTCCATTGCTGATCGGTGGAGCTACCACTTCCAGAATTCATACGGCAGTCAAAATTGATCCTGTTTATAGCGGAACAGTCGTACATGTAACCGATGCTAGTAAATCTGTGCCTATCGCAGGTGAAGCTATTTCTGAAGAGACAAAAGAATCTTACAGGTTGAAAATAAAAGAAACTTACGCTCAATTGAGAGTGGAGCATGAATCAAAGCAATCTTTGAAGCAGCTGGTTTCTTATCAAGAGGCAAAAGCAAATCCAGTTGTGATTGATTGGACTAAATCCAATCCTGTAGAGCCAAAGAGTTTAGGGAACACCGTATTAGAAAACCTTGATTTAAATATCCTTAGGAAGTACATTGATTGGACTCCATTCTTTAGCACTTGGATGCTAAGTGGCAGATACCCAAAGATTTTAGAAGACCCAATCGTTGGGACTGAGGCTAAAAAATTATTTGATGATGCAAATCAAATGTTGGATCAATTGATTAAGGAAAAATGGCTTTCAGCGAATGCTGTATTTGGAATCTATCCCGTGAAAAGAATTGAGGATGATGTGCAAGTGTTAGATCAAGAAGGCGTACAAAGAGTGGAATTTCATTTCCTTCGCCAACAGGGCAAGAAAGGAAAAGGAGTCCCAAATCGATCTTTGGCAGATTATATCCATCCGGACAAAACAGATTATCTAGGTTGCTTTGCAGTGACAGCAGGAACAGGAATGGAAGCAAAACTTGCCGAATTCCAAAAGGCAGGAGATGATTACAATGATATTTTATTTAAAGCCCTTGCTGATCGATTGGCAGAAGCTGCGGCTGAATATGTTCACGAATTAGTCAGAAAGGATTATTGGGGATATTCAGTGGAGGAAGATTTAACCAATGATTCTTTAATTCGAGAAGAGTATCTGGGAATCAGACCTGCGCCAGGATATCCTGCATGTCCTGAGCATTCTGAAAAACTAGAAATTTCCAGATTGCTTGAGATGGAGAAAAATATTGGTATTACGCTTACCTCGAGTTATGCGATGTATCCTACCTCATCTGTTTCCGGATTTTATTTTGCCAATCCTGACAGTAAGTATTTTGGATTAGGAAAAATCGGAGAAGACCAAGTGGCTAATTATGCTGAAAGAAAAGGGATTTCTTTAAAAGATGCCGAGAGATTACTTTCACCAAACCTAGCTTATCAACCCAAACTTAACCTTGCCTCACAACCTATATGAAAATAACCGAACACTTGAAAAACGCGAATGAAACGCTTTTTTCATATGAAATTCTACCTCCATTAAAAGGTCAAAGTTTAAAAGAACTGTTGGAAGGAATAGAACCTTTGATGGAGTTTAAGCCACCTTTTGTAGATGTCACTTACCATCGTGAGGAATTTATTTATAAAAAGCATCCGAATGGTTTGCTTGAAAAAATCAGCACCAAAAAGCGTCCCGGAACAGTGGGAATTTGTGCTGCGATCATGAATAGATTCCATATTGATGCGGTCCCTCATTTGCTCTGCGGAGGCTTCAATAAAGAGGAAACGGAAAATGCATTGATTGATTTAAATTTTATTGGGGTAGAGAATGTCTTGGCACTTCGCGGCGATGCTCCAAAGACGGAAGGCAAATTTATTCCAGAGACAGGTGGACATAATTATGCATGCGAATTGGTGGAACAAATTGTGAGAATGAACAATGGTAAGTATCTACATGAAGAGACAGAAACCAGTTTTCACACGGATTTCTGTATTGGTGTTGCCGGTTATCCTGAAAAACATTTTGAAGCCCCTTCCATGAAATTTGACCTAAAAAGGTTAAAAGAGAAAGTTGAAAAAGGAGCTGAATATATTGTCACGCAGATGTTTTTTGACAATCAAAAATATTTTGAATTTGTAGATCAGGTTCGAGAAGCTGGAATCACAGTTCCGATTATTCCCGGAATAAAACCAATCACATCTATTAGTCAAATCACCATGTTGCCAAGGACATTCTTTTTGGATTTGCCGGATGGTTTGATGGATGAACTGGAAAAGTGTAAAACCAATGCTGAAGTAAGGGAAGTTGGAATCGAATGGTCTATTTATCAATCTAAAGAATTGATTAAAGCAAATGTGCCTTCTCTTCATTTTTACACCATGAGTAAGGCAAGTACTACGTATGCAATTGCCAAAGAAGTTTTCTAATCGAAATCCGGAAGAAACAAAATAAAGAAACCCGCCTTATTCAGGTGGGTTTCTTGTCTTAGAGGGGATAATTGGTATTTAATCCTTCTCTAATTCACTTTTGATTTTCTCGTATTTTTCTTTTGATTCATCACTCAGCTTATCAAAGTTTTTTTCGAGCCAATCTAAACTCTCTTGAGTGGCTTCTTCGATATCTTCCACCGTGTTTTCGGTTCCTTTTTCTATATTCTCCGAAGTTTTATCCCACCAAGTCTCAATATTATTCATATGCATGTCAACAGTTTTTTGAAATAATTCCTGCTCATTTTTCGCATTTTCAACTATGGTTTCATAGCGAGTTTCGATCATTTCTATTTGTTGATCATCTGCGTTTAGGTCACTATATACTGCTTCCGCTTTACTGTCTAAGCTATCATATCTTTCATCGATTGCATTCCAGTTATGAACCGGAACAATCTTTACTGCAGTTTCAACACTGTCTACAAAACTTTGAAGATTGGCAGTGACATCTAACTTATCTTGCTCACTATACTGTTTTGTTTCACAAGCAAATACAATGACTAAAGCTGCACCGATTAATAAAGTTGATTTAGTTTTCATAGTAAATTGTGGTTGGTCTTGAGATATATTGTGCAAGACATTTACCAAAAATGGAGTTTTTGATTTTTATCACTAAAATTGTACTAAATCAGCCTAATTGAAGAGCATAGGAGGATTTTTTGATTGAATATCAGTCTATTGTGAATAGAAATACCTTGGAAAATAATTCCCATTTTATCCAATTCTTTACCAAATTTTGAAATAGGATCAGTTTTACGTGGATGAATTATGGTGGATTTCTGAATTACCATGTCATTCAAATAATTTTCAAGGTTTGGCATAATTAACTTTAGTAAATTCAGCCATGATTAAATTGATAGAGTGTCCTAGAGACGCCATGCAGGGAATACCTCACTTTATTGATACAGCGATCAAAGCAGCTTACATCAATCAGCTTTTGGAAGTAGGGTTTGATACGATTGATTTTGGGAGTTTTGTAAGTCCCAAGGCAATTCCGCAAATGAGAGATACAGAAGATGTTTTGAGTTTGCTGGATTTACATCATTCTAAGTCAAAACTTTTGGCGATTGTAGCAAATCTTAGAGGAGCAAATGATGCGGCTCTTTTTCCAGAAATAGATTATTTGGGTTTCCCCTTATCGGTTTCAGAAACTTTCCAGCAAAAAAACACTAATAAGTCTATCCAAGTAGCTTTAGAGGAGTTGGAAGAAATACAAAACGTATGTGAAACGAAAGGGAAGACTTTGGTTACTTATCTCAGCATGGGATTTGGAAATCCCTATGGAGAGGAATATTCTCCGGATTTAGTTGCAGAGTTGGTTGAGAAACTTGATCAGTTGGGAGTGAAAATCATTTCATTATCTGATACTATAGGAGTGGCAACTCCAGAATTGATTACAGAGTTATTTCAAATTCAAAATCAGGCATATCCCCATATTGAATTTGGGGCACATTTGCATAGCACCCCTGGTACAATCGCAGAAAAAGTTGTAGCAGGATTGGAGGGAGGCTGTAAAAGATTTGATGGAGCGCTTTATGGTTACGGAGGTTGCCCCATGGCAAAAGATGAATTAGTAGGTAATATTGCTACTGAAGTGATGATCCAGACGTTGGAAACCTCAGGATATGATCTGCAATTAAATAAAATAGAATTGAAAGAGGCCATGAAATTGACCCAATTTGTATTTACTGAAGTTTAAATGGCAGATCTTATAAAACCAAAAGTAAAAGCTTTAAGGCTATATAGAGTTTTTCATCGCTGGCTTGGAATTCCTTTAATCATTTTCTTTTTCATTATCGGGATTACTTCCATTCTTCTGGCATGGAAGAAAAAAGCTGAATTATTGCCTCCAACGCTTAAAACTTCAGTAGAAAATGGGACCTGGATTTTGCCCTCAGAAATGGTGCAAATAGGAGAAATAGAAATCGAAAAACTTGGATTGGATACCGAAGTAGACCGCATTGACATCCGTCCTGATAAAGGAATAGCGAAAATAACTTTTAAAACCCATTTCACTGAAGTTCAATTAGATGGGTTTTCTGGAGAGGTTTTATCGGTTTCGACAAGGCATTCCGACTGGATCGAAAAAGTACATGATGGAAGTATCATCGATTATTATTGGACAGGGGAGGAAGGAGCGAAATTGACCTATTCTACTTTAACTTCTTTGGGTTTGATTTTGATGAGTATCAGTGGTTTCTACCTTTGGTATTTCCCAAAGAGGATAAGGAAGTTGAAACAATCCTAGCTCAAAAGTTTATACTTTTTGCCAGGTAAAGATTTTACTATTCCTTCAAATTCGAGTGAGAGTAATTTGGAAGAAAGTATTCCGAGAGGAATATCTGTAAGTATGCTGATTTGATCGATCTCGGCCTCTCCTTTTTCTATCAGTAATTTTAAAATAGATTGATCTTCTTGATCTCGATTTTCAAAATCAATTACTGGTTTTTTGATTTTGACTTCTCCAGGTTTGCTCCAAAATAAAGCTTCAGCTATGTCATTAGGACCAGTATAAATACTGGCTTTCATTCTTTTGATCAACTTATTGCATCCTTCACTAAAAGGTGATTGAAGATTTCCCGGTACTGCAAAAACTTCTTTGTCATAAGAAAAAGCTATTTCAGCAGTGATTAAAGCACCCCCTTTTTCCGCTGCCTCTACCACTATCAATGCATCGGATAATGCTGCTATGATTCTATTTCTGGCTGGGAAATTCCCAGGGTTCATACTGCCTCCAGGAGGGTATTCACTTACAAGCGCTCCATTTTCTTTGATTGCCTCAGCGGTGTTTTTGTGTACTGAGGGGTAAATTTGACCAATTGGTGAGCCCATGATCGCTAAAGTGGGTAGGTTTGCTTGAAGTGCAGCTCTATGAGCTTCTATATCAATCCCGTAGGCCAATCCAGAAATAATGGTGGGTTGATAAATAGCTAGGTCCTCGACTATTTTCCTTGTAGAAGCCTTTCCATAAGTTGTAGCGCTTCTAGTGCCAACTATCCCTACCGATCTTTCCATGTTGAAATCAACATTTCCTTGAGTGAAAATTAAGGCGGGGCTGTCCTCTTGAAATTTAAACCTTTGCGGAAATGACGGATGAATTGAAGTAAGAATCTGATAATTTTTAATCTCACAGAAATTGATCAATTCATCTGCCTTTTTGAGTAATGTTTGTTCTTGATTTCGAATCTCCAAAAGCTTTTCACCCACTCTTGGGGTTTTCGCAGCTTTCCCTTTTGAAAGTTCAAAAAATCGTTTGGCAGAACCAGAATAGGAAATAATTGCTTTGATAATTCCTGGCCCAATTTTAGGAGCCGACCAGAGGGCGATTAAATAACGAAGCTCCTCAGGTGTCGGATTTTGCATTGAATTCGTCCCGGATATTTATTAAAAAATCTTTGATTTCCTGAAGTTTTTGAACGGCAGCTACCTTGTCAAAACCTTGCTCTTTGCCAGACTTCAGAACCTCCTGAGCCCCTTGAAGTGTATATCCCTTTTCCTTTACAAGGTGATAGATGTATCTGATCTTTTGAATATCGTCTTTTACATAGCGACGATTTCCCTTCTTATCCTTTTTTGGATGAATAATATCAAACTCACCTTCCCAGTAGCGTATCAATGAAGGCGCGACTTTAAACATTTGGGCAACTTCACCGATGGAATAATACTTTTTCTCTATTTCTCGCTCTTTGTATGGCACAGTAAAAATTTATTTAACACTAAATTAATCAAATTGACTAATAATGTTCAAGCATTGCTTTAAGCTTTAGAAAAAAAACGGAAAAATTATCTGTTTAGTATTTGGAGCATCTGTACAGCTGCTAGCCCCGCAGTTTCTGTTCTTAATCTACTTTTTCCCAATGAAACTGGTTTGAACCCATTAGCAATAGATTTGTCTATTTCCTTTGGATCAAAATCTCCTTCAGGACCTATTAAAACCAGGTATTTCCCCTTTGGTTTTGCTATTTCGAAAAGATGATAATCGTGATCTTCATCTACAAAAGCGATATATTTTTGATAATCCGAAAATTCATCAGAAGTAATTATTGAATCTAGTTTCTGAGTGGGATGAAGAATTGGGATTCTAAATTTTAAACTTTGCTTACATGCTGAAATAATCTTTTTCTCGAGTCTGTCAGTTTTCAGAAAACTTCTTTCAGAATTCATAGATTCAATCAAAGTCAACTCATGAAATCCAATTTCAGTGATTTTTTCTACCATCCATTCCATTCTATCAGGGCTTTTGGTAGGGGCGATTACCAAATGAATATGGAAATCATCTTCTGGAACAATGCTTGAGTTCAGTACTTTTAGAATGGTCTTTTTCTGATCTGCTTGGGTAATCACGCATTCAAAAACTTCCCCTTTACCATTGGTGATGGAAACTGGATCTCCTTGTTTTTTCCGAAGTACTCTAGTCAGATGCTTTGATTCATCTGGTTCTAATGTAATTAGAGGAGGAGATATGTTTTCCTGAAAGAATAACTGCATGCATCAAAATTAGGAACTAGTATAAATAAAAAAAGCACATTTCTATTTAGAAATGTGCTTTAAAATAAATAACCTTATTTTTTTATCCTTTTGAAATCTCCATGTTGACAGTTTTTCCTTTGATAGTATTGTGCTTCATGACTTTGATCACGTGATCAGCATCTTTTTGAGGAACGTCTACAAAAGAAAAATTATCATAAATATCGATACCACCGATTGATCTTCCTGGTACGCCAGCTTCTCCAGCTATTGCGCCCACGATATCGTTTGGACGGATTCTATCTCTTTTACCAAGGTTGATGAACAAGCGAGCCATATTAGCTTCTCTAACTCTTTCAGGTCTTCTTCCACCGTCTCTTTCACGACTTGCTTCTCTCCCTCCAGCGTCACGGGATCCTTCTCTTCTTCCACCTCTTTCACTTCTTTCTCCACCACGTCTTTCGCTTCTTTCACCACGTGAAAATCTGTCTCTTCCTCCGTCGCGACCGCCTTCACGCCCTCCATCTCTTCTTTTGTCTCCATAAGATTCCAAAGTGAAATCTTTTTCTCTCATTTCTTTGACAGCATCTCCCATTTGAAGTTTCATCAATCCTAGCGCAATTTGCTCGATTGGTAAACCTTCAGTCAATAATTGACCGAGTGTAGCTTCAAAAATTTGATTGTCTTCTTCCTTGCTTAGTACTCTGTGAACGTCTTTCACTAACTGAGCTTTTTTCAATTCGATCAGATCCGCCACTGATGGTGGAGACATCTTATTGATAGTCGCTTTTGTAAAACGCTCAAGGTCACGAACTTTCATCGAATCTCTTCTTCCAGAGACGAAGTTGATCGCAGTTCCTGATTTACCAGCACGTCCAGTTCTACCTATTCGGTGTACATAATACTCCTCATCTAAAGGTAGATCGTAGTTGAAAACCGCTTCCACATTATCCACATCAATTCCTCTTGCTGCTACGTCAGTTGCAACTAGAACGGTACAAAGTCCTTTTCTGAATTTGCCCATTACTTTGTCACGCTGCGCTTGAGAGAGGTCACCGTGTAATGCTTCAGCAAGAATTCCTTTAGAACCCAAAGTTTCAGTCACTTCATCTGTCATACGTTTTGTATTACAGAATACCACGCTTAGAGCATAATTGTTAACAGTCATCAAACGAGCCATCAAATCCATTTTCATTGAATTTTTAACTTCGTAATAGACTTGCTCAATCAAATCAACCGTTAATTCCTTTTTAGCAACCTTGATTATTTCAGGGTTGTTTTGATATTTTCTTGTAAGATCCAAGATCGGCTTTGCCATAGTTGCTGAGAAGAAAACTGTCTGTCTTTCTTCAGGCATCTCTTGCAAAATTGCTTCGATATCATCTCTGAAACCCATATCTAGCATCTCATCTGCTTCATCTAGCACGATGATTCCAGCTCCTTCAAGCTTCAATGTTCCTCTGTTGATATGATCCTGTACTCTACCAGGAGTACCAACTACGATCTGAACACCTCTTCTTAGAGATCTGATTTGTTTGTCGATAGATTCTCCACCGTAGATGGCTACAGAATTGATTTTTCTGTGAAATTTTGCCAGCTTTTGAATTTCTCCTTCTACTTGAACGGCTAGTTCACGAGTAGGGCAAAGAATAATAGCTTGTGGTTGGTTTAGATCTGGGTCAACCAAATCTATAATAGGAATCGCAAATGCTGCTGTCTTTCCTGTTCCGGTTTGAGCCTGTCCTATGACATCTCTACCTTGCAATACGAAAGGAATAGCTTGTGATTGAATTTGGGAAGGTTGGGTATAGCCCATCTCTTCCACTGACTTAAGAATTTCCGCAGAGATTCCCAAGTCAGAGAACTTGAGTGTATTTTCCATGATGTGTCCTTACTTTTCTTGCCATGTACTCCTAGTGATTATCCCAGACAAGCGACAGTAAGGATTTCACGGCTCAGAAAAATTGTTTTATGTCTTATTGACGGTGCAAAAGTATGATTAAATATTTTGAAATCAAAGCCTAACTCGAAAGTTTATATAAATAGTGTTAATTTTTTTTAGGTCTAAGACAAAATTTATTTGGTTTTTAGATAAAGGACTTGTCTTTTGAGGCTTCTAGAATCATTTCTTCTGCCAAATCTTTTCCAAGGTACTTATCTATTAATCCATGTGCTAAATAGAGTAGGGGTGTCAAAATTATTGCTATTGAAAATTTGTAGATGTAATTCATTATTCCTACCGCAATAATCTGTGACAAACTCCAGTTTCCAAAAACATAAAAAGCAATTCCTAACACAACAAAAGAATCAATGAATTGAGAAACTAAAGTAGAGCCAGTTGCTCTTAACCAGATCATTTTTTCACCAGTAATTTCTCTGAGTTTTTGGAATACATAAACATCAATTAATTGTCCAAGAAGGAATGCTGTTAAAGATCCAATAATGATTCCTCCACCTTGCCGGAAGATGGTGTTAAATGCATAATTGATGTCAAATCCATTTCCAGTTGGTGTTTCAGAATTTACATTCAACCAAAAATCTGCAGGGGACAGCCAAGTGACTACACTTATTATCAAAAATACGTAGGCGATTAATCCAGCCGTAAGAAAACTAATCTTTCTGACTCCTTTTTTACCAAAGTACTCATTTATGATATCTGTAGTAATGAAAACTACAGGCCATATAATAGCACCTGCAGTAAGGTTGAAATCCAATACAAATTCTCCGAAAAATGTCCAATTGACAGGTTCAAAACCTAACGTTCTTTCCCCTGAAAAAATCTTTACTCCAATGACTTCGGCTAAAATAGCGTTTGTTAAAAAAATACCTCCCAAAATAATGAACAAATTAGTTTTACGGGAGCTTTGTGATTTATTCATTCAATTTAAGTTAAAGAGTAGGTTTGGCCTTCTTCGCTGATTATGCTATTTGGGAAAACTTCAATTGCTTCTTTTAACATTTGATCCAGTTCTTTATATCTTGAAGAAAAGTGACCTAATAATAATCTCTTTGTGCCGGAAATGGAAGCTATTTCTGCAGCTTGGGCACTTGTACTATGAAATGTTTCACTTGCCCTTTTTAAATTATCATTGGTAAATGTTGATTCATGATACAGTAAATCAACATTTTTGATGTATTGGGAAATGCTCGGGTCGAAAATAGTATCTGAGCAGAATGCATATTTTCTTAACGGATGTTGGGGGTAAGCATAATCTGATACTTTAATAATTTTCCCGTCGCTTTCGATATAATCTTGACCAATTCTTATAGAGTGAATTGCTTCTATGGAAATTGGATTTTTCTGAAGTTTTTCTTTAATCAAATTCCGAAAACCTGGTTTTTCACTGATCAAGAAACCGGTGGTTGGGAGGCGATGCTTAAGAGGAAAGCTAGAAACGGTGAATTCAGGAGCGTCAAATAATAGATTTAGACCCGAAGTTTCTGTTTGTATAAAGTTTAAAGGATAGTTAAGTTTTGTGTTGCTCCAGCGAAAATTAACTGTTATTATCTCATCTAGACCTAGCGGACCATATATGGTTAATGGCTTGGTTCTTTTTGCAAGATTATAGGAGGAAAGTAGCCCAATCAATCCCAAATAATGATCTCCGTGGAGATGACTTATAAAAATATGAGATATTCTGGAAGTTTTTATTTTATACTTCCTGAGCTGCAATTGAGTTCCCTCTCCGCAATCCAGGAGCAACAGCTCCTGGTTAAAGCGAATTACCTGAGAAGTATGGTTTCTTCCATGAACAGGTATAGAGGAAGTATTTCCTAATATGGTGACTTCAAAGTCTGGGATCAATCTTCCTCCTCTTCCTCTTCTTCACCATTTTCAATTTCATGCATGAAGATCGCTTCACCAGCTTCTTCAAGAGTACTAACTATCGTCAGTTTTTTATCCAGCATGGAAATTTTTAAAAGCTTCATCACATGGTCTTGAACGCCAGAAATAACAAAAATCCCACCATTCCGACCAAATTCACGATCACCTACTAGTAAAGCACTTAATCCACTGGAATCCACATATTTAACATCAGTTAGGTCAAGTACCATATGCGGATAGCCTTCTGCATGTATTGTTAAAATCTCTGATTTCAAAGCAGGGGCGATCATTGAGTCTATTTTATCCTCTAATGGTGAGAATACAACGTATTGTTCTTTTTTATCTATTGAGTATTTCATATCATTTATTAAGGTTATTCCAAGTGGGAAAGTATTGCTTTTTCGATTCTATTTAAAATTTCATTTGTTTCAGCTTTTTGAAATTTTTCTCCCGTAATTTTCTCAAAGAGCTCAATATAACGATCGGAGATGCTTTCTACAATTTCATCTGTCATTTCAGGTACGGTTTGTCCTTCTTTACCTTGAAATCCGTTGGCAATGAGCCATTGTCTCACAAACTCCTTTGACAACTGTTTTTGTGGAAGACCTTTTTCCTGATTTTCTTCATAACCTTCCGCATAAAAATACCGGGATGAATCAGGGGTATGAATTTCATCTATTAAAAGAATTTTGTTTCCAAATTTCCCGAATTCATATTTTGTATCTACTAATATCAATCCCATTTCAGATGCCATTTCTTGGCCTCTTTTAAAAAGCGCTCGAGTATATTTTTCTAAAACAGCATAATCCTCTGAACTTACAATTCCTTGGGAAAGGATAGCTTCTTTTGAAATGTCTTCGTCATGACCTTCCGAAGCTTTGGTAGTAGGAGTGATGATAGGCTCTGGGAAGGGATCATTTTCTCTTAAATTTTCAGGCATTTCAACTCCACAGAGAATTCGTTTACCTGCCTTATATTCTCTGGCTGCATGGCCTGCCATATATCCTCTTATGACCATTTCCACTTTGAAGGGCTCGCATTTTTTTCCTATAGTCACATTTGGATCAGGTGTGGAAGTAACCCAATTAGGAACAATGTCTGAAGTTGCTGCCAAAAATTTGGCTGCAATCTGATTTAAAACTTGGCCTTTGAATGGTATTGGTTTTGGCAGTACTACATCAAATGCCGAGATTCTATCTGATGCCACTACTACCAGTTCTTCTTCAAAAATATATACGTCACGGACTTTTCCTTTGTAAAACCCGATTTGGCCGGGGAATTGGAATTGAGTTTCTTTTACAGCGTTGCTCATGCTAATTCAGTTTTGGCAAAAATAGAAAAAGCTTTGCCTTTCTGCTTTCTAGTAATCGTTTATTTATTGACTTTATTTCCATTTTCAAACTCCTCAGTCTTCAAAAGTTCTCCATTTTCATCATAATAAAATTTTGTGCCATCTATTTTTCCACCACTGTAAGTGAAGGCTTCCTTTAAGGTTCCGTCTTCTCGAAATACTTTCACATTTCCCTCTGCTACCTCATTATTAAACTTCAACTCAAAATGGATTTGCAGGTTGGGGTGATAATTGATTTCAGAAATCCTATAGCCTTCGCTGTCATAACTGGTTTTTTGTTTTAGCTCTCCAGTTTCATGATATTTCAGCATAGGAGTATCCTGAATTCCTTTTTTGAAATGGGATTTAGATTTTATTTTTCCATCAGGGAAGTATTCAATCAAGTCTCCATTTGGAACTCCATTTTTGAATAATCCTTTTCTTTCTAATGTTCCAGAAGGATAGTTTATATAATAGATTCCATTTAATAGTCCTGCTTTATATTCTCGGCTAAACTCAATGGTTCCGTCTTCAAAATAGCTTATTTCTAAACCATTAAGATCTCCATTTTTGTACATGGCAGAGTAAGAAATTTCCCCATTTTCATAAAACTCCTCTAATAATCCATGGTATCTGCCTTCGCTATAATTCTTTCTAGCGATCAGAACTCCATTTTCATCGAATTCTTGGCTCAATCCATCCGGTTTGTTGTCTTTGAAGAAAGTCCGATCACTTATTTCTCCATTTTCGTAATAAGAAATGACTTCACCCTGTATTTGATTGGATTCAAATGTGGCCTCTTGCTGTACCTGACCATTTGGGTAAAAGCTTTTACTTGGTCCAGATCTTTCGTTGTTGATAAACTGGGTTATTTTGAGGGTATCTCCAGTAGATGGTGATAGATCATAAAATAAGCCTTCTCTTTTGTCATCTTTCAAGTAACCTATTTGAATAAGGTTCCTCTCTTCATCAAATCTTTTGACCAATCCTTGAGCGACCCCATTTACCTGAACGTAAATTTCCTTAAGCGCCGGAAATTCTCCTCCATAATAGGTCCTAACGGTATCCTGACCAAAGGCAGAATGAACTGAAATAAGTAAGATTAATTGGAAAAAGAATATTTTCATTTCGGAATAAAAAGAAACCGCAAAACGAAAAGTCTTGCGGAATTTAATTATTTGAATTTAAAGCTTTTCTATAACAATTGCGGACGCTCCACCACCGCCGTTACATATTCCGGCAACTCCTATTTTTCCATCTTTTTGATGTAAAACAGAATTTAATGTACTGATGATTCTTGCCCCTGATGCGCCAAGTGGATGACCCAATGAAACTGCACCACCAAAGATGTTCACTTTGTCATTATCAAGATTTAGTTCTTTCTGATTTGCAAGTGCCACTGCCGAAAAAGCTTCATTGATTTCATAAAAATCAATGTCCTCAGTTTTCAATCCAGCATGTTGAATTGCTTTTGGGATCGCTAAAGCAGGCGCTGTAGTGAACCAAAGCGGATCTTTCGCCGCATCGGCAAACCCTCTGATTTTTGCCAAAGGTTTTAGCCCTAATTCCTCCGCTTTTTCTTTGCTAACTAAAACTAAAGCAGAGGCGCCATCATTCATGGTAGATGCATTGGCAGCTGTAACTGTTCCTTCCTTATCAAATACAGGTCTGAGCGAAGGGATTTTGTCAAACATGACATTTTTATATTCTTCATCTTCGTCGATGACAATTGTTTCACCCTTTCGGCCTTTCATCTCCACAGGAACAACTTCATCTTTAAAATATCCTTTAGCCCACGCATCAGAAGATCTTTGATAGGATTGAATAGCATAAGCATCCTGAGCTTCTCGGCTGATGTTCATTTCCTTGGCAGTATTATCAGCACAATTCCCCATTGGGAATTTATAATAGACTTCGAAAAGACCGTCTTTCACCAAACCATCCACAAATTCTGCATTACCATATTTATAACCAAACCTGGCTTTAGGTACATAGAAAGGTGCATTTGACATGCTTTCCATTCCTCCTGCTACAACTACGTCGTTGATACCAAGCATGATGGATTGGGCTCCAAACATAACTGCTTTCATACCTGAAGCACAAACTTTATTCACAGTAGTACAAGGAACATCGTAGCCAATACCGGCTCCGATTGAGGCTTGTCTTGCTGGTGCTTGTCCAAGATTTGCGGAAATGACATTTCCCATAAATACTTCTTGAACCTCCTCTGCTTTTACTCCACTTTTTGCAAGTGCACCCTTGATCGCGGTACTACCAAGTTCTACAGCTGTAAGTCCAGCTAACTTTCCCCCAAAACTTCCTAATGGGGTTCTGACGGCTGAGACGATATATACTTCTTTAATCATGTTATTTGGGTTTAAATTAAAAGTAAGAAGACCGAAGACGGAAGAAACTTCTGTCTCCGGTCTTCAAACTACGGTCTCACCATTTTACCAATCAGGGATCCCTCTCTTTGGTCTTTGAGTTGGTTTTTTCTTATTCTGCTGAATATATCGAAGCTCAGCTGCATTCATGCTTTCTAAAATCTGTGCAGCCTGCTCAGGAGTCAAATTCATCGCTTTTAGCTTTTCTTTAAACTCCTCCATCGCCTTTTGTCGATCTTCTAGATTTGCATCCATTTGATCATTTGCATTTTCACCAACTTCATCCTGACTCTGCTCTGAGGGATTTCCTTCCTGACCTTCTTTCGCTTTATCTTCTTCGGTTTTTTCGCCCTTATCCTGTTGCTGTTGTTGTTCCTCTGACTGTTCGCCTTCTCCTTTTTGATTTTGATCTTTCTGCTGCTGATCCTCATTTTGTTGAGGATCCTGGTTTTGCTCCTGCTTTTCTTGATCTTCTTCTTGCTCTTTTTCTAGCTTTTCTTTCAATGCTTGAAGTTTAGAATCGCTTGGATATTTTCCCAAACCTTCATTTACCGTATTTAGAGCAAGGTCCTTTTCAGTTTTAACATAGGATCTTGCTGCCCGATTGAAATAATCACCGGCGGATTGAGCTTTCACGCAAGTGAAAGCTAGTCCCACGAATAGACCAAGAAATAATAGAATTTTATTTTTCATCGATTTCTGTGACTTCTGTTAGACTACTTATAAACTCCTGATATGCCGCAACAGTTTCATCTTGTTGCATTGCTTCGTTCATTAAATCCAAAGCTTCCTTAAATCTAAATTGTTCTACCAATCTATCTGCCTCTGCTTTTTTTCGTTTTGCAAACTCAGAAGGTTCAGGTTTATTTTCCTCCTGATTTTTTCTTTCTTCATCTCTCTGCATCCAGCGAGCCAGCATTTCATAATTATATCTAGCGACTTCGTTGGTAGGATCTTTAATCAAAGCAGATTGAAACTTGTTTAATGCAGCTTCATATTCTTGTTTGTCTCCAAGCAAAACCCCTGATTGATTGAATGAAAAGGAGGAGATCATTTTATTCGGAGAGATTGATGCCTTATCGTAAGATGCCGCGGCCTCCTCTGGTTTTTCGGCATGGTGATAACTTAATCCCAAATCAAAATCCAATGCTGATGAGGAATATTGGAAGTTCTCGATCAAGGCTAAATGTTTCTCGACTGACAGTTCGTATTCGGCTTTAGAATAACTTTCCTCCGCTTCCCTAATTTCCGAATTCAGGCGTGATACTCTTGTCCAAGATGCCGGGATTAAAACCACTAATGCCAATAAAACTTTACTCCAGCTCATATTATAACTTGATGGTTTTTATTGGTAAAATCATATCTATTAAAGATAAGGCTAATGCTGCAAGAAGAAAATAAAAATACTTGTTAGCTGACGCTTCAACCATTCTGGAACCGGTAACGCCTCCTTCTAATCTTTCCAGTCTATTGATTAAATCTCCCACTTCCTGCACTTGATCAGAAATCTCAAAGTATTGCCCGTCGGTTTCCGCAGCTATTTGCTGCAAAGGAGATCGATCTAAAATGGTTCTGGCAGGTTGACCTGTTTGTGGATCGATTACTACTCCATTTCCTCTAGGTATTGTACTTCCTGTTTCCGTGCCTATTCCCAAAGAAAAAACCTTTACCCCAAGATCATTTAACTGTGTACCGATACTTTCCAATTCATCACCGAAATTCTCTCCGTCAGATATCAAAATAATTGACTTTGACTTGACTTCTTGACTCTCATCTTGCTCAAATCTTTCCAAAGCAATTCTAAGAGGTGCGTTCAAATCTGTTCCAAAGTTTGGAACCAGTCCTGTATTTAACCCATCGATATATAGTTGCAAAACGCTTTGATCAAATGTCAGGGGACATTGCAAAAAAGCCTCAGAACTGAAGATGATCAAACCTATCCTATCTGAAGGAAAGCTTTTAGTGAACTCTTTCAATTCAAACTTGACACGCTGGAGTCGATTGGGACCTATGTCCGTTGCATTCATGGATTGTGAAAGATCCACAGCAATGAATATATCTTTTCCTTCTTCTTTTATTTCTTTAGTAGAAGTACCGATAGATGGCCCCGCCATGGCCACCAGAAATAAAACAAAATAGGTAGTCCGAAGCACCATTTTGGTAAATAGTCTTCTTTTCTCAACTTCCAGCCTTTTATTGATGGACCAGTACCTGAAAAGGTAAATAAAATAAAGAAAGCCAAATAGGCCAGCAAGAAAGAGTGTGAGTTTTACGTCGGGATATGCCCAAATCATGACCTGAAATTATAAAATAAACCTTACTTTAAAAGCCACTTTAAAAGGAGTGGTTTGATGCAGTGCTTTTAAAATGGAAAATTAACAAACATTAATTTCATAAAGGAGTATATCAAAGAAGTTTAAACACCATTTCACCAAGAATGCAACTTTTTAGAAGGCGCTTAAAAGTTTTATTTATTTGGATATTAATAGGGCTGACAGCTCCTCTCTTTGCCCAAAGTGATGAGTTTTTTGTCGGCATTGTATTAGATGCAACTAATTCAGATCCTCTTATTGGCGCTAATGTTTATTGGGAAGATGACTTAAGCTCAGGGGTAGTAACCGATCTCAATGGGAGATTTCGATTAAAAAGTCGGGAACTTCCCGCCAGGTTAGTAGTGTCCTACCTAGGGTTTGAAAAGTCAATACGTAATATTTCTCAAAATGAGGCTCAAAAAGAAATCAGATATTTTTTAAAACCAGTGGAAATGTCCTTGGACGAAATCATCATCCAAGAGAGAAGGCCGGATGAGCAAGTCAAGAACCTTGAAACTGGAAAAGCTTCTATTCCGATTGAAACCATTAAAAATATCCCAGCACTTTTTGGAGAGGTTGATTTACTGAGAAGTCTTCAGCTTTTACCTGGCGTGCAGACAGCAGGAGAGGGGACAACAGGGCTTTTTGTGAGGGGAGGATCAGCGGATCAAAATCTGGTTCAGGTAGATGGAGCTCCTGTATTTAATCCATCACACTTTTTTGGGTTTTTCTCTGTATTTAGTCCTGATGCTTTGGATCGGGTAGATTTATACAAAGGGAATATGCCTGCAAGTTATGGAGGAAGGTTGTCTTCTTTGATTGATGTCTCTTTGAAAGAGGGAAATAATGAGCAGATACATGGAGAAGGGGGAATAGGAAGCATCTCTTCTCGTCTGATGTTGAATGGCCCTTTATTTTCTGATAAATCCACTTTTGCTATTTCAGGAAGACGAACTTATGCTGATTTGTTTTTAAAACTTTCAAGCAATGAGGATGTCAAAAACAATAAATTGAATTTTCATGATTTGAGTGCCAAGTTTTCATTTCGATTGGGAGAAAAAGATAAAATAACTTTGTCAAGTTATGAAGGGAGTGATTATTTGGGACTGGATGAACAGTTTGGTTTAGGCTGGAGAAACTGGGTGACATCTTCAAATTGGAGTCATACTATTTCAGAGAATTCTTTTTTTGATTTGGAAATATATCATTCCAGATATAATTATAATGTTGAATTTGATGATCCTGATGCTGGATTCAGATGGGAAAATAAGCTCTCCGAATCTGGAATGAAAGGCCAATGGAGTTGGATCAGTTCTGATAAAGTCCAAACTTATTGGGGCTTTCAAAGTCAGTTTTATCATTTTGCACCCATTGCTTTGGAGCCTGCAGGCGGCAGTGCCATTCAGCCTATCAAAACAAATCCGAAAAATGGGGTTTTGAATAGTGTTTTTATGGGAGCGATGATTGACCTTTCTCCAAGACTAAGCACAGAATTTGGCCTGCGCTGGGGTTTGTATCATCAGGTGGGGAAAGGAGTTGATTATCTATATGAAGGAGGGATTCCAACTGAGGAGGCAGAAGTTACGGATAGTATAAGGTTTGGAGTTTTAGAACCGATGCATTTTTACCAAGGTTTGGAGCCAAGAGTGGCATTTAGATTCCTTGTGAATGATGAGTTTTCGATAAAAGCAGCATATAATAGGAATTATCAATACGTGCAAATTGCTTCCAATAGTTCTGCGGGATTGCCGATTGACCGATGGATTCTATCTGGTAAATACATGGAGCCTCTAAGATCTGATCAGATTTCCCTTGGGTTTTTTAGGAATTTCAATGAAAACAAATGGGAGTTTTCTATAGAGACTTACGCCAAAGACATTGAAAATACCATTGATTTAAGAAACGGGGCATCAGTGCTGTTTACAGATCAAGTGGAAACTGAAATTCTTACTGGAGATGGATATGCTTATGGAGTTGAGTTTTTATTACGAAAGAATGTCGGTAAAACAACTGGCTGGTTGGCGTATACTTATTCGCGAACCTGGAGGACAATTAGTGGTATTAGTTTAGGCCAGCAGTATAATCCACGCTATGATAGACCACATGATGTGACTTTAGTTTTAAACCATGAATTCTCTCCAGCTTGGTCAGCAGGATTAACTTTTGTCTACACCACAGGTCAGGCTGTTTCTTTTCCAATAGGTACCTATGAATCAGATAATCAAGTAGTTCCGCTATACTCAGAATTCAGAAATAAAGATCGCTTTCCTGATTACCATCGAGTAGATGCATCGATTACCTGGAAAAATCCAGATAAAGGAAGAAAATGGAGGGGAAGCTGGAATTTCAGTGTTTATAATCTTTATGGCCGAAAAAACCCTTTTGCTTATGAGTTCAGAGAAATATTCAATGATAAAATTAACTACGACCCAGATGTGGATGGAGAAATCGTTTCGACAAAGCAAGGCGTGGTTATGACTTATTTATTTACCTTTTTACCGTCCATTACTTATAATTTCCAGTTTTAGTGTGAAGAAAATAGGAATCATATTGTCATCATTAATCTTTTGGTCTTGCCAAGAAGAAGTTACGCTCCCATTGGCATCGCTAGATGAGGTAATTCCTGTCATTGAAGCTACTTGGACTGATATTCCATTTTATAATGAAGTAAAAATCACTTTAGCTGAAAATTATTTTGATTCTTCTGACGTAACGGTTGTTTCTAATGCGCTCGTGAGAATATTGATTGATGGCACTACTATTAATATTCCATTTTATTTCAATGATGAAACGCAGAGTTATAGACCTTTTCGGGAAAGTACCATAGCGGTCGTGGGAGAGTCTTACGAAATTCAGGTTTTTTGGGAAGGAAATTTATACTCTGCTAGCGGTGTTATGCTCCAGCCTCCAACCGTCGATAGCCTCAATTATAGTTTTCAAGAGGATAGGCTATTTAGAGATGAAGGTTATTATATTAAAGTATATGGAAAAATTCCCTTTGATGAGGATAATTATTATCGGATCAAGGTCATTGAAAATGATACTTTAAAAAATAATCGGGATGATTACCTTCTGTTCGATGATACATTCGGGCTTAAGTTTTTTGAAGAAGGGTTAGAGTTGAATTATGCATTTGATGAGGGAGATAAAGTTAGAATGGAGCTGTTTCGAATGAATAAAAGTGCCTATGATTACTTTTCTCAATTGGTCGGGTTGCTTTTTAATGATGGAGGTTTGTTTAGCCCGCCACCTCAAAACCCCGAAACAAATTTCAAAGTAGAATCTGGAAGTGGAAAGGTCTTTGGCTACTTCTTAGTGTCTCCAGTACTCACAGAAACTGTTTTCATAAGAAAAGAATAAATATTTTTTGTTTTAATTATTAATCGTAATATTGCAATGTAATTATGGGGTTAACAAAAACAGATCTATTTAAAGAATCGCAAAATGAATTGGCCAAGCTGGCCAAAGCTCTGGCGCATCCAGCCAGAATTGCCATTATTCAATACTTATTGAAATCAAATACTTGCGTGAACGGGACTCTGGTTCAGGAATTAGGTTTGGCGCAAGCCACCATTTCTCAGCACTTGAGAGAGCTAAAGGAATTAGGGCTTATTCATGGGACAATCGAGGGGGCTTCAATCAGTTATTGTATCCAACCTGAAAATTGGGAAAAAGCACAAAGGCTATTTAATCAGTTGTTTGATTCTTATCAATCAACTTGTAAATCAGATAATTGCTGCTAAAAAAATTTGAATTTATATATCGTAATATTGCAATTAATAAAACTATGAAACTATCAGAAATTAAATCAAAACTAAATGGGTTGGAAGGTTTGACCTTTAGATTACCAAGTGGTGAAGCGGTACCCGCACACTTCCATGTGACAGAAATAGGCCAGATAAATAAGAGATTTATCGATTGTGGAGGTAAACTTAGAAACGAGAAGGCGATTTCATTTCAGCTTTGGGAGGATGGAGATTTTGATCACAGATTAGGCGCAAACAAACTTCTTCACATCATTGAATTGTCAGAACGAGTTTTGGAGCTGGAAGATTTGGATGTGGAGGTTGAATATCAAGGAGAGACAATTGGAAAATATGGTTTGGACTTTATCTCTGGTGAATTTCATTTAACCACCAAGATGACTGATTGTCTGGCAAAAGAATCCTGCGGTATTCCAAGTTCAAAACCAAAAATTGCATTGGCAGCTTTGACGAATCAAGTAACATCAGAATGTACTCCAGGCGGTGGTTGCTGCTAATCGATAGTTATGATCATCAACACAAAACTAGATCATAATATTTCTGAGATATTAGAAAGGCCAATCACAGAAGAAAGAAAGAAGGTTTTAGATCATTTGATCACCTATGTTTTCCAAACATTAAAATCCGGTATAAAAGTAAATCTGAATTTCATTTGTACCCATAATAGTCGCAGAAGCCAGTTTTCTCAGGTTTGGGGACAAGTTGCGGCTCATTTCTATGGGTTGGATATTTCTTGCTTTTCTGGTGGAGTGGAGGTGACGGAGTTTAACCCCCGTGCGATCAAAGCCTTAAAAAATCAAGGATTTGAAATCAGTTTTCAGGAAGGCGAGAATCCGGTTTACCAATTATTCTATTCCAAAAATCAAGAGCCAGTATTAGCATTCTCTAAACTGTATTCAGATCGTAAAAATCCTAAGGAGAATTTTGCAGCAGTGATGACCTGCGATCATGCGGATCAAAACTGCCCATTTATACCAGGAGCTGATGCTAGGATTTCTGTCCAATTTGAAGACCCAAAAAAGTTTGATGGAACGCCAATGGAAAGTGAGATGTATTTAGATCGCTCATTTCAAATTGCTTCCGAGCTCTTCTACGTTTTTAGAAAAGTGAAAGAATTAATCTAAGAAATTAACTAAACCAGCCTCAATTTAATTGTAGTTTTTCCTTCAATAATTTGAAGTCTACTGGTTTAGTTAAAAATTCATCGGCCCCTAAGCTTTTAGCAGTATTGTAGTTTTCTTCGTCACCATACGCGGAAATCATCATGACAACCGGTTTAGGAGTAAGTTCTTTTTCTTTGATTTCTTTCAATAATTCCAATCCACTCATACCGGGCATATTAATGTCGGATAGAATTAAAATAGCCTCGTGGTTTAACTTATCAATGTATTGCAAAGCTTCTTTTCCTGAAAAAGCGAATACAAAATCAACTGCTTTGGAACGAATTTCCTTTCGGAATCTTTGTTCAAAAAGTATTTTCACGTCTTGCTCGTCATCTACAACTAGTATTTTCATAATTTAATTTTTTGGAATAATAAGTTTGAATTCGGCACCAAATCCAAGTTCTGATTCGACTTGAATTTCCCCGCCATGAAATCTCATGATATCATAACTCAGTGAAAGTCCAAGTCCAGTCCCTTGACCGGTTGGTTTGGTTGTAAAAAATGGTTGGAAAATCCTTTGTCGAACTGACTCAGGAATCCCATTTCCATTATCTGAAATAATTATTTCAATATGTTCACTCAGGTTTTTCGTGCATACTTTGACTGTAGGCTCGAAGTCACTTCCATTGAGCTTTTGTTTTTTATCTGAAACAGCATGGAAGGCATTTGTAATAAGATTTAGAATCACTCTTCCGATATCTTGAGCAACCACATCTATTTTTGGAATACTTTGGTCAAAATCTGTTTCTAGAGTAGCATTAAATGATTTGTCTTTAGCTCTCAAACCATGATAGGATAGTCTTAAATATTCATCAGCAAGAGCATTGATATCTGTTGGATCTTTTTGACCATTACTAGATCTGCTATGTTGAAGCATCCCTTTTACAATGGCGTCTGCTCGCTTGCCATGAAAATTGATTTTTTTCTCATTATCAATGATGTCATTGACGAGTTCATCAACTCCTTCCATATTCCCAGATCCAATTTCCCCTTTCAACTCATCTAAAAGTTCTGTATTTACCTCTGAAAAATTGTTGACAAAGTTGAGCGGATTTTGGATTTCATGGGCAATCCCAGCAGTCAATTCACCAAGTGATGCCATTTTCTCAGATTGGATAAGTTGTGCTTGTGTTTCTTTAAGCACTTTGAGGGTCTCCTCAATTTGTTCTTTTGCCTTTATTAATTGCTCGTTTTTCTGTTTTAGATTTTTCGTCTGCTCGTCTACTTGGAGTTGTAGTTCTTCATTTCTTTTTTTCCATTCAGTCAAATGCCAAGCAGCTTTTTCCACATTGACAGGAGTGCTTCCATGCCAATGAACCAATTTCCAAGCTTCATTTCTCCATTCATAAAAGGAGCTTAGCCTTAATTCCAATGGATTGACTCCATCAGGGTTTTTTATGAAAAGAATAAATTCAGATACAAAAAGCGCCAAATTTCCAGTAGGGTCTTTCCATCGGTGTAATGGCATTTCTTCAAAAGTTACTTCAATGTTTAACTCTTTACTTTGAATGTATTGGGATAGAATGATTTCTTTGAACTGAATGAAATCAGGTATTTTCTCATCTTTTGTGGTGCCGAATCCTGTTACTTCATGTGAGATGAACTCGGACATTTTTTCAGCAGGATATTCTGAAGTGAATATCTTTAAAACCTCCTGATGTACTTCTTGAAGTAATTGATCTCTTATTGAGTCCATGTTAATAAATGATTCATTTGATGTTCTTCAAAAAAAATCGATCCATTTGGTTGAGCTTTTTCAAAAATCTGAAAGTAATCTGATTTAAATATTGGCTTAAGAAAATATTCTGTTTGGTTGGAATATTTTGTTACTCTAGCTAATCATTAAACTCTTACTTCAATACACTCAAATTAAGATTTTTCATTTTTATTGAATGAAAGAGCTTTAGGGAAAATCGAATTAGATAAACTTGATGTTTGCTAATTAAACCCATATTTCAAATACCTATTTAAAGTAATGGATTTTTTTGGATTTAAATTATATCCAAAGACTGAATGCTGAAATTCTGGATAAAAAATTCATAGACTATTCCTAGTCGAATTGAACCTTTTAAGCAAAACTGACAGGGTCTAATCTAATAGGTTTTCCCTTTTTTGGATTTTAAAACAAATAAATCGTAGATATATGAAATTTTCGTAGGGTTTTTAAAATATTCATTTTAGATTAGTTGCATGAATGAATTAAACCACAACGAAGAACTGATCATGCGCATCTTTTGGAAGCTGGAAAATGCTTTGGTTAGAGATGTGTTAGAAGAATTGCCGGAGCCAAAACCGCCTTACACTACTTTGGCATCGTCTATTCGGCTTTTGGAAAAGAAAGGATATCTAGGTCATAAGACTTATGGAACTACACATCTTTTCTTTCCTCTAATCACTCAGGCAGATTATAGCAAAAAAAGTATCAACCGGATCGTCAAGAATTTCTTTGAAGGATCGGTGGGGAATTTTCTGTCTTTTATGGTCAAAGAGAAAAATATCTCTGATGACGAGCTTCAGGATTTACAGAAATTGATTGATGACTACGAAAACCCAGAGAAAGAATGAACACACTTTTGACTTACCTTCTTGAAGCAAGTATTTGCATGGCTGTTTCCTTGGTGTTTTACCGAGTGGTTCTCAGCGAACTGACATTTTTCTCGATGAACAGGGCTGTTTTGTTAACGATGCTGGGATTATCCCTGATTCTTCCGGCATTATCAGTGGATTTTTATCCCATCCAATCAGGTTTGATGCAAGAGGTTTTATTGCCGGAGTTTTGGGTCGGAGATCAGGTCCGGACAAATCAAATAGGGTTTCAATTGAACTGGTTAGAAATTCTGGGAATCATTTATCTGATAGGGGTAATGTATACCGCTTCCAGACTGATCTTGGGATTTTTCCAATCCTTAAATCTATTGAGAGAAGCAAACCTATTTTTCTATAAAAATCAATACATCGCAGTACATCCACATTTTATACCTGCGTCATTTTTCCAATACATTTTGCTTCCAAAATTTCATTTGGACGACCAAGACCAGCAACGAATCATTTTGCATGAATCGGTTCATGTCAGCCAGAAGCATAGTTGGGATTTGCTCTTTGTTCAGATGGCTAAAGTAGTTTTTTGGTTCAATCCTTTGATCTACTTGTTTGAGAATTCTATCCGTGAAGTCCATGAGTTTCAGGCAGATCAAGGGGTGACAAAATCCTATTCACAAACGGAATATTCCAGACTTTTATTAAGACTGTTGACAGCAGGAAGAGGCTGGCAGTTCATGAATAACTTTAACCAATTTCAAACCAAAAAACGAATTATCATGATGAACAAAACAAAATCAGAAAGTAATCTGAAAACCAGATTCCTTTGGGCTGTACCAGTGATGGGACTTTTATTCTTAATGTTTTCCTGCGACCTGACTCAGTCAGAAGAGGAGATTGAAGGCCCTACTCAAGTAGAAAAAGTAAATGGGATTGGTCCTTCTGACATAGCAGCAAGAATAAATAATGTTGGTAAAGACGGGAATGAAATCTTTGATGTCACAGAAGTTCAACCAAAGCCTCCGGGTGGAATGGATGGATGGAATTCTTATTTGGCGTCAAACCTTAGCTATCCAGCCCAAGCAAGGAGAATGGGGGTAGAAGGAACTGTAATCGTAGTATTTGTAGTGAATACAGATGGATCGATTTCTGATGTAGATATCTTAAGAGGCATCGGAGGTGGTGCGGATGAAGAGGCTATGAGGGTTGTCAAAGAATCTCCTAATTGGGCCCCTGCCGAACAAAGAGGAAAGTTGGTTAACTCAAGGTTGAGATTGCCAATCCGATTTAAACTTGGGAATGATGATGAGAGTAAATAATCAAATGAATTATCAGAAATAATCGAAATCCCAGATAGAAATTAAGAACCCAATTACCTACTATAACTATTAATTTTATGAAGACTAACGCTAAACCAATTATTATAACTACGCTCCTAATCTTAATGGCATTTTTTGTCAGTGGAATTGAAGTAAATGCCCAGACCTCCGAAGAGGTTCATGAAAAAGTTGATGTCATGCCAATGCCTCCTGGAGGAATGGATGGATTAATGACCTTTATGGGCGAGAACTTGAAATACCCAGCTCAGGCAAAAGAAAAAGGAATCGAAGGAGTCGTGGTGGTTTCCTTTGTTGTAAAAAAGGACGGAACGATTGCCAATGCTGAAATTTTAAGGGGGATTGGCGCTGGCTGCGATGCCGAAGCACTTCGTGTTGTCCAGTCTTTTCCAAATTGGACTCCTGGAGAAAAAGATGGAAACAAAGTCAATACTCAAATGCAATTACCGGTGAAGTACAAGCTTTAGTTGATGGTTTCATTTATTTTAAAAAGCCTCTGAAATATTCTCAGAGGCTTTTTTTTGTTAAAATTTACGTGTTTTCCGTAATATTACGAATTGTTCGTAGGTTTTTTGAAAACTCTTATTTACCTTTAAATCATGGAAGAATTAACAGCCAATGAGGAACAGATCATGAGGATCTTTTGGAAACTGGAAAGAGCAATTGTAAGAGATGTTTTAGACCAGTTGCCAGAGCCAAAACCACCTTACACGACTTTGGCTTCTTCGGTGAAAGTTTTAGAGAAAAAAGGGTACTTAGGTCATAAATCTTACGGTAAAACAAATGAGTATTTCATTCTGGTGGCTGAAAGTGACTATCGCAAAAAGAGTTTCAATTCCCTGGTGAAAAACTTTTTTGGAGATTCGGTAGAGAATGTGCTTTCCTTTTTGGTGAAAGAGAAAAAAGTTTCTGAAAAGGAACTGGAAGAATTACAGAAAATGATTGACGATTACGAAAAAAAGTAAATGATGGGTTTTTTATTCACATACTTAGTTGAGGCAAGCCTTGGGATTTTATTGATCGTTTTGTTTTACAAAATGCTTATGGAAGATCTGACATTTTTTTCCCTTGGTAGAATTACCTTATTGGTATTATTGTCTGCGGCAGTTTTATTGCCTCTATTTTCATTTGATTTTCAATGGCTTGCTGAGAGTACTATTCGGCCGATCAGTTCTTCTTTGCTTTGGGTAGAAGGCCAAGTAAAACCAGTTGATTCTTCAAATGACATTCAAGGATTCAATTGGGGTGTAATTCCGTTTTTAATTTATCTCTTCGGTGTAGTTTACTCACTATCTAGACTTGTTCTAGCACTCGTAAAGACTTTGACGTTGATCGCAAAATCTGAAAAATTGAAATCAGGAGATCATACGATTGTGGTCAATAAAAATTTCATGCCAGCTTCGTTTTTCAACTATATCCTGTTGCCAGAATTTCCAGAAGGAAAACAAGAATTAAACCAAATTTTGCTTCACGAGTCTGTTCATATTCAAAAAGGACACACTTGGGATGTCATGTTTCTTCAAGTAATCAAATCTATTTTCTGGTTTAATCCAGGGATATATTTGTTGGAAAAGCAACTTCGTGAAATCCACGAATTTCAGGCAGATCAAGTAGTGACAAACAGCTATTCTCCTATTGCTTATTCACGGCTGTTACTCAAGCAATTGAGCAAAGACTGTGGATTGCAAATCATGAATAATTTCAATCAATTTCAAACCAAAAAAAGAATCATTATGATGAACAAAACAAAATCCAAAGCTATTCAGAAGAATAGATTTCTACTCAGTATTCCATTATTGCTCTTGATGATCGGACTATTTTCCTGTGATATGGCAACAAGTCAAGCTGATTTGACCGGAACTTGGACTGGCACAGAATTTCAATTTGAGCAATCAGAAGGGCCTGATATGGCTGCGATGATTGAAGGTGGAAAATCGCTACATGTTGATGGCAAGTTAACACTCAATGAAGACGGAACGATGAGTATTACATCCGGTCAAGGTGATGTAAATGGATCCGGAACTTGGGAACTTGAAGACAATACAATAGTGGTAACGATGTATGAAAATGAAGTAACCTATTATGAAATCGTTTCTGCCACAGATCAGGAGTTGATCACAAACCATGAAGTGGAATTCGAAACTCCGATGGGGAAATTGGCAGGTATAATTACCTTGACATATGTGAGATAAAAAATTTTATCAGTATCTACGATTAGTTCGTAGATTTTTATAGGGTTTTTAAGTTAAAAAGCCAACCTAGATTCTAGGTTGGCTTTTTGAGTTTGAAGTGATTAATCCATTTTATCTCCGAAGAAAACGGCATTAAAGAATAACTTATTTGTGCCATACCAGGTCCCACGGAAATTTGGTGAATCATAGAAATTGATCACTCTTCCTCTTCCTACTGGTGATACGATTAGACTTGCACTCTGCTTTAGTAATTCTAAGTTCGAGTTGGAAATATAGCCACCCAATAAAGGGTCTTCTGTATATCGAATAGGGGTGAGATATTTATCCTTGCTTGGCTGGATGAAAATTGAACTGTTTCTATAAACAGGAAGAGTTTCTCTTCTGTATCCATAAGCAATCGGGTGAGTCAGATCCAGTCTAGCCATATAGATACTTCCACCAACTGATTTGGCTCCTTCAAAGGCGCTTCGATCTGCAAATGGAAGTTCTTTTGGATCTGTACTTTCTTCTTTTTCAACCATGATTTCTTTGGTGATCCCTTTTTGGTTTAGCCAAAGGCTTGCAGATTTCATGGAAATAACCGTTCCTCCTCGATTTATCCAGTCCTTTAAATGATCAACCACACCATCTGAGAATGAATTATAATTTCCTGAGGGCATAATCAAGGTGTTGTAATCAAACAAATTCACCCGGTTCATCTGGTCTGAATTAACTTTGGTGATGGGCATTCCTACTTTGGAATCTAGCAAATACCAGATTTCTCCAGCTTCATAGCTGCTGACTCCATCGCCCACTACCATGATGACTTTTGGGATAGTGACTGCTCCGACTAAATTGGATCCAAGATCAATTCCAGCAAGATTCAACCCAGTGTTGGTAGCATACACTTTTTGATGATTTATCTGTGCCAAAGTCTTTAAAGCATCCTTAATATTACTTTCACTCAGATCCTGAAATCCCATGGGAATCATCAAAGTTCCGGCGGAAAATTCTACTGGACCATATTGGGTTTCAGAGGTGAAAGGGCTATTTACTATCTCTACATGAACGCCAGCTTCCTGAAGATCAAACAGCATTTTTGGTGCGTAGTAATCTGCCCAATCTATTAAATAAGCATACGCTTTTTCTTCTCGGAACTCAAACGGTTTAGGCGAATTATCCTCCACCAATGCTCCAGATTTTAGGGATGGTCCTGCTGCGAAAGGCATTCCGTAGGTATGTGCCATGGTCCAAGTGGAGGCATCATAAAATACCGAATCTGCAAATTCTGTCACTTCCTCAAACATGGTCCGAACCATTCTATATTGAGGCTGAGAAGTCGGAACAATCCAGGATTTTCCTTTTTTGAAACTATATCCTCCTACATTTACATCACTGGTGTTTTCATAGACTTTGATTTGATGGTCCATTAAAAATTGCACAAAAAGACTATTTCTGTTTTCATCAAATTCATCACCGAACACATAGTTTTTAGCTGGGTCTTTCGCTCCTTCTGAAACTGCAGTTTCAAAGAATTCACGCAAATAATCATGCATAAATTCTCTGTTTTCAAGAGCAGCTTCCATTGTTGCCAAAGAGCTTCTCACGTGATTTCTGATGGTAAATTCAAAGCTAATATCCCCGCGCTGACTGCTTTGCAAATGACCTCTACTACTTGCCTGCTCAAATACAAGCCCTAAGCCTCCGTGAATATCCGGGTAGGTGCTTCCATAACCAGGATAGCTATTGTCAAATACTTCCTTGGACCAATATAGACTTCCGATTTCATCCAGGTATTTTGAGAAATACTTTGCAAAACGGACATTGATGTCTTCGTAGTTTTTCCTTGGGACTACTGGGTTTTCACTTCCGATAGGTTTTGTCGGCTCAAAGAAATAGGTACTGTTTGTTCCCATTTCATGAAAATCAGTCGTCACGTTTGGGTACCAAGTATGATACCAGGCGATTTTTGCCTGAGATTCTGGATGTGCCAAAGGAAGCCAGTCTCGGTTTAAGTCAAACCAATAATGATTGGTTCTGCCACCAGGCCAAGCTTCATTATGCTCTCTGTCGAGTGGATCAGCAACAGGAGGGAAGCCTTTGTTTGAATTTGCCCAATGACTATGTCTATCACGTCCATCTGGATTGACTGTCGGGTCAAAATGAACTACTGCATTTTGCCTCAAATCTTTTGCAAGATCAGATTGTGATGCCAACAGCCAATAAGCGGTTAACAAAGCAGCTTCTGCAGACGAGGGCTCATTTCCATGGACTCCGTATCCTTGATGAATGATGGAAGGCATCGTACTTACATCAGGCTTAGGCTGACTTGGATCGGCTAATTGAAGTTGTTTTATTCTGATTTCTTCCAAATCCCCAATATTGGCTTCGGAAGCAATCGTTAGAATAATTTTAGGTCTTAGTTCATGAGTATATCCAATGGTTTTTAATTCAGCCAATTCAGAAACCTCATCCAGTTTTTCATAGTATTTTACAATCAAATCATAGCGGGTATGCCATTCTCCGATTTTGTAGCCTAAAAATTCGGAAGGTGAGGGAATCGCTGGATCGAATTTTTCTCCCGGGAAGAAATAATTTTCCTGTGCTTGAAGGTTCAAACAAAGAAAAATCCCAAGTAACAATGCAAGTAGTGGTTTTTTCATACAGCCAATTTATTTCAAATTCGATTAGAATTTGTGGAAAAAACACAAAAATCCATCAATGGTTTTTTGTTTGCTGTCAATTTGAAGTAATTTATCCTCGTTAATTTTTATCCTAAAATAATCTATTGTATGAAAAAGACATCGCTGACCCTAGCGTTTGCTGCTATCACATTAAGTTTGGCATCATTAGCTTGTGCCCAAGAGAAAACTCCGCCACCAATGAAACCGGAGGCAACCGAATTTTACACGCCTGTTCCGCCAAAAGTGACACCAGGTGCCAACAACACAGCACCTCCATCTGACGCAATCGTATTATTTGATGGTACTAGTTTAAATGGTTTTGTAAGCGCAAAAGATGGCTCAAGTCCTGCTGAATGGGTAATTGAAAATGGTGAATTGGTCGTAACCAGAGGCAAAGGAGATATTCAATCAAAACTACCTTTTGGGGATGCACAATACCATGTAGAATGGTCTGCTCCAACCGAAATTGTGGGTGAGGGCCAAGGACGTGGTAATTCAGGATTTTTCCTGATGGGCAAGTATGAAGTTCAGGTTCTTGATAGTTATGAAAGTAAGACCTATACAAATGGTCAGGCTGGAAGTATTTATAAGCAACACCCACCATTGGCGATGGCTTTGAGACCACCTGGACAGTGGAATTATTATGATATTATCTTCAAAGCTCCAAGGTTCAACAAAGACGGAATTGTAACTTCTCCAGCGACGGTTACCGTATTAATGAATGGGGTGTTGGTTCAAAATCATGTGATCTTGAGAGGACCAACCGAATATATCGGGATTCCAAACTATAAAGCGCATCCAGAAGAGTTACCTATCAAACTTCAGGATCATGGCAATCCAGTTAGATTTAGAAATATCTGGGTTAGAAAACTATAATCATTTATAAACAAGAGCAGTTAGTGTATTTACCTGCTCTTTTTTTATCAACATTCACTAACCCAAAAACTATGTCCTCAAGAAGACGATTTATACAAAACACCATGTTGTTGGGAGCCGGTTTAAGCATGCCTCAAATCTTAACAGCTTCTGATTTTGGTAGATATACAAGAAAAGTAAGGCCTTCCGATCAGCTCAATTATGGCCTGATAGGTTGTAAAGGAATGGGATGGTCCAATATGAATGCCCATTTGAAATTGCCAGAGGTGAATTGTGTTGCATTGGCAGACGTCGATCAAAGTGTTTTGGATCAAAGAACCGAAGATGTATTTAAACTCCGAGGAACCAGACCCAAGCAATACAAAGATTACAGGTTGCTTCTAGAGGATCCGGACATTGATATTGTCATTATTGGAACCCCAGACCATTGGCATTGCCTGATTATGTGTGATGCGGTTTCGGCAGGAAAAAATGTCTATGTCGAAAAACCAATTGCGAATACCATCGAAGAATGTCAGTTGATGGTGAAAGCTCAGGAACGGTATGGTAAAGTAGTGCAAGTGGGCCAATGGCAACGCTCAGGATCTCAATATGCTCAGGCAATTGATTACGTGAAATCAGGAAAGCTAGGACAGATCAGACTGGTTAAATGCTGGGCATATCAAGGCTGGATGAAACCGGTGCCTGTTTTACCAAATGGCCCTGCACCTGCTGGAGTTGACTATAAAATGTGGTTGGGACCAGCTCCGGATAGACCGTTTAATCCAAATCGATTCCACTTTAATTTCCGATGGTTTTGGGATTATGCTGGTGGATTGATGACAGATTGGGGAGTACATGAAATAGACATTGCATTGTATGCGATGGGAGTATCTGCTCCGAAATCAGTGATGGCTTCAGGAGGAAAGTTTGCCTATCCAAATGATGCATCTGAGACGCCAGATACTTTGCAAACAGTATATGAGTATGACGGATTCAATATGCTTTGGGAGCATGCCACTGGCATAGATGGAGGAAATTATGGGACAACAGAAGGAATTGCTTTTATTGGAAACAATGCCACTTTGGTCGTAAATAGAGGGGGATGGAAAGTGATTCCAGAAACTGAGACGATAGAAGGTAAGCGCGTTAATAAAGTAGAGGAAGTAGTTCATACCCCTGGCGTTGGAAATGCATTGGATCACCATGCCAAGAACTTTATCGCGTCAGTTAAGGCCAATGATCCTAGCATGCTCAATTGTGCGATACAAACAGGAAGTGTTGCCGCAATCAATGCCCAGATGGGAAATATTGCTTACAAGACAGGAAAGAAAGTTTATTGGGATGCTACAAAAAATCAGTTTACCGATAAAGAGGCAAACCGATTAATAAAAGCAGATTACCATAATGGCTGGGAATTGCCGAAAATATAAAGTTGAAATACGAATGACGAATTACGAACCCTTCGAAGAAATTTGAAGGGTTTTTTTATGAATTAATTATTGTTCGGGATAAGTTCAAAAATTTTAAGTTGAAATAAAAAGCCTTCAATTGACTCAATTGAAGGCTTTTAAGTTTTAAATACGTTAAGGAATTAAAAATTAATTTAATCCAACAGCTTTGGCAGCATTAACAAATCCTGCTCCATAAAACTCATCATTTCCTGGTTTTCCAAGATCAGTTGCTGATTGTGCAAGTTTGGCTTTTATCTGTGCGGGAGTAATATTTCCTCCATTTGCTTCTATAATTAAGGCCACCACTCCTGCAGCTGCCGGAGAAGCCATAGAAGTACCTTGAGCAAACCCGTAAGATCCATCGCTACCACCCCTAACAGTACTCAATACCATATCAAAAGTTTCACAAAAATTAAATATTGATACGTAGGTTCCGTCTAGGGTACAAAAATCGTCATAACCTTCGATTAACCAAAGTCCTATTGTTCCTCCTGGAGCTGCATAGTCAACAATTGATTTTCCAGTATTGGTGTAATAGGCAGGTTGTTCAAAGTTTGTATTTCCCAAGACATAACCGGTAGGCCCGGTAGAGCTTATAGAAAGGATATGTTGGTTTTCTGCAGGAAAGACAATATACTCTTTGCTGTCATCTAAGTTTATTCCATCATTTCCTGCTGCAGCAACTATCGTTACTCCATTTTGGTAGGCATAGCGGCTTACCCGATCAAAAATTTTCTGTAATTCCTTAATGTAATCTCTAAATTCTTTGATCTTCCAATCGGTTCTATAATCGATTGTCGCTCCAAGACTCATATTAATTACATCAGCACCAACACCTCCCTGGGATTGTGGAGTCGCTGCTAAAAACATTCCTTCCAAGACCCACTCAAATGCACCAGTGCCAGAATGAAGTGATTTTACACCAATCAAAGTTGCTTTTGGTGCTATCCCAACAATACCTATGCCTGAGGCAGCAGCAATTCCTGCCACATGTGTTCCATGCCAAAAAGTTCCAGTATCAAAGTTCCAAGGTTGTCCTGGGACAGTTGAAACCGAACTCGCCATATCTAGGTTAGGAGCAAGGTCTTGATGAGTCGAATGAATTCCGCCATCAATGATGGCTACTCTTACACCTTCACCAGTATTTCCATTTTCCCATGCCATTGGAGCATCGATTGATGCAGGAGCCCATTGAAAACCATCGAAAAATGCACTTTGGTAATCGAAAGGAGTTCCTATTGCAGTTGCATTAAAATCGCTTTCCAAATCAGACCCTCTTACTTCTGGATCTTTGGTGTATTGCAGGATAAAATCAGGAGTAATTGATTCAAGACTACTGATTTTTCGGGCATTATCCAGGAAACTAGAAGAATGGGAAACAGCAACTGCCACTCCGATTTCTGGAAATGTTTTTACTACTTCGCCTCCAGCTTTACTAATACTGCTTTCAAGGTTTTTAGGTAAATTATTTCCTTTACTTATAATAAGGAATCTTCCCGTAAAATCACCTTCTCTTAAATTAGAAAAGTCAGTAACCTCTTCAAGTTCGCTTAGATTAAACTTGCTCTCGTTTAACTGTTTTTCAAGTGCATCTTGATTGATGGGATTGTCTTCGACAATATTGCTCTCGCAACTTGCGAAAAGAAGACCTGCAACAATAAAAAGTTGCAATAATTTGTGTGTTTTAAAATTGATCATGGTTTATTTGTTTAGTTAAAAGTGAAATTTATTTTTAAAAATTAATCCTATGTCAAAATTCTAAACTGAAAAACAGTTATGTGTGCTTTAGGTGAAAACTTAAGGGTATACCCTTAAAATAATTAAGATTAAGTTATAAAAAAAGTATTAGAATAATACTATTCTGATACATAAAAAATATTTTTAAACACGAATAAATGTAGTTAAAAGATCTTGTTCTTTTAGTTGAAAGTAAGATTATCAACCTAATAATAAGGCATAAAATCCCATCTTTCTAAATTTAAAAAAGGTTTTCCATTATCTTATCTGTATGAATTTTCTCAAAACGATTTTTATTTTTTTACCTCTGGGAATAATGATATCCTGTAAATCTGCTTCCCAATGGGAAGGTCAGGGTCCAATCCAGATCATTCCAACGGAAAGTATAGAAATTGACCTTCAGGAAAAGAAAACTTTCGAATTAGAAAAAGGAATTTACTTTTCGAATGAATTTGAAGGAGCAAGACTCAACAAAGCTGAAAGGATAAATGACACCTTGGTTTCAATTACTATTCTACCTGAAAATGAACCAATTAATCCCAGTCCTTGGTACGCATTCAAAATATGGTCTGAATCACCCCAAGTTTTTTGGGTAAAATTCACTTATTCAGACAATGGATTTCACCGATATTATCCAAAAATAAGTTCAGATGGATACAATTTTTCAAATGTGGATTCTTCTGATTTCATCCTTCCGCTAGTAGAAGCGGGAAGACCAAAAGAAGCCTTTCTAAAAGTAATCAGTTCTCCTGATACAACTTGGATTGCTGCACAGGATCTATTGGGCACTCAGCATGTGTCTGACTGGAAAGAGAAGCTTTTACAATTGGGATTTGTAGAAAAAATCAAGATCGGGACAAGTAAGGAGGGAAGACCGTTGGAAGTACTGAAGATTGGGAATGCTGACGATCGAGAAATGCTTATGGTGATTTCCATGCAGCATCCACCTGAAGTGCCGGGATTTTTGGCAATGAAAGCTTTTGTGGAGACGATATGTGAGGACAATCCGGAAGCTCAAAAATTTCGCGACAAATATAATTTATATGTGATGCCACAAATGAACCCAGATGGAGTAGCAAATGGGCATTGGAGGCATAATGTAGGAGGGATAGACTTGAATAGAGATTGGGTCAATTTCAATCAACTGGAGACCAAAGCTTTGTCAGAATTCATGGAACAAAAAGTTCAGGAAACGGGAGGGAAGTTCGTTTTTGCAGCTGATTTTCACGCGACTTGGGAAGATATTTTTTATACCATTAATGAGGATTTAGAGGGAAATTCTCCTGGTCTGATTCCTAAACTGATCAAGCGATCTTCAAAACGAATTCCAGGTTATGATCCTAACATCCGGCCAACCGAAACGAATGAGCGTAGCGTAACTTCAAACAGTTATTTCTTTTTTGTGCATGGAGCTGAATCCATGACTTTTGAAGTAGGAGATAATACGCCTCGTGACCTGATTCAAAAGAAAGGTAAGTTTACTGCAAAAGAATTAATGCGACTTTTGAAATAAATATCATTCTTTAGAAAGGATCGATTCATGTCTCTTGATGTCGTTTGATTTGTCCCACTATGTTTTTCTTGAATTTATTTCCAAATAAATGTCCCAACCGCACCAGGATTTAAACTGACCTGGAAGGATTCCTCTTCAGTTCCAGCCGAAAATAGTTTTGGCTCAGTTCCTTCATTTAGCACAATCAAAACAAATTTCCCATCTGGTCGCTGGAAAGCCACATTTGCCAGTTCCTCTGTCTCATTGCTTTCAATTCGCACCGAGCCCGGAACCACAAACTTGCTCGCATGGGCAATCACATAATAGGCTGGATTCCTTGTCACAGAATCTCCATCTATAGTCACAGCCCCCAAGCAGCGATTGCATCCGCCTCGATCTGTATATGGAGTCAAAGTAGGATTGGAAGTAAGATTCCATTCCAAAACAGTCTTAGCCCAATTTCGGGTTGCTCCAATAATCAGGTTTTTGATGTGCCAGGGTAAATCGCCTGCAATGTTTCCCGGAGCACCAATCCACTGTTCGGTAAAATAAATATGCTTCTCAGGAAAAGCCTGATGAACCTCTGAGAGTGCCTCTATTTGACCACCATAAAGATGAAAAGCTGACCCGTCGATGAATGGATTTGCCAAAGAATCCTGAAGTACCGTGATTGGATAATCAGGTCTGTCCGCATTATGATCATAGATCAAAATCTTCGTGTCTATTCCCGCTTCTCGAAAAGCAGGTCCAAGATGTAACCCGATAAATCGTGCTTGTTGCTCTGGTAGCATTAATAAGGAAGGGTTATTTCCGGGGTGCAAAGGCTCATTTTGAATTGTCAGTGCATCAATTCGTATTCCTTCGGCCTCCATTTGCTGGATGTATTTTACCAAATATCTAGCATATACCTCTTCATATTCCTCTAAAAGTGAACCGCCTCTGGTATCGTGATTATCTTTCATCCATGAAGGCGGAGACCAAGGTGAGGCCATCAATTTAATGTCTTGATTGACTTCTAGTATTTCCTTGAGAATTGGAATGACATCATTTCGATCAGGACCTAAATCAAAGTTTTTTAGTTCTAAATCTATGGCCAATGAATCTTCAAGGTCATCATAAGAAAATGGACGCTCATTTAAATCAGAAGCGGCTACTGCTAGTCGCAAATAAGAGATCCCGATTTGATTGGTTCCAGTTCCAAATAATTCTTCCAATAAAGCATTTCTTGCGGACTCGCTCATTCCCAAAAGGTGTAAAGCGCTACCTTGAGATAGCGTAAATCCAAAGCCATCTATTTCTTGGTAAGTTGTTTCGGGATTAATTAGAATCTTTTCAATGGTTGATTTTGACTTTTCTTCCGGAAGAAAATCTAAAGGATCTTGTATCTGAAACTTGATGTCTTGACTAGGATCTGTCAACCAAAACTCGACTTCCTGAGATGGGGTAGCACAAGAAATAGCCAAAAGGGAGAAAGAAAGGATTAAAAGTGATTTCTTTAGCATTTCGAAAAATAAAAAAAAGCCATGAACAAAAAGTCCATGGCTTCAAGAAATATCATTTAAACTCTAAAATGCCAGAGCTGCTAAGCCTAATTTAGACTTTAAAGGGTTTATTGATTTTAAAATCTGTCCTGAATATTTTTTGAATAGATCGTTACCCAATAAACTAGTCAGAAACTTTGTTCTTTTGTCTTTTAAACCCAAGAAGCTTAAATTTTTGTCATCATCAGAAGCAGAGCTGTTATTAATTTTCATCAACTCATCTACAAAGTTTTTATTGTCAGCTTCAAGTTTTCCCTTTTGATCCGAGCTAAGATCGAGACCCTTAGTGTCATTTAGGATACCTAATACTTGAGAAGCCATATCAAGTTTTGGAACTTTTAGTCCTTGTGCTTGGGTGCTTAATCCTACAAAAGCCATGATGGCAAAAGCAAATAAAAATTTGTTCAGTTTCATAATACTATAGATTAGTGTTGATTTAAAACTAGATAAGTATTGATTTGGTTTTTTATCTTATTTGAAAAGACCTTTCCCTAAATCCATCAAGCCGCCAAGATCCATTCCACCATTAGAGTTTCCACCGCCCATTAAAGAACCCAAAAGATCAGTGGGGTTTACTTTCCCGGAATTTCCTTGCAATGCGGCCACTACAGATGACATGATGTCTTGATTGTCCTGAGGAGCATCATTCACTCTTTTGTTGAAAAAATTCAATATCATCGGCAATGCTGCTGCGGCAATTCCCATTGCTTGTTCTTTGCTAATTCCTAATTTTTCAATTAAACCTTCAGAAACATTTCCTTGAAGTTGATTGATTACTGGAGCCGAGGGAGAGGTTTCACTTCCTGAAAACATTTCTTTTACACCATCCAATTGTCCTGATGCAACTTGTTTTTGAAGACTTGAAAAAATGGATTCCTTTAATGCACTTGCAGAAGATTTTGGATTTGATTGATTCATGCCTGAAAGCATTTCTTCTAAAGGGCCTTCTGCTATGTTTAAAAATTGATCTAACATGATTTTAAAAATTTGTGAGGATAAACTTCATTAAATTCAGTTAATAATCCTATTGTAAAAGATTCTAATCCTTCCCCGGTAATGGACTCTAATGCTTTTTTATTTGGTCTATTATTCCTTTGCTCTGATATCCTATACTGATGTAGATTCTATGGAGATGCAAAGGTTTTGGAAAATCAACTAAAGCGGTTAAATAAAAATAGTTTATTTCAAAATTCCAATTTTTCTTTCATCTTAAGGCAAAAAATAAGAGGGGGTTCTGGGATCGTCTATCTCTTTTTGAAAGTCTCAGGATTGTAAATCAGCTTTAGATACCATTTGCCGGTATCCTACCAAAAGTTGCGTATAGGATGGAATGTATTTTTCTTAGGTCATTTCAATCAACTCAAATTGATGGGAAGAGAATAAATCGAGGTTTTGGTATTTAATCTTAGTTAAATCTTATTCAAAGGAATAGATTCCAATTGTCTTGTTAAAATATTATGTATATCCGCTTTCTTGCCGGCAGAAAGAATAAGCCTTTAGAAAATTTGGGTAATACTTGAAATTGGTCTATTCGGTCTTCCGCCTCTCGGCCTGAAACGCAAAGAAAAAAAGGCCTCTGGCATCATTGCGGATAATCATAAAAAATATAAACGTAGATGGTTATGTGTTTTTATAAGCAAACCCAAGGCTTCAAATTAAATTTCTTCGGAATAAGTTGGATTAGTTGCTAAAAAAAATCTTATGATTCAGGAGAGCAGGGAGTATTGTACGAGCAAACCTGACTCATCACGCCATTTGATCCATCCTTTGTCTATTGGGTTCCATTTTTCGTCCAGAACCTCAACTTCTACCCAATAATCCTGAATGGAAATAGCTCTTAGGTAATTGGTTGGATTTAGGATAGTTGAAGCATTTTCCAGTGGTTTGATCCGTATGGGTTGTGGTTTTTCCTCTGGAAATTCCAACATGAATGTACTCAATATGAATTCTGGCCATAATATGATATCTCCACTCCATCTGGACACAAAATATGTTTGCTTCGTAGTGGTATTGCCTTCTAAGAGTAAGTAATCCTTTCCAATTCTGATGACTTTGAAATAAAGAATTCCGTAGTCAAGCTTCAAATGCTCTGGCTGAAGCCATGGAGGAGCCGTTGCAATAGAGAAATCACCCTGTTCAGTTCGGGAAAAAGTAATGCTATCCAGCTTAGGATTGTCCTCTAATGGTTTATCTTGATTTTGTAAGGAATAAAAATAAAAGACGTTATTCTCATAGTAATTTGGAGTAAATAGACCTAAACCGATGGGTTCTGTGAACGGTTGAATAGTGAGGCTCGATGTAAGGTTGGCAGATGGACTTGTGACCGTTTTAGGCTGCTTTGAAGGCATGGAATCTTCAGGGACTTCTTCTTTGATATTGTATCGAAAATTCAAAAAGGCCAAGATCGCACATACTAGCAGCAGGATAATCCAATTGGCTTTTTTAATTTTTTCAATATTTGCTCTCGAAATAACAATAAACGCGAGCACTATTCCCCCCAAAGCGGCCATTAAGCCATATCCTAATATAATAGCCCCACCGGCTAGCCCTTGGTTTTCTGCCACTCCAGACACCCTAGCTAATACTGCACCTATCACAAAGAACAGGATAATAATAAGCAGGTAAAATGCTAGGCTGGAAGGTTTTATGTATTTGTTCATCGCTAAAAATTGATTGTTTTTTCGAATGTCTCACCTGCCATTATCTTCATGACGAAAACTTCTTTTTTACCTGCATATTCCTTAGGAACAGCTGTAACAGTAAATTCGTATTCTCCTGGGGTAAGAATAAATTCCCGAGGATTGCTACTTGAAGCTGTATAGGTTCTCATCCCTGCCACATTTTCTTTGGTCGCGGCGGTTTTGATATAGACTGTAGCATCAACTAACTCCGAGCCATGAACTGCACCAATTTTTGCGATACCCGTTTTATAGTCATGGAGCAGTTCCAGTTTTTCTCCGGCTTTAACTTCTATTTTTTCTTTACGGACAGACTTTTCTCCCGAAATCACCAATGCCAAAAGCTCCACATCATAAAACCCAGGGTTGACCTCAAATTCTTTTGCATCACCATAAGTTCTTCCGGCTGTCACAGGTTTTTTGGTATCGGAATCAACTATTTTTATGGAAGTATCCCATGGTTCACCATTATTTGTAGTGGTCCATATCATCGTACCTCCATCAAAACTTATTTCTTTATAGACTATGTTTTCGGGATCAGCGGAAACACCTGAGATTAGAATTGGTTGTAAATCTGTGTTTTCAAGTGCTTTCACTTCAAGGTCATATTTTCCTTCGGGAAGAGAAATCAATACACTATCTCTATAGGTTCTCTTCATGGAGACTCTATTTTTTGTTCCCGATTCAAAAACTTGGATTAATGCGTCGATCATTTCTCCATTCAGTTTTACGGATACGCCATAATTCCCTGCCGGCATGTCCACTGTGGCCGAAGTGGCTTCTTCAAGTGATCCCAACAAACCTGCAGAATCTTTAGCATCAAAATATTGCCCTTCTCCAGCTGCTGTCGCGCATCTAAGTTGAGCAGTTTCTTCCTCTTTCAGCCCAAATCCTATTATATGGAGCTTGAAATCTATTCCGGCTGCCTTGGCTTGCTGAATAACCTCGCAAATATTTCCATCGCAAGATTCAATTCCGTCAGTTACTAAAATAATGGTAGCTTTTTGACCAGATTTCTTTAAATCATCAATTGCCAAACTAGCAGAATAGGCGAGAGGAGTCATTCCAAGAGGCATTATTTCTTGAATGGTTTTAGTTACTTTTTTCTTATCTGTATTGGCAAGTTCTACCAAGTATTCCACATCATCGCAATCTCCTTTTTGTCTATGGCCATAAGCGATTAAACCGATTTCTTGTGTCTCTGGCAATTTTGAAATTGAGGTAGAAAGAATTTCCCGAGCAATTTCAACTCTTGTTTTTCCTTCCATAGCCGCCCACATGGAGCCACTAGCATCATAAATAAAAAGAATTGGAGAGGGTTCTTTTGCCTCCTGAGCAAAATTTGAAAAGGAGAATAGGATAACTGTTAAAAATGATAGTAATGATTTCATAGCCTTCTGAGTTTATTGCAAAAAGAGATGTGTATCTAAAAAGCCTAAAAGGAATTAAACTGAATAAATGAAAAAAGGAGAAGTACTCCTTAAGAAAGTATAATTAATATCAGTAAATAATTAAACTTTATAAAGGAATTTGAAAAATAAATATCTGATAATCAGTCAACTAATATTTTAAAAAAAACTCTACTTTATAGATAATTTCCGGAAACCCATATCCAATCTTGCCTTTTAGTCATTTTAAAAAGAGGAAGGTTTTATTTCATCAATAAGCCTTTTCAATTTTGAGAGACACTATTTTGAGTTGCAAGCCATTAGGAGTCAAAAAAATTTTGGTCACTTAGCAGTCGTTTTTTCGAATGTTTAGAACCAAACTCTTAAATCATTTTCTATTATCCCTTTTTTAATTCTTTCTTCATGATCTGAATTCCCCTCACCTCAGGATGGAGTCTTTCAAAATCCAATTGATAAGTTAAAACCCATTCATACCCCATTTTCTCATAGAATCTTTTGGCCTGAGGTTTTTCAAGCATTGCCTCAAGCCATATGTAATCCAGACTATTTTCAATGGCTATTTTTTCAACATATCGCATCAATTCACTTGCAATTCCTTTTCCATGAACAGAGCTATCAAGATAGAGTCTATGTAGTTTCATTGCATTTGGGATATCAGTTTCCCTAGGAGAGAAAGGGTAGTCGTATTTTAAAATGCCAACAGACGTCCCTTCAAACACGACAAAGAAATAATGGCTCCGACTTCTGGAAAGCTCTTTTTTAACATTTTCAGGATTGTAACAAAGCTCAAGATACCAGTCTCCTTGATCTGTCCAAAAGTGTTGATAGGCAGATTTGTAAACCACTTCCATCATCTGAAATAGTTTAGACTGATCCGCAATTTGAATAGGGATAAGTGAAAGGTCGGAGGTGATGGTGATCATGGATTATAAAATTATCACAAGATAGAAACAAAAAAAACCACAGCCCTTTTCGATGCTGTGGTCTTCCTTTTTAAGCTGCTATGCTGCTTCTTCAGAATTCAGCTATGCTGCTTCTCCAGAAGCTGCATTCTAAACTCGGCTATGCTGCTTCTCCAGAAGCAGAATTTTAATCAGTTTATTTTCTCGCCAATACCTTCTTAGCTGCAGCTACAATATTCGCAGCGTCAAGTCCGTATTTGTCCAATAACTGAGTCGGAGTTCCAGACTCGCCAAAGCTGTCATTTACGCCAACATATTCTACCGGAGCAGGATTGTGTCTCGCAAGAGTTTGTGCTACACTATCACCTAAGCCACCATTGTATTGGTGCTCTTCGGCAGTCACTGCACAGCCAGTTTTGGCTACTGAGTCAAGAATCGCTTCTTCGTCTAAAGGCTTGATCGTATGGATATTGATCACTTCAGCAGAAATACCTTCAGCTCTAAGCATTGCTTCAGCCACTACTGCTTCCCATACCAAATGTCCTGTAGCAAAAATAGTCACATCAGTTCCTTCAATCATTTTCCATGCTTTTCCGATCTCAAACTTCTGAGCTGGATCAGTGAAAATAGGCCAAGATGGACGACCGAATCTCAGGTAAACTGGACCTTCGTAATCAGCAATTGCAATCGTTGCTGCTTTCGTCTGATTGTAATCGCAAGGATTGATCACTGTCATGTGAGGAAGCATTTTCATCATGCCCACATCTTCCAGGATCTGGTGAGTTGCGCCATCTTCTCCTAGTGTCAAACCAGCGTGAGAAGCACAGATCTTTACGTTTTTGCCAGAATAAGCAATGGACTGACGAATCTGATCGTATACACGGCCGGTAGAGAAGTTGGCGAAAGTACCTGTGAAAGGAATCTTGCCATTGATAGTCATACCTGCGGCAATCCCCATCATGTTTGCTTCGGCAATCCCTGTTTGGAAAAATCTCTCAGGGAATTCCTTCTGGAAGGCACCCATTTTCAATGAACCGATCAAATCGGCACAAAGTCCTACTACGTTTGGGTTTCTGCGGCCAGCCTCTAGGAAGCCATCACCAAAACCTGATCGTGTATCTTTTTTTTCTGTATAGTTGAATTTTAAATCCAATGTCTTTTCCATGTTTTCTTTTCGTTGAATGGTCTAAAAATAGCGTTGATCAATAATCACCAAGAGTTTCCGGTAATTGTGCCAAAGCGTCTTCCAATTGCTCATCGCTTGGAGCTACTCCGTGCCATTTATGGGTTCCCACCATGAAATCAACGCCGAAGCCCATTTCTGTATGTAGAAGGTTCAAAACCGGTTTGCCTTTGCGGCTAAGTGTTTTTGCTTCTTCAAGTCCCTCGATCACAGACTTCATATCATTGCCCTGGAAGATATCATTCACAGTCCATCCAAAAGATTCATACTTTGCTCTCAGGTCAATCAAGTTCATGATGTCCTTAGTGGCTCCATCGATCTGCTGTCTGTTAAGATCTATGGTAGCGATCAGATTATCCACTTTCCAGTGTGCTGCGTACATTGCGGCCTCCCAGATTTGGCCTTCTTCCTGCTCCCCATCTCCCATCAGTACATAGACTGTACTTTCGTCTCCATCTATTTTCTTAGCCTGGGCTGCACCTATTGCTACAGACATTCCTTGTCCCAAAGATCCTGATGCGATTCTGATTCCAGGAAGTCCTTCCTCTGTTGCAGGGTGACCTTGCAATCTAGAGTTCAGCTTTCTGAAGGTGTTCATTTCTTCAGGAGAAAAATACCCTGATCTGGAAAGTACTGAGTACCATACAGGTGAAATATGTCCATTGGAAAGGAAAAACAGGTCTTCACCTTTTCCTTCCATTTTGAAATTTGGATCGTGGTTGAGTTGGTCAAAGTACAGAGCTGTAAAAAACTCAGTACATCCCAGAGATGCTCCTGGGTGTCCGGACTGAACAGCATGCACCATTCGTAGGCAGTCTCTACGTACCTGCGAGGCGATTTGCTCGAGTTGTTCGATTGATTTTTTTTCCATTAGGTAGGTTTATTTTAAGATTTGAGCGGTGTGATCTTTTGTTTTTACTTTATCTATGATTTCGGCAATCTTTCCATCTTCATCAATGACAAAAGTGGTTCGGGCTGTCCCCATGTATTTTCTGCCATACATTGATTTTTCCACCCAAGTACCATAAGCTTCATGTACTTTTTTGTCTGGATCTGCAATCAATGAAAAGGGAAGCGATTGCTTTTCTATAAATTTTTGATGAGACTTCTCTGCATCAGAACTTATTCCCAGCACAACGTAACCAGCTTTTTGGAGTGCTTCATAATTATCTCTCAAATTACAAGCTTGTGCTGTACAGCCAGGAGTGTTATCCTTAGGGTAAAAGTAAAGAACTACTTTTTTGCCTCGGTAATCCGATAGTTTGATGGTTTCACCTGTTTCGATTTTTGCTTCAAAATCTGGGGCCATTTGGCCTACTTCTAAATTCATTTCTCTTTATTTTAGAATGAAACAATTTGCTTATAAAGTACTTTTCCATTCAGCCACGTTTCCTGCTTGGTCAGTTACTTTCAAAATAACTGGACCTTTCAAAGGTTGTCCATCTTCAGTTTCTGACCAAATAACCGCTTGTTTATGTTCATAGCGCATCAGAAGCCATTTACCATTGACATTTGCTTCGAAATTTTTTATCCCTGAGGAATTGTCCCGAATCGTAAACCGTAAGCCTGAAGAATTGATTCTAACTGGAGTAATGGTGGGTTTTACATCGTCAGTGGCAAGAACAAAAGTACCAAAATTTCTGGTTTTAAAACGGATTGATTGGCCTTCCCAGACCCCACCCACAAATGACTTCTTTCCATTGGTGGCTTCCTGGTACACAAAAACTTTCTCCTTGTTGCCTTTATACTCGGGAAGATTCCAGATGATTTCCATTTCACTCCAGAGATTATCTGAAGATTCGTTTATCTCTAATTTAGGAAAAGAAGGGTTTTTGCCATGGGTCACCCGAATGAAAAGATCATCTAAAAGCGTCCGATCAGAAAACATGATTTTCACATTCGAATCTGCAAAAAGGTGATCCTTCTCAGCAGGGATTTTTGCATTTATACCAACAATTACCACCTCCGAACACACGTCGATTTCTTCTGGTATTCCAAAATTCATATCCCATAAATAGGTTCTGCTTTGAGCGTCCTGATAGGCTGGGAGCATTTCAAAAATATGGGCGCCCACGTAAAATTTAGCCAATCCTCCGTTTGGAGAAATAGGAGCTTTAATTTTTAAGATTTGGCCCTCATAGGAAACGGTAGCTCTTGATGGAGCTGGTCCATCGTTTACAATATGTTCAAGATCTTGACCCTGGAGTGGAATCGAAATTCTTCTCTTGTTTCCACGTGCATCTAATAAGGATAATCGATAGGTTTTCTTAACCCCAGATTCTAATTCCAGATGACCTGTTTTTGGAATGTTAGGACTAAAAAAATCGAATTTCAAATCATCTTGTTGATATAGCTTGGTAAACCTATTTCGGTAAGTATGCAGTAAAAATTGACGTGTATAATTAAAATCAACTTTATCCACGATCATGGAAAATACGTGGCTGGTATCATCTGATAATTCAAATGTTGGAAAGCCATTTTTATTGCTTGCACCGTCCAGTTGGTCAAAACTCTGGATTTCCAGACCGACTTTTCCGGTGATTTTCACAGTAGCTGGAAGGGAATAATTGCCTCCGGAATAAACTGGAGTGATTTCCAATCGTTCAAATTTACCGTTTACTCTCGAGTCTACATTCAATGGAACGATCGCGATTTTTTGTGGAGTAGGTGGGGTATTGTCCACTATTTCGGGAAATCCAAAAAGTAATGGATCCAAAGCACGCTCCAAACTATCCCGGATTTCAAAATGCAAGTGCGGGCCACCGGATCCACCTGTATTGCCACTATCTGCGATTCTTTCGCCTTTTTTTACTGGCAACTGACCTGGTTCGGGATATACTTCCAATTCATTGGCCTGAGCTTCATACATTTTCTTACGCATGAAGTCATCCAAAGTCTTATTGAAGTTTCTCAAATGACCATATACCGTGATATTTCCATTTGGGTGCTTGAGATAGATAACATTTCCATACCCAAAGGAAGAGACTTTGATTCGATAGACCCAGCCATCAGCCGCCGCAAGAATTGCTTCACCTTCTTGTCCCCCGGTTTTGAAATCAAGTCCTGTATGGAAGTGATTTGGTCGTAATTCGGCGAAGTTACCGGACAAGTAATTTCTGACTCCTGGTTTGATTGGGGAAATAAAATAGCCTTTTTCAATTTCCTGGGACCAGCCAGAAATAGAAAGACTAAAAATGAAAAGAAGGAGGAGGAATGATTTATTTAACTTCAAAATCAAGCAGTTTTTTTGTCCCGATGAACCCTTCTAATCGATCGCCTATTTTCACAGGTCCAACTCCAGCTGGTGTTCCGGTGTAGATTAAATCACCTTTTTTCAACATAAAAAACTTCGTAACATATTCGATGATGGTACCAAAATCGAATAATAACAAACTGGTATTTCCTTGTTGTTTTGTCTCACCGTTTATGTCTAGGTGAAAGTCAATATTGTTTAAATCCCCTAGCTCAGATACTGGTAAAAAATTCCCTATTGGTGCAGATCCGTTAAATGCTTTTGAGATTTCCCAAGGCAATCCTTTGGCTTTGCATTGATCTTGTAAGTCACGGGCAGTAAAATCTATTCCAAATCCAATTTCCTCGAAATAGCGATGGGCAAACTTCTTTTCAACATATTTTGCTTCTTTGGTTATTTTCAAAACCAACTCCGCCTCATGGTGGATATTTTGTGAGAAATCAGGGTAAAAGAAAGGAGCACCTTTCTTCAATAGTGCAGTTTCCGGCTTTAGAAATACGACAGGACTTGAAGGCTTTTCATTTTTGAGTTCCTCAATATGTGCCACATAATTTCGGCCTATGCAAATAATCTTCATTTTAACTTAATCAATAGCTTGGAATAGAATTAATAACGATCCGCTTTCATCAAACAAAGAAAGTTGATTCTCTTTAATTTGATATGTTTTTGTGGCAGTAATTGCATTCAAAAGTGCATTTTCAACACTCATATCAACGCATGCCATTTTTGTAGTCGCTCCCGCGCCAAAAACAAGATTTTCGGAATCCAAGGATTGAATGGTGCCTCTGACCGAATTGCAAGCTAAATCACCTGAATAGCTCCTCTCACTTCCATTTAGTTCAAAGATCAAAGCTTCCTTTGTTTTGGGATGGATTGGTTGCTCGATGTCTCCCACTTTTAGGACTTTCCAGCTATTGGTTAGTTTAAGATTTTCATCCATCTCCTTTGAAACGATTTTTACGAGTTCGTATTTCAAAGACGAAGCATCTGCAGGAATTGGTTCTGATTTTTTAATAATTTTTACCTGAACCTGATAGATGAAGCCAGGCTCATAATCAAATCCTTCGATTTGGTCGTAGAAAAATCGCCATTGCGTAGGGGCTATGGCATCTCCTTTTTGAATTTGAAGGCAACTCATCGGGCCCACTCCCACGCAATCTTTTTTAGCAGAATTGATCCACCACGTTTCAATGTCTGCGCCTTCCTTTTCGCAGCTTAAAACACTCAAAATTAAAACAAGGAAATGCAAATAGATTTTCATTCAAAACTCTTATTTGATACAACATCATATAATGAGTCTGCCCACTTTTTATAAACCAATCCGCTCGGATGAAGCTGATCATCAACTACCATTTCCGACTGAGCCCCTATGATCCGGTATTCGGTCGTTATATCTATAAATGCGACTCCATATTTCTCACAAATCTCTTTTTTTGCAGCATTGAAATCAGTTATTTCTTCCGCTACTTTCTCAGAATCTTTATTGTTCAAGTCGGCAAAAGGAGTAACGCCCCAATCTGGAATAGAAATGACTACCACATGATCTGGTAAATTTCCGGCATAGCCAATCGCACTTAGAAGCATTTTCTCAAAATCCACTTCAAATTTGCTCAAAGCACCACCTCTATATTGGTCATTTACACCGATTAATAAGGTGACCAAATCGTAAGGCTTATCTTCAAGCGTTGCATTGTCGATTCCAGCTTCCAGTTCATCTACTGTCCATCCGGTTTTGGCAATGATTTTTGGGGCTTTCCATTTGGTTTCACTTGAATTGTTTAAAAGAGATACCAATTGATTTGGATATCTTTCCTCCTCGGCAACGCCCTCTCCAATAGTGTAACTATCACCTAATGCTAAATAGCTCAATTCGTATGTTTCTTCCATTTTGTTTTCAATTCCGGCTTCTTTTTTTGAACCCTGGCAAGCCAAAAGACCAAGAATTGTATATAGGATTATCGAAGCTTTCATCGTGATTTATTTAGATTCAAAAACTGACTCCATCAATGTAAAGGTTCCGGCATCGGCATCCATTTTTACTTTGGCACCCACAGGTATGATAAACTGCTTAGAAATATGACCAATCATGGCCCCAGAATAGGCGGGAATTTCCAGAGGCAAAATATAATCATCCAATACCTGATCTAAAGTCAACGATCCATAGCCACCACCGGGTTCACAATCTGAGCATTGACCAAAAATAAATCCTTTGATCTGATCCAAGGTGCCATTCAGCTTCAAAGTGCTCATCATTCGGTCCACTTTATACGGATCTTCGCCTACATCTTCGATGAAAAGGATGGCGTTTTTAAAATCCGGATAGTAGGGGCTTCCGGATATTGCTGTCAACACAGTGAGGTTGCCACCGAGAATTTTACCTTCCGCCATGCCACCTTTCAGCGTCTGAATCCGGTTGGATTTTATCACCAAATCATCGCTTTCGGGATGGATATTTTCATAATGAACTTGCTCCTGATCAAAGAAAAGCTTCTGAAACTGCTCCACATTAAAACTATTCCAACTTCCAGAGCCCATCGGTCCATGGAAAGTAATCATTCCCGTTTGCGCCTGAATGGCGCAGTGCAAAGCTGTGATATCGGAATAGCCAAGTAGTGGTTTTGGATTTTTGGCGATCTGTTTATAATCGATCAGGGGTAAAATTCTTGCAGCTCCCGAACCACCCCGGATGCTGACAATCGCTTTCACATCAGCGTCTGCAAACATGTCATTCAGGTCTCCTGCTCTTTCTGCATCGGTTCCTGCCAGATGTCCTCGTCGGTTCATATGGTTTTTACCCATTTTCACCTGAAATCCCAATGCTTCCAAAGCCTCTTTTGCATAGGTGAATTGCATCCGGTCGGCCGTAGCTGCTGAGGGAGAAATCAATCCAACGGTATCGCCTTTTTTGATGGCTTTAGGCAAAATGGTCTTTGCAAAGGAAGAATCAGATGGGAAAGAGAATGATAAGGCAGAGAGGGAACCGGCTGCTAGGCCGAGAGACTTTAGAAATTCACGTTTTTGCATTCGATCAGGGTTGTTTCCGAAATGTGAAAATAAGTTTTTTTTATGGGTTGGCTAAGGGCAAGCAGAACAATTGAAAGTTCAATCTTATCTCTTTCCAAAGCATATGCCATAAAAAGACTTACTTACCACAGCGATCGCAAAGGAACAATTGGTTTCATTAGGTCATTTCGAAGGAGGCACCTTGGTTTTTGGTTGAGTTAAGAACGCTCAGCGGACCGAGAAATCTCTGCTAGAATCGGCAATGAGATTTCTCCCTGCGGTCGAAATGACTAGTCCCTCACCTAGGCGTAGTCCACGATAGCGAGGAGGTCAAAATGACTAGTCTCTCACCCTCTTTGCGAGCCTTTGTGCTCTATGTGGTTTAAAGCTTTTTTTTACCCCCTCCACTAGGTCATTTCGAAGAAGGCACCTTGGTTTTTGGTTGAGTTAAGAACGCTCAGCCGACCGAGAAATCTCTGCTAGAATCGGCAAAGAGATTTCTCCCTGCGGTCGAAATGACTAGTCCCTCACCTAGGCGTAGTCCACGATAGCGAGGAGGTCGAAATGACTAGTCCCTCAGCCCTCTTTGCGAACCTTTGTGCTCTATGTGGTTTAAAGCTTTTTTTTACCTCCCCGTCTAGGAGTATAATATTTGCGTAGGTCTAAGCGTAGATTGCATCTACGCTTTATTATCTTTTGGAATTTGTAATTCCGCATCTCAAAAGTTCAACCCCATCTCGATGTCAATCCCTAGCACACGGTTTTAATTCCTCTTTGCGAGCCTTTGTGCCCTTGGTGGTTTACCTCCTCTACTGGGTTATTTCGAAGGAGGCATCTTGGTTTTTGGGTTGAGTTAAGAACGCTTAGCCGACCGAGAAATCTCTGCTAGAATCGGCAAAGAGATTTCTCCCTGCGGTCGAAATGACTAGTCCTTCACCTAGGCGTAGTCCAAGATAGCGAGGAGGTCGAAATGACTAGTCTCTCACCCTCTTTGCGAGTCTTTGTGCTCTATGTGGTTTAAAGCTTTTTTTCACCCCTCTACTGGGTCATTTCGAAGGAGGCATCTTGGTTTTTGGTTGAGTTAAGAACGCTCAGCCGACCGAGAAATCTCTGCTAGAATCGGCAATGAGATTTCTCCCTGCGGGCGAAATGACTATTCCCTCACCCTCTTTGCGAGCCTTTGTTCTCTTTGTGGTTTAAAATTTTTCCCGACTTCCCACTTCCCACCCTACAACATATCCCTCACCATCACCATCACTTTTTCCATTTCACTTCTGACCACGGAGGCTTTGTATGGGTAATTTGAATTCATAAAAGCAAAGCAATACAATTTCCCGCTTTTGCCTTTGATCAGTCCTACGAGGCTATAGTTATTACTCATCGTCCCAGTCTTTGCAAAAATATAAGGGGTTTGAGCTTGATAGCTGTTTTTGATGGTGCCCGAAACTCCGCCTGTTGGCAGGATCTCAAAAAGCTCCTGATCTGGCATCATCCGGTATATTTTTTCAAAAAGTGCTACCATAGCTCGGGGAGTCACCAAATTATGCCTACTTAATCCGCTTCCATCCACCCATTGGGGTTTGTCAGGTAAATCAAAAAGATACGTCTTGAGCATGTATTCAATAGCTCTTTCCGTATCTAATCGTTGAAATAATCGATCTGAAACCATCAGCATAAGTTGCTCGGCCAAGAAATTGTCACTTTCCAGCATCATCTCTTTCAGAATCGGGGCAAGGGGTGCTCCACGCCATTCTCTATGAAGGAGGGGTAGGCTGTCTGGTTTATAAATCCATTTTTTCCCGGTCGCTTCAGAAGCTAATTCAGTGAATAATTCAGGTGAGGATATAAAGGGAATGAATTCTTCGGCACCTCTATAATTATTGGGGTTATAGTAAAATTTATTCGTATGAAAATCCCGTTCCAATTCACGGATTGATCGATTTGTGGTAAAAACAGACGATTGAAATCGGGCAGGGGATAGGATAAGCTTAGTGCCGGATTTTTTTACCTGAACCAAATTGCCATAAATAGGTAGAGACGTCCGTTCTGCTGAATAATCGTAGTAATAGTCATCCCATTGCCAGCCATATCCAAAAGCTCGTGCATCTTGATTTGCATCAGAAAAAATCACTGTCTGATAAGGAAGAATTAGCGCTTTGATGTCTGGTTGAAAGAACTTTTTGTATTTCCAGCTTGGATCTCCTGAACCCCAAATATGGATAGTATCCCCATTTGTCACATATCGAAGCGTTTGGGTAGAATCATTGAGAATGACTAAGCTTGAAAAAAGCGTAAACAGCTTCGTGGTGGAGGCAGGAATAAATCTTTGCTCGCTATTTCTTTCGTAAATCACAATCTGACTGTCCAGATCATATAATTCAAAACCAGAAAGATGGTTTGCAAAAAAACTCTGATCGCCCACGGCTTTTTCTAGTTTTTCATATTGCTCTCGATTGAGTTGGGCAAAAGAAAAACTGGCAACGAAACAAAGTAAAATAGAGGCAGGATAAACGAGTTTAGTCAACGACAATTTGATCATTTCTTAATGCAGCATAAAATAGACCTAACCAACCTAAAATAAAACAAACACCGCCCAAAGGAGTCACAGCTCCCCACCAAGTGATGCCTGTAAGAGATAAAATGTAAAGGGATCCCGGGAAAATAATAATTCCTAAGATCATGCTCCATGCACTGAATTGAAGGCTTTTCCAGTTTGGTCTTACCAATTGAATAAGTCCGATTAAAACCAGAGCTAGCGTATGATAAAAATGATACTTTACAGCAGTTTCAAAAGTCTCTATTCTACCTGTTGATTCCAAAATTTCTTGAAGTCCATGTGCACCAAATGCTCCAAGTCCGACCGCCAAGCTGCCCGAAAGTGCTGCAATCATAATTAGTTGTCTCCCGTTCATGTGTTATGTTTTTCTATATTTTTAAACCAAAAGCAGGTTTGAAATTCGTTGATCAATATTCATTGTTAACAATCTGAATTTATTAAACTTTTCGTCTTCGACCTCCTGCGATTTTAATTTGTCTCTGAAATGAGACTTAGGGCAGGAGGGGAATTAGGTTCTATTTTTTTACCCAGGGTTGAAACCCTGGGCTATTAACATGGCATTTCTTCGGCAACCCAAGGTTGAAATCTTGAGCTATTAATATGGCATACCTTCAATATGCTTGTTCACTTCCAACTTTAAACTTCCAAACTTTAAACTTTAAACTTTAAACTTCCAACTTAACCTCTACTTCCAAATATCGCAGAGCCAATTCTCACCATCGTACTTCCTTCTTCCTGAGCAATCAAATAATCGCCACTCATTCCCATGGACAATTCTTCCAGTTGAACGAAAGAGGGTAGATTTTCTTTTTTCAATTCCTCGAAAAGAGATTTTAAACTTCTGAATTCTTTCCTCACTTGAGCCTCATTTTCAGTAAATGTGGCCATTCCCATCAGACCTTTAACGGTAACATGGGAAAGCGATGTAAAATCAGAATCTGAAATCATATCCCATAATTCCTTTTTGTCAAAACCGAATTTACTTTCCTCTTCTGCGATGTGGATTTGAAGTAAAACCTGAATGTTTCGATCAATTTTTTTTCCTTGTTTATTGATTTCTTTTAAAAGCTTGAAAGAATCAACCCCATGAATCAGGTAAACATAAGCTGCGATGTATTTCACCTTGTTACTCTGAAGATGTCCAATCATATGCCAACGTGTATCATTTGGCATTTCGGGTTGTTTTGCTTGGATTTCCTGAACTTTGTTTTCACCAAAATCCCGTATTCCACAAGCATAGGCTTCCATTAAGTCTTCCAGCGGTTTTGTTTTGCTGACGGCTACAAGCAGACAATCAGGATTAATAAATGTTTTTTTTACTGCTTCAAGGTTGGCTTTAATGTCCATTTTCTATTTTTATGCTTTACTTTTTCTCCAATGGCCTAAAACAAAGATATGGCGATCATTAGTACTTTACTAAAAAGAGGGATCAGACTTAGAGATAGTTTGGAACAAGAATATACCCATCCTCTTGAACTTCAACGAAATACCCTGAAAAAACTATTAATACGGGCGCACCGAACGATGATTGCTTCAAAGTATGATTTCTCTGCCATCCTTAGAGGATTCAAATTAGGGGATCATGAATTCTATGAGCGTTTCAAAGCCCAGGTTCCTATTTACGATTACAATAAAATCCATGATGAATGGTGGCATTTGCTGCAAGAGGGAAAGCGTGATGTGACCTGGCCAGGGAAGGTTCGGTATTTTGCTTTGAGCAGTGGTACTTCCGGAGCCACATCTAAATTTATCCCTGTCACTCAGGATATGATCAAGGCGATCAGGAAAACCGGGGTTAGGCAGATTCTTTCCTTGTCAAAATATGATTTGCCGGATTCACTTTATTCGAAAGGGATATTAATGCTAGGTGGAAGCACGGATTTAGAATTTAATGGAACATATTTCTCAGGTGATCTTAGTGGTATTACTGCTGGAAGACTTCCAATATGGCTTCAGCGATATTATAGACCTGGAAAGGAAATTTCACGGAACAAAAATTGGGGAGAAAAGCTGGACCAAATCGTCAAAAAAGCACCTAAATGGGATATTGGAATTATCGTAGGAGTTCCGGCATGGCTTCAAATTTTGATCGAAAAAATCATTGAAGAATATCAGGTGGAAAATATCCATGAGATTTGGCCAAACCTTCAAATTTTTGTTCATGGGGGAGTCTCATTTGAACCCTATAAAAAAGGCTTCGAAAAGTTATTAGGAAAACCTCTGATTTATATTGAGACCTACTTGGCCTCCGAAGGATTTCTTGCTTTTCAGGCTTTGCCAAACCGGAAATCCATGCGACTCGTGTTGAATAATGGGATTTTTCATGAGTTTGTGCCATTTACCGAAGAGAATTTTGATGAGGAGGGAAATATCCGAAAGCATGCAAAAACCTTGAAAATCGATGAGGTAGAAGAAGGCATTGACTATGCACTTTTAATCAGTACTTGTGCAGGTGCTTGGCGATACCTCATTGGAGATGTGGTGAAATTTGTTTCCAAAGAAGAAAGTGAAATCATCATCACTGGAAGGACAAAACATTACCTAAGCCTTTGTGGGGAGCACTTATCTGTAGATAACATGAACAGGGCTATCGAATTGGCTTCAGAGGAATTGAATATTACAGTAAGAGAATTTACTGTTTTGGGAGTGCCACATAACAATCTTTTTGCCCATCATTGGTTTATTGGGACCAGTGATGAAATAAAACCCACTCGTCTGAAAAAAACGATTGATTCGTATTTAAAAGAATTGAATGATGACTATGCGGTAGAGAGAAGGCATGCTTTGAAAGAGGTCAAAGTAACTGTTTTGTCATCTTCTGTTTTCTATGATTGGATGAAATCCCAAGGGAAAGAAGGCGGTCAAAATAAATTCCCGAGAGTTCTCAAAGGCGATAAATCTAGCTCCTGGCTGGAGTTCTTAAGATCAAAAGATTTGATTTCATGAGTGCTGCGTTGCTGGAAGGCGTAAGTGTAGGGCTTTTGCTTTCAGCATTGGTCGGACCAGTGTTTTTCTCACTGATCCAAAGCAGTTTGACTTTTGGTTTTCGCTATGCTGTGGCATTGGCTTTTGGGATTTTGGTAAGCGATAGCCTCTATGTTTTGATTTCTTATTATGGGATCAAATTATTGTCTGATGTTACTTATTTCGAAACAATACTTGGGTATGTTGGAGGAGTCATTTTAATTGGATTTGGAATTAGTTCGTTGGTAAGAAAGCAGGTTTCAAGGCCTAATTCTGGAGGAATTGTAGTTCCAAATAGTAAAAAAAGTTCTGCTTTTGTTAAAGGCTTTAGCATCAATGGGATCAATCCTTTTGTTTTACTTTTTTGGATTTCCATTGCGAGTGTCATCCATATGAAAGAAACCTTTGATCGATTGGATATTGGGCTTTATTATTTTGGTGTTTTAGGAACTGTTTTTAGCATAGATCTCCTGAAAGCCTATATCGCAAAAAAGTTAGCTCATTTAGTCACCCCAAAAATGATGGGATGGTTAAACAAAGCAGTGGGGTTAATCATGGTTGGGTTTGGACTTAGAATGTTAATTTATACTTATATGAATTAATCAAGCCCTTCCAAGACATTCATTAGTTTCTCTCGAACCTCAGATGCGAATTTTTCAATTTCCGGGTTTTTCACCACACCCATGGCAGTGGAAGGATCCATGACTGAGACCTCATATTTTTCAGGTATTATTTCTCTAATCACCACATTGCAAGGTAGTAGTGTAGCAATTTGGGGGTCTATTTGTAATACTTTGTCAGCAAATACAGGATTACAAGCACCCAATATCAAAAAAGGAGCATAGTCCTTATCTAACTTTTTCTTCATGGTTGCCTGAATATCGATTTCCGTTAAAACACCAAAACCTTCTTTCTTGAGTAATTCTTCCACACGATTTCTAACAGTTTGTAAAGAATCTGCTGATAGTTGTTTTGATTGAAAATAGCTCATGATTTTTAAGTTTAGATTCCTAATTTACAATGAAGTGATAATTTTTTCAGTGTGATTTATCACAGTTGTCGAAGTAATTCCTTAATTGAAAACCTAAAAACACTTCTCAAACGAACGAGTTTTATGCTTATGAAAAATCAATCCTTCTTTATTTTTATAGTATTGCTGCTGTTTTTCATTCCTTGGGAAGCTTTCTCTCAAGAAATCCCCGAGTTGAATGCATTTAATGAAACCAGGATAAATTACAATGAGTCTGGGATGATCATTTTGGGTTCTTGGGCTATTGGAAATATGATTTGGGGAGGAATTGGAGCTAGTAATTCCAGTGGGCAAACAAAGGCTTTTCACCAAATGAATTTGTATTGGAATTCTGTCAATCTGATCATCGCTGGATTTGGCTATTGGCAGGCAAGTAGAGAAATTCCAGGAAATGATTTTTTTGAGACATTGGATGCTCAGCAAAAAATAGAGAAAATTTTATTGTTCAATGCTGGTTTGGATCTGGCCTATATGGCAGGAGGCATGTATTTGAAAGAAAGAGGTCTGAGATTGAACAAAGATAAGTTTATCGGTTTTGGGAAATCCATTATCCTGCAAGGAGCATTTTTATTGACTTTTGATGCCGTGATGTATACTTTTCATGCTGTCCATGCCAAAGAGCTTCCAGCAATTATGAAACATGTGAGTATCCATCCAAATGGATTCACTATGAACATTCCATTGACGAAAAGGTGAGATCTTCTAAAGTTTAATCAATTGTAAGCTCAGGATTTAATTGCTTTTTGGACTCGATTGAACAGGAAGAAACTAAATCCCCGTCAAATGTCGAAAGGAGATCGCATGTTCCAGTTCCCATTCCCATGATGGTTCTCATTGCATCTTGAGTATTTACAGATAGAAAGGTGATAGATTTTTTTGGAACATGATAAATATTACCATTGGTTGGATTAGGTGCTGTAGGTACAAAAACCGTATACAAATTATCATTGATTTGATCGGTGATAAAGCCAGTCATCATGGTGCCGGAATTGAAAGGATCAATGAGAACGACCTCTGAAAAAGGCAGTTTTTTTAATCCTACAAACTGATAAACGGTTTGATGGATAAGGCTGTAAAGAGGAACCTTTGTTAGATATTTTTCTTCAAATCTTGAGAAGTAATTTTTACCGACTTTGTTTCGGATTAAAGCACCAATGATAAATATAAAAACAATCAAAATTCCAATAGAAAGGAAATTGATCAACCAATGAGGTTCGTCGGTACCTGGGGCCAAAATGGAACTAATAGGAGCGACTAAACCGAAGACAAAGTTGAAAGCAAACGAAACTAAAATCAAGACGATTGTCAGAGGCAACAAAATCAAGAAACCTTGCAGAAGCGTATCTAAAATTATACCTCTTTCAGCTTTGTTTTTATGCTCTTCTACGGGTTTTGGCTGGAGTTCCATTTTATATTATTTCTTTATTACTAATTAGTTTTAAACGTCTTATCATAAAAATTCATGCCATGAAAGTCTAGATTGGTGTAAAGTAGATTATAAGGGTTGGAGTGAGAAGCAAAAGGTGAATATTGGGGATTTTTCACCTCTATTTTTTTAGCAAAAAAAAATCCCTCTTGAGAAAACAAGAGGGATTCAATAAGGGAAAACGTAATTAGTCAGCAAGGTATTTTTCTACAGGAGTATAATCCATGTCGAAAGCTTCCGCAACTGCTTGATAAACGATATCTCCGTTAATAATATTTAGACCAGGTACTAAATCAGGATTATCCTGAGCAGCTTTTTTCCATCCTTTATTTGCAAGTTGAATAGCATAAGGAAGGGTTGCATTAGTTAATGCCAAAGTAGAAGTATAAGGTACAGCACCCGGCATGTTAGCGACACAATAATGAACCACATCATCGATGATGAAAGTAGGATCTTGGTGAGTTGTAGGCTTACAGGTTTCGATACAACCACCCTGATCCACGGCAACGTCTACTAAAACAGTCCCTGGAAGCATTTCTTTCAACATGTCTTTAGTGATCAAGTGTGGTGCTTTTGCTCCCGGGATCAAGACTGCACCAATAATTAAGTCGTGATTTTGAATTAGTTTTCGAATATTATATTCATTAGACATCATCGTATTCACGTTTGCAGGCATCACATCAGCCAAATATCTCAAACGCTGCAAATTGACATCCATAATTGTTACATCAGCTCCTAATCCAGCAGCCATCCAAGCAGCTTGGGTACCTACAATACCTCCACCGAGGATCAATACTTTTGCAGGAAGAACACCAGGTACGCCACCAAGTAAAATCCCACGACCTTGCAATGGTTTCTCTAGGTAGTTTGCGCCTTTTTGAACCGCCATTCTGCCTGCAACTTCAGACATTGGAACCAACAGGGGAAGACTTTTGTCAGCTTTTTCAACGGTTTCATATGCCAAACAAACAGATTTACTCTCAACCATTGCTTTGGTAAGAGGTTCGTATGATGCAAAATGGAAATAGGTAAAAAGTAGTTGATCTTTCTTGATTAATTTATATTCGGGTTCGATAGGTTCTTTAACTTTCATGATCATTTCAGCGATTTCGTAAGTCGCTTCGATCGTAGGTAGAATAGTAGCACCAGCTTCCGAATAAGCTTCATCTAAGAAGCCAGATCCTTCACCGGCAGTATGTTGTACATAAACAGTATGACCTCTTTTGATTAATTCCTTCGCTCCTGCAGGAGTGAGGGCTACTCGATTCTCGTTGTTTTTGATTTCCTTTGGAACACCTATAATCATGGCTTTTATATTTGGATTAGAATATTGCCCCAAAGATACTAAGCAAAAACAAACTCGAAAGGGCTATGGCAAATAGTATTTGGTATGATTTCGAAAATAATCGCAATTCAAAATTTAATTCGGTAATACTATTTTAATGTTAAAATAATTTTAAGAATTGTATTTTTAACAAGTTTAATTTGGAATTATTTTTAGATCAAAATTCAAATAATAATCTCATGATAAATATCATAAAACCAGTTGATTGAAGTGTAATAATATTTTAATCAAAATATAATTTGCTTTTTGATATACTTTTCCTTTTCATTCCAAATTATTGATTGAAAAATTTTGATCTTTTAATTTGTAAGAAAGGTGGAAATGGCTATTTTTGAAATATGCTTGTAAAATAGTATAATCTTGCCCAAGATAACTTTAGATAAAATGATTTATGGCAGAAGTACAACCAATACCTAAGAATCAAAACTCGCCAAACTTTTCAAAAGATGCAGTATTGGAAGATTTCCGAGCAGCTTTGATGAGCCGGCACGCTTCCCTTGTTGGAAGGAAGGAAGTGTTCATGGGGAAGGCGAAATTCGGGATTTTTGGAGATGGGAAAGAGCTTGCACAAATTGCAATGGCGAGAGCCTTTCAACTAGGTGATTTTAGATCTGGATATTATAGAGATCAAACTTTTATGATGGCCATTGGCGAGCTAACTGTTCAGGAATACTTTGCTCAGCTTTATGCCCACACTAATGTAGAATCAGAGCCAGCTAGTGCAGGAAGATTAATGAATGGGCATTTTGCAACGCGTTCGTTAAATAGTGACGGAAGTTGGAAAGAGCTTACAAAAATGTATAATTCGGCTGCAGATATTTCTCCAACTGCTGCACAAATGCCTAAACTGTTAGGTTTAGCGTATGCTTCAAAACTATTTAGAGAGAATAAGGGGCTTAAAAATTACTCTAATCTATCTATCAATGGAAATGAAGTGGCATGGGGGACCATCGGGAATGCTTCTACATCTGAAGGAATATTCTTTGAGTCTATCAATGCTGCAGGAGTAATGCAGGTTCCTATGGTCATTTCCATTTGGGATGATGCATTTGGGATCTCAGTTCCTCAAGAATTCCATACAACTAAAGGAAGTATTTCAGAAGCTTTATCAGGATTTGAAAGAACAGATAGTCAAAAAGGATTTGAGATAATAAAGGTGAAGGGATGGGATTATGAAGGTTTGATGAATGCTTTTTTTAATGCTGGTAAAATCGCAAGAGAGGAGCACGTTCCAGTCCTAATTCACGTGGATGAAATGACCCAACCGCAGGGCCATTCTACTTCAGGTTCACATGAGAGATATAAATCAGCTGAGCGTTTGAAGTGGGAAAGGGAGTGGGATTGTATAAGTAAATTCAGAGAATATATTCTTTCCTCCAAAATAGCAAGCCCGGAAACTTTAGATAAAATTGAGTCTGAGACTAAAGCCGAAGTCAAAAAACAAAAGGAAACAGCTTGGGCAGAATTTTCGAAAGAAATTAAAACTGAGCTTCAAGAGGCACATTCCTTAATTAAAAAGGCTGCAGAAAATAGTACAAGGAAGGTGATACTTACTCAAATGGCTGATGAGCTTTTGAGAACGATAAATCCGATTAGAAAAGATGTCATTTCTACCGTTCGAAAAGCCATATTAACGATTCGATTTGATTCTAATGAATCAAAAACTGAATTGAAAAATTGGTACGAAAAGCAACTAGAAAAAAATCACGACAGATATAACAGTCATCTCTATAGTGAATCCCAGTGGGGAGTTTTAAATATTGAAGAGATAAAGCCGGAATTCGACGATAAATCTGTTTTAGTCGATGGGAGAGAGATTCTTCAAAAATACTTTGATTATACTCTTGAAAACAATCCTAAATTTTTTGCATTTGGAGAAGATGTTGGAAAGATTGGCGATGTCAATCAAGCTTTTGCCGGACTACAGGCTAAGTATGGTGATTTAAGAGTCTCAGATACCAGTATCAGAGAAGCTACAATTGTAGGTCAAGGAATTGGAACAGCTTTGAGAGGTCTTAGGCCAGTGGCTGAAATTCAATACTTAGACTATTTGCTCTATGGTCTACAGATGCTTTCTGATGATTTGGCTTGTCTTCAATATAGAACTAAGGGAGGTCAAAAAGCTCCTTTGATTATTAGAACGAGGGGTCATAGGTTAGAGGGAGTTTGGCATTCAGGTTCTCCAATGGGTATGATTTTATCTTCCTTGAGAGGCATGGTTGTTTGTGTTCCGAGAGATATGACACAGGCAGCAGGAATGTATGCTACTTTATTGAAAGCGGATGAGCCAGCTATTGTGATTGAATGTCTGAATGGTTATCGATTGAAGGAGAAATTACCTTCCAACCTAGGGCAATATACAATACCGATGGGCCGGCCAGATATTTTAAGAGAGGGAAAGGATATTACGATTGTTACCTATGGGGCCATGTGCAGAATAGTGATGGAAGCTGCTGCGGAATTAATAGAGCTCGGAATTGATGTTGAGGTGATAGATGTTCAGACTCTTTTGCCATTTGATGTGCATGGAATAATTAGTGATTCAATTAAGAAAACCAATCGTGTCATCTTTGCAGACGAAGATGTGCCTGGAGGAGCTTCAGCATATATGATGCAGCAAGTAATCGAGAATCAGGAAGTTTTTAGATTTTTGGATTCTGAACCAATTACTATTGCAGCTAAACCACATAGGCCAGCTTATTCTTCAGATGGGGATTACTTTTCTAAACCAAGTACAGAAGATATAGTAGAAAAGGTTTACTACATAATGAATGAAGTGGATCCAAAATCTTTTCCAGCATTGTAAAAATAAAAGCCCTTTTTGAGGGCTTTTATTTTCTGGAAATATTATTTAAAGTCACATCAGGACTGGTTACTTCATTACTTCTATTGAGTTCACGATCCTGAATTTGTACTTCAATTCGTAAAGTGTCATTTCTGAAAATCGATTCCCATCCAGAAGAAAGCATGGCATATTTAATATTTCCTTCTATTGCTTGACTTTCATCGTTATTTAAAATTCTTGGAAACCTACCGTTGAAAGTAGTGTAAAAAGGAGGGTCTTGCCATTTAAATTCGGTGTATTGACCGTTTCTTTTTCTAAAGAATTTGACAAAAATATTATACTGATTTGGGTTTTGGACTACCCAAATGGTGTCTTTGACGATGGTATTGTTGATAATGGGATCAATCACCCAATCAATCGGGTTGTATGATGGCGCTTCTGGAGGTCTTGTTGAATAAGTGATTAACTCTCCTACATTATTTCTTTGGTACTCAACGGCATTAAAAGGAGGGTTGATTTCAGTAGCTCCTAAGCCTAAATCACCTTCAGCATCCTTAAAATTTAAAGAAATAATTAGCGAATCTGGGCCAGTAGTAGGCACATATTCTATGGTAGAGAAATTAATTTCAGGAGTGCTAGGGAAATTATCTGGTGAATTCACACAAGAAAAACTGGCCAATGCCAAAAAGAATAATCCTGAATAGTTTTTTAAACGCATAGGGCGAAAGTAAATTTACATCCAAGTTGATTGATTACAGCGATTGGACTTCGCAAAATATAAAACGATGCAGGATTTTAAAAGTTTTTCAGAACGCATTAAAGATTTAAAATCTGAGGACTTTGAAACCGTGGCTTTAGAACTGTTTCGATTTCAGGCATCAGAAAATCAAATTTATAAAAAATACATTGAAGCTCGCCAAATAGATGTTTCGCAGATTAAGGGTTTAAAAGAAATTCCATTTTTACCAATCAGATTTTTTAAGGACCACCAAGTTATTTCTGGAGACCCTTCTTTATTCCCAGGATTTTATTCCAGTAGTGGTACGACAGGTGCAATTACAAGTAAGCATTTTTATTGGTCTGAAAACTGGTATTTAAATCATGCTCAAAGCCTTTTTGAAAAAGAATATGGATCCCTAGAGGGCTTCCATGTTTTAGCTTTACTTCCTTCTTATTTGGAAAGAGAGGGTAGCAGTTTAGTTAGAATGGCAGATCATTTTATTCGAGAAAGTAAGTCGGCTGATTCTGGATTTTACCTCTACAACCAAAATGAACTGGTTGAAAAACTCCGTTCGCTTTCAGAAGGAAGAAAGAAGATTTTACTTTTAGGTGTGACCTTTGCCTTATTGGATTTGGCAGAAACTATTGAAGGTCTACCTGAAATAAAAAATTTGATTGTCATGGAAACAGGAGGTATGAAGGGTAGAAGAAAGGAAATGGTTCGTGAAGAGGTCCATAGTATTTTGAAATCATTTTTTAAAGTTGATTCGATTCATTCAGAATATGGAATGACAGAATTAATGTCTCAGGCCTATTCAAAAGGGAAGGGGAAATATACCTTACCATCAACTATGCACGTTATATTAAGAGATATAAATGACCCACTTTCATGGACTACGAGAAAACAGGGAGGGGTCAATGTTATCGATCTGGGAAATTTCCATTCTTGTGCTTTCATCGAAACACAGGATTTAGGAAGCTTTGATGAAAATGGAGAACTTGAAATATTAGGAAGATTTGATAACAGTGAAATCAGAGGGTGCAATCTTCTGGTGCAGTAATTGCTATCTTAAGAATTATTAAACATATTTGATCAGCATTAAATCTGAATTATGAAAAAATTAGCAACAATCGCATTATTAGTAGGAGTTTTAGCTTTGGGAGCTTGCGCTTCAAGTAAACCTTGTCCAGCTTATGCAAAAGCACCTGCTACTGAGAAGCCAAATAGTTAATAAATATGCTGACCTTAATAGTCAGCATATTTTTTTATGTCTTCTAAACTAATCTCTTGTTCTCCCAGTATTACAAGTCTTTCCATCACATTTCGTAATTCTCGGATATTTCCTGTCCATGGGAATTCTTGAAGTTTTTTTAATGCAGAAGTAGAAATAGACTTTTTTGCATCTCCATTTTCGGAAGCGATATCCTCTAAAAATTTATCAACCAATAAAGGGATATCTTCTTTTCTATCTTTTAAGGAAGGAACTTGAATCAATATTACACTTAATCTATGGTAAAGATCCTCGCGGAATTTCCCTTCCTTAATTTCACTTTTTAAATCCTTATTGGTGGCAGCGAGAACACGAACATCAACTTTGATATCCCTATCACTTCCAACTCGATTGATTAGATTTTCCTGAAGCGCTCGCAATACTTTGGACTGAGCAGAAAGTGACATGTCTCCGATTTCATCTAAAAACAAAGTTCCACCTTGCGCTTGTTCAAATTTCCCTTGTCTTTGTTTATGAGCCGATGTGAAAGCTCCTTTCTCATGGCCAAATAATTCACTTTCAATAAGTTCTGAAGGTATAGCGGCACAGTTTACCGCTACAAAAGGATTCGAAGATCTATTACTTTTAGCGTGAAGCCAGTGGGCTACTAATTCTTTACCAGTACCATTAGGCCCGGTGATCAGAACTCTTGCGTCCGTTGGTGCTACTTTTTCTATGGTATCTTTTACATTCTGAATGGCAGTTGATTCTCCAACCATATCCAGTTTCTTGGAAAGTTTCTTTTTCAAAACTTTGGTTTCTGAAACGAGATTTTTCTTATCAAGCGCATTCCTTACAGTAAGCAACAATCTGTTTAGATCAGGAGGTTTTGGGATGAAATCAAATGCTCCTTTTTTTGTTGCTTCTACTGCTGTTTCGATGCTGCCATGGGCAGAGATCATGATAAATTGTGGAGATTTATCCAAAGCTTTGGCTTGATCCAAAACCTCAATGCCGTCCATTTTCGGCATTTTCACATCGCAAAGCACTAAATCAAAATCTTCTTCCATGAGCTTTTTGAGTCCTTCAGCTCCATCTTGTGCTTCTGAAACCTCAAATTTCTCGTATTCTAATATTTCGCGTAGGGTAGCGCGGATGACTTTTTCGTCATCAATGATCAATATTTTTGACATGCCTCTAATTTAAAAGAAAAAAGTGCAAGTCTATAAGCCGGGTTCTGTTTCCTTCTGATTACTATCAAAAAGAATCTTGCCATTTATCTAGCCCTGACTTCACAATCAGGATCCATCGATCTACCCACCTCGGAAGCATGTTGCCATGCATCGTACGAGCAGCACTTTGCCCGAGGCCTATTTGATCTTTCAACCCATAAGGTTTGCCATGCCTCCGGCATCACTGACGGAGCGGTGGGCTCTTACCCCACCTTTTCACCCTTATCCCGATAGCAATCGGGACGGTATATTTTCTGTGGCACTTTCTGTAAACTGACCGTCACCAGTCAGCCCCCTTCCCGTTAGGAAGTATGGTGCTCTATGTTGCCCGGACTTTCCTCCCCAATCACGATAAATCGGGATCAGGACGACAAGACGACTTGCACTTCGTAAAGAACGGAATTTAATTCCAGATGGGTTTCAAGTCTTTGCTAAATGGTCACCAAAAAAATTCTAATCTCATCTTATTTTTTACTAAGATTTAAAACAATTCTGACAGCTTCCTGTTTAAATTCTAAAGGCTTTTAAAAGCTGATTTTCATAGTGCTGGGTTGAACCGCTCGTAATTGAGCGGTTCTTTTTTGTTTATTTTGAGTTTAATTCCCAAATGAATTATTAAGATCATTGATTGGTTTCCCTCTTGTTCGATCTTGAAGAGTATTTAGCTTTAATGCATATCTCTAAAAAAGGAGATGGGGTGTGGGAAGTAGAGATTTTCAAAAACCTACTTTCGGAGTCTCTTTTGAAATTCAATGATTACCTTTGAAGTATAATTCGATTAGTTTATGATTTTAGTGGGAAATGCGGTTCTTTCTGATGATATCAAAGAGAACTTTTTTGTTTGTGATTTGGAAGCATGCAAGGGTGCATGTTGTGTAGAAGGTGATGCTGGTGCTCCGTTAGAGGATGAAGAAACAAAAATCATCGAAGAAATCTATCCAATTGTTAAAGACTACATTACAGAAGAGGGTAGAAAAGTGATTGAAGCCCAAGGTACTTGGGTCATAGATAAAGATGGTGATAAAGGAACTCCAACCATTGGAGAAAATAGAGAATGCGCCTATGCCTTATACGATGAAAGAGGAATCTTAAAATGTGGTATTGAGCAGGCTTATTTAGACGGTAAAATCACTTGGAAAAAACCGATTAGCTGCCATATGTATCCAATTCGTATCACGAAGTATGAGGAGTTTGATGCACTTAATTATGATCGCTGGCATATCTGTGATCCTGCTTGTCAATTGGGATCCAATTTGAAAGTTCCAATTTATAAGTTTCTAAAAGATGCTCTCGTCCGAAAGTATGGAGAGGCTTGGTATGAAGAATTGGTAAAAGAAATAGAAGGGTGAAAATGAAAGAAGGGATTTGGTTAACCAAATCCCTTCTTTCATTTCAACTTAATCCGTTTTGATCTGATAATGTCTAAGAGGTTCTTCTCCCATAAGATGCTCGATAAAGTAATCCCATCGTTTTTTGGTGAAATAATCTCCTGATGTTCTTCCGAAACTATGGTTCCTACTTGGCCAGATAAACAAATCAAAATCTTTTCCCGCCTTGATCAATGCTTCTGCGAATTTAAAGGTTGCCGAGGGATTCACATTTTCATCTATTCCTCCATGTGCCAGCAGTAAATGCCCTTTTAGGTTGGCAGCATTGGTGATATTAGATTGATTATGGTAAAAATCGCCAACCGGGTATCCCATATACATTTCTGGCCACCAAGCTTTTTCCATTCGATGATCATGATCTCCAGCAGATGCTACGGCAACTTTATAAAAGTCTGGGTGTAAAAGAATTGCTCTACCGGCATCGTAGCCTCCGGCAGAGTGGCCGAAAATACCAACTTTGTCTACATCCATGAATTTGTTTTTAGTGGCAAGCTCTTTTATTGCCAATACATGATCTGTTGTCCCGTCACCTAGATTATTATAGGAAACATCATTGAATGCTTTTCCTCTTCCATGTGTGCCTAATCCATCCACAGTTACTACAACAAAACCCAGTTCTGCCATTGGTTGCTGCAATCCAACTAGGCCTGCCTTAAATGTTTTTGGCGTAATATCTATATGAGGCCCAGTGTAGGTATAATCTACAATTGGATATTTCTTTTTTGAGGAAAAATTGGTGGGTAGGTAATAAATCCCATAAATAGTAGTTTTCCCATCTTTAGCTATTGCAGTAAATGGCTTTGGGCTTTGGTAGCCTCTGTTTAATAGATTTGAAATATCTGCTTTTGATATTTCATGGACAACCTTTCCTGTTTCGAGCTCTCTTACTACTGAAGCGGTTGGTTCATTGATAGTGGAGAAATTATCAACGAAATACTTACTTCCTGGAGAAAAAGAAATGTCGTGAAAAGAATTTTCTGGGGTCAAAAGTTCAAGTCCAGTCCCATCGAAATTCACTTTATAGGCAAAAGAAAAATATGGATTTACATTCTCTTCTTTTCCTGCGGCTTCGAAATAAATGATTTCATTTTCTTCATCGACATAGAGAAGGTTTTTTACTACATAATCCCCTGTCGTGATTCTATTGACTAATTCCCCACTTTTCCAATCTAAGAGGTAAAGTTGATTCCATCCAGATTTCTCAGTTCCAAGGATAAATTGGCCACTATCCAACCTTCTGAAAATGTTGTTATTGTTAATATGAGTAGGAGATGATTCAGAATAGACTTTCCTATATTCCTTTGTTTCAGCATTGATTTCTATTAAATCAAAAGCTTTAAAGCCTCTGTGTAAATAAGTTCCAAACAAGTTCTTGCTATCAGCGTCCCAGTTAAAATACATGCCAATAAAATGGGGGAGTGAGAAATCCGTGAACTTGAAAACTTCTTTCTTTTCGATATCAATTAGGACTGGGATATACGTAACAACGGTAGTGTCTCCTGGAGAACCGCGATAATACCCTTGTAACTGTGGTCTGAACTTATCATCCTGACTGTTGTCCAAGAGAAGCATTTTTTCTGCTAATCTTAAATCGACAATTTGGGTTTGGATTTTTTTTGAATCTGGTGACCAATTGATTGATAAGTGAAAAGGCCTTTCTCCATTTTCGCCAAAAACCATATCTGACCAGCCCCAAAAAGAAGCATATTCATAGTCTTTTTTACCGTCATAACTAAGCTGGAGCTCTTCGCCAGTTTCTAGATTTTCTACGAAAAGATTAAAATTTCTTGTAAAAGCCTTCCAATTTCCGTCAGGAGAAATTGAAACATCTCTATTCCTTGGCTCTGAAGATCTCTTAGATTCTAGGTTTTTGTTTTGGAAAGTCCATGTTTTATTTTTCCATTCAAAGCTAATTGAACCATCTTTTGCAATTTGAATTCGATTGAAAGGCAAGTTTTTATGATCTACAGTTTCTCCAGTTTTTTCTGTGATAATCTCTGCTAATTTCTGATGGTCAAAGGCTTCCGTTGTAATTCCTTTTTCAATATCTGTCAAGTAAAATCGCTTTCCATCGGCAGTAGATGTCTGGTGCCAAAAGCTGGTTTTTTCATCAAGCCAGTTAGGAGTTACATCCAAATGGTAAACTTCGCGTTGGATATTATTACTAAGAAAATATTCGGCCCTATGATATGTTTCTTCAGTGATCTGAGAATAGGAGGCATTCCAAATCAGGCAAAGAAAAATAGAGGACAAGACCTTGAAAGAATTGAAAATTGAAAGATTAGACATACAAATAGAGGATCAATGTAAATTAAAGATATACCCAAAATAGAAAGTTAATCCTCAATAATTGATCAATAGTGATCTTACTTTGTAAGTGGCACTATTTAGCCAGCAGCTTCATAAGCTTTTTTTAACCAGTTGATTAATTCTTTGGAATATTGTTCCTCATGGTTAATGATCACTCGGTGGCTTACCATTCCATTTGATTTTGTGTCAAGTTCGAGGATTCCGGAAGGTTCCTGACCTTTTAGGTTTATCCCAACGTCAAACCTGGTTTTGGTGGCAGGTATCAAAAGTGCAAATTGTTTTTTTCGGCGAACGCTCACATATGCGTTCTTCGGAGCAAATTCAATATCGTCTCCAAAGCCTTTGATTTCTTTTTTTAGCTCTTCAAAAAGTGGTAAAAAATGCTCTTTTCCTTTATACTGCTTACTTATCAATTCATCTGTTCCCGAGGCTGAACCAGCATCAGAATGCAACGTTTTGTGTGCTACCAAATTGGCAAATCCATGTGTAAAACCGTGATTGGTTTTAAGAAATTTGAGGATTTCTCCATGCTTGGATAAGTTTTCATTTTTGACAATAGACACCCATTCATCCAGGCTTTTTCCTGAATTTTTTTTAAGGTTGTCAATCATAGTTTGGGTTGCTTGATCCATTTTATATTATTTTAGAATTCTACTACCGAGAGAATTGGGAAATGATCAGAACCTTGAAGAAGTTGATTTTTAAGACTTTGGATAAGATTATTGTCTTTTTCAAGATAAGGATTCCAAATTTTTCCTTCAAGTACTTTAAGTCCTTGGCTGGCCAAAATATGGTCGATCAAAACATTTACATGATCTCCGGTAATTCGGTCTTTATATCGACTTGAATTTGGTGTCCATCCGTAGGAATTCAATTTGGGTTTAGGTAAAACAGATTTTAGGATAAACTCTGGATTCCAGGTGTCCCCCAATAATAATTCGACTGCACTTTTGCTGAAACGATTTTCATAAAAATCCAATTCAAAACCATCATTGATGTCTCCCATGACCATGACTTGTTGATTTTTTTCCAAATAGTCATCGCATCGCTCCCGTATCGACATGCATTCAGCAAAAAGCTTTAATCGATCTCGTTGAGAGATTTGTTCAAATCTGGCAAGGTCTACCATGTCAAAAATGCCTTTCGATTTAGTATGGGCAATGATCACACGAGTTAGAAATGTGTTATCTAAACCTAAAATACTAAGCTCCAAGGGAGGCCTGTAATGCTTGTATTGTTCTTTAATGAGTCTATTCAGCGTATCTACTAGAAACGCTTGATCAAATCTTTTTCCTTCCTTGGTTTCTGGAGTAAAAAGTACTTTGATTTTTTCAGGATTATAAAGCGCACAAAGTTCCTGCTGTCCTGGAGACGGGAAGCCATGAATTCCTTTAAGATTTTTGTTAGGGATAAATTCCTGTACCCAAGCTTCGAGTTGCAAACTTGCTGTTTTCGAACCGTCAACCAAGGTGTTTGGGCCTTCCGCTATTCCCAGAAAATCAGGATCCATTGCCTCAACTACCTCTGCCAGTTTTTTACTTCGGGCCCCATCTTCTCCTGTTGTTATTGGATTTCCTTCTGAATCAAAAAGATTCCTCATCCATTCAACGTTGTATACTCCAATTTTTAAGTTCATAAAAAATCTCAGTTAATTAAAAAGCTAGGATAAGTTACAAAATTCAAATTAGAGAATTGAACAAAATCAGGTTTAAACCTTGATATAGATCCGTTTTTTGTCCATCCAAAGCCCCATTATCCAGATCAAAAGCATATAAGAAAATGCAAAAAAGAAGGATGCAGTCTTTGGACTTAGCCAACTTGTAAATAGGTTTTGGTAAATAAAAGATCTAAACGACATATCACCAACCGGAATCATCCCAAAAAGAGTGATCACTATCCCGGAGGCGATGTAAAGTATTAAAGGATTTCTCCCAAAAACCTCGAAGAAATAAGTCCAATTATTAAGTTTCTTCAGTTCTATTAAATACACTAAGACAGCTAGAATCATCATATCAATTCCTATAGTCAAAAGCACATAGGAGCTTGTCCAGATTTTTTTATTGATAGGAAAAAGAATGTCCCAAGCATAAGCAGCAACAATTAAAATCGCACCGGAAATGATTAGTTTTTTGATAGACTCCATACTATTTCCGAGTTTTTGGATCATTTTCCCAACCAGAAATCCAGCTATTACATTTACTATCGACGGGAGAGTACTTAAAATTCCTTCTGGATCAAAAGGAATCCCTTCTCCTCCATACATGCGCTCAGGACCAATTAAAGCTAGATCCAGTTTGAGGGCAGCATTGCCAGAGAGGCCAAATGGATCTGCAGAATCACCAAAAATTAGCATCAATGCCCAATAGCCAAATAGTGCTACGGCGCTAAATATCCATCCCAATCTTACACCACCTATGTATAGAATAACTGCTGCAAAGAAGTATCCCAAGGCAATTCTTTGTAAAACTCCAAATACCCGGACCTCGGTAATATTGATAAAACTGAATTCGCCAGAATCAGAAATGTCATAAAAAGGAAAAGCATTCAAGAGCCATCCAATTAAAAAAATCAAAAATGCTCTTTTACCAACTTTCTTAAAAAAGTCATTTGCAGACATGTCTTGCAGCTTTTTCATGGAAAAGCTCATGGCATTACCTACTACAAACATAAAAGTAGGAAAAACCAAATCTGTAGGGGTAAATCCATGCCATTTGGCATGAGCTAGAGGAGCATATAGATTTGACCAATCACCGGCGGTGTTGACTATTACCATGAAGGCAATTGTCATTCCTCTTAGTACATCCAAAGCGAGATATCTGTCAGATAAAATTCCAGGGCTTGATTTAATATTCATACGTAAGGTTGTGTTGGGTGATTATTGACTTAAAAAGTTAAAAGAAATAATTCAGCCCCAATTTAAAATATTATCTTGTTTTATGCTTTTCAACCAATTTTTTATTCAATTAAAACCATCAGCATGAAAAATATAGAAGTAGAAAGACTAAAAGTAGTAGATCCAATAGCACTTAAAAAAATACCGACATTTTTGGATTTGGGGATATCTGATAAAAACAAAGCCAAAAAACTGAATGAATACCGTGAGAAATTAAGTGATCATCAGGATATCATGTATGCACATAGCAAATACTCCGTGCTGATCTGTTTGCAAGGAATGGATACGGCCGGGAAGGATAGTTTAATTCGTGAGGTTTTTAAGGAATTCAATCCAAGAGGAGTAGTGGTTCATAGTTTTAAGACCCCGTCTACTAATGAATTAAAACATGATTATTTATGGAGGCATTATTTGGCACTTCCACAAAGAGGAAAGTACGCTGTTTTCAATAGGACTCATTATGAAAATGTGTTGGTGACTCGAGTACATCCAGAATATATCATGGGTGAAAATATCCCCGATATTGATTCAGTTGATGATATAACTCCTGCATTTTGGGAAAAGCGATTTGACCAGATCAATAATTTTGAAAGTCAAATAAGTCAAAATGGAGTTATAGTTTTAAAATTTTTCCTGCATTTAAGTAAAGAAGAGCAAAGACAAAGACTGTTAAGAAGACTGGACGAAAAGAAACATAATTGGAAGTTTTCTCCAGGAGATTTAAAAGAAAGAGATTTTTGGAATCATTACCAGCAATATTACGAAGAGGCTATCAACAGGACTTCAAAGCCACATGCACCTTGGTATATTATTCCAGCAGATGATAAAGATGCTGCAAGGCTTCTGGTCGCAAAAACAATCCTTGAAGAAATGGTAAGATATAAAGATATAAAAGTGCCGGAACTAGAGGATTCTATTGCCGATAATATCAGTCATTATAGAGATATTCTGGCAAAGGAGCAGAATACCAAATAGGTGAAAAAAGACACTATTTAAATTAAATAAATCCTATAAAAATTTGATTTTTCACGGTTGATTGACAGAAACTTTTAATTAACTAAGAGTTATGGAAGTTCAAATAATAAGGAAGTCAAAGCTGAGTATTTTCAAAACTATTCATCATATAAAAAGCATTTTGTAACAATAAAATTGTACTTTAGGTTAGTTGGTTTCTTTAAATATTTCAATCACAATTTTATTATTCAAACTATGAAAAATATCTTTTTAATTATTTTTTGTCTTTTTCTTTTTTCAGGAGTATTTGCTCAAAGTGATAAAAGATATGTAGTCAAACTAAAAGACAAAGGGATCTTTACAACTGCTGAAATAGAAGATAGAGATCAGGCGCAAAGAGGTAATCAAGCAAATCGGAAAGAGAAAAAGGATAAAGCCGAAAATATTGTAAAGGGAAAAGTCAATAAGATTTTAAAAACTTTTTCTGATGTAGAGGTAGGATTAGTTGTTGAGATGACCGATTCTCAAGCCGATGCTTTAAAAGGAGATTCTGAAATAGAATCGGTACTATTAGATTTTAAAATGCAAGCAAGAAGACCTATCATGCAATCGGGGAGTATGCCGGAAATGCAGGCGAGAAGGCCGATTATGCAAAGTAGACCGAGAATGCAGGAAGATGGATATAACCTAGATATAGGAACCAATTGTTCTATTATTGATGCAGGAGGAGGGCAAAGAAGAACTGGTCCTGAGAAAAATTTTATTTGGATTATTGATTCTGGAATTGATGGAAATCATAATGACTTGAAAAATAGTATCAATAAATCTAAAAAGTATGCTAAATCTTTTGTGGACAACAATCCATGGAAAGATGATGCTGGGCATGGAACATTTATGGCTGGAATAGCGTCTGCAGAATCCAAACCAACTACAGATGAATACTCAATGAACGGGATAGCACCCGGAGCACCCACTGTATCTTTAAAGATACTTGATGCTAAAGGGGAAGGTTATTGGTCTGATATTATCCTAGCCTTAGATCATGTTGCTCAGTTTGGAAAAAGTGGAGACGTAGTATCCATGAGCTTGGGAGCATTTGGGATTTCAGATTGTGCCAATTCCAATCCAATGCTTAGCGAAGCTATAAGAAATGTGGCTGGGAAAGGGATTTTCGTAGTCATGTCAGCTGGAAATGATGGTGATGATTCCAATAGGAATTTACCTGGATGTATAACTGGACCAAATATCTTCACTGTTGGTTCTATTGATTATAATTGCCTTGAAAGTGAAGACGCTTGTTCAAGTTTCTCTAACCTTGGATCTAATGTGAATTGGGTAGCTCCAGGAAACCCAGTATTCTCTACCTTTCCAGGAGATAAATATGGAGTTTGGTCTGGAACATCGATGTCTGCGGCATTTGTATCTGGAATTGTTTATGCATCACAGGGTGCACCTGCAGTGGCCCGTCTAGTAAGTTGTGGAGAGCGGACGTATTCTATTCCAAGAATTAGATAAAAATAATAACTCAAAAAAAGGAGGACATGTGCATTACATGCCCTCCTTTTTTTGGAGCTAATTTTTTTGAAGAGACAAGTTTAGTTTCATTATTCGAATTTCAGATTTTAATTCCTCGATTAAGATCATGAAATCCGGATCGTTTCGGATGGAGTAGAAAAGAGGGTTCATTTCCAATGTTTGATAATCTTGAAAGTTCATCTCTTTTGCTAAAGCTAGGTATTCAATAGCTTTTTCTTTATTCCCTTTCAATAAATATAAAGCAGCAGTAAATACGGCAAACTCTTTATCGGGATTTTCGCCCTCAAGTTCGATGATATAAGCTTCAAGCTTTTCATTGATATAATATTCAGCCTCCTCGAGTTTTCCGTTGGTTTTTAAGATACTTGCCAGATAAATCGGTGCATGGAAGTATGGATCAGTCACCCAATCCTCTTTCTCCTCAATTGATCTGCTCAAATAAATTTCTGCATTTTTATAATCCTTGTTCATAAAGGACAGAACTCCTGCAACTTGGTCAACACTAGGATCTTTATTTTCTAAATCCCCAATTTTATTTATTACTGATTGAACACTATCTGATTTTCCTTCGGCTAGAAAGCTGAGTCCTAACTGTTCATACGTATCGTAGGAAGGTTTTATTGCAAGTGATTTTCTAAGCCAAAATCGAGCTTGAATTTGATTTTCCAATAGACGATAATTCCAGCCTAAAATTTGAAAAGGAATAAAACTTTTTGGGTTTAGCCCAGCAGCTTTCCTTTGTAATTCTAATGATTTGTCTAATTGCCCAGTGATAAAATAGACTGTGCCTAGATTTCCAATAGCTTGTGCATGATTTGGACTAATTTCCACAGCCTTCTCTAAATATTCAAGAGCCAGATCATATTGGTTATTATAATAATGCGCCACTCCTAAGGCCTTGTACCCTTCCGCCAACCTTGGATCTATTTTTACTGCCATATTTCCAGCGTAAAGTGAAGAGTCCAGCCAGATAGGAGAATAATTAAAAATCCCAAACATCTGGGCATAAGCGTCGCCCAAACCTGCCCAGGCTAATGCAAAAGTGGAATCAATTTTAATCGCTTCTTTGAAACTGGCTATGGCACTATCATTATTTTGAAGTTGATATTCATAATATTCACCTCTGCCTTTTAAGTATTCTTCATAGGCCTCAAAACTTGATGTAGGCTTTTTGTTTATTTGATCGATTTCAGACATAGTAACTTCAGCCTGAAGCTTTGTTGCGATTTCTGAAGCGATTCGACTTTGGACAGCAAATAAGTCTTCGATCATTTCCAAATCAAATGTTTCTGCCCAAATAGCTTGATTTGAAGTAGCATCAATTAATTGAACGCGAATCCGTAATCTTTCACCTGACCATTGTACACTCCCTTCCAATAGTGTACTTACACCCAAGGATAAAGCAATCTCAGGATTACTTTCTTGTGAATTTTTATATAAAACAGTACTTGTTCGAGAAATTACTCTTAAAGAATTGATTTTGGATAACTGCGTAATGATATCCTCTGTAAGGCCATCGCTGAAATACTCTTTGCTAGGGTCTGCATTGAGATTTTTCAAGGGAAGTACGGCAATCGATTTATCCTTTGTCCAGCTAGAAGTTTCGCCCCAGTTTATGAACCAGATTAGTGCTACAATAATACCGACCAACAACCCAATTCCTACCCAGTATCTCCATGTTTTCCTTTCCTGATATTTGATCGTATTGATCATTTGCTCTCTCCTCGGAACAACTAATGGGTCAGTGGAAAGCGCAAATAAGGTTAAGTCACGTTCAACATTCTTTAATTTGAAAGTACCTAATTTTATATTTGGAAATTCTTCTTCGGAGTTTAATAGAGCTTTTAATTGCCTTGAAAATAGAACGCAGGATGGAACACCAATACTTTGAATTCTCGATGCGATATTAACTGCATCGCCAAATATATCTCCACGATCAAAAATAATATCACCACAATGTAAACCGATTCTCAGCGCAATTTCTCCTCGTGACTTCCACTCTTTTTGAATTTCCACACTTGCGTTTAGAGCATCTTCCGGATTATCAAAAGTCGCCAAAACCCCATCTCCAAGTTCTTTAATAAGCGTTCCATTGAATTTTTCAAAAAAGTGTTGATGAACATCAAGGTTATCTTTCATCAGCTGGTAGGCCATATCTTCGTCTCTACCCATCAATTGGGTGTAGCCGACGATATCAGAGAAAAATACAACTGAAAGTTTCTTGTTAAGACTTTGACTCATATTAGCAGTACCATGCGTCTATATTGAGAAGCAAAGGCTGGGGGTTACTAATTTTTTTCAAGATATTAATCAAAATAGTATTTCTACTTCAAATTTGAATTATTCCTCCGTTTGGGAGAGAATTATCAATTACCTATCAAACATCGGGATAAGATTAGATTCAGCATAGTTTAATCCAATTTTCCTTCCAAAATAAAGCTTTTTCCCTTTGTTGCTTAAAATTAACCTTTGGCTTTTTATTAATGGTTACTTAAATAGATTTTAAATTTAATTCATTCTTTTTTCAGGGAAATCGATTTTAAAAATGGTTTTATGAATTTTATATCCAGAAGATAAGTGGTTGTGATTTAACTAACTTCTTTAGTATGGCATGTTGTTTTTTCAAAAATCCACAAAACGGAAAGGGTGTAGGAAAAATCGTCAATCTAAGAATGAAATTTCATCGATGAATACCCACCCTTTGGCTCCTGCCCCTGGATGCCACTTTGGAAGAGATCGAATTGGCTTCATTTTAATTTTCACCTTGCTATAACTTTTGTTTGGCATATCGTAATTAAGCGCTTCAAATCTTGAAGGTTTGATGTCTTTAGATTGATTTGGAATATCATCCACTATTTTTTCCCAACTTCCTCCAATACTACTTATCCAAACTTCTACTTGGGTTGGAGGAAAAATATAAGCACTTTCATGGTATAATAAGCTTACTGTTAATTCTTTAGGTTGTTGGCCTTCAGCCAATGTGATTTCTATCTCTGGATCTTGGTCTTGATAGCCCAACCATTCACCAGAAGTATGATTGTTTTTTCCTTTGATTTGATCAACAAGAGTTTTTTCTCCTTTGCCAAAATAATTTGGATTAGGTTGGGTAAGTAATTTTATTTCAGCTGGGGGACTTCCACTTCGGAAGAGTAAAATACTAGAAGATGGGCTTCCTTTCCAATCTTTTGCAAAAGCTCTTGCCTTCACTTCTGCTGTTTTATTTATCCAAATAGGTGAAGTATAAATGGGGGAGGAGATACTATCAGGTTCTTCTCCATCAGTGGTATAGCGAATTTCAACAGTTTTTATTGGATGAGTCATTTCTAGCTCGGTGCTGTCTGCAAACATGTTGACTTCTGAAATAATAGTCGGAGAATTCAGATCATAAATAACTCCACTGCCATCAAAACCATATTCTATTTGGGTGTCTGGTAATTCCTTCTTCAATTGTTCTTTTTCCTCATCACTAAGACCAGTTTGCCATAAAAAAAGCTTTTCTAGTCCTTTCATTTGTCCCAGACTAGTGAGGCTTTTTTCATCTATATCATTTCCTGATATGGCTAAAGATGTTAAACTTTCTACTTTGGCTATCTCTGAGATTTCCTCTGAGGTAAGGTTTGTGAAATTAGCCTGTAGCTCTCTTAAATTGGGGAAATTGGAAAGAAAACGAAAGCTTACACCTCCAAGTGGCATTTTATTCAAGTTTAGCTGAATTATCTGTTTTCCGATTTTTTTAAGTTCATCTAAGGAGTTTGGGTCAAAAGCTGAAATCCCAAAATAAGAAACCACCAGAGCTGGTGATTCTGGGTAAAGTGGAGATACTTCTCTAAAGAAATTATTTAATTCTAGAATGCTTTCAGGGTCTGCTGAATTGAAGTCATAACTTTCTTCTTTCCTGAATTTTTGAGATGCCAGTTGAAATAAATCCGTTTGTTGATCCATTTCCTCCAGTTTTAAATCAAAACTAGCACCAGAATAAACCCAATCCATTAGAATTGTCTTTTCTTCTTCTGTAAGCTGTATTTTATTTTTTGGTGGCATATGCTCCTTTTCTTCGATAGGAAGATTAATCCTCGTTACCAAAAGTGATTTCTCAAAATCACCAGGAACGACAAAAGGCCCGGACTTTCCGCCTTTTTTGATGTGCTCCACCAAGTCCATTCGAAGTTCCCCTTTGATCTTTCCCTCCTTATGGCAGCTAATGCATTTAGCTTGAAGAATAGGTTGCACCACATCTCTAAATACTTCTGCCTCATTTAAAGCTAAAGTTTCCTGTTCTTCCTTCAGAATAGGGGCAAGGAGAAAATTTTCACCATGGGTTAGATCGGCTCCCCAATGGCCTGTAAGCAAAACACCCACAGCTATGATTGCAGTCAGGCTTTTTGATATTTTTAGGGATTGGTTCCTAAGAAAATAAAGTAAAACAGCTAATCCAAAAACTGCTAATCCGGCCCATTTATGCCATTCTAAAGCAGCTCCTTCATAATCTTCTTGAGCTAGAAGTAGTCCAGCAATGACTGTGATTCCTGCAAAATTACAACCTACCAAAAAGCTTATTTCACCGAACTCTTTTAACTCTGTTTTTTCCTTGAGGTTTGGGATCCAAAAAAACAACAGGCCAAAAAGAAGTAAAACTATTGGAAAGTGTAAAATTAAAGGATGACTTCTTCCTAATACTTGAACCCAATCAGGTAGCAGCAAATTTTCTCCACCTATTGTCAATATAAGTGATAACCCTAACCATATAAACAGGGTATTTTCAAGGATTGATCTAAAAGAACTGGATCTACTCATAGGTAACCTTAAGCAAGGATATCTTTTATGACATGGCCTGATACGTCAGTAAGTCGGTACCTTCTTCCTAAATGTTTATAGGTCATGCGCTCATGGTCAATCCCCATAAGATTCATTACTGTAGCCTGGAAATCATGAACGTGTACAGGATTTTCGGAAATGTTGTAACCAAACTCGTCTGTCTCGCCATAGACCATTCCTGATTTCACTCCTCCTCCTGCCATCCAAATTGAAAATGCTCTTGGATGGTGATCTCTTCCATAATTATCTTCAAGAATTTTTCCTTGGCAATAATTGGTTCTCCCGAATTCTCCTCCCCAAATGACAAGAGTTTCATCAAGCATTCCCCTCTGCTTTAAATCAGAAATCAAGGCTGCTGAGGCCTGATCCACATCCTGAGCTTGAAGAGCCATTTCACTAGGTAAGTTTCCATGTTGATCCCAACCTTGATGATACAACTGAACAAATCGAACTCCACTTTCAGAAAGTTTTCTTGCCAATAGGCAATTGGCAGCATACGTACCAGGAATCAAGCAATCCGGTCCATACATTTTAATAATACTGTCTGGTTCTTTGGAAACATCTGTCATTTCTGGAACAGCAGTCTGCATTCTAAATGCCATTTCATATTGCTGAATCTTTGCACTGATTTCTGGATCATTAAATTCTCTATAACTCAGATCATTCATTGCTGAGATTTGGTCAAGCATTTTTCTACGCTCATCTCTAGACATAGACTCGGGATCCTTAAGATACAATACCGGATCTTCAGAGTTTGAGAATTGCACCCCTTGATGGGTAGCATCCAAGAATCCATTACTCCAAAGCTTAGAATAAACGCCTTGCCCGTTGCCTCTTCCTCTGCTTAAAAGGACACAGAAAGCAGGGAGGTTACTATTTTCACTGCCAAGTCCATAGCTTAACCAAGAACCCATACTAGGACGATTTCCTACTTGAGCTCCAGTTTGGAAAAAAGTTAAAGCAGGATCATGATTGATCGCCTCAGTATGCATGGATTTGATGATACAAATATCATCTACCACACTTGCTGTATGTGGGAAGATTTCAGAAATCCAAGCTCTTGATTCACCGTATTGATTGAATTTGTAATAAGAGCCAACTAAAGGAAAGGAAGTTTGGCCAGCTGTCATGCCAGTAAGCCTTTGGTCGCCTCGAATAGAATCCGGAAGTTCTTGTCCCATATTTTTATTCAATAGCGGCTTATAATCAAAGGATTCCAATTGACTAGGGGCTCCATTTTGAAAAAGGTAAATCACCCGTTTTGCCTTTGGAGCAAAATGTGGTAAAGCTGCCATGATAGCTTCTTCATCCGGACTTCCCCCTTTGAAAAGATCAGGTATAAGCAATGAACCTAAAGCAGCACTGCCAACCCCTAAGCTTAGCTTCGATAAAAATTTTCTTCTATTTAGATTTAAACCCTGTTCTAAAACTTCCTTTTCCATCTTAAATCTTGGTAATCGTTTCTTCCAAATTGTATAAACTGACTATTACCTGCATCAATGCTGCTGACCTAGCTGTTTCTTTAGAAGGGTCAATTGGATATTCACCAACTTCTAAGGTAGGTTTTATTTGATCTTTATTTTCCTGAAATCTTTCTAATTGATCTTCAAAATAACTTTCAATTAAATCCATCTCCTCTGATTTCATTTCTCTGCAAAGGATTCGCTTAAATGCCATTTGCAATGCTTCCGAATCATCTTGAAATTTTGAATCTAAATCCATTGCCAAAACTCTTGAGGCTTCTAAAATCATGGGGTCGTTTAACATCACCAATGCTTGAAGTGGCGTGTTTGTTCTTCCTCTTCCTACTTCGCATTGATCTCTGTTACTTGAATCAAAGATAATAGCCTTTGGAGGAGGCACTGTTAATTTAATAAAGTTGTAAAGGCCTCTTCTATAAAGGCTTTTTCCAGTATCTTGAACATAAGTAGCTAAAACTCCTCTTCCTGAAGATGCTGCCTCCCAAACACCTTCGGGCTGATATGGTTTTACACTTGGGCCTCCAAGTTCTTGCTGTAATAGGCCACTACTTGCAAGGACTAAATCTTGAATGTTTTCAGCAGAAAGTCTCAATCTTGGAGCTCTTGCCAAATAAATATTCTCAGGATCGATGTTTAAATGATCTTTTGAGATTTCTGCAGATTGCTTATAAGTCGAGGAGCTAAGGATTTGTTTGAGAAGTCGTTTTATGTCCCATCCATTTTCCATAAAATCAACAGCTAGCCAATCAAGAAGTTCAGGATGACTAGGTAAATCACCCTGCATCCCAAAATCACCAGCTGATTTAACAATTCCTCTCCCAAAGATTTCTTGCCAGATCAAATTGACAAAAACTCTTGCAGTTAATGGGTTTTTCCTATCTGTGGCCCATTTTGCTAATCCCAACCGGTTTGCTTCTAGGCCGTCGGGGAATTCCAATATAGAGGATGGAGTTGATGCCGAAACTGGAATTGATGGAGCGTCATATACTCCTCTATCCAAAATATAAGTAGTTCTTTTTTCATCCCCTTCTAGTTCACCCATTACAGAGACACTCAACTTAGAGCTATCTTGATAATTGATAAAACTCATAATACCTGAAAGATCCTCTTGATCTACCCATAAAACCGGAGTTTTCGCAGGCTTGGAAACTGAAACATCACCTTCATAACCCTTCTCAGGGGTGTTGTTGAAAAAGGCAAAAAGCTCGTAATACTCTTTCTGTGAAAATGGATCGTATTTATGATCATGACATTGGGCGCACTCCATGGTTATTCCCAATAGCCCTTTGCTGAAAGTATTCGTTTTGTCTAAAACATATTCTATTCGATATTCCTCATCTATTACTCCACCTTCTTCAGTGTATTTGTGGTTTCTATTAAATGCAGTAGCAAGGATCTGTTCTTTTGTTGCATTGGGTAATAAATCACCTGCGAGCTGCCAAGTCAAAAATTGATCATAAGGCATATTTTCATTGAAAGCATGAATCACCCAATCACGGTAAGGCCATTGGCTACGAATATTATCATCCTGATACCCATAACTATCTGAATACCTGGAAATGTCCATCCATAGAATAGCTAATTTTTCTCCAAATGCCTGATCAGCTAAGAGACCATCCAATAAATCTTCGTAGGTATTTTCTCCAGAGAAATCCCCAAATCTATCAAGTACTTCAGGGCTGGGAGGAAGGCCAGTCAAGTCAAGGCTGGCTCTTTTAATTAACTCATAGGGTTCTGCAATAGGATTAGGTTCCAATCCATTTGCTTTTATTTTCTGATAAACAAATCTATCAATTTCATTTAGAGACCAGTCGTTTTGGGAGGGGAGAGAAGGTTTTTCAGCCTCTGTAAATGCCCAGTGAGGTTCATATTTGGCTCCTTGCTTGATCCATGCTTTTATCAATTCAATTTCATAAGCAGAAAGAGCAAGATTTGATTCTGGTGGAGGCATGAGTTCCCCCGGATCTTCCGAAGTAATTCTATGATAAACTTCAGATTCTTCTAGATTTCCGGAAACTAATGCAAATTTCCCGGGGCTTTCTTTTAGAGCTGTAAATGCGCCTTCTTCCGTATCCAATCTTAAATCTGCTTCCCTTTTATTACCATCTGGTCCATGACAGGCAAAGCATTTGTCCGATAGAATGGGGCGGATGTGAAAATTATAGCTTACTTGGTCAATTTCAGATAGAGCATGGCCACTCTTGTTTTTTTCCTGACAAGAGACTAAAAAAACGACTATTGGCACAACGACCAAAATATTTATCTTCTTAATGGTCATTTTGGGTAATTTTTAGACTTTTAAGTTATGAAAATTTTTTATAAAAGTTTTTTCTGATTATAAAAAAAAAGTAATAAAGTCAAAGTGTTTAGACTCCTGAAAGATCATCAACTTTACTTTCGAATTCATAAGTATTATTTACTAAATATTTTATTTGTTTTCTGAAAAAACAAGGAATTTATAGGTTGTTTTTTGGGGATAATCCAAATTAAGCTTCTTAAATTTATTTTTAAGTTACTGATTTTGAGAATTATAGATTTCAGGATTCTTTATTCGATTTTAAATGATCTACTGATGAAAGCTTTTTTATTAATGACTTTTTTTCTTTTTCCGACACTGGCTTTTTCTCAGGATCGAGGGGTTTCAACTGGTTCCTTTATAAGGATTTACGACTCGAACGGAGATAAAATTGCCAAAGGAAGAATTTTATCTGTAACAGATTCCAGTTTAATTGTAGAATCTGCAAAGAAAAGTAAAAGCATACCTATCAAAAATGTTGCAATCATAAAAACTAAGCATTCATTTGGCCATCTTCCTCTAGTATTGGGTACATCTGGAATAATACTAGGAGGAATAGTTGGAGCCGCTTCATATCAAGGTAGTAATAATAGTGGTTCTGGTTGGGATATTGATCTTGGAATAGGAGCTTCGGTTTTAGGGGGAAGTATGATTTTTGGGCCAGGATTAGCATTGGAAGGAGTCTTAATATCTGCAACCAAAAAACATGAAACCTTTGAAATTGACGGAGATGTGAATAAACTGAAGAAAGCGGTCTTAAAAATTGAAAAAATGGAGGATTCAGAAGTTAATTTCAATAAAGAAGGTACTACTAAAAACCCATTTAGAAGTTTAGGTGAGAGCTATTAAATAAATGAATGATGGATTCTAAAAAACAAATCACAAGCATTTTATTGATAGGACTAATCTTTTGTTCTTCGTGCAAAGTTTATAAAAAAGTTGATTGGATTAAACCTCAAATCCCAAAGGAAGAAAGAAGTAAATTTTTTGAACCAAGACAACTTGGTAGGATCAGTGAAGGAGACAGTTTGTATATCAAAACAAAAGATTCGATAAGTTTTGACATGATATATGCTACTGTTCGAAATGATTCTATTCATGGACTATTTTGGCAGAAGAATAATAGAAAAATAAAAATCCCAATTGAATCTGGTATACCAATTTCTGATATCCAAATGATTAAAGTTCGGAAGTTTGATTGGGTTACTACGATAGCATTAGGACTTGGAATCCCTTTCGCTGTTTTTATTTATTTCCTGATCAATCCATTTCAGATTGATCTTTCAGGCCTTGGTCAAATTATAGGTTAACAAAAAAAGCTGTCCATTTGGACAGCTTTTAACTTGGTATAAGGTTGGATTATTTTTTAATAACAGAGAAATCGAAAGTTTCCAAGAATTTAGTTGTGAAGTTTCCTTCTTTAAATTCTGGATCCTCCAATAAAGCAAGGTGGAATGGGATGGTAGTTTTTATCCCATCAATCACAAATTCTTCCAAAGCCCTTTTCATTCTTACAATTACCTCTTCTCTTGATTGACCACTTACGATCAATTTAGCAATCATAGAATCGTAGTTTGGAGGGATCACATATCCTGCATAGACATGAGAATCAACCCTAACACCTCTTCCTCCGGGTATATGAAGGTTTAGGATCTTTCCCGGACTTGGTCTGAATCCATGCGAAGGATCTTCTGCATTAATTCTACATTCCATAGCAAATAGCTTTGGATAGTAGTTTTTGCCACTGATCACATCCCCTGCAGCAACTTTAATTTGCTCCTTGATTAAGTCAAAATCAGTTACTTCTTCTGTAATTGGATGCTCTACCTGAATACGGGTATTCATCTCCATGAAATAGAAGTTGCGGTTTTTATCAACCAAAAACTCAATTGTTCCTGCACCTTCATATCCTATAGCTTCTGCTCCTTTGATTGCTGCAGTTCCCATTGCTTCACGTAATTCATCTGTGATGAATGGAGATGGAGTTTCTTCTACTAGTTTTTGATGTCTTCTTTGGATAGAACAGTCTCTTTCGGAAAGATGACATGCTTTTCCATTTTTATCTCCAATGATTTGGATTTCAATATGTCTTGGCTCCTCAACGAATTTTTCAAGGTACAATCCATCATTTCCGAAGGCAGCACTTGACTCCATTCTTGCATCATCCCAAGCTTTTTTGAATTCTTTTTCCTCACGTACTATTCTCATTCCTCGGCCACCACCACCTGCAGTTGCTTTTAGGATGACTGGATAGCCCATTTCATTAGAAAGCTTTATGCCTTCTTCAATAGAACTTATAAGGCCTTCAGAGCCTGGAATAGTTGGGACTCCAGCCTTTTTCATGGTTGCTTTAGCTGTAGCTTTATCTCCCATGTTTGCGATCATATCCGGACTGGCTCCTATGAATTTGATTCCGTATTCCTCACAAATTCTTGAAAACTCAGCATTTTCTGAAAGGAAACCATATCCAGGATGAATTGCATCAGCATTGGTGATTTCTGCTGCAGCGATTATTCTAGGGATGTTCAAATAAGAATCTCTACTTGGAGCAGGACCAATGCAGACCGCCTCATCGGCAAATCGTACATGAAGGCTGTCTTTATCAGCAGTAGAATAAACAGCAACCGTTTTGATCCCCATTTCCTTACAGGTTCTGATCACTCGTAATGCTATTTCCCCTCTATTTGCAATAAGTATCTTAGTAAACACGATGTTATCTTTTAGTTTGGGAATTATCCTGCAGGATCTACAAGAAATAAAGGCTGATCATATTCTACCGGTGTAGAATTAGTAACCAAAATCTTTACAATTTTCCCTGAGACTTCTGATTCAATTTCATTGAAAAGCTTCATTGCTTCAATGATACAGACAGTTTGACCTGGTTTGATCGTGTCACCCACTGAAACAAAAACTGGAGAATCTGGATTTGGGGTCAAATAAAAAGTACCTATCATCGGTGATTTTATCTCTACCAGATTGGAGGATTCAACAGCAGCTGGCGCAGAAGGGCTTGGATCTGAAGGAGCTGCCGCTACAATAGGTGCAGGCGCAGGTGCCGCTGCTGGAGCAGGGGATGGTTCTGTAATCCTCGAATTTGATGAATCTTTTTTGATTGATAGCTCAAATTCATCAGTTTTGATTTTGACTTCAGCCAAACCTGAGTTTGAGATATAATCGATTAACTCTTGAATCTCTTTAGGTTTCATAATTTTGTTTTTAAAAGAATGTCCGAGGACAATTCATAATTGGGTTTAAATAAAAATAGCTGTTTCAATATTAAATTGAGTACAGCTAAGTTAATTATTTTACTCTTTCAGAATAGGAACCGTCTCTTGTATCTACCTTGATCATAATATCCTGTTCCACAAATAAGGGTACCATCACAGTCGCTCCTGTTTCTAAAGTCGCAGGTTTCAGTGCATTAGTTGCTGTGTCGCCTTTGATGCCCGGTTCGGTATATGTTATCATCAATTCTACAAAAGGAGGTAACTCGACAGAAAGTGGAGTTTCTGTCTCATCATGAATTAGAATATCAACTAATTGACCATCTTTCAAAAGGTCAGGTCTTTCAATTAATTTTTCTTCAATAGAAATCTGCTCAAATGTATTTGTATCCATGAAATGATATCCCATATCATCCTTATACAAGAATTGATGAGGTCTTTTTTCAACTCTAGCAGTTTCTACTTTTTCCCCGGCATTAAAGGTTTTGTCCAAGGTTTTACCGCTCGTCAATCCTTTTAATTTGGTTCTTACGAAAGCTGCTCCTTTTCCGGGTTTTACATGTTGGAAATCAACAATAGTGAAAATATCATTGTTCATTACCAAACAAAGGCCATTCTTAAAATCTGAAGTATTTGCCATATGACGATTATTTTTTTAGCTGATTATTTTGGATCGTATCCCCATTTCAAATAGATCGCACCCCAAGTGAATCCTCCACCAAAAGCGGCTAGGATTAAATTATCGCCTTTTTTCAACTGGTTTTCATAATCCCAAAGACAAAGGGGGATTGTAGCAGCTGTGGTATTACCATAATTTTCAATGTTCATCATAACCTTATCAGATCCGATTCCCATTCTGCTGGCAGTAGCATCAATAATTCGCTTGTTTGCTTGATGAGGCACTAGCCAAGCAATATCATCACTGGTTAGATTATTTCTTTCCATGACAGTTGCACTTACATCTGCCATATTTGTTACGGCAAATTTGAACACAGTTGAGCCTTCTTGTGTGGCAAAATGCTCTCTGGCATCTACAGTTTCATGAGTTGCAGGTCTCATGCTTCCTCCTGCTTTCATGTTTAAATACGGAGCTCCTGAACCATCTGCGTGGAGTAATGCATCCATAACACCAAATTCTTCGGTCGTAGGCTCTAGTAAAACAGCGCCAGATCCATCTCCAAATAAGATGCAAGTTGTTCTGTCTTCATAATTTACAATAGAAGACATCTTATCTGCACCTACAATAATGACTTTTTTATGCTGCCCTGTTTGAATGAATTGACTTCCAATCTGTAAAGCGTATAAAAATCCGGAACAAGCCGCTGCGATATCAAAGCTGAAACTATTTTTAGCTCCAACTTTATCCGCAATGATGTTTGCAGTTGCAGGGAACGGCATGTCAGGAGTAACTGTCGCGCAAATGATAAGATCTATATCAAGGGGATCTGTATTAGTTTTAGCTAATAATCCTTTTATGGCTTCAACTCCCATGACAGAAGTTCCTTGGTCTTCACCTTTGAGAATTCTTCTCTCTTTAATTCCTGTTCTTGTGTAAATCCACTCGTCGTTGGTATCTACCAGAGTTTCAAGTTCTTTGTTGGTTAATCGGTATTCAGGAACGTAGCCTTGAACTCCGGTTACCATAGCTCTGATTTTGTCCATTATATTTTGGTTATACTAAGGTGTCTCAAATAATTAACTCCTTAAATGGGTTGTTAGGTAGGTAAGTTTTCTTTGAGGAATGCCAAAAATATTATAATTGTCTCTGACCACCAAAAGAAAAACTACCTTAAGAATTCAATATACTGAAAGACAGCGAATTGAATTCCTATTAAAACAAAAAATCCATTCTTCTTTAAGAATGGATTTTATTTTATTTAAAATAGCCTCTTAAGCTAAAGCTTCTTTTTCAATAATTACTTGTCCTTTGTAGTATAATTTACCGTCCAACCAGAAAGCTCTGTGTGGTAAGTGCATTTCGCCAGTTGTTTGACATTTAGCCAATCCAGGAGCTTCTAACTTGTAGTGAGTTCTTCTTTTGTCTCTTCTGGTTTTCGAAATTTTTCGTTTAGGATGCGCCATTTTATGTGTGGTTTATGATTATTCCTTGTTTTTTAAATTTTTTAATGATGCCCAACGGGGATCAATTTGTTTTGTTTCTTCTTCTGAGTTATCCTCACTGTCATCGTCTTCAAACTCACCCTCATCAAAATATACAATTCCTCCTTCCCCTTCAAAATCATCCTCATCCAATTCATTACGGTAATCAGGATGGATTCTTTTTGCAGGGAGATTAAGCAAAATGAATTCGTAAATCAACTGTGCTACATTGACCGAAGGAGTATCCCTTGTGATCATTATAACATCTTCGTTAATCTCAGCTTCTTCGCTACCATACTTATAGATCATGGTTTCTTGAATATCCAACGGTTGATCATATTCCTCGAGACTTCTGTCACAAGTTAGTCTAACCATACCTTGGATATTAAAATCCATTTCTATCAAATTGGCACCTTTATTCATTTTAACCCGTACGGCCAAATTGCCTTTTTCGACTAGATGATTGTCTTCGAAATGCTGAAAGAACGAATCTCCTATTTGGAAGTTGATTTCGTGTCTTCCCTCTACGAACTTAATTACCTCAATATCAAAGGTTCTCCAGAATTTCACGATTTCTCCTCTCGATTTAAGACCGCAAATTTAGGGAATTATTTAAACAGGATAAAATAGATTGTAAAATAAAATTTGGTAAGCTTCCAAAAACTTTCCTTTTTTTAATCAGAGATTGGCTCATGTTGAGCGATAATGTCTGCTGCCAAAAATATTGCAGCTCTCATCGAACCTTCATCGGCCATATTTTTACCGGCGATATTATAGGCAGTTCCATGGTCCGGTGAAGTTCTGATCACGGGTAGTCCAGCAGTGAAATTTACGCCAGTGCTAAATGCGATTGATTTGAAAGGAATTAAACCTTGATCATGATACATGGCTAATATCCCATCAAATTTACTTTGGTGCATCATTCCGAAAAAGCCATCAGAAGGATATGGGCCGAAAACCATTTTATTTTGATCTTTCAATTCTTTGATTGCCGGTTTAATAATTTCTTCTTCCTCTTTTCCTAAAAGTCCGTCTTCACCTGCATGTGGGTTCAATCCTAAAATTGCAATTTTAGGTTTATTGATTCCAAAATCTTTTTCCAAGGCACCTAAAAGTAAATTTGCCTTTTTGATGATTCTTTCTTTCGTGATTGTTTCTGAAACATTTGCCAAAGGAATATGTCCTGTGACCAAGCCTACCCGTAATTGTTCGGACACCATCAGCATCAAACTCTCTTTTGAGCCGATTGCCTCGGTGATAAACTCCGTATGGCCTACAAAATGCAACTCTTCAGAATTGATGTTATTTTTATTTACCGGAGCAGTCACCAAAGCTTGGATTTGACCTGATTTCAAGTCATTTACTGCTTGAGAAAGTGCCTCCAATGCCAATTTGCCTGCTTCTTGGGTTTCCACACCGGGGATTACTTCCGGGCAATCTTCCATGACATTGATGACATTCACCCTTTTTGGTTGAATCTCTTCTAGTGATTTTACCTGAACGAAATTAAAGTCTTCAATACTTAGGATTTTCTTATAAAAGGAGATGGCTTTACCATGACCATAAATTAATGGAATAAAGTTCTTTAAGATCCGATTGTCAGATAAAGCTTTGAGAGTCACTTCTATTCCTACTCCGTTGATATCTCCAATACTAATTCCAATAATGGGTTTACTCTTTCTTATGTTCATATAATTTTGGGCTTTGCGATAATTGGCTTTTAATTGCATGCCAAAGTACACTGTAGTCCTTTAGGAATATTCTCTTAATTTTAAGGCTGCAATTTATAAAAAATAATCAGAGCTAACCGATGGAAAAAGTCAGAGCCAAAAAACATCTTGGCCAGCACTTTTTGACCGATTTGAGTATTGCGGAGCAGATAGCTCTGTCGGTCAAAGGGCATGGAGGAGTAAAGAAAGTCCTTGAGATCGGACCTGGGATGGGTGTGTTAACTGATTTTATGCTCAAAAGTGAGCTAGAACTTTACCTGATAGATATAGATAGAGATTCTATTGAGTATTTGCACAAAAAGTATCCAACTTTAGGAGAGAGAATTATTCTCGGAGATTACCTGAAATATGATTTTCAAAAAGTGATTGCTGATCAATATGCGATCGTTGGTAATTTTCCATACAATATTTCTTCCCAGATTTTCTTTAAAGTATTGGAAGTTAGGAATCAGGTGACGGAGGTAGTTTGCATGCTTCAAAAGGAAGTTGCTCAAAGAATAGCCTCTCCTAAGGGAAATAAATCTTATGGAATATTGTCTGTATTACTTCAGGCATTTTATGATATAGAATATCTATTTTCCGTTCCACCTGAAGTTTTTGACCCTCCTCCAAAAGTGAACTCAGGAGTCATTCGATTAGTTAGGAATGAAGTCAAAAGCCTTGACTGCAATGAAAAACTATTTTTTCAAGTAGTAAAAGGTGGTTTTGGAAATAGGAGGAAGACACTTAGGAATTCATTGAAGTCATTTCAACTTCCGGATGATCTAAAGTCTAATTCAATAATGGATAAGCGAGCCGAACAATTGGATGTCGCTGATTTTGTTTTTATCGCTCAACAAATAGAAGCTTTTCGTGGAAATCATTAAGCAATTTGAACTTTCGAAGGAATACCTTGAAAGCCTCAGACTGGGGATTGAAGAGGAGAATAATGCCTTTATTCAGGACTCTCTAGATGGAGCAAATGTGGCTGATGTTGCCGCAATATTGGATGAGCTTTCGATGGACGAGTCCATTTATGTTCTTCGCTTATTAGAGAAGCAGTTTTCAGCAGATATCCTTATTGAGTTGGATGAAGATTCATTGACCCGGGTGTTAAAGGAGATGGAAGCTCCAGAGATAGCTGGTTTGATTGAATTCATGGATTCTGATGATGGTGCAGATATTCTGAATTTGCTTCATTTACGAGAAAGGGAAGAGGTAATTGGGTATTTCACAGACCGTCAGAAGTCCGAACAGATACTCGAACTCTTACGATATGAGGAAGATACCGCGGGTGGTATTATGGCTAAGGAATATATCCGAGCCAATAAAAACTGGAACGTAGTCCAGACAATCAATGAAATAAGAAGACAAGCCGAGAATGTAGATAAAATCTTCTCGATTTATGTGGTAGATAATAAACAGCAATTATTAGGCAGAGTCTCCTTGAAGAAAATTGTTTTGGCCTCTGAAACCACAAAAATCGAGGATATTTATGAAGATGAAGTGATTTCTGTACCTACGCATATGGATCAAGAGGAAGTTGCTGAAATCATGAGAAGGTATGATCTGGAAACAGTGCCGGTGGTAAATGTGAAAAATAAACTGGTTGGAAGGATTACTTTTGATGACATCCTTGATATCATTCGGGAAGAGGCAGAGGAAGATATACAGGCAATGACCGGTATTTCTGATACCGTTGATGAATACGATAGTGTGATTCGACTGACCAAAGCTCGATTACCTTGGTTATTGATTGGGATTGTTGGAGGTTTATTGGGTGCTGGGTTTATCGGATTCTTCGAGGAAGGATTAAGTAAAGTTACAGCACTTGCATTTTTTATTCCACTTATCACCGCAACTGGCGGAAATGTGGGTATTCAATCTTCTTCATTGGTAGTGCAATCATTAGCAAGTAAATCTGCATTTGATGATTCTATTTCTAAACGATTTCTGAAAGTATTGGCAGTTGCGGTTATTAATGGATTGATCTTGGCCACATTCGTTTTTGCAGTGGTAGTTTTATTTTACCAGAGCGACATCTCTTTTGGTTTAGTAGTATCAATCGCCCTATTTTCTGTTGTTTTGCTTTCATCCTTTATGGGGACAATTACTCCCATTCTTTTAGATAAAATTGGAATCAATCCAGCTTTGGCTTCTGGCCCTTTTATTACAACTGCCAATGATTTATTAGGCTTGGCCGTTTATTTTTTAGTAGCGATGTCTCTTTTAAATATTTAAAATGAAGATTCTGATTATTGATAAGATGCATAAGAGTATTATTCCTATGCTAGAGAAGAAGGGCCATGAAGTTACCTATTCGCCAAAAATCACTCGTCTTGAAATAATGGACCAAGTGTCAGAATATGACGGTTTAATCATCCGCTCTAAGACTCCGATGGACAAAGAGTTGTTGGAAAAGGCCACAAGATTGAAATTTATAGGGAGAGCAGGGGCTGGTTTAGATCAAATTGATTTGGATTATATGGTTAGCCGTCGTATCAAACTATTTCATGCGGCAAAAGGGAATCGTGATGCAGTGGCGGAACATGCTATAGGAATGCTTCTGGCATTATTTAATAATCTAAAAAAATCTGATACCGAAGTGAGAAAAGGTATTTGGGATAGAGAGGGAAATAGAGGTCATGAACTAATGGGGAAGACTGTTGGGATTATGGGTTTTGGTAATATGGGGAAGTCCTTCGCTTCAAGACTTCAAGGTTTTGGGGTAACCATTTATGCTTATGATAAATATAAAATGAATTTTGGTTCTGGTTCTGTAAAAGAAGTCATTTGGGAAAAGCTCAAAGCTGAGGCAGAAGTGTTGAGTATTCATGTACCCTTGACGGCTGAAACTAGAAATTTTTTCACAATTAAAGAGTTGGAAAGCTTTGCAAATCCCTTTTGGATTATCAATACTGCTAGGGGAGAGGTGATCAGTTTCAAAACTTTAAATGAGGCATTGGACCGGGGGATATTGCTAGGAGCAGTTCTGGATGTTTTGGAAAATGAGAATTTTCAAAAATTTACAGAAGAGCAAAAAGAGGAGTTTCAAAAACTTGCTTCAAGGGATAATGTTCTTTTTACTCCGCATGTAGCTGGCTGGACATTTGAGTCTTATGAAAAAATAAATAAAGTATTGGTTGAGAAGATAACAAAAGCCTTTGAATAGGCGTTTTAAGACTATAATTGATATTTTCAAGCATTGAGACTAATTGCTTTGTTGCAATTGGTTTATTATCTTTAAGCATCAAATAAAGACATCTGGCAAAGTAACGGTCACCAAAAAGCGACCGTTACTTTGCTTTTGGTGCCTGTCTAATTGAGAAAAATTATGGGAAAAGTACAATACTACACCGAAGAAGGGCTTAAGAAGTTGAAAGACGAACTTCAAGATTTAAAAACCAGAGGCCGAACAGATATTGCAAAGCAAATTGCGGAAGCAAGAGATAAAGGGGATTTAAGTGAAAATGCAGAATACGATGCCGCAAAAGATGCTCAAGGTCATTTGGAACTTAAAATAGCTAAGCTAGAAGCAGTCGTAGGCAATGCAAGGATTTTTGATAATTCTCAAATGGACACTTCCAAAGTAGGAATTCTGAGCACTGTAAAAATCAAGAATGTAAAGAACGGAATGACTGTTTCTTATACCTTGGTTTCTGAAGAAGAAGCAGATTTGAAAGCAGGAAAAATCTCTTTAGGATCTCCTTTCGGAAAAGGCCTAGTGGGTAGGAAAAAAGGGGAAATCGCAGAGATCAATGCTCCAGCAGGTGTACTCCAATTCGAAATACTTAATATTTCATATTAATTTTCACAATCCCGGATTTCCGGGATTTTTTTGTTCAAAACTATGGCTTCAATTTTCACCAAAATTATCAATCGAGAAATTCCCGCTCAGATAGTAGCAGAGGATGAAAATTACATTGCATTCTTGGATATTATGCCTTTGGTCAAAGGACATGTACTGGTAGTGCCCAAGCAAGAAATAGATTATATTTTCGACCTAGAGCCAGAGATTTTGTCAGGTCTACATCTTTTCTCTCAGAAAGTAGCTAAGGCCATGGACAAAACCATAAAATGTACCAGAATAGGAGTAGCCGTGATAGGTCTGGAAGTGCCTCATGTCCATGTTCACTTGGTTCCTTTAAGAACTGTGGATGACATTAATTTTACTCGACCAAAATTGAAATTTACTCCTGAGGAATTCGCAGAAACGGCTGAATTGATAAAGACAGGTTTTTAATTAAAAGAGAATTTACCTGTTCTTTTCTAACTAAATACTTTCTAAATCTTGTAATGAGTATTTGGGAGTCCCGCCCTTTTTAGTCGCTACGAAAGCCCCCAGTTTACAGGCGAAATCTAACGTTTCTTCCAAAGACTTTTCTTCCAGAAAGCATTTGATAAAACCGCTTAGAAAAGCATCGCCTGCACCGATACTGTCAGCAACTTTTACTTGATAGCCAGTATGCTCGATGATTTCACCTTTTTGATAAATCAATGCACCTTTTGAACCTCTAGTTACGCAGATCAAATCCATAGGGAAGTGTTGGTCCAAATGACTGCATACAGAAAGAATGGTAGGTTCCAGGTTGAAGTAATCAGCAAAAATTTCTAGTTCGTCATCGTTTATTTTAAGAATATCGACAAAACCTAAGAGGGTTTCGATTACTTCAAAATCATAAAATGGAGGTCGCAAATTTGCGTCAAAAACGCGTATGATATCATGGTGGAGCAATTTGATCAGCGTTGTTAGGCTTTCTGGGTTTCTTACTCCTAAAGTTCCGAACACAAATGCATCAGCACCTGCTACTTCATCGTCCATCTTCTCATTCCAATCGATAAAATCCCATGCAACCGGAGATACGATTTCATACTTCATGTTCTCTGGATCAGAATCATCAACCAAAACCCGGGAGGTTTCATGATCAGGGATTTCTTGAATTAATTCTGTTTGAAAATCAAAAGTGGAAAGGAATTCAAGTAGTTTTTTTCCATCGGAATCATTTCCTACTGCTGAAATCAACTTTGAGTCTAATCCTAATTGATGAAGATTAAGAGCAACATTCATAGGAGCACCACCAGGAACCGATCCACTTGGTAAGCAATCCCAAAGCATTTCTCCAAAAACAACAACCTTATTTTTCATGATTTAATGTATGTTTTGATGGATTTCTTCCAAAGATCTTCCTTTCGTTTCTGGCATTTTAAATCGAACCCAAATTAGTTGTAAGACCATCATAAAAGCAAAAAAGGAGAAGATGTATCCGGGTCCAAATTGATTGGCAAAGAAGGGGAATACGTTTGCAATTATTGCAGCTAAAATCCAATGCGTAAAGGATCCGATAGACTGGCCATAGGCTCGAAGATCATTCGGGAACATCTCTGAGATAAATACCCAAATCACTGCCCCTTGTCCAATGGCATGAGATGCTATAAATCCAAAGACGAAAATAGGAAGCCAGAAGGAAGGAATCCCTGGTCCTAAGAAATTGTAAGCCATAAGGGAAAGCGAAATAATATACCCCACTGATCCCATATACATGAGTTTCTTTCTTCCAATTCTATCGATTAAATAGAGTCCAATAAAGGTTGCAAGCAGATTGACTACTCCGATTCCAATTGTGGAAATCAAGGCACTTTCAGTAGAAATGCCCGCCATTTCAAAAACTCTTGGGGCAAAATAAATGATGGCATTAATCCCGGAGACTTGGTTGAAAAAAGCAATCAAGATTGCCATAACTGTGGTAGGTAAAAATCGCTTTTCAAAAATCGCTGAAAAGCTCCCTTCCTTATTGATTTTTTTCTCTTCTTCCAGGGCTAAACGAATGGCTTCATCCACACCTTCTGGATCAGTTCTGGTTAAAATTTCCCGAGCCTGTTTCTCATCATTTCTTTTTGCGATTAGCCATCTTGGGCTTTCTGGAATTCTAAAAATCAAAATTGAATAAATTAAAGCAGGAAGACCTTCAGCTGCCAGCATCCATCTCCAGTCCTGCGCTAGTTCTGCTGTTCCTATTAGATAGTTGGATACATAGGCGATCACTATTCCGAAGACAATATTAAACTGGTATAAAGCCACTAAAAGTCCTCGATTCTTAGCCGGGGCTATTTCAGAAATATACATTGGGGCAACTACTGAAGAAGCTCCTACACCAAGGCCGCCCAAGAATCGGAAAACTGTAAAGGAGGTTACATCCCAAGCCAAACCTGAACCCACTGCTGAGATTAAGTAGAACAGTCCTATCCAAAGTAAGCTTTTCTGCCTTCCAAATTTATCTGCTGGTATCCCTCCAAACAATGCTCCGATCACTGTTCCGTACAATGCAGAGGCAATGGCTAATCCATGCATCCAGTCACTCAATTCCCAGACTTCTTGAATAGCTCTTTCTGCACCGGAAATTACAGCTGTATCGAAACCGAAAAGAAATCCGCCTAAAGCAGCGGTGATCGAAACAAAGAATGCATAGTTTTTTGAAGACATCGGACTTTTGGGTTTAAACTAAAGCTAAACTAAATAGAAAGACAATATATAAAAATTGATTGCTCAGTTTCTCTTCTTATTTACCTGAATGGATAGATATAACTCCCAAATCTTTCGATGATTGCCTTTTCAAGGCTTTCATGGTGCATTGGATGAGCGATTCGTTTTAGTTCATGTGCCCTTTGCCTTAAGTTTTTGCCATAGAGGTAGGCAATTCCATATTCCGTTACTACATAGTGCATATGGGCCCTGGTAGTCACGACACCTGCTCCTTCCTTTAAAAAAGGAACAATTTTGGAATCTCCTTTCTTAGTACAAGAGGGCATTGCCATGATTGGTTTTCCTCCGATAGACAGGGCTGCGCCACGCATAAAGTCCATTTGTCCACCAACCCCGGAATAGTGATAACTACCAATGGAATCGGCACAGACTTGCCCTGTCAAATCTAATTCCAAGCAGCTATTTATCGATATGACCTTTGGGTTTTTACGGATTACAGCAGTGTCATTTACATAGGCTGCTTCATGAAATGAGAATTCAGGATTATCATGGATCGTATCATAAAGTTCCTTTGTTCCTACCGCAAAGGATGAAACTACTTTCCCGGGATGTTTTTTCTTATAGGAATTGGTCACTGCCCCGGATTTCATGAGATTTAAAATTCCATTCGAAAACATTTCAGTATGGATTCCCAAATCTTTATGGTTTTCCAAAGAATTTAAAACTGCGTCTGGAATTGCGCCAATTCCCATTTGAAGGGTGGACCTATCTTCAATGAGTGAAGAAATATGATATCCTATTTGAGTTTCAATATCAGTGATTCTATCACCATAATTTATTTCTGGGAGAGCGTCATCTACATAAATAGCCGCCGAAAATTTTGAGATGTGAATATGACCATCTCCATGAGTTCTTGGCATTCTTTTATTGACTTGGGCTATAATTACTCTTGCCGTTTCAATGGCAGGTTTTGCCACGTCAACAGAAGGGCCAAGTGTACAAAACCCATGAGCATCAGGCTCAGAAACTTGGATTAGTGCTACATCAATTCCCAGGATATTATTTCTGAATAAATGCCCAATTTCACTCAAAAAAATTGGTACGTAGCCGCCATGATCTGAATTCACAGTCTTTCGAATATTCTCCGAAACAAAAAGAGAATTCATAAAAAAAGCGCCATGGCATTCTGGACTTACCAAAGGCATTTCCCCCAAAGTCGTAATAGCCACTAGTTCCACATTTCTCAACTCATCCTTTCTCGCGGCTAACGCATGAAGTAAGCGAGTTGGGGTAGCAGCACTTCCATGAATAAATACTCTTTGATGACTCTCGATCAAAGAAACAGCATTCTCAGGACTTGTAAATGAAATAGACATGATTTTGATTGAATTAGGATGGCTCAAAAATATAGCATAAGATATGGAAATATACTTTTTTAAATCATCTCAACTTAAGTAGCTATTAATTTGAAACCAAAGAATATTTCGTTTCCTACACGTATTTTCAAGGTCATCTCGGTCGTTTTTCTGTATATTCGCAGCATGTAAAAAGTATTTATTTGATCTTTTTATTATAAGTAAAACATAGGTTAAAAAAGGAAATAATTCAGATTTCATGACGGTATCCCCAGAGATTTATAAGCCCAAAAATCACATTAGAATAGTTACCGCTGCATCCTTGTTTGACGGACATGATGCGGCAATTAATATTATGCGAAGAATTATCCAATCGACTGGTTGTGAGGTGATTCATTTAGGTCATAATCGCTCCGTTCAGGAGATTGTCGATTGTGCAATTCAGGAAGATGTTCAGGCGATAGCAATTACTTCTTATCAAGGAGGGCATGTTGAATTTTTTAAATACATGTATGATTTGCTTCATGAGAAAGGTGCAGGTCATATCAAAATTTTTGGTGGAGGAGGAGGAACTATTCTCAAAGAGGAAATCAATGAATTGCATGACTATGGGATATCAAGGATTTATGCTCCTGACGATGGAAGATCCATGGGACTCCAAGGAATGATCAATGATCTGGTGATGCAGTGTGATTTTGCAATTGGGGATAAATTTCAAGAAGGATTTAACCTTGATAGAGAGAATAAAGCATTTATTGGAAGAGCCATTTCCGCATTTGAAAATTTCCCTGAAGAATCAAAAAAATTATTGGAAGAAGTAAGATCGGCTAGCGCTGATTCGAAAACCCCTGTTTTGGGAATAACAGGAACAGGCGGAGCTGGAAAATCTTCTCTTGTTGACGAGTTGGTTAGAAGGTTTTTGATGGATTTTGAAGATAAAACGCTGGCGATTATTTCTGTTGATCCATCAAAACGAAAAACCGGAGGTGCACTTTTAGGAGATAGAATCAGAATGAATTCAATCCATCATCCAAGGGTTTTTATGCGTTCTTTGGCTACTAGACAGTCTAATCTTGCTCTTTCCAAATATGTTCAAGACGCAGTCGACACAGTAAAAGCGGCTGGATATGATTTGGTAATTCTTGAGACTTCCGGGATTGGACAGTCTGATACGGAGATTATTGAGCATTCTGACCTTTCATTATATGTAATGACTCCTGAGTACGGAGCAGCTTCCCAGTTAGAGAAAATCGACATGCTGGATTTCGCAGATGTGATCGCTCTAAACAAATTCGATAAAAGAGGGGCTTTGGACGCGATCAGAGATGTCAAAAAGCAGTTCAAAAGAAATCATAATCTCTGGGACATACAGGATGAGGATATTCCTGTTTTTGGGACAATAGCATCTCAGTTTAATGATCCGGGGATGAACCAGTTGTACAAAGCTTTGATTTCAAAGATCAATTCCAATAATTCAGGCTGGGAGAGCACTTTTGAACTAACCGCAGGTACATCAGAAAAAATTTACATCATCCCACCAGCGAGAACCAGGTACCTTTCCGAGATAGCAGAATCAAATCGGAATTATGATCTTTGGGTGGAGGAGCAAAAAGAAATTGCCCAAAAATTATACAGCATAAATAAATCCATGGAAACGATCCGCTCTTTGAAGGTGGATGATTCAGTTAGGTTGCTCAAGGAATTGGCAGAGATTTATGCTAACGTCGAACTAGAGTTTGATCCCAAGAATAAAAAATGGATAGAGGAATGGCCAACTGAAAAGGAAAGATATGCTGAAGACTTCTACATCTTTAAAGTGAGAGATAAAGAGATAAAAGTCAAAACCTACTATTCATCACTTTCAGATACTAAGATTCCGAAGATTTCCTTACCAAAATACGAGGCATGGGGAGATTTATTGAAATGGGGACTTCGGGAGAATGTGCCGGGGAAATTCCCTTATACATCGGGAGTATTTCCTTTCAAAAGAGAAGGAGAGGATCCAACGAGAATGTTTGCTGGAGAGGGAAGTCCAGAAAGAACCAATAAACGGTTTCATTATGTCTCGAAGGACATGCCTGCAAAAAGACTTTCGACAGCATTTGATTCGGTGACTTTATACGGGGAGGATCCAGATCATAGACCGGATATTTATGGAAAAATAGGAAATTCTGGTGTAAACATTTGTTGCTTGGATGATGCTAAGAAGCTCTATTCGGGCTTTAATTTGGTCGATCCAATGACCTCGGTTTCGATGACAATCAATGGCCCAGCTGCAACAATGACTGCTTTTTTTATGAATGCCGCCATTGATCAGCAATGTGAGGTTTACATCAAAGAAAAAGGCCTTGAAGAAGAGGTTGAAAATAAAATTAAGTCTATTTACCAGAAAAATGGATTGGTACGACCGAGCTATTTTGGTAAAATTCCAGAAGGAAATGATGGACTTGGTTTGATGCTTTTGGGGGTGACTGGAGATCAAGTCTTACCGATAGAAGTATATGAAAAAATAAAAGCTGATACAGTTTCTAGAGTCAGAGGAACAGTCCAAGCAGATATTCTAAAAGAAGATCAAGCCCAAAATACCTGTATTTTCTCAACTGAGTTTTCTCTTCGTTTGATGGGCGATGTGCAGCAATACTTTATAGAAAATGGCATCCGTAATTTCTATTCAGTCTCTATTTCAGGTTATCATATTGCCGAGGCAGGCGCTAATCCTATTACCCAGCTTGCTTTGACATTGTCCAATGGCTTTACTTACGTAGAATACTATGCAAGTAGAGGGATGGATATCAATAAGTTTGCTCCAAATCTTTCCTTTTTCTTTTCGAATGGAATTGATCCGGAATATGCTGTCATCGGGCGAGTGGCCAGGAGAATTTGGGCAAAAGCTATGAAGTTGAAGTATGGTGCAAATGAAAGGTCTCAAATGCTCAAGTATCATATTCAGACTTCTGGACGATCACTTCATGCGCAGGAGATTGATTTCAATGATATCAGAACTACTTTACAAGCATTGTATGCAATTTATGATAACTGTAACTCGCTCCACACAAATGCTTATGATGAGGCAATTACAACTCCTACTGAGGCATCTGTAAGGAGAGCAATGGCAATTCAGTTGATAATCAATAAAGAGTTGGGTTTGGCAAAAAATGAAAATCCGATTCAAGGAGCATTTATTATTGAAGAGTTGACCGACTTAGTAGAGGAGGCGATATATCTTGAATTTGACAGGATAACAGAAAGGGGAGGAGTATTGGGGGCAATGGAGACGATGTATCAAAGAGGGAAGATTCAAGAGGAGAGTTTGCATTATGAAATGTTGAAACATACTGGTGAGTATCCTATTATTGGAGTTAACACATTCTTGTCAGCGGATGGATCTCCTACTGTCACTCCTGGCGAAGTAATAAGAGCAACAAAGGAAGAGAAAGAGGCGCAAATTTCGACTTTAAATAATCTGAATCAATCGCACCCAGAACTTGTGAATAAGCATCTTCAATCATTAAAGCTTGTAGCTGTTAAAAATGAAAATATATTTAAAGAATTAATGGAAGCAGCTAAATATTGTTCTTTGGGTCAAATAACACATGCATTGTATGAAGTTGGTGGCCAGTATAGAAGAAATATGTAACTGGATTACTTTAGATGGAATTTAAAAATAGCATTTAGGGTTTTACCAGACCTTAAGTTTAACAAATAGCACCATGTCAAAAAGAAATGTTACTGTTCGCATGAAGGCGGACTATGAATACGAAGCAGTCAATCCACAAGGAAATACAGTTCAGATTGACATGTATGATGCCCCTGAAAAGCAGGCGCAATCCCCAATGGAATTATTACTGTCTGCTTTAGGAAGTTGTGCTTCGATAGATGCTGTTTTAATGATGAAGAAAAAAAGAAGGACGATTGTTTCTTTTACAGTAGATGTGGAGGGTATTCGGCATGATGGAGTTCCATCTTTTTACACGGATATTCATTTGTCGTTTACCTTGGTTTCTCCAGATGCAAATGAAATCGAATTTGGTAAAGTAGTAGCTCTTTCTGTTGATAAATATTGCTCTGTAGCATCTTCTTTAAAACCAAAGATCACCTATTCCTTTTTAGTGAAAAAGCCTTAATGAGAGTTGTTAAAGAACTTACCCAGGAGGAGATACGGATAAGTGTTTTCTCCTGGAACAATAAGTATATCATCAAGTTTGAACTTGGGCCTTTGGAGCAGACATTCAAAGCAAGTGAAATGGATATTTTGGAGGAGAATGATTTAGAAGTGTTTTGGAAAGGGGATTTTTTTGAAAAAGTGAAGCAAAGATTTCAAGAAATGGGTAAAACCTTTCGTGCTCAGATGGAAAATTTCTAATTTCCATTCTTAGCAGATGTTTCATGATAAATAAAAATGGATTTTTATTACTGATTCTATTGTCACTTTTTTCCTGCAATAGAACTATTACATTGGATGATCTTCCTGAGAATGACCATCTTCAAGGATTGGTCAGGGGTATGGAACAAGAGATTCTTGTTTTAGAAGAAGAAATTGTAGAGTTAGAGGGTTTTTATCAAAACCTCCTAAAAGACAAGGATTCACTTTTGTTACATGCAGACAAATTCAAGTATAAGATAGAGGGTTCATTTTCGGATAATATGCCAAAAGAAAATGGAGAACTAAGCAAACTTATACTTTCAACTAAATCGCCAGACCCTCAGAAATCACTAGAGGAGATTTATTTTACAAACCTACTTGATTCAGCTTTTATAGCTGTCTATCAAAAGCATAATATTATTGCCCAAGTGTATACGAATTCGGCAATGCAAGTATCACGCGTTTATCCCCCCTATGATGCACAAAATCTGATGGATCCCAATATTGACCTACCTAATTTCAACTTTTTTTATGAGGCGGATGAAGAACATAACCCTGATAAAGGGCCTGTTTGGATACCAGAGGTATATGTAGATCCAGCAGGAAAAGGATGGATTCTTTCTTTAATCCATCCGGTATACGAGGGGGATGACTTGTTTGCAGTTTTGGGAATTGATATAACTGTCGATGAGATTCTGCACAGATTTCTCGACTTGGAGGACGGTAATTTATTGATTGTCAACGGAAAAGGAGATATTGTTTCTGGTAAATCTTCAGCTATAGAAGCTTTGAGTTTGCCGCCTTTAAAAAACCATATTTATAGAGAAACTATCCAGGCAGATAACTTCCGGATTTCGGATTTTAATTTGTTCAATAGTAAAAGTAGACAGGTAAGAGAGATGGCTCAAGTTTTTTTATTGGAAAAGGGTTTTAAATTTTTATTTGAGAATGAAAATAATTTAAATACTGCTATTGCAACACCTTTTTATTTTACTGATTGGTATTTGATTGAAATAAACCCACCTCAAAATGAGAGATAAGAAAGGAAATAACCTGGGATTTTTACTCACTATTGGGCTTGGAGTTTTTCTCGTTTTATTAGTGATCGCTTTAGGAGTAAGTTTTTATTTTGCTCTATCTGACGCTCAACTTGATTCCAGAAAAGAATTCTTGAGTAAACAAACTGAGTTAGCCGCAAGAGAACTTGAGTTAGAAATGGTTCGCTTTGAGGAGGATATTAATAGTCTTTTTGATTTTTTGTCAGATGAAGATCTGGATGAGGATGACTTTGGAAAAGATTTAACCACTGCAACCCGGAAAGTGGTAAATAATTATCCTGGATTGGTTGATACTGTATGGATTAATTTTCCAGACTCTTCTATTTTTTTCACAATGACCAATCGAAATGATTTCATAAGGCAGCCATATGAAGGATTTGTCAGGAAAAATTTTATAGAAAACTCTAGTATTTACAGAAGTAATTCGAGAGGGATGGAGGTCCTTTTTAGATTAGATCTAGAAGATTTCACTAAGCAGTTTGTTGAAAATTATTACCTAAATTCTAGAGGAGGCAAGTTTTTATTTAAAAGGAGCCAATTATCAGATTTGAGTACTTCGGCCCAAAAAGAGGAGATTTCTTTTGATCAGGAAGACCTAAGTGAAATTTCAAATGATATAGCTTTGGGACTTAAAGGGATGTATGAAATAGAATGGACTACTTCTAAAGGAGCAATAAGTGGAGTTTTAGTTCAGTATCCTTTTGACTTTGGCGATGTTTTGGAAAATGCCTCACTTTTGTTCTTTTTAGAAACGGAGCAGCTTTCCTCAGGAGTTTACAGTACCTATTTGTGGTTGTTTTTAGTCCTGACTCTCTTATTGATAGGGACAATTATATTTTTCATCATTTTTCTGAAAAATAATCTTGAATCTCAGAAGCAATTAGAAAAGAATTCAAAAGAAATTTCAGAATTATTTGACCAGCAAAATCTTCTTTTAAAAGAACTTAAAGGCTTTGTTTATTTCCATAATCATAAAGGAGAAATCACTAGAGTAAGTGATGAGGTGGAGGAAATATTAGGTTCTCCCAAAGAGGTGTTTTTAAGAGCATTTTCTCCAGATAGTACACACGAGGATGTAATAAATTTGAAAAAAAGAGTTTATGACGCTTTAAATTCTAAAACCTCACTATTGGATTTTGAATATGATTACGTGAGGCCTGACCAAAGAAAAATACGGGTCAAAATTTTTGAAAAACTTATTTTTGATGAATTGGGCAGATTTAATGGGGGATTGGGGATTTGTACAGATGTTACAGTTCAATTTCAGGCAAGCCAGCAACTGATTCTGAGTGAGAATCGATTGAGAACTGTATTGGAAAATATTCCTGATATTATATTTATCTATGACAATCTAGGTAACGTGATAGACTTTCATGTGAAGGAAAAAATCCCCGGATGGGATGAATCATCTCTAGGAAAAAACATTTCATTTTTGCTTCCCCCTGATCAAAAAGATGAGACTATCAGAGCATTTGATATAGCTCGGAAAACAGGAAAAATACAGACTGTTAATAGAAAACTCAACCTTCCTTTAGGGACAAGATATTTTGAGATAAGGTATTTTCCTCTGGATGAAAGCCGAATGATGTCTTTAGCCAAAGATATTACTTCTCAGAAAATATGGGAAAAAGGATTGATGGAGGCTATGAAAGCTGCTGATGAGGCTAGCCGGGCCAAATCCGAGTTCTTGGCAAATATGAGTCATGAGATTAGGACTCCAATGAATGGTTTGTTAGGTATTATTGATTTATTAGAATTGACTGAACTTGATTCTCATCAGATTCAATACCTGGAAATAATTAAAAATTCGGGAAACTCTTTACTAGGGATAATTAAGGATATTTTGGATTATTCTAAAATAGAAGCCGGCAAAATGGAAATTAATTCGTTTGTAGGAAAGCCGGCTGTGGAGCTAGAAAAACAAATTCAAATATTTTTTGGATTAGCGCAAAAGAAAAAAGTAACCTTAAATACAACTATAGATCCTAAGGCATTTGAACGTTTTGAAACGGATTTTGATAAGGTTAACCAGGTGATTCTTAATCTTGTAGGAAATGCGATCAAATTTACTCCTATAGGAGGGATTGTTGATATTAAACTGGAAGTCGAAAAGATTGAAAATGACTTGTATTACCTAAAAACAATAATACAGGATAGTGGTATAGGTATTCCTGAAGACATGATCTCAGCATTGACAGACCCGTTTTTTCAGGTCGAAAGCTCAAATACGAGAAGCTTTCAAGGTACAGGATTAGGATTAGCGATAGCGAAACGAATAGTAGAATTAATGGGAGGAGAATTGGTCATATCAAGTGTTCTAGGTGAAGGGTCTATTTTTTCTTTTTCAGTCTTACTTAAGAAAACAAAGATTCATCTCGAAGTAGAATCTGAGAAATTAGTCGATGAAAGGACAAATTGGTTTGGTATGTCGAAAGAATATCCGTTAAGGTTGCTTCTAGCAGAAGATAATGACTTAAATCTTCAGTTAATGAAATTAATGTTGGACCAACTTGGCTATTCATTTGATCTTGCAAAGAATGGGCTTAAAGCCTTGGAAATGGTAATGAAAAATGAGTACGATTTGGTTTTGATGGATGTTCAAATGCCAGTAATGAATGGATTGGAAGCGACTAAAAAAATAAGAGAGAGACCAGAAATGAAAAAACTATTCATCGTTGGATTATCTGCAAATGTCTTTGATGAGGATCAAAAAAAGGCTATTGATAGTGGTATGGATGATTATTTGACAAAGCCTATCCGCTTAGTTTCTTTAGCTAAAAAATTAGAACTTTTTTACCATAAAAAAACATCACAGGTAGTATAAAAAAAACCAGGCTTTTCAACCTGGTTTTATTATTATAATGAGGTATTCAAATCAAATGCCTCTAAATAATCGGCGACTCTTTTTACAAACATTCCACCAAGAGAACCGTCGACCACTCTATGGTCATAGGAGTGTGAAAGGAACATTTTATGTCTTATGGCAATGACATCTCCAGTAGGAGTTTCTACCACTGCAGGTTTTTTCACAATTGCTCCTACAGCCATAATAGCAACTTGAGGTTGCATTATGATAGGTGTTCCAAGTACGTTTCCAAATGAACCAACATTGGAAACCGTATAGGTTCCTCCACTAAGATCATCTGGAGATAGCTTGTTAGTTCTCGCTCTATTAGCAAGGTCATTTACTTGTTTTGAAATACCTACTAAATTCAATTGATCAGCTTTTCTTATTACAGGAACAATTAAATTTCCACTAGGTAAAGCCACAGCCATTCCAATATTTATGTCTTTTTTCTTGATGATTTTATCGCCCTCGATGGAGATATTAATCATTGGGAAATCCCTAATTGCCTTTGAAATAGCTTCTATGAAGAAAGGGGTAAAAGTGATGGATTCTCCAAATTTTGATTTGTAGGCCAGTTTATTTTTTTCTCGCCAAAGAACAATATTTGTCATGTCAGCCTCTACAAAAGAAGTTACATGGGCGGATGTTCTTTTGGAATCAACCATTCGTTGGGCGATCATCTTCCGCATTCTGTCCATCTCAATGATCTCATCAGATGCAGATATGCTTACTTGCACTTTAGGTTCAGAGATCGAATTTACTGACTTAATAGGCTCAGATTTAGGGGTTCGCTTTTCTATATAGCTGAGCATATCATTTTTTGTAACTCGCCCATCTTTTCCTGAACCAGAAATATTTGAAAGCTCTTCTTTTGAGATGCCTTCTTCTTTTGCTATGCTCTGTACTAGTGGAGAATAAAAACGGTCATCAGAAATTTTCTCATTTGAAGATGTAATCGGAGAAATTAACGAAGCAGTGTTTTCCGGTGAAGCAGCTATTAATTCTTCTTTAGGACTTGATACTTCCTCCTTTAGACTTGTTGAATTATTTTCTAGTTCACCTTCTGTTTCAATGATAGCCAATGGCGCACCTACTGCCACAACATCACCTTCTTTTACCAATATTTTTTTCAAAATTCCTGCATGGGTGGAGGGAACCTCTGTATCCACTTTATCAGTTGCTACCTCTAGTACAGATTCATCTTGCTCAATAGATTCCCCTTCTTTCTTTATCCAATTCAGAATTGTACCCTCTATGATACTTTCGCCCATTTTGGGCATTAGCATTTCTACACTTGCCATAATCTTCTAAATAATTAAATTGGGTATATTTTCATCTTTTAAAATTAAATTTTATTAGGAATCATTCAAAACCTTTTGGTAAAAATTTAATTTGCTATTTCTTCGAAAAACAAATCCTGAACAAATTCAAAACAGCTACTGCTGTCAATTGGATGTTCAGCAATCTGTCTTGTGTAAGTTGTAACTTTTTTGTTTCCACAAAACCATTTCCTGCACATGCTATCCAGATCGTTCCTACCGGTTTGCTTTCCGATCCACCATCCGGACCAGCAATTCCGCTACTCGACAAGCCAAAATCTGAATTGAAAAGCCCTTTAACTCCAGTGGCCATTTCTTTGACAGTTTGCTCACTCACAGCACCAAATTCTTCAAGCGTTTCAGTTTTGACTCCTAAAATCTCGTGCTTGAATTGGTTGTGGTAGGGTACGACAGACCCTTGAAAGTACGAACTACTTCCTGCGACACTTGTGATTAAATGAGACACATATCCACCTGTGCAGCTTTCAGCCAAAGCTAGGGTTTTATTACTTTCCTTCAAAAGCTTGCCAATCGCCGATTCAAGTGTTTCTTCATTGTAACCGTAGATGTATTGCTTTATTAGAGGGAAAACAAGATCAATTTGTAACTGGATCTCTTGTAGCAACGTTTCTTTATTTTCACCAAAACCAGTTAATCTTAGTTTGACATGACCTAGAGATGGAAGGTAGGCCAGCTTGATGTGCTCAGGTAGGTAATTTTCCCAATCTCTAATAAGATCAGCAAGCCAGCTTTCTCCAATTCCAACCGTTTTGATCACTTGATGAACAATCACTGGAAGTTCGAATAATTCAAAAAGTTTGGGCAAAACAAAACCTTTGATCAACTTCTTCATTTCATGAGGAACGCCGGGCATGGACATCCAATAGGTATTGTTTCTTTCAAACCACATTCCTGGTGCAGTCCCAACTTCATTTGGCACATAGGTACAACAAGAAGGTAGATGACCTTGTAAAATGTTTAGTGGAGTGATTTCTCTGCCTCGCTTTATAAAAAAACTTGTCACAGCTTCGACAGCTTCAGGGAACTCTATTATTGGACAATTGAAATATTCAGCCATTAAAGGCTTTGTTAAATCGTCTTGAGTGGGGCCTAATCCACCGGTAATCAATACAATGTCTGCTCTTGTTTCTGCTTTGGAAAATGCCTCAAGAATATCCTCTCTATTATCACCGACCGTGGTTCGTCTCACTACTCTTACTCCTATTAAATCGAGTTCCTGACTGATCCAAAGACTATTAGTGTCTACGATTTGTCCATAGAGCAACTCATCTCCTATGGCAATTATTTCTGCTTTTACAGTTTTCATGAAGGTTATTTACTTGGGATTATCTGACTTTGGCTTTTAGGAGAATTTTTGAGAAAATTCCAGGGACAAATCTCTTTAGATAAATGGCCATCACCTCTTTGCCACCAATGTAGATTTCTTCTTTTTTCTTTTTAAGTCCCTTATAAATTTGATTTGCGCATTCTTCTGCGCTCATACCGTTAGCTTGAGCATCGTCCATTTGATTTAGAGGATTTCCATCTGAAGTCATTGCGTTTACAGAGACATTTGTTTTAATAAAACCAGGGCAAATCAAGGTAACCAAGATATTGTCTTCGTGGTGCTCTGCTCTTAAGGAATCAAAATATCCGTGAAGTGCATGCTTAGAAGCCGCATAAGAAGATCGGTATGGTGATCCGATGATTCCCACAAGAGAACTTGTAATTCCGAATTGCCCTGACTTCCTTTCCTTGAAATGTGGTAAAATGGCTTTGGTCAAAGCAATGGTACCGAAAAAATTAACCTCCATTATTTTTCTGTCCACTTCAAGTTTTGTTTCAATTGCAAGAGAACGCTGACTGATTCCACCATTGTGAAACATAATATCAATGTGCCCAAAAGCTTGAATCGCCTCACTTACTTTAACTGGCAGCTGATCTGTTTCAGCAAGATCTAAGGGTAAAACCGCGCAATCCTCGGGAAACTGGCAGGTTTGCTTCACTTTATTTAGGTCTTCCAGTTTTCGGGAGGATAGGATGACAGAATAACCTTCTTTAGAAAATTTTCTAGCTGCTGCAGCACCAATTCCTGAGGATGCTCCAGTTATCCAAATGACAGGTTTTGTCATAATTATGATTTTATTCTTTCGTAATCAACAAAGGAAAAAGGGAATTGATTTTTTTCATCCGCAGGATGTTTCTCTCTGCTGACTTCTTTCCAAACTAGTGGGTCAATAGTTGGGAAAAATGTATCACCTTCTGGTGAAGCATCTACTTCTGTAATTACCAGCTTATCAGCCAAAGAAATTGTCTGTCTATAGATTTCCCCTCCACCGATTACGTAGAGTTTTTCTATGCCAATCTTTTTGCAATAAATAAAAGCATCTTCAACACTCTTGAAAACATGATGTCCTGGGGGGACTTCGTAGGTAGGGTTTCTGGTTATCACCAAATGAGTACGGTAGGGAAGGGGATTCCCCAATGATTCAAAGGTTTTTCTCCCCATAAGTATATAGTGATCGGAAGTTAAAGCTTTAAATCTTTTAAAATCTGTTGGTAATTTCCAGACTAAATCGTTTTCCTTTCCTATTACTCCATTTTTGGCAACAGCCGCAATTAATAATATTTCCATAATTCAATGCTTCAATCCCTTGAAGATAGTAGGCTTTGAGAAGGGAAAAAATAAAATTTTTGACAGACTTATTTTTCCGACATTTGTGCCATCATGTTAGGATAATCTTCCATGATAAATGAGGTTGATTCTGAGTCATTTACTTCAATTATCTTTAATTTTATATTGGTTCCGTCGTCAGATGATGTAAAATCCATTTCCATAAAGTTTCCCTGTGGAAAATCTTTGAAATGCTCTGCATATTTACTTTGGGTCTTACCTTCGGCAAAAGGACTATTAGTTCCCCAAAATGACGAATATCCACCGATAGGCTCTTCCGTCACCCAATAAGTTCCCTCTCCATCTTTACTTTTTACTCGGTATTCATCACATTGATATCCAAGAATCTCTTTAGTATTCCCGGTTTTTTCTATGACTAATTCTGGATCTTCCATAGGATCTGCCGCATCTTCCATTGCATCTTCTGCAAGTTCATTGATGTCTAGTTTATAGGCAAAGCTGGTTTTTTCACCATCATTATCCATCAGCAGAATCGATGCGTCATTTGAAATATCAAAGACCATAACCATGACAGATTCAGGTTTTTTTGGGTCAACAATCTCCATTCCTGTATAATCTGCGGTTTTTGCCATGTAAGTTTTCAATACTGTCGGTTCTTGTTCTTTACCATTTTTATCTGTGGCTGTCATTTCCATCACTGCATGTCCAAAGAAATCGTATTGATCTGCAGTTTCTACTTCTTCACCAATACCTCCCAGAATTTTGTTCATATCTAAGGTTACCGGACTACTGGAATCACCATTTTCTTCAAACAAGCCTTCAAATTGTTTTTCCAGCTGTCTTTGAACCATCTTATTGGCTTCTTCTTCTACTTTCTTTTCAATTGCTTTTTCAGCTCCTCTGCTCGCCGCTTTTTTAATCTTATTTATGAATTGCGCCTCTGTCATAGTTGATATGAAAAACAGAAGAATGAAAAAGAATGTTGATTTGACTGAATATTTCATTTTATATCATTTAAAAATTGTACTTGATTCAATTTCTTATGAATTTCCTAAAAATCAGACAGATAAAAAATTTTATAGCTAAAATCCTTTAAAGCTTATATCCCCTCAAGAAGTCTTCTGTCTTCATTCTTTTTTTTCCTTCCAGTTGTAATTCGAGTATTTCTAAGACTCCTTCTCCTGTCTGAAATTTTAAAAAGGTCTTACCATCTGTCATTATTTCTCCTGGTTTAAGCCCTTGTTTAGGTTCATTCAATATCCTTGTTTTAAAAATCTTGCAGTTTTTCCCATCAATTTCAGTCCAAGCTGCAGGGTATGGAGATAGACCTCTGACTAAATTATGGATTGATTCAGCAGAATTATCCCATTTTATTTGCCCGGTTTCTTTAAAGATTTTAGGCGCATGGTGAATCGCTTTTGATTCATCTTGTTTAATGGGATGCACATCGTCTTTGGAAATTGCTTCTACTGTTTTCAAAACCAACTGAGAACCAATATTCATTAGTTTTTCATAAACGGTTCCTAAGTCATCTTCCTCAAGAATTGGCACCTTTTCCTGAAAAATGATGCTTCCGGTATCTATTTCATGTTTCAAAAAGAAAGTAGTCACTCCTGTTTCTTTTTCCCCGTTAATTATCGCCCAATTGATCGGGGCAGCACCTCTATAATTCGGTAAAAGAGATGCATGAAGGTTGAATGTTCCTGTTGGAGGCATATTCCAAACTGATTCTGGAAGCATTCTAAAGGCAACTACAATTTGAAGATCGGCATTAAGACTTTTTAATTGATCTTGAAAAGTCGGGTCTTTCAGATTTGTCGGTTGGAGAACAGGGATGTTATATTTCAAAGCGGCCTCTTTGACAGGGGAGGGAATTAGTTTTTGTCCTCTACCTTTAGGTTTGTCCGGAGCTGTGATCACAGCAACCACATTCCAACCATTTTCTACCAATAATTCTAAGGAGGGAACAGCAAATTCTGGTGTTCCCATGTATATGATTCTTAGATCTTTATTCATCTCTTGTATTACCTTTCAGTTCTTAAAAACTGATTATTTAAATTAGTCCTTGTAGATCAAATAGTTTGACCGTTTCTTTTTATAAGATTCCAGGTTTGCTGCCCAACTTCTTTTTATCTCCTCTTCAGATTTACCTTCTAATAATTGCTTTTTTAACTCATCAGTTCCAGCGAGGGTGTTAAAATAGCCATTGAAAAATGCTTCGCCTTTATTTGATTTTTTTAATGCATCAATTATATACGAAAGTGTAAACTGATGATCCAAAGATTCATTTCTTAAATCTACACCATAGCAGAGTTGATCTTTTAAGGGTGGATTTTTAGACATTCCCGGAATACTGGTTGGAGTGAAAGTAAAGTCACCAAAGTTTTTGTCTGGATATCCATACACCTGGAATGGGAAAAGAGTGCCTCTTCCTAAAGAGACTATGCTTCCTTCAAAAAAGCAGGTGCTGGGATATAATCGAATGGAAATATCATTTGGCAAGTTAGGGGAGGGCTTAACAGGCAGATTGTAGGTTGTCTTATGAGTCCAGTTTGCTATTGGGATAATCTCCAAATTGCAAGTTAGACCACCCTTTAGCCATTTTTCACCATTGATCATTTGTGCAAGTTCTCCAACCGTAAGGCCATGTACCACGGGAATTGGATGCATTCCAACAAAGCTTTCAAAGCCTTTTTTCAATACTGGACCATCTATATAATCTCCATTGGGGTTAGGCCGATCAAAAATGATCACCATTTTATCATTTTCTGCAGCTGCTTCCATGACATAATGCATGGTGCTGATATACGTATAAAATCGAACACCTACATCCTGCAGGTCAAAAATCAGTATATCCAAGTCTGCTATTTGAGATGCTGAAGGCTTTTTGTTTGTACCATATAGCGAGACAATTGGCAGTCCAGTTTTAGGATCAATTGAACTATCTACTTTTTCGCCTGCATCTACATCCCCCCTGAATCCATGTTCAGGTACAAACACTTTTTTAAGATCAACGCCTTGTTCCAGCAGAAAATCGACCACATGTTTATTTTGACTATGAGTCAAAATACTTGTTTGGTTAGCCACTATACCAACTGCCTTTCCTTTCAACAGGTCCAAGTACAATTCTGGTCTTTCAGATCCGGTAATGATATCCGTTTGCTGTGCAGATAGATGAGTGATTCCAATTAAAAAAAAGAGCAATATGCTCGAAATGTGAATAAAGGATGAGAGATTCGTCAGCTTCATGCTATTTTGCGGTCCTTAAGAACAAATTATCAATAAGAACAAATTAAAGAAGTCCCTTGAACCTTTCCTATTTCATTGCTAAAAGAATCAGCTTTAAAAAAGCGGGTGGATTCTCAGCTACAATACATAAAATTGCTGTAGGTAGTTTAGCTATTGGGTTAGCTGTATCTATCCTTTCTTTTATGGTTTTGGGAGGGTTTCAACAAACTGTTTCTGATAAAGTGTATGGTTTTACGGGGCATTATCAGGTCCAGCGATTTACCATGAGTAATGCCTTTGAAGAGGCTCCTTTTTCACTAAATAGTGATTTTGCAAATGAATATAAAGAGTTGCCTTTTGTGGAAAGAGTTCAATCTTTTGCCCACAAAGCCGCATTGATAAAAGGGGAAAATGAGGTTGAAGGGATTCTTGTAAAAGGAATAGGAAAAGATTTTGATACCCTTAGTTTTAAAAAATACATCAAAGAGGGTCGAATGCTTCAAATTCCTGAGGAAGGAACAAGCAATGAGGTTTTATTAAGTGAAGTAATTGCAAAAAAGCTTTTCCTAAAAGTAGGGGATAAAGTGATCATGTATTTTGTGCAGGATCCTCCGAGATATAGAAGTGTTGAAGTTGTTGGGATTTTTGAAACCTACCTCGAGAATTTTGATAATAAAATTGTCTTAGGCGAACTTCAGACAATTCGTAACCTCAATGGGTGGACAGAAGATCAGGTAGGAGGATTAGAAGTTTTTGTAGACAATCCAAAGGAAATTGATTCCTATTCTCCTGACCTGGAAAGAATTATGGATTTTGACTTAAAGTTGATTGCAAGTAAAGATAAGTTTCTGGAGATCTTTGATTGGCTCACATTGCTGGACACGAATGTGTATGTTTTTGTAGGCCTAATTGCTTTTGTCGCCATTTTTAACATGGGGGCAATACTTTTTATATTGATCATGGAAAGAACTCAAATGATTGGTTTATTAAAGGCAATGGGTGCTGCAAACAAGCAAATACGGAGGATATTCTTTTGGAATGGAGTGAATATACTTCTTAGAGGACTTTTGATCGGAAATGCGATTGGTTTGGGTTTCGGGATTTTGCAAGATCAGTTTAAGATTATCCCCTTAGACCCATCCAGTTATTATATGTCTTATGTGCCAATTGAATGGAATTGGCCAATGTTCTTATTTATAAATTTGGGAATTACCATGCTTACAGCATTGGTACTATTTATACCAGTGATGGTGATATCACGAGTAGATCCTATTAAATCGATCCGCTTTGATTAAGCTTATAGGGTGAAAAAATACTTTTGATTTTCATCCCAATGACACCTAAAACAGCTTCTTTAAAGATTCCAGAACTCATTTTTGAGATTCCTTTTGTTCGATCAGTAAAAATGATGGGAACTTCTACGAGCTTGTAACCTAACTTCCAGGCAGTAAATTTCATTTCAATCTGGAAAGCATATCCTATAAATTTCACCTCTTTTAGATTTATCCCTTCAAGTACACTTCTGTGGTAACACTTGAATCCAGCAGTTGCATCTTTAATTGGTAGGCCTGTGATAAATTTCACATAAACACTCGCATAATAAGACATCAAAACTCTTCCAATTGGCCAGTTGACAACATTCACACCTGTAATGTATCGCGAACCAATCGCCATATCAAATTCTCGGTTTTCACAAGCTTGATACAATCTGATCAAGTCATCAGGATTATGAGAAAAGTCACAATCCATTTCAAAAATGAAATCGTACCCATTTTTTAGTGCCCAATCAAATCCTGTCAGATAAGCTGTCCCGAGACCTAATTTCCCTTGTCTTTCAATGAGATGAAGTTTTTCAGGAAATTTAATCCTATTCTCTTTTACCACTTTTGCAGTGCCATCAGGAGAGCCGTCATCGATAACTAATAATTCAAAATCTCCTTCTAGATCCATAATTCTAAGGATCATTTCCTGGATATTTTCAATCTCGTTGTAAGTAGGGATAATTACTAGTTTTCGGTGCTTCATGGGGGTAATAAAGCCTAAAAGTATAAGGTTTAGGATTGATTTTCGAAGAAATAGATTAAATAATTTTGTAGAAAGCGTATTTTCGCAGCAAATATTTTAAGAAATGATCGCAATAATAAGTTACGTTTCAATTGGCTCTTACGATGCCAATACCGTAAATGAGGATGAGATTTTATCTTCTATTTTAACTGAATTAGAATTAGAACATGAAATAGTTCCTTGGTCAGATCCAAGCATTAATTGGAGCAAATACACAACACTTTTGATAAAGTCACCATGGGATTATTTCGATTATTATCCAGAATTTTTGCAGTGGATTGATAAAATAAAAGGATTAAATATCAACGTATTAAATGGGCTGGAAACTGTCTTATGGAATTCTTCCAAAAGCTATTTGTCAGAGATTAATGAAAGGGGATTTCCTGCGATCTTCGGAAAGAAATTGGAAAAAGGGACCGAAGTTATTTTTGAACACATACAAGATGCGGTGAGGTCTGATACTTGGGTGATTAAACCTCTCGTTAGTGGCGGAGCTAAAAACACTTTAAAAATTAAAAGTTCTGACTGGTCAAATTTTGCTGAAGATATCCAAAAGCTTGTAAATCAAGAGGATTTTCTTATTCAGCCATTCATTAAAGAAGTTCAAGAAATAGGAGAGTTTTCCTTAATATTTTTTAATGCAGAATTTTCACATGCAGTTCTTAAGACTCCTGCCAAAGGTGATTTTAGGGTTCAACATTACTTTGGTGGAGAAATACACGTAATAGAACCGAGCTCCAAAATGATCAAAGCTGCAAAATCCTTAATTGATGAATTTGCACCGGATAGTCTTTATGCCAGAGTGGATGGGGTAGAAATTGATGGAGAATTTCACCTGATGGAATTGGAACTCATAGAACCTTATTTGTTTCTTTCATCCCAAGAAAAGGCCGTTTCTAACTATAAAAAAGCTTTGAAGCAAAGATTGAGTTAAACGCATATTTCCTTTTGATTTTGAGCGTATTCACTTCCTTTATTTGCAGCTTCTTGTAAAAAGTGACAACCTTCAGGGTCACCCATTTTTGCCATGCAATATCCTTTTTTTGCCAAGGCTTCCACATGGTTTGGGTTAGCTTTCAGAATTGCGTCAAAATCCTCCAACGCATAAGAAACATATCCTGCTCTCATCAGCGCAAATCCTCTATTGTATCTTCCTACAAGTTGATCAGGTTCAAATTGGACATATTTGTTAAAAGAAACTGCACATCCCAAAACATCTCCACGCATTGCTTTTGCCATTCCTTCGTAGAAATGAACTTTAGCGAATTCAGGATTTAAATTTCTTGCCATTATCAAAAAGTTTTCTGAGGAGGAATATTTTTCAGTCATTAATTGAGTTCTTCCCAAGAGGTATAATATGTCGAAATCTTTCGCGTCTAGAGATGCTGCTCTCAATAAATAGGATTCAGCTTTGTCAAAATCTTTTTCTTCAAACAATATTTTGCCCAAACCGGCATAGGCTTGAGCATACTCATCGTCCAAAGCAATGATTCGCTCATAATCCTTCTTTGCTTTTAGGATTTCTCCCAATTCCTCATGACTCCGAGCTCGCATATGCAAAGCCTTCAAATCAGTGACATGGAAAAACAAGTAACCGTTCAGTTCCTCTATTGCTGCTTCATAGTCTTGATCGTAATATAAACTTTCAATTTTTGAAAAGTCATTTGAACAAGAGCTAAACAAACAAACTCCTAATAAAATAGTCAAAATATGTAAAAATCGTTTCATGCCTGAATGAAGCAAAAAAATAGGACTAGGAAAAATATTCTTAGTGAAATTTTCCTAATCCTTCTAAAATAAATGTTTTGGTAATGCCTTGAAAATTAAAGGACTCCTTTAGTGCTTGGCAATTGATTGATATTTCTAGGATCTCTCATAACCGCCATTTTTATAGCTCTTGCCAAAGCTTTAAATATCGCTTCAATTTTGTGATGCTCATTTGTTCCTTCTGCTTTGATATTTAAGTTGCACTTGGAAGTGTCTGAGAAGGACTTGAAGAAATGATAAACCATTTCAGTTGGCATGTCACCTACTTTCTCTCGTTTGAATTCAACATCCCAAACGATCCAAGGTCTACCCCCAAAATCGATTGCAGCCTGTGCAAGCACATCATCCATCGGCAGAAGAAATCCATATCTATAAATTCCTTTTTTATCTCCAAGAGCTTTTAAATAAGCTTCTCCCAATGCTAGGGCAGTATCTTCAATCGTATGATGCTCATCAATGTGAAGATCACCTTTTACTTTGATTTCTAAATCGGTGCTCCCATGTTTCCCCAACTGCTCAAGCATATGATCGAAGAAATGCAATCCAGTTGAAATGTCACATCTACCAGAGCCATCCAGATTTAGTTTGATCAAAATATCTGTTTCTGAGGTAGTTCTTCTAATCTCAGCAGCTCTTGGAGGCATTTTCAGAAATTCATAAATCTCATCCCAATCGTTGGTTGAGAGGGCAGTATTTGCCTGTTTTTCACCTATAAAAATAGCTTTTGCCCCTAGGTTTTCGGCTAATTTTACATCTGTCAAGCGATCGCCTATGACATAACTATTTGCTAGATCATATTCTTCTGAAAAATAGGAAGTCAAAAGGCCGGTCTCAGGTTTTCTCGTATGAGCTTTTTCATGTTCAAATGTCTTGTCAACATGAATCTCTTTGAAGAAAATATTTTCCTGTTCCAAGGTCTTCAACATTTTGTATTGAGCTGGCCAAAATGTGCTTTCCGGAAAAGAATCTGTTCCTAAACCATCTTGGTTCGTAACCATGACCAATTCAAAGTCTAACTCCTCAGCTATTTTTCTAAGATTGGAGATTGCTTTTGGCAAAAATTCCAACTTTTCCAAACTGTCTACTTGAAAGTCAGTTGGTGGCTCTTTGATGATCGTGCCATCACGATCTATGAATAATACTTTCTTTTTCATGAAAGGAATAAATAGGTTTAGACTGTTTTTGAAACAACTTTTTCCAGTGCCTTTAGAAAAGCTACATTTTCTTCTCTTGTACCCACTGAAATCCTAAGGCAATCATCGCATAGTAATACTTTAGATCTATTTCTTACGATTACTTTCTGTGCAATCAATTCGTTATAAACCTCGGTTGCATGAGGTATTTTAACCAATAGGAAGTTTGCTTGAGAAGGGAAAACATGTTGAACGAAAGTCAATTTCTCTAAGTTTTCCTGTAGAAAGCTTCTTTCCTTCAAAATATCCTCAATCATTCTTTGGACTTTCTCCTTGTTTTGAATCGCAGAAAGAACTGTTTCCTGTGTCAATCCGGAAATGTTGTAAGGAGGTTTGATTTTATTAAGAATTGCTATTATTTCCTCTGAACCAAAAGCCATCCCAAGTCTTAATGAAGCCAATCCCCAAGCTTTGGAGAAAGTTTGAATGACCAACAGATTTGGGAAGATTTCTAATTCAGTAGTAAAGCTAGGCTCGTCATTGAAATCAATATAGGCCTCATCAATGACAACAATACCTTTGAATTTCTTTAAAAGAAACCGTATTTCTTCTCTTTTTACTTTGTTTCCACTTGGGTTGTTAGGAGTGCAAACAAAAATAATTTTAGTGTTTTCATCGACTGATTCAAGGATTTTTTCAGGCTGAAGCTGAAAATCAGATGTCAATGAGACTCTTCTTGTTTCTACATCATTGATGGATGCACTGACTTCATACATTCCGTAGGTAGGAGGTAGCAGTATTACATTGTCTTTTCCTGGATTGCAAAATGCCCGGAACAATAAATCAATTGCTTCATCAGATCCATTTCCCAAAAATATCTGGGAGGGTTTTACCTCTTTTATTTTAGAAATCTCAACTTTCAAATCACTCTGATAAGGATCTGGATATCGATTGAAATCCTGTTCCGTTACCGATCCGTATGGGTTTTCATTCGCGTCGAGAAAGACACCAATTTTACCTGTATACTCATCACGAGCCGAAGTATAAGGCTGTAATTTTGCAATATGAGGTCTTAATAATGAGTTTAGATCAAAGCTCATATTTTATTGTTTTTCAAATAATTAAGTCGAATTGTAACTGCATTTTTATGCGCTTCCAGTAATTCATTGGCTGCCATCACTTCGATAGTTGGACCTAAGTTTTTTAAGCCTTCTTCTGTTATTTTTTGATAGGTCATTTTCTTAACAAAACTATCCAAAGAAACTCCGCTATAATTTTTGGCATAGCCATAAGTAGGAAGCGTATGGTTAGTTCCGGAAGCATAATCTCCCGCTGATTCAGGAGTGAAATTTCCAATGAAAATTGATCCGGCATTAAAAATGGAATTAACTACTTCATCTTCATTCTCGACTGAAATAATCAAATGCTCAGGAGCATATTCATTGATCAAATCCAAAGCTTCAGATTGAAGATCCATTACAACAGCCCTTGAGTTTTTCAACGCTTTGGTAGCGATGTCTTTTCTTGGCAAATCTTCAAGTTGCGAATCAATTTCTTTGATAACTTTCCTTGCGAACTTTTCTGAGTTAGTTACCAAAATAACCTGGCTATCAACACCATGTTCGGCCTGGGAAAGTAGATCTGCGGCTACAAACGCTGGAATTGCAGTTTTATCTGCAAAAACCAAAACCTCAGAAGGGCCCGCAGGCATATCGATAGCTACGCCGTACTTCGTTGCCATTTGCTTCGCTGCCGTCACATATTGGTTTCCTGGACCGAAAATCTTATCGACTTTGGGGACAGTTTGAGTACCAAATGTCATAGCAGCAACTGCTTGAGCACCGCCTACTTTTACAATTTTTGAAATCCCAATTAGATCAGCTGTATATAAAATGGCAGGATGTATATCACCATGTCTATCAGGAGGAGTGCAAAGCACAATTTCTTTGCATCCGGCAAGGATGGCAGGTACTCCAAGCATCAAGACTGTACTAAATAGGGGGGCAGTACCTCCAGGAATATATAACCCGACTTTTTGAATCGGCATACTTTTTCTCTTGCAAATGACGCCAGGCATTACTTCTTCTACCAAATCTTCGCTGATCTGAGCCCTATGAAACTTTTCGATATTGGTTTTGGCAACTTTTATCGCTTCGATTAATTCAATCGAAAGTTTTTCAGAAGATGCTTTTATTTCATTTTCAGAAACCAACAAACTCTCCAATTGGACATGGTCATATTCTAAAGCAAATTTGAATAAGGCTTTATCTCCATTTCGCTTCACCTTTCTTAGGATTGGTTTCACGATTTTGTTGATTTGTTTAGTTTTCTGAACTGGACGAGCCAATTCCTTGGTCCAAGTATCCGATTCTGGATTAATTAGAATTTTCATGGATATGAGTTTCTTTTTGGAGTTTTTCTTGGATGTCTTAAAGGATCATTTTTTCAATAGGGACTACAAGAATTCCTTCTGCTCCTGCTGTCCTAAGCTCTTCGATATGCTCCCAAAATTGATCTTCATTTAACACAGAATGCACAGAGGACCAGCCTTCCTGAGCTAAAGGTAGAATAGTTGGACTTCGCATTCCTGGGATCAATTTAATGATTTTATCAATGGAGGCGTTTGGCACGTTCATAAGGACATATTTGCTGCTTTTCCCTTTTTGAACGGCATTCATTCGAAATAATAACTTATCGACGATTGCCTTTTTCAAATCCGATAAATTAGTATTAGCAATCAATACTGCCTCTGACTTAAAGATCTCTTCAACTTCTTTCAACCCATTCATCATGAGGGTAGAACCGGAACTGACGATATCGCAGATACCTTCCGCAAGACCAATACTCGGAGCAATTTCTACAGAGCCACTGATTTCATGAATATCGGCTTGAATTCCTTTTGAATTTAAATAATCGCCAAGAATTTTAGGATAGGAAGTAGCAATATTTTTGCCTTCAAAAAATGATAAACCATTGTATTCCTGTCCTTTAGGTATAGCAAGTGAAAGTCTACATTTAGAAAACCCGAGTTTTTTTAAGGTAAGGACTTCTTTATCTTTTTCTACAAGTTCGTTTTCTCCGACTATCCCTAGATCTGCAACGCCATCTGCTACATAGCCAGGAATATCATCATCTCTGAGAAAGAGAAATTCAATAGGAAAATTGGTGGAAGTGGATTTAAGTTTTCCAGTTCCATTATAAAATTTGATACCACACTCTTTGATAAGAGCTAATGAGTCATCTGATAGTCTGCCGCTTTTTTGCACGGCAATACGGATAATTTGTTCCATGTTGGCAAGTTACGCTAAGAAATAAAAGGTTATAAGATTTTTTGGCGAAAAGCGGAATCCCTATCATCGGCTTCACCGGGTTTTTAAAAATATTCCTCAGGAGGAATGATGGAAATGATGCAGCATAGGAGTATGCTGTGTATTTGCTAAAAAGTCAATATTTCTATTGGTGTTTTCCATTATCGTTGGCAAATATAATAATGCAGACTAAACCAGCAAACTGATTAAAGTGTTTTTGGTGAATTTGCCTTAATTTAAATTGAATTGATCAGCCTGGAAATAGAAGTCTTTACCCTCCAGATTTTTTGGCTTTATAACCTGCAGCTTGAAGTACTTGAACTACTTTATCTCGATGATCTCCTTGAATTAGGATTTCTCCATCTTTGGCTGAGCCTCCTACACCACATTTATTTTTGAGCATTTTGCCCAGTTCTTTCAAGTCATCCTCCGAACCAATAAATCCTTCAACCAAAGTAACTTTTTTGCCAGCTCGTGCTTTTTTATCAAGCATAACTTTTAGGTTTTGCTGAGATGCGGGAAGGGTATCAATTGATTCATTGGTATTTTCCTGAAATTCAAAATCATCAGATGTAGAGTAGACTACTCCATCTCTTTTTTTCCAATCGTTATTTCTTTTTGCCATAAGTACATGAAATCGAGCATGACACGAAGGTCACACAATAGGATGATTATAATTTTACAAGATTACTCCCGGTAGCTAGCGGAGTGGCCTTTAATAGACAAATTATGATCATATGAAAAGCCTGCCCATTTGGACAGGCCCGATTAAAATTGGCGGTTTATTTTACTTTTAATGTCCAAACTGGTCGCTTGGCATGGTTTACTACATCTTCTGCAATACTGCCTGTAATCAAATGTAAGAAACCAGTTCGACCATGAGTGGCCAATGCGATCAAATCAGCATCGATGTCCTCGGCAAATTCTATAATACCTGATTCCTCAGAAAAAGAATTATAGATTTCTGCTTTGACTCCTTCAAAGCCATATTTTTTTACAAACATTCTGATTCTTTTGATAGAATCTCGGGTAGACTCAAAATTTGCAGGGGTGTTTACTACTACAAAATAAAGGTCGGCATCAAATAGAGACTGAAGATTTTTCATTCTACGAGCAACTTCATCTTCATCTTCCTTGAAGTTACTGGCAAAAACAATCTTTTTAAATTTATTGGGGTCAGTTGCCGATTTCACTGTAATTACCGGACAAGTAGCAGTTCTCACTACTTTTTCGGTATTACTTCCTATCAAAACTTCTTCTAATCCTGATGATCCTTTGGATCCCATTATTACGATGTCGGGTTTCTCATCCATAATGGAATCAGAAATGCTTTTATAGGCATTTCCTAATTTCAACTTTGCGTTGAATGTGAAATTTTTATCCTTGTATTTTTCTTTTAGTTCAGCAATTTGTTCTTTCCTTTTATCCATCAATTGAATGAAAAAAACCTGATTCTCCATTTCTGGCATTACTTCTCCTCCTCCCATAGTTCCAATACTTGAAACATAAGGAACCTCCAAAACATTGACAACCTCTATATGGACATCTGCTATTTTCTCCGCAAGTCCAGTTGTAAAATTCAGTGCATTTTGGGCCTGCTCTGAGAAATCGTAAGGAACGAGTACTTTTATCATAGGTATTAGGATTATTGTTTATACCAAATTAACTAAAAAACAGGAGGGGTGAAGGGAATTTCCTCTTTTTCACAAAAAAAGAAGTCCAATTCCAAAGAGAACTACCCAAAGGAGCGTACCTAAAGCCATTTTCTTCAGGTTAGGGTCTATTTCTTCTGAAGTTTTTCCTTTTGATACATTCAATCCGATTTTAAACATCAAAGGAAATACAAGGAATGCTAAAGCTGCTCCCCAATTTTGGCTCAAGAAGCAAAATATCAATAAGGAAATATTGCCTCCCAAAATCAAAACCCAATTATATCGGATGGCTGCTTTCTTTCCGATTCTTACTGGAATGGATTTTTTTCCGGCTATTTGATCGGATTCTATATCTCTAATATTATTGATGTTAAGAACAGTTGTACTAAAAAAGCCTAAAGACAAACCAATCCAAATAACTGTGGAATCGAAATCTGTGCTATGAAGGAAATAGGTTCCTATTACTCCAATCAATCCAAAAAACAAAAAAACAGAAATATCACCTAATCCTAAATATCCATAGGGGTTACTCCCGGAAGTATAGGAAATCGCTGCCCAAATAGAGGCCAATCCTAATCCTAGGAAAATAAAAAACAAAGTCCAGTCCTGAACAGCGAGAAACAAAAGAATCAGGCCTGAAATCAGGGACAAGACTCCTAATGCGTACATGGCATTTTTCATTTCCGAAAGAGAAATTAATCCCGATTGAACCGCTCTGATTGGTCCTTGACGATCTTGGTGATCAGCTCCATTTACTGTATCTCCATAATCATTGGCTAGATTGGACAGGATTTGGAGAAAAATTGTAGTTAAGGATGCAAACAGGAGAATCTCCCATCGAAATACCTGAAAAGAATAGGCTAAAAATGAACCGGCAAAAATGCTCGCTAAGGATAAAGGTAAAGTTCGAAGCCTGACTGCATGCATCCAGGCTTCTTTTTTAGATTGTATTGCTCTTTTCACTAAATCAATTTCTTATTATGCACCTATTGCAGATAGGATTTCTTCATCCATTGGAGTAACTGTAGAAGGGTAGAATTTAAGCAATTCACCTTTTTCGTCTATCAGGTATTTACAGAAATTCCAAGTTGGTTCCTGACTATTCCAGCCATTTAATTTGGAATCACTCAACCATCGATAAAGTGGGTGCTTGTCAAAACCTTTTACAGAAATCTTTTCAAAAACAGGAAAAGTCACACCGTAATTTTCTGAACAGAAACTTTTTATTTCTTCGTTTGATCCAGGTTCTTGTCCTCCGAAATTATTGGCTGGAAATCCAAGGATCTGCACCTTATCACCAAATTTTTCATTTAGCTCTTGAAGCTCAGCGTATTGTGGAGTGTAGCCGCATTTCGAAGCAACATTGACGATTAAAAGCTTTTTACCCTTAAACTGTTCAAAGTCTATTTCTTTGCCGTCAAGGTCCTTCAATTTGAAATCGTAAAATGTACTTTCCATAGGTGATGAGCTAGAGGAGAAAAAACCAGCTTGCATGATTTCTGGCCTCTCCAAAGTTCTTTGACAAGAAAACAAAGTTGATAAAGCGAAAATAAATAGTAGTTTTTTCATAATTACATTCTTTCTGGTACCTGTATACCAAGCAAACTCATTCCCTTCTTGATTGTTGCTGCTGTCAAAGAAGAAAGCGCAACTCTGAAAGTGAGAATGGACGCATTATTTTCATGAAATATAGGAAGGTCTGCGTAAAACCGGTTGTATTCTTTCGCTAAATCGAATAAATACTGGGCAATTACTGAAGGTGAATATTCATCAGCAGCCATTTTTAATTTCTTGTTAAAATCTCCCAGCATAAAAATCAGACTCGATTCAGATTCCTCAATTTTTGAAATAGCTGAGAAATCAGGGTTTTGATAATTTACATCTAGTTGATCAGCTTTTCTCAAAATGGATTTGATGCGGGCATGGGAGTATTGAATGAACGGGCCGGTATTTCCTTGAAACTCGATGGATTCCTGTGGGTTGAAAAGCATTCGCTTTTTAGGATCCACTTTCAATAGGAAATATTTCAAAGCACCCATCCCAAGCGTTTCATAAAGTTCAGCTGCCTGATCTTCATTGAAACCATCAATCTTTCCAAGTTCTTTCGTGTGATGAGCTGCAGTGTCCACCATCTCCTGCATGAGATCATCGGCATCTACTACAGTTCCCTCTCTCGATTTCATTTTGCCGGAAGGCAAATCCACCATGCCATAAGATAAATGATATAAACCATCGCCATAAGGGCGACCTAGTTTACGCATAATCTTAAACAATACATCAAAGTGATAATCTTGTTCATTACCAACGACATATACAGATTTATCTAACTTAAAATCATGGTATTTGAGGTCGGCAGTTCCCATGTCTTGGGTAATGTATACAGAAGTGCCATCTCCTCTCAGGACAAGTTTCTCATCCAATCCTTCATCAGTCAAATCTACCCAAACAGAGCCCCCTTCTTTCTTAAAGAAAACTCCCTTCTTCAATCCTTCTTCTACTATATCCTTACCCAAAAGATAGGTGTCTGACTCATAATAAAACTTGTCAAAATCAACCCCCATTTTCTTATAGGTCTTTTCGAAGCCAGAATAAACCCATTCATTCATTTGCTTCCAAAGACTTACAACTTCCTCATCATTTGCTTCCCACTTTCTTAGCATTTCCTGTGCTTCTATCAGTAGAGGGGCATTCTTTTTTGCTTCTTCTTCTGTTTGGCCTTCTGCTTTAAGAATTTCGATTTGCTTTTTGTATTCCTTATCAAAAATCACATAATATTTCCCAGCCAAATGATCACCTTTCAACTTGGCCGATTCCGGGGTTTCTCCATTTCCAAAATGCTGATAAGCGACCATTGATTTACAAATGTGGATACCACGGTCATTGACCAAATTGGCTTTGGTGACATCATATCCATTGGCTTTTAGAATTTCAGCAACGGAATATCCCAAAAAGTTATTTCTCAAATGGCCCAGATGAAGAGGTTTATTGGTGTTGGGAGAGGAGTATTCCACCATGACCTTTTGACCATTGGCAGGAAGTTGACCCAAGTTTTGATTGGAATATAAATCTTTGAAAATGTCAAGCCAGATCAATTCATTTAGTTCCAAGTTTAAGAAACCTTTGACCACATTAAAACCTGAAATTTCAGGGAGATTACCCTTCAAATATTCACCTAATTGGTTTGCAGTAGCTTCCGGAGTTGTCTGGCTAACTTTTAAAAAGGGAAATACTACAAAAGTATAGGTTCCTTCAAATTCCTTTCTCGTAGGTGCCAGACTCAATTGGTCTAGCGCAACTTCGTGATTATAAATATTCTGAAAAGCCAGCTGAATGCCGGTAAGTATAGATTCTTGTATGTTCATTTTATGTTGATTACCGCAAAGGGCACAAAGGTTTTAATAAAGTGCGCAAAGGAGAACAATCTTTTAAATTCCGTTTGCAATCCTTTTTATCCCAAATTTTAATCTTGTTACATTGAAATTGATAAGCAATCCCAATTTATATCCTCCTAATTTTAAATAATTCAATGTTTGAGCAAAATGAAGATCGTTTATTGCTTCAACCGCTTTAAGCTCCAAAACTAATTTGTTTTCTACTAAAATATCTATGCGATAGCCGACTTCTAATTGAACTCCATCAATAATTAATGGCATTGGTTTTTCTACTTCTATAAAGAATCCTGATTTTTCGAGTTTAAACGCCAGTACTGATTTATAGGCATTTTCAAGCAGACCCGGTCCCAATTTACTATGTACTTCCATTGCAATCCCCAAAACTTCTTTGGATAATTCATTTTCGTTGAAATCAGAGACCATCTTTGCGAGCTTAGTTTACCTTTGTGATCATTGCGGTTAAATTTTAAAAATTGTCGACAAGAGATTTTGTCGTGATTTCCAGCACTTCAAAGGCATTTTCAGCCATTAAGTTTTCACTATCCAGTGTAGGATTCACTTCGACGATTTCCCAACAACAAACCCTTTTATCTTTGATCAATTCAGCATTGAGTTGGATTGCTTCTTCCACTGTAAGCCCATCCGCAACCGGGGTGCCAGTACCTACTGAAATAGAACTATCTAAACTGTCCACATCAAATGAAATATAGATTTGATCGCAATCTTTCAACACCTCAAGTGCTTGAGCCGCAATGGAAGCAACTCCTGATTCTCTCACATCTTTGGTTTTGAAATTTTTGATTCCATGCTTCTTTATTAAATAATCTTCAGGGCCTTCGGTATCTCTGACCGTAATGAATACAATATCCTTCAATTCGATTTTAGGAAATTCTCCTCCGATATTTTTGATCTTTTCCCAATAGATTAATGTCTCCTCTGAGGGTTCATTTACCTTGCAATCGAGATTATCAATTCTTGCCGTCATTGCTAAAGGCATTCCGTGCATATTTCCGGAAGGAGTTGTAAAAGGAGTGTGGAGATCTGCATGTGCATCAATCCAAATCACACCCAGTCGTTTTTTTGGGTCTGCGGCTTTAATTCCCATGATGGTTCCGGCAGCGGTACTATGATCTCCCGCCAGAACTATTGGAAATTTCTTTTCCATTCTCAGAGATTCAATCGTGCCATAGACATTTTTTAAGACCTGATATACCCCATCAATGTATTTCGCGTCCTTAAACTTATTTCCTCTCCAAAGGTAATTGTTTGCATCAGGGACATTGATCGGGTCAAACTGGGTAAAGAAATTGGATTTTTTATCCAAACTTGCAATTTTCAATGCGTCAATCCCAAGGCTTGCCCCACGTGTACCTGCTGCTATCTCAGACCTTACCTCAACTAATTTAATATCTCGCATTTATTTTTTTCAAGTTAATTGGGTTTATAAAGTGTGCAAAACTAAGGAAAATTGGGAATATTGCCTTCTAGAATAATGAACAGACCATTCAATTTCCGAGATAAAAATGATCTCATTTCCTGAGATGGTTGGCAGATATCTTGGGATTTTCTATAGGATGAGAATATTGAATAATCAGGAAATAATTAAAAGAGCATGAACATTCAATCCAAGCTTCCAGAAGTAGGAACAACTATTTTTACCATCATGTCTAAGCTTGCTTCGGATCAGGGAGCGATAAATTTGTCTCAAGGCTTTCCTGGTTTTGACTGTGATCCGTATTTGTTGGAGCTGGTGTATAAATACATGAAGGAAGGCAAGAATCAATATGCGCCCATGAGCGGAGTCCCAGTTTTGAGGGAAAGACTTGCTGAAAAAACCAAAAAGGTTTATGGAATTGATTATGATTCAGAATCTGAAGTAACAATCGTTTCAGGGGCCACTGATGCTATTTATTCGGCTATCACAGCAGTGGTTAAGCCCGGAGATGAAGTGATTTTATTGGAGCCAGCGTATGATTCTTATGCACCTGGGATAATTTTAAATGGAGGAATCCCTGTTTTTGTGCCTTTGGATCTTCCGGATTTTTCTGTGAATTGGGACAAAGTGGAAAATGCGCTTTCCGATAAAACTCGATTGATCATGGTTAATACTCCACACAATCCTTCCGGGAATATGTGGACGAAAGATGATTTAAATAAATTGGCAGAACTGATTGAGAATAGAGAGATTTATGTGATCAGCGATGAAGTTTATGAGCATATCACTTTCGATGGGAGAGCACATTTATCCATGATGACTCACCCAATTTTAAAGGAAAGAACTTTTGTTTGTGGATCTTTTGGAAAAACCTTTCATGTCACTGGCTGGAAAATAGGTTATTGTTTGGCTCCTGCTGATATGACTCTTGAGTTTCGGAAAGTTCACCAATTTGTCACTTTTAGCACAGCCACACCATTACAATATGCTCTGGCAGAATACTTGGAGAATGAAAATAACTACCTCAGTCTGTCCGAGTTTTATCAAAGGAAAAGAGATTTGTTTTGCATGGGACTAGAGGAAACAGATTTTATTTCCACTCCTGCTCAGGGTAGTTTTTTTCAACAGGTGTCTTACGCCCACCTTAGTGATGAGCCAGATTTTGATTTGGCAGTGAGGCTGACCAAGGAGATTAAAGTGGCTAGCATACCGATTTCAGTTTTTTTCAAAAATAAAGAGGATCATAAAATCCTTAGGTTTTGTTTCGCAAAATCTGACGATGATTTAAAAACAGCATTACAAAGACTGCAGGATATTAAGTTTTAAACCTCTTTTAAATAGGGTATTGATAATTTATTTTTCATAAACCCTACAAAAAGAATAGGGAATGTAGGATATTAAAATAAATGCTTTTACATTTGACTCATTCGAAAAATAACTCAAGAAAAAATGAGCGCATTATCTTATCAAACTCCAGCTTCTACAGGTCTCTTCAATGTTACTTTAGGAAGTAACTCTAGGTTGTCACAAATTTCTGTTGGCCAAAAGGAAATGATCAAAGTATTTAATCAGAAATCAGGAGAATTGATTCAGGGTGTATGTCATCTCGAAAAAAGGTTTGACGCTTTATTTCCATTATTTCGAGGTTTGGTAAGCTTAGGTAAGCCAAGTTCGCTAACATTGACTTTTTCAAAAGAAGAAAAATCAATTTTCTATTCTTTCAGTTCAGAAGCGCAACCTGAGGTGGAGCACTTTTTCGCAAGGGTTTTAGCTTTGCTTCAAAAAGAAGTGAAATTCAAGCAAATTTTGAAAGAAATCATAGAAAACAGATTGCGATTTAAATCTGAACAAAGTTTACTTCAATCGACATTATTGGCGGACTAAAGTTTAGTTAACATATTTATATTGAATTGAAAGGGACATTTCCAATGGGATTTGTCCTTTTTCATTTGAATTCCCCTCAGAAAAAACAATTTTTGTATTTGACTACCACTTACAAAACCAAATTATAGAATGAACAGATACATTGATCTTATTCAACAGACTTTTGATTTTCCAACCAAAGAGTTTCATGTTGAAAACAATGAATTATTTTTTAATGGAGTTAATATGATGGAGATCATTGATACGTATGGCACTCCCCTCAAACTTAGCTATTTGCCAAAAATCTCTGAGAATATTCAGAAGGCTAAAACCTATTTCAATAACGCAATTCAATCTCACGACTACAAGGGTAATTATACCTATTGTTATTGCACTAAATCCTCTCACTTCAGTTTTGTGCTGGATGAGGCCTTGAAAAATGACATTCATATCGAAACTTCCTCCACATTTGACATCCCTTTGGTGAGAAGTCTATTTGAAAAAGGCAAAATCACAAAAGACACGTTTATCATTTGCAATGGTTTTAAAAGGGATCTTTACAAGCAGTATATAAGCGAACTGCTCAATGATGGTTTTGTCAACTGTGTTCCGATTTTAGATAACCTAAGTGAGATTGATTATTACTTGGAGCATGTCAAAGTTCCTTTTCAGGTAGGAATCAGAATTGCCGCTGACGAGGAGCCAAAATTCGGTTTTTATACTTCTAGACTAGGAGTGAGGTACAATGACATCATTAAACTTTACGAAGAAAAAATTAAGGGCCACCCATTGGTAAGCTTGAAAATGCTTCACTTTTTTATCAATTCAGGGATTAAGGATACCGCTTATTATTGGTCAGAATTGACTCGGTTTATCCAAAAATATGTGGATCTGAAAAAAGTAGCACCAAGTCTCGATACCATGGATATAGGAGGTGGTTGGCCGATCAAAACCAATGTGTTTTTTGATTATGACTACCAATATATGGCAGATGAGATAATTAAGAACATTAAGTGGATGTGTGCCAAAAACAACACGAAAGAGCCTAATATTTTTACTGAATTTGGATCATTTACCGTAGGAGAGAGTGGTGCTGTTTTGTATTCTGTTTTGGATGAAAAACTACAGAATGATAAAGAGCTTTGGTATATGATAGATGGATCTTTCATTACCCAATTACCAGATAGTTGGGGATTGAACCAGAAATACATCATGCTCGCCATCAATAACTGGGACGAAACCTATCATAACATAAGCCTAGGAGGGTTGACGTGTGACAGTATGGATTATTACAACTCCGAGGCTCACCAGTATAATATTTACTTACCCAAACCAGATAATGGGAGAAAACAATATTTAGGTTTCTTTCATACTGGAGCCTATCAGGAATCCTTAGGAGGGTATGGCGGTATTCAACATTGTTTGATTCCTGCTCCAAAACATGTGTTGATTGATCGGGATGAAAATGGAAATGTCGTTCATAGACTTTTCAGAGGAGACCAAACCCAAGAAAGTATGTTAAAGACTTTAGGATACTAAATATTGAAACCGCCTTATTTTAGACGGTTTCGGACTTTTGCCGAGGTTTGTGTCTTCACAAACCTCTTTTTATTTCTGGACTCTAAAAATACTTTAGGTTATAAAAATCTGAACCACTTAGCAGGAGATTATTTTTGCTTCAAAAATTGATTTGAATTGGTATATTGGATTTAGTTAAACCCAAAATACCTATGAAAATTAAGCCTTCGCGGGTTTTATCGCTGCTATTTTTTATGCTGATTTTTACTCAGGCAAGTGCACAGGTAATCCGTGGTAAGGTGATCAATTCAAAAACCAAAGAGCCACTTCAGTTTACCAATGTATTTGTAAACAATACCACCATTGGCTCCACTACCAATGAAAAAGGGGAGTTTCTGATCAATTCTGATTTGCCAGCGACACTGGAACTGGTAGCTTCCTTTGTTGGATTTTCCACAAAGACCCAAAAGTTAGAGTTACGAGGGAAGAATTTTTTGGAAGTGAATTTTGAGTTGGATCCCTTGGAAAATGTCCTCACGGAGGTAGAAACCCGAAGCAAAAGAGACAAGAAGTGGGAAAGGCATCTGGAACGGTTTAAGAGAGTTTTCTTGGCAGTTCCTGACGATCCGATTTTCAAAGAAATGGAGATCCAAAATCCCTGGGTTTTGGATTTTGAATTGGTCAAAGCTAAAAAGAGCGCCAATTATATCCATGCAACTGCTTCCCAGCCCATTATTGTAGAAAACAAAGCATTGGGTTTTGAGATCGAATATTATTTGCAGGATTACCGGTTTTACAAGGGCAAGTCACTTTATTATGGGCTCGCATTTTTTAAAGAAATAATGAATAAGGATTCTCTGATACAGAAATCAAAAGAAGATTTGAAAGAGAGTTCGTATTTGGGTTCTTCAAGGCATTTTTTCAGGTCGCTTTTGGTAAGACAAGTAGATACAGCAGGATTTATTATTTATAAGAAAAATCCTCATTTTTTTAATGAGCTTAGAACGAACGTGCTGCAGGAGGAATTAGGGAAATCAGTGGATTACGTTTCTCAGGATTCCATTCGGAGGATCCCATTGAGAAATGGAAATTTCAGAGTGATTTTGTCTGGAGATCACGAAATTCACTATCAAAAGAAAGCCTGGAGAAATGAGTATTATTCAGATTATTACCATCCGGTCAGTTGGATAAATGCACCTCTCGGCTATTTCGATATTGATAGAAATGGCATCATTATCGATCCCAGGCAAGTGGAGTTATCAGGCTATATGGGGAGGCAGCGACTTGGTAGATTTTTACCTTATGACTTTGAGCCAGCAGAGAATTTCGAATCCAATTTGGCAGAAGTAGACAGTGAGGAATCGGAGTTGGCAAAGTTTAATAACCTCCGGGAAAAGCCCTGGATTACTACCAACAAATCATTTTACTACCCTGGAGAACCCGTCTGGTTTCATGCGAAGATGCTGTATCATAACCCATTGATGCAGGATTCTTTAAGCCGGGTTTTATATGTGGAAGTTTTGAACCCATCTTATGAAATAATCCAAAAAGAGTCCTTTTATATTTTGGAAGGGTCGGTTTCTGGCGGATTTGTTTTACCGGATTCTTTACAGGCTAATGATTATTTCATTCGATCCTATACCAATTGGATGAGGAATTTTCCCGATCGGGATATGACACTTTTGGCTTTGCCAATTTTGGAAAAAGACCAGATTCTGGTCAGTCAAGAAATAAAAGAGCAGGAGTTTTTTGATGATTTGACCATCAATTTAAGTCAAAATCAAAAACTGGATTCAGGAAGGCAAGTGGTAGAAATTGAGATAAGTTTCTTGGATCAAACAGACGAATACGTTGAATCGGATTTTACGATTTCAATGACCGATCCCACTTTGGTTGGATTCCTTAGCCAAAGGAAAACCTTAGAGCAAGGTTTAGAATGGGTGGATGATAAAGCAAAATCAGAATTTGAATTAATAGAAGAGTACCCGATTGAGTATGGAATTACGGTTCAAGGGAGCTTTGAACGCACAAAAAAAAGGTTTCCTTATATTAACCCGATCACGATTGTACAGGGTGATTTGGAAGATTACGGCATTGTTAAAACTGATTCTTCGGGATATTTCAGAGCTACAGGCTTGAATTTTACAGATTCAGTCACGATTTCTATCGCAGCGATGGATGAGAAAAACAGGCCATATGGAGCGATCAGCTTGATAGAAAATCCGGTTCCTATATTTAAGGGATCTTTTCCAAAGTATGATTACCAAACCAAAAAATTGCCAGGCCAATTTATGCGTTTTGATTTATTAGGTAATTATGTTGAGTTGGAAGAGTTTGTGAAAGAGGATAAAATTTTAGTGCGTCTGGAAGATACTAATTACGGCTATGGCGAACCTGATAGGAAAGTAACTCCGGAAGATTTGGACAACTGGGCAGGTCAACCTCTGTGGTCAGTAATAGGGATGCAGTTTGGGAATGGAAAGCTTGGAAACAGTAATTATGGACTTAATGTAAGTGAACCTTTATTGATTATCGATGGACAGAGATATTTCTATTTGGAGGGAGAAAGTGCACAGGAAGTTGTCAATAGATACATGACTAATGAAGTCGAAGCAATTTCTATTTACACTACCAATACTCATGTTTTTGGATTGGCTGGATTTGCGGGAGTGATTATGTTTAATACTAAGAAAGGAGGGAGGTTTGATGATCAACCTGAAGGTCAGTTTAATGCTACTGGTTTTCAGCAGTTTAAGATCAGAGGATTTTCTAAGGATTTGGACTTCCAAAAAGTTTTAGAATCACAAGGTTCCGGTCAACGGCCAACAGTCTTCTGGAATCCTAAAGCTAAAACGGATAAAGGATTGTTTACTTTCTCTTTTATGCCAGTAGAAGGAATTCAAGAATACGATTTGTTTATTGAAGGAATGACCGATCAGGGTTATCCATTTACTAAAGTCTTTCGAGTTGATTTGAATGAAAAAAGGGACTAAGTCCCTCTTACATTCTTGCAATCGTTAAGCCGCCATCCACATTGATCACTTGGCCAGTGGTGTAGGGGAGTTGACCGCTGACAAGACTGGCCACCACTTTACCGATATCTTCCGGTTTACCAATTCTGGGCTCCAAAGTTGCTCCTTCCTTGACTAGCCTCAAATAGGTTTCCCGAACCTTCTCAATCATATCGGTATCCACAAATCCAGGTCGAATTTCATAAACGGGAATGCCGTGTGGAGCCATTCTTACGGCCATAGTTTTTGAAAACATGGATAAACTGGCTTTTGACATGCAATAAGCAGCTCTTTTTTCAGATGCTAATTCTGCAGAAACGGAGGTGATATTGATGATGGAGATATTCGCTTCAGGATTGGATTCCTTTAATTCCAACATCCAGATTGCAATCGCCTGAGTCAGGAAAAAAGTCCCTTTTTCATTGATATTCATTAAATGATCGTAATCATCCTCTGTCACTTCCAATACATCACATCGATTTCTAGGAGCGACGCCGGCATTGTTTACCAAGACATCAATTTTTCCGAATTGATCCTTTAAACCTTGCACAATGGACTCTCGATCTGATTTCTCAGCAATATTCCCTTGCAGGTAAATTACTTTTGAGCCTAAAGCTCTCAATTCTTCCAAATGTTCCTTGGCATCTGTTTCCGGTCTTACTCCATTGATCGCCAGGTCATAGCCGATTTCAGCCAATTTTTTAGCGATTCCAAAACCGATTCCTCTTGATCCTCCTGTTACTAATGCGATTGGGCTCATGCTTTTATTAGTTATTTTTTGCGGCTTTTAACTGATCGTGTTCTTCCATTTTCTTGTAAAAAGGATCTAGTGGATAACATCCTGAGATAATTCCGTTTCTAGGCGCTGTGGTACAATCTGAAAATGTTCTACAGATTTTTGGTCTTTTCATATCATTTCCTGCCAACACATCTGCAGGCAAATCAGGATAACTCAATACCATTCTTCCCAATCCAATTGAATCAGCCATCTCATTTTTCAAAACATGCTGACCCACATTTGGAAGCCATTCCTGAAGATAGGAATACGCAGAACCTACTACATAAAATTCTGGAAATGCCTTTTTGACTTCTGCACAGGCATGGATTTGTCTGGCCACTCCATGAAGCGGATCTTCAGGCGGATTGTAACCATCCGAAGGAGGGAAAATAGCAGGTCTTTGAATATGAGGATTGTAATAGGGACTGCCAGCAGTGGTACAAAGCAATTCTATATCCAGTTTCTTTAGCTCATTTAGAAATTCAAATGATTCGCTTATGTTTTCTTCAACACCTGAAGAATCACCTCCAAAAGCATATTTATAATTTTGCGTCACACTTGGTATTCCTTTTCCATCTGGTCCTTCCTGAAACGGCGACCAATCGAAAATGCTCATTCTTACTCCAATTTCTAAACCTGGGGCCTCAGCCCGGATTCCTGCAACTATTTCCCGAAGAAAGCGAGTTCTGTTTTCAAGAGATTTCCCATACTTCCCATCTCGATCATAGGCACTTAAAAATTCATGTCCCAAATATCCATGACAGTGTTTGATATCTACGAATTTGAAACCTGTTTTTTGAGCGCGAACGGAAGCAATAATGTAATCATCGATCAATTCAGAAATTTCCGAATCCGTCATGATCGGATAATCTTCAGCTAGCCCAAATTTCTTGTTTAGAACAGGATGAGAATAAAGGATCTTCGGTTCCATTTTGGTTTTGCTATTTGGCTTGCAAAACCTTCCTGAGTGCGTCAATTGAAGTCCGGTCAAAAGATCATTCGTGTTTCCAAAAGCTTCTTGGTGCTCCTTTTCAACGAGTTGATAAAGTCCCTCAAATTCAGAGAGATTGGCTTCATTCATCAGCAATTGATTGGGATTGGCCCTTCCTTCATGTCTTACGGCCACTGCTTCGCAACCCCAAAGCAATTTTGCTCCGCTGATCGCAAAGTTTTTCCATCTTCTTTTCGTCAAATCCGAAGGCTTTCCATCGGTAGTCCCATCCCAACCTTCCATTGGAAGGATGCAAAAGGAATTCCCGATTTCATTTCCTGCCCGAGTCTTGTAAGGCTTTGCAAAAGGAGAGTCTTTTCCAGATTGAACTTCCTCATCAAAATCCAGATTAATGCCTTCCTTTTTTAAATGCTCCCTGAAAATTTCAGCAGTTTTCAGCTGTGCAACTCTCGGATATTCTGGTTTATATTTTCCACTACTCATAGGATATTGATACAGTTGAAAAAACTATAATACGTTTCTTTATTCAAAGTTCGCTGAAGCAAAAGAGCCAATTCACGGGCATGATAATCTCCCCACATACAGGATTCTCCATAAGGAGCTTTGTCTTTTTCCGGTTGATAGTCCCAACCGTTTGGCTGATGGTAAATGCTGTGCAAAATCAATCCTTGATGGGATTTTTCAGTAGAAAGATAAGGTTCAGTGAAAAGCGATTTTGCTACTTTAATACCTGCTTGAATGTACTTTTTGGAAGTCTCTGGCTCAGAATTTTTCAGGAAATTCCCAATTCTGATCAATCCTTGGGCAGCGATGCAAGCTGCTGAACTATCTACAGGTTCGAATGCATTATAAGGATCTGATTCCCGATTCAAATAATCTCCCATATTCACCAATCCTGGTGCTCCGGTATCCCAATACGGAATGCCATCGGTAGGAGTGTTTTTGATGTAAAACTCTGAAGTTGCCTTTGCTGAATTGACCAACTCCTCAATCAATGCTTTTTTGGAAATGATCAATGCATAATCGCTTTCATCGATTTGATCTAAGATCTCCAAAGTCTCTCCAAGTCCACAAATTGCCCAAGCCAATCCTCTCGTCCAAGTACTGAATCCAGTATACCCTTGTTGCGAATTTGGACAGCGATAATTTCCGTCATTGGTATTGAAAATGATCTCATGGGCGGTTCGTCCAGAAACATCATACGTGTCTCTCCCTTTACCATAAAAGATAGAATACCTCACCGTGCTAAGAATATGCTGAATGGCACGCTGGATTAAAGAGATTCGTTTGTCATTTTCTCCCTGCAAGACATGTCCTAAAGCATGGGAAACAACCAATGCCCGACAAGATCTGATGGTGTCGACAAACAAGGAATGCGGACCATTGAAGGAGTAAATAAAACCGCCTCCCTGGATATTCGTCCATCGCATGGCTTGTACTGCTCCGCTAGCTTTTAAGGCTAATTCATAAAAGTTTTTTTCCCATTCATTTTCCTCAATTTTACCTTCTTTCATGAGTCTCAACAAATTGCCATAGGTACTGACATTGTTGAAACCATGATCGTGAACGCCCGTGTGCGTCAGGTGAGGAGCCATTTTATGGAGGGTATTTTCTCTTCCGATTTTCAGGAATTTATCTTCACCTGTCGCATCAAATTGCAAAAGTGCAGAACCGTATTGGAAACCTTGGGTCCATTCCGTCCAACCTCGAGTAACATATTTTCCCTTTTCGGTAAAGACTGGAGCTCCTTTCGCAGGATCAAATGACTGTTCTATTAATTCTATTTTTTCCCCGGAAAGCTTCCAAAACTGTTCTAATGGAGCTTTTAAGTCATTTATTTCTATTTCAGAATCAAGCTTCATTTTCTTGCTTTTGATTTTTTGGATGGGCGATCATGATGATCGCAGTGAATACAAAAAGGAGGATATACATCAGAAAGTCCAATGGCAATCCAAAATAGGTGGA
>CBFHWO010000003.1:0-254319 GCA_965659625.1 uncultured Algoriphagus sp. | reverse complement strand
GTCGTTGTGCGGAGTCCAACTACAACAACATTTCCAACAACCACAACAATGACAACATTTCTATCTACAACAACATTTCCAACTACGATAACAACGACAACATTTCTAACATTTCCAACAACCACAACCACCACAACTACGACAACATTTCCTTCAGGTCTTCCAATTCTTTTCCACGTATACAATAAAGTTGTTGATTTTCACGCTTAGAGTTTCATAAGACTCTTTCAACTCATAACTAGCAGAAATTTCAGGATATAAAATCTCAATCTTTTTAAGGTGATTGATTGCCTCCAAATTACTTGAATGGGAAAATATCAAGAATCGAATGAATTCATTTTTATACTTTCTTCTTCCGTATCCTTCTACAATATTGGAATTGATTGAGTCACAAGCTCGTCTTAGTTGACTACCCAATTCATAAAGTTCATGTTTTGGTAATCTCATACTAAGTTGATGTGTCTTTATAAATAAGTCGAACGAAATTTTATAAATTTCTAAATCGAGATATGATTTGCTCATAATTAAAAAGTGTTTCTATAAAAATAGTTAAGTTAAACGAACTTATTAAGCTTAAGCAACATTTTTAGTAGATGTCTTTATGCTTCGCGGTTGTGCGCTTCGCTGTTGTCTGCCTTTGGCGTTGTGACGCTTCGCTGTTGTCATGCTTCGCGTTGTGATGCTTCGCTGTTGTTAGCCTTCGGCGTTGTGATGCTTCGCGTTGTTTGCCTTCGGCGTTGTCATGCTTCGCGTTGTTTGCCTTCGGCGTTGTCATGCTTCGCGTTGTCTGCCTTCGGCGTTGTGACGCTTCGCTGTTGTGCGCCTTCGGCGTTGTCATGCTTCGCTGTTATTTGCCTTCGGCGTTGTTACGCTTCGCTGTTGTGCGCCTTCGGCTTTGTTACGCTTCGCTGTTGTGCGCCTTCGGCGTTATAATGCTTCGCGTTGTCTGCCTTCGGCGTTGTCATGCTTCGCGTTGTCTGCCTTCGGCGTTGTGACGCTTCGCGTTGTTTGCCTTCGGCGTTGTGACGCTTCGCGGTTGTTTGCCTTCGGCGTTGTGATGCTTCGCTGTTGTTAGCCTTCGGCGTTGTGACGCTTCGCTGTTGTTTGCCTTCGTCGTTGTGCGGAGTCCAACTACAACAACATTTCCAACAACCACAACAATGACAACATTTCTATCTACAACAACATTACCAAAAACGACAACATTTCAACCTTTTCCAAAAATGCCCTCAGGAACCTTTACCATTTCCCTTGACTTCGAACTCCTATGGGGTATCTTCGATAAAGTCGGAACCAGATACAAACCTGAATACTTTTCTAATACCAGGAAAATTATTCCAACAATGCTGGAGATGTTTGCCAAATCTGAAGTTCAGGTGACCTGGGCAACCGTGGGGATGCTTTTTGCAGAAAATGAAGAAGAGTGGAGGGCTTATTCTCCAGATTATTTACCCTCTTTTCGTGAACGGAAATATTCGGCCTATGAATGGATCAAAGAGAATGGGATCAGGCCTGAAGTTCATTTTGCTCCAGAATTGATTCAAAATATCATTGACACTCCGGGGCAGGAACTGGGTTCGCATTCCTATGCACATTATTACACGTTGATGCGGGGGCAAAGCCCTGAGCAATTTGGACAGGATCTTAAGGCAACCCAAAAGATTTCAATGGATAAATTTGGTGTGAGGTTGGAATCACTTGTGTTTCCAAGAAATCATATCAATGAGTTGTATTTGGGGATTTGCCTGGAGGAAGGGTATAAGTATGTAAGAGGCAATCCAACTAATTGGTATTGGCAGGAAACCCAACATGAGAATTTGACCAAGAAGTTCTTTAGGTCAGCCGATTGTTTTTTTTCGGTTGGAGCTCGCACAAGCTACCATTTGGATGAGGTACAGAAATTTGAAGATGAACCCCTTATTATTCCCGCTTCAAGAATTCTCAGGCCCATTATCAAAGGAAATCCACTGATGAATTCAAAAAGGTTAAGCAGGATTTTGTCAGAAATGGAATATGCAGGGAGAAACGGAGAAGTATACCATCTCTGGTGGCATCCACATAATTTCGGGAAAGATCCGGAGGCCTCACTGAAGGAACTGGATCAGATTTTAGGTTTATACCAACAATTAAAAGAGACTTACGGAATGCAATCCCTTCATATGAAAGGCGTGGGGGAATTGGTAGAAACCAAAAAAGTGAATTTGGTATAATCGTTTTTTAGAGTGTTAATTCCGGAAGCGATATAGTTTTAGCCACAATGTCCAAAAACGATTTGGGTTCCATCCTCCTGCACCAACACATCGTTTCCAAAAGAAGATTCCGGGCAGGAGAGATCGGCCTTTTGACTTTTTAAACCAGGCATTCCATCCTTCGTTCCCCAGGATTACATACCTGGCTATTTACCATGCCGCGCCTTCAGCGCTAGATTGAAGTTCAGGAAAGGTTTTTTCTCCAAAGGCTGGTTTGGGGTAAACTGATTTAAAATTCTCTAATCTCCTTTCTCTAATCTCCTTTCTCTATTCTTGGGCACAAACTCATCGTTTCCAAAGGAAGATTCCGGGCAGGAGGGCAATGACCTTTTAACCAGGACAGGGTTTTTACTGAGTTGCTTTACATTCTTCCAAAGAAGAAGTGGCTCCACAAAAAATCTGTATCTTCAAATAAATAATATTCAGTTTATTTCTTAAATCAAATTTTTAGAAACTATGGAAGAAGAAGAAGACGATCAAACCATCTATAAAGCAGTGGTAAATCATGAAGAGCAATATAGTATTTGGCCTGCGGATAGGGAATTGCCTTTGGGTTGGAATGATGCAGGTAAGCAAGGAACAAAAAGTGAGGTCTTGGCCTATATTGAGGAAGTTTGGACAGATATGAGGCCTCTTTCGCTAAGAAAGAAAATGGAAGAAATGCAGCGCAGATCAAATGAAGAAAGCTAAGCTTAAACATTTAAAAGAATTCTTAGGAAGTCGAGGCATTATTTCCGATCAATTTGGTAGTACCTAAGTCTTGGAAAATTGTATAGGTTATCGCGAAAAGAATCAAATTATTTACTGCCTTATAAAAAATGAGCCTAATAAATCTAGCTTAAAAAAATAGAAACCTTCCTTTTCAAACAATCAACCCATCAATGAAATCTAACAAAATAACGCTTGGATGGCTTTGCCTCTTGATTTTTAGCTCAGCTTATTTTTTATCCTGCAAACCTGTAGAGAACGAAGAAAGTAAACCCGAAAACCAAAAACCAAACATCATCATAATTTACATGGATGATTTGGGTTATGGTGATGTAAGCGCTTATAATTCAGGTACTTTAAAAACTCCAAATTTTGATCTATTAGCCAAGGGAGGAGTACGGTTTACTAATGCTTATGCATCCTCTGCCACCTGCACACCAAGCCGGTATGCGATTTTGACAGGTACCTATCCTTGGAGAAATGAAAATGCAAAGATCCTTCCGGGAACAGCGCCCTTATTAATTGACACCGCTCAAATGACTGTTCCGAAAATGTTGAAGCAGGTTGGATACAATACGGCAGTAGTAGGAAAATGGCATTTGGGATTGGGAACTGGGAATGTAGATTGGAACAAGGAGATTTCTCCTGGACCTAATCAAGTTGGCTTTGATTATTCCTACATCATGGCAGCAACACAAGACCGAGTTCCAACGGTGTATATCGAAGATGGAAATGTAGTAGGTCTGGATCCAAAAGATCCTATTCTTGTAAATTATGATGAGAATTTTGAAGGAGAGCCTACCGCAATCAGTAACCCAGAAATGCTCTCTATGAAATGGCACCATGGCCATAACAACAGCATTGTCAATGGCATTCCGAGAATCGGGTTTATGAAAGGCGGAGAAGCTGCTAAATGGTCAGACATTGATATGGCAGATCACTTTCTGGAAAAAGCGAAAGCCTATGTAAAAGAAGAAGCACAAAAAGATGCTCCTTTCTTTTTATACTATGCGATGCAGCAACCGCATGTGCCAAGAACTCCTCATCCGAGATTTGTCGGTGCTTCAGGAATGGGGCCTAGAGGGGATGCTATTCTAGAAGCTGATTGGATTGTGGGTGAGTTTTTGGAGGAATTGGAATCTCAAGGAATTTTAGAAAACACGCTGATCATATTTTCAAGTGACAATGGACCTGTTTTGAATGATGGCTATTATGATGAAGCGGTTGAGAAAATTGGTGATCATACACCTGCAGGCCCTTACCGTGGAGGAAAATATAGCTTATTTGAAGCTGGTACCAGACTGCCTTTTATCGCCTATTGGAAAGGGGAAATTCAACCTTCTGTTTCAGATGCGATGATTACCCAAATTGACTTGTTGGAATCGCTGGCGGCATTGGTGGGAAGTGATGTGAAAACAGGCGATAGTGAAAATCTATTGGATGTCTTGATGGGGAAAAGTCAGCAAGGAAGAGAGGAATTTGTATTGGAAGCAACAAGTCGAACTGCTTATAGAAAAGGGGATTGGGCAATGATTCCACCTTATAATGGGCCAGAAGTTCAGGAAAGTGTAGCTATTGAATTGGGGAATTTGAAAGAATACCAATTGTATAACCTAAAGGATGACCCTTCCCAACAAACGAATCTGGCTGAATCAAATCCTGAAAAACTAGCCGAAATGATCAGTGGTTTTGAGGCAATCCGAGGGGAGAATAATAGACAAATCCAGCAATTAGAATTGAAATAGGACTTGATCTTGCAAACCAGTTATTCTGCTTATCCATAAAATTTCTCTTTTTTTTAGAGTTAATTCTAACTCAAATCTAAAGCCTGCTCGAATGGAATACTTCGGGTGGGCTTTTATCTTTTATCACAAATTGTATTTATGACATTTTTGTTTGAGCTAAAACCAATAGAAATTATTGCTATTCAAAAGGATTTTTTCCAGCGATCTCAAGCTAAAAACCCTTGACTGCCATCATAAATCAATCCTTTTCCCTTAATCAAAAATTTTCAATTGAAAATTAGCTGACTAGGTGATTTGACATTTGATTTCTATCTTGTAAATGGGATATTGATACATGAAATTCTAAAAAATAATCATAAACCCATCGTATCGATTGATGCAATTATTGGCATAAACCTTAAAATAACTCATAATGAAAAAAGAATCATCAAGGAGAACCTTTATTAAGAAAACAGCTCTTGCCGGAACGGCGGCGATCATTGCTCCTACAATTATTCCTGCCTCAGCTTTCGGGGCCAATGATAGAATCAATGCAGCAGTTTTGGGAATAAATGGTAGAGGGAATTCCCATATTCAAGGCTTCATGGCTCAAAAGGACGTTCAGGTTACTACGCTTTGTGATCCTGATATGAATTTATTGAGAGATCGTCAAAAAACTTTTAAAGAGAAATACAATCTTGATGTAGCATTAGAGCAGGATTTAAGAAGGGTCTTTGATAACAAAGACATAGATGTAGTGAGTCTGGCAACTCCAAATCACTGGCATGCATTGGCAACGATCTGGGCATGCCAGGCAGGCAAAGATGTTTACGTAGAGAAACCAGGTTCGCACAATATTTCCGAAGGCCGGAAGATGATTGAAGCTGCCAATAAATATGATCGGATTGTACAGCATGGTGTACAGCTCCGAAGTTCTCCTGCTGTTCAAGAAGCAATTCAGTTAATGAGAGACGGTTACATAGGTAGAGTTTATATGGCCCGCGGCTTGGTGTTTAGAATGAGGGGAGATATTGGAGATAAAGGTTTTTCACCAGTTCCTGAGGGGCTGGATTATGACTTGTGGACAGGACCGGCACCAAAAAGGCCATTTACCCGAAACTTGGTTCACTACAACTGGCATTGGAACTGGGATTATGGAAATGGCGATGTTGGTAACCAAGGAATTCATGAAACAGATCTTTGTATGTGGGGATTGGACGTTGGATTGCCAACAGAAATCACTTCCATGGGAGGGAAATATCTTTGGGATGACAGTAAAGAAGTTCCTGAGGTTTTAACTTCTATTTATAACTATCCAGAGGAAAAGAAGATCATCCAATTTGAAGTCAGACCTTGGTATACCAATGCAGAAGGGGGAGCGACAGTAGGAAATATTTTCTATGGGGATAAAGGATATATCGTAGTAGATGGGTATGATAAATACAAATCATTTTTAGGGCCTGATCAAACTCCCGGAATGTCCGGTGATGATGGTGGAGCTGCTGCATCTGGGATGGACAGAGGCGCCGGAGGTACAGATGGACACTTTGCTAATTTCATTGAGGCGGTTCGTAAACATGATAGATCTATTTTGAATGGCCCGGTAGAAACGGCCCATTTATCTTCAGGATTGGCACATTTGGGCAATATTGCTTACAGATTAGGAAGAGTTTTACATTTTGATCCAAGATCGGAAACCTTTGTGAATGATTCTGAAGCAGATAAAATGCTGACTCGAAATTATAGACCTGGATTTGAAGTGCCGGAAATCGTTTAAGAATCAAGATTTTAGAAAACTAGAAACCTGTCAGGAAAATACTCTTGACAGGTTTTTTTTGCTGTCTTTCGATTTAGGAGAACTCAGGATTTTTAGTTATTCATAGTGACATTTGCTTAGACCAAGTAATCTATTCAATTAAGAATTGTTGCTGTTTTAGAGATCTCAGTTATCTGTCATCGGTGTGTTAAATAAAAATTTCATAGTATTTTGAATTCGGTCTTTTTAAAATTGAGGATCTATGGCATCTTATTTTAACCAACCCATAAACCTTTGATTTTTTTGTCATGAAAAATTATTGGACGTTTCATTCTATATTGATTATCAGTTTCTTGACTGTATGTTTCAAGAAAAAAGATGTAGGTATAACCACTACAGGATCCAATCTAATAGACTTTGAAATTGTCAAATACAGTAGGGCATGGCCTAAAAATCCATATTTTGCAATTAGGCTTAGCTTGTTTTTAATCCTGGTTATTTCAACAATTAATAGTAAACCAAAAATCAATTTCGTGGCTACCAATTCTACTTTAAGTAAATCAGAAGGAATACAAGAAATCCAACTTACACATGACCCGAAAGGACATTTTTTGAATCAACGGCAAGCCTTCTCCCCGGATGATAGATTTTTGGTTTTTGACAATAGAAATGACGATTCGAAGATCGGTGAAAACGCTTCCATTCAACTAATAAATATCGAAACTAAGGAAGTTCAAACCCTTTATAATTTGGACAATCAAACAATATTCGGACCGGGTGTTGGCGCCGTAAGTTTTCATCCCAAAAAAAATAAAGTGGTTTTCATCCATGGTTTGATGAATGCTTCAGAATCAAATCCTTATGGTATTACCAGCCGCTTTGCTATGGAAGTAAACTTGGATAGCGCCAACGATTCGAGGCCTCTTGAAGCCCGAGATGTGAAATCACCTTTTACCAAAGGGGCTCTAAGAGGGGGCTCCCACGCATATTCGTACAGTTCAGATGGTCAGTTGATTAGCTTTACTTATAACGATGCTATTCTAGAACAGGAGTCAAAAGTAAATCCCAATGTACATGATTTAAGAACCGTTGGTGCTTTTCTTTTGGACGAGCCAGTTTCCATCATTGGAGTTACTAATGAGGAGAATTTTAATGGAACTGCTTTTGCAATTTTGCTAGCAGAAGTTACTGCAAAACCACTTCCTGGTTCAGATCAGATCAGCAAAGCTTATGAGGAATGTTGGGTAGGAAGTAATGGCTATGAAAAGCCAAATGGAACAATTCAAAAAAGGGCTTTGGCATTTTTAGGGGATGTGATTTCTGAATCTGGGGAAAGAATAACAGAGTTGTTCATTTCTGATATTCCCCAGGATCTTTCTTTAGTAAAATCAAAAATTTCTGCTGGAACCAGAACTTCTTTGCCTTCAATTCCCGAAGGTGTTCAAACAAGAAGATTGACCTTTACCTCTTCTGAAATAAACCCTGGTGTCCAAGGTCCAAGGCAATGGTTGAGAAGTTCACCAGATGGTGAGGAGATTTATTTTTATAAAAAAGATGATCAAGGTATTGTGCAGATTTTTTCAGTTTCTCCGAATGGAGGGAAAATAAAACCAATTACTAAAAATGACTTTTCTGCAGAAACTTCTTTTGCTTTAAGTCATGATGGCAAGTATCTGGTTTATGGATCAATGGAGAAAATTTTTGTGACTTCTTTAAGTGATGGGAAAACAACACTGGTATCACCTTCACAAAGTATTTCAACTATTGGCCTAAGCAATATCAATTGGGCAAATAATGCCTATACTATCGCTTATAACAGAAAAGTAGATCTTGGTGGAGAAGCTTTTTATCAACTATTTACCCTTGATCTATCAGGTTTTTTGAAATAGGATTATTTAATAGAATGTATATCCGCTTTCTTGGCAGTAGAAAGAATAAGCTTTTAAAAAATTTGGTTAGTATCTGAATTTGGTCTCTCGGGTCTTCTGTCATCCTTCTCCCTGCCTGATAAGTAAAGAAAAAAAAGCCTCTGGCATCATTGGGGATAATCATATTTAAAAGAATGTCTTTTAGGAATGGAGTCTGAAAAAGGAAAAATAATCTTTCATTTCAAGTTTGGACAATAGGTGAATTGGTTTAAAAATTAACAAAGACTCTTTTGGGTGGAATAGTTTTTCCTTGTTTTAGTAGCCAAATAGTGGAAGGGACAAAGCCTTTCACTTACTTTTCTTTAGAATAATAACTTGAAGACCTAGAAAGAGAGATTACTTGTCTTAGTTTCTGAATCATTCATAAAAATTGCTTTTCATGACAAGTAATAAACATTTCGTAACAATTTTTTTTTTAAAAAAAGGGTGAATTTTCTGTTTTTAAGAATAATTGTTTTAGTTTTAGAGACTTAGGATAATAATTATTGCCAAACATATTTATTGCCTAGCATTTTAATGTTAAGTTTTTGATCGAAGTATAAACTTTGAAAAGGTGGATTGTCCTATTTGCTTATTGTTTGGGGAAATCTTTTTGAGAGTACATTATTTAAAATAGAATTTATTTTATCGGAAGTCAATCGGAAATTAAATTAGCCGATTTTTATTTTACACAATTTTTACTTAAAACTTTATTTTATGGAACCTTTTGTAGGACAAATCATGATGGTGGGCTTTAATTTTGCCCCAAGAGGCTGGGCATTTTGCAATGGCCAGTTAATTTCTATTTCATCGAATAGTGCTTTATTTTCATTATTAGGTACAATTTATGGCGGTGACGGAAGAACTACTTTTGCACTTCCAAATTTACAAGGTCGATGTGCCGTTGGAATGGGGCATGGTCCTGGACTTAGCGATAGGAGAATAGGCTCAACCTTTGGCTCTGAAACAGTCGCTCTGAACCAAAACGAGATGCCATCGCATACACATCAACTGATGGGAAGCAATACAGATGCCACCACAAGCGATCCGACAAACGGCACGCTAGCCAAAGATAATGTGACCATCGAAAGGGGAAACCCTGCGATCCCTGTCAATGGATATGGTAGTGGAGCTGCCAATGTCGCAATGGGAGCGAGTATTTCCAATTCTGGAGGAAGTCAGGCACATAACAATATGCAGCCCTCCATTGGGATGAACTACATAATCGCCCTTCAGGGCATTTTTCCTTCAAGAAACTAAAGTCTAGTTTAATCTAAACCGACCCCGATTGGGGTCGGTACTTTTATTTTAAATACTACTATTATGAAACGAATTATCTCCCATTGCATTTTTTTTCTTATGGTATTTATTGGAAGTGCACATCTTTCGTTTTCTCAAACGACGGTAAATTTTAACTCGTATTTAGAAAATCAAGGTTTGACAAATCCTCATGAAGAAGGTGAATTGAAGTTTGAAGCAATCCTTGGCAGTTCTGCTACTTGCTCTAGCTGTATTGGGATTGACATAAATGAGGGAAAGGATAATAGTCCCGGATTAGATGATTCTAATTTTGAAATCGGAGGCATAATTGGTTGGAAAATTTCGAGGACGGACAATTCTCCATTTCAATTTATAAGTCTTTGGATAAATGATAGAGGTCCATTCCAACCAAATCCGCCAGGAACATCGACCCAAGGAACCATCAAAGCATTTAAGAGTGGAGCTCAAGTTGGAGCAGATAAAACAGTGATATTTAATAGTTTTTCCGAAGGGATCAAATCATATGCAAGTGATCCGGATTTTTATGATGTGGATTCTGTGTTGATTGAGGGCATAGATTTATTTTTAATACTGGACGAAATCACTTATAACGACCCCTTTATCGTAGGAGATGCAGATCCTGCAGAAGTGACAGCAATCAATTTAGTGGGGTCTCCACTGAGCACAGCAACTTCTGTTCAGTTCCGGGTTGATTTTTCGAAAATTGCCAATAATGTAAGTTCAGATGACTTTGTGTTGACGAGAACAGGAACAGCAAATGGAACAATAGGAGCCGTTTCGGGAAACAACTCTACTTATTATGTAGAAGTAAATGGTATATCTGGGGAGGGTACTATTCGTTTGGATTTACCAGATGGTACTGATATTACCAATGAAAATGATGTGGATGGTACGTCCGCCTTTACCTCAGGACAAGTTCATAATGTCAGCCCATGTTTAGTGGAGGATTTTGAGGATGAAACCGATGGAAGCAAGTCATTTAGTTACGGAGGTTTTAATTTTTCTATTGCAGGTAACCTGGAAGTCCACACTGAAAATCCAACGATCGGGATCAACGGTTCTAAATATGTTTTGATCAACACAGGAGTAGGACCATATATTATTAATTCTAATACAAGTGATATTAATTTGAGGAAGTTTGCAGTATATCTCTCATCTATTTCAGATGGAAATGATGTGACCTCGGACGGAACTATCACGGTAATAGGAAAAAAAGATGGTAATACAGTTTATTCAGTAACTAAATCGAGTGGATTTCCACCAAATAATACGGGGACGCTAAAGGGGTATTCTATTTTTGACCTAGCGACTGAAGGGGGGACTGATAATTCTATAAAATCAGTTGACCAAATCGAGATAATACTTGGAGGTGCATTTCAATATATCAACATTGATAATTTCGAATTCTGTGCCGACGATGTAGCTCCCTCAGGATATGATGTCAGTATCGATCAGAACCCCATTACACCGGACAATGATGATGCTGTAAGTTTTACTTTTACAGGAGCAGAAGTAGGAACAACTTATGAATATACTTTTTCAAGTACAGGAGGTGGTGCAAATGTGACCGGTTCGGGCACAATTATTACGGCAACTGATCAGATTACTGGGATTGATTTGACTGATTTGGGGCTGGGAACAATTACCCTATCCGTCAACCTGACCGATGCATCAAATAATGAGGGATTACCAGCTCAGGATGAGGTACAGAAGAGAATAAATAATGTGCCTATCGCTACACCACCGACAGCTCCAATAGTAACTGAGGATGCTACGGTACCGTTGGCTGATGATATTCAGATTTCGGATATAGATGGAGATGATCAGACAGTGACCTTTACGGTTACTGGAGGAACAGTTACTCTTGGCACTACCGGAATCACTTTTGGTGGATCGGGAAATGGCTCGGCAAGTTTCACAGCAGCGGGTACTTTGGCAGCGATCAATACGGCACTGGATGCGGCTACCTTCACCCCGACACCGGGATTGGTTGGATCGAATGCAGGCACGATAGCCTTTGTGGCAAATGATGGATTGGCCGATTCCAATACGGCGACTGTTACTTTTGATATTCTTCCCGGTTTGCCATCGGTAGCTTTATCTATAGCTCCATTAAGCCGATTGGAAGGAGATGCGACAGCAAATGTTGTGACTGCTACTCTTTCAAATGCTTCCACTTCAAATGTAACAGTGAATTTGAGTCTGTCTGGCACTGCCACAAATACGGTGGATTATACCATAAGTAGCACTTCGATTACGATAACTTCAGGATCCACAACTGGAAGTGTGACGATCACAAATGTTAATGATGCATTCTATGAACTGGATGAGACTGTCATAGTAGATATTTCTAGTGTGACCGACGGAATTGAAGATGGGGTTCAACAAGCCACCTACACGATTACCAATGATGATGCTATTCCAATTGCTTCATTAGAGGTATTAGATATCTACAATCCAATCACTGACGAAAGCGGTGGACAAGCTTATGTGAGAGCTAAACTTAATGCGATAGCGGGTACGACTGTTTCTGTTCCTCTGGTATTTAGTGGAACAGCAACTGGAGGAGGAACAGATTATGCAATAACCGGATCTACAATCACAATTCTTCCAGGCGAGCCGATGGACAGTATCCGTGTAACATCCTTATTTGATGGGGTTGAGGAAGGGAACGAAACCATTATCGTTGATATGGGAACCCCTACCAACGCGGTTGAAGATGGAGTCCAGCAAGTGACATTAACCATTATTGATGAGGATGCAATAGATCCTTTGGTTACTTCGGTGAGTGTTCCGGCCAATGCAACTTATCTAGCTTCGCAAAACTTAGATTTCACGGTTAACTTCAGTGAAAACGTAACAGTAAATACAACTGGAGGTACCCCTCAATTAAGTTTGACCATCGGATCGACGATACGGCAGGCAGTTTATCAGAGTGGTTCAGGAACGAGTGCTCTGATATTCCGCTATACAGTTCAAACAGGGGATTTGGATACCGATGGTATTGCAATAGGTACACTTTCTCCAAATGGAGGAACCTTGAGAGATGCTGTAAGTAATGATGCAAACCTAACATTAAACAGTGTTGGATCGACAAGTGCGGTACTGGTAGATGCGGTCGCACCTACGATTACTTCGGTAAATGTTCCTGCCAATGAAACTTACATTGCTGGGAATAACTTGGATTTTGCTGTTAATTTCAGTGAAAACGTAACAGTAAATACAGCTGGAGGTACCCCTCAATTAAGTTTGACTATTGGAGCAACAACCCGTCAGGCAACGTACCAAAGTGGTTCAGGAACGAGTGCTCTGATATTCCGCTATACCGTTCAATCAGGTGAATTAGACAACGATGGAATCGCAGTGGGAACACTTTCAGCAAACGGTGGAACATTGAAAGATGCAGCTGGAAATAATGCCAACCTTACATTAAACAGTGTTGGATCGACAAGTGCAGTATTAGTAGATGCGGTAGCACCGACAGTAACCTCGGTTACTGTTCCGGCAAATGCTACTTATTTAGCTTCCCAAAACTTGGATTTCACGGTTAATTTCAGTGAAAACGTAACAGTAAATACAGCTGGAGGTACCCCTGAACTTAGTTTGACTATTGGAGCAACAACCCGTCAGGCAGTTTACCAAAGTGGTTCAGGAACAAGTGCTTTGCTATTCCGCTATACAGTTCAAATAGGGGAATTGGATACCGATGGTATCGCTGTGGGAACCCTTGCTCCAAATGGAGGAACTCTGCGAGATGTAGCAGGTAATAACGCCAACCTTACATTAAACAGTGTTGGTTCGACTGCATCAGTGTTCGTAAATGCGGTACTACCCACTGTATCGATATCTGCTTCACCAATTTCGGTTACAGAAGCAGGAGAGGTATTCAGGGTTACTGCGACACTTTCAGCTCTTTCTGGAGTTAATGTGACCATTCCCTTAGTCTACAGTGGTGACGCTGTTCAATCTACGGATTATGGATTTGTTGATATCCCAATAGATGAATTCGTGATTGTTCCTGGACAATTATCACTTTCTGTAGATCTTATCAGTATTCCAGATGATATAGTAGATGGAGATAAAGATTTTGTGGTGAGTTTGGGCATACTGACAAATGGAACACCGGGCACTACAACACAGGCCACTGTAACCATCACAGATGATGACACAGCTGAACTTTCTATTGCAGCCACAACAAATGCTGCGGAAGATGCAACAGATGGACTATTCACAATTACGACCGACAAGCAATTTACTTCTCCGGTAACTGTCACGATCACTGTAGGAGGAGATGCTACTGAAGGGACTGATTATGAAACTATAGGTACCACAGTAGTTTTCCCTGCGAATCAAAGTTCTGTGACGATTCCAGTATCAGTAATCGGGGATGATTTGGTGGAAGATGTCGAAACAGTGATTGTGACCATGACCGGAACAGATAATGCTGCGGTTACCATTGGATTCTTGGATCAAGCTACGGTAATGATTGCTGATAATGATCTATTCCTACTAGTGGATGCTTCAGCCTCAGGGACTCCTGTTCCGGTAGGAGAGGATGCCTTACTAAGTGCCACTGTTACTTCAGATCAACCGGGTTATCCTCCTGTAGCAGGAGTTACGGTGACGTTCTCTTTGGATGGAGTTGAAAAAGGCACAGGAGTAACAAATGCTCAAGGCGTTGCAACGTTAACCATTCCTGCTTCCGATTTAAGCAACTTGCCGATTGTATATAAAGTGTTGGCGGAAGCCGGAACAGGTGAGGGAAGAGGCGAATCAATAGCTTATCTGCCGATTTATGATCCGAATGGAAACTTTGTGACTGGTGGTGGTTGGATTATGTCACCTGCCGGTGCTTACAAGGCTGATGAAAACCTGACAGGAAAAGCAAACTTTGGATTTGTATCGAAATACAAGAAAGGTTCAAACCAAGTGGAAGGTAAAACCGACTTCCAATTTAAAGCAGCTGATTTAAACTTTAAATCTACCTTACATGAATCCGGTACCCTGGTGATATCTGGAAAGAGAGCTACCTATCGAGGTGAAGGAACCATCAATGATGTTCCAGGCTTTAGATTCACATTGGTTGCCCTTGACGGTGATTGGAACGGTGGAACAGACCCAGATCAGTTCAGAATCAAGATCTGGGGAGATTCAGGAATCATTTATGACAACGGTATGGGAGCTGATGAAACCACTAATGCCTCTACAGTCTTGGGTGGCGGATCAATTTCAATCAAAGAGGCAAAAGGCAAGAATAATAAGAGAGTCGTAGCTGATTTGATAGAGGTTCCTTGGAATACATCCGTGGAAGAAGTTAAGAAGGAGATTGCAACGATGAGTTCTGAATGGTTTGATGGAAAAGATATTAACCTTTCTATCAATACCGATTCTTATAATGCAATTCAATCTGGAATCTACATGCTTCAAACAGAACTTGAGGAAAATGAATGGTTTGAACTTGATGAACCAATTTCGGTCAATGTTCTTGTAAGAGATAAACCAATGGCTACCGATATTCAGTTGAGCAATACGATCATGCAGAGAAATATCAGGAATGGTAGTGTGATCGGTGATCTGAGAACGGTTGATCCTGTGGATGATCAGCATAGGTATACACTTGCGGAGCATTCTGATTTTGAACTGGTAGGGAATTCGCTTATCTGGAGAGGTACAGGAGTTCCTGCAACAGCAAGTATCACAGTATTTAGTACTGATCGAGCAGGTCAGTCCATCGAACGAGTGATCGAGCTAAGCCGTGAACCAAGATTCGGAGATTTCAACATGTTCCCTAATCCTACAGATTCTGATGTTACTATTGAAGTGGAATTGGATCAATCTGTGAATGTGGGAATCAGAATCTTTGATGCCGTAGGAAGATTGGTATTTGAGCAAGAAGGCGTTGAAACCGGAAACGTGGTATATCAAATCAATATTGATCACTTAAGTTCAGGACTATATACTGTTCAGCTAAGTACTGGTAAGTTAGTAGTGAACAAGAGATTGATTAAAAAGTAAAAGTGTTATCCTCAAATACTAAAGCCTCTCTTTATTTAGGAGAGGCTTTTTTATGGTATTTAGAGCTTAGAAATAGAATTAATTTACGATAAAGTTAATATCCGCTTTTCTGCAAGTAAGGAGGCTAAAGCAATATAGGATATGTTAAACTTTAGAATTGAGGTTTCTTCGGTCTTCCATCTACCGGCCAGTAATGCAAAAAAAAAGCCTCTGGTATCATGGTGAATAATCAATTATGATAACTATGAATTGGCTTTTTCCAAAAGGTTCTTTACCTCTTCATCGGTTACCTGGCCAAAATCTTCGTAGAATTGTCCAACTGCTCTAAAATCAAATGGCATGAAAAAGCAAATCACTTCATTGATAAATGGAGAATTTTGGAGTTTTTGGATTACTTCTGGTGGAGATACTGGAACTGCAACCACTATCTTACTGGGGTTTTGATCATGTAACATTTCTATTATTGACAACATGGTGTTTCCAGTAGCGATTCCATCATCCACCACCAATAGTATTTTGCCTTTAAGATCGATCGCTTCTTTATTTCCAAAAAAATCTTGATGACGCTTTTTGAGATTTTCTCTGATTTCTTCTGTTTTTGATTCGATATATTCCTTAGAAATGTCTTCGGCAGCATTACTTAGAACTCTGTTTTTAAGTGTGACTGCACCGATAGCATATTCTTTGTGATATGGATGGCCAATTTTTTTTGTGAGTACAATGTCTAGGGGGAGATTTAACGATTTGGCAATAATATGACCAATGGGTACTCCTCCTCTAGGAATAGCCAAGACTACGGCATTTCCCTCTTTATATTTCTGTAATTTTTCAACTAATAAAAAGGCGGCTTCATCTCTATTCTTAAACTTCATCGCTCTTGTTGTTTCTGTAAATAAGTACTAAACCATTCAATGGTTAATTGTGCAACTTTTTCAAGTTTTCCTGGTTCTTTGAATAGGTGAGAGGCCCCTTCAACGATTTCTAACTTTTTGGTGCAATCTAATTGTTCAAATGCTTTTTGATTTAATTCAATAACCCCATGATCATCTCCTCCGACGATCAAAAGTGTCGGAATCCTGATTTTATTTAATGCAGATGTAGCCATATCCGGTCTTCCTCCTCTCGAAACAATAGCTCCTATCTTTTGACCCAAATTTTCTGCGGCGCATAATGCTGAAGCTGCTCCCGTGCTGGCGCCAAAGTATCCGATTGGAACATTTGTAAGGTCTTTTGATTCAATAATATGCTCAGTTACCTTAACCAAACGTTCAGTCAAAAGCTCTATGTTAAAACGGTTCTCATAAATCAGGTCTTCGCTTTCAGTAAGTAAGTCAAATAAGAGTGAAGAAAATCCTGATTTAAATAAAAGGTCTGCGACAAAATTATTCCTACTACTAAGCCTGCTGCTTCCACTTCCATGACAAAAAATAATCATCCCCCGAGGATTTTTGGCTTCTCTTAAAATCCCCATTAGGTCGTGATCGTTTAATGAAACAACTAATTCTTCTGTGTTTTCCATGCTTTTTCAAAAAATCAGGTTAATTCAATATTGAATAGTACCCAGATAGTATTCTCTGAGACTTTATTAAAAATAAGACTTCAAAATGATAATAAACATGATTTTGATCAATCATGAAATCAATCAACTCTTTGAAAAGAAAAGGCAAGCCTCTTTTAAAAAATGCTACTAAATCTGAATTAAATGGGAATTAACGAAATAATGAAACGCCTTTTTTAGACATATTGGAAATGCCACATTAATGAAATCATACCAAGATTTAACTAGGTGACTCCGAAAATTTTTTAATGAAAAGTAATAAAATCATGCTTTATCAAACATGCTGATCGATCAATATCGTGTTTCCATCCGGATCGAAAAAAACGCAGCTCGCAGGACCTGAAGTAGCTTCATCTGCTTCATTTTCAAGCTTGATGCCACTTGCTTTCAACGATTTTTGGATTTCACGCACATCATCAAACTCTGCTAGGAGTTGAGCATTTTCATCCCAACCCGGATTGAAGGTGAGAATATTATGAGTAAACATGCCATGAAAGAGGCCAATTAATGAATTGCCATTTTTCATGATCAAATAATTTTTGTCCATGTCTCCACCAAAATGAGTAAATCCCAACTTCTCGTAGAAGTCTTTTGATGCTTTGAGATCTTTAACTGTTAGGCTGATTGAAAATGCTCCGAGTTTCATATGACTTGAGGTTAGTGAAAAGTTTGATTTTATTGGAATAGAAAATGATTTTTGGAATTCCTTTTATTCAAAATATCTTTTATTAAGAAAATATCCAAGCGATTAATTGGCTGAGAATTTTTCAAAAGTTTCCTGTCACCTTATTCAATTTGAGAAATATCAGTTTTCTAGAGGAAACAAACTCGTATCAATTCCGGGAATTACCGAAATGGCATTTTCAAAATAGACCTTTCGAAGGACTGAATCCGGAAGCCCCAAACCATACATTTTCCAATGGGCATGACGCTTTCTATAGTAATCAAAATACTCATCCTCGGTCTCCAAAACTCGGAAATAGGTGTAGTATTCGTCTTTCTTATACGTGTCTTTTCCGAAAAGAATCCGATCCTGATAAGTGATGAAAAAAGTGCGTGCCGCTTTCGGTTGTCTGCCTAATTCCGCCAAAACAGCTCCGATTTCTGTGTACATGTTTGGGAATTCATCCATGAGCTCACCGAGTTTCCGCAAGTCATTCCCATACCAGCCTAGATGAGCATTGATAAATTTGGTATTGGAGTGCTTTCTGAAAACTGCATGCTGCTCTGCCATGATGGAATCAAAAGAGGGGAGCTTTTCTGGATTTCGATACCGACTGGGATATTGTTTTAGCTCGAGCCAGCGCTCATTGTATTTGTCTTTTGGTTCCCAAAATGAACGAGGTTCTCCCGAATGAATCAGCACAGGAATACCAAGCTCCCCGCATTTTGCCCAGATTGGATCAAGTCGGGGATCGTTGACAGGAATTCTATTTCCATTATTATCCTGATCATTAAGACCAAGTTCTTTGTAGACTTTCAGCCCTTTTACTCCTTGTTTCACGCCTTCTTCCAGCATCATTAATGGCTCTTCCGGCCAGCCTGGATCATCAAGATCTTCGAAATTGATATTCAGGAATACCACAAAGCGTTCTGGGTAATTTTCAGCCACATTGTCCAACGACCATTCTAGGATTTTGCCTCTAAAACCACTTAGGTTGACCATAGTGCCCATATTTAAAGAATCCATCTCTACGACAAGATTCTCCAAATCCTGAATAGGCATGATCCATTGATGGTTATGTACATCAATAAAAGGAAATTTGGCCCGGGTAAGTTGATGCTCGGAAACGACTAAGGTCGAAACAGGCTCGTATTCTTCTACGTCCATGATGTTCAGCCGGTATTGGATTAGCCCGATGATCCAATAAGTGATACCAAGAAAAATGAGTACCCCTATTGGCAGGAGTACCCATTTTTTTGTTTTAAAAGCCATTTGTTAAAATTAATTGGTACTGATGGGCACTTGGATTAATGTCATATCCCAAACCATGTTCATCAAAGTCTCAGATCCATCAGCCTCAAAACTGATAGTAAATTTTTCAACTTCAGAATCTGGTGAAGAAATAGGGATATTCACCTTTATAAGATCCATTTCATAATTGGGCTCTGAGACTCCAAAGTAGACACCTGTTTCCTTGTTTAAAGATATTTCGAAGAATTCAGGACCAGGGACAGCATACATTCTATAAGTACCTGCTGGGACACTTTTGCCGGCAAAAAGAACATCTTGATTAAAAGTTATTTCTGTGGCTGCATTGGCTCCAAGTCTCCAATATTTCCCATAGGGCTGTAGTGCTCCTTCTGTTTCTGTGCCAAAGATCACCCTTCCTTTTTTGGACGGTTGAGAGTATTCGACAGATACATCCAAGGCGCCATTGCTAAATGAGGCCGATGTAGGTGGACTCGCAGGGAAAAGCATCCCATATCCGAAAAATGCTAAAACGGCAATCAATAGAATGCCAAGACCGAGTAAGATTCTCTTTATCATAATAGCTGAGGTTAAATAAAATTAGATAGATTAAAAATAGTTGAATTCTAAAGAGGATGCAAAGAGTGCAAAGATGGCAGAGGCCTTTTTTCTTTGCGTTTCAGACAGAGAGATGGAAGACTGAAGACCGAAGAGAACAAATTCAGGTTTAATCTGATTTTCTAAGAGCTTATTCTTTCTACCGGCAAAAAAGCGGATGTACCTAATATGTTAATTTAAAATTGAGAAAATAATTTCTATGATTTTTAAAGAATAGATCTGAAATTATTAGAGCTCATTATGTTATAATTAGTTAATAAGCCTTTCAAATCAGAGCTGAAAAATATAATTTCTTAAAAATTTAAAATATCGTAGACTTATTCGTTTTTTAAGCTTGTCGTCAAAATAATCCATCCTTATGATCCGCTTATGATTTCACTTCGGTTTTTCAGCGCCTTGCTTGGGCTTACTCTATCTTTTCTTTCTACTAATCTTAAAGCAGAGCCAATTACAGAAATCAGAATTAACCTTGCAGGTTATCCTGTCGATATGCCTAAAAAAGCATTGATTTTGAGCAAATCAGAATTAAAGGGTGTAGAGGTTTTTCTTAAGGATGAGGACGGAAAGCTTTTAAAAAAATACACTGTGAAATTATTGAAAGAGGCTTGGGAGCCCTTTTCATTTTATTATGAAATTGATTTTTCTGATTTGAAGGAGGAGGGAGTTTACTTTTTGGAGATTCCAAATACTGAACTAAGAAGTCAGCTCTTTTCTATTGGTTCATATCCGTCATGGCAGGAAGATGTGGTTTCATTTATTCGAACTCAGCGATGTGGTTTCAATCCTCTTACTGAAGAATATTGCCATCAAGAAGACGGTTTGAGTTTTTTTGGAATTTGGTCTGACTCCACTAAAATCGACGCGAGTGGGGGATGGCATGATGCTGGAGATCAATTGAAATATTTGATAACCAGTAGTAATACCACTGCAAGATTGCTCATGACTTTTCAGATGAAGCCTGAAAGTTTTATTGATCAAGTAAATGGCCAAGGCCTGGAAGGTAAAAATGAATTGCCGGATATTTTGGATGAGGCAAAATGGGGATTAGAATGGATACTGAAATTACATCCAGGGCCTAATGAGCTTTATCACCAAGTGGCTGACGATAGGGATCACCGAGGATTTAAACTTCCACATGAGGATAATGCAGATTATGGCTGGGGAGTCAATAGGTTTAGACCGGTATATTTTGCCACTGGCAAGCCACAAGGGCTTTCAAAATATCAAAGTGAGGCAACAGGGATTGGGAATTTAGCAGGTCGCTCTGCAGCAACTTTGGCTTTAGGATATCAGGTTTTTATCTGCTTTGAGGAGTATCATGAATTTGCGGAGCAATGCTTAAAAGCCTCAATTGAACTTTACCAGATGGGTAAAAAGCAAGAAGGATATCAGCAAGGAAATAGTTTTAGTGCTCCTTATCGATATGAGGAAAATACTTGGGCTGATGATATGGAGTGGGCTGCTGCTGAGTTGTTTAAGGTTTCCAAAGAAAAGCAATATTTGGAGGATGCGAGAAGATATGCTTCGATCATCAAAGATTGGTCATGGATGGAACGGGATTCTGCAAGCCATTATGAAATGTATCCTTTTATCAATATGGGACATTATGCGCTTTGGCAAGTTGGAAAAGAGGAGGATAAAAAGCGGATGGTAGAATACTTCGAGCACAACCTAGACCAAATCCAAAAGCGTGCAGACAGGAATCCATATGGGGTAGGGCATTTATTTATCTGGTGCTCCAATAATTTGGCTGCGGCGGTTTCAACTCAGGCCATGTTATATGAGGAAATGACGGGTTCTAAAAAATACCGTCCACTTCTGATAAGCCATGTTAACTGGCTTTTGGGATTAAATCCTTGGGGAAGCAGTATGATTACGGGGTTGCCTGAGAATGCCGATTTTCCATTGGATGTTCATATGCCTTTTTGGAAGCTATTGAATGTTTCTGTAAAAGGGAGTTTGGTAGATGGTCCTATTTGGTCTTCGATCCACGAAAATATGTTGGGAATAGAACTTTCTGAACCTGATGAATATGCTCATTTGCAGCCTGTGCATATTAAGTATATGGATGATTGGATGGATTATAGTACCAATGAACCAACTTTGGATGGTTCTGCTGAGCTTCTGATGATCCTGACTTATTTGAATAATGAATAAAGTTTTTTTGACCCTGATCTTTCTTTCTTTAAGTTTTCAGAATCTTCAGTCTCAGCAGATTATTGATGAATACGGTGCCTTAATCCGTTCCAATCAAAATGAAAAAGTTATTTACCTGATTTTTTCGGGACATGATTATTTTGAAGGATTTGATCATGTGCTTACAGTTTTAAAAAATAAAAAGTTGAAAGGTTCTTTTTTCCTTACCGGGGATTTTGTAAGAACGCAAGCTAGTTTAACAAAGAGAATCGCAGCAGAAGGGCATTATGTTGGAGCTCATTCGGATAAACACCTGTTGTATTGTGATTGGGAGAGACGAGATAGCTTATTGTTTTCTGCTGAAGAAATCAGAAAAGATATTGCTGATAATCTTTTTGAACTGGAAAAACTGGAAATAGAACCTACCTATTTTCTACCTCCTTATGAATGGTATAATCAAAGAGTGGTAGAAATCGCAGGTAGTTTACTTCAAACGACTATCAACTTCAGTCCAGGTACCAGATCCAATGCTGATTATACCACGCCATCTATGAGTAATTACCTGAGTAGTGATGAAATCCTAAAAAGCATTTACCAGTATGAATCAGTGCATGGCATGAACGGGTTTCATTTACTGATACACCCAGGCACATCTCCAATGCGAAAAGAAAAATTCTATTTGAGATTAGATGAATTACTATCTTTTTTAGAAGGTCTTGGATATGAATTTAAGAGATTCCAATAGGGAGGTAGTTATTTCTCCGTCGCCTTTTTCATTTTCACATTAATGTCTTTTAGTGCCTGATCTAACTCTTCAGCGGATTTTTGTAAACTCTCAAACAGCTCCATTTTTTCAGTTTCAGTTAGATCACAGCCTTCAAAGACATTTGTAATCCCTAAAATTCTAGCCAGTGGAGCTCTTACAAGATGAGATTGTTCAAATGCAATTTCTTTTAAACTTTTGTTTTGGGATTCAAGCCTGTTTAGAAAAAGTGTTTGTTCAGTGATGTTTTGAAAAGCTGCGATATAATTGGTTTTTTTAGCTTTAGGGTCAATAACCTTGATGCCATAGGCTCTAAGAATGATCAGGTCACCACTTTTGGATTGAAGATGTTTATTAAAAATAAAACCTTCTCTGTCTTTTGCTTTTGAAATAATATTCAATTCCTCCAAATCCATTTCTTTCCATTCTTCCGGCGTGAATTGAATAATATGCTTGTTTATCAACTCAGAAGATAAGTATCCTGTTATTTTGGAAGTGTTTTCACTTGCAGAGGTGATATAGCCAAGTTCATCAAGTTTCAGTATGCCTAGATTTGGATTGGTAAAGAGTAGCTCGAGCTCTTGTTTTCTTTTATTAACCTGATCATAAAGACTCTTTATCAAATAATAAAGTAGAAAACTGGTGATAATGACGTAAAAAATTCCTTTAGCAAGCTGGAATTTAGACATATCCCGAATGTCATTGCTAAAAAGATATTCAGCTACTTTATCACTAAAAAATATCCAAGCAATTCCTAAAACCAGATAGATTAGTGCGATACTCCAAGGTTTAGCAATGTTTGAAATAGGAGACATCAAAGAATGATCAAGTTAATTGTAACAAACGATTTAACTTCTTGAATATTATGCAAATTGACCAAAAGCTAAGAAACCGCAAAATCTTTCTTAATATTCAATAAGTTGAACTTTCCCCCCAATCCCTGACGGCATGGTTTTCCAGTTGCTTGCATCAAAAGGCTGATAGTCAATATTTACAAAATTGATCTCGTGATAATTTCTCCACTCCATCTTATTCCTGTCAAGATATCGAATGCTGTTGGCCATGAGATTGGCAACTTCGATTGTGATGGTATTTTTGCCGTTTTTAATAAAAGAACTGATATCTAATTGGTAAGGGATACTCCAAATGGCTCCAGCATATTGGTCATTGATCCAAACTTTTGCACTTTCATGGACCTGGCCTATTTTTAGTAAATAACTTTTCTGATCAGCTTTGACAAAATCAAATTCAGAAGTGTAAGTGGCCTGACCAGAAAAATCATCAGCTAAAGGATCTCCCTGATCAGTCCAGGTAGCGATAGTATCCAGTTGCATCACGTTTGGAATTGCAGGCTGACCTTGGTTAAAAGTCAATTTCCAATTACTTGAAATATCCCACGTATTGGAAGATGTACTGTAATCAGGCCAAGTTGGTAGATCCAAACTTCCCTTTTGATCTAGCGTTTTTAGAAAAATAGATTCTCCGGATTTTAGATAAATAGTGACTTCTGTTTTATCACCAATATTGTTCGATTCTAGGATTCCTCTCTTGCCAGTCAAGGGATCTAAAACCACTACATTTTCGGCTTTGGTATTCAAGCTGATTGATTTTTGAATAGTATTTGAACTGTGATTTACCAAAAAATAATAGGTTCCTTGCTCAGTTTTTCTTCTGATAAAATCCAAGCCTGAATCAACCAAAGTTTCTCTATAAATCTGAAGATCTTCTAATGCCTGTTCGATGTTTTCTGATAAAATGACATTCCCATTTCCATGTTCTGATATACCGTTTTCAAAATTCAAAGAATTCCATAATTGATCTAAGGATGCTTGCATGGAAGCCTGTTCTGAGTTAAGCCCGGGAGTTGATTTGGGTTTAGTTTGGAAAATCACATTTGCACCATTTTCTGCAAGCTTCAGTATTCCTTTAAGTGTGCTTATAGGCATAAATTCTGTTTCTGGGATAATCAAAACTCTCGCCGTATTGCTTTCTGAAGTTTGTATCAAACCATTTTTTACTCCAGACTTACCGATCATTTCATCGGAGATAAAATCCAGAGAATAGCCTGAATCCATTAGCTCTTTTGATTGCTTGTAAAACTCAGTTGGGTGCAACCATTCATCCACCGCATGGACGGTGATCATTTCCATTTTTCCTTTTGGCTCCGCCCAAACATCATAAACAGGCCAATAAACCAATAATTCATTGTCAGGTTTTCCAGCTTGTAAGATTGACTGCGACCTTGCTATGAACTTATTGAATTCATCGAAATGCGGCCAAAGGCTATTTTGTTGTGTCAGATTCAGCGAAGCATAAAACAGCCAGCCGGGATAAGGGACATCTTCAGGGCTATAAGTTACCCCATGATAAAAAATATGATTCACTCCAGCCAGAAATGCCTGTTCCACTTCAGGTTTCATTTGGGAAAAAGAGGACTTGAAATGTTCTCCAAGCCAAGTGAATGTCTCGGAGGAAACTAGATTTTTATCTGTCAAATGAGCTGCTGAAGAAGCAAATTTCAACATGATTGGATCCGGATCTACATTTCTGATATCTGCACTGTCTCTTCTTAAACCTGGAATTGGGAAATAACTGGACCCGAAAGTTTCGCATTCTGGAATGTCCACTGCCGCATAAAGGTCAAGCAAATTTCCCGGTGAACCATGCGCTTGGTTTTTGGTAAGTTTGGATTGTCCATTTGCCCAGTTTGACCAATTTCTGGTGAAATTAGTCAAAAGTAAATCGTTGATGGTTTCTCGATAATCAGATTTTACCCTTCTGACTATTTCGGATTCTTCGTTGCTTTCCAAATAGGGTAAATATTCTTTGAGGTCATATCCTCGGAGTTTTTCAAAATCTTCAAAAAAGCCTTCAGTAAAATCAGCCCCATACACTTCAAAGCTATCGTTATAGAAAGCTCTGAATCCAAGGTCTTTTCCTGAAAGAGCATTCGTGAAATAAGAATTATACCCGTCGACGGCTGCTTTACTGAAATGATCTAATGTAAAACCAACTCCTCCTGGGGCCGCTCGCTTCACTTTTTGACCAGTTTTATCAAGGAATACAGCTTTTATCTGCCAATTGCCATTCTCATTCCAATTTAATTTTCCATCCTCTCCCAGAAATTCGGTGATGTTTTTTGGCTGTAAGTTTTCATCGTAAGCCATCACTGCAATTAGTTTTGCAATGGGCTGGTTTTCATTTCTTCTTTGAAAAACTATCGGGGTAGTGAAAGGCTTGCCATCTTCCATTTCATAATTTTGAATTTTCATGCTCGTGGCCGCATGTTCCAAATTCACCTGAGGTCCACCAAAAGGCCAGCCTGTTCCTTGAGTCATATCCACTCCCATACCTAAGGAATCGGCTTTTTGAATCGTAAAATGAAACATTTCAATCCATTCGTCAGAAAGGAAATCAATATACCGATCTTCATATCCTTTTGCCCCGTAAATAGGTGCGATCTCTACACCGCCAAGTCCAGCTTGATGATAGGTCTCCAGTAAATCAGATAAATTCTTTTTGTCAACAGCATTTCCCATCCACCACCATCGGGTCCATGGCTTGGCTGTTTGCGTTATTTCCGGCCAATCAGCAGGATCTGATTTTGGATCGTTTTCAGATTGGCAACTAATAAAAAGTAAGGATATAAATAGTAGGAAATAGCTCGATTTTAAGGTCATTGATTTGAGGTTTACTGGAGTTCAAAAACGTTTGGTAAGGCTACAGAAATAGGGGAGTTGTCTGGATTGGTTTCCATAATGTCGGCCATATATTTCCACCATCTTTTAACAATCTCTGTATTACCCAGATCCTGAGAATTGGAATCACCCTCTGTAACTTGATAGGCAAACAGGAAAGAGGTTTCTTTGTCTAGAAATATTTGGTAGTCAATAATTCCTGCTTCTTTCAATAAATCTACCAATTCAGGCCATATCTCTCGATGCCTTTTTTCATACTCTTCCTCAAAACCGGGGATTAATTTCATTCGAAAAGCTAGTTTTTGCCTCATGAGTTTACTTTTTTAGAAAATTTCTTAAGTCTGTTTTTGGAAGGCTTTCGATAGACTTTGCAACAATTCTTGCATTTAATTCAGCTCCCTTTTCGATGGTATGCGTATGATCAGTATCGTTAAAATAATTGGCCTTGACATAGTTTTCTCCCAAGCTATCATATTCTTCCGCGACTAAATTATTCAAATCAATAAATGCTGTCTCCGTATCCAAAGCCACTTGTTTTGCCCACAGACCATAATCGGAGTCGGCACGAACTACCTTATTGTCTTCCCAGATATTTCTTGGTATTAATGAACAGACTATAGGAATGGCTCCTTTTGATTTAGCTGCTAGGATCATTTGTCTCAGATATTGGCCATAAGAATAGACCGTTTCCTGCTGTTTTGTAATGGGATTGTAAATGTTTTGGGCCTCAAGACCAGCACTTTTTATCGTACCTCTTGCTCTAGCGGTATCATCTAAAGGGCTAGAGTCATTGTGTCCAAATTGCATGATTAAATAGTCTCCGGGTTCTAGTTTGTTCAGTATTTTTTGAAAATACCCATATGTTTGAAATGTTCTGCTGCTAGTTCCACCCAGAGCATGATTTTGAACCTTTATTTTATCTAGATCAAAATAGGGAGCTAAAAAATCTCCCCAACCCCAAAGTCCTCCTGCACCATCCCCTTGACCGTTTTTGACAGTTGAGTCTCCAATTAGGAATAAGGTAGGTTTATCCTTCTTTAAGTAATCTTTTAAGTCTGTATTATCTAAAGTTCGAATACCTTCTGTAACCGACCAAGCATTGATTCTCGCTCCGGCTTCATTGGTGTGGGTGTGATCTTTTTCAAAAAGACCTTTTACAACTTCTTGCCCCCAAATATCATATTGATCGGCAATAATTGAATTTAAATCGATAAAAGGAACCCCATGTCTTCTTGCTGCATCTCTCGCCCATTTTCCAAAATCTTGATTTGCTCTTTCTACTTCCCCATCCTGAAATTTATTTCTAGGGATCATAGATGCTACTATGGGAGTTGCTCCTTTATCTTTCGTGTCTTTGATGAATTTTTCCAGATACCATCCATAGGTATGAACCGTTTCTGGAGTTCCATCGGGCCAGATCAATTCTTTGGTTTCATCACCCATACCGCGTAAAACCCCTCTGTAACCATTCCGGGTAGTATCCGGAACCGAACCTTCATTATGGCCAAATTGCATTATCACAAAATCCCCGGGTTTCAAAGTGGAAAGAACTTTCTCCCATCTACCTTCTTTAATAAAAGTTCGGGTACTTCTGCCGGCCATGGCCTGATTACTTACTGATAGTTTTGTGCTATCAAAAAACTCCTGTAAAAAATTACCCCAACCTCTTTGCAGATTACCATCTCCACCATTTCTGACAGTAGAGTCTCCTATGAGATATAAGGTCTTTTGATCTGGTTTTTCTTCTTGAAAAAATGAAAAAGAAAAAATCGAAACTAGAAAGGGTAGAGCTATAATTAGCTTATAAATAGGTTTTTTAAGGAACATGTTTAGAAATAACTTTAAAAAGAAGGTGTTTGAATTCAATTTCCAATGTAACAAAAGATTCTTTTTTTGTTTTCGTTTCCCTAAGAGGAGATTTGAAATGAAGCCGGGAGTTTTGTGATTTATTTCCGGGTTTTTAATTCCAGGATTTATTGGAGTTAAACTTGATTTGCCATTAAAAGGTAGAGAAGGCACTGAGGAAGTGAAATAATCCAGGTATTTTTTTTTCTCCGTTTATATAATTGAATTACTGCTCTTTTGTGATGGTGACTTTTTGGATTAATTTAAGAGTCACAACCTTAATCATATGATAAATCAAACTAGAGTAACAATTAAAGGCCTTGTAGCATTTTCAATGCTGCTCCTGGTAGGTTCTCTGCCTCAGTCCTTTGCACAAAAAATACCTGAACAGGTAGTAAAATCAATTGAGTTTAGAGAAATCGGACCTACACGACAAGGAGGTAGATATGTCGATTTTGCAGTCGTGGATAAAACTCCAAAAGTGTTTTATGCGGCTACCGCCTCCGGAGGTTTATGGAAAACTGTTAATAACGGACAGTCTTGGCAATCACTTTTTGATGATCAATCGGTGATTTCATTGGGAGATGTTACAGTTGACCAAAAAAATCCTGATGTAGTATGGGTTGGATCTGGAGAAGCAAATAACTCCAGAAGTTCCTATTGGGGAGATGGAGTCTATAAATCGTTGGATGGCGGTAAAACTTGGCAAAACATGGGTTTGCCGGAATCGCATCACATCGGTAGAATTTTGATTGATCCAACTAACTCAGATGTAGTTTATGTAGCGGCTTTGGGACATCTCTATTCAGAAAACGAGGAGAGAGGACTTTACAAAACTACCAACGGAGGCAAGTCTTGGGATAAAGTTTTAGAAGTAAAAAGAGAAGACGGGAAATTCGTTGGGATTGTAGATGTGGCCATGAGTCCAGATGATCCAAATACCTTGATCGCTGCAGCTTATGATAAAATCCGTAGACCTTGGACTTTTAATGAAGGAGGGGAAGGAAGTGCCATGTATAAGTCAACAAATGGTGGGAAATCCTGGAAAAAACTTGAAACTGGACTTCCGGGAGGTTTTTTGGGTAGAATAGGCTTGGCTTATGCTCCAAACAACTCAAGTATTGTCTATGCCAATGTGGAGAATGTAAATGTCGAAGGAGTTTCTGATGAAGAGAGAAGGAGAATGTTGGAGATAGGAATTCCTTTGGGCGAAGGGCAAAAAGTAGCTGGAACTGAAATGTACCGATCGGATGATGGTGGGGAAAGCTGGAGAAAGATCAATCCAGATGGGGAAGATGTAGGCGGATATCCTTCTTATTACTATCAGCAGGTAATTGTAGATCCAAATGACGCCGACCATGTGTATGTGTTGGGTATCAGAGTTTGGGAAACCAAAGATGGAGGTAAAACCTGGGGAATGCCATTCAGATTTGGAGGCGACAATCATGCTATGTGGATTGATCCGGATGATTCTGAGCACATGCTTTTAGGATATGATCATGGAATGGGAATAACGTATGATTCGGGAGCCACTTGGTATCATCCTGATGAATTGCCTTTAGCACAATTCTATGCAGTAGATGTGGATATGGCCTATCCTTACAATGTCTATGGAGGATTGCAGGATAATGGTTCAGTTCGTGGTCCTAGCACAATGAAAGATGGAAGTTCTATCCCATTTGAAGTATGGCAGCGAACAGGTGGTGGCGATGGAATGTATAATGTGGTGGACAGAACAAATAATCGCTTTCTATACAATGAATCTCAATTTGGTCCGATCCAAAGATTGGATTTGGAAACAGGTGAATCAAAAAGTATCCGCTATTCTGGAGCTAGAAATATGCGTTGGAATTGGAATTCTCCAATTGTGGTTTCTCAACATAATTCAGATGTGATTTATCATGCTGGAAACAAAGTTTTGAAGTCTACTTATAGAGGAGAAAATTGGGAGGAAATCAGTCCTGATTTATCTAAAAATGATTCAGTTAAAGCGAATGGAACAGGTAATATTCAATATGGTACGATTACCTCACTTGAAGAATCTCCTTTAGATCCCAATGAAATATGGGCTGGAACGGATGATGGGAATGTGCAAGTCACTAAAGATGGTGGCAAAACATGGACTCTACTAAATGATAATATTCCAAACAACCCAGAGTATTGGGTGACAAGGGTGGAAGTTTCAGCGCATTTTCCAGGAACAGCCTATGTTTCATTCAATGGAATGAGAAGAGATGATTTTAAAGCTTTCCTTTACAAGACTACAGATTGGGGTGAAACTTGGACTTCTATTGCTACTGGAATCCCAGATGGTGGCGTCAATGTAATCCGGGAAGATCATAAAAACCCGAATTTGCTTTTCGTTGGTACTGAGCTAGGAACTTATGCAAGTGTTGATGGAGGTGCAAACTGGAGTACCTTGATGGCCGGTATGCCAAGCAATCCAGCTTATGATATGGTCATTCATCCAAGAGAAAATGAATTGGTAGTAGCTACGCATGGAAGAGGGATTTTCATAGCTGACATTGCACCGCTTCAAGGCATGACTAGTGAGGTGATGAATTCTAATTTAACTCTGTTTGAAATTCAACCAGCTGTACAGTTTGTTGAAGGCCTAAGTAATGTTACTGCATCTACCAACTTTGAAGGTGAGAGTAGAGCGCCTGGATCACACGTGCACTTTTATACAAAAGATGCAGGCGAAGCAACAATAAAAATCTACAAGGGAGCCAAAGAAATCCTGAACAAAAAAGTGGATGCTAAGGCTGGATTAAATTTGTTCAACTGGAGATTTGAAGAAGTAACAGGCGAGAGGACTCAAAAGCAATTGGATCAAACTGCGGAAAGATTTAGGAGTTTTGGGATGGAAGAGGAAGACATCACAGAAAGGTTAGAAAGTATGAAATACATCACAAGAACCGTAGGTCCTGGTACATATAAAGTGGTTGTGGAAAAGAATGGGGAAATTGCTTCTGAAGAGGCTTTGGTGATGCAGGACCATTGGACTGTGAAATGATTTTCAATGTTACTTGTCCTGAATAAACTTTACAGTTTTTAAGGATAAAATTTAAAAGCATCGGGTTACCTTCCGATGCTTTTTTATTTACTAAGTTTTAATATTAATGCCGTTTTATCGGAGCATTTTTTTTGTTGGGCAACTAGCAGTTCAATCAGACTTCTTGCCTATTAATATAAATTGAATGTTTAATCAATTTGTCAATCTTTTTGTAAATCATTGATTTTGATCTACTTAATAATTTTATATTAGATAGTCTTGCTTTTTATATAAGGATATTTCAGGATGGGTTAATTTTACTTCTTTGATTTAAGTAATGCGGCTAAGGTGATCGATCCAACACCCATCTTGCTATTATAGCTTCAATCGTAATTCCTTACGGATCATCCAATTTCATCGAAAGTATTTCATTTTTCATTAAAATTAATAAGCCTGATTTGCTTTCATTTCCATTATATGGTCTAGATTCTCCTGCTTTTTGATTGACTTTTCTGCAAGATCTATAAAGTGTTTTTTTGTTTTATGATGCTCTAATCCGTGTAAAGTGTAGTTGATCTGCTGCTCCTACTTTTTGTGTTTTGATGCTAGGCAAATACTCACTTAAGCTCAATTACTTTACGCTAGTATTTCGATTATTCTACCAATGGATTGAAGACTTATGTTGAATAAATTCAATTTTTTATTATTTACTTAATATATGTAAGGTTTATATGTCGAATAAGGTATGTTTATTCCATAATAAACAGTAATGTGAAAGATATATAGAAACAAAAAAATAATTAAATAATCTAATAATCATATTCCATTTTACTTAAACTAAAAGTAGTCAAGGATCTTTTTCATATTAGTAAGATATTTCGTGAGCCTTTAAATGTATTTTAATTTACTAAAAAAGATTAATAAATTATATTTAGAATATTTATATCTCTGAAGTATTGGGTTCCGTTATTCTTTAAATATTATTTTTTTGAAAAATTTACTCAAGCTAACTATTGTTTATTGCTCCATTTTTCAATGTTTATATAGTTTTATTGTCCCAGTTTAAAAATTATTTAAAAATATTTTTTGGCTCTAATTTTTCGTGATTCACAAAAATTACTATTCGAAATTCAGTTATTAATGTATTAATGAATTCATTCTCATTTTCAATTTTTTATGATCTTTTTTTCTGCGATAAATTATTTTGCAGTAATATAAAAATGATGTTTATTGACCGGAATTAAAGGAATTACAGAATAACATTTTACGAATTGTAAAAAACAAAAAATATAATTCTAAAATACAAAATCACCTTTTCTGCCTTTTTAAAACAATTTTCTAACAACATAATGAAAGTACCCGTGAATATTAATGCTCAAAAATTAGTGTTGATTATATTTTCATTCTTTATTATTCTTGATGGTAATTCAAAATTACTTTCAGAATCTAGTAATGATTATCTTAATGTAACAAGATACAATCATTCAAATTTTTTAGAAAAGAATGAGAACTCTATTTATGATTATTCAAAAAGAGGGAGTGTTTTTGAAATTTCTGAAAATGAAAAAATAGAGATCCTTTCAGATAGTCTACAATTGGAGGTTGGCAAAATGGTTCAAATTGTTGCAGAATCTGAAATTGGATATTTATTTAACCATTGGACTATAAATGGAAAATTTTTAAGCTCTGCAATTGAATATGAGTTTGTTATGCCTTCCGATGATGCCATTATTATTGGTCATTTTGATAAAATTGGACTTCCTACTATCAACATTACTTCACCTATAGTTAATTCAAGTTTTTTACCCGGTGAAAAAGTTTTTATATCGGCAGATGTAAGCAGTGATAAAGGAAAAATAACCAAAGTGGATTTTTTTGTAGATAATATCCTTTTAGCTTCATTAAATAATGCGCCTTATGAATTTACTTTGGAAAATGCTTCTCTCGGAGAACACAAAGTTGTTGTTAAAGCATTAGACAACAGTGGTCAGGTTTCTACTTCAAGTGTCAGAAGCTTTATAGTTGCGGACAAAGCAAACGTAGCACCAAATGTCAGCATCAGTGGTCCAAGTGCAAATTCCCAGTTTATCCAAGGAGATAACATCTCTATCACCGCAAACGCAGCAGATACAGACGGAACGATCGCCAAAGTTGAATTCTACAACGGAAACAATCTATTGGGAACCGATACTGCCGCTCCATACAGCTTCGCCTGGTCAAATGTTTCTGTAGGTAATTTCAGCCTAACAGCGAAGGCAACCGACGATAAAGGGGCAGTTACTGTTTCGGATCCTGTGGTGATCAATGTTGTAGAAAAAGAAAATGTATCCTCTACGCCAATAGAAGGAACAGGATTACTGGATGGATTGGTAGCTTTTTACGAGATGAATACTAATTTGTCCGGTGCTTTGAAAGATTCCCATGGAGAAAACCATGGAACAAGCACTCAAATCACACATGTCAATGGCTTTAATGATAAAGGCAATAAGTATGACGGTGCTTCTTCGATTTCCAGTGTTCCAAATAGCAATAGCCTGAACCTTACTACAGAGTTTACTTTGATGGCTGATATTTTCCGAGAAGGGAACGGTCAGGGGAGTAGTAGTATTATTATTGGTAAAACATTTTCGTCTGCTTGGCCTGAAAATCAGACTTACTCAATGGCGATCACTAAGGACAATAAAATTAAGATCAGGACAAATACTACTGGACTTAATGATTGGGTTTCTACCAAGATAGTTCCTACTGGAAAATGGGTAAGGGTAATTGCAACATACAAATCAGGAGAAGGCTATAGTTTGTATTTTGATACGGTCTATCCTGAAAAATCCTCTCAGATTTCAGGTTCTATTGCAAAATCAGACCTGGAATTGACTATTGGCTCAGCTACTTTAATAAATAATGCAGCTTACGCCAGAAGGTTTGAAGGAATTTTGGACAACGTTGGAATCTGGAACAGGCAGCTTTCGCAAGCTGAAATAGAAGACCTTATTACCACTAAAATTACTTATCCTGATTTTGGAGGAGCCCAAGGGGCAAACGTTGCACCAAGTGTCAGCATCACGTCGCCAAGTGCAAATGCCCAGTTTACTCAGGGCGATAACATCAGCATCACCGCAAACGCAGCAGATACAGACGGAACTATCGCCAAAGTTGAATTCTACAACGGAAACAATCTGTTGGGAACCGATACTACCGCTCCTTATAGCTTCGCCTGGCCAAACCTTTCTGTAGGTAGCTTCACACTTACAGCGAAAGCAACTGACAACGAAGGAACAGTTACCGTTTCAGATCCTGTGTCGATCAATATTGTAGAAAAAGCAAATGTAGCTCCGAGTGTAAGCATCACATCGCCAAGTGCAAATGCCCAGTTTATCCAGGGAGATAACATCTCTATCACCGCAAACGCAGCAGATACGGACGGAACGATCACCAAAGTTGAATTCTACAATGGAAACAATCTGTTGGGAACCGATACTACCGCTCCTTACAGCTTCGCCTGGTCAAACCTTTCTGTAGGTAGCTTCACACTTACAGCGAAAGCAACTGACAACAAAGGAACAGTTACCGTTTCAGATCCTGTGTCGATCAATGTTGTAGAAAAAGCAAACGTTGCACCAAGTGTCAGCATCACATCGCCAAGTGCAAATGCCCAGTTTATCCAGGGAGATAACATCTCTATCACCGCAAACGCAGCAGATACGGACGGAACGATCACCAAAGTTGAATTCTACAATGGAAACAATCTATTGGGAACCGATACTACCGCTCCATTCAGCTTCTCCTGGTCAAACCTATCTGTAGGTAGCTTCACACTTACAGCGAAGGCAACTGACAACAAAGGAACAGTTACCGTTTCAAATCCTGTGTCGATCAATGTTGTAGAAAAAGCAAATGTAGCTCCGAGTGTCAGCATCACGTCGCCAAGTGCAAATGCCCAGTTTACTCAGGGAGATAACCTCACCATTACCGCAAACGCAGCAGATACGGACGGAACGATCACCAAAGTTGAATTCTACAACGGAAACAATCTATTGGGAACCGATACTACCGCTCCTTATAGCTTCGCCTGGCCAAACCTATCTGTAGGTAGCTTCGCACTTACAGCGAAGGCAACTGACAATAAAGGAACAGCTACTGTTTCTGCAGTTGTATCTATTAATGTGGTTGAAAAGCCAAATGTTGCACCAAGTGTAAGCATCACATCGCCAATTGCAAATGCCCAGTTTACTCAGGGAGATAACATTTCTATCACCGCAAACGCAGCAGATACGGACGGAACGATCACCAAAGTTGAATTTTACAACGGAAACAATCTATTGGGAACCGATACTACCGCTCCTTACAGCTTCGCCTGGTCAAACCTTTCTGTGGGTAATTTCACACTTACAGCGAAGGCAACCGACAACAAAGGAACAGTTACCGTTTCAGATCCTGTATCGATCAATGTTGTAGAAAAAGCAAACGTTGCACCAAGTGTCAGCATCACGTCGCCAAGTGCAAATTCCCAGTTTATCCAGGGAGATAATATCTCTATCACCGCAAACGCAGCAGATACAGACGGAACGATCGCCAAAGTTGAATTCTACAATGGAAACAATCTGTTGGGAACAGATACTACCGCTCCATACAGCTTCGCCTGGTCAAATGTTACTGTAGGGAGTTTCAACTTGACAGCAAAGGCAACTGACAATAAAGGAATAGCTTCTGTTTCTGCAGTAGTATCTATTAATGTAGTAGAAAAGCCAAATGTAGCTCCAAGTGTAAGCATCACGTCTCCAAGTGCAAATGCCCAGTTTATCCAGGGAGATAACATCTCTATCACCGCAAACGCAGCAGATACGGACGGAACGATCAGCAAAGTCGAATTCTACAACGGAAACAATCTATTGGGAACCGATACTACAGCTCCTTACAGCTTCTCCTGGTCAAACCTTTCTGTAGGTAGCTTCACACTTACAGCGAAGGCAACTGACAATAAAGGAGCGGTTACCGTTTCTTCGGGAATTACTATTGAAGTAAAGGAAAAAGAAATACCTGTTGAGATTGTTATACCGGGAATAATTTTAGTTACCCCCATTCAAAATCAAGAATTCGATGAGGGAGAAAATATTGAATTGATGGTAATGTTTGAAGGCTCTGATGAATCAGTAAAAGAAGTCGAATATTATAGTGGAGATCAACTTATCGGTTTTTCAACAGTCAGTCCATTTGGATTCACATGGCAAAACTCATCTATAGGACAACACTCAATTACTGCTAAGGCAATAGGAGAAGATCCAAATAAATTTAAAATCTCAGAATCTGTGTCTATTCAAATAAAGAAAATAAATCAGAAAGTTTTCCAAATTATTGATCCTATCAAGAATACTGTATTCAACAATGGAGACGATATCACAATAAGTGTTGAAATTCCTGAATATAGCAAAGCTATAATGAGAGTAGACTATTTGAGAGGAAATACAAGGCTCGGAAGTACCACTGTAGCACCTTATGACTATATATGGAAAAACAGTAGTCATGGGAATCATGACTTGTCCGCTCAACTTATCTTTATGGATGGAACAAAAATAATTTCAAATGTAGTACCAATAAAGGTTTTGAAAAAGAATCAAGCAGTTGTAAAATTACTTTCACCCAACAATAAAAAAGAGTTGCTGAAAGGAGAAAATCTAAGCCTTAACGTTGAACTATTAGAGTTTGAAAATAAGGTTACAACCGTTGAATATCTTTTGAACGGGAAAAAATTGGGAGAATCAACGACTCAGCCTTTCGATTTTACTTGGGAGAATATACCGGAAGGAGAACATCAATTAATGGCTCGTGCAATAGAAGAAAATGGGTTATATGTTTATTCAGAACCAACCATACTAAGTGCACGTGAAGACATCAAGAATATTCAATTAGAATATGTAATAGGTCCAAATCCAACAACAGATTATTTGAATGTAATCTTTAAAAACCTGGATGGAATTTATGATTTTGAATTCAGGATAATATCAATGAATGGAACTGTGCAAAGGACCATTAAGGCAAGGCCAGAGGACTCTAAGGTAACTATCAATGTTTCTGATTTGAGAAATGGAGTATATGTTTTACAATTAACTTCAAACGGTAATAATATTTCAAGTAAGAAGTTTATAAAAGAATAACCGTTCAGGTTAGGTACTGTTAAAATGAAGCAAATTGATGTATCTCCTTATAAAACTGTTTGAAAAAAGAAAGTAGCTAGTAAGATTCTTACGTTTTGAACTAAAAGACCATAAGATTATCTCTTTGAAATTCTTTAGAAGAGATTGTTAAACTAGTTGAATTAGTCGAAGTGATCTTATAAAAAGAATATTGGAAAACCCCTTTTAGTTGTGATTGTTGAAATTGAAAAACAGCAACTAATAAATCTGGTTTCCTTTATAGAGATTCAAAGTTGGATTGACTTAACTAATAGGGAATTTCTTGAAATAGACAATTTTGACTCAATAGTACCAAATGAACAAGTTTAAAAATTGAATAAAAGAATGCATTCAGTGGGTTCATTACAATTAATGCTATTAAGGAATTAACGAAGGCAAAAGGATTTTGGTAGGAGGCTTTCTTTCAAAGATGTTTTATCAAAAATAACCTAAACTAGGTCGAATATCTGGTTAGGGGGCCATTAAACCAAAGAGACTATTTACTACGTAATTGTTGAAAGCATAAATAAATTATTAGAAAAATGGAGGCAAAAAAGCATTCATTATTAGTTATGATTTCAAAAACGGTTTTTAAATAGGAGAATTTATTTTCAATTATTCCAAAGCTAAAACCTGTTTTTGTTATTTGAAGTCATGTAGTTTGTCCAACTAGAACATTTCTTGGACATTTATTGAAATCTATTTTTATTTCATTGAATATCAAGGTTCTATCAAAATAAGATTACCAATTACGCATACTGAATTCCTTGGTTATTTAGGTTTCAATGTGTAACAATTTTCTTTTAAATTATATATTGTCAGTTTGAAATTGGTGAATTTTAAGAGAAAATAATTTGAAATTATTTTGGTCAATGTGTAGTACATTATGAATATTACAGATCAAAAAACTGATATTAAGCAAGAAAAGAAGTTAATTAAGCAACCATTTATCTTAGGCATCAAGACTTGGGAAATTAAATGACGTCTTGTTTAAATAAGTTAAACCCAAAAAAATTAAAAAAAACATAAATAAGGTAAATAAAGTTATCTGTTTGATTTTCAATAGAATAACCTAAATTTAATTGCTTTTAAGTTGCATGAAAATGCTTTATTTGAAGAATTATTTAATTGAATTGTACGCTAACGTAAATCCTGACAAACCAAAATTAATAGAAAATTTCATTAAAATCTCTTTAATTTACAGCACAAACTGTATCCAGGAGACTTTAGTTAATTAAAAATAAACAAGATGTCTAGAAACTGTATGTATTAAATTAATTTATGACCCAATAGTTTTTATCCCAAAAGATCCTTTTAATAACCTAGTTTAATTATGAGACTTCACCCTAAAATTCCAGCATGTATTATTTTACTGTTTGCAATGAATTCTTGTTTTGAAGCCCCGGAAAAAGTGAAGGAATGTGATCCCTGTACAAGTCCAACAACTTATTCAGGATATAGTACACAATTCACAGAAGAGTTCAACGGTATTTCTTTACAAAAAGCATGGATTTTTTTTGACGGGAATGGTTGCCCCGATAATTGTGGCTTTGGAACTGGGGAACAACAGTTATATCGAGATAGTAATGTTTCTTTACGTGACGGAAATTTGGTTATCTCTGTAAAAGAAGAAACTATAGGCACCAATCTTTATACTTCTGGTAGAATTTCTACTTTTGACACGCTGTCATTTACTTATGGGAGAATTGATGTCAGAGCTAAATTACCAAAAGGACAGGGCTTATGGCCGGCAATTTGGCTATTAGGAAATAGCGTTGAAATAGTTGGATGGCCAAATACAGGACAAATAAGTGTTGAAATGAGAGGTGGAGAAATCGATGGAAGAAATAATACTGTTTTTGGAAAGCTAATTTGGGGTGAAAAGTCAAAAGTAAATTTTTTAAGTAATAGAGTTTCTTTAGAAAAAGGAATATTTAACGATAAATTTCATGTTTTTTCGATTATAAAAGAACCTTCAAAAATTCAATGGCTATTAAATGACAAAGTTTATTATGAGCAAATTTTAGATTCTTCAATGATGGAGACTTTTAACAAGCCATTTCATCTGATTCTTAATGTAGCTGTAGGAGGGGAATTTCCAGGTAGTCCAGATAACGAAACAATTTTTCCACAAGAAATGGTTGTGGACTACGTTCGCGTATTTAAAAAAGATAGTTAATAATATTGGGTTTGCCTTTTAATATTTTTTAAATTTGTATATCCGCTTTCTTGCCAGTAGATAGAATAAGCTTTTAGAAAATTAGGTTAAAACCTGAATTTGGTGTCTTCGGTCTTCTGTCTCTTGGCCTGAAACTTAAAGAAAAAAGGCCTCTGGCATTATTACGGATAATCTATTTATTTAATAGCCTGATCACAATTTCGAAACTTGCTAAAGTCGAATTTCCAATTCTGACTTTAGTTGTTCGTATTTTCTTAGAAACACTTAAATCATATTTCTTTCCAATTGGTTTAAGTCAATTTTGTAATCTTTTAGATTCCTCTTAACATACTTTTTTATCATGAATTAAATAGAGAGACTTGAATTTACCATTTCTCTGGAATATGCTTCATAAAGCCAATTATGGCCACTAAATTTCCCTCAGCCTTGTCTTCTATACCTGATTTAGTTGGCTAATAATCTTGAGAAAGATTAGGATGGAGCCTTTGGGTTCATCTCCTTCACATCAACATTACTATTGTTGGAAAAACCATTTTGGATAATATCCTTGATGAAAAGAATTGCCTTATCTAGAGTAATCCTGTAAAAACCTTGAAAATGTTGAATTTAGTGTGTGGCATAAAGCTTATAATCAGAAGACCCTTATTTACTGAAGGTGAAGTAATTTTTATTGGATGAGTTGAGTTTTCAATTTAAATGGAATAATGGCTTAAGTTTTTAGAAATGATTACAATTGAACCTTGAAACTAAAATTTAGTGGATAGAAAATGTTAATTTATAATCTTTGAATTATATAACTAGTTTAAGGTAAACTAGTTAGAAAATATTTTTAAATAAACTGTGATTGTGGAAATAGTCTACAATGAGGGTAAACAGTTTGTTGAAAATAAGGATATTTAATTTTATCAAAGTGTTGGTCTCATTCCAACTTCAGTTTTTTAATAAGTGATTTTCTTAGAGAATCTTCAAGGGTATTCAGGACTCCATAAAAAACTATTTCGTCGAGGGAGTTCCCTAAAAGGAAATAGCGCAAAAAAACCGATTAAGGTAAATTGACCCATTTTTTAGTATTAAAAAGGCTATTAGATTCTTTAATTGGATTTAACTACCCAGATAAAATTATAGTATTAAGAATATTGAGAAAAAAACAGTTTGAATAAAATTATTCTGTATTTGGACCCACACTTCATTGATATGAAATATATACGGTATGATGATTGATTCAACCGCAACGAGAATTAATTGTCTTTTGGCAAGATAGATTTTGAGATTTTATGATCTCATTTCAATTTTCATAGAAATATGCAATTCACCCAAAATTTGCCATTTTCTTTAATTTCTTAAAATTTCATTTCAAAACCATTTAAGCCCTAAGTACTTAGATCTAGAAGGATACTATTCATGAAAAAAATATTTACAGTTAATTTATTATTAAATCTTTTTTTAGCCTTAGCAATCGAAAATTATAGTTTTGGGCTTTCATCTTTAAAAAATGATTACCCTTATAAAACGGGAGAAAGCTATTTTTTAACTCGTCCCGAAAAAGCAGATATTTTAGAAAGTTTTAAAAGAGAATCGAATAATCATTTTCGAGATATCCTTTTTCTACATGAAGAAGCTAAAGATTTGGATGATTATTTAACTCCTTCTGGATTTCTGATTGAATCTTTAGAATTGAAGGAGATCAATCTGACTTCTACTATTAAAAATTCTTCAATCCCTAATTTTATAGAATATGAAAGCAATGATTTTAACTATTCTCCCGGAGAAAAAGTAACTTTAATTGCTGAGCCCAATCCTGGGTTCTATTTTATTAATTGGACAATTGATGGTAAGGAAATAAGTAAAAATCAAACTTTTGAATACACCATTCCTTCAAATAATGTTAGCATTAGGGCAAACTTTAAAAAAGATTCAGAAGTTGAAAAAGCGCCTATAGCAGGAACAGGATTACTGGATGGATTGGTAGCTTTTTACGAGATGAACACCAATTATTCTGGTGAATTGAAAGATTCCCATGGTGAAAACCATGGGAAAAGCTCACAAATCAGCCATGTCAAGGGTTTTAATGAAAAAGGGAATAAGTATAATGGGACTTCCTCTATTTCAAGTATTCCAAATAGTAATAGCCTGAACCTTACCACTGAGTTTACTTTGATGGCCGATATATTTCGAGAGGGGAACGGTCAGACGAGTAGCAGCATAATTATAGGTAAAACACTTTCGTCTGCATGGCCTGAAAACCAGACTTATTCAATAGCAATTACAAAAGACAATAAAATTAGGGTCAGGACAAACACTTCTGGACTTAGGGACTGGGTTTCAACTAAGACTGTTCCTTATGGAAAATGGGTCCGGGTAATTGCAACCTATAAGTCAGGTGAAGGTTATAGTTTGTACCTGGACACGATCTATCCTGAAAAATCCTCTAAGATTTCAGGTTCAATCGTTAAATCAGAACTGGAATTGACGATTGGTTCAGCTTCACTCAAAAATAATGCAGCTTACTCTCGAAGGTTTGAAGGGGTTCTTGACAACGTTGGAATCTGGAACAGGCAACTTTCGAAGGATGAAATTGCAGAACTTATAACCACTAAAATTACTTATCCTGATTTCGAAAAGGTTCAAGAATCAAACGTTGCACCAAGTGTGATCATAAGTAGTCCAAGTTCAAATTCCCAGTTCACCAAAGGAGAAGAAATAACTATCACAGCAGAAGCTTCAGATAAGGATGCAAAGATCACTAAAGTTGAATTCTACAATGGCGACACCCGTTTAGGAACAGACACCACTTCGCCTTATAGCTTTACCTGGACAAATCCTCCAGTTGGGAACTTTATTCTAACAGCAGTATCAACTAATAACAAAGAATGGGTTACCGTTTCGGGAATTGTGGAGATCCAAGTCCAAGAAGGAGACAATGTCTCTAATAAGCCATCTGAGGAATCAGGATTACTGGATGGATTGGTAGCTTTTTACGAGATGAACACCAATTATTCTGGTGCCTTGAAAGATTCCCATGGTGAAAACCATGGAAAAAGCTCACAAATCAGCCATGTCAAGGGTTTTAATGAAAAAGGGAATAAGTATAATGGGACTTCTTCTATTTCAAGTATTCCAAATAGTAATAGCCTAAATTTGACTACTGAGTTTACTTTGATGGCCGATATTTTTCGAGAGGGGAACGGTCAGGGTAGTAGCAGCATCATACTAGGTAAAACCTTTTCGTCTGCATGGCCTGAAAACCAGACTTATTCAATAGCAATTACAAAAGACAATAAAATTAGGGTCAGGACAAACATTTCAGGCCTTAGGGACTGGGTTTCGACTAAGACTGTTCCTTATGGAAAATGGGTCCGGGTAATTGCAACCTACAAGTCAGGTGAAGGTTATAGTTTGTACCTGGACACGATCTATCCTGAAAAATCCTCTAAGATTTCAGGTTCCATTGCTAAATCAGAACTGGAATTGACGATTGGTTCAGCTTCACTCAAAAATAATGCAGCTTACTCCAGAAGGTTTGAAGGGATTCTTGACAACGTTGGAATCTGGAACAGGCAACTTTCGAAGTCTGAAATAGGAGAACTTATAAACACTAAAATAACCTATCCTGATTTCAAGAGTAAGGAAACTTATAGAATTACCATATTAAAGGCCACTGAAGAACTATCAGGAACTGAAAGCGTTGCTGCGGATTCAACAAAAGCAGAAGTAGGTGAAAAACTTATATTTTTGGTTGGTGAAGGAGAAGAAGAAGATTTCATTTTCGACCATTGGAGTGTGGATAGTGTACAGGTAAGTAATGAAACTCTTTACGAGCTCGATATGCCAAAGAAAGACATCACACTTACTAAACACTTCAGACCTTTTATTGCTCCTGAAATTAATTTTATTTCCCCAAATCAATCAATTGAAATTGAGGCATTTAGTGAGGTTTTAATTGAGCTTAGTACCAAAAGTAATGATGCTGAGATTGAAAAAATCGAACTCTTCAACGAGGATGATTTAATAGGAGAAATTACGCAGTATTCGTCCAGTTTTATTTGGAAAAATATCCCTATTGGAAACCACCGGCTTATTGCGAGAATTACAGATACCAATGGTAAATTCTATTTCTCTGATCCATTAGTTTTAAATGCAGGTGATTATCATTCAAAAGATATTCCGAATGTACTCTTGGAATATGCAATTGGGCCTAATCCTACCACCGATTACTTGAATGTGATTTTCAAGAATCTAGATGGAAGATATGACTTTGAATTTAGAATAGTATCTATGAATGGTGTAGTACAAAAAACGTTTTACATGAGCCCAATGGATTCAACTGTCACTATAGATGTTTCCGATTTAAATATGGGAGTATATGTACTTCATTTAATAGGAAATGGACATAATCTTTCTAGTAAGAAGTTTATAAAACGTTAAATTAGCTTGATTTAAACAGCTATAGATTTAAAATAATATATAATACCTGGATTTAATCTCAAATAAACTCCAGGTATTATATATGTTTTATGGGATTCTCTATAGAGTATTTAACAAATATTATATGGAGAATATAAAAAGTATAGGAATTTTTCTTGATCTAAATTTTTTAAACACCTAAAAATCAATTCAATTTTTTTCAAAAATGCTTACTGTATGAGTATGGAAAGTAAATTGATTCACTAGGTTACAAAGTTTATCAAAAAATCATACTCTAAAGTCCATCAATAGTTTTTACTTCTGCTTAGAGTGAAATGGTAACTAATAAGAATAAATTCTTTTCAGAAGTAATGAAATAGGTACTTGGTATTTATTTTTGAAATCGTTTAATATGAATTCTTTATTCCAAAACCACATAAAAAGGAATATTGTGGGTAGCAACATGGTTTTGACCATCGTAAACAAAAGCAAACAACCTGTAGCCTCCAATTTCATTAGGAGCCTTGAATTCTATGCTATCTTTATCAGATGATAGTAATAGATGAGTTAGATTGTTTTTAAACTTTCCACTTTCGAAGAAATTTGCTTCCTCATGTCTCAGCTCCCACTTGTAAGTTAAGCTATCTTCATCAGGATCAAATGCGTAAACAGCTGCTTTATAAACAGAATCAGCAGTTAAGTAGAAATTGTCCCGATAAGACGTTGCTTTTATATCTAGCTTAACTAATGCTGGTGCATGGTTGGAAGGAGGAGTGCCAGACCAACCTTCCTTGAGCACATTAACAGATTCTGTCTCGAAGCCTTCTTCCGAAAATAGACTGAACCAAGTATGTGTGATTTCATATTTATGACCCCAATAAAATGCGTACCCGCCTAAAAATAAGGTAGAGTCGTTATTAATAAAATTGAAATAATTCTCAATAAGTTTAGATTTTTCACTTGAATTCAATTCTTTTGGTGCACCCCATTCAGTGTTAGTAATTTCCCAATGACCTGTCGGACCCCACTCAGAAAGAATATATGGTTTATTGTAACCAGTTCTTCCATATATTTTATCATACATGTTTGGAAGTCTATCAAAAGCATTTAATCCAATTATGTCAACCTCTTTCATGAAAAATTTTGGAGAAAGGAATTTGCTTGGTTCTTCTGCAAGATGAATTGCCGTCATTGTCGGGTGGTTTGGGTCTTCTTCATGAATCATTTTAGCAATGCTATTAAGGGTATAGTAAATAATATACTTGTTACCGCCAAATAAGTGAACTTCATTACCAATTCCCCACATTAAGAGTGAAGGATGATCCTTGTACTTCTTAACAATGATTCTTAATTCTTCTATTTTTTCGTCAACTGCTTTGAAATCCCAATAGTTAAAATCATCTCCCCACCATTGCTTTCCAACCTTAAGTCCTAAAGTAACAGTTAAACCATGTTCTTTTGCTTCATTCAAGATCTTTGTGGCGTCCTCAGTATTCCAAGTTCGGATTGAGTTTCCTCCATAGCTAGCTAATTTTTCCATCTGTTCGAAGCCGCTACCTCCTTTTATAAAGTAAGGTTTTCCATGCCTAAGCAATTGTGGACGACCGTCAATATATACTACTTCCACAGTGCGTTGACCCTCATAAGGTGGAGCAGTGTTATTACATCCTGAAAATAAAATAACTAAAAAGAAAAGAATTAAAATATTTTTTTTCATACTGGATTTTTCCATACATATTTGGGTTGACAAATAACGAATAATTTATTTTAGTCAGCTGTAAAATAAGTTGTAAATAGTTACGATAAAGAATATTTAATGGTTTATGCCCATTTAAGCCTCAAATCAGGTAAATCTACATCGAAATTTGCTTAAATCTGGTACAACGGCAACACTGCTCTTCTGTTTTCTTCCCAGATATTCAAAAAAAAGAAGTACTGGTAATTTTGTTGACAATCGATTAATAATTTGAATGATAAAAGTCATCAAAGAATTATCCAGTCAAATTTAGAAAGAAAAGAATAATGACGAGCTTGCAAAATTCTAAGAGACATTAACCATTTTTCTTAGATTAATTATTAGGATTTTGAATTTATACCTAAGTTTTTTTATGTTCAAAAAAAAGAATTTTATTAAGGTACTTGTGGGTATCGCTATTTTGGCTTTGTTGGTGTTTTTATATGGATTCATCAAAGAAGTTGGGATTGGTCATCCAGTTTTATTTGTTTTACTCACTACGGCTTTGGGATTTAAGATTCTTAAAGCACTTTTTGAATGGTACCATTACGCCGGACTCAAAGCCCGCAAGATTGATACGCGACACAAGGTTGAAAAAGAACTAAAAACTGTAGATATGTTTACCACGGCCTGTCCTGGGGAACCATATGACATGTTTGAGCAGACACTAAAAGCCATGGTGGCTGTTACATATCCACATAAAAATTACCTCTGTGATGAAGGAAATGATCCAGCACTCAAAAAATTATGTGAGAATCTTGGCGTGATTCACGTTACCAGATCAACTCATGAAAATGCAAAAGCTGGAAATATCAATAACGCATTAATTCAATCTAAAAGTGAATTTTGTGTCATTCTTGATCCTGATCATATACCAAATCCCGATTTCTTAGACCATGTTCTAGATCCATTTGAAAACCCAAAAGTTGGGTATGTCCAGATTGTTCAGGCTTATTATAATCAAGCAGAAACTTTTGTTGCAAGAGCAGCCGCTGAACAAACTTACATGTTTTATGGCCCATTCATGGAAGCGATGAGCAATTATGGGACCGCGCAGGCAATAGGAGCAAATTGTACGTTTAGAAGATCGGCTTTGGATTCCATTGGGGGGCATGCTCCGGGTTTGACTGAAGATATGCATACCTCTATGTTGCTCCATGCCAAAGGTTGGGAATCCGTTTATGTCCCAAAGGTTTTGTCTAGGGGGCTGGTACCTAGCAGTATTTCTTCTTACTATTCACAACAACTTAAATGGAGTAGAGGAACTTTTGACCTTTGGTTCAACCTATTTCCTAGTCTCTTCAAAGATTTTTCTTGGCGACAGATTATCCATTATGGTTTGATGCCAGTTTACTATTTATTTGGGCTAATAGCTTTAATTGACATAACTATCCCAATAATTTCACTAATGACTGGTGAATATCCATGGTTGTTAGATCCATTGATATTTTTTTACTATTTCATCCCATTTATGGTTTGTCATCTTTTAGTAAGGCTTTATGCTCAAAGGTGGCTCCACGATCCCCATGAACAGGGGCTCCATCTTTTTGGCGGCCTACTGAGGGTTGGAAGTTGGTGGGTTTATGTTGTTGGTTTTGTTTACACTTTGTTGAATATCAAAGTACCTTATATTCCGACTCCAAAGGAACATACTTCCAAAAACGAATTTCTATTAGGACTTCCGAATCTCATAGTTGCGGTACTTAGTATTTCAGCAGCAGTGTATGGGTTGAATCAAGATTGGCAACCTTACAGTTTCCTAATGGCCTGCTTTGCCATTTCAAATGGCATTATCTTTTTTCTTGCATTTGCAATAGGACAAACCCGCTGGGTATCTGCAATCAGAAATCTTTGGAAAGACTGGAGAGCATCCAAATACATGGTTTCTCATGAGATCTCGTATCATAAATTCAGTAAGGTAGGGACACCTTTGATTATTGTGTTTTTGATCATAGGATCTACTATCCTCCTTCTTTTCAAGTTCAATTCCGAGGAGGAAAAAGAACTTTTGGCCCTGAATAAGGAATTCGGAGGTTTTTATTTAGGAATAAACCTGGTCCTTGAAGAGCAGGAAAGTAACTTGGCTTTAGTAAATGAAAATAACGTACCATTAGGGGAAAATTGGTCGGTAATGGCTACTAGGCTAGCTTGGAATCCCAAAGATCTTCCTGTAGAATATTGGGAAAATATCATCCAAAATGGGGCTTTACCATTGATCAATTGGGAACCTACAACAGATGCTTTTACTGAATTAAAAGACCATCCAGAACTTGGTCAAAATCAAAAGATTTTTTATTATATCCAAAAAGGCTTCTTCGATGAATATATCGATGAAACAGCCAGTGCTTTGCGAGATTTGGGATTTCCAGTTTTTCTGAATTTTGCACCTGAAATGGATAACCCTTCAAATGATTGGTCGGTGACAGGAGGCAATACTCCCGAAGAATTTATCAAAGCTTGGAGGTATGTTCATGATCGTTTCGAAGCTCTTGGTGTACAAAATATCACATGGATTTGGAACCCTTCAAGGTCCGAAGGAATGGAATCATATTTTCCAAGTGGAAAACAATATCCAGAAAGTCGGTATGTTGATTGGATCGGAATTAGTTGTGTTCTAGAAGGATCAATGGACCAAGAAATAGAAGGAGAGGACTTCACATCCCTTTACCAACCTTTCCATGAAAAAATCCAGACATTGGGAATCGGTCTTCCTATTATTTTAACAGAATTGGGTGCAACTTCCAAAATCGAATTTGCGAAAAATTGGACCATGAATTCTTTGGAGAAAATAAAATCTAGCCACCCAGAAATCAAGGCTGCCATTGTTTATAATAAAATCGATGAGATAAACCAAAAGAAAAGCGTTGCATTTCAAGAGGCGAGATTAATAAGTTGGTTAAGCGAAAAATTTACTCCATCTCAGGTATCGGAAATATTCCCTAGCCCAGAAATAGAGGCCTTCCCGAAGCAGGATCATAAAGGGGAAAAAGGAAATAATATCTTGGGTTCTTTTGGTGATTTTTCTATTGAAGTGGAGGGTGAAAACTTCTATATGAAAGGAGTTTGTTATAGTTCAGGCGATGAATGGAGGGAAGGTTTTTTTCCATTATCCAAAAAGCAATTACAGCATGATTTTCAGCAAATCAAGTCTATGGGCGCCAATACAATACGAAGGTATGAACCCAGTATTTATGACCGAAATATTTTAAAGGCAGCAGAAGAAAATGGACTTAAAGTAATGTATGGTTTTTGGTTTGATCCTACCATTGATTATTATAAAGACAAAAAAGCAGTTAAGGCCTATGAAAACAAAGTATTGCACTATGTTAGAAAATATAAGGATGAAGAAAGCATATTGGCTTGGAATATAGGAAACGAAACTTGGGGGTTGCTGAAGAAAACGTTTGAAAAGCCATATTTGACGCTTACTAGAAGAGCTTATCTGGCATTTTTGGAAGATCTGTCTCAAAAAATCCGAGAGATAGACCCATCAAGGCCGATTTTTTCCACAGAAGAACATGAACATTACCAAATGGCAAGTACAATCTATGAGATGGCTACTTATGCCCCTTCATTGGATGTAATTGGTATAAATTCCTACTATAAAGAAAATATTGAGGTCTTAAAGGAAACGTTTTCCAAATTTGATACTTTAAGACCTTATGCAGTAACTGAATTTGGACCGAAAGGCTATTGGAGTCCACAATTTGGAGATTATTGGAATGATAGTTTACTAATTGAATTGTCAGATGTAAGCAAAGCATCATGGATCGAAAAGCAATGGATAGATTACATAGAGGCAAACAAAGGCTTTAACTTAGGGGGTTTTGCATTTAGCTGGCGGGATAGGTATGAGGGCACAGCGACATGGTTTGGTATAACTGATTATAAAGGTAGGTTGAAACCTGCTTATTACTACCTCCAAAATGCATGGCAAGGAGAAATTTTAACTAATGAAGAACAATTTCCGGAAATAGTAATAGTAGGACATTGGTATCCGCTTTCTCCTGGAGATAAAATTTGGATGTCTGCTGCTACTATCAATGGATATGAGGGTAAACTTAAATATGAATGGGAAGTATTTGAAGAAGGATCATGGAAGAGAAGTTCTCCTATAGCAAATTCATTGGATGAAAATAGAATTGTGGAAATAGTGATTCCGCCTGGAGATTCAAAATCTCGGGTTTACATTTATGCAACTGATTCTTCGGGTTCAGTAGTAACTGCTTCTCGATCTTTAATAAAGTGGTGATTTAGGTGAATCGCATATCCTACTAGAAAATTAATTTATAAGAGGGGGAAATTTGGAATACTACAATTTTATTGATCTGTTTTGACCTATTTCTTAAAAGATAATAATTTAGTCTAATATATCATTAGTAGTAAAACAGTCCTAAAATAGTTTTAACTATTGAATGGAGTTTCACGTCATATTTTTTAAAGCTATGATCTACAATTTTTTTTCTTTGTATTTACGCCGTTTAGAAGTTTCAAACAAGATATTTTGGGTTTCAAATAAGTGTTCTTGGATTTCCCTTCTTAACTCAAAAAGCAACATATTTACGGCTTCGATTTCTTTCTTTTTTCTTGCCAAATTAGAGCCTAACTACTTAAAAAAGAGCTATATTTGCACTGTAGAAAATTAAAAAAAAATTGAAACATTGGGCTTCCCAATAATTGACGAATTATAGTTCAATAATTCATTTATTGTTTAAATAATTTGTGCTCGTATCAGATCTAGAAAAATTTAATCATATCCCTTTAAAACAATGAAAATATTAACAGTTATTAGTAAGAAATCAATTTTAATTCTTTTGTTCCCAATAACTTTTTTAATAAATAATGCCGAAACATCATTAACTAACTTTTATAATTTATCTGTTGAGAACCAAGAATTTTTATCCGATAGTGAGGAGAACAAAACGAAGGAAGTGATTCAACCTTCTTCTAATTTAAGTAGTAATACTAAAGGGGAATTATTGTGGAGAGGAACTGCAGAAACTGGGAATCTTTCAGAATGGACTCCAAATGGGGGTAACTATCAAATGAATTCCAACCGTGTATTATTCTCAAATGCTTCTAAGGAAAGAGCTAAATCTGGATCATTTTCTTATAAATTAACTGTAGATGCAGGTACTGACATGGCATCCACTCAGTTATTTAGGTATAGTATAAATGGTGAACCAAATTCGAATAAGGATGCGATATACACTGCTTGGTTTTTCCTACCCCAAAAAGTTGATTTTCATGGTGTTTCATGGCATAATATGATGCAATGGAAAGTAAAAACAAGTGCAAAAAGCCATCCAGTTTTAACAATAGGTTTAGGTGTTTTAGGGGGTAAAGGATCAGGGGGAGATAATTTCATTCAATTAAGAAATACTGGAGAATGGTTTCCCGGAGGATCTTCTTTTAATTATGAACCCATAAATAAGCTTACTATTCCAATTGGTAAATGGTTTAAAATTGAAGCTAGGTATATTCACGGTGCAAATAGCAATGGGAAAATAATGGTTTGGCAAGGTGATATGGGAGGAAATGATATACTCCTTTATGAGATAAATAATGTTACTACCTATCCCCCTAAAGACAGGAATGGGTTGTCTACAGAACAACTTAGTTGGTCAGTTAACAATTATACAGCTAGAACAATACCAGCTGTGACTACTATTTATATTGATGATGCCTCTATACACCTTCCTGGCAATGCACCAACTACCTCAACTATTAATATTGAAGCTAGTCCTAAAGAAGGAGGAAAAGTAAGGATTGTTGGTAATGAGTAGAGATATTGATTGCTGGTTTTTCCTGAAATAAATTTTCCAAATCAGTTTTAAAAGAATAGTAAAAAAGCAATAATAGAAACCTTATTGAAATTCGTTTCAATAAGGTTTTTTTTATGTTAAAATATAGAAATTTTAATCTATGAATTAAGTTCAAAATAAGGTAAGAGGACCCTGACTAAAAAAAATTGAGTAGAACAAGTTTTTCGAACCTCAAAAAAAGCAAACTAAATAAATCAAAAAAAATCTTCTAAAAAAGGAAGAACCATCACTTTAGAGGGTTGATGAAATCATAGTATATTGATCTATGAAAAGATTAATCCTACTTCAAAGTTTAAAAAGCTTTAAAAATAGTCCTAGTTAAAATCAAAGTTTTTAGACTTTGCTTCCATTTAATACTAATTAAAAGTGTGTTCGTAGATGCTCTCTATCTTGGAAAATATTTTTCTCAAATCAAATTTTTCTTCACTCATTCTTTTATTCTCTAAGCCAATTTTTTTCATGTTAGGTCTATTGGTTAAGAGTTTAATTACTGATTCGGCTATTGCTTCAGGATACCTTGGTTGAATACATATTCCATTAATTCCATCCAGTAATAATTCTTTCATTGCACCTACATTAGTATAAATGATGGGTAGTTCGGAAGCCATAGCTTCTAAAACTGAAACAGGACATCCTTCACCATAATATGACGGAAATACATAAATCGTTGAAGATTTAAATAATTTAATCTTTTCTTCTCCTCTAATATATCCGTGGAATTTGATGTTTTCAGAATATGATTTGGAAATTTCATGATTTTTGGCTGTGCTTAAAAAACCACCTTCTCCTGCTATATTGAAAATAATATTTTTATCATACTTATGAATAATTGGGATTGCCTTAATAAAATCAACAATTCCCTTTTCTTCTTCCATTCTTGATAAGAACAATATGCTATCACTATTTGATTTAATTTCTTTTACATCATTGAATGTTTTAAGGTCAATTCCGGTGGAAATTATTGAAACTTGAGGTTTATCAACGCCAATTGACTTTAATTGATTGTAAAAAGTATTCGCTAGAACAATAATAGCGTTGTATTGATTTAAATAAGCTGAAACCCTATTTTTTTCTTTAATAATGTCGTTATAAAATGAATCATTCCAACCATGAATAAACAACAGTGTTTTTATTTTTGGATAAAATAGGAGTATTATTTTAAAATACATCTTATCCCTAAGATAAGATTTCTTTATTAATGTTGAATTAATTTCTATAAGATCTGGATTAACGATCAAAATGTAGAATGGAAATATTACATAGGAGAGGGCCAAATCTAACCATCTTATGATGGGATTTGATAGAAATTTGCTCTTCCTAACTTTTCCTGTTCTGAAATAATAGTATTGATTTTGAGATTCTCCATAATACTTTTCAAGATCTAATTGAAAGTTTACAATTCCTCCCGTATTAGTTTTATGCTCATATAATTTGATGATTTTCATTTTAAGGATACATTAATTGTTGTGTAAAGGTCAATTGGAAATTTAGTGAAATTGAATAATTAAGTTTTTAAAATTAGGAATTTGAAAATGCTTTTAAATACTCATCTGCACACATTTCAATAGAAAAGTTTTCTTCAAAATATTCAATAAGTTTTGTTTTGGATATTTTATTCGGACTATTGATAAATTCTTTAACAACTTTTAAATATTCTTCTTCTGAAATGGAATTGCTCAAATATCCAGTTTCACCATGTTTAATTATATTTTTTATACCACCCACTGGTGTACATATGGGAACTACTCCACATGCTATCGATTCAAGTAGGGATATAGGTAATCCTTCAAAATTTGACGTTAAACAAGAAGCATCTGATTGAATTAAATAATCACCAATATTTTCCTTGCCTCCTAAAAAGTATATCCTATCATTTGCTAAATCTTTTAATTTTTTTGCTTCCTTACTATCATAATTTCTTCCAATAATAAGTAAGATTAGGTTATTTTCTTCAATCAATAGTCTATTGAAAACCTTTATTAATAAAGAATGGTTTTTTTGGTATTCGTTATATCGAGATAAATGAATAAATACTAAATCATTTTGATTTCTTTTCAAATCTGATATTTCTTGCTTTACTAAATCGTAATTATTAGATTTAATTGGTTTTCTCCTTCCATTATTGATTAAAATTGGATTACCTGTTTTGTAGAAGGATCTATAAGATAAATCGCTGTCTATTGAAATCGTTATTGGTCTAACTATATTGAATTTATAAAAAAGTTTTCTAATAGAACTTGCCATTTTTTTTCTACCATCAAATATTGCATCGTTGTGAATAGTGTGAAAAATTTTAATATTTTTATTAAATATGGGTTTAAACATGAAATAATATATAGTGTCTAAATGTGCATGAATTATATTAGGATTTAATGTATTTATTAATCTATTTATTTTAACTATATCAATGATACGAAATCCCTTTTTAATTGGGAAATTAATATAATTTACATTTTTGTTTATTTCCTTTTTAAAAAATGAATTTACTTCATTTTTATCATCACGAAAAGTAATGATTGTAACATTATTAGATTTTGAAAGTTCGTTCGATAAATCCACTACAAACCTTTCTGCTCCACCTTGATGCAAGGAATAGATTACTTCAACTATATTTAACCCAGTTTTCAATTTTTGATTTGCTTATAAGTTAAAACCAAATCTTTAGCAATGTTACTCCAGCTTAAAAAACCATTTTTGTTCATTTCTATGATATTTTTTTCCATTTCTTCTAATATCTCCGGATTTTCAAATAGGTATTTAATATTTAAGTAAAGTTCTTGTGTATTGTTTGGTTCAATTAACAATCCCGTTTTTTTATGAGTGATCATTTCTTTTAAACCTCCTACATTAGTTGCTATGACTGGTTTGTTTAAAGCAAATGAAGTCATTATTACTCCACTTTGTGTTGCGTCTTTATATGGACAAACTACAAAACTTGAATCATCTATTAATCCTACTAATTCTGAATTTGAAATAAATCTATTAATGAAAGTAATATTATTAGAGTTTATATATTCTGTTGTATCAAACCAAAATGGACCGCTACCAGCTATTACTAATTTAGCTTCAATATACTCCATACTTAATTCTTTAAATGCTTTGCATAATTCTTCAACGCCTTTATATGGTGATATTCTTCCAAAAAATAATACATTAAATTTTGTTTTATTTAACCTATTTTGTTTAATATATGTCTTTAAATAGGTATATGCGCCAAGTCTTGAATAAAATATTTCTTTTGATGGGCCAGTAGTACTGGCAAGAAATTCTTCTGTTTGATTGCGGTTTAACAAAATGATTTTATCAAAATAATTAAAATTTAATTTTCTAATGTTTTCCTTTTTTCTTGATTTTTCGCCTGAATGAGGTAAAGGATCATGGACTGTTAATATTTTAGGAGTTTTTGTAGTTTTTAGAAAAAAGGAAAAATTATAATTCAAGAAATTGTTACAATGTATTATTTCTGGATTTAGGTTTTTGAAGAGTTTGGCTAATTTAAATTGAATCAATAAATTGGAAATTGAATATGTCTTATTTGATGTTCTATAAATAATAAAAGTTTTTTTAAGATCTATATAATCAGAATATTTGGAGAATTGAGGAAAGTCTGAAGCCCTATATATTCCTGCTTTCTTTTCTGAAGGCTCAATCTCTAAAACAGTTGCATTTCTAGCATAATTAGGTACGTCTAATATAAAGTAAAGATTTGTTATTTTGAAAAGCTCCTTAGTAAGGGGTAAATCCATATCGAAAAAATATGAATTGGATAAATATACTATAGTCATACTGAATTAAAATTTAGCATAGGTTTTCTTTCGAAGTAAAGCTAATATTTTATAAGTTTCATAAATATTGAGCTAATAATTTTGGATAATAAATATTATACTATTTATTATTTTAGAATCGAAATTTATTATTATTTTCGATATTTTAACTTATAATTGCTTTTATTGATAACTGAAATAGATTGAATCTTTTCGTTAAAGGAATTTTAAGTATTAAATTAAATTTAGGAATGAATTTAATAGATATCATTTATTGCTCTTATGTGCTATGATTTTTCTATTTCCTTTACTAATACTTCTTTCGTGCTTAATTTGTCGGCATTAATTTTTAGTAGAAATAATTTTAGCATATTTTTTAAATATGATTTTCTTTCAAATGGAACTTGATTGAAAATGTATAAAACTATACATGTGCTAATTCCAAAATGTATATTGTAGATAGAGCCTGAAGTTAAAGATGTAAATAATATTAACCATAGATAATATTTACAATACATATATTTTTGTGGTAATTTTATTGTAAAAGATTTATACCAAATTAAACACCAAGCAATTACACTTATTATTCCGAATTGAGAATATAATCCAATTATTCCAACATCTTCTAGAAACATTCCCTGACTAATTAATTTTGATGTGATAACTCCATATGTGCTTTTTTCATTCGGTACACCGTTTCCAAAAACCTTGCTGTACATTGAATCTGAAAACTCAGTTAGATAATATTCACCTGTAATGACTCTAATATATTTAGTTCCTTGACTTTTCGTCTCTACCGTTTTTTCGTACAAACCTTCGAAGACTGTTAATTCTAAGCTTATTATGTAAAAACCTACAAGTATTAACAATGAGGAAATTATTACTTTTTTCACAAGCGATAGATGAACTGAAAAGTGGAATGTATACAATACAACTACAAAGGCAATTAATTGTCTTGTAGCTTGAAGTACTGGTACGATCAATCCCAATATTACTAATGGTATATGTATTAATTTGCTTTTATGATTTGTAATTATTTTGTTCATTGAAATAAAACAAGCTAACCAAAATATTCCTGCACCTGGAAAAATAACTCTCGTTATTCCTCTACTTTCAACATATTCTCCTGTATCACTAACAAGAGCGTGTCCAAAATAAACTGTCGAGGGATTGAGTAATTGAAATAGATTTAATATAAAATATATATATCCATAGATTAAAATAACAGATTCTAACGTTTGTATTTTGATTTTAAGTCTATACAAAAGAAAGAATAATGAAACTACTGCTAGTGGTATCGTTTTCATTACACTATCAATTATTGACTGATTCCAGACGATATAGGCAGAGATTGTTGAAAATAATATCGAAATAGTAAGAAGTTGAACTGAGAAAACTAGTTTTCCTTTACATGAAAAAAAAGAAATAAGAGAAATTCCTGTTAAAATTGTTATATAAATTACTGGTATTTTAATTCCGACTAAATCTCCTAAAAATCGTGCTGAAAAGAATTTAAGGGATATTAATATAGTCAAGAAAATAAATGTATAATTTATATATTTATTCATTTCTGTAATCGCGTTTATAATTTTTTGAAAAATAGAAAGCAATTATCAAAACCATTAAAATTGATATGATTATTTTAGTTAAAACACCAATATGAGCGACTAGAAATGTACTTATTAAAAATAAAATTACAATCATTAACCAACAAATGGCATCTTTTTTTATTTTTATCTGCATGAGATTAGTGAAAGATTTCCAAACTATTATTTCCATTATTGCAAAGGATACCACGTATGCTATTGACAATCCGTATGCACCAAATTGACTTCCATAATAAAGCATTGGTATTGATATTAAGCCGTTAATAACAGATAACTTAAAGATTAATTTTTCTTTATTTACTGATCCGAAAATTGTCGATATTGTTAGATTGACTGACATTAGTAAAGTATACCATACTTGCATTTGGGTTACTTTAACAGCAGGAAGATATTCTGGAGAAAATAATAAAACTACTATTTCTTCAATGAATAGGTTAAATAGAAATGCTAATGTCATTCCAATGATTAGAAAATATTGAAATCCGTTTGAAATTAATTTACGAAACTTTTCTTTATCCTCCATCCAAAGGGTAGATAAGCTAGGAAAAGCTGCTAAAACTGCATATGCAAGGACCATCTGAACAGGTGCTAGTAGTTTTCTGGCTAAATTGAAAAATCCAATTTCTTCAACAGTTGAATTTAGTTCTAAATAAATATTGTAAAACTGTTGTACGGGTATCATTATTAACATTACGCTGAAATAGGGCCAACTTTGCTTAAGTATTTCCCTCGTGGAATGATAGAAAGAAAGTTTTTCACCTTTCATCATTCCCTTAACTTTTAATAATATCCACAAGGCAACACCCTGTAAAACATTAAGTGAAACGAAAATAAATACTAGATTATAGACTGTAAAATATACTTGTGGAAGCAACCATACTGTACCGAACCAAAATATCCCATATATTATTTTTATTAAAGAGGCTGAAAACATTTTTTGATATGCTAAGAATGCATACTCCAAAACTGACCAAATTGCACTTACAAATCCGCATAAACTTATCAAAAATACTTCTTGAATGGATAATGTGCCAAAGAAATTGTTATAAACTATATAAATCCCTGTTAATATGATTATGGTTAATACCCTTAGGAATAAGCCGTTTAATATTAAATCATTGGTTTTTTCTTTATCCCTGGCAATAGATCTCACAATAATAGGTCTTATCCCTAAATCACTTATGCTTAGCAATAACAATCCTTGGGAAGTAATGAATGTATACAATCCATAATCATCTGGAGCAAAATATTGTGTGATTTTCAGAACTGTAATTAGTGACAAAACTTGGGAAACCATATTCCCAATTGTCATAAATGAAAAATTTTGAAAGACCTTATTTTTAGTGATTTTCTTAATCGATATCATAAAAATAACTTAACTGATAACGTATTCTAAATATTGAGGTCTTCTTTTTCATAGTATCAATTGAAACTTAAAAAAATTTAATCAAATACATAATATTATTTTGATACATATGGATTTATAAATAGATGTTTTTTTAAATATTTTTCGTTAATATTCTAAAGATAATTCTAATAGCTTTGTAATTTTAAGGCTTTAAAGCTTAACCTTTATTATTTGTTTTATTGCCCTTTTCCTTGTTAATAAAGATTTATTTTTTAAATAAAATCTTATGTTCTCAATAATATTTCCCGAAAGAGTATGAAATTTGAAAACTAGATCATTTTGTCTTTGAGTTCTTTTTTGGTTTAATTCAAGCATAAAATCTAAGGGATATATTGACTCTGGATCTCTACATGTTTGATTTATTATTTTTTCATTATTTTCATGCATGACTTTTATATCATTAAACCTCTTTTTTAGATTTTCAGTGGAATAGCTAAAATTTCCTGGAAATATCCTATAGTTTAACAATAGTTTATTTGAATAACCTACTCCGTTATATGCCAAGCTTGACCAAGTGATTTCATCGAGTCCCCATCCGGAAGTTTTTTCAGAAAATCCTCCTATCTTTTTTAATGCTTCAGTATTTGCTATAAAGTCAGATAAAAAGAAGTCTCGTTTTTCACGAATTCTCTGAAAGACGAAGTCTTCTTGTTTTTCCCATTCTGGACAGATTTCTGTTATGCCTAAGAAATTGCTTTTAGCGTCAATTAATTTAACTCTACAATGAAAAACTTTAGTATCTGGGTATTTGAAGGTTAATGCATTTATTTCATATAAAAAATCCTTATCTATTACATCATCATCACTTAAAATTGTGAAAAAGTCGCCTTTAGCTTCCTCTACAATTTTATTGAAATTTGCTGGCATGTTTAATTGCTCGATGCTTTCTTGATAAGTTACATTGCTTCTATTGATCCAATCTTTACATATTTCTTTTATTTCTGCCTTTACCTCTGGAGTTTTAGCATTATTTCTTATGATTACTTCATAATCTTTAAAGGATTGAGCATCAATACTTTCTAAAGATTCTTTTAAGTACTTTGTTTTTGTAATAGGTAAGCCTATTGTAAATCTCATAATGGTTATGATCTATAAAAAATAATCACTTTATTTTATGTTGTTCCTTCATTAACCTATCTATCAATCTTCCTTCAGGTATTTCAACATCCTCATATGTTATGACTGAATCTTTAGCAACAGACTTTTTTATCTTGCATCCTTCTGCCAATCCCATGGTTAATAAATTTTCTTCAAGAACAACTGAATGGTTTTCACAGAGGCCATAAGATTTAAATCCACCAATACCATCTATGGTATCTCCTGGATGAAGGTCTGTTTTGGCTGTTGCAACTACATCCACGATCGATGGTCCTAATGGCACGATTACAGGATCATCAAAATCTACCAATCTTGCAATAGAACTAGCAATATCAAAAAACAAGAGATGGTAAGGTTGATAAAAACTGTATAACGGGCCTTCTCCTAGTTTTCCGTATTTTAAATATTTTACAGAATATTCATCTTTTGCAGCTGCATAGACAAATACCCCAGGACCTGGTTTTGCGCCTACGATATATTCCACTATTCCGCCCATTTCCCTCAACTGATCCACATCGTATAAATGCGTCAGATTATCCACATGGTCTTTGGATTCATATCCAAACATACCCCTTTTTGATACCCTCATTCCCGTTGCATTTGCGATACAGGATTGTTCGAAAGCTACTTTGGTTCCATCTGCAAAATTAGTGGCCATTTCCGGAAGCATTCCCCAGGAATCAGCAAATGCTTTTTGGGTAGCGGGAGTACGGTAATAGTCCAGCATCCCTTTTATATTTCCACAGACAAGTGGTTCAAATCCCATCCCTTTTACGTACCGGTAAAGATTCATGGTAACTCCAGGTTGATCTCCATCTCCCAGAGCATATTTTACACCAGCTTCTTTTGCTTTTTGATATAAAATAGGACCTAAAGTAGAATCCAATTCAGCATTAAAAGATAAGACATGTTTACCCTTTTCAAAGGCTTTCAGAATAGTTTCTGCTCCAAAGGTTATTGCTCCTGTGGATTCTACCACAACTTCCACCTCTCCTAAACTTAAAAAAAGATCGATGTCACCTGTAATCACAGATTTTCCTTTCGAGATTGCCAAATTGGCTTTTTCTAAATTGTCTGTTAAGAGGTAATTATCAATTTTTAATTCCTTATAAACTTCTACGACCCTGTTAGGTGTACGGTTAAAAGTGGCAGATACAGTCATCCCAGGGGTATAATGCATAATTTGGTTTATCATACCCTTTGCCATTTCACCAGAACCTATCATCCCGACTTTAAGAATTCTCCCTTCTTTTTCCCTTTTTCTGAGTGATGTATCAATAATTATCATAGTGTTTCCTGATATCTAAATGGTGATTCGTATGATTCAAATTCTATAAGGTTTTTGTCCTTTTCAGAAACAATTGGGTTTTTTATTTGCCAGTCTATCCCACAACTGTCCCATCTAACACCCGCATCATGTTTTTCGCTAAACATGGTAGAGGTTTGATTTAAAAAAACAGCATTATCTGATAATGTATAAAAACCATGAGCACATCCCTCAGGAATATAGAGCATATTTGCTTTCATGGGATTAAGTTCTACCAGGATATGCTCCCCAAAAGTAGGGGAACCTACTCGAAGATCTACTACAGCATCCATAATATTCCCAGATATGCATAGGACAATTTTGATGTGATGCTGAGAGGGCACTTGGAAGTGCATTCCCCTGAGTACATTTTTCTTTGAGATAGAATAGTATACTTCAGGAAAATTGAAATGAAGTCCATATTTCCTAAAAGTATCTTCGTGAAATGTTTTAACTAATTTCCCTCTGCTGTCCTTTCTAACTTTATGTTTAATTTCATAACATCCTGGAATTTTAGTTGGTTTTATCTCCATATTAGTTTTACTATCTGATTTTATGTAATATAATTAATAAAAGATTTGTCTTTTTCTGAGATTACATTTATTTCTATGGGCCAGTTTATATTAAATACTGGATCATTATATCGAATCCCTCTTTCCTGTGCAGGATTGAATAGCGCATTAACCAAATAATTGACTTCGGTATTGTGTTCTAGTGTTAAAAACCCATGTGCACATCCTGGTGGTATATAAAGTAATTGGCTTGTCGAACTTGATATTTCATTGCATGAAACTTTCAAATAAGATTCTGATTCCCTCCTCAGATCTATGACAACGTCAAAAATCTTGCCTTTAGGACATCTGACTAATTTGGATTCGTCAGTCGGTGTTTGATAATGTAATCCTCTAAGCGTTCCTTTTAATTCACTAAACGACATATTGGATTGAATAGGGGAGAACATTATTCCATGATCTTCAAACTCATTTTTGCAAAAAGTCCTTGCAAAATATCCTCTATTATCATATTTCTTTTCCAAGTCAATTACATACATGTTTTTAATACAAGTCTCTTTAAAAAGCATAGTTTCATTAAATAAAAGTTTAAAAATTAGTTTATTGAGCCCATTTAATATTCTTATCAAAGGCCTTTTTTTCATACGATAAAATCTGATTTTTAGTAAAATCAAGTACATCCCTCTGTTTTTGGTAGTACATGTAATACCAATCACCTGTAAATTGGATTAATTCTTCAATAGTAAGTGTTGGTCGCCATTTGAAGTCGTACAACGCTTTATCACAATTTAATTGGAGTAATCCGGCCTCATGAAATTTAAGTTCACCCGTTTGAATATATATATCTTTGGAATTGTACAAATTCCAACTTTCCCCTAATTTTTTGAGGAGCTCCATTACAGTGATATTGTTTTCAGAGGGTGGTCCAAAGTTGTAACTTTCACCGTTGAATTCTCCTCCATTCCACAATTCAGCAGCTATTGCCAAGTAGCCGCTTAAAGGTTCTAAAACATGTTGCCAAGGTCTAGTCGCGCCAGGGTTTCTGATTTCTACTTTTCCCCCAGTACTCCAGGACCTCATGCAATCAGGAACAATTCGATCTGCAGCCCAATCACCGCCTCCGATAACGTTACCCGCTCTTACTGAAGCCATTTTAATTTTTGGCATATTCTTAATAAAAGAATGAAAATAAGAATGGATAATTATTTCAGCTACTGCTTTTGAGCCGCTATATATGTCTTTACCTCCTAACATATCAGTTTCTTTGTATCCCCAAACCCACTCGACATTTTCGTAGCATTTATCGGAGGTAATGCATATAACCACGCATTTGTTTTGAAGGCCACGTACTGCCTCCAAGACATTCGCCGTACCGATGGCATTTGTTGTGAGTGTTTCTAAGGGGTCTTGGTAGGATAAAGAAACAATGGGCTGAGCTGCTAGGTGAAAAATAAAATCCGGTTCAATTCTTTTTACTTCTGATTTAAGAGAAGAAAGATCTCTGACATCAAGTAAAATATGTTCCATTTCCTGTTCAAGACCAAGGGTCTCAAATAGGGACGGAGTAGTTGGAATGTCTTTAGAGATTCCGTATAATTTCGCGCCTTTTTGAATAAGCCAAAGGGACAACCATGATCCTTTGAATCCTGTATGTCCTGTTATTAATATTTTCTTTCCCGAAAACACTTCCAATAAATTTGTATTTGACATGTTATTAAGTAGTTAGCTCACCAGATTTTCCAAGGTGCAGATCCGTTGGTCCAAAGATCCTCTAGAAAATTTTTATCCCTCAAGGTATCCATTGGTTGCCAAAATCCAGTATGTCTGAAAGCTGCTAATTTATTTTCATTAGCCAGTTTTTCTAAAGGCTCTTTTTCCCAAACAGTTTGATCGTCAATAATAAAATCCAAAGCTTGAGGTTCAACAATAAAAAATCCACCGTTTATCCAGGCGTTATTTGTACCATCACCTTTAGGTTTCTCTTTGAAATTAGTCACTTTTGTATCATCTGAATCCAAGATAAAAGCCCCAAACCTTCCTGGTTGTTGTACTGCGGTTAATGTTACTAATGCATTTTGAGCTTTATGGAAATCAATTGAAGCTTGGATGTTAATGTCACTTACTCCATCTCCATATGTCAGGCAAAAAGTTTCATTTTTCACATAATCTGAAACCCTTTTGATTCTTCCACCAGTCATCACATTTTCACCAGTGTCTATTAAAGTAACCGTCCAAGGCTCACCATTTTTTCTATGAACTTCCATTTCGTTCTTTTGGAGATTAAAAGTTATATCAGAAGTATGTAAAAAATAATTTGAAAAATATTCTTTGATCATATGCCCTTTGTATCCACAGCAAATTACAAAATCATTGATTCCGTAAGAACTATAAATTTTCATAATGTGCCAAAGAATAGGTTTTCCACCAACTTCTACCATTGGTTTAGGTCTAACACCACTTTCTTCACTTATTCTGGTACCAAAGCCACCAGCTAGAATTACTGCTTTCATAAAATTTGATTCTTAAATATTGTCTATATAATTAATTAAATACTTCACAATTGCTTTATGATCGGACTTGTAAAGTTGAGGTTCAAAACCAGGAACTTTTTTGAGAATATCAGCTAATCGATCTTGCTTGTACCAAGGCAGTATATAATTACACTCAGAAAATTCCTTAACAAGTTCTGATTGATGATCATCCACATGTTCACCTTTTTCTGCGAGTCTTGCTATAGCAATTATTTTCTTATTTAATTTTAATCCTTTGATTATCGACCCAGTCCCGGCCTGAGTGATGATAAGATCTGCTTTTTGATAAAAAGCCAATAACTCTTCTAAAGGTAAAAAAGGCAAGATTGTCATAAACTTACTATTAAATGGAGTATGTCCACTTTGGACTACAACCTCCTCAGTTATGATTCCTTCTTGAAGAAGCTTTTCTATTTCGATAAGAGGCCTAGTAAAATGAATGGGATATGTTCCTAAAAGTACAAGAATCATATATTATTTTAATATTAAGAGATTGCTTAAAAATTTCAGTTTAAAACTATTTAATAAATAGAACCTAGATAAATTCCCTTTTTGTAGTGCTTTGTCATGTTTGGCCATTGTACTAAAAATCTGTCCGCAAAAGGATAGACAAGGTCGGCTGACTTAGCTTTTGAATTTATTCTGGCATAGGATAATATCCATACCACTTTTATTCCCATTAATTTACCAAGAAAACAAAAAGGAATTGCAGTGTGACTTCCGGTAGTCAATATGACTTTAGGTTTATGTCTCAATAAAATTGCAATTGATGAAAAGGAGTTCTTAATTAAAGAAATGTAAAAACTTAAATTTTTATTCTTGCCCTCAGGTCTAGGTTCTATTAACTCTAAATTATAATTTTTTGCAAGGGGTATAGTTGATGGGGATTTTTCTGTAACTAATAAATAATCATATTTTTCAAACAGTTCTTTCAGTTCCAAAATTTGTGCTAAATGTCCTCCATCTGAACATACTAACAAAATTTTTCTTTTCTTATTCTCCATAAATATTCGATGACTTGCTTCAATAAAAAGAGTTATTGGTCCTGATAATAATTTTTTCCGTAAGTGGAACCGTACCCATAAGTAACTTCAAGATCAGCATCATTTAAGACGATTAATGGGAATTTAAATTTTTTATTTTTCCGGATATCTTCGATAGTTTTTATTTGGGCCTTTGTTGAATAGTTATATCTGACCATAAAAATAGTTACATCAGCGAGTTCTGATAAAATAAACGAATCCGAGACTAATCCTACTGGAGCAGTATCAATTAGTACATAATCGTATCTATTGGATAATTCTTCAATCAATTGAATCAATTTTACTCCCATCATTAATTCAGCCGGATTATCCGGAATTTTGCCACAGCCAATTACGGATAAGTTTTCATATGAGGGAATGGGATGAATAAGATCGTCCAAATGATATTTATTAGACCCCAAATAATCGGAGATACCGATTGGAGCATTAATACCAAATGCAGCAAGCATTGCAGGCTTTCTTAAATCAAACTCCAACACTATTACTTTCTTGTCAACCAAAGCTAAACTAATACCCAAATTGATGCTGAAAAAGGTTTTGCCCTCACCACTCATTCCAGATGTTACCATAATTACCTTACTTGGCTTTTTGTAAGTACTAAAAGCCAAGTTGCTGCGGATAAATCTAAATTGTTCGGCAACTAGTGTTCTTTTGCTTTGAGAAATGGCAAAAGTGCCTCCTTTTTTATCTTTATTCCTAGATATTTCTCCTAAAATCTTGGTTGATGTGATTTTTTCCACATCAGATTTGGATTGAATTTTGTCCTGCCACATATCTTTAATAAAAATCAATGCAAAAGGAAACCCAAGTCCCATGATTAAGCTGAAAGCATAAATCAAATTTTTCTTAGGTGAAACTGGTTCATCGGATGGAGAAGCTGGATCAATAACTTTAGAATTACTGTTAGTGGTTGCTGCTAAAGTTAAAACTGCCTCCTCTCTTTTTTGAATTAAATAGATATAATGCTCTTCCTTTAGACCTTGTTTACGATTAATGTCCAATAATTTTCTTTCCATGGTAGGTACCTTGGATGCACGACTTTGGAATTGATTGGCAGTTGCCTGCAAATTATCCCTAGAAATAACAAGACCATTTTTAATGTTTTTAAGGTTTTCTAAGATACTTGCTCGCAGACTTGTCAATTGTTGATTGTAATTTTGGACAATGGGATTGTTGGGTTGTGTAGTTCTTAACATTCTTTCCCTTTCCCTTTGTAGTTGGTTGAATTGCGCGATCAGTCCGGTAAGGGTAGGATCATCTATGCTAAGAGTACTTGGTACCATCTCATAATCTGTCCCTTGATCTTGTAAGTAAGATTCAATTGACTCCAAAACTTCAATTTGAATGGAATATTGGCTGAGTTGTTGTCTGTTTACTGTTGTACTGCTTAGGTAAAGTTGGGATTCTGCTCCCACATCAGTAATTGAGTTTTGGACTTTATATTGTTCGCCTTCCTGTTCAATCGCCTCTAATTCCTTGGTCAAACTTACAAGTTGTTCGTCTATAAATTCTATGGTATTTGTTGCAATTTGGTTTTTTTCGTTTTCAGCTTCTCTATTGTAAACCTCGATTAATTTATTTAAAATATCTTCACCTTTTTTGGGGTGGGTATCTACAATATATAGGGTAACGACACTGGCTAATTTATTAACGATGTCAACAGTTAAATTTTCAGAAAAATGTTTTCCAAGGGCATTTTGGTAATAAAATTCGATTTTTATTGACTCAAAATCTGAATCTTGTGTGTTGTTTGCTGAAATAGATTCACCAAACCAATCGGGATTTTTGATGATGGAAAATTCACCAAAGTAATTAGAAATCTTTTGGCCAAATGAAAAAGTATTTAGTGTGCCATCCGGAGTTTCTAAAATGAAAACATCTTGATTTTTAATATGTATAATAATAGAATTATCTTCAACTTCAACGTAATCATATCTCTGATGAAGAACCAATTTTATAGGAACCTCATATCCATAAATTTCCTTCCATCTAAATTTCCCATTTGGAATAGAATAAGTATTATTTATATCTAATTCTTTAAAAACTTCTATCATTAAATTTTCAGACTTCAAAACCTCTGCTTGGTTTTCAACAGAAGAGGTGGATGAAAATCCCATCATATCAGATACTACTGCGTTGGAGGAAAAATCTGCTCCTTTATTTTCATCTTCCAACAATAATTTGGCCGTAACCATATAATATCTAGGTGAAAAATAAACATAAAAAACAGCAACACTCAAACAGATAAAAACTCCTAAAGCAAACCAATGCCATTTGCTCAAGTATTTAAATAAAATTAGTTTAAAATCAATAGGTTCTTTATTGGTAGAATTGCTTTCTTCCTCCTCAAGCTCATTTAATAAATCTGACAATTTCATATTACGCGTTTTGTCTTATAAAATTAGTGTATTAGGGTAAACTTACCAACTTATTCGTAGTATGAGTAAAGTTGCTAGGCTTATTAGACTGGATAACATTGCAACTGTTCTTGGATTCGTATCTGATTGAATTGCTTTGGTTTTGAAAGGTTCCACATAAATCACATCATTTTGTTGCAAATAATAAAAGGGAGATGCTAAGAGATCTTTATCATTGAGATTTAATCTGGTTGTACTTCTTGTACCATCTTTTTCTCGGACAATAAGAACATTTTCTCTTTTTCCATAAGCAGTCATATCACCAGCAAGTCCCAAAGCCTCTAAAATAGTAACTTTCTCGGTTGGGATAATGAAGGTATTTGGCTTTTGCACCTCTCCAATTACAGTAACTTTAAAATTCATCAACCTAATATTGATAATAGGATTTTGAACATACTCATCTAATAATAATGACATTTTTTTAACTGCTTCAAGTTTTGTAAGACCCTTTAAGTTGATTTGTCCAATTACCGGATAATTGATAAATCCATCTTTATCCACTAAATAATTCTCATTAATAGGAGTAGAAACAATGGTGTTTCCAGTATTTCCCGATGGCATCAAGACTCCTGCATTGAATAGCATATTTGATTCTGCATTTAAACTAGTTACCGTAATACTTAATAGATCATCTTCCTGAATTCTCTGTTCTATTGAAGAATCAATTGGAATTGAATAGACTTTATCAGGCCCTATATCGCTAAAATAAACCAAGTTTCTTTTTGAACAAGAAAAAGATAATATCGAAATACTTACTATAAAAAGAAGATTTTTCATGAAAATGAGTTGAGTAAATTTGGTTGTTTTAATGGACCTTATTCTTGAATATAAAGCTTCGCCCTTTCAGTCACATTGAATTTAAGTGCCTATTTAATGTTCGATAATAATTAAAATATTTAAAACATTCGGATCATTAGACTTTTTTGGTAAAGTTGTAAATAATTCAAAGTACAAAAAACCTTTTTCTAAAGTAAACACAGATAATCGATTTCAGGTCATAGTGCATTAAAATGTATTTAAAATACATTTTATCAAATTTAAAATTCAAACAGATATATTCAAATAAAACAATTTTTTTTTTGAAATTATTCATAAGCTTATTGAAACTTAAATCTTTCCATATAAAAAAAATCGTCGGTTTAAGTATTTAGAAAGGGTTTTACCAAATTATTTCTATAGATTTTCTCATTTTATTTTAATAGTATTTCAAATCCTTTCGTACAGATAATCTTTAAAAGATTAAAAAATCAATTTATTAGTTTGCATATTATTTCAATGTTTAGGGAACCTGAGTAAACTTATCTGGCTGAGTAGTCAATGAAAGATTTTACCTAACAAATGCTTTTTAAAACATTCCGAAAGCGATTTAGAATTTGCACCCAACCAAAGATTACAGCAACTAATATTAATCTGAACGCAGATTTTACTTGATAATTAATTCGTCGCTTCTTTTTTGATCGTGATAATTTATTGTTTCTACTGTATTTTCAATATTTTGTCTTGATGAAGCACCGAAAAGTATTGATTCAATGTTGGGTAAATTACTGACATATTCTAACGCTTCACTCGCAGGAATAGCTCCGCCTCCAAGAACTTGCATTGCTATTACCCTACATCTTCCTTCTTTTAGAGTCTTTTCATACAACTCAATTCCTCCTGACATTCTAAAATTCACCTTATTGATGGAGGCGCATATAATAGGGTTTTCAATTCCTCCCTTTTCAAGCACTGGTAAAAGCTTTGGTAGATTCATGGTGATAAACCCTGCTTCGGCATTATATTTTTGTTTTACATGGTTTGCAAATCCAATAAGAAATTCATCCATTCCAAGTCCAAGTAGTAGATCTGTTATGACATTTTGTAGAAAAATTACTGGTGTATTGATTCCTTTAAACATCTTCATTTCAGCATCAATCAATAATTCCATAATTGAAATGTAATCCTTTGACAAATAGGCTACTCCTCCTTTAAATAAAGAGCCGATGAAATTTCCGGGCACATATTGCTTCAAAGTACCTGCAATTCCTAGTTCAGTGACAGCATTGGCATATTTGTGAGCGTAAGGCATACAAGGATAGATCTTAAAATCTTTGTATTTCTGAGGATCGTTTCTGATAATTTCACATATATTGGCTATTCTATCATGCGTTGTACACATAAAGGTGTTTATACCTGAGGCAATTGCAATATCCAAAGTTTTTATGATTGCTGAATCATCCTTGAATTTAATAGATTGGGCTCGAGATTTTTCATCTGAAATATGGTTTACAGCAAAAAACTGATTGTCTCCAAAAATTATTCTTTCCATGCTATTATTTACTTGATTGGTTTTTGATTAGTGAAATGGATTTATCTGTTTTCCAGGCACTTTCAAACGTGTTAATATCATTGCTTTTCTCGCCTTGAACAGATTTTATGAAATGATCTATTTGAGCTGAATATTCCTCTCCTCTAAGGTAGAAGTCTACCTGCTCTGTTAGGTCGGTTACATACTTGACATTCCATCCTTTTGAATATCCTTTTGGGAATTTGTTGCCTTTAAAATAAACTTTTAATTCGTTGGCATCAGATACTATTTTACCCTCTGTTCCAATAATTGTAATAGAAGTGGACATTTTTCGATAAGTTTCATCACTCCAATTTACCGAAATGACACCAGAAACTCCGGATTTACTTCCAACTAAAGCATACACGGAATCGTCTACATTGTTTGAATAAATAGATTTTAGGATTGAGCCTTTGCAAGATTCAATAGGTGAAATAAGGTCGTTAATCAGATCGATCACATGAGATGCATAATCCATAAGACATCCTCCTCCTTCACTAGGATCGGATCTCCACGTTTCACTTTTTTTCTTCACTACTACTGGACCATAGGCCTCACCCTGGAAATGGGTTATTTCGCCTATTGATTCAGAGGTAATTAGCTTTTTAACCTCTATAAAAGTGCCTATAAATTTATTGTGGTAACCAACCTGATTTACCACCCCTTTTTCCTTTGCTAATTGAGCTAATTCCTGACTTTCTTCAGGATTAAGGCAAAATGGTTTTTCAGTAAATAAGTTGATGCCTCTATTTAATAGTTCCTTGACCATTGGATAATGATATTTTGTTGGAACAGAAACAAACACTGCATCTGGACGAGATTCGTCCACCATTTTTAAGTAATCAGAAAAACATTTATAACCACTGTATCTTTCAAGAACTTGCACCACCATTTTTGATGTATCGCAAACTCCGACAATTTTTACATTTGGATGTGCACCTAATATCGAAAGATGAGATAGCCCCATTTTTCCTGCTCCGATCAAAGCAATTTTTACCATTTTTTCAAGTGTATTTTAATTTTTTAAAAGTAATTCCAATAAGAGGTTTGGGTATTTGGGTTTTCTTAATCTGAGAAGCCTTAAGAATGATTTAAAAAACGAGTAAACGCATGTGCAATTTACAAGGAAAAAGCAATTGCTTGTGTTAAAACCTTTATCGATCTATAAAATTGCTTTTTCCTCAAAAGAAATTTTGTCAATAAAGAAAATCTTTACAATCAATCTATTCTTTGTCTAAGGTCTTATATCCTAGAATTTTCGAAGTTACTCAAAATTACTTAATTTTTCCTACAAGGTTTCGCTGATATCCTATAAAGCTTTTGTTAACTCAATTTTAAAAATTTCAAACCAGTTTTAACTTACACTTATATTTCAATTGGATTAAGTTCGTTTTTAAAGATGCAAATCATTTAAAACTTCCTGATTTTCATCAATGTAATTCGGTTATTAGTCCTAGCTATTATATATGGAGTAAACAAGTCATAAATATATTTTCAATTTTTGGAGAGAGATTTTTTCTCAATTTTTTATAGATAGTCCTCATTTTTTAAAAAGAACCGAGTTTTAAGATTTTGGAAATGGATTTCAAGCCGGAAGTTTGAAGAAAATATTATTGCCTCTATCCGATTTTCGTTGGGTATAAATTCAATCTTTTAATTGTGTATTGTGTTTTTGAAACAGTTCAGCGATCTAATTAGCCATCGGTCAGTATTTTTCAGCTTTTAGGTAGGGTGCTAATATGCTAAACCAGACATTTCATTGGTTCAATCTTGATTTTTAGAGCCAAGTTCTAGCTCTTTAAGCAGACATAAATAGAGTAATAAAGACTACTAAAAAAAAAATATCTTTTTTTTTTCAAGATTTTCATTTGGAGTAGCGTCAAATAACAAAAACTTAAAATTAATAATATTTATGATAAATTATAGATTATCAGACTGTTATAGTTTTTTGAAAAAATCTAGTATTGGCTATTTATTGGAGTAATTATAAACTTCTAAAAATGTTTATATTCATTAAAAATGTATTTCAAATAAAAAATAATGTAATTCATTTGCAAAATCGATCATTTTTTTCCTAGATTTACAGCAACAAAAGACGGACAAATTATTCCCTCGTCGTTTGAGATAATTTTTAAAAAAAAATAGTTATTATCATGGCTACTACAATTTCAAAACTTAACAACCTTGAAAATTTTTCTATTAGTGCCGATTTTATCTTTAACAGGTATTCGGTAAATCTTTTGGATAGTTCTCAGGTTACTGCTCGGAGAATTCTAGAAATTTTACTTGTCAGTGTGTTTCTTTTCCTAATTGCAAGCTGGTTGTTTCCAATAATTGCCTTAATGATTAAAATGGAATCGAAAGGTCCTGTTTTTTATAAGCAATTAAGACATGGTCAAAACAATGTTCCTTTTTACTGCTTGAAGTTCAGAAGTATGAAATTCGAACCAGAAGGTGATTTTAAGCAGGCTACTAAAGGTGATGCGAGAGTAACTAAGGTTGGCGCCTTTCTTAGAAAAAGTAGTTTGGATGAATTACCTCAGTTAATAAATGTGTTGATCGGGGAAATGGCAATAGTTGGGCCAAGACCGCATGCTATTCCAATGAATAAAGAGTTTGCTGATAAAATGGAATATTTTATGTGCAGACATATGGTAAAGCCAGGTATTACGGGTCTTGCACAGGCAAAGGGCTACAGAGGTGAGATTATTGATTTGTTTGATATGAATGCCCGATTGAGATATGACTTGTTTTATATCAAAAATTGGAGTCTCTTATTTGACTTGAAAATAATTTTATTAACTTTTCACAGTTTGATATTCGCAAATAAAAATGCGTATTAAAAGAATTAAAAATTTTTAATTGAACCTCTTAGGGAAATTCCTTAAGAGGTTTTTTTATTCATTACTATTAAATAATGCTTCATTTAAGCATTTCTAAAATTTGATGATTTGAATATATTTCAGAGATATTTCTAATGTATTTTCGATGATTGTTCTCATGAATTAAAAATGGATTTACTTTCCTTGGTGAATCAATACTATTTCATTAAAAACTCTGATCTAATGGTCAAAAATAGTTGGTAAAACACCTTCTAAGCTATTGATTTTAAAGTAATTACAAGGACCTTATTGAAATCAGTTTCAATAAGGTTTTTTTGTTTCATGAAAACTTCAAAAAAAGCGGTGTTGGGCCTGTGGGTTTCTTGACTCAATCAAGTGGGGAAAACAGGCTGGCAAGCAACGGTATAAGTGTAAAAATTGTGGCATTCTCTTTACTGGTTCCAACCCTTCTGTGGCCAAAAGCAACCAGTTTGTTTGGTTTAAAAAATGGGTAGCTGGAAAGCGCACATTTGAGCAATTGGTAACAGAGTCTGGTCTTAGCAAAAGCACAATTCAGCGGCTTTTTAAAAGCTATTTGAAAGAGCCTCCGGTGCTGAGTGTTTACCCCTCCGAGCGGGTAAATCTGCTCATTGACGGCACGTATTTTAGTAGGGATTTATGTCTGATTTTGTATCGGGACAACACTATCAAATTCACCCAGCTCTATCGGTTCAGCGATGGAGAACGATACGAAGAGCTCAAAGAAGACCTGGAAAATCTGTTGCTTCTTGGAGTTCAGATCGAGTCAATTACCTGTGATGGACATCGGGCATTGCTTAGAGCAATCCGCAAAGTTTGTCCACAAGTCACCCTTCAGCGATGTGTGATTCATGTGCAGCGGATGTGCAGAATATGGCTTTCCAGCAATCCCAAGAGTATTCCAGGACAGGAACTTCGAAAAATTGTTTCCACTCTGCACCTGATCCAATCCAAACATGAACTCAGTTATTGGCTACTCGAGCTGGCCAATTGGGATGGCAGACACCATCAGTTTGTTCATGAAAAAACGGTCAATCCAATCTCGGGAAAGTATTGGTATAAACACAAACTGTTGAGACGTTCCTTTTCTGTCCTGAAGAGCGCATTGCCGAATCTTTTTGCCTACCTGGAAAATCCAAAAATTCCAAAATCCACTAACGGGCTGGAGTCATTTTTCGGACATCTAAAAACCAATTTAAACATCCATAGAGGACTCTCATCCGCAAATAGAAAAAGCTTTCTCAGGTGGTATCTGTACTTCAAAAATTCCAGAACAAAAAGGTTTTCTTAGCCATAGAACAAGAAGAATGAAGCATGAAAAAAGGGCTACGAAATCCGAAGCCCTTTCATTCCACTTGGCAGATTTTATTGCTGGTAAGTTGCTCCTCAGCAGAGCTTACGTCCTCTTCAAACCTGCGTGACATTTTAAGAAATTTTTTAACCAAAGTCACCAACTATTTTTGACCACATTACCAAAACTCTCATTAAAATCTCTTGACCTTGTAAAAGACTAGAAATGAGGTTATTATAAAAAGTCAATTGAGAATGTTAGGGTTAAATCAATGATCGCATTGAATTAAACCATTTTTGTCTTTAATTATCCAAGTTTACTTGACTAGCTTCTTTCTATCTTGTTCTCTTTATTCTGTCACTTTTTTAAACAGGAATAATCTTTTAATAAATAGTGAGTATAAGTGTTTTAAAGTCCCTCAAATAGAATTAAAGAAAGCACTTTTGTTATAAAGAGAACAAAGGATAAGAATTTATTTTCCTATTCTCTTCTCCAATTGAGTGGCACCTATCGTTAGATTAGATTGATGTTCTTTTACCAATGCCTGGATTTCAGCGATAATATTGGCATTTTCACCTGCAAGATCAAACCTTTCTGAAGGATCATGTGATAGGTTATAAAGTTGGAGTGTATCAAGTTTTTCAATTTTCTCAGGATAACCCATTGGATTGTTTTTATAATAATAAAGTTTGAAGTCACCTTTCCTTGCTGCGAATAGGCGGTCTCCATGGTAATAAAACATTTCGTCCCTTGGTGTTTCATCTCTTCCAAAAAATACAGGACTTAAATCAAAGCCATCATAAATTTTATCCAAAGGTTTTTGGGTATTTGATAGACTGCAAAAAGTAGGTAGCAAATCCAAGGTGCTTCCGATTTTTGATACCACCCCAGGTTCTACATTTCCAGGTCCCCAAATAATAGTAGGGACTCTTACTCCTCCTTCGTAGCTTGTTCCTTTTCCTCCATAGAGGCTCCCACTACTTCCACCTTGCTCATTATAAACTAGCCATGGCCCATTATCTGAAGTAAAAACCACATAGGTGTTTTGATCAAGCCCTTCTGTTTTCAAAGTGTTGAGGATCTCACCAACACTCCAATCGATTTCTTCTATGACATCTCCATAAAGACCTCTTTCACTAGTATTCATAAAGCTATTGCTTGCAAATAGAGGAACATGTGGCAGCGAATGTGCTAAATAGATAAAAAAAGGATTGTCTTTGTTTTCTTTTATAAAGTTAACTGCCTCCTCAGTATATCGTTTAGTGATGGTATTTTGATCAGCCGGGCGTTCTATGATTTCTTCATTTCGCATCAGAGGCACATTAAAATATGTATACTTTGGTTCTGAGAATGCTACTTTTGCTGAGACATCATTAATACGGTCCATATCATTACTGTATGGAATTCCAAAGTAGGAGTCAAACCCATGACTTGTTGGTAGATATTGAGGAAGGTGACCCAAATGCCATTTTCCGATAGCTACTGTGGAATATCCGGAGGATTTAAGAAGTTTTGCGATAGTGTTTTCTGAACTAGGCAATCCTCCATCAGAATCTGGGAATAATACACGCCTCGTATTACTAAACATTCCAGTCCTAACAGGTAATCTACCCGTCATTATAGCAGACCTACTAGGAGTGCAAACATTGGCAGCTACATAGAAGTTTGTCCATTTTTGACCTTCCATTGCCATTTGATCTAGGTTTGGGGTTTTAATGGTAGGGTGACCAAAAACTCCAAGATCTCCATAACCCTGATCATCTGTGAAAATGATAATAAAATTTGGTTTTTGATTTTGAGCAAGAGAAAAGGTAATTATGGATAATAGAAAAAAAGTGGTGAATAGGAGAAGTTTGGTCTTTGATTTCATGGATAGCTCGGGTTTATTGGAATTAAGAATTTTAATTTAACGATAATCCTCGTACTATATACAAGGGTTGAATTTAGTAACCATAATTCTCTGATCTACCTGTCCTTTGTTTGACGTATTTGTGATAAAGAATATTCAAGATTAGGGTAATAAAGAGGAAATCGAAGTATGGAAATTGATGATGGGAAGTTTTAAGGTTAATCTTTAAAACAGTTATGCAATTTCGATTTTTGGCTACCCATAAATAGTTAAACCAAAACTTAATGCTGAAAGCCCCGTCAGATTGGATTCATAGGAGCTAATGCGTATGGTTATTATACCTACATCGAAACAATTGGGCGACTTGTAATCCTGAAAGATGAGGGGTTTTGTCCATATAGTTGCGACCTTGGATGTTGATTAATACTAGTGTTTACTCAACTTCAAGCTGCTTTTTTCTGCTTCCTTCTTTGACTTCTTTCTGACAGACGTTCAAACTAGTATAAAAATGAAGGCTGATGACGCTATTCCTGGCATATACATGACCTCATTCACTTTATTATTAGAAAATGCACCTAAATCTCTTTCATTGTAAAATAGGAATTGAGAGAAAATCAATTTTGAAAAATTAGAATAAAAATATTTATTCGATGAAAAATTAAATATTTAAGATCAACTGATATTTTTTGTCTATAAAATTCTCTAATTGAGTCATGAAATCAAATTTTTGATTTAAAGGAAGATTATCGTTTTATAGAATAGGAGTTTAATACTTTTTAAATCAGCGGTCTGAACATATTTTGCATGATAAATCGGGATTGAATTAACCTTTAGGCATTCAAAAAATCACTAATGAATAGTAAAAAATTAACTTCTGAAGAATCCAATAGGCTCAATTTACTTGAGAAATTCCAAGTTTTAAATGATCAAAATGAACCAGAAATTGAGGGAATCGCAAAACTTGCTACAATACTTTGCGGCTGCTCTGAATCCTATGTCTATTTTTTTGATAAGGATTCTATTATTATCAAATCCTTTGCAGGACAAAACAAATCGGTCTCAACTCATCTACTGAAGAACACGTTCCATTTTTTGGAGAGTCAAGATTTTTTCATCGGAGGGAGCAATGAAGATGACTTTTCACAGTCAATAAATTCACTTGGATTAAGTCTTTTAGCAGCTTTTCCCTTAAGAGATGATAGTGGTATTTTGTTGGGTGCACTTGCAATAGCAGATAATTCAAAAACTGATTTACCAAATGATTTGACTCTGGGATTGAAGATTTTAACTGGAGGAATCATGAGTCTTCTCAAGGATAAATCCAAAAATTATGAATTAAACTATTACGAAAAGCTTTTTAGACTATCCTTGGATTTAGTTTGTCTAGCCAATACAGATGGGTTTTTTAAAAAAGTCAGTCCATCTTTTACCACAATTTTAGGATGGGATGAAGAGACATTGTTGAATAAATCATTTTTTGAATTGATCCACGAGGATGATCATCAAAAAACCCAAGAGGAAATTGAAAAACTGGCTACCGGTATCCCTACAATCAATTTTACCATCCGGTTTAAAACCATTTTTGGAGATCATAAAACTATACAATGGAAGGCAACTCCTGAATCAGAAACGGGAAGTATCTACGCAATAGGCAGGGATGTTACTGAAGAAAAGAAAAATGAGTTAATTCTTTTGGAAAGAAAAAGAAAACTCAAGGTGTTTTTTGAAAACTCGCAAGGCCTCATGTGTACACATGATATGGAGGGCAATTTTTTATCCGTGAATACTTCAGGCGCAGAAATTCTTGGATATACACCTGAGGAAGTCTTGGATAAAAGTCTTTTCGATATTGTTCCAAATTATAGGCATGAGGAACTGAAATATTATCTCAAAAGTATTAAAAGCGAAGGGAAATTAAGTGGTCAGATGCACACACTTCATAAAGATGGTTCCAAGAGAATTTGGTTATATAATAATATTCTGGAGAAAAGTGAACTGGATGATAACTACTATGTAATAGGTAATGCGGTCGATATCACAAGTCGGGCCAAGCTTGAGAAGGATCTAAAAGAAACCAAGGAAATTCTTGAGGAAACTGAAAAAGTTGCCAGAATTGGAGGTTGGAATATGGATTTGATCAACCAAAAATTAACCTGGACTCCTATGACGAGGATTATCCATGAAGTGGGAGATGATTTTGTTCCAGATGTAGAGTCAGGTTTAAATTTTTATAAGGAAGGAGAAAGCAAAGATAAAATCAGTAGTGCATTAAACGAAGCCATAACAGTAGGGAAGCCTTGGGATTTGGATCTTCAATTGATTACTGCAACCGGGAAAGAAATTTGGGTTAGGGCAATCGGTAAAGCAGATTTTAAAGAGGGAAAATGTATTCGCATCTACGGTACTTTTCAAGATATAGACAAAGAAAAAAGAACTGAATTAGAGGCCATAAGAACCCAGAAATTACTTGATGATGTTTTTTCTGCAACTTCAGAAATCAGCATTATAGCCACAGATTTGAATGGTGTTATTTCGGTTTTTAATAGAGGAGCAGAAAAAATGCTTGGTTACAAGGCTGAAGAAATGGTAGGAATTCACACGCTTACTTTGATACATTCTTCGGAGGAAATTTTGGCTCATTCAGAGTTGGTATCGAAAGAATTCGGAAAAGATGTATCAGGATTTGAAACGATTATTGCAAGAGCAGAAAGAGATGGTTCTGAGCAGAAAGATTGGACTTATATAGGAAAAAAAGGAGAGGAAAAATTAGTTTCTCTAGTTGTGACTCCTATCCATGATGATGAGAACCAAAGTATAGGATACCTTGGGATAGCGCTGGATATTACAGAAAAAAGGGAAATTCAAATTGACCTGATCAACGAGAAGAGCAGGCTTGCAGCTTTTGTGGAGCATACGCCTGCTGCTGTTGCTATGACGGACAAGGATATGAAGTATATCGCCGTAAGTAATAGATGGGAGGAAGAATATAAGTTGACAGCCTTGGAAGTATTGGGTAAATCTCATTATGATTTATTTGGAGAACTGATGAATGAGGAAAGAATTTCTAATTACAATAGGGTTCTAAATGGAGAAGTTCTAACCAATAAAGAAGAAAAAATATTATTTCCGGGAGATGAAAAGAGCAGGTATGTTGCCTGGGAAATGCGCCCTTGGTATCTCTATAATGGATCAATAGGAGGGATGATGGCATTTACCCAAAACATCACCACTTTAATAGATCAACGAGAAGAATTAAAGCAGGCAAAAGATTCTGCAGTGGAGGCCAGCAAGGCGAAATCTGAGTTTCTGGCGAATATGAGTCATGAAATCAGGACACCATTAAATGGAGTGATCGGATTTACAGATTTGGTTATAAAAACCAAGCTCAATGAAACCCAGCAACAATATTTATCCATTGTCAATCAATCAGCCAATTCACTATTGAGCATCATCAACGATATTCTTGATTTTTCTAAAATTGAGGCGGGTAAGCTGGAATTGGATGAGGAGAAGTTTGATCTCTACGAAATGGCTTCTCAAGCAACTGATATTATCACTTACCAAATCCAGAATAAGGGATTGGAAATGCTGTTGAATATCGGAACGGATCTTCCAAGATTTATTTTTGCTGATTCCGTAAGATTAAAACAGATTTTAGTGAATCTTCTTGGCAACGCCTCAAAGTTTACTGAAAAAGGAGAGATCGAATTAAAAATAGAAAATCTTCAATCTAAAGGAGATTATAATACAATCAGATTTTCTATAAGAGATACAGGAATAGGAATCAAACCCGAAAAGCAGGCAAAGATTTTTGAAGCTTTCTCTCAGGAAGATAGCTCCACGACCAAAAGATACGGAGGTACAGGCTTGGGCTTGACGATTTCCAATAGACTTTTGGGACTTATGAATAGCAAGTTAAACTTGGTGTCAAAGTTAGGAAAAGGAAGTACATTTTATTTTGATATTACGATACAGACTGAAGCAGGAGAGGAGATTGACTGGGTGGATGTATCGGATATCAAAAAGATATTGATTGTTGATGACAACGATAATAATAGGCTGATTGTCAATCAGATGTTGTTGTTGAAGAATATTCATGCAACGGAAGCTTCTAATGGTTTTGAAGCTCTACAGATTCTGACAAAGGGAGAAAAGTTTGATGTGATCCTGATGGATTATCATATGCCTTATATGAATGGATTAGAGACCATCAGGAAAATCAGAGAGTTTTTTAATGATAATCCGGATGAAATGCCAATTCTTCTTTTGCATAGCTCGTCAGATGATCAGAAAATTAAAGAGGCCTGTATTGAATTGGGGGTGAAGCATCGCTTGATAAAGCCATTGAAATTACCTGAATTGTACCATGCTCTTTCAAGATTGCATGAAGTTCCGGGAGATAAAGCAATAGAAATTCTGGAGTCTCCAAATGAAATAAACAAAGATTATACGGTCTTGGTAGTTGAGGATAATCTTGTCAATATGATATTGGCTGAAACAATCATCAAGAAAATTGCTCCAAATGTCAACTTACTCAAAGCTAAAAATGGATTAGAAGCTTTGAAGTTTTGTCATGAACAGGATCCGGATATAATTTTCATGGATGTGCAGATGCCCGTCATGAACGGATATGATGCAACTCAAAAAATAAGAAATTTAAAAAACTGTAAAGAAGTGCCCATTATCGCCTTGACAGCAGGAAATGTGAAAGGAGAGAGAGAGAAATGTTTAGAATCAGGAATGACTGATTTCATTGTAAAACCTGTTGTCGAGAATACCATTTCGGAGGTATTCAAATATTGGATTTTTGAAAAAAAAGGAAGTTTAAAGGATCAAAATGATGCTAAGAAAATAGTTGAATTAGTCCATTATGATGAGGGAAAATTAAAAAGCTATACAGGTGGAGATACAAAAGTATTGGCAGGGATATTGGCGATAGTCAAAGATGAATTGAAGGATTCAATTTTGGATCTGGAACATGCTGTAATGGAACAAGACCTATCTATGATTAAAGAAGTTGGACATAAAATTTACGGAACTGCTATTTCCTCCGGAATGGAAATTTTGGCTAAAATGGCAAGTGAATTTGAGCTATCCGAAAAATTCGATCTATCAGAGATGAAAGATCGATTGGAAAAAGCCAAAATTGAAATTCGACTGGTCTTGAATTTGTTAAGGAAGAAGAATTAATTTTTAAGTAAAGGAATTAATCTATCAAATTGATCCTTTTCATTAATTCGGCTCTTTTTGATCTACTGATTGGGATCACGGACTTGTGGATCAAAACAGTATTGTCTTGAATGTCAATGATTTTGTTCAGGTTGATGATAAATGAGCGATGAACTTTAAAGAAAATATCCTGAGGTAATTTTTCATTGATCCGTGCTAACGTAGTATGAACTCTAAAATTTTCCTTTACTGTTTGGATGTTGATATAATCTCCACTTGCTTCTACCAAATTCACTTCTTCCGAATTAATCTTTATCAAGCGTTTGTCGATGTTGATAAAAAAATGATCGCTTGATTTCTTTACCACAGGAACTGCATTTGTCTTGTTGTTTTTTTTAAGAATTTTCTCCGCTTTTAAGATTGATTTTTTAAACCTTTCTGGGTCAATAGGTTTATTTAAAAAATCAATGATTGATTCAAATTCAAAAGCTTTTAAAGCAGATCCTTTATCTGAAGTAGTGATGATTATCAAAGGGGGATTTTTAAGGGTTTGTACAAATTCAAATCCTGTGAAGTCTGGCATATGGACATCCAAAAATATCAAATCCACTTCCTCTTTGTTCAAAAACCTGAATGCATCCATAGCATTCGAAAAACTATCTACCAAGTTTACCGATTCCTCTTTTTCACATAAAAAAGTTAAAATTTCTCTTGATACACTTTCGTCATCGACGATCAAACAATTCATAAACTAATCCTTACATTTAGGTAGAAATTTAAGGATTTTAGTGATGATTTCTAGGAATTCCCCTTGGTATTTTAGTTTTCCTTCTCTAAGTGCCAATTCGTGTTTTTCGGAAATGTCATAAGACTCCTCCATTTGTAAAAATGCGATCTTATGCTTGATTTTATGAACGATTTCCGAAGCCCAAAAATAATTCTTTGATTCAAGAGCGGTTTTATATAAATCAAACTCCTCGGGTAGCTCTTCAAGAATGAGATTTATAATTTTACTTTTAAATTGTTTGTTTCCCTTTGAAAGAATCTGTAGATATTTTAAAGATGGATTTTCCATTGTAGTCTGTTTTCATTCTTTCATTTAAGAAGCACTAAACTTGAAATCTACTTCTTCAGTTTGTTGGGATACTCATTTAGATATGGCCAAAGTGAAATTTGAGACTTTGTCAACCAAGACGACTTTATCATCCTTGCATTGGCTTTCCAAATCCCCTTTCACAAAAAATCCAAAAATCCAAAATTTTGGGTCTTTGATATGGACGATGTTTATTTTTCCTTTCAGCCCTTTGTAATGGCTCAATGCGCTATTAATGAATTCTTTAAATACCGTGTCAATGTATTCTGGATTTCCTTTTATCAGAGGTAAAGTATTATCGATACTGAAAAAAATTTTGTTTTGCCCCACCAGTTCAACCGTAATCTTATGGATCAAATCATAACTGTCAATGATCTGATCTTTGGCGACTGAGCCGGCAAATGTGATAAACAAGTCATTTTCATTAGTCATGTTTTTTTTTGGTTAAACTGGTAGGGGAGATGGGGCAAAACTGGGTGCAAACAACTTACTCTCTCTCTTTTTTCTTTCAAAGTCTACTGATGTTGATCTTCCAATAGGTAAGTATTAGGTTTATGGTTTCTTTATATTTTTCAGGTTTAATGGGTTTAATCAGTAGGCTGTTTACCCCTAGATCCAAACAAGCCTGAAGGTCAGAGGTCTTTTTTGAACTGGTGAAAGTTATTTTTGGAATCAACCTAAAAGCCTCTACACTCTTTAACCTTTTCAAAAACTCAATACCATTCATGTCAGGCATATTGATATCATGTACTATAATATCAGGAAGTGATTTTATATTCCCTAAAAGGTCAATTGCTTCCCAACCATTTTGTGCCATGATTAAATCAATTTCGGAATCAAGAAGCTTGATTGTTTCACTAAACCTGAATCTTTCCAGGTACTCGTCATCTATGAATAAAACTTTCAACCTCTTTTCTTTCAAATTTCAGAAAGAATTAAGAGAGCAATTAAAAAATAAGGTCGAGTATAAATTAACTATAGACGAAATGCGCTTTTCTATCGTTAAATGATTTTAGAAATTACCAAAAAAGGCCATTCCCAATCTGGAAATGGCCTTTCGGTAGTATTTGAATATTACTTATTTACGATAGATAAAAGAAGCTCTGGTTCATCCGTAGTAATAAAATCTGCTCCCATTTCTAAGAGCCATTTCATGTCTTCTTCTTTGTTTACTGTCCAAGCATTTACGGTAAGTCCCAGCTCCTTTGCTTCTTTGATCCAATGAGGGTTTTTCCTCAAAACGCTAATATTGTAATCAAACCCAAAAAATCCTGACTCATTCAATTCTGCCGGGGTTTTGTCCCCACTCAGATAGGCAACATTGGCTTTTGGGTCTGTTTCTATTGCTTTCAACCCACCTTCATAGCTAAAAGTGATATAGTCTACCCACTTACTTGCTTTCATTTTCTTTACTGCCAAAACTGATTTTTCTGCTATTTCTTTAGATCGCTCTATGCTGATTTTCGAAGGCTTTATTTCAAAGATCAATTTAGTCCCTTTTTGTTTTTTCCCTTCAGCCAAATACTCTTCCACCGTAGCTAGCTTTTCACCATTCTCATGTTTTTTGGTCAATAGCTCCTCGTATGTACTAGTCTCTATAGGCATTCCCATAAAATCAGCGTCATGATTGACTACCAAAACCCCATCAGATGACATCCAAACATCAAATTCAGATCCCTCGCAACCTAAGGCAACGGCTTGACTTAAAGACGCTAAACTGTTTTGTGGATGCCCATTTGCCTTCCAAGCTCCCCTATGAGCGATAACTTTGTTTTTATGAAAAGATTTTTGGCCATAGACTTGGTGCATTGTCAAAATTGAAAAAAGGAATAAAGAAAATATGCTTTTCATCTCGTTTATTTTATAATTTGATTTCCTAAAGTATCAATTCTATTACAGTTTACTTTCCTGTTTTTGTATTCTTCACAATAACTTCACCTAAGCGAGATGAAATAGAAATTTGTATAGTTTACAGAATTAATTTCGGACTACTTACGTTGGGAATCTATCAAATGAAAAGTTTAAAACTGGAAATAAAATAGGAAGGATATGGTCAATTGGAATGATGTCATCAAGTATGCAACAAAAGGAAACCCGGAACCTCCAAGAAGAGTGGTAAAATCAGATGCTGAATGGAAGGCTATTCTGAGTTCTGAAGAATTTAGAGTTGCTAGACAAAAAGGGACTGAACGAGCCCATAGTTCTGAAATGTGTAGTCTCTTTGAGCCAGGAAAGTATGCCTGTGTATGTTGCGGAACGGAACTTTTTGATTCTTCTGTGAAATTTGAAAGTGGTACTGGATGGCCTTCCTTTACTCAACCTATTGAATTAAGTCATGTTGCTTATACAAAAGATGTGAGTTTTGGAATGATTCGAGTAGAAGCCACTTGTAATGTTTGTGATGCTCATTTAGGGCATGTCTTTCCTGATGGTCCAGCACCCAGTGGATTACGTTATTGTATCAATGCAGTTTCCTTGAAAAAAGTAGAAGCACAATAATTGAATAGTCAATTCTGCGTGAAGCATTGGATACAAGATTATATGATCAAATCAATAGTCAATGACTGAAAAATGGAAATAGGAATAGATAGTTTTGCTGCTACTGAGGCTGGGGATAATGTAATAGATGCTCAAAAGAGTGTGGAGTCAATAGTACAGTTGTTGGAAAGAATTGAACATGCTGATACCGTAGGATTGGATGTTTTTGGAGTTGGGGAGCATCATAGAAAAGAGTTTTTGGATTCAGCTACCGCAATCATTTTGGCAGCTGCAGCTGCAAGAACAAAGAACATACGGTTGACCTCAGCTGTTTCAGTAATCAGCGCAGCAGATCCTGTTCGGGTTTTTCAGGAATTTGCGACTTTGGATTTAATTTCGAAAGGAAGGGCAGAAATAGTGGCTGGTAGAGGTTCCTTTACAGAGGCATTTCCATTGTTTGGTTTGAAGCTAAATGATTACGATCAGCTTTTTGCCGAAAAACTGGATTTGTTATTGCATATCCGTGATGAGGAGACCATTTCTTGGGAGGGTCGATTTAGACCTGCTTTGCGTAACCAAAGTATTTATCCCAGACCATTTCAGGAAAAACTTCCAATTTGGTTGGGAGTAGGAGGCACTCCTGCCTCTTTTGCAAGGGCTGGAACATTAGGCTTGCCTTTGATGGTTGCTGTAATCGGGGGAGAAACTCATCGATTTAGACCATTGATAGACTTATATAGACAGGCAGGTGAAAAGGCGGGGCATGATTCTGCCAGGTTAAAAGTAGGACTACATTCTTTGGGTTTTGTAGCAAATACTATGGAAGATGCCTTGGATCAATATTATCCCGGCTACGCAGAAACCTTTACCAGAATTGGTAGAGAAAGAGGATGGCCTCCAGTGACTTGGAATCATTTCTATGCTCAAACAGGAAGAACAGGTGCATTGGTCATAGGAAGTCCAGACGAAGTTGCAGAAAAAATAGTACGACATAGTAAAGCATTGGGAGGTATTTCCCGTTTTACTTTCCAGATGGATAATGCGGGACTAAGCCATGAACAATTGATGAAATCCATTGAATTGATCGGAAAAGAAGTAAGACCAATGGTAAAACAAATGGAGTCTTAAATTGAAAATGATTTTCTTAAACTTAGCATATGGAAATTAGAAGAGGGCAGGATAAAGACATTCCACAAATCATTTCATTGCTAAAAATTTCTTTAGGGGAGGCTATGATTCCGAAGTCTGAAAAATTGTGGAATTGGAAACATAATGATAATCCTTTTGGACAATCTCCTATATTGGTGGCAGTAGAAGAAAATCAGATTATTGGGGTAAGATCTTTTTTGCGTTGGGAGTTTATGGTGGATGGGAAATTGTTGAAAGCTTGTAGAGCAGTAGATACAGCTGTTCATCCAGCTCACCATGGCAAAGGGATTTTCAGCAACCTTACTTTATCACTAATAAATGAAATAAAATCTGAAGGAATTGATTTCATTTATAATACTCCAAATAACGATAGTTTGCCCGGTTATCTAAAAATGGGTTGGGGAAAATGGGGCAAACTACCTTTAAAACTAGATTTTCACCTAACAGTTGGGAAAAACAAGCACCCACTTCAACCTGATGATTGGAAGGGAATCGAAAATTTGGTAGGAGAAATTGAAAGTTCAAAAACAATTCAAGCGAACTATCATACCCATTTAAAAGAAGGTTTTTTAAAATGGAGATACTTTGAATGCCCGTTATTTCCATATTATTTTCTCAGTGATGAAGAAAACTATCTTCTTTTTTATAGAATAAAAGAAAGTAAAATGGGAAGAGAGATAAGAATAACGGATTTGTTTGTTTTAAAGGATTATTCAAAGGATATAAAAAGTCGACTTCAAAAATCTTTAATAGGAATTCAAAAATTATGCGGTGCTAGATTTACATCTTTTTCTGGTTTAGGATATCTGGATCAAAAATCGATTAACCTTGGTTCATTACCAATTTTAAAAGCTGGTCCGCTTGTCACCCTTCGACAAATCAATGAAGAATTTGATCCGATGAAAGAAAATTGGAAATGGTCTTTGGGTGATTTAGAAGTATTTTGATTTTCAACAAATTTGAGCTTAATAAACTTGGGCAGTGAAGATTTATAAGTGATCATTTCAAGTTTTAAATTTACCCTTATTCATTTTCTATATATTTACGATACTTTCTTCACTTGAGAATAATGAGAAAACTATTACCCCTGTTTTTATTGGTGATTCTAGCTTCAGCCTGTATCAGTAATAAGAGAATTACTTATTTACAAAATTTACCTGATAACGAACCGATCGAATTGGATGAATTTATTCCTTTCGGACAAGTGGACTACAAATACATTTTGCAGCCATTTGATATAGTTGAAATTGATTTTGCTTCTTCAGATGAGGAATTAACAAAAGCATTTAGTTTTCAAAACAGTACCGGTGGCGGAATGTCGAATGCCGGAGGTGGTGCTGGAGGAGGACAAGGATCAGATCCATTATATTTCAGAGGATATAGTCTTGATCAAGAAGGCATGGTCGAGGTTCCTAAACTTGGCAAAGTTCAAATTGGCGGATTGACTGAGGAGGATGCAAAGAATAAAGTTCAAAAAGAGATCAATAAATTTTTTAAAGAGGAAGTGTACGTCAGATTAAGAATTGCAGGTATTCGATATACGACTTTGGGTGAGTTTAATAGTGTAGGAGTAAAAATTATTTATAAGAATAGAGCAACGGTTTTTGATGCATTAGCCAATTCTGGAGAAACGACCTTATTAGGTAAAAAGAATAAATTGTTTATTATTCGCCAATACGATGGTGGAACTAAAATACATCAAATCAATCTAAATGATCGAGCGATATTGGCAAGCCCATTTTATTTTATACAGCCTAATGATATCTTGTATATTGAACCAATGAAAATTAGGCAAATTGGTACAGCGGATAATTTAACTGCTTCATTAGCTTTGTTCGCGGGTTTGCTGGCCTCTGCATTGTTGATTTTAAATTTGGTTACGGGTAATTAAGATAAAATGGAGAAATTAGACTTAAGTCAACTCGATAATGAAGAAAAAGCCTTAGAAATCAGGTATGTGATAGCTAAGTATATTCGTTATTGGCCTTGGTATATTCTTTTCATATTTATTTTTCTGATATCCACGTTTCTGTTTCATCGGTATACGGTGGATGAATATGAGGTTACAGGATCGATGATTATCAAGACAAACACTTCTCCAGAAGCTAGAATCCTAGATCGATCTAATATTTTTTCTTCAGGTATTAATCTCGAAAATGACATTTTAAGACTCCGATCAAAAAATCTTGCACATGAAGCATTGCAAAAAGTACATTTTGACGTAGAGTATTTTGCAAAAACTAATATAAAGGCAATTGAACTTTATGATAGATCCCCAATAAGAATTGATGTGGATTGGAATCATCTACAGGTGACGGATACTCCTTCAGAATTACAGATTTTATCAGAGCAAAATTTTAAGATCGTACCAGAGACTTCTGGCTTTATGGATTTTAATTCGGCCATGGCAGCCGGTGATGAATCGATTTTCAATAAGACTTTCACTTTTGGAGAGGAAATAGAAACAAGTAGATCTAAGTTTACTGTTTTTCTTGTCAACCCTAGTCGAGCTGGGGAGTCCATTGTTTTTAATTTAAAGAATCCTGCCGTTTTAGAGGATCAACTTGGTAGATCAATAGATGTCAGTTTAGTTAATGAATACAGTTCAGTATTAAGATTAAGTACTAATACAAAAGTAGTAGAAAAGGGAAGGGATTATATCAATGCATTGATGACTTCTTACATTGATTATGATTTAAATGAGAAAAATAGAATACAGGAAAATACCATCAAATTTATAGAGGAGCAGTTAGGGTTTTTGGAGGATTCATTAAAAAATAAAGAACAAGAACTTCAAAATTTCAAGGTTGAAAATAAAATGCTGGATGTCTCAGCAGAGTTTTCAAATATTCTAACTAAAATGAATACGCTTGACGAGATGAGTGCAGAGCTCGATTATCAGCTAAAATACTTTGAGCAAATTCGTCAGTACATGGAGCAGAAAAGTAAAGACTTTTCTGACGTAATTGCCCCTTCAATAATAGGCGTACCTGATCCTTTGCTTAATGGGCTGATCCAAACTTTGGTGACTCTTTCCCAGGATAGAAGGAAACTATTGGCCACAGTTAATGAAAACCATCCGGAGGTTTCAAAGATAGATGTGCAAATGGAAAAGGTTCAGGAATCATTATTTGAAAATGTGGTAAACCTGATCGCTAATACCCAACAAAAGAAGGTTAATATCCAAAATGATATAGATTTTTATGATTCTCAGTTTTCTACCTTACCAGAATCGGAGTCTCAATACACTGGGATTTTTAGAGAATTTAAATTACGCGAATCTCTTTATACTTATTTATTGGAGAAAAGAGCTGAAGCTGGAATTGCAATGGCTTCTAACGTTTCAGATAATTCCATTTTGGATCCTGCTAAAAGAGGAACTTTAATCTTTCCCAAAAAACAGCAGAATTATGGTTTGGCTATTGTCTTAGGTTTTTTAATTCCCTTTGGTTTCATAGTGGTCAAGGACATCTTTGATGATACGATTAAAGATCAAAGAGATCTGAAGAAAAATTTTATGATTCCGCAATTGGGGATTATTGGATATAGCCAGAAGGGAACAAATCAAGTTGTTTTAGAACATCCGAAATCTGCGGTTGCAGAATCATTTAGATCTCTTAGATCAGCAATAACTTATTTGGCCAGTGGGAAAAACACGAAGAAAATTTTGGTTACATCGTCAGTTTCAGGAGAGGGGAAAACTTTTACTTCTTTAAACCTGGCTTCTGCAATGGCTTTGGGATCTAAAAAAACAATAGTTGTAGGGGGGGATTTAAGAAGACCAAAACTAGCATCCTATTTTGGGCATTCAGATAAAATAGGCCTTTCAACCTACCTTATAGGCAAAGTGGAGGCAGAGGACATTATTTTTAAAAGCCAACATGAAAATCTTTACTTTGTTCCTTCCGGAGTGATTCCTCCAAATCCTGCTGAACTTCTACAGACACAAAAGTTAAAAGATTTCTTACAGTATTTAGAGGATCGATTTGATGTGGTGATTTTTGATACTCCGCCAATGGGTTTGGTTTCAGAAACAATTGATTTAATGAGACTTTTTGATATAAATTTGTATGTGGTAAGACAAAGCTATACCGTAAAAGACCACCTTGTAATGATCAATGATTTGTTTAATAATAAACAAGTAAAGAATGTTTATGGTGTATTTAATGGCATCATTAATTCTGGCTATCATTATGAGGGCTACAATTATGGGTATGGAAACACCTACTTATATTCTCAGAATAATAAGTATATGTACAATTATTATGGGGAAGATCTCGACACAAAAAAGAAACGGATCAAGAAAATTGATTCTAGTTTCTTGAACAAAATAAAGAAAGTATTTCAAGTGAAATGATTTTTGAATTTCTTTCTAAAAACATTCATTTAAAGCTAAAATTTCATTGAAAAGTGCAGCATTAATTCCTGCTAGATATGCATCTACCCGACTACCAGCAAAACTGGTTCAAGATCTTGGGGGAAAATCAGTGATACAAAGGACGTACTTAAGCACCCTTGCAACTGGCGTATTTGATGAAGTTTGGGTTGTGACTGATCATGAAGAAATTTCAAATCAGATTAAAGCACTAAATGGACTAGTATTTTTTAGCCAGAAGAATCATGAATCTGGTTCTGACCGTATTGCAGAAGCTTTGGAGAAAGTTGATGCAGATTTGATTGTAAATGTACAAGGCGATGAACCTTTTCAAGACAAGAATTCACTTACTGATTTAGTAGCTGCTTTTAATAATGATACGGTTCAAATTGCATCCTTAAAAACTAAGATTTCTGAAGATGAAGCCCAGAATCCAAACTTTGTTAAGGTTGTAACTGACGCTAATGAAGACGCTTTGTATTTTTCCCGCTCCGCGATTCCATATAATAGAGATAAAATAAGAGACCTTTTATACTGGAAACATATAGGGATATATGGATATAGAAGAGAGGCTTTGCTCTCATATACTGAGATGAGGAGGGGAGAATTAGAAGGTATTGAGATGTTGGAGCAATTGAGATTGTTAGAGAACGGATTTAAAATTAGAATGGTAGAAACCAATCATAAAACTGTCGCCATCGATACAGCAGAAGATCTTGTAAGAGCAAGGAGCATTTTAGGGCTCAAATAAAATTTAGAATCGTTTATTGAGTTGAAATCGCTGGACTAAAATCCTACTCCTCTCCTTAAATTATTTTAAAAGTCTTTTCCCTTAAATCATTTAATATGATTTTAAAATGTGTAAAAATGCAATTAAAGCAAGTTGTTTTTATGAATTCGTAAATTCTACCTCTATTTCTGTTAAAATGATTAAGTTTGCCCAGTTTTTGAAAGAGATTAATAAAAATTCATATATGCGGAGTATCCGACTAAGGATTGTATCAGTCCTCGCTTTAATCGTCGTTTCATCATGTGTTTCCAACGAGAAAATCATTTACCTGCAAAATCAAGAAGGAAATGTAGCCATAAAAGAAGGCGAATTAATATCCTATGAGATTCCGGAATACAAACTTCAATACAATGATATCATTGATGTGAATATTCAGACTGTTGATGATATGATTCTTAACGGTTTTAACAACAAATCTACTATGACCAATATGGGTCAGATTGGTAATGTTTCAACCCAAGCAGGAGGTGATCTTTATTATACTACTGGTTATACTGTAGATAATGAAGGAAAAATCAGGCTTCCAATAGTTGGTGAAGTCATGGTCAAAGATAAAACTTTGGATGAGGCAAGAATTCAAATTGAAGAAAAGTTAAGAGTATATGTCACTACTGAACTTTATGTAAAGGTGAAGCTAGGTGGTATTCGATATTCTGCTTTAGGGGAATTTAGAAGGCCTGGTAAATTTGTGGTCCTTCAGGACAGAATGACCATTTTTGAAGCCATTGCAAATGCTGGCGATTTAACTCCAATAGCAAAAAGAGATGAAGTATTATTGATTCGTCAATATCCAGAGGGAACTAAATTACATAAATTGAACCTAATTGATAGACAATTAATAGCTTCTGAATTCTATTTCATTCAGCCGAATGATCAAATCTATGTAGAACCTATGAAAGTTCGTGAATTGGGAGCAGGTGAAAATGCTGCACAATCCATCTCTTTAGTGATTTCAGCTATTACGGCTTTAGCTCTTATCTTGAATTTAATTAAGTAATATGTACCCTAATTCTTCTGTAAACTCTCAACAACCTCAAACACCGTTTACTATACAAAAAGAGGATGAGATAGATCTTAAGGTGTTACTTTTTAATTATCTGCAGTATTGGCCAATTATTTTGGCCTTTATGCTGGCTGGTTTAATTTCAGCTTTTCTTTTTAACACATATTCAACTGAAATTTTTAAGATTGAATCAAGTGTGCTGGTTGAAGATGATAAGCCAGCTTTGGGAATGGATTTATTTGAATCTGCAGGTTTTGGGCTTCAGGGAAAGAATAATATAGATAATGAAATAGGTATTCTTAAGTCCTATTCTCTAGCAGAAGAAACAATTTCTGAGCTCAATTTAAATGTTCAGTATTTTGATGAAGGCTTTATTTCAACCACTCAAATTTATGATAAATTACCAATTATTGTTTCTGTAGATTGGAGTCATCCTCAATGGGTAGAAGGCTTATTTAGCATTGAAATAATCAATGATGATTCATTCGAACTTCAAATTGAGGATGATGAATTCAGCATTTATAATTCAAATGATCCCTTCTATAAAATTGAGTTAGATAACCCTGTTTTAAATAGATCTGTTTATAATTTTGGAGAACAGATTCAAGAGGAAAATCTTTCGTTTAAAATCAATTCCATTTATGCTAATCCTGGAGATAAATTTCTTTTTAGAATAACTGATACTCCTTCGCTTGCTCTAAAATTTAAAGAAGATTTAACAGTTTCTCCATTGAATAAGCAGGCTTCTATTTTGTTATTAAATCTTGAAACTCCTGTAAGAAGATTAGGCGAGGATTACATCAATAAGTTGATGGAAATGTATTTGAATCGGGAATTGGATGAAAAAAATCAAGCTTCTGAAAGTACGATTAGATTTATTGAGCAGCAATTATCAGGGATTTCAGACTCTTTAGAATTTTCAGAAAATAAACTTCAAAAGTTTAGGTCAGAAAATAATATTTTCAATCTTTCCCAGGAAGGTTCGGTGATTTTTGAAAGACTCCAAGAATTGGAAAAGCAAGAAGGAGAAATAGAGGTGAGTGTAAAATATTATCAAACACTTAATTCTTACTTAGAGAATAATCAAGGTGGAGATTTAGTGGCTCCTTCGATTATTGGTGTTACAGACCCCTTGTTAAATTCTTTAGTTAGTGCTTTAGCGGAGCTTCAGGCAGATCAAATAAGGTTAAAATCAAATTTTTCGGATCAAGCACCTGCAGTTAGAGAAAATGCGAGCCGTATTGCAAATACCAAAAAGCAATTACAGGAAAATGTGAATCTTGCATTGAATAATACAAATAATGTTCTGGCAGATATCAGGAATCGAATCCGGATGCTTGAAACAGATATCAATGCATTGCCAAAAACAGAACGTGATCTTTTAGGCATCCAACGTCAATTCACGATAAACGAAAATATTTACGTTTATCTCTTGGAAAAGAAGGCAGAAGCTGAAATCACCAAAGCGTCCAACATGCCCAAAAATGCGATTTTGGATTTCGCTAAAGCTGGTCAAATTCCAATAGCGCCTAAACGTTCTTTGAATTTGCTGATTGGATTAGTTTTAGGGTTGATATTACCTATTGGTTTTATAACAATAAAAGATTTCTTGAATACAAAAATTGAAGATCCAAAAGAGCTGGAAAAACAAATCAAAGTGCCTTTGATAGGAATGGTGGGGAGAAATAATTCGGAAGAGAGTATTCCAGTTTTGAATAACCCTAGATCTACTGTTACGGAATCTTTTCGATCTCTTAGAGCGGATATGACTTACTTAAGTCAGCAAAAAGAAAATCTGACAATATTATTTACTTCCTCCATATCAGGAGAAGGAAAAACGTTTGTCTCCATTAATATGGCATCGGTTTATGCATTGATGGGAAAGAAAACCATCTTAATAGGTTTGGATTTAAGGAAACCAAAGATCGCGGAAGATTTTGGCTTGAGTAATGATGTAGGGATGAGCACCTGCCTCAGTTCAAATACTCCTTGGCAATCTGTGATTAAATCTTCAGGTCATAAAGACTTCGATGTTATTTTATCGGGACCAATACCTCCAAATCCAGCGGAATTATTGCTTCAGGAAAAATTTTCTGAGATCATTAAGGAGATAAAGCAAGCTTATGATGTCATAGTTTTTGACTGTCCACCAGTAGGCTTAGTTTCTGAGACCAAAGAATTATTCTCATTGGCAGATATTAGTTTCTATGTTTTCCGCCAAGGATATTCTGCTAAAGGGAATACACAAATATTGAACAACCTTGTAGAGAAAGGAGGAGTAAAAAAAATCTATGGTATTTTAAATGATGTCCATATTGATAAAGGATATGGTTATGGCTATGGATACGGCTATGGCTATGGCTATGGAAATAACTCCTACGGTTACCATGAAGAAGTTCAGTTACCTTGGTGGAAAAGGGCGTTGAATAGGAAGCAATTATAAAATCTAATAGGTTTATTGGAGTTAAGAAAACAACTTGAGTTAAACCTATTTTAAAAAGCTTTTAGATTGTTTGAGATCAACTCAAGGTAAATTCTATTTAGATTCATGAAAAGCCATTTAAATTTAATAATTCCTATTCATACACAGATTGTGGACTATTTCATCAAGGTTGATTTTTCCAATACCCAGACAACCAAATACTTAAAAACTAGAACATGTTTTGATGTTTTGAACAACAACCTAGCCTTTTAATTCACACCAAAAACAATATTCAGTATAGGAAAATTCCTTTTAAAAATTGGATAAAAAATGAGTACAAAAACTACTCGCTTTACTATATTTGACGAACGAATTTTCAGGAAAAGTGTAGAATTTTAGAAATTCTACACTTTTCCTTTCACTTTTTAGAGAATAATTCAAATATCTACTTGATTATTAAGAATTATTTGAATTTTTGTTATAAGTCCTAAAATGATGGGACTGAAAGGGCGAAGCTGTAAGTAATTGACTAATTATTAATATGCAGACTTAATTTTCTTTTTAAAAGTTTATGTCTAAAGTCATTTTATTAAATTCCTATTTGTTTCAAATTTGGAGTCAATCAAAAAAAATTTTACCAGTTAAAAAATTATAATGAGTATCATTAATGTAATTCTTTCTGGGGGAGTTGGATCAAGATTATGGCCCTTATCTCGTAAAACAAAGCCTAAGCAATACTTGCCATTATTTGAAGGTGAAACTCTTTTTCAAAAAACAGTTTTAAGAAATTCCAGGTTTTGCGATTCAGTTTCAGTGGTAGGCAATTTTGAAAACTATCAACTATCAAGAAAGGATTTGTCAAATGCAGGAGTTGAAATATTTACAGAAATTATTGAAGCATGCCCAAGGAATACTGCTGCAGCTATCGCATTTGCGGCTTTTGCAGCTAAACCCGAGGATATTTTATTTGTCAGTCCCTCGGATCATCTTATAGAAATAGGAACGGATTATAATCAATCAATAGATAGAGGTATCTCTTTAGCGAAAGAAGGGTTTATTGTTACTTTTGGGCTCAAGCCTTTTAAACCTGAAACAGGTTTTGGGTATATTGAATCTGATGGAGAAAATGTAAAATCATTTCGTGAAAAACCCAATAAGGAAACCGCAGAGGCATTTTTGAAAGCAGGTAATTTTTATTGGAATTCTGGTATGTTTTGTTTCAAAGCTTCCGTCTTTTTAGATGAATTAAATGCTTTAGAACCAGAAGTCTATGCAGCATCCAAAATAGCTTTTGATGCAATAGATAATTCGTTTTTGAACAAAGATTTATCCATGAAAATCCCATCCATATCTGTTGATTATGCAGTGATGGAAAAAACAAAAAAGATTAAGGTTGTTGAATCCGAATTTTCTTGGTCTGATATGGGATCATTTGAATCCATTTATGATCACTTCAGGAGCCAAGGTCATCCAGTAGATGCCAAAGGGAATATGGTCATTGGCACTACTATTCATACTGAATTCACTGGATTGGAAAACACACTACTAATTCAGACTCCAGATGCGATATTGGTTCTTAAAAAAGATCAAGCACAAGATGTAAAGAAAGTTTTTGAGAGATTGGAAAAGGATAGACCGGAGTTGGTACAATAGTTCTATGGCTTAAGCTCAAAGGTGAAAGTAAATTAATAATGAACAATGATTTTGCATTTAAAGAGCTTAAGGTTTGGCAAAAGTCAATTGAATTTGCTGACCTAATCCTAGATGTTGTTGAAAATTTAAATTCATCTTTAAGGCATTTTAGATTAATTGAGCAAATTGAAGCAAGTTCAGTTTCAATTTCTTCAAATATTGCCGAAGGTAAGGGAAGAGAATCTAAAAAGGAATATATAAGATTTCTATACATAGCCCGTGGTTCTTTATATGAAACAATTTCACTTCTGACATTATTTGAAGGAAGAAAATGGATTTCTAAAGAAGTATTACAAAAGCTCGAAGCTCTAGGAATTGAAATTGCGTCTATGCTTAAAGGTCTAATAAACGCAATAGCTAAAACACTTTGACTTTCCAACTTTCACCTTTGACCATTGTACCTTTCAACTTCCTCCTTTCACCTATTTGCTAATTTAGACATCAAAATAAATTGAATACAAATACCAAAATATATGTTGCCGGTCATCGTGGAATGGTTGGATTGGCTATTTGGAGAGCCTTGGAAGCAAAAGGATATACAAATCTTATTGGAAGAACCTCTGGAGAACTGGATTTAAGAAATCAGCAAGAGGTGTCTGATTTTTTCACGATTGAAAAACCAGATGTGGTAATTGATGCTGCAGCTAGAGTAGGTGGAATTTTGGCAAACAATAATTACCCCTATCAATTTTTGATGGAGAACATGCTGATTCAAAATAATCTAATTGACTCATCATTGAAGGCTGATATGAAAAAGTTTATTTTCTTGGGTTCTTCCTGCATCTATCCAAAATTGGCACCTCAACCTTTAAAGGAAGAAAATTTATTGACCGGCCCTCTAGAACCAACAAATGAATGGTACGCTGTCGCAAAAATAACTGGAGTTAAAGCATGCGAGTCAATTAGAAAACAATTTGGAAAAGATTATGTCTCCTTAATGCCAACTAATTTATATGGTCCATATGATAATTTTGATTTAAAAACGTCCCACGTCCTTCCTGCCATGATTCGTAAGTTTCACGATGCAAAAGAAAAAGGAAATACAGCTGTAGAACTTTGGGGGTCTGGAGCACCAATGAGAGAGTTTTTATTTGTTGAGGATTTGGCAGATGCTGTAGTTTTTGCTTTGGAAAATCAATTTCAAGACAATTTATATAATGTAGGTACTGGTAGGGATTTAACAATCAAGGAACTAGCAGTGATAATTCAGGGAATAGTAGGTCATACCGGTGAAATTTTCTGGGATGCGAGTAAACCTGACGGAACACCAAGAAAATTGATGGATGTATCAAAAATGGAATCTGCAGGATGGAAAGCAAAAGTTGGGCTTGAAGAAGGAATCCAAAAAACCTATGAATGGTTTTTGGAGAATCAAGAGAATTTTAAAGAGGTTAAACTTTAAAGTAGTAATTTAGATCACTTATCATTTTTTTTTAGTAAAAAATTGAACCTAGCAATTCTTATTACTTGTCATAATAGAAGGGAAAAGACTCAAAAATGTTTTGAGAATCTTTTTCTTCAAAGTCTTCCAATAGGAAGCAATATGGAGGTATTTGTTAGTGATGATGGATCAAGAGATGGTACGAGTGAAATGATTCAGTCAAAATTCCCAAAAGTCAATATCCTTTTTGGATCGGGTGATTTATATTGGAATGGAGGAATGAATTTAGCATGGACTTCAGCATTAAAAAATGGTGATTTTGATTATTTCATTTGGCTAAATGATGATACGTTTCTATTTGAAAATGCAATTTTAGATATTTTTAAAGATTTTGAAGAAGGTATCAAACCTTCAATTATAACAGCAGCTATCAAACAACCCAATACCAATAAATTTGCTTTTGGTGGTCAGGATGAATCTGGTGTAGTAAAACCAAATGGTTCTGTTCAAAAAGTAGTTTTAATCAATGGTAATTTTGTTTTGATCCCAAAAGAAATAGTTGCTGAACTTGGAGTTCTTTCAAATGAATTCACGCATTATTTGGGAGATTATGATTATGGTTTAAGAGCAATTTCTAAAGGAAGAAATTGTTATACTTCAAGTAAATATTTAGGTGAATGTGAAGTAAATGAATTGCCTTATTGGGGAGACTCTAGAAATTCCTTGAAAAAAAGATGGGAGTTATTACATAGTACCAAAGGACTCTCGATAAGGGAATACACGAGATTTTTGAGAAAGCATCATGGAAATTCAAAAGCAATTAAGAATTTAATTTATTCTTACAGTCGGGTAATAGCTCCTTCATTTTATGTTTCTTTGAGAAACTTATTGTCAAAAAACAAAGCAACTTGAAGGTAGTTTTTGACAATCAAATTTTTTCAGTTCAGAAATATGGTGGTATTTCCAGATACTTCGCAAGGATTGCTTCAGAAATGAATTCGAATGGGGTTGAAAGCAAAATATTGGCAGGATTCCATATCAATGCATACCTCAAGGGGAATCATGATTTTGTAAGTGGTTATTATTTAAACAAATATCCTAAAAGGAGTATTCGGATATTTAGAAAATTGAATAAAAATTTATCCAACATTCAAGCTAAATCCATTAAGCCGGATATCATTCACGAAACTTATTTCTCCTCAAAACCTATCATAAAAAGTAGTGTGCCCGTCATTGTGACAGTCTATGACATGATTCAGGAATTATTTACAGATTTATTTGATCCTTCCTTGATCCATACTAAAGAAAAAATAGAATCATTAAAACGAGCAGATCATATTTTGAGTATTTCTCATCATACAAAAAAAGACCTTTGTCATTTATTTAATATTCCCCCTGAGAAAGTTTCTGTTGTGCACTTGGCAGCTGATAAGCCTAAAGAAATCTATAATAACAGTAATATAGTTTCTACAAGTAAACCTTATTTTTTATATGTTGGCTTAAGAATTTCTTATAAGAATTTCCACAATTTCATACATGCTTTTGCCTCATCAGAGCTTTTGAAAAAAGAGATGAGCATTATTGCTTTTGGTTGTGGAGAGTTTAGCGTTAAGGAAAAAGAATTATTTAATACCTTAGGATTACGCGAGGATCAAATTGTCCAAGTTGGAGGTTCCGATGAGGTATTGGCCACATTGTACTCAAAGGCTTATGCTTTTATTTATCCTTCTCTTTATGAAGGATTTGGAATTCCACCATTGGAAGCGATGGCCTATAACTGTCCAGTTCTAAGTAGCAACGTCAGTTCCATGCCGGAGGTAATTGGAAATGCAGCTTTATTTTTTGACCCTAGTGATCTGGATGAAATGAGAGAAAATCTTGAACAGGTAGTATTGGATCAAGACCTTAGGGAGGAATTGATTTTGAAAGGGAAAATAAAATCCGATGAATTTAGTTGGGAAAAAACAGCGAAAGAGACCTCGACTGTATACGAAAAAGTAATATCTAGTTGAAGATGAATAAAAGAGCATTGATTTGTGGTGTTTCAGGACAAGACGGAAGTTATCTGGCAAAACTGCTCTTATCTAAAGGGTATTCAGTTTTTGGGACCTCAAGAGATGCTCAAGGTTCCTATTTTTCAAATCTCAAGAAGCTTGGGATTAAAAAGGAAATAGAATATATCTCCATGGATCCGGAAGATTTCAGGTCTGTTTTGGTGGCAATAAAAAAGTCAAGGCCGGATGAGCTATATTTTTTGGCAGGGCAATCTTCCGTTGGGCTTTCGTTTGAGCAGCCTGCTGAAACTATAAAAAGTTTCACTTTAGGAGTTTTAAATGTACTTGAAGCATGTAAAATGATGGAGTATCAAATCAGAATCTATCATGCAGGATCGTCTGAAGCATTTGGAGATACAAATGGTGAAGCCGCTTCGATAAAAACCCCTTTTAAGCCTAGAAGTCCCTATGCTTTGGCAAAAGCATCCTCCTTTTGGCTTGTAGATAATTATAGAGAAGCTTATGGCCTATTTGCCTGTACTGGCATTCTATTCAACCATGAATCTCCTTTAAGACCAGAAAGGTTTGTAACCCAAAAAATAATTCAAACTGCAAAAAGGATTTCTTCTGGTTCTAAAGAAAAACTTAATCTTGGAAGAATGGATATTTCAAGAGATTGGGGATGGGCGGAAGAATATGTGGAGGCTATGTGGTTAATGCTTCAGCAAGACGAAGTGATGGACCATGTGATTGCCACAGGAAATACTCATTCCTTAAAAGAATTTGTTGAATTGAGTTTTTCAAGCCTTGGATTGAATTGGGAGGATCACGTTATCCAAAATCCTAACTTGGTAAGACCAACAGATTTACTTATTAGCAGGGCGGATCCTTTGAGCGCAGAAATTCATTTGGGTTGGAAAGCAAAATTTGGTTTGAAAGAGGTGATTGAAGGAATGTTAAATTCTTAATTGAGGAATATTTTTAAGATTAATTTTTTTAAGCATTTGATGACTAAAGTAATTCTAAAGAGATTTAAGTGAATTGTAAAATTTGCAATACTAACGTTAGTCCAACTTTTCAAGGAACAATCCTAAAGAAATATACCATTGATTATTTTCATTGCCAGAATTGTGATTTTATTCAGACTGAATCCCCTTTTTGGTTAGATGAAGCTTATGCACAATCTATAAATAGTACGGATACAGGTTATATGTACAGGAATAACCTCTATTCAAAAAAACTGACCATTTTATTATATTTTCTATTTGGGGAGAAAGGTAAGTTTCTGGACTATGCCGGAGGGTATGGAGTTTTTGTGAGGTTGATGAGGGATATCGGATTTGATTTTATTGGGCTGATAAGTATACTCCAAATTTATTAGCTCAAGGTTTTGAATGGAATGAGAATGAAAGGTATAGTGCTGTTACTTTGTTTGAAGTTTTTGAACATTTTATTGACCCAATGAGCGAAATAGAAAACTTATTTTCCTTATCGGATACAATTTTATTTTCAACGGAGATGCATCCTACTCCAGTTCCTAAACCTGAAGATTGGTGGTATTATGGATTGGAACATGGACAACATATTGCGCTTTATTCTGAGAAAACTTTATCTTTTATAGGGAAGCATTTTGAATGTAATTATCATAGGATCGGTGGATTGCATATTTTAAGCAAATCAATTATTCCTGAAAAGTATTTGACATATACCAGATTTTCTAGATTTGGGTTTCATCATTGGATAAGTAGAAAGCTGAAATCCAAAACTTGGAAAGATCATTTATATCTATTAAAAAAAGATTCCTCTGATTTGTTGGGAAAGAATTGATTATCCTTTTCTGATTTATTAGATAAAAAATTAAAATTAAAACATCACCTGAGTTTCTCAGTAATTTATATCTGTGATTCTCAATAGTTAAATCAAAAAAATGAAAACTGCATTAATCACGGGTGTCACTGGACAAGATGGTTCTTATTTGGCTGAGCTTTTATTGGAGCAAGGATACCAAGTACATGGTATTAAGCGGAGAGCCTCTTCCTTTAATACGCAAAGAATCGATCATCTCTATCAGGATCAGCATGAGAATTCTGTGAATTTTAAACTGCACTACGGAGACTTGACAGATTCAACCAATATCATCCGTATCATCCAGGAGGTTCAGCCTGATGAAATTTACAATCTTGGTGCGATGAGTCACGTGAAAGTGTCTTTTGATTCACCTGAATATGTGGCCAATGTGGATGGTATCGGTACATTGAGGATTCTTGAGGCTATTAGAATTCTAGGATTAGAAAAGAAAACCCGGATCTATCAAGCTTCAACTTCCGAACTTTATGGAGGTTTGCCGGAAAACAAGAATGAGAAGGGTTTCTATGATGAGAACTCACCTTTTTATCCTCGATCTCCTTACGGTGTAGCAAAAATCTATGGATTCTGGATCACAAAAAATTACCGTGAAGCGTATGGCATGTATGCTTGCAATGGGATACTTTTCAATCATGAATCTCCTAGAAGAGGAGAGACTTTTGTAACTCGAAAAATCACCATGGCAGCAGCAGCTATTGCAGTAGGATTGCAAGACTGTTTGTATTTGGGTAATCTGGAGGCACTTAGAGACTGGGGACATGCCAAAGACTATGTTAGAGCCATGTGGTTGATTTTGCAACAAGAGAAAGCAGAGGATTTTGTTATTGCTACTGGAGTTACTACCAAAGTGAGAGATTTTGTCCAAATGGCATTTGAGCACGTAGGCTTTAAAATCCGATGGGAAGGTGAGGGAGTGAATGAGATTGGTATTTTGGATTCGGTCGATGCTCAAAAATATCTGGAATCTACTGGCCAACCGCTCAATCTCCCAATCTCGGATCTCATAAACTCAACTATTGTAAAAGTCGACCCAACTTACTTTCGTCCGACGGAGGTCGATCTTTTATTAGGTGATCCGACCAAATCCAAAACCCAATTAGGCTGGACACCGGAATATGATCTTGCCGGATTAGTAGAGGATATGATGATTTCTGATATTAAGCTGATGCAAAAGGATGTTCAATTAGTAGAAAATGGACATAAGATTGTAAGGCAATCGGAATAGTCTTTTTTAGCTTTTATCTAAGAAAATCTGAACTAGAAATTTTGTATTAGTGAAAGTCCAATCTAAAAACAAGATGAAACTTTCACTTAAATTTTTTTAAGAAGTATGTTTTCTTTAATGATTTACAAAAAAATCCAATTAGAATTTTAGTGATTTACAAATAATGCTATGAAAGGAATAATATTAGCAGGAGGCTCTGGGACAAGGCTTTATCCCATTACAAAAGGCACTTCAAAACAATTGCTGGCAATCTATGATAAACCAATGGTTTATTATCCTTTGTCTGTTTTGATGCTTGCAGGGATAAAAGAAATTTTGTTGATCTCTACCCCAGAGGATTTGCCAAATTTCGAGAAATTGCTTGGGACAGGTAGCGATTTAGGAATACGAATTGACTATGCCGTTCAACCAAGTCCTGATGGATTAGCTCAGGCATTTATAATTGGAGAAGAGTTTATAGGATCGGATGATGTTTGCTTAGTTCTAGGAGATAATATTTTTTATGGGCATGGCTTTACTTCACTTCTTAAAGCTTCAGTAAAAAATGTGGTTGAAAAACGTAAAGCAACAGTTTTTGGATATAATGTCCAAGACCCCGAGCGGTATGGAGTGGCTGAATTTGATAAGGAAGGAAATGTTTTGAGCATTGAAGAAAAGCCCAAAGTTCCAAAATCAAATTTTGCTGTGGTAGGTTTATATTTCTATCCAAATTCTATTGTAGAAATCGCTAAAAACATTCAACCAAGCGAACGTGGCGAGCTGGAAATCACCACTGTCAATCAAGAATATCTGAAGAGAGGAGACCTAAAGGTTGAATTAATGGGAAGAGGGTATGCCTGGTTGGATACAGGGACTCATGAATCCATGCTGGAAGCATCCAATTTTATACAAACCATTGAAAAAAGACAGGGATTAAAGGTGGCCTGTTTAGAGGAAATAGCTTTTGAAATGGGATATATCAGTGCGGAGGAATTGTTGAAATTAGCTGAACCGTTAAAGAAAAATGAATACGGTCAATATTTGATTAGAAAAGCAAAAAAAATATAATGAATTTTTTCAGGGCAGAAATTCCAGATGTAATTATTTGTGAACCAACGATCCATGGGGATGATAGAGGGTATTTTGTGGAAACTTTTAAGCAGAATTCCTTTGAAGGTTTTATTGGTTTTAAAGTTCCTTTTTGTCAGGATAATGAATCGAAATCAGGCTATGGAGTTCTAAGAGGTCTTCATTATCAATTACCGCCTTTTTCACAAAGTAAGTTGGTAAGGGTAATTAAAGGATCTGTATTAGACGTGGCTGTTGATGTAAGAAAAGGTTCTTCAACGTTTGGAAAACATGTGACCATTGAATTGACAGGAGAAAATAAGCGTCAAGTATTTGTGCCAAGAGGTTTTGCTCATGGCTTTGTAGTCTTAAGTGAGGAGGCAATTTTCGCTTATAAAGTGGATAACTATTATTCCAAAGAAAGTGACAGAGGATTGTTATACAATGATCCTACATTGAAGATTGACTGGAAGCTTAAACTGGAAGATCTCAAACTTTCTGCCAAAGATACAAGCCAGCCATTATTAATGGAGGCCGATTTATTTGACTATAACATGAATCTTTATGAATAGAATTTTAGTTACCGGGGCAAATGGGCAATTAGGCTCTGAACTAAGAAGTTTAGCTGATTCTTATAAATACCATTTCTTTTTTACTGATTCTGCGAAGCTTAATATTAGTGACGAAGCATCTGTAAATGAGTTTTTAAAGGAAAATGATATTGATACGATTATTAATTGTGCTGCTTTTACCGTAGTGGATAAGGCAGAGTCCGAACCAGAATTAGCTGATTTAGTAAATCATCAGGCAGTACACTATCTGGCAAAGGCAATTAAATCCAGAAATGGAAAAATTATTCATATCTCAACAGACTATGTTTTTTCGGGAACTCATCATAGCCCTTATCCCACGGATTTTCCTACTAAGCCCCAAAATGTTTATGGATTGACTAAACTGGCTGGAGAAAAAGCACTAATGAGAGTGAATCCTGATCATTCGATCATTATTCGAACGTCATGGGTGTATAGTGAGTATGGGAGTAATTTTGTCAAGACCATGCTAAGGTTATCAAAAGATCGCGATCAAATTGGTGTCATTGATGACCAGGTGGGCTCACCAACTTATGCTAGAGATTTGGCGATATGTATCTTGGATATTGTTCCAAAATTAAATCATAGTGGAGTAGAGATACAGCATTTCAGAAATGAGGGCGTTTGTTCCTGGTTTGATTTTGCGAAGGCAATCATGGAAATGGCAAATGTCGATTGCGAGATAAAACCGATTCCTACCTCTGAATATCCTACTCCTGCCAGTAGACCAGCCTATTCTATTTTATCAACAGAGGGACTGAAAAATAAATATGAAGTAAAAATCCCTTATTGGAGAGATTCTTTAGGTGAATGTTTAAAAAAATTGGTTTAATGAACAGAGTTTTTATTTCAATTGGGAAAGATTTTTTAGGCTTTCACTTATTTGATAATTTAATTTAAAAAAGAAGAAGGTTTATTTCTTGATAATTTATCCAAATATGAAAAATTGATTAATTTGAAATGCATTATAAGTATTTGAGTGGTCTTTATTTATTGAAAATAGATTGACTTTTAGTATAGCTACTACTTTTTTATTAGTGATAGTATTAATTCTTTCACTTTACAAAAACTGGATAAAAGCTTCCTTGGCCTTTGTTTTGGTTGTTTTTACGTTTGTTTTTTTGAAGATCATTTCCATTGAGGACTTCCTTTTAGGGCTGGCCAATAAACAAATTATATTAATCTTTTTATTGATTATTTTGACTTCAGGAATTCAACAGAATTTGGGAAAGGGTTTCTTTTTTGCATTATTTAAGAAATCGCTATCTCCATTCAAATTTCGATTAAGAATGATGTTGACTGTTTCAGGATTATCAAGTATTTTAAATAATACTCCAGTGGTGGCATTTATGATCCCATATGTCAAAAACTGGTCAGAATCAAACGGATATGCCGCTTCTAAATTTCTGATTCCATTATCATTTGCCACGATTTTGGGAGGAATGATCACCATCGTTGGCACTTCAACCAACTTGGTATTAAATGGTCTCATCGTTCAATCTGGTTTACCTTCTTTGCAATATTTGGACTTCTTAATTCTCGGACTAATTGTTACCGTTTTAGGATTGATTTATTTAGCATTCTTCTCGGAAAGGATGCTTCCAAATACTACAGCCAGGAAAGAAACTCTTTTGGAACATTTAAATGAGTATCTAATCGAAACGAGAATAATTCCTTCTTCTCCTTTAATTGGAAAAACAATCCAAGAAGCTGGCTTAAGACATCTAAAGGAATTGTTTTTGGTGGAGATAAAGCGAGGGGAGAGAAGAATAGCAGCTGTATCCTCGGATCGAATAATTCATTCGGGTGATCTATTGTTTTTTGCCGGGAATACAAATTCTATCCTTGATCTGATTAATGATAATAATGGCTTAGAACTTCCTGATAACTCACATATTCTTTCAAATGGTCTATCAGCAATGACCGAGGCAGTAATACCTTCAGGCAGTGCCTTAGTAGGGATTTCCTTAAAAGAATTAGGATTCAGAGATCGATATAAAGCCTCAGTAATTTCAGTTTATAGAAAAGGTGAAAAAGTAAAAGAAAATTTAGGACAAATCAAGTTGAAAGAGGGAGACTTACTTTTGCTTTTGTGCTCCAAAGATTTTTCTAAAGTTATTTCAAATAAGGATCTGATTGTTCTTTCTAAATCTGGAGAAATTACAACCGAACTTTCTTTCAAAAAGACGTTGCCAAGTATTTTGTCAATAGGGGTATTACTAATTGGTATATTTGGTTTTATAGATTTATTTCTTGCTGCTTTCATTGGGATTTTAATCATGACATTATTCAAAGTGATTAATTTGAATCAATTAAAATCTTCAGTAGATATAGATTTACTAATTATTTTGGTTTCGGCCTTAGCAGTAGGAGTTGCCATTCAAAAATCAGGAACTGCTTCTTTTTTAGTCGATCATATCTCTGCTATCTTTACGGAGCTACCACCAATTTGGGCAATTTGTATATTATTTATTTTAACATTAGGATTAACTTCCTTAATTACCAACGCGGCTGCAGTTTCGATCATGTTTCCTGTGGCGTATGAAATGGGATTGGGTTATGGAGAAAGCCTGACTCCTTTCTTTATTGCCATTGCGTTTGCCGCTTCGGCTGATTTTATGACGCCTATTGGTTACCAAACCAATCTAATGGTTTTAGGACCAGGTAATTATAAGTTTTCTGATTATACGAAAATAGGCCTACCTTTAACGTTAATCTACTCAAGTGTAGTAATAACTTTTATTTATTTATATTATTTCTAAGATGGAAAACCATATACATCCAACTGTATTTAAAATATCCGGTCAGCAGCGTAAAGAGAGATTGAAACAATCTCCGAAACTAATCTGGTTTACAGGGTTATCTGGTTCTGGAAAGTCTACCATTGCAAACGCAGTGGAATCTCAACTTTTTGCAGATGGATACATGACTTATTTATTAGATGGAGATAATATTCGAACTGGATTGAATAAGGATTTAGGCTTTTCGGACGCTGATAGAATCGAGAACATTCGAAGAATAGCTGAAGTGGCTAAATTGATGATGGATGCAGGACTCTTGGTGGTATCTGCTTTTATTTCACCTTTTCGAGTTGAACGCGAAATGATTGCAGATTTGGTGGGAAGGGAAAATTTTTTGGAAGTATTTGTGGATTGCCCGATTGAGGTATGTGAACAAAGGGATGTGAAAGGCCTATATGCCAAAGCTAGAAAAGGCATCATCAAAAATTTTACGGGGATTGATTCTCCCTATGAGAAACCATTAAATCCAGCAGTTCATATTCATTCCGATAAAGAGGAATTGACTAATTCCGTTCAAAAAGTAATTAAAACTATTTCGGCAACTATTTGCCAATAAATCTTAACCCAGAAAATAAAGCAATGGGACAATATTATCTAACACATTTAAAAGAGCTAGAAGCTGAGGCTATTTTTATCATTCGGGAAGTGGTTTCTCAGTTTGAAAAACCTGCACTTCTTTTTTCAGGTGGAAAAGACAGCATCCTTTTGGCGCATCTTTCAAAAAAAGCATTTTATCCTGCAAAGATTCCTTTTCCTTTAATCCACATCGATACAGGTCATAATTTCCCGGAAACCCTTGAATTTCGCGACTCTTTAGTTAAAGAATTGGGTGTTCAGTTGGTGGTAGGATCGGTACAAGATAGTATTGATAATGGGCGGGTTCGTGAAGAAACCGGAGTTAATGCCAGTAGAAACGCTTTACAAACTGTGACCTTATTGGATACTTTAGAAGAGTTGAAAATTGATGCAGCAATGGGAGGAGCGAGAAGAGATGAAGAGAAAGCAAGAGCTAAAGAACGCTTCTTTTCTCATAGAGATGAGTTTGGACAGTGGGATCCAAAGAACCAGCGACCTGAGCTTTGGAACTTATTTAATGGAAGAAAACATCATGGCGAACATTTCAGAATTTTCCCGATTTCCAACTGGACAGAAATGGATGTTTGGCAGTATATCAAAGAAGAAAATATTGCATTGCCTTCACTTTACTTTTCGCACCAACGGGAATGCGTAGTAAGAGATGAAGTGATTTTGGCGAAGTCGGAATACTTGCCTTTGAAGGAAGGGGAGGTTATTCAAAATTTGATTGTTCGCTATAGAACCTGCGGGGATATGCCGATAACAGGAGCTGTTCTTTCCGTTGCAGATACTCTTGAACTGATCATTGAAGAGGTAGCAGCTACTCGAACTACAGAGCGAGGAACGAGGGCAGACGATAAGAGAGGTGAGACTGCCATGGAGGATAGAAAGAAGGCTGGGTATTTTTAAAATATCAATCTTATAAACTGTCATTTCGACCGGAGGGAGAAATCTCTTTAAGAAATTGGTAATTAAAATAAGATTTCTCCTTTACTCGAAACGACTCCATTTTCAACTATAATTAAAATTCACAAAAATGTCGACACAAGAGATTAATCAATTATTCCTTCCTACTGCTGGCTTTCTAGTTGATGTGAAGAGTTGATTTACATCGGTCTACCCTATAAATGAAATTCTTTTCCCTTGTAGCCATTTTGAGCATGACACTTTCGGGAATCTCAATAGCCCAGGAGCGTGTGGAGTTGTGGACAAGGGTGAATGTCAGCGCGGAAAATTGGATTCGGAACTCAACCCTACAATTTGAGTTCCAATACAGGGATCAGTACCTTACTCGCTATCAGGATCTCGATCAAAAAACATATTCATTTAGACCTTGGATCAAGGTTAGATTAGGAGAGAATGGCTTCTTCTTGCAATCCTCTCCCTTAGCCTTCTTTCTGCGAACTACGGATTCGGACCTAAATGAATCTTCTTTGAGAGAATGGAGGATAACCCAGCTTGCAGGGTATCAGCTTGTAGGCTTTCCTTTGGAATTTCGGGGAGGGATAGAGTTTAGAAGCTTTCAAGGTGAATCGAATTTAAGAGAATTGAGATACCGGGCTAGGATACAGTCGGTGATTCTGAAGAAGAAAGCATTTCAACCCAAACTAAGTTTGGAATACTTTTACAGACAGGGCAAAGAAGAAGGGATGTTTGATCAGTTTAGGGCATTGGCCGCTGTTGGCAGAACATCAAAGGGCTTAGACATCGAACTGGGATACCAGTATCACTTAAGGCAAAACGTTTTCAGGCAAAAAAGCAATTCCAATATTTTATACATCAACTTGACACCAAAAATTTAATCATGTCGGTACAAGAACATAATCAATTATTACGCTTTACTACAGCAGGATCTGTGGACGATGGAAAAAGTACCCTGATAGGTAGGTTGCTTTACGATTCCAAATCAATTTTTGAAGACCAGATAGAGGCCGTAAAAACTTCATCCGAAAAGAAAGGATTTGATTATGTGGATCTTTCTCTTTTAACAGATGGTCTAAAATCTGAAAGGGAGCAAGGAATCACTATAGATGTGGCTTATAGGTACTTTGCAACGCCTAAAAGAAAGTTTATTATCGCAGATACTCCCGGTCATACCCAGTATACCAGAAATATGGTGACTGGAGCTTCCACAGCAAACCTTGCTATAATTTTGGTTGATGCTAGAAAAGGACTTCTGGAACAAACCTATCGACATTCATTTATAGCTTCTCTCTTAAAAATACCTCATGTGATAGTCTGTGTCAATAAAATGGACTTAGTGGATTATTCGGAAGAAGTTTACAATAAGATTGTATCAGATTATAAAGCCTTTTCTTCCAAACTAGATATTCAGGATGTTCAGTTTGTCCCAATTTCTGCGCTGAAGGGGGATAATGTGGTAGATCGATCAGTAAATATGCCATGGTATGAAGGGTCTACCTTATTATATCATTTAGAGCATGTACACATTGCATCAGACTTTAACCATATTGATTGTAGATTTCCAGTTCAAATGGTAATTAGACCTCATACTTTAGGATTCCAGGATTTCAGGGGTTATGCAGGAAGAATAGATGGAGGGATTTTTAAACCTGGTGATGAAGTAAAAGTGTTGCCTTCAGGCTTTACTTCTAAAATCAAGACCATTGAGCTGAATGGGGAACAGATCAAAGAAGCCTATGCTCCTATGTCTGTAACCATGACATTGGAAGATGAAATTGATATTTCAAGAGGAGACATGATTGTGAGGCCTAATAATCAACCCACTGTTGAGCAGGATATAGAGGTGATGGTTTGCTGGATGAATCAAAAATCTTTACAAAGCCGAACCAAGGTGATTTTAAAGCATACTACCAAGGAATGTCAGGCCATGGTAAAAAACATTCAATACAAGGTGGATGTAAATACTCTTCATCGTATTGAGGATATTACTGAAATAGGGATGAATGATATTGCAAGATTATCTCTCAGAACGGCTCAGCCAGTATTTTTTGATTCTTATAGAAAAAATAGAATGACAGGATCTATAATTCTAATCGATCCAAATACAAATGAGACTGTTGGTGCTGGAATGATTATTTAGGACTAAGAGAAAGAGAGATTAAGAGACTAAGAGATAGTTCTACGAACTTCTATGCCTAATTACCTAGTCCAAAAAAAGAGATAATGGGAAAGATAAGAAGCTATGAAGAGTTACAGGTTTTCCAGTTAGCATTTGAAGCTTCGATGAAGATATTTGAATTGTCTAAAAGTTTTCCTAATGAAGAAAAATATTCCTTAACAGATCAAGTTCGAAGAAGCTCAATGTCTGTGTGCGCAAATCTTGCAGAAGCATTTAGAAAAAGAAAGTACCCCAAATATTTTGTGTCCTAATTAATGGATTGTGAGGGGGAAGCAGCTGAAACTCAAGTTTGGTTGCTATATGCTTTTAAATGCAATTATATAAATGGAAATACAAAGGAAGAACTGAATGAAAATTATAATCAGATTCTTGGAAAATTAGTGATAATGGGCCAGTACCCAGAAAAATGGACTTATTGATTTCCCATCACTGGGTCATTTAGTCTCTTTGTCCTATATCACGGAAATATGATAAACATAAATCAACTGATCTCTCCAATTCTAAGTCTCTCAGTCAATCGTCTTTCAGTCCCTATATATTTTAGTTATAATTTTTATGTCCTAAGAGAAAGGTGATTGAAGACAATTAATAGTATTTAAAAACAATGATCGATATAAAACAACTAACCTCCCTAGCAAAAGAAGCTTCTTTAGCCGCAGGGAAAGCTATCCTTGAAGTTTATAACTCATCTGATTTTGGAGTTGAGATAAAAGAAGATAATTCACCACTCACTTTGGCAGATCAGGCAGCTCATAAAGTAATTGTGAGCTATCTTGAAAAAACTGGTTTGCCGATTTTGTCTGAAGAAGGTAGAGATATTCCTTATGAAGAAAGAAAGAATTGGGAATATTTCTGGATGGTAGATCCATTGGATGGAACCAAGGAGTTTATTAAGAAAAATGGGGAGTTCACGGTAAATATCGCATTAATTCATAAAAATACACCTGTGATGGGAGTGGTCTTTGCTCCGGTTTTAGATTGGTTGTATTGGGGAAACCAAGAAGAGGGAGCTTGGAAACAAGAATCGGATTCGGCTGCACTTAAACTTGAAAAGTCAGACTCTACTGAAGTTAAAACTATAGTAGCAAGCAAATCCCATTTAGGTAAAGAAACTCAGGAATTTATAGATCAATATCCAGGTGTGGAAGTAATTTCTATGGGTTCCTCCTTAAAATTTATGTTGGTAGCTGAGGGAAGAGCTCAAATTTATCCAAGGTTTGCACCGACTATGGAATGGGATACTGCGGCTGCTCATGGAGTGATTAATGCAATGGGAGCCACACTACATAAGTGGACTGAAAAAACACAATTAATATATAACAAAGAAAATTTATTGAATCCATGGTTTTTGACTAAATGACAGTAATTGATCTAATAGAAATATCATAAGTTAATATTTCAACTAGATTTTATATACTCAAATTAGTTGCTTTGATAATCTGACCCTGTTTGGGTAAGAAATACAGGTATTGGGAGTTTCAATATGTTCGGGTTGGCAAAAAGGTTGAAGATCAAAATTCTTCAGCCAAGTACCTCGGAGGATTATGGGAATCCGGAGTTTCATCGCCAGCTGGAATCCTATAAGGGTTCTGTTAGTATCACGGTTATTCGTACATGTTACGATGAGGGCAAAAGGTGTGTAGAAATCTTGTTTTTTGACTAAAATAGAAACCATGGGGTTAATATCAAGGTAATGCTATTTTTAATCCCTATGGGCCTAAGATGAATCCAGACTAGGGCAGAGTCATAAGTGATTTTAAAGTACAGGCACTTAAGGGACAAGATATTACCATCTTTGGTGATGGTTCTCAAACCCGTAGTTTCTGCTATGTAGATATAATATTGAAGGCATGTATAAGCTGATGAACTCCAGAGATGGATTTACCGGACCGGTAAACGTTGGTAATCCAGGAGAGTTAATTATGCTGGAATTGGCCAAACAAATAGTTGAGTTAACTAATAGTAAAAGTGAATTGATATGCTTGCCACTTCCTCAGGATGATCCCTTAAAGAGGCAACCTGTGATTGATTTAGTAAAGAAAGAATTTGGTTGTTAACTACTATAACACAAAAAGTGGTCTTGAAATTACTATAAAATATTTTGAGAAAAAATTAAGTTCAGACAGTATATGTTAATATATAAATATTTAATTCATTCTTTTAAATATAAATACTGTCTTAAGAAGTGAAAGGAAGAAGCGATAATCAAAATCTTTACAAAGGCACTATTTTTAATTTAGCAGGTAAATTATTTGGTAGAGGGATTAATGTGTTTACTCAAGTTTTTTTAGCTAGGATACTCGGGCCATATAGTTTTGGTTTATTTGCTATTGGTTGGTCTTCATTAAATCTTTTTGGACTTTTTTCAACACTCGGGATAGATAGAGGGGTAATCAAGTTTTCAAATAGTTCATCTTCAAATAGAATTAAGACATCCCAAATAGTTTATCAAAGTTTAGGAATGTCAATTTTGTTTGCGGGAATATTAGCGGTCTTGTTTTATTCATTTTCAAGCATTTTGGCAATTGAATTTTTTGGAAAGCCAGATTTAGAAATTATATTTAGGTATTTGTCGATTTGTTTTTTTCCTTTTGTTATTTTAAAAATAATATCTTCTGCAACTAGAGTTACGATGAATATGAGATATTCTTTAATTATAGAGGATATGATTCAGCCTATTTCTTGCTTGATTATTTTCTCTTTATTATGCTATTTTATTTCTTGTAGTATAGAAGATGTTTTAATCAGTTTTATTATATCCTTTTTTTTAGCAGTTATCATTGGGTTATATTTTATTTACACAATTTTTTTCAAAGGTTTACCTATACAATTTAAGGGTTTTTTTAATAAAGACTTATTGATATATTCTCTATCATCAAGTTTAGCTGACTCTTTTACTCTTTATGCCACCCAATTTGATAAAATTCTAGTAGGTTATTTTTTATTAGCTGATCAAGCAGGGATATATCAAGCTAGTACTCAAACATCTGTCATATTCAGTATAATATTAGGTGCCTTCAGTGGGATTTTTACCCCTATGATTTCTAATCTTTTTCATAGTGGAAATATAGATAGGATAAATCAGTTATTTAAATCATCTACAAAATGGAGTTTTCTTCTTAGTGTACCTGTTTTTGTACCATTATTTGTATTCTCGGATAGTTTTTTAAGAATTTTATTTGGTGAAGCTTTCGAAGAAGGACAATATGTTTTACGTTTGATTGCAATTGGACAAATAATTAATGCCTCAACAGGTGCTGTTGGTCCATTATTTATAATGACTAATAATCAGAATATCTGGTTGAAAATATCAAGTTTTTCTTTAGCATTAAGTTTATGCTTAAATATCTTTTTAATCCCAAGATTTGGTTTAATTGGATCAGGAGTATCTCTAATAGTTACCATTTTATTTCTATTCATATCTGGGTTAATAATTCTGAGAAAAAAATTGAATTTGTGGCCTTATGATAAAACTTTTATACCTGGGCTATTTTATGGGGTATTTTTATTTATGTTTTTTTTCATTATAAAGTATTATTTTGAAGTGGATGATTTTTTTTCATTGTGTGTTTGTTTTTTAGGGAGCTATATTTTATATTTTGTATTGTTGATATTTGTTTGGAATAATGATCCTGAAATTGATGCTATTAGGAATAAAATAATAAATTGAAACATGTTGTCAACTTCTAAATTTAATCTATTTAACGTTTTATTTGTAGTGCTTTTCATTTTTTCCATTACTCCTATTCTGAATGTTATTGGTAATGTTTTGCCTGCGATTGGAGGTCTAAAAATTAATTTTTATATTTATTTTATTCCTTTATTTTTAATATTTTTAACTTTTTTTTTAATAAATCCTAAAAAGATAATATTGCTTTTACTTAGCTTATTTTTTCTTTCATATTTATGGGTTGACTATTCATTTAAATCTTTGGTAGAGAATTCATATGGATATATTTTGATTTTAATTCTATTTACATTTTTAAGATTAAATCAAGATATTGTAAAGTTTAAAGTTCTTGTTTTAGTTTTTAGGATAAGTTTATTTATTCCAATAATAATTTCTGTTTTTCAATATTTTGGTGTTATTCCTTTAGAGTTTCTTAACGCTAAGTATGTTAATACGGGTTATGATTTTGATGGAAATGCTGTTTATCGAATAAATGGGTTTTATTATCATGGTTTAGAATTGGCATTATCAATTCTTTTTTCTTATATTATTGAAATTTACTTGAATAAGTCAAGATTGTTTCGAATTATATTATTTTTTGTTTATGGTTTTTTCATATATATTACTATGATTAAAATGTCTGCAGCTATCTTTCTTGGTATTTCTTTGTATCCTATTTTTTTTAATTCAAAGATCAGATTTTTTTTAGCTAGAAATCTTAGTTTTTTTATTTACACCTTACTATTTATTTTTTTTTCTTTGCTTTTTTTACTTATCAGTAATTATTTAGTTATGGATCTAGAATTTTTAACAGGTAGAGGTGCTATATGGACTATATATTTCTTGGCTATTAAAGAGTATAGCATATTAAATTACATTTTTGGTTTTGGTTTTGGGTCTTCAGATACTTTATTTAACATAGGTCTCTCTCTTTTTCCTTCCTGGTTTCTTCCGGATTGGGTTCCTGATGCTCATAATACTTTTTTATCTTTATTTCTTAGTGGAGGAATCTTATTTTTGTATTTTTTCTTTTATTTTTTTAAAATTTATTTTCAATATATATTATCTATTAATTATTCATTTAATATGTTCGTAGTATATTCTCTCGTGGTTTTAATATTTCTTTTTGGTAATACTATTGTGTTAGAATCTATGAGTTTGTTTTGGGTAGGGTTAGCTTTCTTATTGATTATTTCTAAATTAAATGTTAATCATGAGCAAGTTTAATATTCTAGTTTTAGGCCATTTTGGCGGACATAATACTGGTGATGAGGCCATGTTATATGGCATGCTTACAAACTTGAATTCAAATTCTGATTTTGTTATTGATTTGGTTTCAAAGGGAAATGAAAGTGATTATTATTTTAATTTTCCATTTTCTATTGTAAAGCCTGGAGTGAAGCCTATTCTTTCTTCACTTGTCAAATCTGATTTAATCATCTTATGTGGTGGTACTCATTTTCACGATGATTATGTTTTTTCGAGGTACTTACGGCATGTTCGGTATTTGTCCCGTTATCTGGTCATTTTTGGTTTAGCCAGAATCTTAGGTAAAAAGGTAGCTTTATTGGCAAATGGGTTAGGTCCTTTTAAATTTGATTTTACTAAATTTTTGACCCGTATGGCCATAGGGCTATCTAATCTGATTACTGTGAGAGATAAAGCTTCTTATGATGAGATTCAGAATATTGGTATGCTTTCTAAAAAAACTTTTTTGACATTTGATTTGGCAGCTTTGTTGCCTCTTAAAGAAACCACAATAAACAGAAATTTTATAGGCGTCTCCTTAACTCCCTTACATTATTATAATGACAATGGTGACGATTTAAATACAATTTACTTTGAACAAGTTGCAGAAGGTCTAGAGCAAGCCTTAAGTAAAAATTCAGAATTGTCGGTTAAGATTTTTATCATTAGAGGTGGTGAAAGAGAGTCGGATGTAGCTATTTCTAAAGATCTTTATTTCCGTCTTTCTGGAAAATTTGGCATGGATAGAGTTTTTTTATCCGATTTTAATTTTAATCCCATCACTACATTAAATGAAATTGCTGAATGTAAAGGTGGTTTTATTGCTTCCAGGTATCATTCAGCTATGTTAGGATATATTTCTAATCTACCCTTGTTGTTTTTAGCTTATCACAGGAAATTGGAAGACTTGGCATTTGATGTAAAGTTGGACCCAGATTCATGCATACCACTAACCTTTGACAATCTGAAAAGCAATATGATTGAAGATAGAATTTTTGATTTGTCAAAAGGGAACAAAAGGTATTTGGCCAAAGTAGAACCAGAATTAATGGTACAAAAGGCCATGGATAATATTCATCTGTTGAATGACTTATTGAGCCGCCCAAATATATGAAGTATATTTTAGCCGTAATTTTGACTCCTACTTTTGGAGGGCCCCATAATCAAATACTTAGATTAAATAATTCTCTTAAGAAAAAGGGGTATGAATACATCGTATTAACCCCTGACGAAAAAGGCACTGGTACAATAAGATTAAAAAGTAATGGTATTTCTGTCATTAATAGAGATCTGCATAGACCAAGGAAATCTCTAAATCCACGCATCCATCTACAATACATTTCAAATTTTTTGTCCGATGTTAAATTCATTCAAAATGTAATTATTGAGCATAAGATTGATTTGGTTCAGCTATGTGGTTTATTTAATATACAGGGGGCTATTGCAGCTAAACGCAGTCAAGTCCCTATCGTATGGCAGTTGTTGAGTAACTTTGCACCAAAGTGGTTACGAAATACTCTTTCCCCATTTGTTAAAAGTTACGCTGATGTGATAATGACAACCGGAACTGGTATAGCAAGGGAGCATTTAGATATTATTAAGTTCAAAAACTTAGTACCTTTTTATCCTCCTGTGGATTGTAAGATGTTTGAGTCTAACAGAGATAAAAGAAAGCTGGTGCGTGAATATTTGAAAATACCGGATGATTCCATGTTAATAGGAACTATAGGCAATCAGAATAGGCAAAAAGCCCATGAGAATTTTCTGGAGATTGCATTCGGATTTAAACGGAAATTTAATAAAAGTTCTGTCTATTTTAGAATTATTGGTAATAAAACAGATTCTCAATGGCCTTATTACAAAGCTCATGTAATTGATAAAATTGCATCTTTAGATTTAGAGAAGGATAATTTTCTGACTGTTAGCAATCCTCAATTTGACGTTTCTGATTATCTATCAGCATTTGACATCTTTCTCTTAACTTCTAAAGCAGAAGGTGTACCCACTGTAATTTTGGAATCAATGGCTTCTTCCTTACCAATTGTAAGTTCTAATGTTGGAGCAATTTCTGAAGTTGTAAAGGAGGGGGTAAATGGCTATTTATATTCTTTAGATAATTTAAGTAAAGCAGTGAATGATTTGGGTGTATTAGTGAATGATATATCATATACTAATACAATAGGAATGCAGAACAAGAAAGAATGTTTTGAAAAATATGATGTCTCAGAATGTGCCAAGGTTCATATAAATGCCTTTAGACGGGCAATTGAAAGCAATGGAAAGTAGAATAGTTAAAGTAGTTGATATACCACTCTTCAAGGATGGATTCAATGCTGCTGTCGATTTGGTGTTGAAAGAGATCATAGATGGGAAGAGTAGATTACTAAATAGATGTGTGAGTGCTACGGGGGCACACGGAATTATTGAGGCAAAAACAGATTCTGAGTTTTTTAAAGTTCTTAATGAGTTTTACTTCAATTTGCCTGATGGAATGCCGGGTGTTTGGGTAGGTAGGGCTAAGGGCGCCAAGTCAATGGAGCGTTGCTACGGACCTGATTTTTTCGAAGCCATTATGGTTGAATCATCAAGTATTTCTATAAAACATTTCTTATGCGGAGGGATGGAAGGTGTTGCAGATAAATTGAAAGAGTCATGTGCTCTGAAATTTGGCAATAATAATGTTGTAGGTACTTTCTGTCCTCCTTTTATGCAAGTTGAGGAATATGAATATAAGATTATAGCCAATTTAATTAACCTTTCTGGTGCAAATATTGTGTGGATTGGAATCAGCAGCCCAAAACAGGAAAAATTCGCTAAATATCTCTCCAAATATACTCAAGTTGATTATTTAATTACGGTGGGAGCTGCATTTGACTTTCATATAGGAAATGTCAAGCAAGCGCCTAAATGGGTTCAAAAATCAGGTTTAGAATGGTTGTTCAGGTTAAGTGTGGAGCCCAAAAGACTATATAAAAGGTATGTTAGTATAGTTCCAAAGTTTGCCTTTTATGGATTGCGAGATATAATAAATTATAAAATTAAAATAAATAAATGAATATGAAAAGAGCATTAGTTTGTGGTGCTGGTGGATTTATCGGCGGACATTTAGTCAATAGGTTAAAAAGTGAAGGATACTGGGTTCGTGGAGTGGATATCAAAAAGAATGAATACGGAAATATGAATGCAGATGAGTTTGTCGTAGGCGATCTCCGAGATATAAATGTAGTTAAACAAGTAATTACTTCTGATTTAGATGAAATATATCAGCTTGCTGCTGACATGGGAGGTGCTGGCTTTGTTTTTACAGGCGATAATGATGCAGATATTATGCATAACAGTGCACTTTGCAATTTGAATGTCTTGGAGGAAATGAAGCATAAGGGGATTAAAAAAGTCTTTTATTCTTCTTCCGCGTGCATGTATCCAGAATATAATCAAATGGATCCGGATAACCCTAAATGTTCTGAAGATAGTGCTTACCCTGCTGCGCCAGATAGTGAATACGGTTGGGAGAAGTTGTTTAGTGAAAGGCTATATTTGACATATACTAGAAACTTTGGGATTGATTCCAAAATAGGTAGGTTTCATAATATTTTTGGTCCTCAGGGAACCTGGAATGGAGGAAGGGAAAAAGCTCCGGCAGCAATATGCAGAAAAGTTGCAATGGCAAAAGATGGAGATATTATAGAAGTCTGGGGTGATGGAACTCAAACCAGATCCTTTCTAATAGTAGACGAATGTGTGGATGGCATTAGAAAATTGATGGAATCGGACTTCTCCGGACCAGTAAATATTGGATCTGAGGAAATGATATCTATCCAAAATTTCACCAAACTAGTTATTGATTTATCTGGTAAAAACCTTTCAATTAAGAATATAAAAGGTCCTACAGGAGTTAAGGGTAGAAATTCTGATAATAAATTGATTAGAGAAAAGCTAGGTTGGGCACCATCCCGTCCATTGAGAGTTGGAGTAGAACAAACTTATAATTGGATTTCCGAACAAATTAAAATTGAAGAAAATGTCTGATTTGTCTGTTGACATTAAAGATTTAAAATCAATTTCTACATCTCATGATTTAGGAGAAAAATTTGTTTTCAAAAATAGTGAGCAACTCAATAATTCATTAACACAAGTTGCTTTTGGTGTTTTTCTTCCTAAAGTATCATGCGAAACCCATGTACATTTAACCATGTTCAAATATTTTTACTTTTTAAGTGGAAATGGAACCTACTTAATAGGCGGAGAGAGTTTTAAGGTTTATAAAGGTGTTTTAATCGAAATTCCAGCCGGTATTTGGCATTCATTAGAATGCCAAGGGTCTGAAGATCTTGAGTTTTTATATTGGGGTGTAGCCGTTTAATAATTTATTATGAAAATCACTAAAATCTGCTGTATTGGAGCAGGCTATGTAGGGGGGCCAACTATGGCTGTCATTGCCCAAAAATGTCCTAATATTCAGGTTACAGTAGTAGACATCAATCAGGCGAGAATTGATGCCTGGAATGATGAGAATCTTGATAATCTTCCGATTTATGAGCCGGGCTTAGATCAAGTTGTAGCTGAAGCTAGAGGTAGGAATCTGTTTTTTTCGACTGAAGTTAATAAAGCGATTAAAGATGCAGAAATGATATTTATTTCTGTAAATACACCTACAAAGACTTATGGTGAAGGAAAAGGGCAAGCTGCTGATTTAAAATGGATTGAGCTCTGTGCTCGACAGATTGCAGCAGCTTCTGATTCTGATAAGATTGTGGTAGAAAAGTCCACCCTTCCTGTGCGTACAGCCGAAGCAGTAAATGATATTTTATCAAATACAGGAGGTGGTGTGAAGTTCCAGATTCTTTCCAATCCAGAATTCTTGGCAGAAGGTACGGCTATCGAGGATCTTCACCATGCCGATCGAATTTTGATAGGAGGCGAGAACAGCCCTGAGGGAAAAGAGGCTATGGAAGCTTTAGTTGAGGTCTATGCTCATTGGATTCCAAGAGAAAAAATCCTTACGACAAATGTTTGGTCTTCAGAGTTATCCAAACTTACCGCAAATGCCTATTTGGCACAAAGAGTTTCATCTATTAATGCATTATCTGAACTTTGCGAAGCTACAGAGGCAGATATTGACGAAGTATCCCGGGCTATAGGTGCGGACAGTAGAATAGGCGGGAAGTTTTTAAAAGCTTCTGTAGGATTTGGAGGCTCTTGCTTTCAAAAGGATATCCTTAATTTGGTTTATATCAGTAGATCTTACGGGCTGAAAGAAGTGGCAGACTATTGGGAACAGGTGATCAAAATGAATGATCATCAAAAAGGTAGGTTTGCACGTAAAATCATCAAATCTCTGTACAATACAGTAAGCGGAAAGAAAATTGCGTTTCTGGGTTGGGCTTTTAAAAAGGATACCAATGATACTCGTGAATCTGCAGCTATTTATGTGGCAGATCATTTACTCAATGAAGATGCCAATGTGCATGTTTATGATCCGAAAGTGATGCCTAAACAAATGTATTATGATCTGAATTATTTAGGTACAAGAAGTTCAGAGTTGAATGCTAGCTTACTCAAGGCGGATAGTGACCCTTATGAAACTTGCAAAGATTCCCATGCAGTAGCTGTTCTTACAGAATGGGATGAGTTTAAAGAATTAAACTGGCAGAAAATCTATGATTCTATGTTGAAGCCCGCTCAAATCTTCGATGGTAGAAATGTTTTGGATCATGAGAAATTACGAAAAATTGGTTTTAGAGTATATGCAATCGGAAAGACTTGTTAAGGAGTTTTTGTTTACGTGAGAATTATTAGATAATCTCACTTTAAAATTTATTTAAAGACCTCGAAAAAAACTTGTAAAAGTATATTTCGAGGTCTTTGTTTTTACTATGAAATATACTTGTGGAGATTCAAGATGATTAGTTAAGAATATGACTCTACGGAATCCTGCACTTAAGCTTAATTATCAGGTTTTTTATTTGAAATCGAATCTAATCCCCCTTTTTTAAAGGGGGGTGGGGGATTTTTTTACCAATAAGTCTTAAAAATATTTGACGCGGTGCAACATTGCGGATAAGCATATAGATGAAAATATACCCGCTTTTTTGCCAGTAAATATCTAGAAACGGCCAATAATAATTTAAACTCTAGGTTTTAGGCCACTTTGGTCTCCCGATATTTGGTGATGTCATCGGCCAGCCTCCCTTTTGAGAGTTTTGCAGTCAGTAAAACAAAGAAAATAAGCTTAATGACATCATTGTTGATAATCATATTTAAGAATTAATCAAAAATAACTTTAAGAGTTTATTCAGGATTTCCAAATTATTAAGATGATATGAAAAAATTTCCCCGGAAAAGTGACTTCAAATTGATTTATTAGACAAGAAATGCTACTATGGATTAAAGTAAATAAGCTAACTTAATTTGTAAGCTAAGATTAAACTTTTTAGAAGAATTTTCTGAGAATGTAATTTTATCACTTGAATTCCAATGATTATAATTGTTGATTACCATTGAGGTAATAGAACTCTCGAAAAGTAGATTTTTAATAGAGTTGGAATAACCGAGAGATGCAGAATAATCTATCCAAGGATTTACATTTAAACCAGCTGTATTTGCTAGTTGATAAAAGTTTGGGTTGTTCGCTAAATGCTCGAATTTAAGAGAAATTTCTTTAAACCCTGAATAAAGGCCAACTTTCATTGTATAGGAATTACCACTAATTCCATTGTTTGCCCCCAATACCTGTCCTTTATTTGTCCAACCGTGTGTCACTTGGAAATTATCATAGGAACCTAATCCACTGTTAGATGAGCCTAGATAATTTGGCCACCTAATAATGTTGTTAATGCTCATTTGGGTCTGTGTTATTTCGCCATGAATTCCAAGCCTATAAGAATTTGGTAAATTTATGAATTTGCTGAAACCAAGTTGGTACGCTCTACTATGTTCCGTATTCAGTATTAAATCTCGCCAATTTAATGGATGATCATTTCTGGAATATTCAAAATAAAATTCACTTTGCACTTTTGGAAAAACCCACCTTGTGAAAACACTTACATTTTGATCTTCTCGTTTATTTCTGCTTTCAATTAACCCTTCATTTTGTTTTTGGAATGGAGCAAATAACGGGAAGTAGGCTCTAAAATTATTTTCCATATCATCTCGATATATCTGAAATCCTCTTGTTAATCCAAAAGACAACCCAGGAATCCATTTTGGTGCGTAGGAAATTGTAATTCCTGTGAAATATCTCCAATCAGAATTTTTCTGTCCACGAAACAATTCATTGTAAGCCCCATCGCTAAAATAAGTGTATTTTGACCCTTTCAATTGGCCAATCCAATAATTACCCTCGAACGAACCTAAAAAAGTTTTAAGTGGTCTTGTTGTTTGGACTCGAAAATGGTTAAATCCTGGAGCATTGTCACTTAATACTAAAGAATTAAACTGTCCAGGACCCGACCATAAATTTTCAGTAGATAATCCAAATGAAATCCCATCAAAATTCATCATGATATGAGAATTACCCATCGAGAAATTTGAAATTGGACTATCTCCATATCGTACAGGACTGTCGATGTATAAAACACTTCTCCTTAAGAAATCAAAATACTCTGTAGACGCATCTTCTGGATACTCCTCAAAGGCAAGGTTTTGGGCGTAATGATATTGTGGATACAACTGAATAGTTAATTTACCCAATTTCATATGAATTCCTGCACTAAGTAGTGTTTGGAGACCTTTAGCTGGAATAAGGACTCCATTTGTCCATCCATCAGGCAAAGTAGAATTGTAAATTGTAGTTAGCTGTACTGGTAATACAGATAGTTTGAATTTCTCTGATTTACTTTTAATTGGGTGAATTTTTGAAGAATCGTTTAAAAATGGACTTTGGAATGTTGGAAATGCACTTTCAGCATTAATTGGTCTTACATTAAAACTAAAATCACTAGCTAAATTCCCTAAAACTTGTTCTCTTCTTAGATACTCATTGATTAAAGGAAAACCAATAGGGATATTTTGAGCGAAAATTTCTGATGCGAAAGTGAATACTATTAATACAAGTATTAGCCTGATTTTCATTTTAAGAATTTATTCTTGTTCAGAATTTAAAGTTAATCCTAGTCACCGAGATTTTCATGGAATTTGAATGAAATGATAATCATCAAGTGTAATAACAATACTATAATTTTTAAAAGATATGGAAAGATATTCCATTTTTTAGATTTAAGTGTATGCTCAAATAATTGATATAGAAGTAAAAAATAAAACGTTTAAAATCAAATATCAATAGGCATTATCATTATCGAAAATCATCGAGTTAATTGTCATGCCAATGATTTTTAAATCCATAAGAGGGCTCCAAGTTTTAATATAATATACATCTAGTTTATATCTGAAATATATTTGGTGGAAAGTCTGGGTTTCTCCTCTATAGCCTTTTGCTTGCGCTAATCCTGTAATACCGGGCTTAACCAAATGCCTTTTTCTAAACCCTTTTATTTTTTTTGCTCCTCTTTCATTTAATTTTAACGGATGAGGTCTTGGCCCCACCAAAGACATATTGCCATATATCACATTAAGTATTTGGGGAAGCTCATCTAAACTTGTTTTCCTTAGGAATCTTCCAACTTTGGTTATCCGAGGATCATTTTTTGTTGCTTGTTTAGTGTCTGCTTCCGTGTTTAATACCATTGACCTGAATTTGTAGCATCTAAAAACCGAATTATTAATTCCCTCTCTCTTTTGCCTGAAAAAAACTGGGCCTTTAGATTCTAATTTTATTAAGATTGCAATAATAGGGAAAAGCCAAAAACCAATTAAAGTCATGAATAAAAATGAGCCCATTAAGTCAATTGTTCGCTTTATTGATAAATTAAACCAATTAAAGTGTTTAGAAAATTGAAAATCATCTTTGTTGGCTGTAGTTTCAAGGTCATTGATTGTTAACTCAAACCCCATTGACTTTTTTAGTAAATAATTACGCATACTTAAAGAATTAATAATTAATAAAATCTATTGTCATCTTAGTTTTGGGTTTTTTGTTAATGCTCAATAAGATTTATTATCTCCAAAAACTATGGAAGTTATTGTCAACCATATTATTTTTAAATCAAACATAGGATACCAGTTTTTTATGTAATAGATATCCAATTTTTGGCGGAAATATATAGTATTGGAAAATTTAGTCTCTCCCCGGTAACCCTTTGCTTGGGCAAGTCCTGAAATCCCGGGTTTTACTAAGTTTCTATTAGAAAAGCCTTTAATTTTTTTTTCAAACTCTTCATTTTGAATAGGTATCAAGGGTCTTGGCCCTACCAATGACATGTTCCCATAGATGACATTCATAAATTGAGGCAATTCATCCATGCTGATTTTTCTTAAAAATCTTCCGACTTTTGTAACTCTTGGATCATTCTCGGTTGCCTGTTTACTATCAGCTTCCTTGTTTACGATCATTGTCCTAAATTTGTAACAGTTAAAAAGTCTCCCATTAATTCCTACTCTGATTTGCTTAAAGAAAATAGGCCCGGAAGAATCAATTTTGATTAATATTGCAACGATCGGAAATAGCCAAATTCCACAAATTAAAAAGAAGAGGAATGATCCGAATAGATCCATTATTCTTTTTAAAATTAAGTTCTTCCAATTATAGTTTGTTGAAAGGGTAGACTCAGAATCAAAATCTTTGATTTTCGAATAATTTTCTTCTGAATCAAAAAATCCATCCTCTTTTTGTAAATATTCTGTCATGAAAATTATTATTTACTAAAAATCTCTTCGTTTAATAAACTATTGGCTAGGTAAAATTCGCATTTATTTTATTTATTTCAAAAAAATAGCTTTATTTTTATTAAATACATAAAATTGTATTTTAATAATAAATTTTTGAAATAATAAATTTATTTAAAAATTAATCATCAAATTTGTTGCCATTGATTACTGAAATCCGTTTAAAGATTGAATTTGAATAAATTTTAGGAGCAGTTTTTGTTTTTTTTTCGATCCAAACCTATTTATATGTACTACTTTCTAGCATTTTTAACTTCATTCTTAACCTCTGTACTTTTTTTCCCGGTTTTAATTCAACTTTTCACAAAGTATAAGTTGTCTGATTCCCCAGGTGGTAGAAAAATTCATCAAAATGTTGTCCCCTCTATGGGAGGAATTGGGTTTTTTATGGCAGCTTCAATTTCTTTAGGAATATGGAATTGGCAATTTTCCATTCCAGACATTCGATATATTTTTGGTGCGATTCTTTTAATGTTTTTTGTTGGATTACGAGATGATTTTGTTGAATTGAAGGCTTCTAAAAAGTTATTAGGGCAGTTAGTTTCAGTTTTAATGGTGGTGGTAGCTGCCGATATCAGAATCAGGACATTTCATGGCTTTTTAGGAATTGAAGAGTTGAATCTTTTTGCTAGTTATGCATTTTCATCCCTCGTCCTTTTGGCTTTGACGAATGGATTTAATTTGATTGATGGATTGGATGGACTAGCCGGATCGATAGCGGTCATTACACTTTCCATATTAGGAATTTGGTTTTATATCCAAGGGGTAGAAAGCTATGCTTTGTTGAGTTTTGTGTTTTTAGGGGGAATTCTTTCTTTTTTAATTTTCAATTGGCATCCGGCAAAAATATTTATGGGGGACACCGGTTCCCTAACCTTAGGGTTTACGCTTGCTACGTTAATTATTGCTTTTATGGAGATCAATGAAGCCTTACCAGAAGGGACTTTCTTAAAAGTAAAACCAACATTCTCCACTTCTGTTGCCTTAATGATCTTTCCTTTATATGATATGGCGAGAGTTTTTACTAAAAGGTTGGCAAAAGGTAAAAAACCAATGAGTCCCGATAAGTCTCATGTCCATCATTTTCTGATGCGTATGGGGTTAAGTCATGATAAGGTAGCGTATCTATTGGGCTTTATTCAGTTTGCTATTATTATTCTGGCATTTTCAATGAAAGATTTCTCTGACCATATTGTTCTTCCTATCATTTCAATCATCGTGATTTTTCTGGGTTGGAGACTGGATCAGGTAACTGTCAAATATGTGAAAAAGAAGGTTGAACTTTCTCCAAGGGTACTTGAAATCAGAGAGTGGGATAAAAAAGGCAAAAAGAAAATCAAGTTGAATAAGAATGACTTTAAAGAAGAAATAAATCTTAATTAATAAGCCATCGAGGATTCTTTTAGAATAAAAAACCTGTTGATATTAAAAAAAACAACAGGTTTTTTTATTTGAGGGTGAAATGAATTTCTAGTTAAATAAAACTATAGGTTTACTATTTTTCAAGAATGCGTTCCATATTTCTCCACGGGAATCATTGTTCGGATTGGGAAGGAAGGTTATTCTAGTGGATCTTTAGAATTTTTAGAATGGAATAGATTTAAAAGAAAACCAGCGTGTTTTTAGGTCAAGCATACAGTTCAGTTTTTCATATAATACATATCCAGTTTAAAGCGAAAATAAGTTGAATCAAGTATTTCCACTATCTCCTCGACATCCTTTGGCCTGAGCCAATCCTATAAGTCCAGGTTTCACCAGATGCCTTAGCTCATAGCTTTCAATTAATTTTGATTTTTTTGTCTGGGGCCGACCAAGGACAAATTCCAAAACGACACATTCAAAATTTGAGGAAATTCATCAATTCAGGCTTTTCTTATAAACTTGCAACTCTTATGATCATTTTTGTTGGCCTTTTTAATATCAGCTTTCTCATTGACTACCATGGATCTGAATTTATTGTATTTAAATGTAGTATTGTCCCACCCATTTCTTTTTTGCTTGAACAAGACCGGCCCTTTCGAATCGGGTTTGATAAATAGGTCCTTAGGGAGAAAGAACCGCTAGCCCCAAAGTTCCATAAAACTAATTGCACACATCAGATCAAATATATTATATACAATTTGACTTTTTGTCTGTGCGCCTTAAAAGGAGGAGTTTACTTAAAAGTTTAATTTTAACTCTCCGAAATTTTATTAATTTTGATCTTCCTTCAAATAAAAAGTAATTCTTGTTCAGGATAAAACACTTTTTTATTAGGAAGCAGATTGAGGATAAAGGTCTGACTAATAAAAATTTGATGAGTGTTCTTTAATCCTTTCTGAGACCAATCTTTTTTAAAACCTTTGGTACGGATATTGTTATTTTTTGTGGGATATTATTAAAATAATGCTTAATTATCGGAAGTGTTTTTAATTGGATTGTGAAGGAGTTAAGAAATGAAGATTCACAGATTTGATAGAAAAGGATCAGAGGTAAGTGATTTATTTTAGTGAACAACACAAAAAAAATATCGAAATTTTCTATAGATTTACTTTATTTTATTTCATCAAATTGTATTTGGTTGGCTTTTTTTTGTTTTTTGTACTATGTTTAATGCAAATTGTGTTTTAATTTATTTAGATGGCGTATAAAATACCTCTTTCTTTTCCTGTGTTTGAAGGCAATGAAAAGAAATATACTGAAATAGCTATAGGGTCTGGGAATTTGGCTACATATGGAGCATTTATTAATAAGTTTGAAAATAAGCTTTCAAAAAAAATCAAATCCCATCAGGCTGTTGCTTTAAACTCTGGAACATCTGCATTACATCTGGCCATGATTCTTTTAGGAATTGGACCCGGTGATGAAGTTATATGTCAATCTTTTACTTTTTGTGCCTCTGCCAATCCTATAGTCTATTTAGGGGCAAAACCTATTTTTGTAGATAGTGAAACTGATACTTGGAATATTTCTCCAGAAATTCTTGAAGATGCAATCCTCTCTCGTATTGCCGCAGGCACTAAGCCCAAAGCCATTGTATTAGTGCACCTTTTTGGAATGCCGGCGAAAATCAGTGAGATTTTAGAAGTTGCTAATAGATTTCAAATTCCGGTGCTGGAAGATGCTGCAGAAGCAGTAGGAAGTAAATATGAAGGAAAAGCATGCGGTACGTTTGGGACTATAGGCGTTTATTCATTTAACGGTAACAAGATTATTACCTCAGGTGGAGGAGGGGCTATCCTTTCAAATGACACAACGATTATCCAAAAGGCGACACATCTTTCAACTCAAGCCAGAGAAGATCTGCCATATTACCAGCATTTAGAAATTGGTTTTAATTATAAAATGAATAATCTAACAGCTGCTATTGGATTGGCACAATTGGAACAGTTAGAAGGATTTGTAAAAAAGCGTCGTAAAATTAATAGTATATATAGAGAAATGTTTTCCAGAATTCCTGGCATTTCTTTTCAAGAAGAAGATAGTTTATCTCATTCAAATTATTGGTTGACAACGATTTTAATCGATGAAGAATTAACGGGTCTTACGAATAATAAAATTCGACTGATCCTGCTAGATAAAGGAATAGAAACTAGATTTTTATGGAAACCATTACACCTACAGCCTATTTTTAAAAAATTACCTTTTTATGGGGGGAATATTGCTGGGAAAATGTTCAAGACTGGTCTTTGTCTCCCAAGTTCTTCAAACCTGACATTGGCTCATCAAGAAGAAATAGTAGGATTAATAGAAAGAGAAATTTCCAAAACATTCAATTAAGTGAATTATCAGAAGTTCATTAAAAGGCCATTGGATATCATAATAGCTTCATTGATGCTACTTATTCTTTCTCCGATTTTTATATTACTATTTATAATATTAAGCATCCACCATAGTGCATCGCCTTTTTTTGCTCAACAAAGACCTGGTCAAAAAGGAAAGATTTTTTATATCCTGAAGTTTAAGACGATGCTTGATAGGCGTGATAATCAAGGAATTTTGCTTCCTGACGAAAAACGAATTACCTGGTTGGGTAAAATAGTGAGAAATACTTCTTTGGATGAAATTCCTCAGCTAATAAATGTTTTGAAAGGTGATATGAGTATGGTTGGTCCAAGACCCTTATTGAGAGAATATCTTTTTTTGTATTCTGAAGAGCAAAGTAAAAGGCATGACCTAAAACCAGGAGTAACGGGATGGGCTCAGGTTAATGGTAGAAATGCTATTTCTTGGGAGCAAAAGTTTAATTTTGATATTTGGTATGTTGATGAATGTAGTTTGTTTCTTGATATAAAAATTCTGTTTAAGACATTTTTTAATGTTTTAGCAGGCAAAGGGATTACGCAAAAAGGACATGTGAGTGTGAAAAAATTTACTGGTAGCCCCTCTAGAAATCTATCAAAAAGTTCATCTGTTATACGAAAAATTAGTTAGAAACTACAAAAAATATCTATTCTTTTGTTTTAAAAGGGGAGTATAATTATTTCCAAAACACAAAATTTTATTGGATAAATTTTAAATAAACCTACATATCTTTGGATAAATGTTAAGCTAATTGATAAAATATGATATATTTGCTTTTAAGTATAAGTAAGTTTGCACCCAAATAGAATCCATTTGACCGAATTTCTACTATGAATTTTTTAACGAGGTTAAAAATCCTTCCCAGATGGATTATTGCTACGCTTGACTCATTTATTTTATTTCAGTGTGCACTTTTTGGTTATTTAGTTCGCTTTAATTTTGAATTATCTCTCATAGAGCAAAATGATGCTTTTGCAGGCTCTTTTACATTTATGGTCGGCGGACTTCTAGTAATGCAAAACACCCGTAGTTATGAGGGGATTGTTCGACATACAGGATTTAGAGATGGATCGAATATTTTCAAAACTGTCATCATCAATTTCGTATTGTTCCTTTTCTTAAATTTCTTTCATGGAAATTTTTTGAATGATAGGTTTTTACTTCCAACTTCAGTTTTAATTATTGCTAGTTTATCAGCCATGTTCATGCTGATCTTTTATAGATTATTAGTAAAAGAACTTTTCGTCTATTTGAAGAATGGTATTACTGAGCGCGAGATGAAGAATGGGATAATTTTTGGAGCTGGTGAAGCGGGTATTATTGCTCAGGAAGCAATCAAAAGAGATAGCAAAAGCCTTTTCAATACAGTTGCTTTTTTAGATGATGACCCAAAAAAAGATGGAAAAAATATTGATGGCAAAAGAATTTTTAAGGGCCTTCTTGAATTGGATAGACTTGTCAAGCAACATAATATCACAGAATTAATCATCGCTGTCAGAGACCTTACTGTTCAACGAAAAAATGAGATTATTGACGAGTGCCTTCGTCTGAATGTTTCGGTTTCGATTGTACCACCTGTAGACCAATGGATCAATGGAGGGTTGACAGCAGGAGCGATTCGTGAAATCAAGATAGAAGATCTTTTAAGTAGAGAACAGATTAGGTTAGATAATCCAAGAATTCAAGAAGATTTAATAGGTAAAGTAGTACTGGTTACTGGAGCTGCCGGTTCTATTGGATCAGAATTGTGCAGACAGATTTCTCATTATGATCCTAAACTTTTGATTTTGTTGGACATTGCTGAATCAGCTTTGTATGATATAGAGCAAGAATTCAAAGAGAATTGGCCGCTTTGTAAAATAAAAATAATTTTAGGAGATGTAAGGAATAAAAAGAAAATGAAAGAGGTATTTAGGAACCTAAAACCTCAAGTAGTTTTTCATGCCGCAGCATACAAGCATGTTCCAATGATGGAGAATTATCCTGAAGAAGCTGTTCATGCCAATGTTATTGGCACAAAAATTTTGGCGGACTTATCAGTGCTTTCTCAAGTTGATAAGTTTGTTTTTGTTTCAACTGATAAAGCTGTAAATCCTACAAACGTAATGGGGGCTAGTAAGAGAACAGCTGAAATGTATGTTCAGGCCTTGAATGAGTATTTAGAAAGGAATCATAAAAAATACCATACTAAGTTTATTACTACTCGTTTTGGTAATGTCTTGGGATCAAATGGTTCAGTTATTCCACTGTTTAAAAAGCAAATTTTACACGGTGGACCTATTACAGTAACACACCCTGATATTACACGCTATTTTATGACAATTCCTGAAGCGTGTCAGTTGGTTTTAGAAGCTGGAGTGATGGGAGAAGGAGGAGAGATCTATGTTTTTGATATGGGGCGGCCTGTAAAGATTTTGGATTTGGCCAACAAGATGATTCAACTTTCAGGAAAAAAAGTAGATGAGGATATCAAAATAGTTTTTTCTGGATTGAGAGAAGGAGAAAAACTATATGAAGAACTTCTGAACGATTTTGAAACGGTAAAGATTACGCATCATCCAAAAATTAAAATAGCGCAAGTGGCACCCGCTGCTTATCATAAAATTGATGGACAAATTGAATTGTTTTTGGATCTTATTGAAAAGAATTCTGAGAATGAACTGGTAAGCCATCTTAAAGTAATTGTACCTGAATTTATCTCTAATTCATCTAGATTTGAAGTTTTAGATAGGTTGAATTAAAGCCGAAATAAGAGGTTAATGAATTGAAAACTCCAGATGAAAATCTGGAGTTTTTTTATGAGTAATTGGGATCTGGCTTCTGCATGCTAGCTTATACTTTTTTGAATATCTATCTTTGTTTCACTTTAGGGATAAATACCTTACGATGAAAAAAGAAATTCTATTACAGCTATCACCAGAGGAAGCTTATGATCCTGAGGTCTTCAAGGCGACTGTTCTCCGAAATGCAGGGCTCAACCACCTCGCTTCCGAGGTTCATGTAAGACAGGTCAAACGATCTATTGATGCGAGGGGCCGAAAAATTAAAGTAAATGTTCAGTCTGAGATTTTTATTAAAGAAGACCCAACTCCATTAATAGAAAATACCCCAACTTATCAGAATGTCAGTAATTCTGATTCGATTGTAATTGTTGGAGCCGGTCCTGCTGGCCTCTTTGCGGCTTTAAGAGCTATAGAGTTGGGAGTTAAGCCGATCCTTCTGGAAAGAGGCAAGGATGTAAGGGCTAGACGAAGAGATTTGGCAGCAATTACCAAACATCACCTGGTAAATCCAGATTCCAATTATTGTTTTGGTGAAGGAGGTGCAGGTACCTATTCCGACGGGAAGCTTTATACTAGATCAAAAAAGAGAGGGGATATCCGGAGAATCATGGAAATATTGGTTGCGCATGGTGCCACCGAGGAAATTCTTGTAGATGCACACCCCCATATTGGTACGAATAAGTTACCAAAACTTGTGGCAGATCTAAGGAAAACAATCATTGAAGCAGGAGGGGAGATTCATTTTGATTGTAGAGTAGAGGATTTTATTTTGGAGGGAAATGAGATCAAAGGTGTAATAACTCATGATGGGGAAAAAATAAAAGGTTACGGAGTAATTCTTGCCACAGGTCATTCGGCAAGAGATATTTTTCAATTACTTCAGAAAAAAAAGATATTTATTGAAGCGAAACCATTCGCTTTAGGAGTGAGGATTGAGCATTCTCAAAACTTAATTGATAGAATTCAATATCATTGTGAATTAGATCGAGGTCCTTATTTGCCTGCTTCCTCTTACTCTCTAGTTACCCAAACCAATTTTAAGGGAAAACAAAGAGGAGTATTCAGTTTTTGCATGTGCCCTGGAGGTTACATTGTGCCTTCAGCTACTTCTCCAGGCGAATTGGTAGTAAACGGAATGAGCCCAAGTAGAAGGGATAGTAAATTTGCCAATTCCGGAGTTGTTGTTGCTGTTGAACTAGAGGATTTACCAGAGTTTCAAAAATACGGCCCGCTGGCAGCAATGCATTTTCAAGCAGAAATAGAAAAAAGAGCCTGGGAGTTGGGAGGAAAAACTCAAGTCGCACCTGCTCAGAAAATGGTGGATTTTGTCCATAAGAAAAACAGTTCGAAACTTTTGGATACTTCCTATCAACCTGGATTGGAATCCGTGGAAATGAGAGATGTTTTACCTGATTTTATTTCTGAAAGATTAGCAATGGCATTGAAAGTATTCGGTCAAAAAATGAAAGGATATTTTACCAATGAATCACAACTAATCGGAGTAGAAAGCAGAACGTCTTCTCCTGTTAGAATTCCCCGAGATAAAGAAACTTTTGAACATATTCAGATTAAAAGACTTTATCCTTGTGGAGAAGGTGCTGGCTATGCCGGGGGGATTGTGTCAGCAGCGATGGATGGTGAAAGATGTGCTGAGAAATTGATTGCGGCATATATTCACAAGTAAAACCTAGCTATTAATATCTGTCAATAGCTGACGATAATTTACCTTACTATCTTCATTTCCTTATTTTGCATGATGGAATTTGCGATCGTAGATATTGAAACAACGGGAGGTGCTGCCAATAATTGTGGCATCACTGAAATTGCTATCTTGATTCACGATGGTGAAAAAGTGATTGAGGAATTTGAATCCCTGATCAATCCAGAACAAGTTATTCCTTCTTATATAACAGGCTTGACTGGAATTGATAATGCTATGATTCAAAACGCTCCAACTTTTGATGAATTGGCAAATAAATTATGGGAGCTGCTCCATGGAAGAGTTTTCGTGGCTCATTCTGTAAATTTTGATTATGGATTTATAAGAGAATCATTTAAAAGAGTTAGTAAAGAGTTTAAAGCTGACAAATTGTGTACAGTTAGACTGGCTAGAAAGATTATTCCCGGATTAAGTTCTTATAGTTTAGGAAGGATTTGCGAAACCAGAAATATACCAATTTTAGCAAGGCATAGGGCCATGGGTGATGCAAGAGCCACAGCAATTTTGTTTGATCAAATGATCAAAGAAAGTCCGGAGGTAGTTTCTGCTTCCCTTAAAAAGAATTCTGGAGAGGCATTTTTGCCACCTAATTTTTCACTTTCTAAATTCAGAAAAATACCAGAAAAATGTGGCGTATACTATATGCTGAATGACCGAGGAAAAGTCGTCTATGTAGGGAAAGCTATTAACATTAAAGAACGATTTAAAAATCATTTTTCCGGCAATCTACTTCCTGGATTAAAGCAAAAACTTAAAGCAGAAGTCGTAGATCTAAAATGGGAAATCACAGGTTCGGAACTCATGGCATTATTGTTTGAAGCTTTGGAAATCAAGCGATTATGGCCAAAGTACAACTCGGCTTTAAAGTTGCCGAAAGCTCTTTGGGGTTTATTCCATTATGAAGATAATTCTGGATATTCTAGGTTTCAGATTGCAAAAGTTTCTAGGCATTTAAAACCTTTGGAATCGTTCTTTTCTTCCGATGAGGCAACAGCTTTCCTAAAAGAGGGAATCAAGAATTTTGAGCTTTGTCCAAGGTTATGTGGTCTTAGGAAAGCTGCTTGTAAAAAAGGAGAACTATTGAGTTGTCAAGAAAAATGTAATTCAGAATTGAAACCTGAGCTTTATAATGCTAAGGTCAATGAATTTGTCAATAGGATAAAAGAGAGCCAAAAGGAGATTTTATTGACTTTGCCTGGCAGAGAATCCAATGAAATTGCAGCCTGTGTTTTTGAAAGGGGAATATTAAGAAGCTTTGGATATTTTGAAGGAAATTTAAAAATTGAAACAATACTGGAAAACCTTGATCCTGTCCCATCGGTTCCTGAAACTTATTATATCCTTAAGCAATTCCTACCTCTTCTTTCTCCTGAGCAAATTTTGGTTTTAGATTCAGTTTCCTGATTTTCGGGCTTTTATTTTTTCCCATTCTTCAGGCAAAACGCTGTAATAAATTGTATCCCTTCTTCTTCCATTGACCATCAAGGTATGACTACGGAGTATTCCTTCTTCGATTGCTCCCAACTTAAGTAAAGCATGCCGGGCTGGGAGGTTTAAAACATCAGTTTTGATTTCCACTCTTTCAAGTTTTAATTTTTCAAAACAGTATTCCAGCATTAAGTATTTCATATCTTGATTTATTCCAGTTCCATGGAATTCTTTCCCAAGCCAAGTCCAACCTATTTCTAATCGCTGATCTCTTGGGGAAAAGCTACCGAAAGCTGTGGATCCTACAAGCTTCCCGGTTGCTTTCTCAACAACTGTAAATTGATATCTCTGTCCCAGTAAAGCAGGCTCAGCCCAATTTTCAAATCCTTCTTTTGTGTTCAGTTCAAAGGTAAACCAAGTCCACATTTCAGGGTCATCGCAAAGATTTTGGAGCAAAGGAAAGTCCTGCTTAGAAAAAGGTCTAAGCAGGACTTTATCATTTTCAAGAATCAGATTTTTTTCAATCATTTAACCAAGCACTTCTTTAATAGCATTATTATAGAGAGTCACTTCTTCAATTGTTCCGGTCGAAATTCTACACCAATCATTTAATGGCGGAAATGGCCTGCCGATGATAAAACCCTTGTCGGCCATTTGTTTATTCAATTCAACGATATCTCTTCCGGTATAGAAAAACACAAAATTAGTATGTGAATCAAGGTAGGGAAGCTTAAGCTCATCCAAGGTATCTGTGATCATCTTTTTAGCCTCTTTTGCTTTATTCACAGAGAAATTATAAAACTCGGTATCTTTTAATGCTGCTTTTCCTGCTTCAATTGCCATTATGTTGGTATTTGCAACTACCCGACTAGAAAGCTTTGCAGCAAGTTCAGGTCTCGCAATCAAATACCCTAAGCGAATACCTGCTAGTCCAAAGACTTTTGAAAAGGTTTTGGAGACGATGACATCTTTCCCCTGTTTTACAAACTCAACCATTGAAGGGTAATTAGGCTCGGTGATATAGTCATAGTATGCCTCATCTGAAAAAACAATGGCTTTTTTGCTGACAGTTTCACAAAAATCCTTCACTTGATCAGCTGGAAGAAGTTTGCCGGTTGGATTATTTGGGTTGCAAAGGAATACCAATTTGGTTTTAGCAGAAATGCGCTTTTCAATTTCCTGTAGATCAAAGTCATGGTCCTTTGTTAGTGGAACCCAATTAATATCGGTACCCCAAAGCTCAGCGTAGTCCATCATCGCCAAAAATGTCGGCGCACAAGATATGATTTCACCAGCTTGACCAAAAGTGAGACCAGTGATTTTTAATCCTTCCGTAGAGCCTGCTACCATGACAATATGATCTTCAGGAACGCCCTCCTTAGCAGCAATCATTTTGACCAAGTCTGAATTATAACTCCATGGATATCTGCATCCCAGATCAAATCCGCCAGTCATAGCTTTCCTTACTGATTCAGAAGGACCATAAGGATTTTCATTTGAACCCAGCCTAATTGGACCGTCTAATGGACGGGGATTGAATTTCCTAAGCTCCTCTGCTGAGAGTGAAGTTGTAATTCCAGCACCTCCAAAAAGCGCTAAACTACTACCAAGAGCAGTCCTTTTTATCCATGATCTTCTTGATAATCCTGTCATATTTTTATGTTTTATTTATTAATAATCTAAGTACATCGACAATACTTTATAAATATTACATTTTCTTGCCTGCTTTATTAAAATTCTATTTTTTATTGAAATTCCACTCAAAATAAAATATTCTATCTTATATAAAGATATCAACAAAATTATTTTTTAAATTAAAGAAAAGCACAATATACCCTAAACCCAAAACATTATGAAAAAGATTATTTTATTCTTGATTTTTGGCTTATTGACGGTAAGCGGAATCCGGGCTCAGCAGAATCAATACATGGTATTCGATTTTATTAAAGTTGAGAACGATCAAATTTTTGATTACATCGAATTTAAGGATTTAATGGAAAAAGTTTATAGACAAGCATTGAACGATCAAAAGATCCAAGGTTGGGATTTTTGGGCTTTACAATCCGGTGCAGATCAAAGTGCCTTCCAATATATTATGATAACTTATTATCATGATCCGGTTAACATGATGAATGGAATGGATGAGTCAACCATGATGGACTATACTAAAATTGCATACCCGCATTTAAACGATGCTCAAGTAGCAAACCTGTTTCAAAATGCCTTAGCCATAAAAGACACACCTATGCGACTCTACATGAAAGAAATTGTTTCTACAGATGATGACTTTCAAATGAAGCCCGGTGTATTAGCTTCTTTTGATTTAATGAAAGCATATGAGGGTAAATTTGATCAGTACGAAAGTGCTGAAATGGAGGTTTTTAGACCTATTCACCAAAAACGAATTGAGCAAGGAATGATGGGGCACTGGAGTTTTCTCCGTACTGCCTTGCCTTTAGGTTCAGAGGCAAAGTCTACCCACTTGACCATGAATATGTATAAAGATTACATGCAATTCTTTAATGCTCAGGCATATGAGGATCTTGAGCAAACAGCTGAGCAACAAAAAGCAGTAAGTGAAGGTTTAAATTCAAGAGACCAGAAATGGGTTTATTTGGCAACTTTAGAAAATGTAGTGAGATAGTCCGGTTTGACTTTTCGCTAAGAGGCTTCAAAATGAAGCCTCTTTTTTTTTGAATATAGTCTAAAGAGTATTACCCCTAGTAAAGGGCCAATAAAAAGCAGTGACAACATTTTATCTATAGTAAGCCATTTTAGTAAGTATTGACCAAATTGAATACTCACTATGCTGATTGCAAAACCCAAACTATTTACAAGTGTTAATGCTGTTCCTTTATACTCTGAAGGGACAGATTGAGAAACCAAGGTTGAGAATTGTGGGGAGTCAGCAGTGACTAATATTCCCCAGATCAGCAAAAAGGTGATCCAGAAAAAGTTGGGAAAAAAGGGAACCAATACTAAGAAAAGACAGCATAGTCCCGACCCGGTCAATGAAATTAATGCTACTTTTTTGCTTCCTAATTTCTCTGATATTATCCCTCCATAGGCACAAGAAAGGCCTCCGATAGCAATTACCAAAAAGGATAGGATTGAAATTTGATTTGAGGAAAAATCACCTTTTGATAAATAGATAATTAGCATTGGCACGAAGGCCCAAAAAGTATATAACTCCCACATATGTCCAAAATACCCCGAAGCAGCACTTTTTAATTCATTGATCTTACTCAGTTGGGGGAGGAGTTTTATTTCAAATTTTGGATTTACTTTTCTGAATGGACCATCGGGAACAAAAAATCCTATCATAGATCCACCAATTATAGCGAGTGAAGAAGTAATCCAAAAGATGATCTTCCAGGAAATTTGTAATCCTAAGCCATTAATCAAATGTGGAAATGCAGTTCCTAATACCAAAGCGCCAACCAAAAACCCTAAAGCAGAACCAAGACCTTTTTCAAAATAATCTGAGGCGATTTTCATTCCAACAGGGTAAATGCCCGCCAGAAAAAAGCCGACCAAAAATCTAAACGAAAGAATAATTTCTAACTGAAAAGGAAGGATGACAATAAGGATATTTGCTAAAGCGGCTAAAATAGCGCTAAAGAAAAAAACATCACCGGGAGGAAACCTATCGGGGATCGCAAAAAAAGCATAAAAGAAAGTTCCTGTAATAAAACCAAACTGGACAGCTGATGTAATAGAAGCAATTAACTCTTTTTCACCTAAAATTGCTCCGATTTCAGATGCAACCGCATTTCCTGCAAACCATAGAGAAGTGCCAAGAAATTGAGCAATAACGATCAAAATCAAGGCACTTCTGCTGGATATCATTTTCATGAAGCTCCTATAATAGATTTTATTTGCTCGATTTCAGCTTTGCCAAATACCGTGTTTTCAATAGATTTAACATTGTCATCCAGTTGTTCCGGTTTTGAGACTCCAACAAGAACGGATGTGATTCTAGGATCTTTTAACAACCAAGCGATAGCCATTTGAGCTAAACTTTGCCCTCTGCTTAAAGCGATATCATTTAACTTTTGAATCAGTTTGATTTTTTCAGCAGATATTTGCTCAGGTTTTAGATACCTTCCGTCTTTAGCAGCTCTCGAGTCTTCAGGAATTCCTTTTAAATATTTATTAGTCAATAATCCTTGCTCCAATGGTGAGAAAGCGATACTTCCCACTCCTTTTTCTCCGATAGCATCCAGCAATCCATTTTCAACCCACCTGTCAAGCATACTATATCTTGGCTGATGAATCAAAAGTGGGGTGCCCATGCCTTTCAAAATTTCATGAGCTTTTACAGTATCTTCAGCGCTATATTGAGAGATTCCAACATAAAGTGCTTTCCCTTGTTTTACCATTTGGTCTAAGGCTCCCATTGTTTCTTCTAAAGGAGTTTCAGGATCAGGTCTGTGGTGATAAAAAATATCCACATATTCCAAACCCATTCTTTTTAAACTTTGATCCAAGCTGGCAATTAAATATTTTTTTGATCCGAAATTTCCATAAGGACCTGGCCACATGTCCCAACCTGCTTTGCTCGATATCAAAAGCTCATCTCTATATTTTTTAAAATCCTTATGGAAAATTCTTCCAAAGTTTTCCTCTGCAGCGCCATAAGGTGGACCATAATTATTAGCAAGATCAAAGTGGGTAATTCCTAAATCAAAAGCTCGCCTTAGAATTTTTCTACCTAAAGTGAAATCGGAATTATGTCCGAAATTATGCCACAAGCCAAGACTGATTTCTGGAAGTTTTAGTCCACTGTTTCCACATTTACGAAATTTCATGCTGTCATATCTCTCTGCAGCAGCGTGATAAGGTAATAATGGGTTTTGGTCGTTGATTTTCATAGGTATTAATTGGATTTAACTTCGTGTTAAGAAAAGTAAACAGTAGCCAAAATAACAGAAATCAACCCTAAAACCATCAAAAGAAGGAAGCTTTTCCAGATATAAGAAATCCAATCCTTATAGTTTACGCCAACAGCAGCAATTACGGCCATCATACCTCCATTTGTGGGCGTAATTAAATCCATCATGCCAGCAGGAAATTGATAACTCATAACAGCCACAATTCTTGAAATCCCTAATAGGTCTGTCAATGGAGCTGCCAAAGGAGTTGTTAGGACAGCTTGCCCAGAGGTGCTAGGAACAGGTATATGAATGATCGCCTGAGCAATATACATTCCTATAGCAGCAGCTTGATTAGGTAAATTTTGCAAAGGTTCAAATAGTGCTTGAATCAGTGGATCTATCGTTGAGGTTTGATCTAATATTAAATAAATACTTCTGGCAAGCCCCACGATGACTCCAGCAAAAATCATTTCTCCAAAGCCTTCAGTATAGGCTTTAGCTGTACCGTTTAACCCCAACTTCCCAATGATACCGCAAGCAATCCCCACTACGAAAAATAATCCTGACATTTTATTATATCCCCAATCATATTGGGTGATTCCCCAGCCCATGGTAACAACCCCCAATGACATCACCAATAAAATTATTTTATGTCTATGAGAGATATAAACAGGTTTAAAATCTGGAATATCAATTTGTTCGTTCTTGTTTTTGCCTGTTTGGATATGGTAAATAATCCAGATTAATACGACAAGAATTAAAATGAAAGAGCGAAATATCAATCCCTCGCTTAAGCTGATTTCCGCAACTTTTAATGCCAACAACCCTCCAAATGGATTAATAGGAGAGAAGGAAGCTCCAACTAAGGCCGCACCCAAAGTCAAAGCAATAATTGACCTTCGATCATAATGGAGCTTTTTGGATAAGAGTATTAAGATAGGGGCCATTGCAATTAATTCTTCTTGCATGGCGATCGTAGCTCCGCAAAATGCAAAGACAAGGCCTAATAGAAATAAAAGAAAAAACTGACTTTTTCTGAAAGAATAGATTAAAGCTTCAATCCCTACTTGTAAGGCTCCAGTTTTTTCAATGACGTAAAAAGCCCCACCGATTAAAAGTATGAGAACCAAAATATCTGCTCCTTCGATCAGGCCTTCTGGAACTGATACTATCATTCCTTCAACACTGATATTTTGGTCTTCAACTGTTTGGAAACTACCAGGAATGACCACTTCTCTACCAGTTTCTTCATCAAGCTGTCTTTGATATTGTCCAGATTGCACAAAAAAGGTTAGTACACCTGATAGTACCACAAAAAGTAACATGATAATCAAAGGATGAGGGAAAGTCTTTTTCATTTGTTTGACTAGTCTATCGGGGATACTATTTGTATAAGTTGACTCGCAATGTTTTTTCTATAATCCTTTGTGTCCCTTGCATTTGAAAATAGTATAAGTCCTGTCTTTTTTTGAGGAGAAAAAAGTAATAAAGAACTATATCCTGCATGACCACCAAAATGTCCTTGCCAGGATTCCTCCCTGATAGTTATTTCCTGAAATCCCATCGGCGGATTAGAATCTCCGTTGTGAAGCCAGTGTAATTCCTTTTGAAAAATTCCCATTTGACCACGTAATAGATGGATAAGGAATAAATTCATTTCTCTGACAGTAGTGATTAGTCCAGAAGAAGGGGAAGGAAGCCTTTCAAATTTCAACTTTTTTGGTTCAATTCTTTTCCAGACAAATGTTTCTTGATAACCAGTCATTGAATTGGTCTCATCCGGCCATTTTGTAGCAAAATAAGAATCACCCATGCCTGCAGGTACAAGTACATTGTCTTTTATATAGGAGTCAAACGGAATGTTTTCTGATTCTTGAATTAAATAGCCTAGCAAATCAAAATTCACATCCGAATATTCAAAAGTTAAGGAATCTGGTTTTTGGTAATTCGAAGACCAGACTACTTTTCCAAATTCAGATAAGGAAATATTGGATTTGGAAGAAATGATCTTTTCCAGTAAACCAGGATTTTTTAGCCCCGTCGTATGGGTTAAAAAGTTGGCTATTTTTAAATGGTCAAGTTCTGATTTTGGATCGTTTGGAGATTTCACCATTGAAATTAAATCCATTGGAACAATTCCTCTTTCAGACCAATAGTTGGCTACTGCTAAGGCTGTGAAAACCTTGGAAATGGAAGCACTAGGGAATCTGCTATTGACTGAAAATGAGTCTAATGGCTCTAAACTTTGAAACCCAAATGAATTTTGATAGAAGATTTTTCCATCTTTAACGATGCCTATGCCTATTCCGGGTAAAGTGTATTCAACAATAGATTTCTGAATAATAGAATCAATTTTATCGGAAATGGCTTGTGTGGTTTTTACCGGGACAATTTTTATTTTTGGGTAACTATTCCACCAATCAAGAAATAGAAAAAGTATAAACCAAACCCCAAGGACTGCTAGAAAAATATTCAATTTATTGTTCATATTCAGATCTTTAACTTCATTGAATTAAAGGTATTTCTGAAAATGATTTGTTTCTTTTTTCATTATTTCTTCAAGCAGTTTTCAAGTTTTTTTGCTTTCTAAATGTGAAAAATCGCAGTCTAGGCTTTCTCTATCCCAATTGGAAACTTTAGATGCCGCCTCATAAGAGCTTTGTAAAAACGAAAGTAGTTTTTCAGATGGGTTATCTGAATTTTGGATATCCTTGTATTTCAGCATGAATTCACCCATTTCCTCATTCCAAAATGATTCATTTGGGAAGATATCCTGATTCTTAAACTCAGGATGATTCGGATAAATATATGCGTAAAAAACCGGCGTCGGGTAGGCCACACTTCCCGGCCAAAACCCAAAACTACAAACCTCATGGGAGTAAGCTTCTTGCATCACTTCTAAAGGCATGTTTGGCATTTCTCCTTTAAATTCTGGCGCTTTTCTTCCCGAAAATCTGGTATAAGCAAAATCAAAAGAACCCCAGAAGAAGTGAATTGGGCTATGTTTGCCTGTAAATTTACTTCTGAAAGTCAGAAAAACATTTTGAATTTGAACCAATACTTTCCAAAATAGCTGAGCTTGATTTGCCTGATAAGGGATCCTTTTTGTGTTTTTGGCAAATGGGATGGCTCCTGGAATTTCGTTTGGTTTTCCATGAATATTGACTGAAATCCCAAGAAACTTAAGTTTTTCCATGAGCATTTCATAAAAGCTGGCGACAGTTTGGCCTCCCAATGGAAATCTATCTCTTGTGCCCGAACTGGTTTTTATTTTTAGTTCATGATGATTTAGATCAAACATGATTTCAAATACACCATTTTCATAGGGGATATTTCCCGTAGTTAACCCTTGATGATCGACATATAATGAAACATGCCAAGAATGGTTAAGCCATGGAGATTTTTTGAGCCTTACCTTTCCTACTATTTGTGTCCACTGATGAAGTAGTGTAAGTGTATCCTTACAATCATCAAATTGAAAGACAGGCCATGTTGACTTTTTGGATGCCATAATAAAAATTTTATTCAAGATATGAATTTGAAGAGTGGACTGCTATAATTCTTCTAAAATAATACTTTCTAAAAGTTTCAGTCCATCACTTGCTTTTTTTTCAATGAAAATTATCTCTTTTGACAAATGAAAGTTGGGTTTTTGCAAATCCACAAGGAATTTTTTTGCTTCGGCAGGAACAAAATTCAGTAAACCTGCCGCTGGGTAAACTTGCAAGGAAGTGCCAACAACCAAAAAATAGTCTGCCATTTCCGCAAATTGAATTGCTTCTTCCATTTTAACAACGGGTTCACCAAACCAAACGATGTGTGGTCTTAGTTGACTTCCTTCTTCGCAAAGTTGCCCCTCTGTAATTTCCCAACCTTCTATTGGATAAATCAAATCTGAATTGATACTACTTTGAGCTTTTGATAATTCTCCATGTAAATGAATTACCTGGGAAGATCCTGCTCTTTCATGCAAGTCATCCACATTCTGAGTGATAATTATTACTTCTAAATGTTCTTCTAACCTCGCTAAAATCTTATGGGCTTCGTTCGGATGGCATTCTTGTGCCTGTTTTCTTCTTTGATTATAAAATCCTTGAACCAAGGCCCTGTTTTTTCTCCATCCTTCCGGAGAAGCAACTTCCATGATATCATGGTTTTCCCACAAACCATTGCCATCCCTAAAGGTCTTGATTCCACTTTCCTGAGAAATGCCAGCTCCAGATAAAACCACTAATTTCTTTTTCCTCATGACTAGAATTTAACTCATTCTGAAAACAATGTTTCATTTGTTTGTTCAATTTACCAATGAAAATTGTTTAAGCCTATTTTGATTTCATAGGAGTATAATCCCAGGGCATTAGGTCACCGACTCTTTCCCATGCCATGTAATCTTCTACTAATAAACCAAAAGGGTCATCAGCAGTACCACTTGAAAATATTTCTAATTCGGGTACATTAATATAAACTCTCGAAGTTTGTTGTCCTCGGTTTATGTTTCCAGAAGTTGATCCAGGGTATTCCCTCGCCATTGACTCCTTAGAATAAGTGATTTCAAATTGATCTTTATATTTTAAAAATACTCTACCGACCTCATTTCTGATCAATAGTGTTTCAGGATCAAGTTCTGATTTTTCAACAACTTCTATTTCATCCTTAAGCGTTGATTTTGTTAAAATATTTCTTTGAATTGAATCTCTGACAGTTTGGCTTTTACTGCTGGAAAAAAGATTTTTAGCAGCTTCAAATTGCTCCCTGGTGGGTTTTTCTGGATTTGGGATTCTTTTAATTCGTCTTATTGTAAATCCTTCTTCCATTGAAATGCCTTGATATAGAGAATGAATAAAATGCTGCAAACTACCATGGTAGGCCTCGTCTCTGTTTTTCTCAATTTTTTTCTCTTTTGCAGAATTTAGGTCTTTGTAAGGAATGAAAAATGGATAGCCCTTATAGTAAATTGTTTTTTCTTTAAAATTATATCTGAACTCTTCCAGCGAAAACTCCAGCCTATATCCTAAGCTAGGATTATCAAGCTTTAAAATAGCTCGAGCGCTTGCTTGAAGGACATTTGGTACGGTCTCATTATCTAAGATTAGATCTCCTTCGTTTTCTAAACTGACAGATTTTCCATTTTTAGTTGTCCCAAAAAACAATTCTTGAAATTTTTCAAAATTCTTATACCAAATCGGATCTCTTTCCTGCTCGACTTCAACTTGCTCAAGTTCCTGGTCTACAGATTGTAGTTTGACTTTATATCCTTTGCTTGGAAGTGAATTTGTATTGATAGAAAATGTGACTGATTCATAGCCGAGCATTCTTACGATCACATCATATTGTCCATCTGGTATTGAGAGATCAAAAACACCATTCTCATCTGCCGTAATTCCCAAGGTGGTATTGGTTAGAAATACACTGGCATAAGGAATCGGAATCTCAGACTCAATTTCAAGGACGCTTCCTTTAAAAGCATTTTGGGCAGATGCAACATTGAAAAGCAGTATAAAAAATAAGACCAAAAACAGACTTGATTTAGCTGATTTTGGTCTTAGTGTACAATTCATGGATTAAAACTTTTTAATGAAATCAAGATCAAGTTTTCTTTTTTGCAAATCTCCCTTTCTTTTTAGGTTCCGGTTGATTTTCGATAATATGAATGGTTTCTTCATAAGTCAAATCTTCCGCCACCTTATCTTTTGGGATTTTATAATTATTCTTCCCCATTTTAATATAAGGGCCCCATCTGCCATTCAAAACTTGGATTTCGGGATTCTCATCAAATGATTTAATATGCTTTTTGGCGTCAGCTTCTCTTTTATCTTTGATCAATTGGATTGCCTCTTCTTCCTTGATACTTAAAGGATCCTGTTCTTTACCTAGAGAATAAAATGCTCCATCGTGCCTAATGTAAGGTCCGAACCTACCGATAGCAGCAACCATTTTTTTATCTTCAAACATTCCCACATCTCTTGGAAGCTTGAAGAGTTCAAGTGCTTCTTCAAGGGTAATGTTCTCTATGAATTGACCTTTTTTAAGACTAGCAAATTGTTTTTCTTCATCCTCATTATCACCGATTTGGACTAAAGGTCCAAATTTCCCCAATCTCGCTATAATCGTTTTCCCATTCTCAGGATGTGTTCCTATGGTTCTACTGGTATTGATGTCCTGACGGGAAACCTGTTCTGTTTCTTCGACGCTCTGATGGAAATTACTATAAAAAGAATCGATCATATCCTGCCAAACCTGCCCACCAGCGGCAATGTCATCAAATTCTTTTTCGACTCTCGCCGTAAAGCTGAAATCAATGACATTTGGAAAATGTTCAACCAGGAAATCATTTACTACCATCGCAATATTGGTAGGGAAGAGTTTTTGTTTTTCCGCTCCTGTGATTTCAGTTTTGGTTTCATCCTTAAACTCACCCTTTGCAATTGACATTTCCACATAGTTTCGGGGAGTGCCATCTCGCGATTCTTTTATGACATATTCTCTTTTCTGAATGGTCGAAATAGTTGGAGCGTAAGTGGATGGTCTACCGATTCCAAGTTCCTCCAGTTTTTTAACCAGTGAAGCTTCTGTATAGCGAGGAGAAGGGCGTGAAAAGGTTTCTCTGCCTTTCATTTCTTGCAATGCCAATCCTTGGCCGATTTCTAAAGGAGGAAGGATAGCTTTGTTTGCGTTATCATCATCTTCTGGCTCATCATCGGTATCTTCTAAATAGACCTTTAAGAAACCATCAAACTTGATTATTTCCCCAGTCGCCACAAGGTTGAGCTCGGAGTTTGAAACATCAATTGTAATCGTAGTTTTTTCAAGTTGAGCATCTGACATCTGGGACGCGATGGCTCTTTTCCAGATTAAATCATAAAGTCGCTGCTCGTTTCTATCACCGCCGACTTGCTGGACAGAAAAGTCTGTTGGACGGATTGCTTCGTGAGCTTCCTGAGCTCCTTCAGATTTTGTGGAATACTTTCTTGATTTATGATAATTGTCTCCGTAAGATGCATTTATAGCATTCTTAGCAGAATTCATCGCATCTTCAGAAAGATTGACGCTATCGGTACGCATGTAAGAGATCTTACCTGCTTCGTATAGTTTCTGGGCAACTGACATAGTTTGCGCTACCGAAAAGTAAAGCTTTCTACTAGCCTCTTGCTGAAGAGTTGAAGTGGTAAAAGGAGCAGCGGGAGATTTTTTTCCTGGCTTTTTCTCAAGGTTTCCAACGGAAAACGTAGCACCTAAACAAGATTTAAGAAATTCCTCAGCCTCCTCTTTAGTCTCAAATTTTTTCGGTAATTCAGCTTTAAAGGTCTTTCCTTCCACTTCAAAGATTGCTGAAATCTTAAAGCTTGATTTGGAATTGAAATGCTCGATTTCGCGCTCTCGATCTACTATAAGGCGTACAGCTACCGATTGAACCCTTCCTGCGGAAAGACCGGTTTTGATCTTTTTCCAAAGGATAGGAGAAAGCTCAAAGCCTACCAATCTATCAAGAATTCTTCTGGCTTGCTGCGCATTGACTAAATCTATATCAATACCTCTAGGGTTTTCGATTGCTTTTGTTATCGCATTTTTGGTGATTTCCCGGAATACGATTCTTTTGGTTTGATCATCCTTTAGCTTCAATACCTCCTTGAGATGCCATGAAATAGCCTCTCCTTCGCGGTCATCGTCACTTGCTAGGAAAATCATTTCTGAACCCTTGACTAATGCTTTCAAGTTTTTGATTACTTCTTTTTTATCAGCAGTAACCTCGTAAGTAGGTTCAAACCTGTTTTTAACATCGATCGCTTTATCTCCTTTTGGGAGATCTCTCACATGCCCGTAACTGGAAACAACCTTATAATCACTACCTAGATAACCTTCTATGGTTTTAGCTTTGGCAGGGGACTCGACAATGACAAGGTTTTTCGACATAAAAATTTAATTTATTTAGGCTTTATTAGCCGATTTGAATTGCTAAAAATAGAGGGCTTAGTTTTTTGTTCCAAATAAATAAAAATTATGAACAGAGATTTGGAGGGATTTTTGAGGAATATTCCTCGTAATTGAAGGCCTTAATCCTATAACTATGAAGCAATTATTTTTACTGAGACATGGAGAAGCAGGTTTTTCTGAAGGAACAGATTTTCAAAGGAAACTTACCTCAGAGGGGAAAGAAAAACTTAACAGACTCGGGAAAGAGTTGAAAAATAGATCATTTTCTATAGATTTTATGTATTGCTCCATGGCAGAAAGGACTATGGAAACTTCAAAAATCCTTGAATCCTATATCTCTATCAAAGAGGAACTTTTTTTAAGAGAGATTTATGAAAGTAATCTGGGCTACTTGATCGAACTTTTAGAAAACTGTCCTGATTCTGTCAATTCCTGTTTAATCATAGGTCATAATCCGGTTTTAAGTTTATTGATGGGACATATTTCGGGCGAAAATTACATTAATCTGAAACCAGGTATGATGGCTTGCTTAGATCTGCAAGTGAGTGATTGGAATATGGTTGGTTTAAATACTGGGATTTTAAAAGAAATACTTCAATAAGGCTTAAGCCTTTATTAAAAAAGAGATCTAAATCGGTTTTTAACCGATTATTTAATTTTTTGCAAAATATTGGTTTAATATGATTTCATTTTAAACTGATTTTATATAGCTTAACAGAAAAATATAGATTTTACGTTTAAAAATTAACCAGTTTATAATAATTAATCGTATTCTATATCTTTTTAATTGACAATAGCCCTCCCAAGCCGAAACTATTAAAAGTCGGCAATCAGTAACCAAGATGAGGTCAGTTTTAGCCTCGAATTTTATATTCTATGCCTTTTTGGTAATAGACTGATTGATTATAGAGTACCCTTAGAAGAAATATATACCCTAACCATTGAGAACATGTTTAAGTCAATGAACAGAAGAGATTGGATGAAAACGAGTTTGCTATCCGCAGGAACACTGATAGCAGCGCCATCCATTGCTTTGCCAAAAAGAGTTGCAAATGCAGCATTTTATTATTCACCAGAAAGTATTCTTGGAGAGTATTTGCCGGATTTTCCGATTGCAGAACCTAAAATGGTTGCCAGATTAAATGCAAACGAGAATCCTTATGGGCCTGCTCCTCAGGTGATTAAAGCAATTGGGGAAGCTGCCAGTTTAGGCAATCGGTATGCTCATGCTGATGCAAACACATTGATCGCCATGATTGCTGAAAAAGAAGGAGTGACTCCTGATCATATCATGTTGGGTCCCGGTTCTACTGATTTACTGGAGAAAGTAGCGATCACGAGATTTCAAAAAGGAGGAAATATCATCGCGGCTGACCCATCCTACATGTCTTTGATCAATACCGCCAAAGCGATGGGGGGAACCTGGAAACCTGTGCCTTTGACTCCGGAGTTTGCGCATGATTTACCTGCAATGGAAACTGCAATAGATGGAGATACCAAACTTATCTATGTCTGTAATCCAAACAATCCAACGGGCTCTATTACCAATGCTGAGGAATTGAAGAAATTTTGTGTTTCAGCTTCAGAAAAGACTCCGGTTTTTGTGGATGAAGCGTATTTGGAATTTTTAGAAGATCCTAAATCTCAAAGTATGGTTGGGTTGGTTGCTGAAGGAAAAGATGTGATCGTAGCAAGGACTTTCAGCAAAATCCACGGTATGGCCGGATTGAGAATCGGATATATCGTAGCTACTCCAGAAAGGATAGAAAGCATCACAAGCATGGTCAGAAGTACCATGGGGCTTTGTTCTACATCCCTCAAAGGAGCTATTGCAAGTATGAAAGAGACTCAGTTTATGGGTGAGTGCAGAGGTTATAATTCACAGTGCCGAGAATTTACCAAAAACGCCATTTCATCTTTGGGCTACGAAATTATTCCTTCCTATACCAGCTTTATGATTTTCCCGATAGAAATGGATGGGAAGGAATTCTTAAAATCTATGTACGATTCTGGAGTAGGGATCAGAGTATTTGATATTTATGATAAACCATGGTGTAGAGTAAGCATGGGAACCAAAACGGAGATGGAAATCTTTGTTGAGACTTTCAAAAAAGTAACCGCTTAAGATAGAATTTTTATGTCCTTAGCCTTACAAAAAACATGTTCACTCTTGCTTCTGATTTTAATTGGGTATTTCCTGAAAAACAGGCTGGTAAAAGATGATCATAAAAAAGGCCTTAAAACAATTATTCTTGATTTAGCATTGCCAGCCATGATTTTCGTGGCCTTACTAAAAATTGAAGTGGATAGCGAACTAATGTTTCTTCCACTTTTGATATTGGCATGGAATGGTATCATGTTAATGACAAGCAAGCTTATTTTACCACTAATAGGTTTTAAAAAAGACAGTGCTGAAACAAGAACTTGGCTAATGATGATACCTTCATTAGCACCCGGTTTATCCTGTTTTCCATTCTTAATGGAGTATTTGGGAGAAGGTGCACTGGCTTGGGGAGCTTTGGCAGATATTGGAAATAAAGTCTATGTCTTGATATTTTCTTATTTGCTGGCGATGAGTTGGTATTATAAACACTTGGGGATGGGTTCCAGATCTAATGGCCAAAAAGTAAAAGAGCTATTCCTATCGATGTTCAAAGAGCCGATCAATTTGGTAATTATTGTTGCTCTGATCTTATTGTCCTTAGGCTTAAGGATAGAGAATCTTCCTGGTTTTATCGGCGAATCTGTTTTGATGCTGAAAGACATTATGACTCCTTTGGTCCTCTTGTTTATAGGGGTTTCCGTAATTCTCAAATGGGAGCAAATTCAATCCATCGCCTCTGTTCTGATTTTGAGAGCTGGTTTCAGTCTTGTTCTCAGTGCCAGCTTTATTGCTTTGGTAGATTTGCCAAGTGAAGCGGCGATTCTTTTAGCAGTAGTATTTCCTTTGTCAGCTTGCTCATTCTGGCCTTTTGCCCATATGTCAGCGATTCGTCAAATGGAAAGAGATAAGGATATTGAAGTAAAAAGTGGAACATTCGATTTGGATTTAGGGATAAATATTTTGGCGGTTTCACTTCCTTTAAGCACAGTTTTAATACTGGGAGTATTTAGCACTGGAACTTATTTTACTGTCCCAAGCCATTTGTTCGCAATCGGTGGGATCATGATCTTTTTACCAATAGTTCCACGAATTATTTCTTGGGCGAGAAATCAAGAACTCTCGTTGCCTTTCTTTGAAGAAAAAAATTTAAAAGACAGTTCTGCCGAAAGCAGATAAAATAAATGGGTTTGTTTAAAGTTTAAAATGCAAAAAAGCCTCAGACTTTAGTTTGAGGCTTTTTTGCATTCTTTATTTTACTTTAAAAATCAGTACTTTTTCCATCTAAATCCAATTCTTTGATCCAGATGTTTCTATAAAAAACATCATGTCCTTCGGCCTGAAGTTTTAAACCTCCAGGAGTATCTGTAATTCCTTTTCCTCCATTATTTCCCCCATCAATTCCAGAATTAGGGCCTCCCCAAACTTGTTGGATTTCCATGTCTTCATGGATTTTCACTCCATTGAAATAAATGGTTGTTCTCGCTTTTTCTGTTAATTCGCCATTTTCAAATCGAGCAGCTTTAAAAACAATGTCATAAGCATTCCATTTACCTGTGCCGTTATAAGCATCTGAAGTCGGAATGTGCTCATTGATAATCGCGGCCATTCCATGATTGGTAGTATCTCCATCGAGTATCTGTATTTCATATCTGTTTTGAAGATAAACACCACTATTTCCTCCCGGATCTTTTACAAAAAACTCCACATGAGCCCTGAAGTCTTCGTATTTTTCTTTTGTCACAATATCTGCAGCACCATATTTTCCGCCAGCGCCTGCGGGGTCATTACTACTAATGACCGGTCCACCATCTATTGGATCTGTAGCAGAAGGCCATTTTATAGGCATGGAACTCGAAAATCTTGGCCCTTCCCAATACTCCCAGTTTTTGTGAAGCATTTTCTCAGTTCCATCAAGCATTAATTTTGCTCCTTTTATAGGTTTAACTCCAACGCCGGTTTGGGAAAATCCTGAAATGGAAAATGCGAGGAGCAAAAGAATGGTAAAGCTGAATTTTTGAAAGAAAAACTCTGAGTTAGGTTTTGAAAACATAGTTTTGGGGCTTATTTAATTTAAAATAAATGAATGTTATAACTTATGTGGTTTTGAAAATTAGCTATTTTTAATCAATCAATTTTTATCTGACAGATTTAAAATCAATTCCATCAAAAGTTCTGAATAAATAAAATGAGGAATGACCATTAATTTAATAAAAGCATCACTTAAAAATTTCCAAATATGAAGTGGCAAGGAAGAAGACAAAGTAGCAATATCGATGATAGGAGAGGTAAAAGTGGTTCCGGGATGGGTGGTGGAGGTTTTAACCCCTTGCTGATCGGACCTCTTTTGAAGATTTTGTTTTCAAAAACAGGCTTAATCATCATCGGGATTTTGGTGGTGTTCTCGGTGGTGACCGGAACAAATCCTTTGTCTCTTCTTGGTGGAATGATGGGAGGGGAAGGTCAAGGGTTTGCAACCGAATCTAATTACCAACCCTCAGCTGAGGAGGATAGACTTGCAGAATTTTGCGCAACTGTTCTAGCCGACACAGAAGATGTTTGGAATCAAGAGCTTGAAAATTATAGAAATCCTACTTTAGTCTTATTTACAAATTCTGTTTCTTCTGCCTGTGGAAATGCTTCTGCTTCTACAGGGCCATTCTATTGCCCTGCGGATGAGAAATTGTACCTGGACATTAGCTTTTTTGAAGATATGGAGCGCCAGCTAAATGCTCCCGGTGATTTTGCGCAAGCCTATGTGATAGCTCATGAAGTGGGGCATCATATTCAGAAAATCATGGGAATCACAGATCAGGTCCACAGTTTGAGAGGTCAGGTAAGTGAGACGGAATACAATCAGTATTCGGTAAAACTAGAATTACAAGCTGATTTCTTAGCAGGTGTTTGGGCTCACTTCAGTCAAGAATCAAGTGGCTGGTTAGAAAGGGGTGATTTGGAAGAGGCTCTCAATGCCGCAAATGCCATAGGAGATGATCGTTTGCAAAAACAAAGTGGAGGAAGAGTTGTTCCAGATTCATTTACTCACGGTACTTCAGCCCAACGGATGAAATGGTTTAAAAAAGGGTATGAAACTGGCGATATGAGTCAAGGAGACACATTTAATGCAACTGACTTATAAATTCATTACCAAATTCCAAAAACCGCTCCTATACTTTTTAGGCCAAGTATTAAGGTAATTATCCAGATCGCCACATAGAGAATGTTAGCTCTTAAACTGCTTTTAAGATCTCCCATGATTGATTTTTGAGCACCTATCCAAATTATCCATCCACTGATTAGTGGTAGTAAAATTCCGTTGGCAAGCTGTGCAAGAGTGATCAACTGAACAGGTTTGATTCCAAAGGATGCGAAAACTAAACCTAATACTAACACGACACCTATGGATCTCCTCATGGGGGAAGATTTTAGGTCTTGACTCCATCCTGCAATTCCACAAACTACTAATCCTGCAGCAAGTGGTGCGGTAAGAGAAGAGGTAAGGCCAGCAGCTAAAAAACCTATTCCCATCAGATATTTTGCAATGGCACCAAAAATTGGTTCAAGACCTTTTGAAACATCAATAGCATTACTTACTTCACTGCTTGTGTTGGCAGCACCAACCATTAAAATAGCCATTGAAACCAAACCTCCGAGGATAACTGATAGTCCGATGTCTTTCCGCATCCAAGATATTCCATCAGATTTCTCCCATTTTTTATTGGCCAAACTAGCATATAGAAAAAGGTTGTAGGGAACCACAGTTGTACCAATTAGAGAAACAACGGTTAAAAATTCATTATTATTCCAAGAAGGAATAAATCCTGAAAAAACTCTAGACCAATCGGGTTTTGTAAGAAGTGCAGTGATGGTAAATGCGAAAGACATTAAAATAACTAGGGCAATCAATAACTTCTCAAGGGTTTTATAGTTTCCAAAATAGAGTAAAAGCAATGCAATAGCCCCGACTAGTAGATTTCCCGTTTGAATAGTTAAAACCCCAAATTTATAAATGGGCGCTTTCCAGAAGATTTCTAAACCAAGGTTAGCACCAGTTATATTGCCTGATTCATAAGCGGCGTTTCCAAGTACGATGGCTAATAATACCAATGCCATGGACATATACTTGAAATAGGGGTTGGATTTTCTATTTCTTAGTAATTGGCTTAAATCTTGTCCGGTACTTATACCAATTCTGCCTGAAATTTCCTGTAAGGCAAGAGTGGCGCAAATGGATAAGGCTATAGCCCATAGTAAGGAATAGCCAAAATGTACTCCAGCCAGAGTACAAACTGTAACTGTGCCGGGTCCAATAAAGGCGGCTGCTATGACTGGCCCGGGGCCTAGGTTTTTCAAAAAGTTTCTAAATGACAAGTTGTGGTTTTTCTGCAAAATAGAGATTTAAGAGATTTTTTGTAGTTTTTACTTCAAAGCATTTGAAAGGAAGGATTAAATTAAATTATGAATTGGATCAAGAGAGTAGGTAAAGTATTAATAACACTTGTACTATCATGCGTTTTCTTTTTGATGCTACTTTTCAGGAGCGATATCTCCAAAGAAGAAGTAGATCAAAAATATGCTACTCCACAATCTCATTTTGTGAATGTCAATGGTCAAAATATCCATGTCAGAATCATGGGGCGTGGCGAGCCGATTTTACTTTTACATGGAAGTTTTTCCTCTCTTCATACTTGGGAGAGCTGGCAGGAAGAATTAAGTCCCTATTTTATGACTATTTCTTTGGATTTTCCAGGTCACGGTTTGACAGGTCCAGATGAATTGCAGAGGTATTCTATTCAAGATTATAGCCACTTGGCCCTGACCTTGGCAGAAAACCTTGGTTTGGAAAAATTCCATCTTGCAGGTAATTCGATGGGAGGAGCAATTGCTTTACAAATGGCTTCAACAAGACCGGATAAGGTGTTGAGCTTAAATCTGATAGATGCTTCTGGCGCACCAGTACCTTCAATTAGATCTTTAGAAGGTGAAGAAGAGAATTCCTCAACTGGCGGATTGATTTTCAAGCTTACATCGAATCCGATTTTTTCAAAATTATTGCTCAAATGCACTCCTAAATTTCTTTTCGCCATGAATATAAAAGAGGTCTATTATGATTCTGATAAGATTACAAGTGATAAAATTGATCGGTATTATGAATTGATGCTGAGAGATGGAAACAGGAAAGCGACTTTAGATAGACTCTCTATTCCCAGAAAATATGATTTTAATTTTGATGTGGTAAAAATGCCGACCTTGATTATGTGGGGCAAAGAGGATAAATGGATTCCTTTGAAGCAAGCCTATTTGATAGAAAATTCTATTCCGGGTTCTCGTCTTGTTGTTTTTGAGGAGGCAGGTCATGTGCCTATGGAGGAAATCCCGACTGAAACTGTCACAGAATACTTATCATTTTTAGGGGTAGAAATCAGGAAAGACTACATTAAGGGCCCTAATTATTTAACACATGTCCACTGAAGTTTTATTGATCGTAGTTTTAATTTTTCAGGTAATTCTTATAGCTCTTATTTTTTTTAACCGAAATGGAAGCGGTAATAAAGAAGTGATTCAATCCGAGCTCAATCGAATGAGCAAAGAGTTTGAATTGGCTTTGGCAGAGTCTCGCAAAGAGGCCAATCAAAATTTGACCTCACAATTCAGGCTTGTTTTTGATAATCAGCGTGCAAGTTCTAGAGATCAGAATGAAGCTTTAAAAAGCTTTGGAGACGTTTTCAGACGAAACGTTCAGGATTTTAATTCCCTTCAAAGAGAGAAATTTGAAGAGTTGAACAGAAGACAGGAAGATCTGATGAAAACTACGGAATCCAGACTTGAGAAAATTCGGGAAACGGTAGATGAAAAACTACAGAAAACGTTGGAAACTCGCCTTGGACAATCTTTTGAAATGGTAAGTAACCAGTTGCAGGCTGTTCAGAAAGGACTTGGAGAAATGCAGAGCTTGGCAAGTGGAGTTGGAGACTTGAAAAGAGTTTTGAGTAATGTGAAGAGCAGGGGAGTTCTTGGTGAATACCAATTGCAGGCCATCTTGGAAAATCTGCTTACAGCAGATCAATATATTTTGAATGCAGCTATTGGGAATTCTGGGAGAGAAAGAGTGGAGTTTGCCGTGAAAATGCCAGGAATTGAAGCTCAGATTTTATTGCCGATTGATTCCAAGTTTCCACAAGAGTCCTATTTAAGATTGGTAGATGCATATGATAAAGTAAATAAGCCTGAAATCGATTTTGCGAGAGCTGAACTGATCAAGGCAGTTAAAAAGGCAGCAGCAGATATCAGAAACAAATATATTCAGGTTCCTCACACCACAGATTTCGCGATTCTTTTTTTGCCAGTTGAAAGCTTGTACGCGGAGATTTTACGGGAGCCAGGACTTTCGCAGCAGATTCAGCAAGAGTTTAAAGTTTTGGTGACAGGTCCAACTACACTTTCTGCCATTTTAAATAGTTTGCAGATGGGCTTCAGGACTTTGGCAATTCAAAAAAGAAGCTCTGAAGTTTGGCAGGTTCTGGGAGCCATAAAAACTGAGTTTGGAAAATTTGGTGAGTTGATCGAAAAGACCCAGAAAAAATTGGGAGAGGCAAATTCAGAATTGGATAAATTGGTAGGATCCAGGACTCGTGCTATTCAAAGAAAACTTAAGGATGTGGAAGCTCTTACAGAGATAGAAAGCACTAAAATGTTGGAGAAATAGAATTTTTAAAATTGATTTAAAGGGAAAAAATTCTTCTAAAACTTTATCATAGAAGCTTAGATTGACTACTTTTCAAGCTAATTCGCAAAAGAAATTCTCTATATGGCTGAATGCCACTTAGAAAGATGTTAATTTTGCAATCGTTTAAATCACTCTAATTACCTCTATGGGGATGAATATCGTGATTGCCGGTGCAGGAGATATGGGATATCACTTGGCCGAGCAATTGAGCTATGATAATAAGGATATTACACTGATTGATACAGATAGAGAAGTCCTCGAATATGTTGCTTCCAAACTAGATGTATTGACTGTTCAGGGAGATTCCACCTCTTTTGAAGTCCTCCAACAAGCAAATGTAGCACGTGCCAGCATGGTTTTGGCAGTTACAACATCAGAAAAAACGAATATTGTCACGGCAGTTTTGGCCAAGCAACTTGGAGCAAAGCGTGTGATGGCAAGGGTTCGGAATCACTCTTACTTAAACCCTGAAAATGTAAATTATTTCAATAATCTGGGAATAGATAACCTGATTTCTCCGACCATGCTATGTAGCCGGGAAATTTTCAATATGATTGAAAATTCCAGCTTCACAGAGGTTTTTGATTTCGGTGGAGGTAAGTTGAATATTGTAGGTATCACGCTAGATCAATACAATCCTTTGGTAAATCAAAGGATAATGGATACGAAGACAAACCCGATTTTTGAAGACATCCGGATCATTGCAATTCTTCGCGATCAAAAAACCATCATACCCAGAGGTAGTACCATAATTAGAAATAATGATCACGTATTCTTTATTTCAAATAAGAAGAATACCGAAAGTATTGTGGAGGTACTGGGCCAAAAGAAAGTGGTCATCAAAAATGTGATGATCATCGGAGGGGATGATATGGCATTGACTACGGCTTTGAGACTGGAGGATCATTTTAGAGTGACTTTGGTAAACAAGGATAAGGAAAGATGTAAATGGCTTGCAGAAAATCTAAAAAATACGCTTGTAATCAATGGGGATTATAAAAACATTGAGTTGCTGGTTGAGGAAGGTTTAGAGCAGATGGATGCATTTTTAGCTTTGACAGAGTCTTCAGAAACAAACATTATCACCTCGCTGACCGCTAAGAATCACGGAGTTTATAAGACCATTGCACACGTTGATACGCGGGAATACATTCATATTTCTCATAGTATCGGAGTCGATTCTTTAATCAATAAAAAGCTTGTAGCTGCAAATGAAATATCCAGATTTCTCAAAAAGGGGACTGTAGATGCTGTTTCTGGAATATATGGTGTGGATGCAGAGTTTATTCAATATTCAGTATCTAAGATTAATAGGTTAATCAAAAAGCCACTTAGAGAATTACATTTTCCGGACTCGGCCATCGTAGCTGGTGTGATCAGAGGCGAGCAGGTATTTATTCCAGATGGAGATTTTATGCTTCAAATGGATGATAAAGCAATTGTTTTAGCTCTTCCTGAAGCAAAGATGCCCTTAGAAAAACTTTTTCATTAAGAATGATTCATTTCAAAGAAATCGCAAAAATCATGGGAGCACTCTTGGTGCTCATTGGTTTGTTGATGCTCCCAGGAGTCGGTTTTTCTTTACATTTTGAGGAGGATCCTTGGCCAATATTAAGCTCAGCCGTGATTACCATGATCATCGGAGGCATCTTGTTTTTCTCTTTTTCCAAGCAAGATCAAAATATCAGAAAACGAGAGGGGTATCTCATTGTATCTCTAAGTTGGGTTTTTATGGCTTGTTTTGGGATGCTTCCATTTATTCTGAGCCATGAAATAACCTCTTTTGCGGATGCATTATTTGAAACTACTTCTGGTATTACTACCACTGGAGCTTCCATATTAAATGATATTGAGGCGATGCCAAAAGGTCTTTTGTTTTGGAGAAGTATGCTTCAATGGATAGGAGGTTTGGGAATAATCGTTTTAACGGTAGCAATTTTCCCTTTATTGGGAATAGGTGGAATCGAACTTTTTGTAGCAGAATCTCCCGGGCCTACATCAGATAAAGTACATCCGAGAATTTCAGAAACAGCAAAAAGACTTTGGTATGTTTATGTGGGATTGACAGTTGCCGCAACTCTTTTGTATTGGGTAGGAGGAATGACTTTTTATGACGGTATCAATCATGCTCTGACTACTTTGGCAACTGGAGGATTCTCCACCAAAAATGCGAGTATGGCATATTATGACTCAGCATTTATTCAGTATACAGCGATATTCTTCATGTTTTTGGCGGGAACAAACTTTACAATTATCTATTTCGGCCTGGTTGGGAAGTTTAGAAGAGTGATGAAAAGTGATGAGTTTAAGGCATATGCCTTTGTGGTTTTTGTTGTTTCCATCATCTTGTTTTTTCCAATTTTCTCAACTATCGGCAGTGATCCTGAATTGGCATTCAGAAAGTCAGCATTTCAGGTGGTTTCTTTGATTACCACGACGGGTTATGTATCGGATGACTATACCCAATATGGACAGGGTGTTACCTTCGTTTGTTTTATTCTTTTATTTGTTGGAGCTTCTGCGGGTTCCACTGCAGGTGGAATTAAGTTTGTAAGGCATCTTACCTTTTTCAAAAACTCCTATTTGGAGTTTAAGCGCCTGGTTCATCCGAGAGCTATTGTCCCTTTGATGATCAATGGGGATAGAGTGACAGGAAGAATTGTAACTCATATCATGAATTTCCTTTTGATTTATCTGTTAACTTTTGTCTTTGGAGCATTTGTGCTTTCCATCATGGGGTATGATTTTGAGACCTCACTGGGTGCTGTCGCAACATGCCTTGGAAATGTCGGTCCGGGAATCGGAAAAGTAGGTCCTTTAGATAATTTCTCTTTTTTCTCTCCATCGGCAAAAATTTTCCTCGCATTTATCATGCTATTGGGAAGACTTGAATTATTTACCATTCTCATCTTATTCACACCTTTCTTCTGGAGAGCAAATTAATCCTGGATTTCGAATTGAGATTGGATTTTGACAATTCTATCCTCGATGGATTCGGAGGAAACAGAATTTCTACTCAATCTATCCACCATAATCGGAAATGAGAATGGAGTGAACTGAACGGGATGCTTAACAATTATTTGCTGTGAATTTATCTTCTTCATAGAATTTATCATCTTTTCCTGATCCATTTGCTGGTTGATAGCCTCTGAATGGGCCTGCTTGAGAAGCAGGTTTTCCGGGTCATAGGATTCAAAAACCTGAAAAAGTAAACTGGAATTGGCCTGGATATGCTTAAAAGTGGTGGGCTTTCCAGGGTAGCCCTGAAATACCAGCCCCGCAATACTTGCTATTTCCCTAAACTTCCGTCGGCTCATTTCACTCTCATTGACACAATGTTGGATGTCCTCATGAATATTCTCAAGAGAAAATAAATCTTCCTCTAAAAGCTCTTCTATTGGAATCGGACTATCAGATAGGAGCTCGAAACCATAATCATTCATCGCTATGCTGAACGTGACAGCATAACTTACACTGATTCTGTATGCGATTAGCGCACTCATGAGTTCATGAATCATTCTTCCTTCAAAAGGATAAAAAAAGATATGGAAGCCTTCGTTGCTTTGATGAGACTCTATTAAAAAAGTGTCAATATCTGGAACAATAGAAAGTTTTTTTTGCAGATCCAAAATTGGCAAGACTTTATGAATCTCCTCTGAAATGTAAGTTCCTTGGTTATAAAGCTCCAGTATTTCCCTGATTTTTTCCGAAAGTTTAGAGGAAAGCGACATGCGCGCACCCATCCAGGAAACCACATTTTTTGTCTTCTTTTCAGATACTTTCACTGTGGCGATTAGGCCTTTCACCTGTAGCAGTTCCAGACTTCTTCCTGCAAAGAAAAAACGATCTCCGATTTTCATTTTTGAGATGAAATATTCTTCAACACTTCCTAAATAAGCGCCGTTTTTAAATTTAACCTTGAGCAATGCATCCGAAACAATAGTGCCCATAGATAGCCTGTGTTTCATGGCAATTCGCCTATTCATGACTTTGTAAAGCCCGTCTTCGTCCAAACTTACTTTTAGAAAATCCTCATAGCTACCTAAGGAAGCACCTCCTTTGGTGATGAAATCCATCACCCAGTTCATCTCATTTTCAGAAAGCTTTTCAAATGATTTTGTCTGCTTTACCACTTGGTAGATTTGCTTATCTTCTAAACCCACACCTACTGCAAGGGTGACTAAAAACTGGATCAAAACATCGTATGGGAGTTCCGGAGGGAATTGTGACTCCATTTCCTCCTTTTCAATGGCATCTCTCAGAGCAGAAGCCTCAATCAGTTCCAATGCATTGGTCGGTACAAAAAATATCTCTGAAGGAAGTCCAGGCTGATGACCTGCTCTCCCCGCTCTTTGGATAAAGCGGGAAACTCCTTTTGGGCTACCCACTTGGATGACTCGGTCTACCGGCCTGAAGTCTACTCCCAAATCTAAACTGGAAGTGCAGACAACCAGTTTCAATTTTCCGGAATGCAAAGCTTCCTCGACCCAAGCTCGAACTGACATGTCCAATGATCCATGATGCATGGCAATCCAGCCTGCCCAATCTGGCCTAGCTTCCAAAATCTTTTGATACCAGATTTCTGTTTGAGAACGAGTATTTGTGAATAATAAAACTGTTTTTCCCGCTTCAATTATCGGAATAACTTTATCCAACATTCGAATTCCCAAATGACCTGCCCAAGGGTATTTTTCGATTTCATCCGGATAAACAGAATTCAGAATAATCTGTTTTTCAACTTTCGCTTTGACGATATGAATAGGAAGATTTTTTCCCAAAAGGGTAGAAGCGGCTTCTTTTAAATTTCCTAAAGTGGCCGACACAGCCCATCTTCTAAAGCTTGCAGGACAAATAGATTGAATATATTCCAACGCTAATTGAACCTGAACGCCTCTTTTATTTCCCACCAATTCATGCCATTCATCTACGACCACGGCCTTAACTGTTTGGAACATCTTCACATGGTCTTTTTGGGAAATAAGAATATGGAGCGTTTCAGGAGTGGTAATAAGACATTCAGGAGGTCTTCGCTTTAAAGCTGCCCGGGTTTTAGAATCCGTGTCGCCATTCCTGACAGCGACTTGCCAAGGTAAACCAATAGAATCGCAGACTTCCTGCATGGCTAGTTGAATATCCTTTGAAAGTGCTCTCAAAGGAGTAACCCAAATCAATTGGATACCATTATTCTTAGGTTTTTTCCAGGTGTCAGGATTTTGATGTATGTATTCTAAAATTACAGGAAACCAAAGGGCAAAAGTTTTTCCGGAACCGGTAGGAGCATTTAACAATCCCGATTTTCCATCCAAGAAATCATGCCAAGTATCCAATTGGAAAGGGAATGGTTTCCAACCTTTTTTCCTAAAGTAATCTATTGCAACTTCAAGCCTTTTTTCTTGCATGAATTTATTGATTGATGATATTCAAGAATTGAAAATGTGATAATTCTTCTTGGGATACCATTTTTTGAAGGAGATTGACAGACTTGGTATTGATGCAGTTTAATGTTTATTAATAAATTCTTTTCGTAAACTTTTGGTTTAAGAAACTGAATATTTCAATTTAGAATTTATAAAACATCCAGCAGGTCAAATCGTTTTAGATTGTAACTAATTTATTTATGAAAAAAATAGTTTTAGGTTTAGTTATTGGGATTTTATTTTTCAGTTGTCAGGAGACTGAAAGGCCTTCAAGATATGTTCAGTCGACTATTTATGAACTTCAACAGACGAGTGACTATAAATATACGGGACAGCTAGAGGTTGGCGAGTTAAAAACAGGTGAATTGGAGTTCGTAATTACGCTAAAAGGAGAGAAGGGAAGTAAGGCTGTCACTTATCCTGCACATCTACATTATGGGCCTTATGGCGATCCGGATGCGCCTATGGCAGCTATGCTAAATCCTGTTTATGCGAGTTCCTTAGTAGGGGCTACGATTTTGAATGAATTGTCCAATGGGAATACGATAAATTATGAGAGTTTTAAAACCTTCAATGGCCATATCAAAGTACATCTTTCAAGCGAAGGTCCTGATTACGAAGTGATTTTGGTGGCAGGAAATGTAGGAGCAAATTATAACGATTGATTTTTTTGATCATTAAAGTCAAAAATCCCCAAGATTTCTTTCAAACAAAAAGGCAGCTGCAGAGCTGCCTTTTTTTGGTTCGAAACGAATGTTAATTGATCACTAAAGGCAAGGACAAAGGCAAAGTAGAAATCAGAAAGTAGGTCGAAAGCCAATAAAAAGTTCGCTTAATTAAAGATAAACTTTAGTTTTAAAACAGAAAGTAATGACTAAATCGAAAAAAAAATAAAATCATTTATTGGATTTCCACAATTATCCTATCGTTAGGACTGTTGGGAACTGGATTACAACAATTATTTCGTGTGGAAGCAGTTGGTGCGGTTGGACCACCATTTGCTTGGGGTATTGTTCAATTGGGTTATCCGGTTTATATTTTAACAATACTCGGAGTATGGAAAATTCTTGGAGTTATGGCTATACTAATCCCCAAGAATCCTTTATTGAAGGAGTGGGCATATGCAGGTATGTTTTTCCTGTTCTCGGGAGCGTTGTTCTCGCATATCGCATCATGTCATCCTTGGTATGAATTAATTGCTGCAACAACACTTCTCATTTTGACAATGCTATCTTGGTATTTAAGGCCAGAAAGCAGAAAAGTAATTGAACGTAAATAATTATGGACAAGAGAGTAAAAGCCTTTTTAAAAAAAGAAAAGCAATGGAATGAGGAAATGAAATTGTTAAGAGAGATCGTTATGAAATGCGATTTGGAAGAGGATTTTAAATGGAAGCATCCTTGTTACACAAACAATGGCAATAACATAGTTTTAATACACGGCTTCAAAAAATATTGTGCATTGCTTTTTCATAAAGGAGCATTGCTAAAAGACCCTGAGAATATCCTTATCCAACAAACAAAAAACTCACAAATAGCACGACAAATAAGATTTACAAACAATGAAGAAATTGAAAGTCTCGAAAAGACCATTAAGGAATACATCAAAGAAGCGATAAAAAATGAAAAAGAAGGCAAGGATGTAGAGCTTAAAAAAACATCGGAATATGAAAAACCCGAAGAATTGATTTCAGCATTTGATAAAGACCCAGAATTTAAAAAAGCATTTGACGAATTGACCCCAGGCAGACAAAGAGGATACTTATTACATTTTTCGGAAGCCAAGCAATCCAAAACCCGAACTTCAAGAATTGAAAAAGCAAAACCGAAAATATTTGACGGAAAAGGACACAATGAACAATAAAATACTACCGCCAATCGAGGTAGATGGCCGTGAGCCATAAGCCACTGTGCGCCTCTCAACCACCCTGTCCCGATTCTCGGGAAACAACTAACCAACTTCTTATCCTTCAGCCCATCTGAAGCAGAGCCAATCGCCTCGTAGGTCAAGGGGTATAAAAATGATTTTATTATCATTTTAGCCTCGGGCCGGTCTGTAGGGCAAAAATCCCACCCAGTACCGACAGACGATATGACTTCGCCGAGGGGGCAAAGGATTCGATCAAGTATAGATCGTATGTTTTAATGCGCTGATCGCTTCGGATATGGGTTTGTTGCCATCCAATACTTCAAAGTAGCGCTCCGGAAGTATGTCGGTAGGCAATACTTTTACCAGCGTCAAAGCCACATTTTCTCTGGAGATCTTACCTTTTTTATCCAAATGTTTTGCCGCTTCGATTTTGCCGGAACCTTCCTCATTGGTTAGGGAACCCGGTCGCACGATGGTAAAGTTGAGTCCGCTGGCCTTGAGGTATTCGTCGGCTTCATGTTTGGCTTTGAGGTAGTGGGAGATATCAGAATCTGGGTCTGGATTTTCGGTTCCCATGGCACTGAGCATTACGAATTTTTTGAGGTGATACTTTTTTGCGTAATCCACACTTTGCTTAGCGCCTTTTTCGTCTACGGCTTTGGTTTTATCCTTGCCGGTCTCACTGCCAGAGCCTGCGGCAAAAATTACCGCATCAATATTTTCAAAAGCATGCTCAAAGTCCCCTTCCAAATCTCCGACAACCGTGCGGATACCGATCTGGTTAAAGTTTTCCTTTTGGGATTCTTCGCGGATCATCGCCACTGGTTGGTATCCAGGGGAGGCGCTCAGCTGGTTGCAGATCAATTGTCCTGTAGATCCGTTTGCTCCAATGACTAAAATATTTTGAATATCCTGTTTCATGATTATTTGGGTTTTTTGGTTAAAATAATCCAAGAAACTTGCCAAGGCAATCAAAGCGGGAGAGTTGTTGACTTTAAAGTTTTGATTTTTGGTGGAGGGATTATTGCGGACTTGGAGCCTGAAGGTCATACGTCTTTCGAAGCTTTTATTGTCTCAGGCAAATTTTTCGGCGATGAAATGACTAATCAAAAGTTCTATGGTGTTTTTTTGGGGAATTGAATTTGAGATGGAAACTTCCAAATTTTTTAGTGAATCCTCCTTGTTGATTTGGTGAGATCGTGAAAAAAGCTAAACAACCTGGACAATCGGAATTTGGTTTTTTCGCTTCAGATTTTTCAGAGACACTTTGCTTGGGAAAAAAATCCCCAGATGGAGGGATTTGTGCAGGAAAAAGCTTCTAAAATCTTTGGGAATTGTTTCTGTAAATTCAAATTGCTTTTAATTATCCTTTTGTTCTCTACTATTAAAGGAATTAATTGATCAGCAGCGTTTATTTCTCCAGTTCTGAATTATTGAACACGAATGACCTTTTCAAACTTTCACTTTTTAGAATCTGGTGCCCTAATGTCTTTCTACTTAGGTCAATCCTTTGAATTCTCAAACAGAATTATTCAATTGCCTCTGGCGGTCTTGTTGAAGGCATTTCAGGGGGAATTAGTCGATCAGGAAGCGAAGAAGTATGTTCGGGAGGTAGGAGAGTTGGGGATGGTGGCTGAGGGAGACATAAAAATAAAATAGGAAATGTACAGTTCTAATAAGCATTGCATAGCTTACAGTAGATGAAAAGCGATTGGAGGAGAAACTGATTACTTCATATCAGTAAAATTTTAGTGATTTGATTTTAAAAGTCAAAACCCGAACAGGATTCCTGCTCGGGTTTTTATCTTTAAACAAGTTGACTTTTTTTCGAAATTACTAATCCTATTATTAGTGTATTCAAAATATTTTATCCCATAAATCTTTTTAGGTTCGAAACGAATCTTAATTGATCACTAAAGGGAAAGTGATATCCAAATCTGTTTCGCCACCCGCCTGTATGAAATTTTCAAAATTCGGATTAGTAGCGCCTGGGAAGTCTTTATCCAAGTCATGTCTTAAGACAATTCGCATAGTTGCATTGTTGAAGCCTGGGCTTTGGGCTACTACAACTTGTCCTTTCAAACCTATTAATTCTCCATTTGGATCATCATAGGTATAAGTCAATACAGGCGAACCTACGAATGCTGTTCCCAAGAAAAAGAACTGATGCTCATCCGATTCTTCCTGAACTTCCTCAGTGATGTCTTCATCTGCAATTGAGTTGTATAAGACAACCTCCATTTGATAGGTTTTACCTTTCATTAAGGTAACAGTTTCAATAGAAGGACTCCCTAATTCGATTCCTTGAGGATCTGATGCTACAAACTCAAAAGGGCTTCCGACGGCATTTCCTGAACCGTCTAATTCAGTAAATTTCAAAGTTACATCCGTGATTACTTCCTCATCATTTTCAATCACTGGAGCTTCACTTTCGCAAGAAAAAAGGAGTGCTGAGGAAAGTGCTGCTGCTAATAAAGCGTTGTTTTTAAATTGCTTCATGTTGGTCATAGTTTAGAATTGGTAATTAATTTTTAAAAGGAAATTTCTGCCCATATCATCCGTGAAATAGCGGAATCGATTCATGTATTCTTTATAGGCGGTGTTGAATAAATTTTGAACCTGAACTCCAAGGTTTAATGTATTATCTCCTATAGCAATTTGTTTCTGATAAGCTATGTTAAACAAAGCATAAGCTGCTGGGGCAGGAGCAAGGTCAAAATCAGGTTCTCTTTTTTGCCTCGCAACCAACATATTGCTCAAGGTTAATTTGTTGGTTTTTGAATTGCTCAGCGAACCAAATTGATAGGAGAGTCCCCAGTCCATTCTGTCTGAAGGGATAAAAGGGAAGTAATTGTCAGCGTCTGTATTTTTTGCCCGAATGATGGACCCTTTTGCATAAGCATTTAATCTTTCGGTAAAAACATAACTGCCTGAGAAATCAAACCCGTAAAAGAAGGCATTGGCCTGCAAATATTCATACACGTTGAAGGTACCTCTCAGGGAAACATACGTATCACCGGTAGGATTTAGATAAATGTAATTGGAGATGTTGTTTGCATAAGCCGTTACTTCCAAACGTGTCCTTCCTCCATTATATTCCAGCTGGTTTACCCACTTCACAGAATTCTCCGATTTCAAATTAGGATCTCCAATTTCAACAGCTGCTGCACCATGGTGCAAGCCTTCACTGAAAAGTTCATTTACATTTGGAGGCCTCCAAGCTGTTCCCAAATTAGAACTAAAAGTGATTTTAGGATTGATTTGGTAAAGACCACCTAAAAAGGCAGAGAAGTTAGTATAGCTTAAATCTGCTTCCTGAAGTTCTGAATCCACAAATCTTGCGGTATTGACAGACCTCGTGTCAAACCTTAAACCTCCTTCAATTTCAAGTGGGCCTTTGCTGTATTTTTCAATTACATACAGTCCAAAGTTAAACATGTCATAGTTTGGAATAAGGGGAGTAACTCCAGTTCCTGGGATATTACTGTTTGCTTGTTGAATCGCACTGATCCCAAAACTTCCACTCCATTCATTTTTCAGATTATGATCCATAAACAGGTCCAAAGTATTGGTGAAAAGCTCTAAATCAAGACTTGGCTTTTCATTCAAATCCCCTCTTCTTTTGTCAAATTCCTGCCTGTTATTTGCCTGAAATCCATATTGGAAATTTAGTTTCCATGAATCTGAAAGGTGATAGTGAGATTTTACTTTTGCCAAATGATGGGATACCACCTGTTTTGGATTGATGATTTCGTAGGTGAATCCCGGGTCTGAAAATGGACGTCCGTTTTCGATGATACTTGTTAGGTCATCTAGATTTCCGGTATGAGAGTCTCTAAGTATTCCCAGGGTAGTGTTGAAATAACTGTAATACCCTTCAATTCCTAGTTTTGAGCTGCTGTAACCTACTGACCCTGAAAAGTTAAGTTCACTAAGTCCTGTATTTCCTTGATAGTAATCTGGTGATTGAATGTTTCCGGCTCTTTTTGCTGAGGACTGTACTTGATAACCCAAACCTTTTATTTTATCCGACCCGTTGGCATGAGAAACTGAGAAATTTCCCATTCTTCCATTTGAGCCAGTCGTCAGATATAAATTGGTTTTCGGGTCTCTTTTAGTTGGCAAGGGAGCTGGATTCACTAGAATTACGCCTCCCATTGCTTCTGGGCCATATCGAACAGTTTCCGCTCCTTTGATAACCGTTATTTCATCGGCGACAAAAGGATCAATTTCCGGTGCATGTTCTGCTCCCCATTGCTGACCTTCAAGTCGGATTCCGTTGTTCAAAATCATGATTCTGTTACTGTGCATCCCATGAATCACGGGTTTGGAAATGCTATTTCCGGTAGAAAAAGTGGTTACGCCAGAAATTCGCTTTAAACTTTCACCAAGACTTTCGCCTCTTGCCTCTAGTAGTGCTTCACCATAAAGTGCTGAAACAGAGGTTGTCGTTTGCACAGCCAATTGATGACCGTGAATTTCAACTCCACCTAATTCCATTGACTCTTCTTCCAACCTATACGTCTTATTGAAATTGGTTGAGCTTAGGGTAATGCTGTCTCTTATCTCTTTATGACCTAAATATTGAATGGTTAAAGTATAGCTTCCTTCACAAAGTTCTTTAACTATAAAATTTCCGTATTGATCTGAAACAGCTCCGCTTGCACTTTCCACCACCCATATATAAGCACCTTCTATCGGTTCATTATTTTCCAGGTGTAAAATTTTACCTCGAATGGAAAGATCACATGTTTGGCTGAATGCTTGAGACGAACCAATAAAGAGAAGAAATAGAAATAGGTATGAGTACTGGATTGTTTTCACAGAACAAAAATAGAATCGATTTCCTGATAAAACCAGTGTAAATGAAACAAAGTTGCAAAAATATGAAATAGACACAAAAAGTCTATTCAAATGGCAAATTCCAAGGACAGAATGTGAATCTGAAAAAATGAAAAAAAAGTCCAGCAAGCAATTGCTGGACTTAAAATGGTTTTGAATTTGATTATCCCAACCAAGCGGTCCAAGGAATTCTTGATAAAAGAAGTAAAATTCCTATGGCATACATCATATAAACACTGCGGAATCTCGCTCTGGATATAGTGCCTTTTTTGGCACGGATGTAACCGATAGAAATCACGACTATGGCAATGATATTGATTAAAGGGTGCTCAACGGCTGTTAATCGAACAGCAGAATTTGACATGGCTGAACCTGATTTTAACATCTCAAATCCAAGCGGACTTACAAAATAGAGGATCAAACCTACCGTCAATTGAATATGGGAAAGGATGAATCCGATTAAAGCGATTTTTCTGTCCTTGTCTGTGAATATCTTATTGGACAATGCTCCATAAAGGGCATAAAAAACGATAAGAATTAGTGCCAATAGCAGTAAATATGCTAGACCTGAATGTAAATGTTGTAAACCTGTATACATGTTCTTTGATTTTGAAAGGTGAAAATAGCTGAAAAGAAGATACGATTAGCCTGTTTTTACAGGAATTACTCTACAAATAGCACCAAACCTTTTAAATATTCAGTTTCGGTGTGGAAAATATTGACGGGATGATCCGCAGGCTGGGTAACCTGATGCAGGATCTTAATTTTTTTGCCACTTTCTAGCGCAGCAGCAGTGATCGTATGCGCAAATAATGACTTATCTACTACTTGACTACAGGAGAAAGTAAATAAAATGCCTCCCGGTTTGATTTTCTTCAAAGCTTCTGCATTCAATCTTTTGTAAGCTTGCACAGCATTATGACGAGCTTTTATATTTTTTGCAAAAGCCGGTGGATCCAAAACAATGATGTCGTAATCATCACCGATTTCACGAACGTATTTTACTACATCGGCAACTTTGGATTCATGTTTTCCTTTGATTTCTGGATTTAGCGAAATGTTCTCTTCTGTGAGTTCAATGGCTTTTGGAGAAATATCCACAGAATGTACTTCTCTTGCACCTTCCAGGAGAGCCAAAACCGAAAAACCTCCGGAGTAGCAAAATGTATTCAATACCTTCTTACCGAAAGAGTAGGAAGCCAAGAGTTTCCTGTTTTCTCTCTGATCTATGAAAAAACCTGTTTTCTGACCTTTCTCCCAATCAATTTTGTAAGTTGCTCCATACTCCTGAACCAAATCAGTTTTTGGTTCGCCGATGATCCATTCATTGGATATGATTCCCAAATTCTTTGGTAGTGTCTCTGCACTTTTATCATAAACACCTGCCAGGCTATTGCCATAGGTATTTTTAATGGCTAAAGCTATTTCCTTCACTTGAGCATGCATGCCCACATGATGCGCCTGAATTACTGCAGTTCCATTATAGAAGTCTACTATTAGCCCAGGAAGTAAATCCCCTTCTCCATGCACCAATCGGTAAACATTGGTTTCCGGATTTTCTGTTAGACCAAGGCTCTTTCTTAAGGTATAAGCTGATGCGATTTTTTCATTCCAAAATGCCTGATCAATGGACCTTTCTTCAAAAGAAATAATACGGACCATGATAGAACCATGAGAGAAATGGCCAATGCCCAAGAATTCGTCTCTGGAAGAAAATACCGATACCAAATCCCCGTTTTGAAGATTCTCAGGCATCTCATAGATGGCTCCGGAAAACACCCAATGGTGTCTTCTTTTCAAGGAAACCTCTTTTCCTTTTTTAAGAATAATTTTAGGATAATTCATCGTTTTGTAAGGTTCGTGTAGGGAAACTATAGCTTCCAATTATCATTGCTAAAACACTAAATATCAGACCTATAAGATGTGGCTGGATACTATTGTTGAACTGATCAGCGGTTAGGTAGGCGATCATACCTCCGACCATAGAAAGTAAAGCGCCAATTGGACTGGCCTTCTTCCAATACAACCCGGCTGTCAAAGGAACAAACAAAGATACCAACATCAATATAGAGGCTCCTGCGACAAGATCATAGATATCCGACTCCATAGTTCCGATGATGGTAGCAATTATCGCTACGAAAACAATATTTCCTCTAAGGATCCAAAGTAGGTTTTTGTCTTTTAGTTTTTCTCCGTAATAAGGTTTGATCAGGTTTTCGGAAATAATGGCTGCCGGAGCCAAAAGTCCTGAACTGGTAGTACTCATGATCGCCGAGATCAAGGCGCCAAAAAACACGATTTGAACAGGAAGTCCACCATGTGCCAAGATCATGGTGGGCAAGAGCATTTGCTTATTTTCCAGATATAATTCTGGATATAGGACTTTGGCTCCCAAAGCTATAAATAGGGGCAAGAGCCCAAAAGTCAGATAAAACCCTCCAGCTAAATAAGTTGATTGAACAGCTACTTTTTCAGATTTGGAGGACATGACTCTTTGATAAATATCTTGGCTGGGGATGCTTCCCAGACCTAAAATGATCCATGCTCCAAAATAATTGATCCATGAAATAGGATTGGCGTCGGGAAAAAACTGAAAACTTTCTGGCGGAGCCTGAGATAAGATTTCAGATACGCCTCCCGCTTCCTTTGCAACCATAATAGAGACCCAAAGTAAGCCCACTACAATCATGGTAGTCTGGATAAAGTCCGTGATGGAAATCGCCCACATACCTCCAAGAAATGTGTAGAAAACAACAACTCCGGCAGAGATAAGGATGCCCTGAAAAAGCGTGAGATCAGTGATAGAACCTAAAATTAAACTCAATGCCACCAATTGTGCGGCTACGTATCCAAAATAAGCCGGAACCATAAAGACAGAAGCAAAGAATTCAATTCTTTTTCCATAAATCTTTTTGAATACATCCCCGATAGTCAAAACGCCCATTCTATACATGGGACGGAGGAAAAACATGCCGAAAAGCACCAAACATAAAGCACCTCCAAAGGGATCTTCAATCACGCCTTGTAATCCTTCCTCCAAATAAACAGAAGAGGCTCCGAAAATCGTTTCGGAGCCAAACCATGTTGCAAATAATGCGGATGCGGATAAAAATAAGGGAAGAGATCTTCCTGCTAAAACAAAATCATTTGAGCTTTTGACCAGTTTTGAGGACCAAGCACCTATCCCGACTGTGATCGCCAGGTAAATAATGATGGATGTAAGCAGCAAGTCTTAAAGCCTATTTGTTTCCATACATTTTCTCTCTGATCGCTTTGATTTCCTCTGATTCCAAATAGGCGTCATAAGGCATTCTTCTATCGATCGTTCCATTTGGAGTGAATTCTACAATTCTGTTTGCAGAAGATTGAACAAATGCGTGGTCATAGGATGACATCAATACAGTTCCGGTAAATTCCACTACTGCATTGTTGAAAGCAGTAATCGATTCCAAATCCAAGTGGTTAGTTGGTTCATCTAAAACCAAAAGATTGGGGTTTTGAAGCATCATTTTAGAAATCATGCATCGAACTTTTTCCCCTCCAGACAGTACCGAAGATTTCTTTAGAGATTCTTCACCCGTAAAAAGCATTCTTCCCAAGAAAGTCCTTACGTAAGCTTCTTCCTGATTATTTGAGAATTGTCTTAGCCATTCAATTAATGGAATGTCTGTTTTGAAATACTCAGAATTGTCATTTGGCAAATAAGCCTTATTGATGGTAACTCCCCATTTAAAGCTTCCTTTTTGTGTAGGGATCTCTTCCATGATTGTCTGGAAGAATTTGTTTACGGCTTGTTTGGTTTTTGAGATAAAAGCGATCTTATCACCCTTGTCCACCATCAGGTTTACATCGGTGAAATAGGTAACGCCATCGGCTTTCAATTCCAGATTTTCAGACATGAAAATCTGATCTCCTGCTTCTCTCTCAGGCTTGAATATTATACCTGGATATTTTCTTGAAGAAGGTTGGATGTCATCGATGTTCAGCTTTTCCAGCATTTTCTTCCTGGAAGTTGCCTGCTTTGACTTTGCTACGTTGGCAGAGAATCTTTCGATAAAGGACTGAAGTTCTTTTCTCTTGTCTTCGGCTTTCTTATTCTGATCAGATCTTTGTTTTAAAGCAAGTTGTGATGATTCATACCAGAAGGTATAGTTACCTGAATAGATTTTGATTTTAGCAAAATCAATGTCCACGATATGTGTGGAAACAGTATCCAGGAAGTGACGATCGTGAGAAACTACGATGACCAGGTTTTTGAAATCGATCAGGAAGTTTTCCAGCCATTCGATGGTTTCAGAATCCAGGTCGTTGGTAGGTTCATCGAGAATCAGGATGTCGGGATTACCAAAAAGTGCCTGAGCAAGTAAGACTCTCACTTTTTGATTACCAGCCAATTGTTTCAAAGGAAGGTAATGAAGGTCCTCTGAGATACCCAATCCTGAAAGCAGGGAAGCTGCATCTGACTCAGCATTCCAACCGTCCATTTCTGCAAAATCAGCCTCCAATTCAGATGCTCTTAAGCCATCTTCTTCGGAGAAATCCTCTTTCATATAAATGGCATCTTTCTCTTCCATGATGGCATAGAGTTTTTTATGCCCCATCAATACGGTTTTGAGAACTTCTACCTCATCAAATTTAAAGTGATCCTGACTCAATACGGCCATTCTTTGACCGGGAGTGATATTTACTGAGCCGCTTGTGCTGTCAATTTCCCCAGAGAGGATTTTCAAAAAAGTAGATTTTCCGGCACCATTGGCACCGATGACACCATAGCAATTGCCAGGGGTAAACTTGACACTTACTTCATCAAAAAGTGTTCTTTTTCCAAACTTTAAGGAAAGGTTATCTACTGAAATCATTCTTTAATACTTCTTTTTTTGAGCCGCAAAGATAGGTATTATATTTTTCTGGCTTAGAAAAAGCAAGTGTCTTTTAATAGGCAATTTGTGGCTTGAAAGGAGATAATTTAAACGATTGTTTCGCAGGATGTTTATATTGAAAGATAATTATCCCTTTGGGTTTATATGAGGAGAATTTTACTTGGAATTACATTTATTTTCTGTTGCCTTTTTTTTAGTCATCACTCTAAAGCACAGCTATCTACCGTTGGGAAAGAGTTTTGGGTAGGATTTATGGAAAACAACCGCATTTTGCCAGATGCTCCTGATCAGGCTGTGATTGTAATATCCGCGAATGAAGATGCTGTTGGGGTCATAGAATATAGTGGAAGGACTATTTCTTTTACACTTTCCCAAGGTCAGCAGTTTACCCATATAATTCCCTCGACTGATCTGGATATGCTTCATCGAAATTCCGGCACCATTGAAAATAAAGGGATATACATCAGTTCCAATGGGAAAATAGCGGTCTATGCTTTTAATGAACGCTATCGCTCTGCAGATGGAACGGTGGTATTGCCAATAGGAGCTTTAGGGAAGGATTATTTGATTACGTCACATTTTGAGAATCTTACATTTCCTGTCGAGTATAACGGGAACATCAATGATGAAAGTGAATTGATGGTTGTTGCGACCGAAGATGATACTGAAATAGAAATTACCTCATCAGTTTTTGCCTTTGGAGGAAATGACCCGGGCGTTCCATTTACCATTACTTTGGATAGAGGGCAAAGCTATCTATTGAAAGCGAAAGCTGATTTGACAGGTTCCCGGGTGAGAGTTATCAGTGAGGATGCTTCAAACTGTAAGAAAATAGCTGTTTTTGGAGGCAACAAATGGACTTCCGTTGGAAACTGTGGAAGTGCAAATGACAATTTATTCCAACAAGCCTATCCAATTAGCAGCTGGGGAACATCTTTTGTCCATGTGGCACTTTCTGGAAGAACTTCTGGTGAATTGGTGAAGATTTTGGCCTCAGAAGATAATACAACTGTTTTCATTGGAGGTCAGAATAGAGGGGTTATCAATACTGGAGAATATTTGAGCATTGATTTTGGCATCAATGAAACTGCAAAAATCGAGACCTCAAAGCCGGCTAGTGTTACTGTATTTGCAAAAAGTCAGGAATGCAACCAACCGAATGATCCGAATTATGAGAATGGGGACCCATTCATGATTACCTATAGTCCAAGTGAGCAATTGCTAAAAGAAATCCGTTTTAATGCCTTGAGTTTACCTTCCATAGTCGCTCACTACATAAATGTGGTCGTAAGATCAGGGACAGAAAACTTAACTTTTTTAGATGGGCAAAATGTCGGTACAAGATTTTCCCCTGTTTTTGGAGATCCCTCTTTTTCCTACGCTAGAATAAATATTTCTCAAGGAGTTCATCGCCTTGTCAATTCCGAAGGTTTTACAGCCTACGTTTATGGCTTTGGATTTTTGGAATCTTATGGTTTTGCGGTAGGAGCTGCATTAGATAATCTCAATTTTGAGACTGAATCGACCTATGAGTTTGAAGTTGAAGGTGATAATGTAGCCTGTCTAAATCAAGAAGGAACTTGGGTAATAGAATCTGAAAATCCCAACTATACGTATTTTATATGGGATTTTGGTGATGGATCAGATCCAAAAGAAGGGAAAGAAGTAACTCATACCTATACTGAACCTGGGGAATATGAAATCGTGGTAAAAGCCTCTATAAGTCCAAATTCATGTGAAGAACAAGAAGAAATCACCTTTGAAGTGGAGGTTTTGGAAATAGCGCTGGATGAAGAAATTGTAGGGGTTAGTAGTGTTTGTCCCGATGTGGAAGAATTGATCTATAAGATTTCTGACATGTCTGGGATTTCGAAAATAGAGTTTAGTGTGGAAGGTGGCGAAATAATTGAGAATTATGGGGATTCAATCCTGGTAAATTGGGGCCCTGCAAATAATTCGGCAAAAGTAATTGTTATACCATTTTCAGCGAATGGATGCCCGGGAGATCCAATCTCTAAAGATATTCTAATCAACATCAAATTAGAAGCCGAAACACCTCTAGGTGAGCAGCAGGTATGTTTTGATACAAATGTCTCTCACTTTTATTCAGTACCTAATATTACACCCGGAAGAGGATATGAATGGAATATTTCTGGAGGCACTATCCTGGAAACTTTTGACGACGGTAGCGTTGAGGTGATTTGGGATCAGCCGGGCATAACTGGTTCAATCAGTTACACAGTAACTAGTTTGATTGACGAATCTTGCGCAGGAGAATCTCCTTCATTGGAAGTATCAGTTGCTGATTCCTTTGATGCAAATATTTTGACTATTAAACCGATTTCCTGTTTTGGAGAAAGTGGTGGAGAAATAGAATTAGAGGTGATTGGAGGAATTGAACCCTATGATTTTATTTGGTCACATGATTCTGATTTGAAACAACAAAAGGCAAGTGGTTTGGAAGCTGGAAATTATTCTGTCCAGATTATTGATCAATTGGGATGTGAGGTATTGATAGAAAATATTGAAGTTTCTGAACCAGGAATTCTTGAGATTATTTCCTTGAATACTCAGGGAACTTCCTGCTTCGGAAAAAGTGATGGTTTATTAAACCTTGAAATTGCCGGAGGAACAGCCCCTTATACGTATGAGAATAATGGAGTAAAAACATTTATGGGAATTCTGAACTTAACAGATGTACCCCAAGGAATTTATGCATTGGAGGTTACTGATGCCAATGGATGTGTAATGCCTGTTGATTTTGAAATAACTTCTCCGCCTGCTTTGGAAGTGGAAGTCAGATTGCAGAAACCTGCTTGTCCAGGTGGTAGTAATGGAGAATTATTTGCATTTCCAGAAGGAGGAAATGATCCCTATGTTTATTCTTGGGAAGATCCTAAGGGGTTTGGGAGTCAATTATTAGGTGTTCCAAAAGGAAATTACAATATCTCAGTAACTGATCCTTCAGGATGTATCAGTATAGGAGTTGGGGTGGTCGTAGAAGCAGCACCAGAAGTAAGAATGCCTACTGGGTTTAATCCAAATGCCGACGAGGGTTTATTCCAAGGTGTTTCAAATTGTGAAATAGAATTTGAGCTTTGGATATACAATCGATGGGGCCAATTGATTTATTCCGGTCCTTCTGGCTGGGATGGATTGATTTCGGGAACTGAAGCGCCTTCAGGATCATATTCCTATTTGATGCAATATTCTTTTCCATTGGAAGGGATAATCAAGACAGTTGAAAAAAGAGGAGCGTTTACTTTGGTTAGGTAGACTTTTATTGATGATTAAAATTAAATCCATTTATACAGTTCTTTTCACCTTGGCGATTTTCTTGGGTGCAAAGGATTCTTTTGCCCAGTTAAGTACGATTGGAAAGGAGTTCTATGTGGGCTATATGGAGAATTATCGAAGAGACAATCAACCGGATGTACCTATCATAATAATTTCAGCAAATGAGGACAGCGAAGGGTTTATTCAAGCCGGAAGCATTAGGATTCCATTTTCTATTCAATCCGGGGAGCAATTTATACATGAGTTTTCCGGGAATTTTATCCATAGGACGTCGGGTGAAATAGAAAAGAAAGGTATCTACATCAGTTCGAGTGGTGATATAGCTGTTCATGCTTTCAATCATAGGCAAAGAAGTGGTGATGGAACGGTAGTTTTACCTTTGAATGCATTAGGCAAAGACTATTATGTCACGGCACATGCAGATGTTTTTGGACCTGGGCTAGATCCTGGTGCAAATTCCAATTTTGAAAGTACCATGCTGGTGGTAGCTGTGGAGGACAATACTCAGTTGGAGATTACTGCTTCAACAGCCACCGTACATACGATTCCTGCAAATGCCCCATTGAATATTACTTTAAATGCCGGTGAAACTTATCAGGTCAAAGCAATCGGTGATTTGACTGGTTCCAGGGTTCGGGTTTTGAATGGCACCGATGGGGATTGTAAAAATGTTGCTGTTTTTGGAGGTAATAAGTTAACCAGCGTTGGAGATTGTGGGACCACAGGAGACCATATGTTTCAGCAGACCTATCCAATCAAAACTTGGGGAAAATCTTATATCCATGTACCATTTGCAGAAAGAACTTCTGGAGAGATTGTCAAAGTTTTGGCTTCTGAAAATGGAACTCAGGTTAGGGTAGATGGGGATATAGTGGGAACGCTCAATGCAGGGAAGTATTTAAAGCTGGAATTTGGGCCTGATCAAATTGCCTCCATAGAAACTTCAAAACCAAGTGCTGTTACAGTTTTGGCAAAAAGTCAGGCTTGCAATACCAAGAATAACGCTGAATTTTCTAAAGGAGATCCTGCCATGATTACTTACAGTTCCAATGAGCAGCGATTAAAATCATTGGTTTTTTCTTCTGTTCCGGAAATTGAAATCACAGATCATTTCCTAAATCTAATCGTTCCAAAAGGTTCTGCCAATCAAACTATTCTTAATGGTCAAAATGTAGGTTCTGAGTTCAAATCAGTTCCGGGAAATCCGGATTTTGAATATGCCAAACTTAAAGTACCAGAGGGTACAAACTCAGTTTCTAATCCAGAAGGATTTATCGGATATGCCTATGGTTCAGGTTTTATTGAATCTTATGGGTATGCGATTGGGGCGAATTTAGAAAATGTGCAGTTTGAAACTGAAACTGCCTATGATTTTGAGGTAATAGGGGATAAAGTAGCTTGTTTTGAGCAAGAAGGTATTTGGAAAATTATACCTGATAATCCTTTGTTCACTACGTTTTCGTGGGATTTTGGAGACGGAACTGATCAGAAAGAAGGGCAGGAGGTAGCTCATACTTATACCAAAGAGGGAAAATTTGAAGTGATCGTATTGGCTTCGACAGGAGATGGAAGTTGTGATAGTGAAGAAGAGTTTAAATTTGAAGTGGAGGTTTTAAGAATCGAAGGTGAATTGATAGGGCCAAGTGCAGTCTGTCCCAATGAAGAAGATGTTACCTATACTTTTACAAATACCAAAAATTTTGATAAGGTCATTTGGGAAATTGTTGATGGGATTGAATTAGTAAGTACTGATTCCACTATCACAGTCAAATGGGATCAGCCAACCCAATCTGGTCTCGTGAGAGCAATCCCATATGCAGAGAATGGATGTGAAGGTGAGATTCAGGAGATTCAGGTTATTGTTTCGGATAATTATGAACCGGATTTGCCCCAGGGCCCGGCTGGAATTTGTGGTATTCAGACTCAAAGTCTTTCTTATCAAGTTCCATTTCCTTCTGATAATTTTAATTACAATTGGGTCATCCAAGGAGGGATAATTTCTGAAGGTCAGGGATCTGAAGAAATCTTGGTGATCTGGGATTTTGATGCCTCTGTGAGGAACTTGTTTTATGAGGTGACAAGCAAGGACAATGCGTTATGCTCTGGTGCATCACAAGTATTGGATGTGGTGATTTATCCGGAATTCAGCATTGGGCTTGTGGATAAATTACTTCCGGCATGCCCAGGTGAGACGAATGGATCAATAATAATAGAACCAGTAGGAGGATCTGGGGTATATGAAGTGCAGTGGTCACATGATCCAGATTTAGAATCCTATTCGGCTTTTAATTTAGTATCAGGCACCTATGAGGTGACAATTACGGATTTATCTGGCTGTGGAGAAGAAACCCTGACTATAGAACTTGGTGATCTGGAGGCTATTGAGGCAGTTGGAAGTTTAATTATTGAAGACGTGAGTTGTGCAGATACGATGGATGGATCCTATCGAGTAAAAGTTCAAGGAGGAACCCCTCCCTATGAAGCATCTGGATTTGATTCAAACTGGGATGGGGAATTTCTTAAAGTTTCAGGTTTGGGGATTGGCCTTTTTTCCCACTCCATTATCGACTCTAGAGGGTGTAATGTGATTCTGGAAGGAGAAATAGGAGGGCCTGCTCCACTGGAAATTTCGTTTTTGGAGGAAAATCCCGGTTGCCCGGGGGGAGCAGATGGTGTTTTAGAAGTGATTATTCTAGGCGGCACTGGTCCTTATTCCATACTTTGGAATAATGGTTTGACAGATAGTAAAATATCAGGATTGTCATCTGGAGATTTTAGCGTGACTGTTACAGATTCAAATGGCTGCTCGGTGGCCGGAACTGGAAAGGTTAGTGAATCAAAACCTCAGGTAAGAATGCCATCTGGTTTCAATCCAAAGGCCGGGGTTTATGAACCTATCTCAAACTGCAGTATTTCTTATGAGTTATTGATATGGGATCGATGGGGTCAATTAATTTATTCAGGGGAAGAAGGATGGGATGGGTACTATCTGGGAAACCCAATTTCGCAAGGTACTTTTACTTATAAAATCACCTATGAATACCCTTTGGAAGGTAGTTTCGGTACTGATTCTAGAACTGGGACATTTACATTAATTCAGTGATTTTTTAATTTTTTCTAACTAAGATTGACAGTTTTGAATAGATTTACAATCTAAATTTTTGATAGGATGAATAAGATTTTAATAACAGGAGGAGCAGGATATATTGGTTCCCACACAGCTGTTGAATTATTGAAAGCTGGCTTTGAACCAATAATTTTGGATGATTTTTCTAACTCTCAACCAAGTGTGATAGCTAGATTAGCTGAAATCATAGGGAAAGAAGTGATTTGCTATGAGGGAGATTGTAATGATGAAAGCGTTTTGGAGAAAATTTATTCAGAGCATAAATTCACAGGAGTGATTCATTTTGCGGCATTTAAAGCCGTTGGCGAAAGTACCCGTGAGCCTTTGAAATACTATAGAAATAACGTGGGTTCTCTGGTTGTTTTGTTGGATTTCATGAAAGAGAAAGGCATTAAAAATATTGTTTTTTCTTCTTCATGTACGGTATATGGTCAGCCCGATGAACTGCCTGTAACTGAAACTACTCAAAGAAAAGATGCTGAAAGTCCTTATGGAAATACAAAAAAAATCTGTGAAGATATCTTAGTTGATTTTGTTAAGTGCAAAGCAGGAATCAAGGTTGTTTCACTTAGATATTTTAATCCTGTTGGAGCTCATCCGAGTGGGAAAATTGGGGAATTGCCAAATGGAACACCAAACAATCTTGTCCCTTTTGTCACCCAAACGGCTGCCGGGATCCGAGAAAAAATCACAGTTTTTGGAAATGATTATGATACCATAGATGGTAGCTGCGTCAGAGATTTTATCCATGTAATGGATTTAGCAGATGCACATGTAAAAGCTTTAGCTTATTTAAACGGGCAAGAAGATGATTTCTATGATGTTTTTAATGTAGGGACCGGAAACGGAAACACTGTTTTGGAAATCATTGAGACCTTTGAAAAGGTGAATAAGATCAATCTCAATTATGAAATTGGTCCCAGAAGGGCAGGAGATGTAGTGAAGATTTGGGCAGACACAGCAAAAATCAACTCAGTCTTAGGTTGGTATCCACAATATACTTTGGAAGATTCTTTGAGAGACTCCTGGAACTGGGAAAAAAACTTATCCGAGTAATTTTCACCTACTAGGACTATTACTCATTTTGAGAACAAGTTCACCGCCATTTATTATCTGATCATGGCTTAATTCAAGCATGTTTAAAGATTTGTTATTCCAGATTCCGGAATTCACATAAACATTTGCAGGATCGTTTTGAAGCGTTTTTATGACAAATTGTTTTCCGGGATAATACGAAGGATTGAGATGGATGGTGATTTGATCGAAGATTGGACTCCCTATTTGATACGAAGGATTTTCTTCTGTTCCTCCATTCATTTGAAACAGACCTATTTTCATGAGAACAGCCAGACTTCCCATCAATCCCTGATCTTCGTCTCCATTATATCCTGAATTGGGACTCAGTTCTGAATAGACTTTAGTGACAATTGCTCGCGTCCAATAATGTGTGAGGTTTGGCCTCCCCAATTTTTGAAAAATAAAAGCAGTTTGAATAGAAGGTTGATTTCCATAATTGATTGGAATTCTGCGGTATTCCGGATGAGCTTCCTGAGAATGAGAAGTTCCTGAAGTAAATCCCTGTTTTTCTGCTTCTATAAATGATTGATTAAGTCTATCGATGGCTTTTTCTTTTCCACCCATTAACTCTGCCAATCCATCCAGATCGTGAGGTACAAACCAAGTAGCTTGACTACCATTCGCCTCATTGAAACCAGCGTTGTATTCATAAGGGTCAAAAGGTTCTTTCCATTCTCCTGAAATATTTCGAGGTCGCATCCAGCCAGTTTCAGAGTCAAACACATTCTTATAGTTTTCTGATCTCTTCATGAATTCTTCGAAAGCGGGTTGATCTCCTGTTGCTTTTGCAAGTTGAGCTAAAGTCCAGTCCTGATAGGCATATTCCATAGTAAGACTAGGCCCATCCTGATGTGCCCCAAATCTACCTTCGGGGATAGGCCAAGGAACATAACCGTCTTTAAGAAAATATTGAAAACCTCCTCCTAAATTGGTGTTGTGTTCGTACCCTGCCTTTTCCATGATGCCTCCTGGACGATGATTTTTCAATAAACCCTCATAGGCTAAATTGATATCAAATCCTCTGATTCCTTTTTGATAGGCGCTCACTATAAAAGGAGTGCTCGATGCCCCGGTCATGACGTAAGAATAATTTCCTCCTGAAGGACCTCTAGGGATCAGCCCTCCGTCCTGATAATATTGTAGCAAGGAATTGACAAATTCTTCCGTGATTTCGGGATATACTAAATGCCAAAGCGTATTGATGGTCCATTGAGCCCCCCAAAATGAATCCGAATTGAAATGTCTGAATTTGGGTTTACCAGAATCATCCAAAGGAATTTGCTTTACCAAATGCTTTCCAGAAGTCATATCTGCATACTTCCCATTTACATCGCTGATCGTTCTTCTTCCTTGTAGCGCATGCCAAAGGTCCGTATAGAATCTTTTTTGGGCTTTTTCTGTGCCTCCCGAGACTTGAATTCTGCCTAAATAGTCATTCCATTCTTCAAAAGAATCATCCATGACTTTTTCGAAGTTCCAATGGTTTAATTCAGTATCTAAGTTTAACAAAGCTTGCTCAGCACTTACATAGGAGATTCCCACTTTCATAAGAAGTTCCTCGGAGTCCTGGTCAAATGTCAAAATAACCCCAGAGTCAGGCCCTTTGATTTTCTCAAGGTCCGTTGTGATTTGAGACTCTGACCATCCTTTTAATTCTTTTACAGATCGATTGAATTTGATGGCAAAGAAAACTGGAGTTTCATAAGGTCTTCTTGACGTGGATCCATTCATGATGAATCCTTCAAAATGATCCGGGGACTTTTGAGAAATTGAACCATCTGTGATCAAAGAAGGTCCCAGCATGCCTCCCAAGCGAATTAAAACTTGTTGTTTTCCCTGCTTTTCGAAATTGTAGCGATGAAATCCAGTTCGAAGTGTGGAGGTCAATTCAGCTTTTATGCCATATCTATCTAAAAATACCTGATGATATCCAGGTTTTACTTTTTCATTGGAATGACTAAAAGGAGAACCAAAATCTCTTGATTGTTGAAGGTCAAAATCCTGAACTGGTAAAACAGAAACCCCTGATAACTGCCAGGCATGGATGTGACTAAATCCTTTTATTGAATCGCTATCATATCGATATCCACTTCCCCAAGCACCCTCAACATCTGTGTCTGGGCTTAAGTTAACCATTCCAAAAGGTCTGCTTGCTGAATTAAAAAAGAACCATCTTGAATTACTGCTATCAACATAAGGATAAACCAAGTCAACTGGATCTGCTATTTTTTGGGCAAAAGCAAAGCAATTCAAGAAGATCAATAATAGTGACAAAAGTGCCCGAGATCTCATGTTCTGAATGGGTTTTTTATTGGTTTTGAATAACTGAAAGTACTAAGGAACGAAAAAGAAAAAGCTTTGACCAATACAAATTGCGGAAAGGATTTCCACAGGGTTAAAGATTAAAATCATGAGAAAAAAAGGTGTCAAGAAAAATTATTAAGTCTCTTTGTGACTACTCGCAATCTCCAATCAACTAGCTATATCGAGATTTATTTAAAATTTATCTTCTTGAATCAGAAGTCAATACAATTTCTTAAATCAATTTTTTTGATCTGCGTTTGAATTAATCATGCAAAAACCTACCTTTGCATCACTCAAAAACAAGGGGGAGTTAATAACATACTTCAAATCCTTTATTTTGTTGAAACGGAGTGGTAGTTCAGCTGGTTAGAATGCCTGCCTGTCACGCAGGAGGTCGCGGGTTCGAGTCCCGTCCATTCCGCTTAGTATTGATGAGTATGTCATCAAATTGTTATTTAAAATATTGGAGTCTTAGTTTATCCCGATTGCTATCGGGAGGTTAGAATGTCTGTCCCGATTCATCGGGAAGGTCGCATCCTCAATAGATTTCTTAAGTGACATAAAAGATGTCCTTTGTAAAGTAAATATTGGAGTGGTAGTTCAGCTGGTTAGAATGCCTGCCTGTCACGCAGGAGGTCGCGGGTTCGAGTCCCGTCCATTCCGCAAAGAAGCTTCGAAGAAATTCGAGGCTTTTTTTGTTTTAAGGAATTTTTATGAGCTACTACACTTATATCATTCAATCCCAAAAGGATCAATCGTATTACATTGGATCAAGTAAAGATCCAGATGAAAGACTTTTAAAGCATAACAGCATACATCGAGGATATACTTCTAGAAAACAGCCTTGGAAATTAAAATAGTCAATACTTCACCAAGACAAACCAGCTGTCTGCTAAATATTTGAAATTAATTAGTTCTCCATTTATGGAAAACCAACAGAATTAAATTGGAAGAAAGGCGTTTTTTTATTACTTGTTTAAAATTTAATAGTTCTTGAAAATCAATTGCTTTCAAAGTGATTGTTTAAAAAATTTTATTTCTCAGGGGGATATTCCTTATCTTTAACTTTCCAAAAATCACCAAAATGGTATTAGAATTCGAGAAACCAATAGCTGATTTAGAGCAAAAACTTCAGGAAATGAAGGATTTAGCCAAGGGTAGAAACATAGATTTGACTTCAGATATCGAATCCTTAGAAGAAAAAATCCTGACTTTGAAGAAAGAAACGTTTCAAAATTTGACCCGCTGGCAACGTGTTCAGCTATCAAGACATGCAGACAGACCGTATGCCTTAGATTACATCTATGAAATCACAAACGACTTCGTGGAGCTTCATGGTGACAGAACTGTCGCTGATGACAAAGCAATGGTTGGAGGTCTAGGTGATATTGATGGTAGATCAGTGATGTTTATTGGACAGCAGAAAGGTAGAAATACCAAACAGCGCCAAATGAGGAATTTTGGGATGGCAAATCCTGAAGGATACAGAAAGGCCTTGCGTTTAATGAAAATGGCCGAAAAGTTTGGTAAGCCAATAATCACTTTGATAGATACACCAGGTGCATTTCCAGGTCTAGAAGCAGAAGAAAGAGGTCAAGGTGAAGCAATTGCCAAAAACCTTAGAGAGATGTTCATGCTTAAAGTTCCGGTAATCTGCATCATCATTGGTGAAGGAGCTTCAGGCGGTGCCTTAGGAATAGCTATCGGTGATAGAGTGATGATGCTTGAAAATTCATGGTATTCAGTTATTTCACCCGAAAACTGTTCGACAATCCTTTGGAGAAGTTGGGATTATAAAGAACAGGCAGCAGAGTCTTTGAAGTTAACAGCAAAGGATATGAAAGGAAATGGTTTAATAGATGATATCATTCCCGAACCCCTTGGTGGTGCTCATAGAGATATGAAGCAAATGTCTCTAACTCTGAAAGAGACTATTTTAAAAGCTCTAAAAGAGCTGGATAAGATAAAGCCTGAAAAAAGAATTGAACAACGTATCGACAAATTTTGCTCGATGGGTGTAGTTGTTGAGTAAATAAATTTTCCCGGGCTTCTTCCAAAGTCCGGGCTTTTTCTTTCTGAACTTTATGGAATTATATACTGTAAATACAGGTTTTTTCAAACTCGATGGCGGAGCTATGTTTGGGGTTGTTCCTAAGACTCTTTGGTCGAGAACTAATGTAGCAGATGAAAATAATCTTTGTACTTGGGCCATGCGCTGCTTATTGGTAGTAGATGGAAATAGCGTTGTATTGATTGATAATGGGATTGGTGATAAGCAGGATGCAAAATTCTTCTCTCATTATTATTTACACGGAGATGATTCTTTGAAAGGAAACTTACTGGATTTGGGAGTGCATCCCACTGATATTACAGATAATTTTTTAACGCATTTACATTTTGATCATTGTGGGGGAGGTGTTGGTTATGGTTCACATGGTCAGTACGAAATGACTTTTCCAAGAGCTACTTATTGGTCCAATAAAGAGCATTGGCAATGGGCAACAGTTCCAAATCCAAGAGAGAAGGCCTCTTTCCTGACAGAAAATATTCTTCCGATGCAGGAAATGGGACAGTTGAAATTTGTGGACTTAGATAAGCCAAGCCTTTTGGAAGGATTTGATTTTATGACAGTCGATGGGCACACAGATAAACAAATGCTCCCTAAAATTCAGTACAAAGGAAAAACAGTAGTTTTTGTTGCAGATTTATTGCCTTCTGTTGGTCATATCCCACTTCCGTATGTAATGGGGTATGATACCAGGCCATTATTGACCATGGATGAAAAATCAAAATTTTTAGAGGAAGCAGCGAAGGAAGGATATATTTTATTCTTGGAGCATGATCCTCTTTATGAGTGCTGCACAGTAAAAATGACAGAAAGAGGTGTTAGATTAGATCAAACCTTCATGCTGAATGAAATCTAAGTTGAATATTGGTATCGCATTATCTGGGGGAGGAGTCAGAGGGATTTCTCATCTTGGAGTATTAAAAGGTCTAAACGAAGCTGGAATTTTTCCAAGCAAAGTTAGTGGAACTTCCGCCGGCGCCATTGTTGGTGCAATGTATTGCAATGGATATAAACCTGAAGAAGTACTAAAGATTATAGTCGAGACAAATTATTTCAAGTTTATGCGTCCGGCCATCTCCTTAACGGGAATTCTAAAAATGAATTCTGTTGGAGAATTATTCAAAATTTACTTAAAGCATAATAGTTTTAGTGAGTTGCAAATTCCGCTGACGGTGGCTGCAACAGACGTAAAAAAAGGTAAAGTGATTTACTTTTCAGAAGGGGAGTTGGTCAATCCCATTCTTGCCTCTTCCTGTATTCCCGGAATGTTTGACCCAATCGTGATTGGCAATAAATATTTAATTGATGGAGGGGTTTTGAATAATCTACCGGTAGAGCCATTGGATGGTATTTGTGATTATGTGATAGGAATTAACTGCAATCATCTGCCCGAGGAAGCAAATATCAGAAACATGAAAAGTCTTATTGAGCGATCTGTGATTATGTCAATGAATTATAATGTGTACAGTCGTAAATCTAAATGTGACTTTTTTATTGAAGCACCAGGTTTAGGTAGATATGGGGTTTTTGACATAAAAAAAGCTCCTGAATTGTTTCAGGCTGGCTACGATCAGGTATCACAATATATTGATGAAAACCCTGCTATATTGGAACTTGCCAAAGACGATAAGAAAACAATTGGTGAAAAGAAAAATGTAAGCATATGATGAAGTTTTTGTCCCGTATTGTTTTTTGGGTTTCTGGTTGGTCTTTAAATGCAAATTGGCCTGAAGGCTTGAAAAAGGCTGTTTTAATTGCAGTACCCCACACATCCAATTGGGATATTCTCTATGCTAGAGCCGCATTTTTCCTGATGGATATACCAGTTAGGTTTACCATAAAAAAGGAAGTGATGGTCGGCCCTTTGGGATGGCTACTCTCTGGCTTGGGAGCAATTGCCATTGACAGAAAAAGAAATCCGGGAGGTAGGAAACAAACCTATACAGAAGCCATGGTTTCTATGCTAAAAGAGCGGGATGAATTGGTAATTATGGTTACTCCAGAAGGAACCCGATCTCAGGTAAAAAAATGGAAATCAGGGTTTTATCACATCGCATTGGGAGCAGAGGTTCCAATTGTCATTGGTTATTTGGATTACAAAAAGAAAGAGGCTGGAATCGGACCCTCTATTTTTCCAAATGGAAAAATGGACGAGCAAATTGAAGAGCTAAAAGCTTTCGGAAGAACAGTGACAGGGAAATATCCCGAAAAAGGGATTTTATAAAAAAGGGCCTGAAAGTATATTTCAGGCCCTTTTTGTAAGAATATTTAATACTAAATCAAGACTCATTGATTGCTTGAAGGATTATAGAACAAGATTTTTTTATCTCATCTTCCGTAATTGTCAAAGGTGGGGCAATTCGCATTGAATCGTCACAGAAGAGGAACCAATCCGTAATAACACCCAATTCAATAGCACGATCGATAATAGGTTTTAGGATATCAAAAGATTCAAATTCTACAGCCATCATCAATCCTTTATTTCGGATACTTTTGATTTTAGGGTGAACCAAAAGTGATTTGATCAAATTCGATTTTTTTTCTACCTGATTGATCAAGGATTCATTTTTCAATACTTCAATAGTAGCAATGCTCGCTGCAGCAGAAACCGGGTGTCCTCCGAATGTGGTAATATGACCTAGTAAAGGATTGTTTTTGAAAGCCCCCATCACTTCTTTATTAGCTATGAAAGCACCGATTGGCATGCCACCACCCATTCCTTTGGCACAAACGATCATATCAGGAACGATTTCAAAATGCTCAAAAGCCCAGAATTTACCTGTTCGACCAAAGCCACATTGGATTTCATCCAAAATCAACAAAGTCCCGGTTTCATCACATTTCTTTCTCAGCGCTTTAAAATACTCCTGTGAGGCAACTCTGATTCCAGCTTCTCCTTGGATCGTTTCCATTATTACAGCGGCTGTTTCCTGATCGATTTGTTGAAGATCTTCCAGTTCCCCATATCGGATATTGGAGATCCCTGGAAGTAGTGGGCGATAAGCTCTTTTGAAAATTTCATTTCCCCCGACGCTCAGGGCTCCATGCGAACTACCATGATAGGCATTGACACAAGAAATCAGGTTTCTTTTTCCAGTATGTCTTTTTGCAAGTTTTAGAGCTCCTTCTACCGCTTCAGAACCACTGTTTACCAGATAAACATTGTCTAATGAGGAGGGTAGAGTTTCGCAAAGTGCTTTTGCTAATTCAGTTTGTGGACTCTGAACATACTCTCCATAAACCATCAAGTGCATGTATTTATCCAGTTGTGCATGGATGGCTTCCAAGACCTTGGGATGTCGATGGCCGACATTACTCACTCCAATTCCAGAAATCAGGTCTATGTATTTTTCACCAGTTGGACCAAATAAATAGACACCTTCTGCCTTTTCCACTTCAATCATCAATGGAAAGTCAGTCGTTTGGGCTAAATGCTGGAGAAATAGTTGGCGGTTATTCATTGGTTAATACTTCTTCAATAGCTTGAGAATCTGTAAAAAATCCCAAGTGGTAGTTTTTTGTCAAATGAGTCATTCAAATAAAGTTCACCATGCTCAGCATTTTGGACATTTTTGAAATTTGTCTTCACCAAATTGGTAGCAATCAAGGATGAAAAGCTCAAAGAGTACATGTTCAGCAAAAGGAAATGGTTTTCCGGATCCAAGATTTCTGCACAGACTTTCAGCATTTCATTAATCTGCTCTTCCAAAACCCATTTTTCACCGTCCGGACCTCTGCCATAAGCTGGAGGATCCAATATAATGCCTTGATACTTATTGCCTCTGCGGGCTTCTCTTTTGATGAATTTCATTGCATCATCCACAATCCATCGGATACCTTCCAGTCCGGAAGATTCCATGTTGTGCCGGGACCATGTGACCACCTGCTTGACCGAATCAAGGTGAGTTACTTCTGCTCCAGCTGCTCTAGCCGCTACTGATGCAGCTCCTGTGTAAGCAAAAAGATTAAGAACTTTTGGATTTGGAACTGGGCTTTTTTTGATTTTGGAATATAAATAATCCCAATTGACAGCTTGTTCCGGAAATAAACCGATATGCTTAAAAGAGGTTTGGGCCAAGTTTAATTTCAAAGAAAGTCCTTCCGTATTTGCATATGAAATGCTCCAATTATGGGGCATCTTTTGTAATTGTTCCCACTGACCTTTTTCGGGATTGTTTTTTTCTTTGGCAAAATGGGCATGTGCCTGTTTTTTCCACTCACTTTCAGGCATAGATTTATCCCATATAGCCTGAGGTTCAGGTCTGCTCAAAATAAATTGACCGAATCGCTCCAGCTTCTCAAATCCTCCGGTGTCCAGAAGTTCATAATCTGCCCAATCCGAAGGGCTGAGGGATAAAATGGTTTCTTGCATGCCTATTAGTTTCAGCTTGCAAAAATAGGGAAATAATCAGGAAAGGATTTCTCTCCTCTTGAATTGACTTAATCCATAAAATTTCTTTTGTAAGGATATGCCTTTTGGTTTTACTTAGAACGTTGAGCAACTTTTGTTTTAAAAATGACTAACCGACCATTAAGTTAGATTTGGAGAAAGCATTGGGTAGTCACGGATTGCGGGTCTTCTTTTTGCACAGGAAAAAGGTTTTGTTTAAGGTAAATTAGCTTTGTGCAAGCTCATCTGCTTTTTATCGAAAAGCCTTTTCTTCAAGTTTTCCCAATGATTACAAAATTCATCCGAAATAGATAGTTGGGAAAATTTAAAATTAACTGACTTGGTTTTCAGTGTTCTAGTGGCAAAGTTTGAATTACACCCTTCAAAAAACCTTAATTTTCTTATTTTTAGATTTATTTTTCTAGGAAATAGATTCACTATTTCTTGGTTTATCCCCTTTGAAGAGATCATAGATTCCATGCCTGATAAATTTATTGATGTTAGGAAAGTAATAAAAGAAAAGAACCCAAAGCTATTGAGATGGATTCCTGGATTTCTTTTATCCTATATCAGGAAGGTGATTCATGAAGATTGGCTCAATGACACTATGAGTCGGATCCATCACTTGAATGGTTTGGATTTTGTCGATGCTGCAATAGAGGAATTTGATATTGAAGTAGAATTGATCGGAGGGGAGCAAATCCCCAAAACAGGAGGAGTAATTATTGCTTCAAACCATCCTTTAGGCGGAATAGATGGCATTGCATTGATGCATGCCGTTGGAAAAATCCGAAAAGACATCCGCTTTTTGGTCAATGATTTATTAATGTCTTTTGAGAATTTCCAGCCGATTTTTGTCCCTGTAAACAAGCTTGGAAAGAATTCCCAGAAAAATCTGGATAACATAGATCAGGTTTATGCAAAGGATTTTGTGGTGATGGTTTTCCCTGCTGGGCTGGTCTCAAGAAAATTTCCAGAAGGGATTCGGGACTTGGTTTGGAAGAAAAGTTTTGTGTCAAAGGCAAAAAAGTATAAAAAAGATATAATTCCTTGCTTCGTGGATGGGAAGAATTCGAAGTTTTTTTACAATTTGGCTCTTTGGAGAAAGAAATTGGGGATTCAGGCAAATATTGAAATGTTTTATCTTGCTGATGAGATGTACCAGCAGCAAGGAAAAAAAGTTACAATTCACCTAGGCGAAGCAATTAAATATCAAGACTTGGATTCTAGCAAGACAGATGCTCAGTGGTCTGATCATATTAAACAATTGGTATACAAATTAGGACAAAATGAGTAAAGAAGCAGAAATTATTCTTCCGGTAGATAAGGCATTAATCAAAGCCGAGCTTACTGCAGACCGATTTTTGCGGTATGCGAATAATGGAGATAATTTGGTTTTTTTAGTCAATTACCATAATTCCCCAAATGTAGTTAGAGAAATAGGCCGCCTTAGAGAACTGACTTTTAGAGCTGCAGGAGGCGGAACAGGGCTTTCTTTGGATTTGGATGAAAATGACACATGTGAAAATTGTTATGATCAATTAATTACCTGGAGTCCTGAGGATGAGGAAATTGTAGCAGGTTATCGATTGATTAATTGTAAAAATGCGATTGGAGATGATGGTTCACTAAATCTTTCCACGACTCATTTATTTGATTTTTCAGAGAAATTTATAAATGAGTTTATCCCATTCACTATTGAGCTTGGACGATCCTTTGTTCAGCCAAAATATCAACCAAGCATAGATAATAGAAAAGGGATTTTTAGTCTTGATAATTTATGGGATGGATTAGGAGCTGTAGTTCTTTTAAATCCTGATGTGAAATTTCTTTTTGGAAAAGTAACTATGTACCCTCATTACAATAGAGAAGCGAGAGATTTGTTGCTATTGTTTATGAATCACTATTTTCCAGATAAGGAAGGGCTTGTAAAACCCAAGCCGGAAATTAAATTAGATTATGATTCAATTTTAACAGAAAACCCTTTTGAAGGATTGGGATTTAAAGAAGGCTATAAAATTTTGAACACAAGAGTAAGGTCCTATGGAGAAAATATTCCTCCCTTGATAAATACTTATATGAATCTTTCTCCTACTATGATGACTTTCGGAACAGCATTGAATGATGAGTTTGGTGAGGTAGAGGAAACAGGGATTTTAATTACTCTTGCTGATATTTACGAAACAAAAAAGCACCGTCATATGGATACTTTTGAGCGAGACCGAGTTTATGGAAGCAGGGAAAAATAAAATTACTTTAATAGTAGGCGCCACTCCTGACCCATCTAAATATGCTTTTACCGCAGCTACTTTTTTAGATAGGGCTGGATTACCTTTTATACCTATCGGAATAAAGAAAGGCAATGTTTTAGGTAGAGAAATTCAACCTCTACAAGAAAAGCCGAAGCTGGAAGATATTGATACGATAACTCTCTATTTGAATGCTGGACATCAGAAAGAGTGGGAAGAATATTTTTTATCCTTAAAACCAAAAAGGATTATTTTTAATCCAGGAGCAGAAAATCATCAATTTGCCAGTAAGGCTAAGCTTGAGGGAATTGATTGTGTGAATGGTTGCACACTAGTAATGATCAGTACAGGACAATACTGAAAATCGTAAGTAAAAAAGAATTAGGAATTGGCTTGCTTTTGGATTTTAGGCTTAGGAAAAAGCTGGGTTAAGTGACTTTTTTTGCCTATCTTGCACGATCTATAAATGAACACAAAATCACCTTTCTATAGCCCTTATTGAGGGTTTTTTCGAGAAAATATGAGTGAAGAAAAAGCTAAAAAACCCGAAAATTACGGTGCGGGTAATATCCAAGTATTAGAAGGTTTGGAAGCAGTCCGTAAAAGGCCTGCCATGTATATTGGTGATATTGGAGTTAAAGGTCTCCATCACTTAATTTGGGAAGTAGTTGATAACTCCATAGATGAGGCGTTAGCAGGACACTGCGACATGATCCATGTGGTTGTTAATGAGGATAATTCCATTACTGTTGAAGATAATGGGCGAGGTATCCCAACAGATTGGCATGAGAAAGAGCAAAAATCTGCATTAGAAGTTGTTTTGACAGTGCTGCATGCTGGAGGTAAATTTGATAAGGACACGTACAAAGTTTCAGGTGGATTGCATGGAGTCGGTGTTTCCTGCGTGAATGCACTTTCCAAGGATTTGAAAGCTACTGTCTTTAGAGATGGAGTAATAACAGAACAGGAATTTAAGATTGGCGCCCCTCAATATCCTGCCAGAGAAGTTGGCAAGACTGAGAAAAGAGGTACAATGATCCATTTTAAGCCGGATGATTCAATTTTTACTCATCTTGAATTTAAGTATGAAACGATTGCAAATAGACTAAGAGAGATGTCTTTCCTGAACGCAGGAATTAGAATTTTCTTAAAAGATCTAAGAGAAATTGAAGAGGATGGAACTCCAAGATCAGATGAGTTTTACTCTGAAGGAGGCTTGGTTGAGTTTGTGCAATACCTAGACAATACTCGTGAAAAAATCATCGAGGAGCCAATATATATTGAAGGGGAAATCAATTTTGTGCCGGTTCAAGTTGCAATGAATTACAATACCTCCTACACAGAAAATGTGGTTTCTTATGTTAATACCATCAATACCCATGAGGGAGGTACCCATGTAACAGGATTTAGAAGAGCTTTGACAAGAACTTTAAAATCATACGCGGATAAATCCGGTATGCTTGATAAGTTGAAAATTGAAGTTTCGGGTGATGATTTTCGTGAAGGGCTTACCGCAGTAATTTCTGTAAAAGTGGCTGAACCTCAATTTGAAGGTCAGACAAAAACAAAATTAGGTAACTCTGACGTTGTTGGAGCCGTAGATTCTACCGTTTCTGAAACATTACAGTCTTGGTTGGAAGAGCATCCTAGAGAAGCTAAAATCATTGTAGGTAAAGTAATACTTGCCGCCCAGGCTAGGCACGCTGCTAAAAAAGCCAGAGAAATGGTTCAGCGTAAGAATGTTTTGGGAGGTGGTGGACTTCCTGGTAAACTGGCAGATTGTGCTAATTCTGATCCAACAATTTGTGAACTTTACCTTGTCGAGGGAGACTCTGCAGGTGGCTCAGCAAAACAAGGACGTGATCGTGATTTTCAGGCAATTTTACCTTTGAAAGGTAAAATATTGAATGTAGAAAAAGCACACGAGCATAAAATTTATGATAATGATGAAATCAAAAATATTCTTACTGCACTAGGTGTAAAATTTGGGACGGTAGATGATGATAAGGAGTTAGACCTTTCTCATTTGAGGTATCATAAGATTATTATCATGACAGATGCTGATATCGATGGTTCGCATATTAGAACTTTGATTTTAACTTTGTTCTTTAGATATATGAGAACTCTGATAGAAAGGGGATATGTTTACATAGCATTACCACCTTTATATTTATTGAAAAGAGGAAAGGATGAAAGATATTGCTGGACGGAGGAAGAACGTAAAGTTTTGACCAAAGAAATGGCAAAAGATGGTAAAGAAGATAGTGTTGGGATTCAGAGATATAAAGGTTTGGGAGAAATGAACCCAGAGCAGCTTTGGACTACTACCATGGATCCTTCTGTGAGAACTATTAAGCAAGTGACGATTGATTCTGCCGCAGAAGCAGATCATTTGTTCAGTATGTTGATGGGAGATGAAGTGGCCCCGAGACGTGAGTTTATTGAGAAAAATGCGAAATACGCTAAAATTGATACTTAAGGTTTTCCTTTGAAATTAATAGGGGCCTTTGAGCCCCTTTTTTCATTCATTAACAATTTAATAAAGTTGGGATTGACCAAGGGATTTTAAATTGCCACTCCAAATTTTGAGCTTTTATGAAACTGGCATTGAAAGATAAGTACGATTCTATTATCCAAAAAAGTGATCTGGTAAGTCGGGATTTAAGCTGGCTTAAATTTAATGATCGGGTTTTAGATCAATCCAAAAAAGAACATAGGACTATTTTTGAAAAATTAAAATTCTTGGCGATTACTGCTTCGAATTTAGATGAGTTCTATATGATTCGGGTAGGATCACTTTATAATTACCTCGATTATGATAAGGAACGGGTAGATTATTCGGGACTTCGGGAAGAGCCTTTTAAAAATAAGCTGATGAGTGATTGTCAGGTTTTTCACAAAGATCAACACGATCATTTCACGAATGTGATTCTACCAGGTTTAGATCAAGAAGGAATTTCCTTAGTCAATATTTCCAAATTAACGGATCTGGAAAAGCAAACGGTAAAAGACTATTTTAAAAAGGCTATTTATCCCATGCTTACTCCAATGGTCTATGACGGCTATAGAACTTTTCCAATTCTGATGAATAGACTTTTGGTTTTTGGTGTGGTTACTACCAGTCCAGGAGAAAGAAAGGATATGAAGAAGTTGAGTTTTGTTCAAATCCCTTCAAATATTCCCAGATTTTTTGAAATAGAGAGGGATAATTCTCTTTTACTTATTCCTATAGAAGAGGTAATTCGTGAGCACATTATTTCCCTTTTTAGAAATGTAGAAATAGAGGGGATAAGCTTATTCAGAATCACAAGAAATGGAGATTTCACCTTGGAAGAATCCGAGGATATGGATGCTAATTTTCTGGAAGAAGTCAAGCGTAAATTAATGGAGCGTAAGACTGGGAGAGTGGTTAGAATTGAAATAGAAGAAGGGTATAGCAAGTGGATGCTCAACTCACTTTTAGAAAGATGGAATTTGAAAATGGATTCTGTTTTTCTAATCAACAGGGCTAGTATGATTGACTTCACTGGAATGTGGCAGATTGTGGGCAATAAAAGATTTAAAGAACGATTGCCTCAAGTTCATCCTCCTGTCAATCCACTTTCTTATCCAGAAGAAGGAAGAGCAGATATTTTTGAGACTCTTAAGGAAAAAGATATTCTTCTACACCATCCCTATAACAATATTGATTCTATTTTAGATTTGATAAACAAAGCCGCCGAAGATCCTGATGTGATGGCTATCAAAATGACAATCTATCGATTGGCAAAAGATAGTCAAATAACTAAGGCGCTCCTGAAAGCAGCGGAGAATGGGAAACACGTTTCTGTTCTTTTTGAAGTCAAAGCCAGGTTTGATGAGGAAAACAACATCAGAGAAGCCAAAAGACTTCAAAAAGCGGGTTGTTTTGTTATCTATGGTATAACTCATCTAAAAACCCACACAAAGCTTTTGCTGATTGTCAAAAAAGACGCAAGCGAAATTACTCGTTTTGTCCATTTAGGGTCAGGAAATTACAATGAAGATACTGCAAGACTTTACACAGATATTGGTTTATTGACTACCAATGAGACTTTGGCAAATGATGTTTCGGAATTCTTTAATGTTATTACTGGACATTCAATGCCAAATAAATATACAAATTTGATCACTGCTCCTCGAGATATGAGGAATCAGTTGATTGAATATATTGAGCAAGAAGCTGAAAATGCAAGAAATGGTTTGCCCAGCGGGATTTTCATCAAAGTAAATTCCTTGGAAGATTCAGAATCAATTTATGCGCTTTATAGGGCATCCCAATCTGGAGTAACCGTAAAAGTGATCGTTAGAGGGATTTGTTGCCTAAGACCACAACGGTTAGGCTTAAGTGATAAAATCGAGGTTATTTCATTAGTTGGTGATTTCCTTGAGCATTCCAGAATATATCATTTCCACAATAATGGAAATACCAGGACTTATGCAGGAAGTGCCGACATGATGGTAAGAAGTTTTGATAAAAGATTGGAGTCCTTGTTTAAAATTGAGGCCCCATTATTGGAAAAGCAACTTATGAATATTTTAGCCTTCAATTTGAAGGACAATGTCAATGCCTATGTGATGCAAGAAGATGGTTCGTATATCGCCAAAACACCAGTAGGAGATGAGGAAGAATTTAATGTTCACAAAGAGTTTTTCAGACTTGATCCTGAAAAGGTAAACCAAGTTTGCCTAGTTGAACCATAAAAGCAAAAAGCCTCATTATCGAGGCTTTTTGCTTTTGTTTTTTTGAAATAATAACTGGATAATTCCATCCTTTAACCCAAGGTCGGGAACGATGATTTTTTGAGAATTAGCAGTATTCATCACCCGTTGATATATTTTTCCTGCGGGAATAATAACATCGGCTCTATCATCATTTAAGTTAAGCTTGTTCACTCTCTCCTCCAATGTAAATGATTCCAGATAGTGGATGGTTTCAGAGATTTTTGAGTATTCCAGGTATTTTCTGTTTTTCCTGGGACTTGTCAATTCAAAAATTTTATTGATATTTCCTCCTGTCCCAATAGAAATTATTTGGGATTTTTTATCTAAAAATTTTTCTATAAATTTTTCCATTGAAAACCAAACTGGTTCTAACACCTGATCCTCCAAAGCTCTTACAGAGCCAATTTGAAAAGATTTAGAAGCTATTTTGATTTTTTTATTATAGATATTGAGCTCGGTACTTCCGCCTCCTACATCTATGTGTAAATATGCTTTCTCATCAATATACTTTTCTAAAGACTTATTGATAAGTTCTGCTTCTTTATTTCCGTCAATGATGTTTATTTTGAGGCCAATTTCCTCCTTTACTTCGTTCACAATATCCTCTCCATTGATACTTTCTCTCATTGCGGAAGTAGCACAAGCCATGTAGTCATCTACTTCATATAGATCAATTAAGATTTTAAATGCTCGCATCAGTTTCAGAAACTTTCTTCTGTTGATCTCACTGATTTTTTGAGTTTTAAAAACATCCAATCCAAGCCGCAAAGGAAATCTTAAATACTCCACTTTTTTGAAAGTATGGATTCCTTCGTAAATAGTCACGTTTGTAATTTGCAAACGAATGGCATTTGATCCGATATCTACCGCTGCTAGTTTCAAGTTATCAGAATAAGATTTATTTTTTCTTGGATATGGCTACCAAAACAACTCCGGCAGCGATTACAACCCCACCAGCATAAGATGGCCATGAAATTTCTCGTTTCTTATTTGCATTTATCTGAATAGGTCCGGCATCAACCACACTTTCTTTTGTGGTAAAGCTGAAGTTATTACTGAAAAGCATAAAGATGCCTGCTATGATTAGAATAAAACCAAAGATTTTCATTTTTAGAATTTTTTAGAAAATAGTTACAACTTCTTTGCCAATAAAGTAGGTGTTGAGATTTTCTTGAAAAGGGACTTTTTTTCGTCGATTAGAATTTCCAGAATACTTCTTTCAACTACTCTTATTCCAAACACTAATTACATTTTTGAATAAAATCCTTTTTTTAATCTTCTTCTAATCCTGAAGAAACTAATGATTCCAATAATTAGAGAAACCAAACTTAAACCCATTGAAAGGTATCCGAGTTCTCTAATATGGTTCAATTTCTCTACCTCAAATAATGCCACCCCACTAACTAAAAAGTATAATGATGTCCGAATAAAGGATAATAAAGTGCGCTCATTTGCTAATGTTGTACGTTGACGTGCTAAATAATCTCGAATAATAAGTTCATTTTCGATGTCATTCTTCATATTTGTAAAGTAATAGTTTTAATCAATTTATTTCTAATGTTTTAAGTTATGAAAAGAATCTCTACACTTTTCCTCCTCCTTTTTTTAAGCTGTGAAATATTTGCACAAGCTGATGTTGCATTAACTCCCACTGACACGAGCTATTGGCTCAAAGAAATCAGCGGTGGTTTGAATTTAAATCAAGCCACATTTAGTGGTAACTGGCAAGGGGGAGGCGTTAGTTCTATCGCAGTTGGTACCTATCTTTTTGCAAGAGCAAATTATGCAAAAGAGAAATGGACATGGGATAATACGCTGGATTTTACTTATGGTATCGTAAAAAATAAGGATGAGGATGGCAGGAAGTCCAATGATAGAATTTATTTGGATTCAAAAGTTGGATATGAAATCAATGATAAGTGGAATTACTTTTTTGCAGTAAATTTCCTTTCTCAGTTTGCTCCAGGCTATGAGTTTTCAGAAACGGATAAAACTCTAATTTCAAAATTCTTAAATCCAGCATTTTTGACCACCACACTAGGTGTGGAATATAAGCCTAACGATGAATTCAGTTTGAGGATTTCTCCAATTTCTCCAAGATGGACCTTCGTAACTGATACAGATCTTTATTTGAATGTCCCAACAAATTACGGAGTGGAAATAGGTGAGACAGTGAGAACGGAATGGTTGGCGTTTAGCCTGTTGGCAGATTGGAATAAAAATCTTTCAGAGAATTTAGAACTAAAGTTGAGATATCAGATGTATGCCAACTATGAGACACTTGAGTTTAAAAAAATCGATCATCGATTGGACTTTGGGCTTACAGCAAAAGTTTCCAATCTAATCAACGTGAGTTTAACCAGTCTGAGCATTTACGATTTTGATCAGGACGATAAAATCCAATTTAGCCAAGGCCTAGCTTTGGGTATTGCATTTAAGGCAGGAAACTTCCCTGAGGAGAAATAAAAATTAACAAATTTTTATTTGGCATTTTGATTTAATTATAATTGTATTATTTTTGAATTCATTGTGGTAGTTAAATAATAGTTGGTTTAGTTTTCAAATAAAGGGCAGGAGATCTTCTCCTGCTTTTTTATTGCCCTAAAGGCTGTTTTTATTTTTTTTGATACGCTCCATTATCTTCTTTGAATAATACAATTTTTTCAATTATTTACTTAAGTAACACTAATGGATAAACTAAGAGGTATAGTAAGAGTCCTGTTTTTTTGGGCGAATTATGACTGAATCCATCAATAAACGCAAAAAGCCCAGACTTTCGTCTGAGCTTTTTGTGCGCTCGGAAGGATTCGAACCCTCAACCCTCGGAGCCGAAATCCGATATTCTATCCAGTTGAACTACGAGCGCAAGATGAACTGAAGGTGACCCTCAGTACATTTTATGTTTATGCTTCAAGTACTGCTTGTACTTTCTCTGCAGCTTCTTTCAAGGTGATTGCAGAAGAAACCTTCAATCCTGATTCGTCGATGATTTTGGCACCTTCTATGGCATTGGTTCCTTGTAGTCTTACAATGATTGGAACTCGAATATCTCCAATTGATTTATATGCTTCAACCACGCCGTTGGCGATTCTGTCACATCTTACGATACCACCGAATACGTTGATCAAAATTGCTTTTACGTTAGGGTCCTGAAGAATGATTCTGAAACCAGCTTCAACAGTAGTAGCATTTGCTCCGCCTCCTACATCGAGGAAGTTAGCAGGCTCACCACCGACTAATTTGATCATGTCCATGGTAGCCATCGCAAGACCAGCTCCATTTACCATGCAACCAACGTTTCCGTCAAGTTTCACATAGTTCAAACCTGATTCTGCAGCTTTTACTTCCAATGGATCCTCTTCAGCCACATCTCTCAATCCAGCAAGTTCAATATGTCTGTAAAGAGCATTATCATCCAAATTAACTTTTGCATCGACTGCAAGAATCTTATCATCCGATGTCTTCAACACCGGGTTGATTTCAAACTGTGAAGAATCAGTGCCTTCGTAAGCTTTGTAGAGGGCAGTGATAAATTTCACCATTTCTTTGAAAGCATTACCTGAAAGACCAAGTCCAAAAGCTACTTTTCTAGCTTGGAAAGGCTGAAGACCAACTTTGGGGTCGATCCATTCTTTCATGATTTTCTCTGGGCTGTGCTCGGCAACTTCTTCAATGTCCATACCACCTTCTGTAGAGGCCATGATTACGTTGCTTCCCGTAGCTCTATCCAAAAGGATAGATAAGTAATATTCTTTTGGCTCAGATGCACCTGGATAGTATACATCCTCAGCGATCAAAACCTTATTTACAACTTTTCCTTCTGGACCAGTCTGGTGAGTCACCAATGTACCGCCAAGTATATTTTTAGCCTTTTCAGAGACATCTTCCAATTTCTTGGCTAGAACTACTCCATTTGAACCAGTTTCATTGACTTTGCCTTTTCCACGGCCGCCAGCGTGAATCTGAGCTTTGATCACATACCAGCTAGTACCGGTTTGCTCGTTCAACTTAACGGCTGCTTCATGAGCTGCATCGGGACTGTCGGCTACAATACCTTCCTGTATGCGAACTCCATAACCTTTTAATACTTCTTTAGCCTGATATTCGTGAATATTCATGTGTGTATGATTTTTTTCTCAAATGTCACATGGAATCTCGCATGGTTAGGTTTGTTACACCTCTGACTTTTCAGTCATGCTCGATTTCATCCTATGAAAATTTTTGCCCGAAGTTAAGTCCTATGAGCCGATAAATCAAACCTTGAATTACCCTTTCTTCTCAAAAATTGCCGTTTATTATCATTTAATTGAATATCTGGAATAGATTTATTCTAATTTTAAATTCGCAAAAATTCTTACCATGCTGAAAGCCAATGGCATCCATAAGCACTATGGAAATCTTCACGTTTTAAAAGGAGTAGATCTTGAAATTTCATCTTCTGAAATAGTTTCAATCGTAGGTTCTTCTGGAGCTGGTAAAAGTACGCTTTTACACATTTTGGGTACTTTGGATAAACCGGACGAGGGCTTATTGTCTATGAATGGAAAAGACTTGTTGAAGCTTTCCGGTGAAAATCTTGCGAAATTCAGGAATGAACAAATCGGTTTTATTTTTCAATTTCATAATCTCCTTCCAGAATTTACAGCATCTGAGAACATCCAGATTCCGGGATTTATTAAAGGGGTAGAAACAGGGAAATTGGAAAAAAGAGCAGGGGAATTAGCCGAAATTTTAAGTATTAGTCATAGGCTTGACCATAAACCCTCCACGCTTTCCGGTGGAGAACAGCAAAGAATTGCCGTTGCCAGGGCATTGATAAATGATCCTGCAGTAATTTTTGCCGATGAACCCAGCGGTAATTTAGATACCGAAAATGCCAGGGCTTTGCATTCTTTATTCTTTACTTTAAGAAAAGAATTGGGGCAGGCCTTCGTGATTGTGACTCACAATGAAGAATTGGCTAGTATGGCAGATCGTCAAGTGACTATGAAAGATGGAGTGATTTTATAAGACTATTTTTTTAAGTTCATAAGCATATTTGAGATATGTTTTTTTGCTTCAAACATTTCAGAAAAAGCTGCAATTATCTCATGGTCATTATTCAGCAAATAGCTAATTCTTTTGGGCATTTTGATTAATGGAATTAAAGCATCATAGGCTTTACAAACTTTACCTGAATTATCAGAAAGTAGATCAAAAGGAAGTTTATAAGCATTTTTGAATTTTTCGTGAGTTGCAATATCGTCTTTACTTATTCCTAAAATCGGGATAGATAAATCTCTAAATTCCTCAAATTTATCTCTGAACTCACAGGCCTCTGCTGTGCAACCTGCTGTGAAGTCTTTTGGATAGAAATAGATAATAAGTGCTTGATTTTTAAAGTCCTTAGAAAGAGAGATTTTCCTGTTTCCTGTAGCTGGAAGTGTGAAATCCGGAGCTTTTGTTCCTTTTTTTAATGCCATAATCAAGCTGTAAACTATTTACTTGTGCGAATGGTTTCTCATTTTATTTAAATCCATGAAGAATGCATGAACTATCTACCAGTTTTTTACATTTGATTTTCATTAGGTCTCTAACCATATAACTTGTGAAAATCAGCAGTGTCCAGTCCATGCTTTTGGCTGGAGTTTTTTTTGCATTAATGAATGTTTCTGTCAAATACATTCCTCATATACCTGCTATAGAAATTATTCTTTTTAGGTCCTTATTTAGTTTAATTTTCAGTTACACCATGTTGAGAAGACAGAATGTAAATGTCTTTGGGAATAATAAGAAGTTATTGGTTTTAAGAGGCGTTGTCGGTTCTGTTGGTTTGATTTCTTTTTTCTATACCCTACAAAAAATCCCTCTGGCTAGTGCTGTGACCCTGCAATATTTATCACCAATCTTGACTGCAATCCTGGGGATATATCTTGTAAAAGAGAAAGTAAAGCCTATTCAATTTGTGTTCTTTGCCATATCCTTTTTGGGAGTAGTCTTAGTTCAAGGTTTTGATGCCCGAGTTAATTTTCTTTATGCAGGCATTGGTTTTATATCAGCGTTATTTTCAGGGCTTGCCTATAATATTATCCGAAAACTGAAAAACACGGAGCATCCTTTAGTTATCATTTTCTATTTTCCATTGGTTACGATTCCCATTGCTGTTACAGTTAGTTTTTTCACTTGGGTACAGCCCATTGGTTGGGACTGGGCAATTTTACTATGGATTGGGATTTGTACGCAGACCGCACAGTACTTTATGACGGTTGCTTACCAAAATGACAATGTTTCCAAAATTTCCAGCCTGAGTTATTTGGGAGTTTTCTATGCCTTGATTTTTGGATTCTTCTTCTTTGGGGAAGCTTACACTTTTATGGCTTATGTGGGAATGGGGCTATTGTTACTGGGAGTTTTCTTAAATTATCGAGTTAAACACCTAGTCTAAAATTGATTTGTTAAGGTAAAGGCAATATTTACCTTTATAGTCTAGCTATTCTTACATGAAAATAACGAAAGATTTATATCAAGGCTCACTTGCTTTATTGACTGATTTCTATCAGTTGACGATGGCCTATGCTTACTGGAAGTCTGGAAAAGCTGAACAAGAAGCTGTTTTTAATTTATTTTTTAGAAAACATCCTTTCCAAGGTGGATTTACTCTTGCTGCAGGTTTAGATTATGTGATTGATTATTGTAAGAATTTCAAGTTTGGTGATGAGGATATCAAATACCTCGCTGGAATGAAAGGAAAAGATGATGAAAACTTATTTGATCCTGCATTTCTTAAATACCTATCAGAAATGAAATTCACCTGTGACATTGATGCAGTTGAAGAAGGAACGGTAGTTTTTCCAAATTCTCCAATGATTAGAGTAAAGGGTCCTTTGATTCAGTGCCAACTATTGGAAACGCCTCTATTAAATATTTTCAATTTTCAGACATTGATTGCAACGAAAGCTGCAAGGATTAATTTGGCAGCCAAAGGTGATCCCGTTTTAGAATTTGGATTAAGACGGGCCCAGGGTATTGATGGAGCATTGGCTGCATCTAGAGCCTCATATATTGGAGGATGTACTTCTACAAGTAATGTCATGGCCGGTAAATTATTTGGGATTCCGGTTTCAGGAACTCACGCCCATAGTTGGATCATGTCGTTTGAAAGCGAAATAGAAGCTTTTGAAGCGTATGCAGATGCTTTTCCTGATCAATGCATTTTTTTGGTTGATACTTACGACACCCTAAATGGTGTGAAGAATGCGATTAAAGTTGGAAACGCATTGCGAAATAAAGGAAAGGAAATGATAGGAATCCGGATAGATTCCGGAGACTTGGCTTATTATTCTAACAAGGCGAGGGAAATGCTGGATGAAGCTGGTTTTCCTGATGCTAAGATTGTCGCATCAAATGACTTGGATGAACATATCATTACTTCTTTGAAAGGTCAGGAGGCGTCTATTAATGTCTGGGGAGTCGGGACAAAGTTGGTAACAGCTTTTGACCAACCAGCTTTAGGAGCCGTCTATAAACTTTCTGCAATCCGGATTGAAAATGGAACCTATGTTCCAAAAATTAAGATTTCGCAGCAGTCTCTAAAAATCAATGTGCCTGGGATTCATAATATTAAGCGCTACTATTCCAAAGGCAAAGCCGTAGCTGATATGGTTTATCTGGAAGAACAGGAGATCAATCCTAAAGGCGTTATAATTATAGATCCGATCGATAGTACCAGGAGAAAACGCATCATGCCATTCTTTTATCAAGAAGAAATATTGCTAAAACCTATTTTCAAAGATGGCAAGCAACTGTACAAATCACCAACATTAAATAGTATCAGAGCAAGGGCTAAAGAGCAATTGGAGTCTTTGGACAAAACACATAAAAGAATGGTGAACCCTCATTTATATCCAGTAGGGTTAGAAGAAACTTTGCACCAATTGAGGACAGAATTGGTTTTAAAAGCCCAACAAATAGAACCCCATCATGCAAAGTAAAGAAGATGCCCTACTGATAGTAGATGTACAAAACGATTTTTTGCCAGGTGGTGCGCTTGAAGTAAAAAATGGTGATCAAATAATCCCCATAATCAATCAAATTCAGAAGGAATTTCAATTTATCGTTGCGACCCAAGATTTCCATCCTACCAATCATGGAAGTTTTGCCAACAATCATCCCGGTAAAAAGATAGGTGAATACGTGACTCTCGGAGGTTTAAGCCAAATATTGTGGCCAGAGCATTGTGTTCAAGGAACTTTTGGTTCAGAGTTTCATCAAGATCTGAATCAGAATAATTGGAAGACAATATTTCAGAAAGGAAAGAATCCTGAGGTAGATTCGTATTCCGGTTTTTTTGATAATGCTAGGAAAGAATCCACAGGATTAGGTGACTTTCTGATGAAAGAGGGGATAAAGAGAGTTTATATTACCGGTTTGGCTTTGGATTACTGTGTGAAATTCACCGCTCTCGATGCTGTTAGTTTGGGTTTTGAAACCTATCTCATTGTGGATGCGAGTCGAGCAGTAAATATAGAACCAATGGATGGGGATTTTGCAATCAAGGAAATGGAAAAAGCAGGAGTGAAAATTATGACTAGTCAAGAAATAGATTAAATCATGTTTGAGTATAATTCAGAGAAACATTACCCAAAGGAAACCGAAAGCAGAGTTCTAATCAGATTTCAGGATTGTGATCCGCTTCGTCATCTGAACAATGCGAAGTATTTCGATTATTTTTTCAATGCCCGGGAAGATCAGGTGCCAAAGCTTTATGGGGTGGAGATGATGGATTTTATTAAAAAATACCAAGCGGCTTGGGTCATTTACAATCATAATATTTCCTATGTGAGACCAGCCATGGTAGGCGAGTGGGTCCGCATTAAAAGCCGGATTATCTGGCATAATCACAATACGGTTATTTTGGAATATTACATGACAGATGATAGCGAGGAGCAATTAAAAACGCTATTGTGGACTACGATGCGCTATGTGACATTGGCCGAAGGGAAATCTACTGACCATACCGGAGCAGTAAATGAATTCCTCACGGCGACCTCAATGAACTTGGAAATAGAGGGTATTCAGATTAAGGATCGGGTTAAATCTCTTGCTCAAGAGTTGAAAAAGATTTGATTTAAATCAAAAATCTGTGTCTCAGCGGACAAAACCTGTACACGATCGTACAGGTTTTTATTTTTAACATATTTGAATTCAAGTACTTACAAATTTTTTAAAATTTAATTTTTATTAATTAATGCAATAAAGTGTAACCTGCCATTTCTCAAAAACGAGTCTTTTTTGTTCGTTACCAAGACAGTCGGACAAGAAAATTTGCGATTTTGTTCGAAATCGAAAGGTATTATGTCTATACAGTAAAATAATATTTGGCAAAAATTAAAATAAATTAATATTTAGACAATATTGAAAATTATGGTTTTGGCATGTTGAAAGAGGTTTGGTATGGGCTTGGTTGAATAGTAAGCACAACTCTAAACCAACACTGTTATGAAAACTATATTCACTTTAGCTATGGCAAGCGCACTTTCTTTTAGCGCATTGGCCAGCGCAGACGATGATTTAATGGCTTTGTCTGATGTAAATTCAAAATTTAAAAAAATTAATGTACTACTTAAAGAAGGAGTAGGAAATGCTAAAATTGTTCTTCTTGATGAAGACGGCAAAAAACTTCATCAAAGAAAAGTAAATGTAAAAGGAGATGATGTCATGGTTCCTTATAATCTTGACGATATGCCATGCGGAGAATATCAAATAAAGATCTCTACTGAAGACGAGGAAGTTGTTTATACTGTCGAAACCAAAGATAAACCTATTGTTATATCCGAATTACCCTTGATGGCCTATGGCAAATTGATTGACGACAATACTATTAATTTAGCTGTAATAGGCTTGATAGAGCCAGGAGTAGAGGTAAAAGTCAAAACTGAAAGAGGAGGTAGAATAATTCATGAAGAATTTATCGACCAACCTGAAGGTTTTAAAAAGGACTTTAAATTTAATGGAATCGATCCAGAGGACGTTTACCTTGAAATTACTGATGCCATTGGAAGAACTAGAATCATTCATTTTTAGGCTTTCAAACCTAGTTTAGTTGATGAAAGAGCTCTGACCTCCGGGTTAGGGCTTTTTTTATGCTTTTGTTTTGGGTTAAAAAACTACATTCAGAATAAAGAACTATTGGAAGAAAGCAGAACTAATAGACTTCAAATTGATTTTTTTATTCATATCCGCTTTCTTGCCAGTAGAAAGAATATGCCTTTAGGAAATTAGGTTAAAACCTGAATTTGGTCTCTCCAGTCTTCTGTCATCCGTCGCCCTGCCTGATAAGTAATGAAAAAAAAGCCTCTGGGATCATTGCAGATAATCATGTTTTTTTAATTCTTAAACCTTCTTCCACTTTTTAACCAACGAGATTTTTGATTATAGCTTCCACTATTATTTACTGGATTTTTAATTCCTCAACTTATTTATTCTTATTGTCCGCTTACTTGAATCTTAACGGACGATGTGTGTACAAAAGCGTACAGTGTTTTTTATGGCATTAATCAATAAGTATAAAAATCATGATTTTTCGAGAATAAAATTTCCTTGAAATTTCCAGAAAACTGTAACCTTAAATTTTTCATATCAGGTTAGAATCTGTCCGTTTCTAAGACATTTGGACAGGAAAGTGAGTTAGAATTGAACAGGTTTTCCTACATATTTGTGATTTTTTCAGAATTAAATTCTGAATGGGTGTTGATAAAAATGAAAAAATAGAAGATAATTTAAATTATCCTGTTGGCTATAGTAATCGATATGGTACAGGCTTCGCATTAAGGTAAGCACAACACTAAACCAACATTTTATGAAAACCTTATTCACGTTAGCTATGGCAGGAGCACTTTCTTTTAATGCTTTAGCGGCAAACTCGAACGAAGATTTAAAAGATCTTTTGACCGTAAATTCAAAGTTCAAAAAAATTAATGTTACTCTTAAAGAAGGAGTAGAAGAGGCTAAAATCGTTCTCCTTGATGAAGACGGTAAAAAGCTTCACCAAAGAAAAGTACATGTAAAAGGAGATGATCTAATGATCCCATATGACCTTGATGATATGCCCAGCGGGAAATATCAATTAAAGATCACTACTAAGGAAGAGGAAGTTATTTATTCCGTCGAAACTAAAGATAGACCTATTGCTTTTTCTGAATTACCCTTGATGGTTTTTGGTGAATTGATTGAAGACAATACCATTAAATTATCTGTGATCGGTTTGATGGAGCCAGGAGTAGAAGTAAAGGTTAAAACTGAAAAGGGAGGAAGAATAATCCATGAAGAATATATTGACCAACCTGAGGGTTTCAAAAAGGAGTTTTCATTTAAAGGAATCAACCCAGAGGATGTTTACCTTGAAATTACCGATGCCATCGGAAGAACAAGAATCATTCATTTTTAAACTTCCAAACCTAGTTTAGTTGATAAGAGAGCTCTAACCTTCGGGTTGGGGTTTTTTTTATGCATTTGTTTTGGGTGAGAAAACTCCATTCAGAATAAAGCATTATTGAAAGAAAGCAGAACTATTAGCCATCCAATTGTTTTTTTTTATTCATATCCGCTTTCTCGCCAGTAGAAAGAATACGCCTTTAGAAAATTAGGTTAAAACCTGAATTTGGTCTCTTCTGTCTCTAATCACCCGTCTCCCGGCATGAAACTCAAAGAAAAAAAGGCCTCTGGCATCATTACAGATAATCATGTTTTTTAAATTCTTAAACCATCTTCCATTTATTAGCCATTGAGATTTCCGATTCTAAGTAGGTCTATTTCTTCTTTGATTTTTTCTACCACAACATATTTATACTGATCGTCCGCTTACTTGAATCTTAACGGACGATGTATGTACAAAACCGTACAGTATTTTTTATGGCATAAATCAATAAATAAAGATATTATGATTTTTCGAGATTAAATTTCCTTAACATGCTCCAAAAAATGTAACCTTGAATTTTTCCAATAAAGCTAAAATCTGTCCGTTTTTAAGACATTCGGACAGAGAAGTGAATTAGAATTGAACAGGTTTTGTTAATTAATCGTGATTTTTTCAAAATTTAATTTTGAATTAGTGTTAAAAAAAATGAAATAATAGAAGATTATTTAAATTTGCTCTTGGCATGAGCTATTGGTTTGGTACGGCCTTCGCATAAAGGTAAGCACAACACTAAACCAACATGTTATGAAAACCTTATTCACATTCGCAATGGCAGGTGCCTTATCTTTTAGCGCATTAGCAGCAAACGCAAACGAAGATTTAAAAGATCTTTCGACTGTAAATTCAAAGTTCAAGAAAATCAATGTTACTCTTAAAGAAGGAGTAGGGAATGCAAAAATCACTATTCTAAATGAGGATGGTAAAAATTTGAATCAACGAAAGGTTCATGTAAAAAATGAAAATCTTGTTGTTCCTTATGATTTGGGAAACTTACCGGCAGGCGAATATCAAGTAAAAATTGTTACTGATGAAGAAGAAGTAGTTTACACGGTAGAAACTTCATCTCAACCGATTCCTACTGAGGAATTGCCTTTAATGGCCTATGGCAAAGTAGTAGATGACAATACGATTAAGCTATCTGTGATCGGTTTAACAGAACCAGGAGTTGAAGTAAAGATCATGTCTTCAGAATCAGGAAAAGTTATTTATACCGACCATGTAGATCAGCCAAATGCTTTCAAAAAAGATTATTCTTTCAAAAGCATGAATTCAGAAGATGTCTATTTGGAAGTAACTGACAGTCTAGGAAGAACAAGAACAATTTTCTTCTAATTCTAAACCAACTAGTAGGAGTGAGCTCTGGCCAAAAGGTCAGAGCTTTTTTTATGTCCATTTCAAATGAACCAATTGATATCTTGCTGGAAAATAGAATGATAGGTTTATTCAAAATATTTAATAAAGGAGAGATGTGATAATTGAATCAAGATGAACGAAAGTGTTCAAGGGTGAACAAGGTGTTTTTTTTTCATTATAGACCACAAAAAAAATCGTCCTTTTTTTTAAGCTATTTACCAAAATATTTTTGATGAGACTGTAACCTACCAATCCAAAAAAAAGAGTAGTTATTGTTCATTTGTAGTACATCCTTACAATAGATTTTCCAGTAATAATACAGGTTTTCGAAAAAATCATTTTTTAGACAAAACAATGTTTTGATAATGTTTAGGTATTTATTGAAAAATCAAGTTTTGTTTTAAATAGAGATCAGATGGTTTTTACTTTTTGGTATGAGCTTGGCAATTGTAGAAATACAAATCTAAACCAACACTATTATGAAAACTTTATTAGCATTAGCAATGGCAAGCGCACTATCTTTTAGCGCATTAGCTGCAGAAGACTTGAGAGAATTATCTGAAGTTTCTTCAACGTTTCAAAAAATCAACGTCTCTTTAAAAAGTGAAGTTGGAAGTGCAAAAATCTCAATTTTAACTAGAGATGGAAAGAATCTCATCAACAGAAAGGTACATATCAAAAACACAGATGTGGTAGTGCCTTTTAACCTGAACAGCCTTCCCGAAGGTGAATACTTTGTGAAAATAGCTACGAATGAAGAAGAAGTGGTCTATTCGGTAGAAACTAATCAGAGACCGATTCCGATAGCTGAATTGCCACTTATGGCATATGGAAAAGTTATTGATGAAAATACAGTAAACCTTGCGGTTATCGGATTGACCCAACCAGGTGTTACGGTTGAGATTCACTCTTCAGATACTGGGAAATTGATTTATGAGGAATTTATTGATCAACCTGAAGCATTTAAAAAGGACTTTGTATTGAAAGGAGTCACCAGCAAAGACGTTTATATGGAATTGACTGACTCAATAGGAAGAACGAGAGTTTTATTCTTTTAAGTAATTCCAATCCTATATGCAAGCCCTGATTTTCAAATCAGGGCTTTTGTTTTTCTATGATAAACTGGCTAAGTTTTTTAGACAGATCTTCTAAATCGATTCCTAGTTTTTCTTTACTAACCTGAATTACTTTGTTTTTGGAGACTTCTGGCAATTTTTTATATCCAATAAATGCCCCAAGGATTCCTCCTGCCACAGCGGCTGTGGTATCATTATCTCGTCCATAATTCACCAAAAAAACCATGGTTCCTTGAAAGTCAAAATCTGCGTAAATCATAGCGGTCAAAACCTCCAAATAAATTTCTCCTGCATGAAAAGGCATATCCTGTTGTCTTGCATCAAGTTCTGTAAAAGCAAATTGTAAGGCTGAATTACCTAGTTTTAACCTATTGGAACTGCTATCCAATTCCAACGATTTTTGTTGGATAGTCATTGCATCAATTAATATCCTTTGAGCTGTTCTTCCTACTAATCTACTTTCATAATATCCTCTGGGATCGATTCTTAAAGAGGCCAAAATATCTTCTTTTGTGGCATCTTTTTTCATACCTGCTGCAGTCATTGAGGCTGCCAGAGAGGATAAGTCTCTTGCATAACCGATGTCATAAATTGATAATTTGTATGCTTCTGCATAAGCTTTTTCAGGATTGGCAGGGTAGAGAGCACCAATTGCCGGGGTATAAAGTAGGCCTGCACAAACCATCTCTCCACCATAAAATCTACTCAAGGAATCTGCATATCCATCTAGATTCCCTGCGATGTAGGGTTGACTTACTTTTGCCCATTCCTGAAGCCAAGTTAGTTTTAGGCCAGCCTTTTCTATCTCAGATGGATTGACACCTTCTATAGATTTTAATTCTTTCACGTAGGAAGAATATTGGCTAAAAATGAATTGAGCAAAATCCCGGGATTTTAGGGAAGTAGGATCTTGAGTGAGTAGGTAATTTACAGTTAATTCTTTCCACCGTGTATCATCAGTCGTTCCTCCAGCTGGCAGATTTGGGATCCATATACCTTCAGGAGAAGCTTCCCTAATCATGGAATCCAATTTTTCAACAAAGCCATATTGCAAGCCAATGTCTGTTCTGGCCCACATTTCAGTTGGTGCTCCCATCGCGTCACCTATCGCAGAACCTACGAGCATTCCCAATATTTTGTCTTCCAACTCCTCAGAAGAAAGACCTGAATCAATTTTAGGGTAATCCGTCTCCTCCACTTTATCTTCAGGTTTTTCTGTTTTGCAGGAAAAAGCCAGCATGATGAAAAATGCCAATAGATAGATTCGTCTCATTTTAATCTAAAATCAATTTTACTGCGTTATCCATTAACTTTTCTTTTTGATCAAGGGTCAAATTCAAAGGAAGTTGGGCGATTCCAATCAACCTCCTCAATAGTTCTACCCCTTGATACTGATCTAAAAGTTTTGAAGAAATAGGTTGAATGTAAGATTGAAGGAATTCCCTCTTTAAATCTTCCGATTGTTGCCCAAGTTCTAAATGGGCAAACAAAACTCCCAAGTCAAATTCTGGGTCTCCTAAAAAACTAAATTCAGGGTCAATGACTTTAATTTCTTTTCCAGTTTTTAACCAACTTCCTGGATAAAAATCTCCATGCAATAGAGTTTCCCCATTGGATAAGTAGCGTCTTCCTAATTCTTCTATTTTTCGTTTTAAAGAAGAGTTATTTTTGTATTTCAGGCTTAGCTCTTGCAATCCATTCTGAACGGAGTCAAGATCGAAACCATTTTCTACTAAAAAAGGAAATCGGAAAAGATGTTCATGATTCAGAGTTTTCATTGCGCTATTGTTTGGAAAACCCTTTACTTCAAGTTCATGGAGTGAGTTGAGATACATACATAGGTTTTGAACCTGCTGTGTATTTAAAGAATCTTTGCCAGAATATATGCCCAAGAAATCACTCCCTTCACCTAAGTCTTCTGTCATTAGTAAATGCTCATCGGGAAGGAAATCCAAAACTTTCGGAGAAAAGTTCTTTAAAACGGGGTTCATTTGAACCTCTTTAAAGAAAGCATGCTCAACACTTATTCTATCAATTGGTGCCTCTATTTGTGGATATTTCCTTACGTAAGGTTTTGATTGCTTTAGGATGACAGAACGTAGATTTGTGGTGATTCGGAGTACTACATTCATATTGCTTTCTCCTGCTGCTTCAGATTTTATCAGCTTTTCATCAAATTTCCAAACTGGAATTTTTGATATTTCTTTTATGCTGGTTGTTATCTCCAGGTCTATCATATTCAATTTAACTTTGATTAGCAATAGATATTACTAACGCATTCAAACATAAGGTTAGATTTTGAAATTATTGGTTTAAATGTGATTAGATTCCATTTCTTGTCTATTGTTGGACAAAATAGCTATAGATAGCATTCAAAAATCCTTATTTTTGATTACAACAAGTAAATAAATATAAACCCTGATATGTTTGGATTACCTAGAACTTTATTCACTGAAGAGCATGAACTTTTTAGACAAAGTGTAAGAGAATTTATTGCAAAAGAAGTAATTCCCTACAATATGGAATGGGAAAAAGCTAAAATGGTATCTAGAGAATCTTGGAAGAAATTTGGAGATAATGGGTTTTTGGGTATTCAAGCCCCTGAATCTTTAGGAGGTATGAATATTCAAGATTTCCGTTTCAACTCGGTATTGATTGAGGAGCTTGGTTTAAGTGGATGTTCGGCACCAGCCATCGGTTATCCACTTCATAGTGATATAGTGATGCCATATATTTTGCATTTTGGGACGGAAGAAGCAAAGCAAAAATATATTCCCTACATGGTTTCTGGGGACTTTATAGGAGCAATTGCAATGACTGAACCGGGAGCAGGAAGTGATCTTCAAGGAATTCAGGCAAAAGCGGAAGATATGGGGGATCATTATCTGGTAAATGGAACAAAAACTTTTATCACGAATGGTTACATCTGTGACCTTGTGGTGGTAGCAGTGAAAACAGATCCTTCAAAAGGGGCAAAGGGCATTAGTTTGATAATTGTTGATAAAGACATGAAGGGCTTTACTAAAGGAAAACCTTTTGATAAAGTCGGGTTACATGCCCAGGATACCTGCGAATTGTTTTTTGAGGATGTGAAAGTGCCAAAGGAAAACTTACTTGGCAATGAGGGAGATGGGTTTAAATATTTGATGATTGAGTTGGCGCAAGAGAGATTGGTAGTTGCACTAGCAGCTGTGGCACTTGGGGAGTATATGCTGCTTGCGACCATAGAATATGTGAAATCCCGAAAAGCTTTCAATAAATCTATTTCCGAATTTCAAAATACAAGATTCAAATTGGCTGAAATGACTGCTGCTTTGGAGCAGGGGAGAATCTATTGTGATTACCTCGTGCAGCTTCATAATGATGGAAAGCTTGACACTGCGATGGCTTCGGCAGCAAAGTATAACATGACGGAACTCCAGTGTAAAGTGGCAGATGAATGTGTTCAATTACATGGTGGCTATGGTTACATGTGGGAATACGGAGTGGCTAGAGCTTACGCTGATGCTCGTGTGCAGAGAATTTACGCTGGAACAAACGAGATAATGAAAGAGTTGATTGCGAGGAAAATTTTGAAATAGTAATTCAAATTCATTGTTGAAACCCAAGAAATTATAGTTATTAAAGAAAAAATATAAGAACCCAAGATTTATAGAAATGAATGATTTTCCCTGGTTTAAGCATTACCCAAAATCAGTTGACAAAGTTGTAGACTGCGAAGCGTATGAAAGCGTTTCGGAACTTTTTGAGGAATCAGTAAAAAAATACGGCTCTTCCACTGCTTATGAATGCATGGGAAAAACGCTATCCTTTGTGGAATTAGATAAATTATCCGCACAGTTTTCCAATTATCTGGTTCATGTATTGAAATTGGAGAAAGGATCTAGAATTGCTATCCAATTGCCAAATGTGCTGCAATATCCCGTAGTAATGTTTGGAGCGCTCAGAGCGGGGATGGTTGTCGTGAATACAAATCCTTTATATACTTCATCCGAAATGAAGCACCAGTTCAATGATTCTGGTGCGGATGTGATAGTTATCGTAGCAAACTTTGCCTATAATCTTGAAAAAATCAGATCTGAAATTCATGCCAAAAGAATAATTGTGACTGAATTAGGGGATATGCTTGGGCTGCTTAAAGGTGCCATTGTCAACTTAGTAGTCAAGCATGTGAAGAAAATGGTTCCAAGCTATAATTTGCCGGGTTCAGATAATTTTAAATATGCTTTGGAGCAAGGCGCTGAATATGAGTTTAAGGCACCAAAAATTGAACGGAAGAACACTGCATTTTTGCAATACACAGGAGGTACCACTGGGGTTTCGAAAGGAGCTGAATTGACGCACGGTAATATAATTGCCAATATGCAGCAGATTTCTGCATGGATGAAACCAAAACTCAAAGAGCGGGAAGAAATAGTGATTACTGCATTGCCTTTGTACCATATTTTTGCGCTAACAGTGAATTGCCTTTCTATGCTAAAGATTGGTGCCCATAATGTTTTGATAACGAATCCAAGGGATATGCCTGCCTTTTGTAAAGAACTAACCAAGCATAAATTCTCTGTTTTTACTGGAGTAAATACCCTTTTTAATGGGTTGTTAAATCAGGAATCTTTCAGGAATTTAGATTTTGCAAGCTTGAAAATAGCAGTAGGAGGAGGAATGGCAGTACAGAAAGCTACTGCGGAAAGGTGGAAAGAAGTAACAGGAACTCCACTTGCTGAAGGCTATGGATTGACTGAAACTTCCCCGGTTGCATCTTGCAATCCTATAGACGGAACAGAAAGAAATGGGACCATAGGAATCCCACTTCCAAATACTGAAATGACAGTTATGGATGATGATGGAAAAGTGCTGGAGGTAGGAGAGAAGGGAGAGATTTGTATCAAAGGCCCGCAGGTAATGAAAGGCTATTGGAACAGACCAAAGGAAACTGCTGAAGTGATGCGGGGCGAATGGTTTAAATCAGGTGATATAGGAATCATGGATGAAGATGGTTTTTTCAAAATAGTGGACCGTAAAAAAGAAATGATCTTAGTGTCAGGCTTTAATGTTTATCCAAATGAAATTGAGGATGTGATTGCTTCCTGCCTGGGAGTTTTGGAAGTTGGTGTGATTGGAATACCTGACCCGAGGTCAACTGAAAAAGTAGTGGCTTATGTGGTACCAAAAGATAATACAGCTACTCCCGATTCTGTTATCGCACATTGTCGAGAATTTTTGACTAATTATAAATGTCCAAAGGAGGTATATTTCACGGATGAATTACCAAAATCTAACGTGGGCAAGATTCTACGGAGAAAAATTAAAGAAGCACATTTAGAAAAAATTGGTAGTGGTAGTTAGAAGTTAATTTTGTTAGAATTTTCAATCAATTTGAAAAAATTATTCTCCCAGTAAGAGAATGAATACCTAAAATAACAGAAATGGTTTTTTTAGGGTCTGTTGCAATAGGAATAGTTCTATCGTTATTACTTTAAAATGATCCTATTCAATGAAAAAACTAGTCATTTTATTCGCAATTGCATCTCTTTCATTTTCCTGCGATAATGAAAAATCTAAGGAAGATTTTATTATTGGGGAATGGGAATTGGTAGAGATTTATAATCCTTGGACAGGTACTGCAAGTAGTGAAAATGTAAAGGAAAATTATCAGAAGTATCAGTTCATGTCAAATGGTACATTTAAAAAGACAAGAAAATCTGATGGAGATAATTTAATGGAAGCTTCAGGGGTTTATACTTTTGAAAAAGTTCCTGCCTACAGTTCAAGTGATGCTAAACTCCATCTTAATTTATCCTTTACAGCTGGAGATGATATTTATAACAATTGTGGTGCACCAAATGAGGAACAATTGACCCTCCGCTTCAATAATCAGCTAAATAATTTTTCGATGACACCCTGTGATGGTCCAGGTTTTACATTTGCGAAGAACTAAAAAATAACTAAAGCCATCCAAATGGGATGGCTTTAGTTTGTTAGAAATTCCTTAGTTAAATAACTTTTTCAAAATAGTCAATTGTCTTTGTCAATCCTTCGCGTAAAGCTACTTTTGGTTCCCAATCCAGCTCTTTCTTTGCCAGTTCGATTACAGGTTTACGCTGCATTGGATCGTCTTGAGGCAGAGGTAAGAACACCAATTTACTAGTACTATTCGTAAGCTCAATAACTAATTGGGCAAGTTCGAGCATGGTAAATTCGCCTGGATTCCCAATATTGACAGGACCTGTAAAACCATCACGGCTATTCATGAGACGATACATTCCTTCGATATTATCATCTACGTAGCAAAATGAGCGAGTTTGCCTACCATCTCCATAAATGGTGATATTCTGACCTTTTAAAGCCTGAACAATAAAATTACTTACTACTCGTCCATCGTTGGGGTGCATGCGAGGCCCGTACGTATTGAAAATCCGCATCACTTTTATGGCTACTTTGTGCTGACGATAATAATCAAAAAACAAGGTTTCTGCACATCTCTTTCCTTCATCGTAGCAAGCTCTGATCCCTAAGGTGTTTACGCTTCCTTTGTAGGATTCTGGTTGTGGATGAACTTCAGGGTCACCATAGATTTCAGAAGTGCTGGCTTGTAAGATTTTGATTTTTAGACGCTTTGCCAGGCCTAACATATTCATCGCACCAATAACAGAGGTTTTGGTAGTTTGAACCGGATCAAACTGATAATGGACCGGAGAGGCTGGACAAGCTAAATTATAGATTTCATCTACTTCAACAAAAAGGGGATGAGTAACATCGTGCCGAAGTAATTCAAAATTCCTATTATCAAGTAAGTGATGTATGTTTCTTCTATTTCCTGTGAAAAAATTATCTACACACAAAACCTCATTTCCCTCTTTCAAAAGTCGATCACACAGATGGCTTCCAAGGAATCCACCTCCGCCGCTTACTAAAATTCTTTTCATTTATTTATTTGAATAAGATAAAGGCCAAAAATAATGAATTGTTTTTCAAATGAAAGACTCGTTTTCATTTACGGAGGAAATTAACTTTTATTACTCATGAATGCTAATGCCTATTCTGAAGGAGGTACTTCTTTAATGATCTTTGCTGGATTCCCGCCTACAATTACTCCAGAAGGGACGTCCTTTGTCACTACGGAACCAGCAGCAATAATTGATCGATCTCCAATAGATACTCCTGGACAAATAACTGAGCTTCCTCCGATCCAAACGTCAGATCCAATGGTAATTGGTTTTCCAAATTCCCAGAGTTCGCCTCTGGCTTTACATTCTGTCGGATGTGTCGCTGCGTAAAATTGAACATTTGGAGCTATCAAAACCCGATCCCCAAGTTTTACAGGTGTAACATCCAATACAACGCAATTGAAGTTGAGGAAACAATCATCCCCAACTTCAATATTGTACCCATAATCACAAAAAAAAGGAGGCTCAATCCAGACGTTTTTCCCGGATTTACCAAGTAATTGTTTAACGATCCCAATCCTAAATTCAATGTCCTCTGGCTCAGAATCATTCAGTTTTTTAAGAAGTTTGCGGGCATGCATTCGTTCAGCTAATAATTCTTGATCAGCTGCTAAATACCATTCACCTGCCAGCATTTTCTCCTTTTCTGTCATTTTGATTTGGTATAAAGAAGCGCTGCTTCTACGCCTCTGATTTCAGCAAGACCTTTTAATCTCCCGATAGCTGAATATCCGGCATTAGTTTTCTTTTTCAAATCGTCCAACATCTGATGTCCATGATCAGGTCTCATAGGAAGTGATTTGCCTCTTTTTTCCTGAACTTTCAATAGCTCATCAATCACAGCTACCATTGGAACATTCCCATCAAGATGATTATCCTCAAAGAAATCTCCATTTTCTTTTCTTCTGGTACTTCTCAAATGAATAAAGTGAATATGATCTCCAAACTCTGCAACCATCGCAGGAAGATCATTATCGGCACGAACACCATAAGATCCTGTACAAAAGGTGAATCCATTATAAGGGCTTGGGTGATCAGTGATAAGTCTTCTTGCATCTGAGGCAACAGAAACTACCCTTGGTAAACCAAAAAGTGGAAAAGGTGGGTCATCAGGGTGAATAGCTAAGTAAACTTTATTTTCTTCGGCAACTGGTACGATTTCATCCAGAAATAACTTGAGATGTTCGGCAAGCTTTGGAGCATCGATTCCAGAATAAGTTTCCAGCATGGCTCTGAACTCATCTAAAGTGTATCCAATTTCCGATCCTGGCAGGCCTTTAAGAATATTATCTATGATCAGTTGATGTTTTTCAGGAGTCAAAGCATCATAATATTCTTTGATTTCTTTAATCTCTTCAGCCGAATAATCAGATTCTGCTCCTATTCTTTTAAGAATAAACAAATCAAAAGCTTCCACAGCTTTCTTTTCAAAAAGTAAGGCTTTAGCCCCATTGGGGAGAGTATGAAATAGTTCTGTCCTTGTCCAGTCCAGAATAGGCATAAAATTATAACATACCGTATGAATACCTACTTTAGCAAGGTTTCTGATACTTTCTTTGTAGTTTTCTATTAGCTGTTGGAAATTTCCAGTTCTGGTTTTAATCATTTCATGAACAGGAATAGATTCTACTACAGACCAGGTCAGACCCGCTTGTTCAATCATTTCTTTTCTGATCTGAATTTCTTCAACAGTCCAAACTTCTCCATTTGGAATATGATGCAAAGCACTGACAATTCCGGTTGCACCTGCTTGAAGTATATCTTGGAGACTTACAGGATCATTTGGGCCATACCAACGCATGGTTTGCTCCATTTTATAGGCCATAAATTTAGGTTTATGTGTTTTATTATTTGATTCTGACTTATTAAAGCAAATTAACAGCTTACCTAGAAGGTATCAAGAAATCCTCAATGGTATATCAGAAATTTTAGACTCCCGAATAGGCACTAAACCCTCCATCGACTGGGACGATTGTACCAGTTACAAATTTAGAAGCATCGCTGCAAAGCCATTGTAATGCCCCCAAAAGGTCTTCTGGTTTTCCAAAACGATCCATTGGGGTATGAGTTTTTATTTGATTTCCCCTTTGGGTTAGACTTCCGTCTGGTTCGGTAAGCAAAGTTCTGTTTTGTTCAGTGAGAAAGAACCCCGGTGCAATTGCATTTACCCGAAATCCTTCTCCATGCTTTGCACATAGCTCAACAGCCAGAAACTTTGTGAAATTATCAATTGCAGCTTTTGCTGATGCATATCCCAAAACTCGAGTCATAGGCCTAACAGCAGCCATTGAGCTGATATTCACGATATTTCCTTTGTTTTTTCGCAACATTAAAGGAAGTAAGATTTTGGTTGGAAGAACAGTTCCTAAGTAATTTAAATCAATGACTTTTTTCAACGAGTCTGTATCTAAATCTAAAAAACTCTGTGACGGAGTAATGACAGCTCCTGGCATATTGCCACCAGCAGCATTGATTAAAATGTCTATGTGGCCGTGCTCAGATTCGATTTTTTCTGATATTTCCTTTAAAGAATCTTCATCAGTTACATCAGCATAATACCCCCAGGCTTTACCGCCCAAAGACTTTACTTCAGCCACAAGTTCATCTACTTTGACTTGTGTTCTTCCAATCACAAGTAGATCTGCACCCTCTTTTGCAAGATGGAAACTCATTGTTTTACCTAAAACTCCAGTAGCGCCGGAAAAGGCAATTTTTTTTCCCTCGAGAGAAAATAGTTGGTTGCTCATATTAGAGGATAATATTTTTCGAATTGAAATCAAAATAGTTCTTTGCATTCTGGTAACAAATGTCTTGAATGATTTTTCCAAGCCAAGCTTCATCCCAAGGCAATTCTCCATTTTCTACGTCTTTCCCAAAAAGATTACAAAGGATTCTTCTAAAATATTCATGTCTTGGGAAGGACAGGAAGCTTCTGGAATCAGTTAACATTCCAATAAAACAACTGACCAATCCCATGTTAGAAAGAGTATTGATCTGCTTCTCCATTCCATCTTTCTGATCCATATACCACCAACCAGAACCAAATTGAATTTTGCCTTTTATAGAACCATCATTGAAGTTGCCAATCATAGTTGCCAAGACTTCATTATCTCTAGGGTTGAGATTATAAAGAATAGTTTTACAAAGTTGGTCAGTGGAATCAAGGGCATTAAGGTATTGTGCCAAAGCCTTCGCCTGATCATAGTCACCAATAGAATCAAAACCTGTATCTGGTCCCAATAGTTGGAGCATTCTGGTATTAGTATTTCTCAAAGCTCCCAAATGGAATTGTTGCACCCATCCTTTTTCATGATACATTTTTGACAGTTCCTTTAACGTTCTGAACTTAAAGAAATTAGCCTGTTCCGGTAACAGTGAATTTCCTTTACTAAGCAATTGCATCAGCCCGTCCATATCAAAGGAAAGGTCGTTTTCAAAATAATACAATTGCTCTAAACCATGATCAGAAATTCTACAGCCTCGCTCATGGAAATAATCTACCCGGTTTTGAAGAGATTGAATTAATTCCTCATAATTGCTTACTGCCTTCCCCAAAGAAATCTCTCCTAATTTTTTGAGATAAGCATTAAAAGTTTCTGAATCTTCAACTGCAAAGGCTTTATCCGGTCTAAAAGCGGAATACATTTCTACGGCATTTCCTTTTTTGCTAAATGCTACATGGTCAGCCAAAGAATCAGTAGGATCATCTGTTGAGCAAACGACTTCAACATTCATCTTTTCAAGTAAAGAGCAGGTACTGAAGTCTTGGCCTTGAAGCATTTCAGTAGTTTGATCATAGATTCTACCTGCATTTTCTTTGGTAAGAAGCTCCTCGATTCCGAAATACCGTTTAAGCTCCAAATGAGTCCAATGGTATAATGGGTTTCTCATGGTGTAGGGGACGGTTTCAGCCCATTTTTGAAATTTTTCCCGATCACTTGCATCGCCAGTGATATATGCTTCTGGAATTCCCAAGGTTCGCATAGCTCTCCATTTATAATGATCTCCAGCAAGCCATATTTTTGAAATATTTTCAAATGTTTTATTTGAATTTATTTCTGATGGCTTAAGGTGATTATGATAATCTATGATAGGTTGATTTTTTGCGTATTCTTCGTAAAGTATGCGTGCATACTTATTTTGTAAAAGAAAATCTTCCGACAAAAAGGTTTGTTCAGTTTCGAGAGTTTGCATAAGCTTAAGTGCAGGATTCTTTGGGTTTAACGAAAATTCAATTTACCCTGAAATGAATCTAAAAAATTAAGAAAATACGCAAACGTTTTCGATTTTATATAAATGGGATAGGGGTAATGAGCAAGAAGCTTCGTATTTTGAGTTCCTATTTATAATAACCCAAAATAAATTCGAACAGATGATTTCTGGTATAAGTCTTAAAGAATTGGCCGCTGAACTCAAACTAGCGCCTTCCACCGTATCTCGTGCGTTGAATGATAGCTATGAAATTAGTGATATTACAAAAAAAAGGGTTCTTATCATGGCTGAGAAGCTTAATTATCACCCCAACCCGTTTGCTAGAAGCCTAAGAGAAAATAAAAGTAAAACAATCGCAGTCATCATTCCTGAGCGTATTAATAATTTTTTCGCACAGGTGATCGATGGAATTGAAACAATTACCCAAGAGCATGGATATCATCTATTGGTTTATTGTACCCATGAGGATATTGAGAAAGAGAAAAAGATTGTTTCACTTTTATTGAATGGAAGAGCAGATGCTATAGTAATGTCTGTTTCTAGTCAAACCAGTGATATCTCTCATTTACAGAGGTTACACGATCGAGGATTGCCAATTTTATTTTTTGACAGGATTTGCAGTGAGATTCCTACCACGAAATTCATCACAAACGATTATCAAATTACACTGGAAGCAACACGGCATTTAATTCAACAGGGGTGTAAACGTCCTGCGTTTCTTATGCTTTCTGAGGATATTTCAATTACAAAAGAAAGACATCGTGGGTTTCTGGCAGGATTGAAAGAAGCTGGAATTGTGCATAATCCCGATTTTAGTAAGGTTTGTTGTCAAAAAGAGTCAACTAATATTGAAATTTTAGTTGAATTACTTTCACTTCCTAACCGCCCAGACGGGATTTTATCTTCTGTAGAAAAGTTGGCTTTAGCATGTTATCAAGCAGCAAAAAAAGCAAACTTGAGGATTCCTGAGGATTTGAAAATCATCAGTTTTTCTAACATAGGAGTAGCTGGTCTACTCAATCCTTCTCTTACGACGATTTCTCAGCCTGCTTGTTCCATAGGAGAGGAGTGTGCGAAAATTTTGATAAAAAAACTCACCAAACCAAATCAACCTGATTTGCCAAATGAAGTAGTTGTATTGCCTTCGAAAATTACGATTCGTACCTCCACTTTGGCAGAGTAATCCAAGCTGTTGGAAGAATAATTAGTACTAAATAAAATCAAATAAAAAAGCTGTTCTGAATCCAGAACAGCTTTTACTTTTTACAACCCTATCAATAATTAATAACCAGGATTTTGAGGGAATGCACTTGCATTTCCTTCAGCCCTGTCAATTTGATTTTGAGGAATTGGTCTCAACACATGGAAGTCTTGAATATTCGCAGCTGCCTGAGGATTATAAAGCTTCACTCTTTCCACTAAGATACCCCAACGTTTAAGATCTAGCCATCTGCTTTGCTCACCGAGCAATTCTCTTTCTCTTTCTTCTGTGATAAACTCAAATGTCAAATCAGATTCAGATATTTCCATAGCGGCTTCTTTGCCAGGGAATGCAGCTCTTCTTCTTACTACATTGATGTTCTCAGTAGCAGCAGCCATTTTCCCTTGACGGAATTGAGATTCAGCAAGCATTAAATAAGTATCAGCTAATCTAAATGCTATATAATCTCTTCCTCCTTCAAATTGCGTTCTGTCAGCTCTTCCTGGATCCATATGTTTCCTCATAGGAGGAAATAATCTTTCGGTGTACAACTCAGGAGTCAACACTTGAAAAGGATATTTTGCTCTTTCCGAAGCAGGTATATTGTAACCAGGAAGCCACATGGTAGTGTCACCTTGAGCAAAAGTTACTGTCTCTTTTGACTTATCAAATGTAGTATTATAAGTACCTGGTCTGTTTGAAAGGAAGACACTTACAAATGATTTAGAATAACGGGAATCATTTTCTCTATCAGCGAAAATAGTATTTAAAGTATAGTCTGTTACTCTATATCTTTTAAATGGTCTTCCATTTTCAGTATCTCTAATCATACCTGGTTGAACATCATATTCCATCAAGAAGAAAACGTGTGCGTTATTTCCTCCACCGTTTGTCAAAGGATCTCTGGTATACTGTGTGGACCAAATTACCTCGTCATTGATTTCATTACCAAATGCGTGAACATCTCCGAAATCCGGTAGAAGGACTAAGCCATAGTTATTAATAACACTTTGCAAAGCAGTTTCAGCTTTACCATAATCGGATGCTTCACCGGCTTCTGAAGTAGCTTTGGTTAGATAAACTCTTCCTAACAAATGCTCTGCAGCAGGTCTGGTAGCTCGGCCATAATCACTTGATTTTGCCTTTGCTTCCAAATTTGGAATTGCTTCCTCCAAGTCTTTAATAATCGCTGCATACACAGAAGCTACTGATGCTCTGGTTACTTCTTTTGTAGGTACTGAAGTCTCAGAAAGTTGCAAATCAATGCCTCCGAACAATTGCACCATAATAAAATAATGGTGCGCCCGGATAAATTTAGCTTCTGAAATTCTTTGTAAAACAACTTCCTGTGACACTCCAGTCACATCGGCAGATCTGTCGATTACAGCATTGCAAGTATTTATACCTCTGTAAAATTCATCCCAAAGTTCACGTACATGACCATTTTGAGAATCAAATTGATTTGTATAAAAATTCATGAATTTCCATGAACCATCAGCACCATTGGTATAAGTATCTGTTCCGAAAATCGTCAAATTATTTCCACGCTCGGTACCGTACCAGGCTCTCATCGTGCTATAAGCTGCATTGACACCGTCGTTAAGTCCTTTAGGAGTATTTAGGTAGTCGTTGCCAATCTGGGATACCACGTCTTCATCAAGAAAACCACTACAAGCAGACATTGCTGAAATCCCAAGTATAAGGGCTGTAGATTTAGCCCAAAAGTTTAATTTTATTGCTAATTTTTTCATTGCTGATTAGAATTTTGCATTAATACCAAATGTGAAAGAAGTTACAGCAGGGGATACGTTTGCATTGACAGTTCCTGCGCCTACACCTTGCTCTCCATCTATGAATACCTCAGGATCTATGCCTTTATGTTCTGACCGATAATTTGCAAAAATGAAAGGCTGTTGAATACTGGTATAAATTCTCAAACTGGTGAAACCAATTTTCTCGACAGCCGCAGGAGTCAGGTTATAACCCAAGTTGATGTTTCTTATTTTTATGAAAGTACCATCAAAATATTCCATTGAACTTGCGTATTTCGCACTTTCCTGATTTACGTTTGGCCTTGGATAAGAATCAGTAGGATTATTAGGAGTCCAATAATCAATGTCCAAGTTATTATATCTTCCTGCCAATGAGTTATTTTGGGTATGGAATTGAGATCTAAGCATTGATCCAAATCTTCCATAGATGAAGAAAGAGAAATCAAAGCCTTTGTAGCTGAACCTATTGGTCATACCCATTGCAAAATCGGCAACTGCAGAACCTAAGAATTGTCTGTCTTCTGAGTTAATAACACCATCATTATTTAAATCTTCAATTTTGATTTCTCCAGGAACGCTACCGAAAGATTTTGCCTCATCAAGTTCACTTGTTTGCCAAATGCCTATTTTCTTCAAGTCATAAAAGATAGTCAAAGGCTGACCAATGAATCTTCCAGCTGAAATATCATCTCCATTTGGAAGAGAGATGATTTCTTCTCTGTTTCTGGTGAAAATCAAATCCGTAGTCCAAGTGAAATCGCCTTTCTCAACATTTAATGTTGAAAGTGTCAATTCAATACCTCTATTTTGAGTCTCTCCAATGTTTGTGGTAAATCCGCCAAATCCAGTTGAGTTAGGAAGTGGCTGTGGGGCCAACAAATCAGAAGTATTAGTGATATAGTATTCTAAGGCACCAAACACTCTATTATTCCATAATGCAAAATCCAAACCTACGTTGAAAGTGGTAGAAGTTTCCCATCTTAAATCTGGATTACCAATGGTATTAGGTCTATAACCAAAAGCAGCAGTGTTATCATAGGCATAACTTGTTCTTCCAAGAAGAGCTTGTGTTTGATATGGGTTAATTGCTTGGTTACCTATCGCCCCATAGGATACTCTTAACTTCAACTGATTAATAGTTGTAGAACTCTGGAGAAAGCTCTCAGAATGTACATTCCATCCTACAGCTACAGATGGGAAATACCCAAATTTGTTGTTTTCACCGAATCTAGAACTTCCATCCGCCCTCAAAGTGGCGGTTAATAAGAATTTGTTTTTGTAGTCATAATTTACTCTACCCATGAAAGAAAGTAATGCCCATTCTCTCAAATTAGTATTTGCTCCAGTTATCTGTGAAGCATCTCCTAACCTATGATAAAGCTGGGATTCAGCTGGAATACCTAAAACACTTACCGTAGTTTGCTCATATCGGTCTTTTTGAATGGATTGAAGTGCAGTTACATTCAAGTTGTGGACAGAGTTGAAAGTCTTATTATAAGTAAGGATGTTCTCCAAAGTATAATTAAAAGTAAATTCGTCATTTACACTTCCCGTAGCAGCACCTCCACGTCTTGCATTGGTTTGCGAACCTGTAAATCGTCCATTTCTACTGATTGTGATATCTGGACCGAATACTAATCTGTAGCTCAAACCAGGAATGATCTCATAGTTGGCAAAAATGCTGTTGAAGATTCTATAATTTTTGGTTAAATCTTCTTGCACACCCGGTACAATCTCAGCAAATGGGTTTGTTCTAAGACCATCAGAAGTTGGTAAAAAGATAATATTTCCATCTTCGTCAAACGGCTTACCAAGAGGGTTTTCTGCTAAAGCACCACCTAGTGGATTGAAGTTTTCTCCATTTCTTTCACTAAATGAAACTAAAGTTGATGTGCCAAATTTGATCTTTTTATTGATTTGATGATCAATATTTGCTCTGAATGTATATCTGGTATAATCTTGGTTTTTGATGACACCTTTATCATTGAAGTAGTTGGCAGATACAAAGAAGGTTGTTTTATCTGAACCTCCACTTACACCAATTTGATGGCTTTGAATTGCCCCATTTCTTAATAAACCTCCAGGGTAATCAGTACTTCTACCTAAGGCGATTCCTTCAAGCTCTACTGGCTCAAATAATGACTCATCTGCAGCTGGAGTCGCTGGACCTGCTGGATATTCACCGCTTGTACGGCGTGATTCTCTTTTATATTCAGCAAACTCAGGTCCATTCATTACATCGATTCTGCCAAGCTCTTTGTTCATACCATAATAGGAGTCCACAGAAACGATAGTTTTTCCTTTTGTTCCTCTTTTTGTTGTGATCAATACTACACCATTGGAACCTCTTGAACCGTAGATAGCTGTAGCAGATGCATCCTTTAGAACCTCCATTGAAGTGATATCCTGAGGATTGATGTCATTTAGGCCACCTACGACTGGAATACCGTCTATTACATACAGTGGCTCATTTGATGCATTAAAAGATCTTCTTCCTCTGATCCTCACTTGAGGGGCAGAACCTGGCTTGGATCCTGGTTGTGTAACATCCACACCGGCAGCTCTTCCTTGCAATGCCTGTCTGGCATCTGTGATTGGTAGCTCTTGAATCTCTTTAGATCCTACTGATGAAATAGCTCCAGTCAACTGACTTTTCTTTGCTGTTCCATAACCAACGACTACTATTTCTTCCAATTCTGAAAGATCTGGTTCCAAGCTTACGTCAATAACACTTTGGTTTCCTACAGAAACTTCTAAAGGAGTATATCCTATAAAAGAGTAAACCAAGGTTGCGTTACTTGGACTGTTGATACTGTACTTTCCGTCAAGATCAGACGTGGTTCCTCTTGTTGTTCCTTTGACGAGAATAGTGACACCTGGTAGTGGGGATCCTGATTCATCTACAACAGTACCACTCACTTGGGCTTCCTGCGCAAATGTGCTCGATACACCTAGGAGCAGAAAAAGCACTACCATAAGGTAAGTGTAAAATTTAGGCTTCATAATTAAGGGTTTTGTGTTAGAATAATTTTATTTAATAATAATCTATTCCTTACATGAATGGCATTAATAGATGTATAGGCGCAGATTATCAATGATAATTGATTCAAATTAGGTTGTTATATGAAAAAGAACTAAGGATTTTTACGCAATCGATTGCGCAATCGATGGTAATAGTTTCTGACTTAATAATTAATTGTTTAATTGGTAGAGAAAGTCTATTTTATTTACATTTTATTCAAAAAAGTAATCGATTAATTATTTGATTAATGGAGGGAATGGGCTTTCATAAAAATTTTATTGAATAAAAATTAGATAAAAAAAATACCTGTTACGAATTTAGTAACAGGTATTTATAGATATTTTAAGAATTATTAGACAATTGGAGGTTCCCAGCCTTTTTCATATTCCCTTGTCCAAAGAGCTTTTGCCTTTTCGGAGTTTAAAATATGTCCATTAGAAGGATTGCAAATTAAAGATTCACCGGTGCGATAGGATATATTAGCTAAGTGACATAATAAAGTGCTTACTGCTCCCTCTTCGATAGTGGAGTTTTGCTTTTCATTTCCACGAATTGCCTCAAAGAAATTAGCCACATGAATAGTACTCATGTCTCCACCTCCACCAAGTTGTGTCCCCCCTTCATTATTGCCTGACATATTTTCTTTAACCAGTTTACCTGATCTATCGAAATGTTTGTATCCTCCTCGATCGACATATACCGAACCTTCAGAACCATATATGATGGTTCCTCGGTCACTTCCATAGGTGCTATATCCGTTTCTGCTTTTTCCATCCCATTGGATTACAGAACCATTTTCAAATTGATAAGTAGATTCTAACGTATCATACATCGTCCAGCCATCTTCTTCAAAATGATATTTTCCTCCAATGGTCGATACTTTAGTTGGATAGTCTACTTGAAGTGCCCATCGAGCGACATCCAACTCATGTGTCGCATTATTTCCTGTTTCGGCTGTGCCATAATCCCATCCGTACCAGTGCCAATTATAATCCCATGTATTGTGTGTATAAGCTCTTCGCGGTGCAGGTCCTTGGAATAATTCCCAATCCAATCCTTCTGGTGGGGATGCGACGGTAGGATTTACTACCGAGCCCCGGCTATTGCTATAAAATGCTTTTGCTTGTGAAACCTTTCCGATGGCACCAGCATGTATTGCTTTTATTATCTCAATACTTTCTGGTGCCGATCGCTGTTGATTTCCCATTTGTATAACATTCCCATATTTTTTCTGAATAGCAATCAGAATTTCACCTTCTTTGGGATTATGGCTACAAGGTTTTTCTACATAAACATGCTTCCCACGTTCTGAAGCAAGCCAGGTACCTGGTGCATGCCAATGATCTGGAGTAGCGTTTATTAATGCGTCCACCTCTTTATCCTCCAAAACCTTCATGATATTCCCTTCCAGTTTAGGTTGATAGTCTATATGTTTTGAGAAATTCTGTGCTGCTTTCGTCATTTGGGACTGCATCACATCACATAGATACATCAGGTTCACATTGGTTTTGGGTAATTTAATGGGCTCATAATAGGCTCCTAATCTTCTCCCTAAACCTGCAATGGCAACATTAATTCTTTCATTTGAACCAATGATATTTCCATAACTTCTTGCCGAAAAACCTAGACTTCCCAATGCGGAAATACCTACCGTAGCAGCCGCAGATTTCTTTATAAACTCTCTTCTATTGTTTTTCATATTTTTCTTGGGCTTATTTTAATGTCTTAATCTTGATGTTTTTAAAGCTGACCTCATTTCCATGATCCTGTAGCAGGATATGTCCTTGTTCTGCTTCTCCGAAATTAGGCCAGATTTTGTATTTGCTGTTTGCTACCAAGTCTCTAAATTCCTGAGAACCTCTGTCATATTCCAGCACTTTCACTCCATTAAGGTAGTGCGTCACGTGATTGTTTGGCTCCACGACTACTCTTCCTTTGTTCCACTCTCCAATTGGCTTCATGAATCTAGGTTGCTTGTCAGCAGTGATCAGATCATAAAGGCTTGAAAGAGTTCTATTTCCATCTATTCCCATTTTGGCATCCGGATGTTTTTCATCATCAAGAATTTGATATTCTAATCCGATGGCAGATCCTCTATTTCCTTCGGAAAGTGTTACAAAGTATTTCAATCCACTATTGGCCCCTTCAGTTAATTTGAATTCAAATCCTAGGTCGAAGGCTGAAAATTGTTCTGTTGTAACAATATCTCCTGCGTTGGCAGATTCCCTTCCATCAGAGGAAGCAATGGTGAGAATACCATCTGTTACAGACCATCCAGATTCAGGAAAAGTTTCTTTGTAGGCTCCTTTCCAACCTTCAGAATTCTGACCGTTGAAAAGTAAATTCCAACCTGTGTTTTTTTCATAATCTGTCAACTCATTCAATCTGTTGTTTACTACAAAAATCGATGAATTAAATGGCTGAGGATCCAAATTGGTAGTTTTGATCTTTACATTTTTAAAATAAGACTTATTCCCTTCATCTTCTGGGTTTCTTATACTATGCACTTGCAATCCTATAAAACCGGTTTTGTCCATATCATCCACTACATAGGCAACTTCTTGACCATTGAGCCAAGTTTTGATTTCGTCACCGATCACCTCGATCCTATAATGATTGAATTCCCCCATTTTGAAAGCACTTTTAGCTGCTGGGTTTAAATCCAAAGGATATAACCAACCTCTCCTTGCTTCATCATAAATCCCTCCCGACCACGCTCTTTCACTTGGGTCTGCCTCGATTTGATATCCATAAACCAATCCTGCTCCATCTCTAGCTTCTGGATCAAATTGTCCACGTGCCATGATTCCAGAATTACTGGTTAGGTTTTCAACTTTCAAATCAAGTTCTATAATATAATCGCCAAAAGTTTCTTCAGTGATTAAGAACGTATTTGGAGATCCAGCAACAGCAGATCCTTCGATTACTCCATCTACAACTTCAAATGTAGCGGTGCCGGCAACTGCCTTCCATCCGCTAAGATCTTTTCCATTGAACAAATCTTTCCAATCATCTTCAACTTTGGCTTCACTACCACAACTGAATAAGACTACACCTGAAAGAAGAAGTAAGAATTGATTTTGGATTTTTTTCATAAAATTTAATTTTTTGGGTTGGTTAAAATTCCTGATTTCAACCCGTTCGAACAACTTGGACATCCTTCAATTTACGCAATCGTTTGCGAGTTTTTGGATTAATTTTGAAGGAATGAATGATCTGGATTTTGAACGGATAAAGAATCGAGTGAACTTTCTTACTTTTGCGCATGCTTGATTTTAACCAACGAGGAAAGGTATTTATTACCTGCAAAGATCGTTTTGCTTCATATCTGGAAAAGGAAGTTCGGGAACTGGGTTTTGTACCTGAATCTGTCAGTAGAACTGGTATAGAACTAAAGGCCAGCCTTGAAGAATGTATGGATTTGAACCTTCATTTGCGTACCGCATCGCAGGTGCTTTTCGAAATCAAATCGTTTTACCTTCAAAATGCAGACGATATCTATAGAAAAATAAAAGCGATAGAATGGGAAGAATTTTTGGATGTAGATGGCTATTTTTCTGTCAATTCAGTCGTAGATAATGAAAGTATCAACAACCCGATGTTTGTCAATGTCAGAGTAAAAGATGCTATAGTAGATAGATTCCGAGACAAAACTGGAAGAAGACCTGATTCTGGTTCTGATTTTCAGGGCTTGGTTTTCCAGCTTTATTGGAAAGGTACCCAGGCCTCCATGTATATAAATACCTCTGGTGATACAATTGCCAAACATGGATATCGGAAAATTCCTGGGAAAGCTCCAATGCTTGAAGCGCTGGCATCCGCCACTATTTTTGCCACAGAATGGAATACCCGTGTTCCTTTTGTAAATCCCATGTGCGGGTCTGGTACTCTTGCGATTGAGGCAGCTTTATTGGCAACAAAAAGATACCCAGGACTCTATCGGGATAATTATTCATTCCAATATATTTTGGGCTATGAAGACGAAGCTTTTCAAGCAAAAAAGAAAAAACTGGAAAATAAAATCATGGAAGTTCCAGAGGTAAAAATTATCGCTTCTGATATTTCCTTGCAGGCCATCGCCTACGCAAAGGAGAATGCGATTGTGGCTGGTGTCGATCATATGATTGATTTCCAGGTATGCGATTTTGCGGAAACAGAAATTCCTGAAAAGCCTCGGGGAGTAGTGATTTTTAATCCAGAATATGGGCAAAGGCTAGGGGAGTCCTTGGAACTGGAAGAAATCTACAAAAGAATGGGAGACTATATGAAGCAAAAATGCGCCGGATATCGAGGATATATTTTTACGGGAAATATGGAGCTTGCCAAAAAAGTTGGGTTGAAAGCGAGCAGAAGAATAGAATTTTGGAATGGAACAATTGATTGCCGACTCCTCAAATACGAACTCTACTCAGGCAAAAAAGAAGAATAAATTTAGAAAGCTGAAGTCAAAAATCTGAAAGTTTCAAACTTTTGACTTCAGCTTTCAGACTTTTATTATTGGTGTTCGTCTCTCAACAAATCATTTACTGTTTTTACAGGATTAAATGTTATCAATGGAACTTCCACGAAAAGAGTGTTCCAACCTGCCATGGCACCGTTCCAAAGTCCCGGTAATTCCAGCGCTTTCAAATCTTTCCCGCTTTTTGACTTTTCAGTGATGAATCCAGTCATCATATCCCGGTATTTCAAAAGGTCAAAGTCATTTCCTTCAAAATCTTTTGTGCCACAAACCAAATCAACCGGATTGAAGTGAGTAGATGCCTGGAATAATTTCTTAGAAGCTGGATCATTCAAATCAATTTGTGCTGTTTCAGCTATTTGAAGTGACGATGAACCATCGGACTCTTGAACCCAGAATGGCCCGCCACCTGGTTCTCCGGTGTTTTTCACCATTCCGCATACTCTGATTGGTCTATTTAATTTTGATTCTAGAATAGAAGCTTTTTCGCTCAAAGATTTTTCTTCGAAGCCATCTGGAAGTTTCCCTTCTAAATGATGAATAAATACATGCTGTGCATGGCTAACTGAACTTTCATCTTGTTGATTTTTTAATCGTAACAAAGCTTCAAAAACTCGTTCCTGAATCTCTAAAAGTAATCCTCCAATAGCCATTTTATAGTCTTTGGTCTCTCCTTTTAAACGATCTGGAACCACATTATCTATGTTTTTAATAAAGATCAGGTCAGCGGAAATATCATTCAAGTTTTCCAAAAGTGCCCCATGGCCAGCTGGTCTGAAAAGTATACTTCCATCGTCCTCTATAAATGAAGTGTTGTCAATATTTACAGCAATGGTATCAGTGGACTTTTTTTGCTGGGAATAACTGATATCGAAATTGATACTATACTGTTTTTCTAGTTTAGGAAGAATAGCAGCTACTTCTTCTTTGAATTTACTCTCATGTTCAGGAGAAACTGTAAAATGAATTTTCACAGTATTGCCAGCTCCTGTCGCATATTGAATTCCTTCTACCATGTGTTCATAAGTAGGCGTCCTTCTTTCATCAGGATAAGAATGAAATCTTAAAAGTCCTTTCGGTAAACTCCCATAGCCAAGCCCATTAGAATCAAGTAAAGCCGATAAAATCCCTTTATAATCCTTACTGTCCAGTTTATGGTTTATGCTACTATTCTGGGATTTGAGATAGTTATCCAGATCATCATAGAAGGCAAATTTTTCTATGTTATTCATGAATTTTTGAACAAATCCAGACTTGCTTAAATCCCCATCTCCTTCGAGAAAAGCAAAGAGATCTTTAAACATTCTTGAAGCTGCTCCACTTGCAGGAACAAACTTGACCACTTCTATTTGCGAAGCTCTTTCAGGGTAGGTTTTTTTAAAATAAGCCAGTTCCTTTTCACTCAATACTTTGATGCCATTTCCAGGGGTAGCAGGAGCTACAATTTTTAAAAATGGAAAGCCATTTTCGAAATGGCTAATTTGTTGTTTGACAACTTCAGGGTTCATACCCTGAGACAAAATCTTAGATTCTAAGCCAGCTTCCATGGTTTTTGGGTTGAAATAGTGATATGTTAAGATAGCAGGCTATTTAACTTTGCTCAAATTTGCGACCTGTTTTTTATGCATTTTTTTTAAAAAAATCAAAAACGTTTGCTTTTCATGAAGTTCTCTCTTCCTAAATTTTAAATCTTAATGCGTCTAGCACTTAAATCAGCCAATCAAAACCCATTATATAGTTTAGGGTTTGTTTTTTGAGAAGTAATCAAAAAGCTTTTTCTGGCTGGGTGAAATTGATTAGTCACTTTAGTGTTTAAAAATAATCTGATCTCCAGATTTCTTCTGTGCCAATAAATTAATGGACTCCTCTGGTAATTGAAGAATTCTTGGATACCCACCTGTTACCTGTGCATCTTTCATTAAGATTATCATTTTACCTCCTGAAGTGAGTTGGACGGTACCAGGATATACAGAAGCGGTAGCCATTTCCTCAAGTGAATTTGGAATAAGTTCTTCCAATTGATAAGCCATCCGATTTACCATGGTTGAAACCGTAAACTTGGTTGATAATATTTGGGTTTGGGATTCACTTTTCAGTTCATTCCACTCAGGTCCAGGATAAGCTAAAATCTCATTTGACATCATCCATTTTCTTTCAAATTTCACCTTTGCATGACTTATAGTTGGATTTTCGAGATTTGAAAAATACCCGATTTCATCGCCCTTTTTCACATTTCCAAAATCACTGATCCCATGATACCCGCTTTTACTTTCCATTATAGTTGGGACTCTAAATCCATGCTTGATCCCTAAATATAATCTTGTACCGATTTTAAATGATTTGATCTCTATCAAATCACCAAAATCTATTTTAAGTAAACCTTCGGAAGAGACAGGGTTGCCGTTTAAAAAAGCATCGGCTTTAGCACCTCCAAGGCAAATAACTGTTGGAGCTTCAAACTTTAATAGTAAACCCGGCTGAGAGATTTCTAAAACTGCTTCGTTTTCGTTGTTTTGTAAAAGATGATTTACCCATTTCATGGATTGGGTGTCCATGGCACCTGAAATAGGAACTCCAAATTGTCCAAAGCCAATCCTTCCAAAATCTTGAATACTTGTTCCAGGTCCTGACTTTAGAATGTAAAGGTTCGCAAGGTCTTTGATCATCTCCAAGTCGGATAAACAGTTGTTTCCTTCATGACCAAATATTCCTCTTTTGAGATAGGAGAAAATTGAACTCTATCTCCGGCCTCGGCCCATACGGGTGGTTGCTTTTTAGGATCAAAAAAAAATATTGGACTCCTTCCTATCAAATGCCATCCGCCAGGGCTGTTTGCTGGATATATTCCTGTCTGAGATCCGCCAATTGCTACAGATCCTGCCGGGATGCTTCTATCAGGGATAGGCTTTCTAGCTGAATGTAGAATTTCTGGAAGTCCTTGCAAATACATGAATCCCGGAAGAAACCCAAAAAAATGAATCCGATAAGGTCTTTTGGAATGAAGATTTATTACTTCTTCCGGACTCAATCCTTTTGACTCCGCTAAAGGGATCAGATCTTTTGCAAATTCCTCTTCATAACAAACAGGAATCTCCCAGGTCTTTTGCGAAAGGGGAGAAATCTGATTCTCTTCCATTTGCTCAATACAATCGTTAACTTTTTCCAAGAGGACTTGTTGATTCCATACTATTCCCAAAGTCTTGAACCCGATCCTAATTTCCTGAATATCCTGTTTGAAATTTACCTCCAGATGTTTTTTTGTGGCAATTTGAACCTGAAGTAATCTGTCAGAAACTTCCAGATCCCATTTTAATTCAGAGATGGTCGGACTGATGAAAACATGATTTGGTACTATTTCCACCATCGCTCTCGAATTATGGGAAGAAAAGTTTCAAGACCACTATTATCTCCATGAAAGCAAAGGGTATCTACTTTAATGCGTAGTCTGGATCCGTCAATTGCGAGAATTTCTCCAGTTGAAAAAATTTGATTTAAATGGTTGGAAATGCTTTTCTCATCACTCAATAATGAGCCTGAAAGACTCCTGGAAACCAGCGTGAAATCAGCATTATAAGCTCTATCGGCAAAAACCTCTCTTTTGATTGTTAGGCCTTTTTGGATAGATAGAAGTTCCATTTGAGAATGGTGAGGTACGAAAACAGGTACATTTGGGTAGTTGTTTTTTAAAAAATCAGTCAATAAATCTGCGAGTTTTGCATTTGCTGCCGCATCGTTATACAAAGCCCCGTGAAATTTAATATGATCGAACGTTAGGCCAACTTTATTAGATACTTCAAGAAATAGCTTAATCTGATTTTGGATACTATCAATCAATTCATTATTTGAAATTGGTATTGACTTTCTTCCAAAATTCACTTTGTCTGGATAGGAGGGATGAGCGCCTACTTTCTTCCCAAATTTTTTTGCCAGGACACAAGTTTTTTCAATACTTATTCTATCACCAAAATGTCCGCCACATGCCACACTTGCAGCATCTATCCAAGGGAAGATTTTTTCTTCTGCAGGGATGCCTTCTCCTAAATCGCAATTTATTTTCGGTAATATTTTCATTGGAATAGAAAGATGAAAATTCCACTTAAAAGAGACAAGGCAATTTCATTGTTTATCTTGAAAATGTCTCTCTTGGAGCTAAATTTGACATTATTTCAACTGTTTTTTATTTTTGAATAAGTCAAATTAAACCAAATAAGTTATGGGAAAAGGAGATATGAAAACTAAAAAAGGGAAAACCAATAAAGGGACTTTTGGTGCAAGCAGACCAAAAAAAACTTCTAATAAAGAAGCAAGGATGAAAAAGTATGAAATAAAAGAGAAACAAAAATAAGGAGTCATTGAACCCGATATTTTTGTTTGAATGAAATTAAAACCTAGGATATATTTTTATTACTTCTCTGGTTTCTCCACCAATTTCTATCACGATCGGCCCCAATAAGGCATCCTGGGTAGTATTGAAAAGTACCTCATAATTTCCAGATGCATTGATCCTCACAAAAGCCTCTTTCCAATTTCCAGTAATGGTTTGACGGTTAGATTGATCAAGGTAATTATAAGCTATTTTTCGGATTTCACTAAAATCAGCTTCTTGGTCATCTTTATCCTGGCAGGCAGAGAAACTGACTAATAGAGAGAACAGAAACAGAAATAAGAATGAGTTTTTCATGAATAGTTGAGTAGATTAATCAAATAGGAGACGGACAAAAGAGGAATTCCGTTACTCGGTAATTACAAATTATTGTAATACTTGATCAATTCATTCAACTGTTTGAAATCTAGTTTTCCTTTTGCCAAACGAAGATGATGCAGGATGGCAAGAGATTTTTTCATTCGACTTTCAGGATTTTTAACCTTAGTAACAAGATAGACCAGGCTTCGCTTTTTGCCGGGCGTCAATGCTTTAAAATATTCGTTGCCTTCCTCATCTTGATCCATCAAAACTTGAAATTCTTCCGGTAGCTCGTGGCCAAATTCACTTGTGTCCTTTTCTAAGGAAATTGAAAGTAGATCCCCAATTTCCAGTTTCAGGGCTTTTCTGATTTCTTGATTGATCAAGATGTACCAGTAATCTTTAGCTTTCATCAGGGCCATATGCCAAGGTCCTTGATGATTGACTTTAACCATAATTCTCCGGTTAAATTTATTCAGTACTTCGGTTGAAATATCATCAGGAACAGGAACATGATAGCTCCAATGGTTAAAATCAAAACATTCTAATTTCCCTTGAAAGTCCATCATTTGTTTTTAAAAAAGTGCCTCAAGAACCTAGATTAAAGCTAATGATAAAAGTTGTTCCTTTTCCTTCTTCACTTTTTACGCGGATGGATCCACCATGACTCAAAATGATATTTTGGGAATTGGTCAGTCCAAGACCCGAACCAGCTGACTTGCTGGTGAAAAATGGTTCAAATAGTCTTTCAAGGTTCTCTTTCGGGATTCCAACTCCATTATCTTTAATTTCTAACCGACAAAATTCATCCTTGATATAAGTTCTAATAGAAAGTTTGCCTCCTTTTTCAGGCATTGCCTCGACGGCATTTACAAGTAAATTGATCAGTGCAATTTTTACTTTTTCGGCATCTACCTCAATATTACAAATATTAGCCTCGTACTCTTTTTTGATTTCAAACCCTTGGATCTGAATTCTATCTTTCACTTGTTCTAAAGCTTCATCCAACAGGTCGTTAATAGAATGATTTCCTAAATTAAGTTCTGAAAAACGTGTGCTTTCAAGCAATTGGGTCACAAGCTGATTAATTCGATTACAGTTTCTCTGAATCACTTCTATCAGATCTCCACTTTCTTTCAATACAACTTCAGGAAGCTCCATTTGCAATTGATCTGCTGAAAGTACGATAGTGGTAAGAGGATTTTTTACTTCATGCGCCAATAGTCTTGCAATTCGGCCGGTTGAAGAAAATTTCTTCAAGTTCAACTCTTCTTCCTCTTTGGCTTTCATTGCCGAGAGGTCTTTGATCATCACATGAAAGAGATTGGTATCTTGCTTTACAATACTGATTAAGGAATTGATAGTGTAGTTTTCCTGAATTTTAAGTTCCGTTTCGAGATCATATAATTCTGATTTTTTTCCTAAAACCTCCATGAAAATCACACGTTTCACTGGGTCGTCAAAATAATCACAAAATAAATATCCATTTCCAGAATCATTGGAATGAGGCTTAATTCCAAATTTCTTTATGAACGTTGGGTTTGCTTCCAGAATTTTACTTGATCCATCTATCAATAAGAATGGATCTCCAGCTCGTTCGAAAATCATCCTAAACTTCATCGCGGCGCTATCCAGCGACTCCATTAATTGGGAATCTCGAATAGCATATCGAAGGGTTCGATTAAGTTCATGAGCATCAAACTCTCCCTTCACCAAATAATCAGAGGCTCCGAGTTGCATTGCCTCATTAGCCAGACTTCCGGTATTCATACCTGTCAGCATGATAACTGGGGCATGTTTCTGCAGTGATTTGATTTTCTGGATCAGTTCAAGCCCAGTTTCTTTCCCTAGTTTATAATCTACCAAATAAACATCAAAATGCTCTTTTGCTTTGATCAATGCTTCTTCAAAAGATACTGCAGAGAATATTTGATATTCAGGTTCCTTTATTCTTTTTAAAATCGTGGAAAAAAGTAAAAGATCGTCTGGATCGTCATCTACATAGAGAATACGAATAGTTTCTGAAATCATACTGAGTTTTTAGACAGGTAACTGAACTGTATTTGACCAATAATTTTCAATTTCTTTTGCAACTTTTACAATACCTTCGAATGTTCCTGGTTTAGTGATATAGCTATTGCTTCCCATTTTATAAGTGATTTCTATATCATCCTTTAAATTGGATGTTGAAAAAATGATGACAGGAATTTTTTTAAACTCTTTATGGCTTTTTATTTCTGCCAATGCTTTTCTGCCATCTTTTTTAGGCATATTCAGATCTAATAGAATGATATCCGGAAACGAATAATTTTCAATCTTATCATATGGAGCAGATCTATTCAGGTATTGCAATAACGCCTCTCCATCAGACACACAGGTGATGTTTTCTTTTGGGATGCTTTTTTGGAATGCCTTAATGATTAATAATTTGTCATCATCATCATCTTCAGCCACAAGTATATTAATAGGTCTTTTCACGAGCATTAGGGTCAATTAAAGGCACAAAAAGTAAACTTTTTTGAAATCTTTTTAGAAGTTAACGAAATACTATGAATTCGTAACCCAAATTCAAAAGATTAGATAGATGATTTTAATCTTTTAGAATTGGTAATAGTAAAGTAAATATAGAGCCTTTACCGGGCTCACTGGAAGCATAAATTACACCTTCAAACTTTTCTATGATTTTTTTGGAAATAGATAAACCTATGCCTGTTCCATCAAACGCCTCTCTACCATGCAATCTCTGAAATATTGCAAAAATCTTTTCTGAATAATCTTTTTCAAAACCGATACCGTTATCTTGAATCGTGATTTTATGGTAATTGGTATTCATATCAAGTTGTGAATGTTTTTGGACATCTTTCATTTCTGCTAAACTACAATTAATCTCAATTTTTGGATCTTCATCCGGTTTTGAGAATTTTAAGGCATTAGAAATCAAATTTTGAAATACCATCCTGAATTCTGTTTCTTTCCCTATCACAGTCGGTAGATTCTTCACTTCAATTCTTGCATTTTTTTCTTTCATGGTTATTTCAAGGTCATCCAAAACACTTTCTATAACATTGTGAAGATCAATCTCTTTAGTTTCTTCATCGCTTATTCTTCCAGCTCGGCTATATTCCAGTAAATCTATAATTAACCGTCTCATTCTATTAGCTGCAGCAGTTATTCTATTGAGATAAAGCTCACCTTCTTCATCTAATTTTTCAGCGTATTGATCAATCAAAAGATCAGAAAAAGCAGTGACTTTGCGCAAAGGTTCTTGCAAGTCATGCGAGGCAACATAAGCGAATTGTTCAAGTTCTTTGTTGGAATCGTTTAAAAGGTATAATTGCTCCCGAAGTTGATCTTGATAATTTTTGATTTTTTTCGCGGCTAGTTTCTGTATTTTATTATAATGAAAAATCGAAAATAAGGTGATAAGTCCGACAGAGATCGAGAAAAGGGAAATCAATCCAACTATGAAGGGCAATGCATTAATATTATTCAATAGCGATGTGTTTTTTTCAACAAATAACCTGTTTTCCTCATCGTTGATGCTGGTCACCACCTGCTTGATTGATCTATAACTGGTTAATGCATTTCCAACTCGCAATTGACTGACAAATCCTTCCAAACTTCCATTTTCCTGATAGTAATCGATTGACTGTTCAAAAACCATTACTCTTTCATTGATCAAAAGCTCAAGTTCGTTTAAGTTTTTTTGTTGGGTTGGGTTATTATGTGTAAGGTCTCTTAAATTATCCAATAACATTTTTGCATCGATTAAGGATTGCCGATAGTTTGTCAGGAATTTCTCATCACCTGTAATTACAAAGCCTCTTAGGTTAGTTTCTCTTTCTAATATCGTGGCATATAATTCACTTGTCCTTTGCAAAATATCCTGGGTTTCTAACAAAGCTGAAGTATAATATTCAATTCTTTCTGAAGTCCAATAGGATACCCCACTTCCAAGAATTATCAGAAATAAGGAGATTATTGCATAAAGCTTAATCTTATACAGAGAAGGGTAATTATTTTCAACTAACTGGGAATTCCCAGAATTGAGGAATTTATTTCTCATTTTTTTAAATTTTCCTTGTGTTTTTAAATGCTTTTTAGCCAAAAAGATGCTTTAAATTTGAAATAAGCCACTTTATTTAAATTGCTTTCATATAGGCATGCGCATTGGTTCAATAGTAATAAATAAAAATTTAACCAAAACTTGATTACTATGAGCTCACTATTGTATTTTATCGCAATTATATTACTAATAGGTTGGTTGATTGGAGTATTCGCTTACAGCTTATCTGGTTTAATTCATGTCCTATTAGTGTTGGCAGTGATAGCAGTGCTATTCAGATTAATCAGCGGTAGAGGAGTTTGAAAGAGTTCTAAACCACCAATTAAGGATTTAAGGAAACTTACTATCAAGTAACTAGTGTAAAATAAATTTATTCAATTAAATCAAACGTAAAATAGACATGAATAAGCAATTAACAAATACCACGATTTGGGTAGGCGGATTGATAACAGGCGCAATGATTGGAGCCTATTTATATAAAAATAAAGATCAATATGAGCCTCAAAAAGAAAAATTAAATGGTTTGTTGACAGATCTGACAAACATTGCGGGTGATTTAAAATCAAAGCTACTTTCTGCAAGTCAAGAAGGGTTAACTGCCACGAAGTCAGCTTTGCAAACAGCGAAAGATAAAGTAAAAGAAACCACCAACGAAAAAGTGAAATAAGGTTTTAAGGAATAGTAGACAGACGACTAATTCAAAAACCTAACTTTAACCGAAACCTATACTCTTTAATCGAATGATTAACCGGAGTATTTTACTCCGTAAAACCTTTCCTAATGCCGAAATGTGATGAAGAATAATGTGATCCTTGTAGTAGATGATGAATTTGAGATCAGATCACTATTATCTAGATTTCTTGCTAGGAAAGGTTTTGTGGTTTTTTCGGCTGGGACATTATCCGAAGGTAGAAGGTTAGTGGGTGAAAAAAGTCCCAACTTCATTTTTCTTGACGTCAATTTACCAGATGGGAATGGCTTGAAAGAATTAAAAAGTTGGTCTAATGACTTTGAATCATTACAAGTTATAATGATGAGTGCTTTTGATCATCAAGAGGCACGAAATGAGGCGTTAAATTCCGGTGCAATACATTTTCTGAGCAAGCCTTTTAATTTGGCTAGGTTAGAGAAAATCATTAAAAAAGACATTTCTAATAATTAATTTTAACCTATGGCTAAGATTCTTGTAATTGATGATAATATTGACATTTGCCAATTATTAGAGCGTTTTTTAACTAAAAAAGGCTACGATGTCGAAACTACTATTTCAGGTAAAAATGGCCTTGAAATGGTTAAAAACACGTATTACGATCTTATTTTTTGTGATTTTAAATTGCGGGATATGGAAGGTCGAGATGTGTTGGCAAAAGTAAGAATTATATCTCCAGGTACTCAAGTAGCGATTATTACTGGATACGCTGATGTGAAGATTGCCGTAGAAGTCATAAAAAAAGGGGCGTTTGATTACATTACTAAACCACTATTTCCAGACGAGATTTTAAGTCTGATCGAGCGTGCACTTGCAATTCAAAAAGATTCTAAAGTAAAGACAGTCACTTTTAAAAAGGTAGATTCCAATTCTAAAAGTAAAGACGAAAATTCGGAAGCAAATTCAGATTTTTTGAAAGGCACTGGAAAGGAATCAAAAAAGCTTTATAAAGAAGTGAAACTCGTGGCTCCGACGAATCTAAGTGTGGTAATTTATGGGGAAAGTGGCGCTGGAAAAGAAAATATTGCCCGATTAATTCATGATCAAAGTGAAAGAGCAGGGAAGCCATTTGTAGCGGTTGATTGTGGGGCATTGACGAAAGAACTAGCTGGAAGCGAACTATGGGGTCATGAAAAAGGATCTTTTACAGGAGCTCACGCAGAAAAACCTGGGCAGTTTGAATTAGCAGATGGAGGAACAATATTCTTGGATGAGATATCCAATTTATCGTATGAGGTTCAAGTTGGGCTGCTAAGATTAGTTCAAGAAAGGAAGCTTAGGAGAATTGGTGGCACTAAGGATAAATCAATTGATGTAAGAATAATTGTAGCTTCCAATGAGGACCTTAGAAAATCAGTTCAAGAAAATAAATTCAGAGAGGATCTCTATTTTAGATTTAATGAATTTAGCATCACCGTTCCGCCTTTAAGGGATAGAGTTGATGATATTGAAGCATTTGCTCTTCATTTCTTAGAGCTATCCAATGAAGAGTTAAAGAAGTCTGTTCAGGGGTTTGATGAAGAAGTGATGGAAGTTTTCAAGGAATATGTTTGGCCGGGAAACTTGCGTGAAATGCTAAATGTCATCAGAAGAGCGACCCTTTTGACTGATGGGGAAAAAATGACGGTTTCTGCTTTGCCTCCAGAGGTTGTTTATGCCAGGAAATTCAATTTTACTGATTCGACATCTGGAAATTCAAACGCCCATATTTTCCCAAAATCACAGAAAACTCCAGTGAGCTTAAAGGATGCTGCAGCAGAGGCTGAAATGGAGGTTTTAAAAAAGGTTTTAGAAGAAGTGAAATACAACAGGACCAAAGCAGCAAAACAATTGGGAATTGATAGAAAAACGCTTTTTAACAAGATGAAACAATATGAGCTTTAGTAGTCATATATCTTGAAAAAATGGCTCTGAATCTATTCAGGGCCATTTTTTTGTGTAAGAGAATCAACGGTTTGGGGAATTTATTTCATCGATATCTTAAAGTTGACTCTCAGTAAGAAATCATTCTTCCAATGAATGTTTTGAGCTGTTTCATAAATTCAAAAGGATTGGATGTCTTTTTATGGAAGTGCTGTAGTATTCTTTTGTGGTATTTTTTTCGGCTTCTGGCTTGCTCTTAAAGAGGTATGTATAACTTAACTACCACTAAAACAATGGACACTAATAAAGTAACACTCGAAAATCACCTTAAATTGGACGATAAGGCAATGAAAAATCTGGCTGGTAATATGAATGATTTGCTTTCTGATTACCATGTGTTTTACCAGAATGTGCGAGGGTTTCACTGGAATGTAAAAGGAGAAAATTTCTTTGATCTGCATGTTAAATTTGAAGAATTGTATTCTAAGCTTTACCAGAATATTGATGACTTGGCAGAAAGAGTGGTTACGATAGGCTTCAAACCTCTACATGCTTATTCTGATTATTTGAAAAATAGTATTCATAAAGAAATAACAAATGTATCTAAAGGTGATGAATGCGTTAAACATGTCATCGAAAGCCTTGGGGTATTAGTACAGTCTCATAGAAAAGTTGCTAATGAAGCAGAAGAGGCAGGAGATATTGCAACTGCCGATTTGTTGACAGCGTTTGTGGGAGACCTTGAGAAAAGAATGTGGATGTTTACAATGTTTGCCAAATAATTGATTACCAAACACAACCAAATTAAAAAACCGCAGTCATGCACTGCGGTTTTTTATTTTATCACTAGTTAAGTCTTAAGAAAGTGCTTTCTCACAAAACTCAACACATTTTTGAACTTCTTTGACTGCGTCAGAGCCTTCGGGAATTTGATATTCTAACTCTATTGTCGCTGGAAATTTATATTTATTGGTTTGAATCAATTTCAGCAATCCAGGAATTGGAGTGTCCCCGGTACCCCAAGCTAAATTTCCCTTTCCATTTGCTGGAGTTTGTCTATCCTTGGTATGCATGCTTAAAATATGCTTGTGCTGCTTCTCTATCAAAGGAATCAAATCAGTGTTTCCGGCAGCTATATAATGACCCGCATCTAAGTTCAATCCATTCTTTGGACTTTGGTCAATGGCTGTGTCCCAAAAATTGAAAGTTTCCTGCTCATGTCCATGGTATCCTACTGAGATGCCATTCTTTTCAGCCATTTTGCCTAGCTTAAGGGTGTGAGCATCATCAGAAGGATGCTCTAAGGTAACGTGACTTGCCCCAAGTGCTTTGGCAGCCCTCATTCCATAGTTGATTTCAGCATCGGTATTGTTCTTCCCAAAAGCGTTTGGCTTAAATGCATAAATGCTTACTCCGGCAGCTTTGTACATTTTTCGGAAATCTTCAAATTTCTTCATATCGACTTTTGATCTCCATTCTGCTACCTCTTTGCTATAAGCTTCACCTGCAACTCTCATCTCTTCCAACTCAGCCTTTTCGGCACTAGTAAGTTCTGTGCCTTGTCTTTCTTTTCCTCTCAACTGAAACATTCTCATTCGATTGATAGTCGAAGTGGGCATTCCAGCAAAACTTTCAGCAGGATCGCCCATTAATTCGATCGCACTCAAACCTGAATCTGTTACATATTTCAATGTGGCTTCGGCACTTTGATCCGGCATGGATCTAAAGGAATAAGTGATGCAACCCACTTGAACTCCATTGATCAATGAATTCGGTTTATTATATGATTTGAGGATGGAAGGAGCTCCTTGAAGCCAAGCAGGAGCAGCAACAAGACCTACAGCGCCAAGGGCTGATTTGATTAAAAATTCTCTTCTGTTTTTCATAGTTTTTTCGGGTTAGTTAATAGGGAGAGATTACTTAATGAAAATCAAATTAGTACTTTTTTGATGATTTGCTTATAAAATAAGCTGTTCCAGCAAATGAGTATATAGTTGGTTATTATTTCATTTAAATGAAAGGAAGTAACTTAGGATAAATTATTTAATGAGGGTTTTATAGGAAATTAGTTAAATGCAATCGTTAAGAAATAGAATAGAAAACGGAGATTTTTTGCCGGAATTACAGTTCCAAACTTCCAGAAGTGGCGGAGCTGGCGGTCAGCATGTGAACAAAGTAGAGACGAAGGTTCAAATATCATTTGATTTGAATGCTTCAAAGGTTTTGAGTGACGAGGAAAAGGAAATACTCTTAAACAAGTTGAAAAGTAAAATCACTGAAGATGGTGTTTTACAAGTTCAAGCACAGGAAAAACGATCCCAACTTCAAAACAAGGAAATAGCTATCAAAAAGTTCTATGACTTAATAAAAAGAGGGTTGGAAAAGAAAAAAGTCAGAAAAGCTACCAAACCTGGAAAAGGGGCCATTGAAAAACGCTTAAAATCCAAAAAGTCCCAAGCGGAAAAGAAAGCGAATAGGGGATGGAAGTTTTAGAAAAAAAAAATTAAGATTGAAAATGCCAAAAAGAGTACCCTACAATAGTGAGATTTAGTAAAACGCATTATTGGAGGGAGTTCTTCGAATTTTGGATTCTTAGCCGATGACCCTCACAAGCAGCCTATCGCAGACTTTTTCACTTAAAGTTTCTGATGGATGTCCTTCATATCTCACCACCATACTTTGATCATAAGATTCTTTTGAAAGGATTTTGAGTTCTTTCCCAAGACTTAATTCACGGCTATTTAAAAACTCCAAGAATTCAGTAGAAGAGTTCGTTAGCGCGGCAAAATTTACAGTTTGCCCTGTTTTGCATTTGGAAAGTGTTAAGAAATTAACTTCTTGAATCCTTCCCATTTTATCAGGAATAGGAGAGCCATGAGGATCAATGGTCGGATGTCCCATCATTTCATCCATTCTCTCAAAAAATTTAGGAGCATGAATATGTTCCACTTGCTCGGCTATTTCATGTACTTCTTCCCAGCCAAACCCCATTTTATTAACCAAAAACATCTCGGTCAAGCGATGTTTTCGGATGATCAATCCAGCTTCTTTTTTACCCTCTAAAGTCAAGGTCACAGGCTTATATTTTTCATAAATCACCCAACCACTCTTTTGAAGTGTTTTTACCATGCTATTTACGGTTGGCATACTAACCTGCATTTGATTGGCTAATTCCGAAATATTCACTTCTCCGGCGTCATTGGACAAGTTGAAAAGGGACTTTAAGTAGTTTTCTTCAGTTGGAGAGGCCATGGTTAATGATTTAGTCTTCAAATATTAAATAAAATATTTAGAAAACAATTTTGTTAGATGAATCTAACAAATTACTTTTGACGTATCTAATACCATAAATTAGGTTAAACTTATGCTTCGAATCCTCTTTATATTTCTTTTTGCATCAACATTTTATATGAACTCTTTTTCTCAGGAAAATTTGATTTCAGGGACAGTAATGGCTGATGGAGAAATGGTTGAATTTGCCAATGTGCTCTTAAAAGGGACGACCATTGGTACTATCACGGATGAGAATGGAGTATTTCAATTAGATGCAAAGTCAGCAGGAAAATATCAAATTCAGATTTCTAGAATTGGTTTTAAAACGTTGTCCAAATCTATTTCTGTACCTTCTGAAGAAGCTAAGAATTTAATTATTGAGCTTGAAAATATGGATTCAGGACTTGATGAATTCGTAGTCAGTGGCACCATGCAGGAAGTTTCAAAATTGGATAGTCCAGTTCCTGTGGAGGTTTATTCAGCTAGTTTTTTTCGGGCAAATCCTACTCCTTCAGTTTTTGAATCCTTACAGAATGTAAATGGAGTTCGACCACAGATCAATTGCAATGTGTGTAATACAGGTGATATCCATATCAATGGACTGGAAGGACCCTATACGATGGTTTTGATAGATGGAATGCCTATCGTATCAGGTTTGGCAACGGTATATGGACTTACGGGTATCCCTCAGTCTTTGATCAACCGAATGGAAATTGTGAAAGGCCCTGCTTCAACGCTTTATGGTTCAGAGGCCGTAGGTGGTTTGATTAATGTTATTACCAAAAATCCAGAAACGGCTCCTTTGGTATCGGTAGATGCTTTTGCAACTGGATGGGGAGAAATAAGCGCAGATCTTGGATTTAAGAGCCAATTTGGATCAAAAGTTCAATCACTTACAGGAATAAGTTCTTTTTATTATGATAATCCGATTGATAATAATGGAGATGGATTTACTGACCTTACCCTTTCAAAACGGATTTCAGTTTTCCAGAAATTTAATGTGAAAAGAAAGGAAAACAGAATTTTCAATATCGCAGGCAGATATGTCTATGAGGATCGTTGGGGAGGTGAAATGAATTGGGATAAAGGGTTTCGTGGTGGCGATCAGATTTACGGGGAAAGTATCTTTACCAGCCGATGGGAGACTTTCGGGACTTATCAATTACCTACTTCCGAGCAACTTAATTTTATGTTTTCTGCCAACGGACATGATCAAAATTCTGTTTACGGAACCACCATTTACAATGCCAAGCAAACTATCGGATTTGGCCAGTTGACTTGGACAAAGTCTTTGCAAAAACATAATTTATTAACGGGTTTAGCTTATCGATATACATTTTATGACGATGATACGCCTGTTACATCTTCTGAGGATGGCAGTGCCAATCAACCTTCTGTAATTCATTTACCAGGGTTTTTTATTCAGGATGAGATAAAGATTCAAGAAACACAAAGTGTTCTTTTAGGAGCTAGATTTGATTTTAACTCAGTTCATGGTTCCATCTTTTCTCCCAGATTTAATTACAAACTTTCTTCTCCTGATAAAACCACAATATTAAGGGTTTCTTTAGGAAATGGATTTCGTGTTGCCAATGTATTCACGGAAGATCATGCAGCTTTGACCGGTGCAAGAGAGGTAGTATTCGCAGAAGAATTGAAACCAGAGCAAAGCTGGAATACCAATATCAATTTGGTTAAAAAAATCTATTCTAATAGAGGAACATTCATAGGTTTTGACGCTTCTGCATTTTACACCTATTTCACCAATCGGATCGTCCCCGATTATGAGACGAATCCAAATCAAATCATCTATGCAAATTTAGATGGTTTTGCGGTTTCAAAAGGAGTTTCCCTCAATGTGGACATGGCTTGGGCAAATGGATTGACAGCTACCGCAGGGGCAACGCTCATGGACGTATCAATCGAAGAGGAGGGAATTAAATCCAGACAATTACTCACTGAAAAATTCTCAGGTGTTTGGTCCATTGGGTATCAGATTTTTGATTGGGGACTTTCAATTGATTACACTGGAAATGTATATAGTCCGATGAGATTGCCACTTCTCGGTGAATTGGATGATAGAGACGAATACTCACCTTGGTGGAGTATTCAGAATATTCAGTTGACAAAAAGGCTGGGTGATAGTTGGGAAATTTATGGAGGTGTCAAAAACTTGTTGAATTTTACTCCCCCGGCTAATAGCATTGCGCGATCTTTTGACCCATTTGATAAAAATGTAGTTTTTAATCCAGATGGTTCTGTAATGCCTACTTCTGATAATCCAAATGCTTTAACATTTGATCCAACCTACGTTTTTGCTCCAAATCAAGGGATTAGAGGATTTTTAGGAGTTAGGTTTACTTTGAATTGACTAAAAAAAAGCCCCGAATTTCTTCGGGGCTTGGGCGTTAAGTTAATCGGGTACTTTCTTAAATTTCTTCTTCTACAGATCCGCATTTCAGCATTTTGTCTCCGAAATAAGGATTTCTTATTTCACTGGAACTACTTAGCCAAAAGGCTCCTTCATTGTTTTTTGCCATGGGGCAATATTGCTTGTAAAGTTTGCCTTCTGTGATCATCGAATTCTTCACTAAGACCAGCATGCTTTCAGATATTAAATCGAATGAATTTCTCTGAACTTCCGTGTCATTGGTTTCACTTACTTTCTGTGCTTCATTTTTTAAAGCAGTAATAGCTTCATTTGATTCATTAGGCAAACTCATGACTAACTGATGCGCAGCTTCCTTTGCTTTCTCACCGTCTGTTTCCACTAAAGCGTCTTTTAAGTCCAAATAAGCCTTAACTATTTTAGAGACTTCTTGATCTTCAAATGACACTTCTAATCCAGAATTGGAAGCAGGTTCATGCCCCATTTCTTCATGATGTTTCATCTGTTCGATAGATTCTTCCTTTACTTTTTCTTTGCAAGCAAAGATAAAACTGAATGACAATGCAATTAATAGCGTGTTAGTTAATGTTTTCATGGATAATTGATTTATTTATTAATATTTATTTTTTTTCTTTTTCTGTGTCATGAAGAAGAGTGTAAATCCAGAAGCGACTGTTGCCAACCCAAAAAGGGAAATTGCTCTTAGTAGTAGATTGTTGAAATCATCCCTGCCTGCATAGTCCATCGTGTGGAACATCCATAGGAAATCAAACCATCTCCAGCTCCGATGTCGTACTTTTTCAAAATTCCCACTTTTTGCATCTATATAAGCGACTAAATTTTCTGCATGATCAAAATGAACTGCCCACGCCGGAAGCGTACTTCCACGAAATTCATGATGGGGACCAGTTTCAGTTAAATATTCAACTGAGCTGATTCCAATTTCACCCTTGATATAAATGTTTGCAATTTCCCTTGCCTCTTCCTCTGTAATTTCAGGCTTAAGTTTTCCAGTCTGTGCATCATAGAGCTGCTTTGAATTGACCCAATAATAGGGTTGATGATTGACAAACCTCAATTCAAGAGTGGAAATCTGAAGGGTAGAATCCAATTTACCAGGCTCGATCAGATTACTGGCAGACTGATGCATCATGTGTTCATTTTGAAAATGATCACCATGGATTTCGTCAATGTCCGTCCAGCTAAAATAAAGTCCACTTATTGTCCACAGGAAAAATTGGATTCCTATGAAAACACCGAGGAAGCGATGGACTTTCCTCGCGAAGTATTGATTGTTTTTTCTCATAAGGCTAGGATGGTTGGCACTTTTTAATCGATGATTTTAATGACTTCCCCGCAGGTAAGCATGGATTTTCCGAAATAAGGATTAACGATATTTTTATCCAAGCTCAACCAATCTGCTCCCTGGTTGCTATCTGCCATCGGACAATGTTGCACATAAAGTGTCTCCGAATATCCATGAAACTGCTCAGTCATTTTCACCATTTCATTGGAGATACTTTGAAATTGATTTCTTAAAATTTCTATTGAAGATGCGGATTGGGCTTCTGTTAACGCCTTCTTTATTTGGCTTTGATATTTCATCCAATGAGTATGTGATTCTCCGGTGAAAAGTGCCATGTTTACTTGATTCAAAGATTCATTCATTGCCTTTGCAGCATTTTTTGAGCCATTTAAGTTATCTGCCGTCAAAGCATCTTTGAGTTTCAAATAATTCTCATAAACTGGATTTAAAGCTTTTTTTGCATTGTCACTGATAGATAGAACCGTGGTTGTAGTACCATTTGAATTCCCTGTCATTTCACCATGGTTATGCCCGGTCATCGGGGCTGCGCCTTGTGGACTCATCATACTTGGCTTCCCTGCTAATTGAGCAGCGGCGTCTATGCTGAATGTTCCGTTTATCGCGATTTCCTCTCCATTTTCCAATCCGTTTTCAATCAGATAGCTTTCTCCCAATGAAGGTCCCAATGTTACCTCGCGGAGATTAAAACTTATACCTCTTTCAGAACTTGATTTCACATAAACTACAGATCTTTTTCCTGTCCAAAGTACTGCTGACTTTGGTACTGTAATAGTGTTGCCGCTAACCTTTTCGTCACTTTTTATAGTCCCTGATACAAACATTTCTGGTTTCAGAGTCAAGTTTGGATTTGCCACCTCGATTCTAGCTTTAGCAACTCTTGTGGCTGGGTCGATCAACGGGTCTAAGTAGCTAATCTTTCCTGTATAAGTTTCACCAGGTATGGACTGAACGGAATATTCTACTTCATCACCTTTTTTGATCCAACCCATGTCAGATTCATAGACATCAAATAGCACCCAAACTCTGGAAAGATCAGATACTGTATATAGCGGCTGCCCTAGGTTCACATAATCACCTGTATTTGCCAGCTTTTCAGTGACATACCCGGAAACATTCGCTTTGATAGGATAATTATTTATTATAGCGTTAGAACTTAAAATCCCATCAATTTGGCTGTCATTAAGTTTCCAATTTCTAAGTTTCTCCTTCGCAGCTTTAAATAGTTCTGGTTGTGACTCTTTTATTTTTTCAGCCTGTAATAATTCCTGCTGAGCGGTGACCAAATCCGGCGAGTAGATATAAGCAATGACCTGACCTTTGGAAATAAATTCGCCTGTGAAATTCACAGCCAACTGTTCTATTCTGCCTGGTATATGGGATGTCTGAGTAAAAACTCTTCGTTCATCGGTCTGAATTTTTCCTGTTAATTTCAAAGTTTTGGAAGAACCCGATGTTCCCACAATAGCTGTTTGCACATTGGCCAATTGCATGGCAGTAGGCGACATACTGATTGCTAAAGGATCCAGATTTTCCTCTTCATTTTCTAATGGAATCAGGGCCATACCGCAAATAGGGCAGGATCCAGGCTCGTTTTGTCGGATCTGGGGATGCATGGAGCAAGTCCAGACACCATTAACTTCGGTCAATTCATGTTGGTGCTCATCGGAAGGATTGGTAGGGTTACTAAATAGGAGGTAACCTCCCAGAAGTCCTACCAGCATCATCCCGATGGATATGACCAATAGGTGTTTTTGTAGCTTTTTCATTGGTCTAAAGATTTTGCAGTGATATAATCTATTTCGGCAATGGTGATTTTTAGTGCTGTTTGGGCAGAAACCTTGAGCTTTTGATATTTCAATAATTGTTGCTGCATTTGAAGTACATCTTCAAAAGATTTTCCGGAATTTGAATAAGCTGTATAAAGCAACTCCAAAGATTGTTGGGTTTGCTTGATTTGCTCATCATATAAACTGATCAGATCGTTTTGTTTAGAAACTTGGAAATTCAACTGATCGTACGTGCTGAGCAATTCATTTTCAAACTCCTCTTTTTGATATTGATAAGATTCTTGCATCAACTGGGCCTCTTTTTGAGCAGCTTTATATTTTCCGGAGAAAATCGGTAAGCTCATAGAAACCATCGGCATCAAGGCATTTTTTCCGTTGTCATCCATTGCCATATCCTCTCTTTTCCCAATAATCACGTAGTCAATACCTACACCAATTTTAGGTTTTGATTGGCTGGCAGCAGTAATTTCATTGGATTGGCTAGCAAGGATTTTGTAATCAAATTCCCGAAGAATTGGATTGTTATCCAATAGGGAATCTCTGCGATATGCCTCTGTAATTTGATTGAATTCAAGTTCGTCTTCAATCACAATAGCTTCATTTTCATTTCTATTCAAGAGTTTATTGAATCTTGTTCGGAAAGGAGTTTTCTGATTTTCTAAAATAGAGAGGTTCGTTTCTGCATCTTTTAGCATGATGTCAACTCGCAATACATCTACCATAGACCCGTTTCCATTCGAAAACTGGGTCGTTGCCAAGACCTTATAGTTTTCTAGAATTTCAATGTTTTCTTTCTCAATCAAAATGAATTTTTCCAGTTCAAATAAGGGGTAATAAGCAGAAATCACTTTGAAATAAAGCTTATTCTTTGCATCCGTAAATGCCTGGAATCTAGCTTCTGCCATTGCCTCTGAGCCGGTTCCGTAGTATTTCAGCGTTCCAAACCATGGAAACATTTGGTTGAGAGATAACCTAGCTCTTTGTGGACCAACTCTTGTTTCCACAGGTGAAATAAAGTAGCCAAATGAAATTGTAGGATCAGGAAGACTCCTTATTTGGGCTGCTTTCTGAAGGGCAGCTTCAAATTCCTTGTAGCTTCCTTTCAGTCCTGGATTATTTTCGGCTGCGATTTTCAAATAATCATCCAAACTCTGTCCAAATGATTGAAAGCCAGTCAGTATTGCTAATAGTATAGTTATTGTCCAGTTTTTCATGAGATGACTTTTTTGAGTTTGTATTCTTCTCGAATACTGTAAAGTACAGGAACAATGAAATAGGTAATTGCTGCAACGATCATACCTCCAAAAGCTGGGATTGCCATTGGAATCATGATATCCGATCCTCGACCTGTTGAGGTAAGAATGGGAAGCAATGCGATGATTGTGGTTGCAGAAGTCATCACGGCAGGTTTGATTCGGCGTTGGCCTGCCTCAACTACTGCAGCTCGGATTCCTTTGATCGTATTGGTTTTATTCCTGTCAAAACTTTGATCCAAATATGTCGCCATCAAAACACCATCATCTGTAGCAATTCCAAAAAGAGCTATAAAACCAACCCAAACAGCCACACTTAAATTGATGGTATGCATTTGGAAAAGCTCTCGAATGTTGGTGTTGAATAAATCGAAATTTGCGAACCAATCTTGTCCATAAAACCACAGCATCATAAAACCACCGCTGAATGCCATCGCGATACCTGTGAAAACCATTAATGAGGTTGTGACCGATTTGAACTGGAAATAAAGGATCAAAAAGACCAGTGCTAAAACTGCCGGAACGATAATCGAAAGCCTTTTTTCTGCCCGAACTTGATTCTCATAGGATCCTGAAAATTTAAAACTGATACCAGCAGGAACTTCTAATTCTCCAGAATCAATTCTTCCTTGGATCATTCTCTGTGCATCATTTACCACAGTCACTTCAGAAAACCCTTCTCTTTTATCAAATAATACGTATCCGACCAAGAAGTTATCTTCACTTTTGATGGCTTGTGGACCTCTTTGATATTCAAAATCTACGATCTGAACCAAAGGAATCTGAGCTCCAGTAGGAGTGGAAATCAAGATTTTTCCCAATGATTCTGGATCATCCCTTAACTCACGGGGATATCGAACCCGAACAGGAAACCGTTCTCGACCTTCCACCGTATTTGTGATATTCATTCC
>CBFHWO010000002.1:0-280179 GCA_965659625.1 uncultured Algoriphagus sp. | reverse complement strand
GATAGCTCAAAGTCGAAGGTTCTGCCTGATTCTAGGGGTAAGTCCTTCTTCTTTTCTGTCTTCGAAGGTTCATCCTGAGCTATGGAAGCAAAAGAAATAGTCAAGGCTATCGCAGCAAGGATTAGCTTTTTCATAATTGGAGGATTGGTTGATTAAAAAATTCAATCTAATACGATAATGCGTTAAGGCAAAAGAGTTTAGGATAAGAGGTTGATTCCTGTAGGATTATATGTCCCAAAGTATTATTCATCGGAAAACCCTAGCAACGATCTGAGAAGATGGTTTTTAAACCACATAGGGAACAAAGATAAAATAGGATTGCATCACGTATTAATGGAACATCATCGTAGATGCGACCGATTTTATAGCCCCATATTTCAACATAGGGTTTATGATGATTGGGATGTGTTCGTGTTTTGGCTGAAGGGATGTTAATCGAGGAGAGAACGGTTCGCAAAAACCCGTTTATGTTATTATTAAAACCACATAGCAAATATAGCCAACATAGTATTGCATCATCAACAATAGATCTAGCATCGTAGATGCGATTCATATTATAGCCCCATGTTTTAACATGGGGTAAATGATGATTCAGTTGATTCCAGGTTTTGGCCGTTTAGATGTAAATCGAAGAGGGAACGGATCGCCAAAACGAGGGGAAATTGAAAAGATTACAAATCCCATGATATTGGTTCGGTATTACAAATCTCAAACAGCGAAAAAAACAAGTATGATTAAAAAAGCCCGAACGTCAGGCTTGCACAATTACCTCGTTGAATTCTAATAGGCTTTATCGAATACGGTCGTCCAGAAACGCTCTTCCCCTAAGGAGTCTGATTTTGCTTTGGCCTGAACAGTAATAGACTTGCCATCATTACTCAATTCCCAAACCTCCGTTACATATACAAGCATTTGTTCCCGAGGATTTTCCTTATATGGCTTATGGATCATAAGGTGTACTGCGGAATTAACAGTCAATGATTGTCCATCACCAGACCATTTTGCACTAAATTTTTTACCTCTTTCTGGACCATGATCAATTTTAGCTTCTTTTCCATCAAAAGTCAGCTTTTCAATACCTGCAACCGGCACCTCACCAGGAAAGGAACTTGATGTTTCTATAGTAAGAAAAGTGGGCTGTTGTGATATTTTCATAGTATTCGCCAGCATACGGTCACCTGAGTCGAAGCTACAGACTATATTTCCTCCCATGCTGATCGACTCCTTGGTTTTCCATACCCCAGAAAAGTCCGCGCGTTTCGTGTTGTTTTGTTGTTGCGCCTGAACGGCAATGTAAATTACTCCTGTCAATAGAGTAATTAGGCAGGAGAAAACGATTCTTTTATTTTTCATTGGTGAATTTTTTTGTGATTAACGGCAATCATGTCACTCAGGGAGATGTTATTTCTGAACTGTTGTATTTTTAAAGTCCGTGATAGTCTTTCCGTCATAACGATACACGCCATTAGAGCCAAACCAAATATTTCCATCGTTAGCTTCCAAAAGCCCAAAAAGAGGAAGTGTTCCTTTCATTATTTCGGTTACAATAGGATTTTCATCGTACAAGGTCTTTGCATCATAACGTGACAATGCCCAGACATTGGAATAGAGTTTGACTTCACCAGTAGTCCAGATATTTCCTTCTTTATCTTGGATTATTGAATAGGCTCCTCTCTCTGAAACGTGTGTAAAAGTGTTACCGTCATAACGCCAGAGACCAAAAAGGTCACCGAACCAAATGTTCCCTTTTTTATCTTTGATGATTGACCAAACGTTTTTAAATGGCTTGCCATCTTTGTTTTTTAAAACGGTAAATTCTTTTCCATCCTGATAGCTATCAAGATCACCATTCAGGTGAGGATCGTAAACAAACATATTTTCGAGGTGAGGGCCAAACCAAAGCTTGCCTGTCTTGTCTTCTAGGAGTAAGCGAATATTGTTAATGGGAAATCCATCTTTTGTGGTAAAATTTTTAAAAGATTTCCCACCTGTCCTGAGCGAAGCCGAAGGGTCATAACGGCTTGGTCCGAACCAAATATAACCGGCTTTGTCTTCATAAATGTGCAGCGCCATATTGCTTGCAAGCCCATCCTTTGTGGTAAAATGTTGAAAGCTAGTTTCCCCGGCAGGTAAGTAATAAACCCCTGAATCTTTTGAAGCCAACCAAAGGTTTCCTTTTCGATCTTCATGTACATCCCAAAAGCTGGATGAACGGGGCGAACTTATTTTACTTGTTAGATTGGTGAAAAAATTTCCCTGCCAGACTTCGTTATCCCCGCTAGATTCGGCACGAGCAGCCTGGCTGGCATCGTATCGAAACACACCTAAGTAAGAAGCAATCAAAATATCTCCGTTGCTGGCTTGTTTTACATTCCGCACCATACTCATAGGTACTCTGGAGGTGTCCGCCTCATTAAGTTGTGACTCGGAGTATCCTGCATTATTGGTCTTGATAGTATCTTGCGGTACGTTTGTTTGCTTTTGACCACAAGAAGTAAACAGAACAAGCATCAAGAATAAAATGGGGAGGGAAAAGAATTTTATCATTTTTATTACCTTACAATGATTGATTCAGCGAATCTACTTTGATATCTCCCGTCCAAAGAATCCAGATTGTAAAGAAGAATGTAAACTTTGTAAATAAACTAGTAACACAATGGATCTCATGCAAAATCTCCTCTCCAAAAAACGCAACTTCCTATTGGGAGCTATTCTGCTGGTCATTATCTCTTTGGCTAGCGTGGGATTCAATTGGGTAGACAGAAATGATTTTGATTTGGCAAGGCAGGAAGTTCTTCTTCGAAAAATCGGACATGAAACACTCTTGCAATCAGGCGATAGTACCTCACGGGTGCTTCCAATAGAAAAGATCGCCGAAAATGAATATCAAATCAGTTTTGAGAATGAGCTTACTTTTCAACCCGACTCCCTCGTAAATACTATCCAACGTTTGTTAGCAGAAGGTCCGTTTGCACGTGATTATGTGGTGAGCGTAGTGAACCCTGACAATGCTAGTGTAGTTTTTGGATATGCTATTTCAAAAAACAAGAAAGATGACATAATAGCCTGTATAGGAAGAAGGCAGCCTGTAGGAAACTACATGATCCACATTCAATTTAAACCAGGGGTTATCTCCATTGCAAAAAATGAGTACTTATTTGGATCTCTTTTAGCATTAGCAGTTGTTGGTTTTGTTTTTTTGAGAACTGTCAAACCGAGAAGATCCTCACCAGACATTCGGAATAAGGATTTGCTCAGGTTGGGATCCATGTCATTCGATGCAGAGGCCCGCAAGCTCATGATAAATGGAAAGACCATCGACCTGACCAGAACTGAAGCCCGTGTATTGGACATTTTTGTTTTGTCTCCAAACGAGACTATAGAGCGGGACCGGCTACAAAAAGAGATATGGGAGGATGAAGGAGTCATAGTGGGCCGCAGTCTCGATATGTTTATATCAAAACTCAGAAAAAAACTGAAACCTGACCCAAATATCAATATTGTTGTGATACGCGGCAAAGGGTATAAGCTTGAAATCAGTTCTTAAGAAGATCTTCCCCCTCCGACCTGATGCTATTGAAATTCAATTTGGCATTTGAAAACTCTGAAGTGTGCTATTTATGTGATATCATTAAAAGCATTGTCCTTCATTTCTCTCAAAGTGTTCTTAATTCGGGATCGGCTTCTCCGCAAAGTCTCCTGGATATGGTTTAGGTATTTCTCCTCCTTCCTCGTCGAAATGACAACAAGGAATTAATCTTCTACTCAGAATCTCCTATTTTTGCAGTCTCATGGTTCAAAATTTTGATTATAATAGTTTTGACTTGCCAGTAGCAGAGATTATCTCTCAGGTAAGTCAACACCTCTCCAAATCCAACTCACTGATTATTCAAGCTCCTCCGGGGGCTGGAAAGAGTACCCTCCTACCTTTGACTTTACTAAATGAACCTTGGCTAGCAGGTAAGAAGATTATTATGTTGGAGCCTAGGCGATTGGCGACGAAGACCATTGCCCAGCGGATGGCAGATATGTCCAAAACCAAAATTGGGGATCTGATTGGTTATAGAATTCGATTTGAGTCTATGGTTTCCAAAAACACCCAACTGGAAGTGATCACTGAAGGGATTTTGACCAGAATGCTTCATTCTGACAATGCATTGGAAAATGTAGGGCTGGTGATTTTTGATGAGTTTCATGAGCGAAATCTTCACTCTGAAGTAGCATTGGCACTCTGCAGGGAAGTGCAGGAAGTCCTGAGACCAAATCTTAGGATTCTCTTGATGTCAGCCACAATTGATACTCCTACCCTTTCTGAGTTGCTCGGAGCGAAAGTGATCCAGAGCAATGGACGTCAGTATCCAGTGGAAATTCAGCATTTGGGCGAAGTGGATGAATTTGCAATAGGTGAAGATACCGCAAGGCAAATTATTCCTTTGACGAAAAAATATGAAGGTGATTTCCTAGTGTTTTTGCCAGGTCAGGGAGATATAAAAAAAGCGGAATCCGTTTTGAGAAAGGCTTTGCCGGAGGATTTGATTTTACCACTCTATGGGCAGCTTTCTCCTGCGGCACAAAACCGAGCAATCCTACCTGACCCCGCAGGAAAAAGAAAGATTGTACTCTCCACAGATATTGCTGAAACATCCTTGACCATAGAAGGAATCAAAGTCGTGGTCGATTCCGGATTTGCAAAATCCTCCAAATTCGATCCCAGGACTGGTCTTTCCAGATTGGTGTTACACAGGATCAGTAAGGATTCTGCCGACCAAAGATCAGGTCGTGCAGGAAGATTGACCGCCGGTCATTCCTTTCGGCTTTGGACCAAATCCATTGAAAATCAAATGGCTGAGTTTCGGACTCCAGAGTTGTTGGAAGCAGATTTGACGCCGATGGTTTTGGATATGAAAGCTTGGGGTCAGGAAGATATTCGAAAAATGACCTGGCTCACACCTCCTCCTATGGGCACTTTACATTTGGCGGAAAAAACCCTGGAAGCCATAGATGCATTGGAGGAAGGTGAATTGACGGATCATGGTCGGGAAATTCATGCTGTTCCAACACACCCACGGATTGCCCATCTTTTGCTTTATGCAAAAAAACATGGCGAATTAGGTCTTGGAACGGACATCGCTGCAATTCTCGATGAAAGAGATGCTTTGGGTCCAGATGCCGGAGTGGATTTAAATCTGAGAATTGAAGCGTTGCGAAGGTATAGAGATCGAGGAGTAACGATTCCTAGGATTAAGAAAATCGAGAAGTTGGCGGCTTCCTATCGATCCATGTTTAAGATCGCAGCGGAGAATAAACCGGTAGATCCATGGATGACAGGATTGCTTTTGGCTTATGCCTATCCTGAACGAATCGCAGCTGCAAGACCAGGAAACAATGCACAGTTTCAGTTGGCAAATGGTAAAATCGCCCAGATCGGTCATCGTGATGATTTAGCTCATGAGTCTTGGCTGGCCGTGGCACATGTGGATGCACGTGAAGGAATGGGGAAAATATGGTTGGCAGCACCGCTAAATCCGAAGGACTTAGCTCCAATGCTGAAAACCAAGGAAGTGCTGGAATGGGATCGAAAGAAAGGTGGATTGATTGCTCATACGGAGGTTCGAATTGGAGCCATTATCCTGGGAAAAAGACCTTTAGCCAATTTTGATCAGAGTCAGGCCAAAGAGGCGATCGTGGAAGCAGTCAAGGAAGAAGGGGAATTGTTATTGGATTGGAATGAGGATGTTATTCAATTGATGAATCGTGTTCAATTACTTCAAAAATGGGATCCAGACCAAAACTGGCCGACTTGGACCATGGCGAATTTATGTGATGCAGCAGATCAGTGGCTGGAACCTTACTTGAATAACATAAAGCAGAATGAAGATTTTAAGAAGTTGAATCTTCAGGAAATCTTGACTTCAAGTTTGGATTTTGAGATGCAAAATAAACTCGATCGATTGGCACCAAAATCACTAATAGTACCTTCGGGAAGTAAAATCAAAATTGATTATCAGGAAAATGGGGAAACCCCTCGCCTATCGGTTAGACTACAAGAACTATTCGGTTTGTTGGAAACACCAAAAGTAAATAATGGTAAAGTTCCTTTGCTGATTGAGATGCTTTCTCCAGGATTTAAGCCTGTGCAGTTAACACAGGATTTAGAAAGCTTTTGGAGTAATGGCTATTTTGAGGTGAAAAAAGAGCTGAAAAGAAGATATCCTAAACATGATTGGCCCGAGGATCCAATTTCAGCAGAAGCAATTCGTGGAGTAAGAAAAAAGTTTTAAGCAACTTTTAATTTCAGCTTATCGAGATAGTTCAAGAAATGTAAGAATGAGGCGATTGTGAAAGGAGTAAATTCCAGAGAGTTGATTTTTTCAAGAAATGACTGACGGACAATTTGATAATTTCCTGAATTGAACAACTTACTCATTGCTGTAGATCTAAAAGCTGATTGAACTAAATTAGAATCTTCAAAATGTATCTCTTCATGATGATGTAATTCTTGCTCAAGATTATTAGGATCAATCATCCTATCCAACCATTCGAAACCTGCTTCTAAGAAAAAGTTTTTAAATAAATCAATAGCATTCATTAACTCTTCCTCATTAGATACTTTAATTTTCTTTGGGTAAGAATTCCCCAATTTGTTTGGAGTTTGTACAATTGTTATTGATTGTTCCTCAGGATTACAAATTGTGGGAAGATACTGAAGTATCAATTCTTCCACTTCATTGATTCGAACACCAAAATAATATTCTAAGAAACTTTCCTCTTTTTCTTCAATTAAATGTACTGATATTACCTGTTTTCCATTAGAAAAAACCTTCTCAAAAAATACTTGCGATTTATTTAACTTAAATCCATGAGCTTTGAAAAATTTGGAATGTAATTTTACAAGATTCATTTTTTGCATGACAAGATTCTTTATTTTGTATTAATATATAAAAAACACAAGAACCATGCTATTGTTCTTTACTCTTTAGAAAATAATTCTTGCAACTCATTTAGGATTGGTTCTACTTCCTGTTTTTTCACCTGCAAACTTCCTTCATCTTCGGGATTGTGTAGGTAATGATTCCAGTGCTTTTCTACTTTTCTAAGAGTTCGTGGGGTAATTTCAAACTCCAGAGTATCTAAGTATTCCTTTGCAAGAGTTTCTGCTTTGAAATTTCCAAAAAGATATACCCTGAAAATATCCACAAAGCTTTCACTCAAATCAAACTCTTCTAAAATCTGTACAAAAGCACCTTGGTGCTTCTCATTCTTTTTATCTCGGATGGCAGTAAAAATTGCTTCCAAAGACTCATTATTAAAGCTTGTTTTCGATAGTGCTTTGCAAGCCAAATATGCTACTTCCCAATTATCTCCTTTGACCAGTTCAATCAATTTATCTTTAACTTCTTCTGTGTTGATTTTTCCAAGTTTCTCAGCAAAGTAAAATGCCTCTTTTTCATTTGGATCACAGATTTTGTCAAAAAGCTTTTGAGTTTCCTCTTGCATAAAATTTCAGTTTCTTTGCGTAAAGATAACTGAATTGACATTTTAATTATGTCCACTGGCCAATTCAAAGAAATTAGCATCGAAAAATTTATTTCGCTTCAGGAGAAAGCTACTGGGATAGGTTTGACCCAAAGCTATTTAAGAGAAACGCATCAGGTAGAGTTTTCTCTGAAAAATGAATGGCTGATTAAAGTTTCTTTACCCTGGAGCATGGAGTTTTTAGGAGATGGATTTATTCAAAAAAAAGTTGATTACCATTTAGCCTTGGTGATGATCCGAGCAGGAATCGCTTGTACAGGTTATTTTCACAATGGACATCTGATAGACCATAAAGTTTTTCGAGCTTATATGGTAAGGCAAAAACAAGGTAAAAGTCAGATTAAGTATCTAAAAACAAAAGGTAAATCCCGGGCTGGCTCTAGAGTAAGATTGGGTGAATCAGAATTATTCTTTGAAGAAATAAATGAACGGTTATCGAGTTATGCCTCGAAGTATCCAATTGACCATTGGGGAATTTCTTGCAGCAAAACCTTATGGCCTTATTTTTTTGGATCAGCAACTCCACCACCTTTTGAAAAGAAAGATGAGAGATTACTTAGCATTCCCTTTCATGTTCAACATCCTGATTTTGAAACTTTACAGGAAGTGCACAGAAAATTAAACGCTTTTCAGTTGTTGATTTCAGATTTGGGAGAAAATAAATTTGGGGATTTCAAGGAATCCCTACCTTCTTCATCTGAAAACGAAGAAGATGAAAATTGGTAACCTGTATAGTAAGAAATGTAAAGTTAGAATTCAGAAAATAACTACTGGTTCTTCTAAAGAATGATCGAAGCTTGATCTAGAAAAAAGAAAGTTATCTAATGAGAATCAAACACTTGAAAGATGTGGTTCACATTCAATTTTGATATAGAAGCAAAGAAATAATATCTTTTTAATGAGTTATCTTTATTTAGAAAAAGTACATTTTACTAAATGTTTAAACTCATTCATTATGAAACTTTCATTTATCATTTTTAGCTTTTGTTGTTTTTTGAGCTTTAACTTAAGCGCCCAAGAAAACGATTCCTCCACTATCTTCGATCAACAAAAATTACTGGATGCCCATAATACACTCAGGGCAGAAGTAGGAGTTTCTCCTCTAATCTGGTCTCTAGAATTAGCGCAAAAAGCTAAGAATTGGGCGGATAAACTTGCATTGAAAAATCAAGGAGAAGAATGGTTTCTAGAGCATTCGGGTCCGGGAGAGAATCTTGCAGGCGGATTTGTAAGCGGAGATGCGCCCGAAATACGAGTTTTGACAGGTTGGGGAGGTGAAAAAGAGGATTTTGATCTCCCGAGTAAGAAATGCTTAGAACTTTTTAAATGTGGCCACTATTCACAGATAGTTTGGAAAAATTCTACAAAGGTCGGTTGTGCAGTATCGGTAAATGAGAATGGAAAATACATTTTAGTATGTAATTATGATCCACCGGGCAATTATACTGGTGAACCAGCTTTTTAAAACAGGTTGATCTTAAATTTTATTTATGAATTGTAAAGCACAATCGATTTCAAGTAAGTGGATTTATATTCTTAAGAAGTATTCTTAATGTTAATTATTATATAGTAATAAAAAAGGCCTGAATTGCTTCAGGCCTTTTGGTTAGCGGTTAAGTGTTAAAATCAGGCTTTTGGATCCTGTCCCATATCAAATGAGGTGGAAAGCATATTGATTGTTTCATGAGCGACTTTAATGTTGTACTCATAAGCCAAGCTCTTATAGTTGACCAAGTCAACGATCGTACCGATAAAACAAAGACCTATAGTCAAAATATAAAGGATACCCAGTCCTATTTGTCCTAGGATAAATCGATGAAGTCCTGCAAAGCCGAAGAAACCAAGCAAAGTCAAGATTAGAATCATTTGGGCATCTTTTCTTCTGGCACGATATACTTGTGCGAAAAGTGATGCTTGATCTTCATCCATGTTTTTCATCAATCCCTGGATATATCCCAGTTCCATTCCTTCCAGTTCAGGAAGATGTCTCAATACATTAGCCATAATTGTGTGTTGTTTTAAGGTTTTTAATTAGTTGCCAAATTCTAGAGAAAATCACTGCGTATGCAAGCATTGCCAAGGGGTGCATTGACCAGGAAGCTTGAAAATCTCCTCTAGCCAAGAGATTCATTGATCTTCCTAATCCACAACCTGGACACCAATCGAATCCCAACTGATCCAATGGGCAGAGACTAAAATGAGTCCCTGAATTTGGTTCCAAAAGTAAGATTGCTATCAAACTTCCAATCCAAAATATCAGTTCTACCGGAATTCTTTGAAGACGTTGTGTCATTTCCTTCATGCCATTAAGAATACGAAAAAGATGCCATTACCAAAACATAGCCTAAATAGCTCAATTTCGAAGGTTGTTAAAAATGAATGCTTAGTAAACGTACAAAAAAGTGTTCGTTTATGAACGCTTTATGGCAGGTAAATTTATTTCTGCAGGAGTACCAAATTGCTGAAAATAGCTTTGTTCAAACTCCTGATTAAATCTAGCGTGTGATTTTTTGCCTGCATAATTTTTCCAGCCTAAAAATTTGAAAATGGAACCTACAATTTCTGATGTCAATAGAAGTTCTGATTTGATTCCTAATGCTTGGGAGGCTTCTTTCCCGATCATAAAGGCTACCAGAGATTCCGACTTCCCTTTCAAAAACTCTTCCCTTTGATTTTCTTCATAATAGTTTAATAGCGAACGAATCAATTTCTCTCCTGCCAATGAGTTTTTCATATGACGTTTTCTTATCAATTTTTCTAATTCAAATGCCTCCTTGGCAGTTTCTGGCCAGTAGGATTCTTGGATCCCCATCAATTTTCCCAGGTATTTCCAGTAGGCCAAAATGATTTCTGTCTCAGCAGTAGAAACAGTTTGTCCTATTTTTCTCATCCCCCTTAATACGAGTAGACTAAATGCTAGATTAGTTCCAAGTAAGTCTTCTTGATTGATCGGTTTGCCATATTCCTCTTTCCAATCTTTCGAATACTGATTGATAAAATATCTGCTAAAAGCATGAATCAGTCTTATTTTTGCACAAATAAGAAAAGCTTCCTTTGATTTTAGGAATGCTCCAGGTTTAAACACTTCCAATAAAAACTTAGCTGTTTCGCCTAGTCTTTTACCGGATTCCTCCATTATTCTTTTAGACCGAACCAATACTTCAGCACCATCTGCGAATGCATAGCAATAAGGAAGAGAGTAAAATCCAAGCATGGCCAAATAAATATCTCCCCGCTCATTGAAGAAAGCTTGTCCTTGATTCAAAATGCGTTGTTCTTGACTAGATGGTGAAATATTGTAATCTTCGAAAAATGTTTGTATGCTAGTTGGGAACTGAGGGGGCAATATTTTAGGAATTGAATCCCATTGATTGATTTGGGAAATAATATCCGGATTCTTTATCAACTCAAAAACTACTTGATCAGCCGGTGAATCCATTTGCTTTCTCAGATCATTTAAATGATCATTGTCGTATAATTTCAGTTTACTCACAGCTATCTAACCTTCATTTTGTACTTTGGTTGATCAATTTTAGAAAAAAAATGAAATTTATTAATTCACTATTCCTATTTGGCTTTACCCTATTTTCCGGATCAGTTTTAGCTCAAGGTAGTTTCGATCTTTTGGTAGTTGAAACTTCAGGGAAAGCAGGAAATCTTAAAATACTTCCTGAGACAGTATATAAATTGACTGATAGGCAAGAATATGACAACCAGCCAAATTTCATCAATGAATACCAAATGGTGTTTTCAGCGGCCGATGAAAATGGGAATTTTGATATCATCGTATACAATTTCGATTCGAAGAAGTTCACCAATATGAGTCGTACTTCGGATCGAAATGAAAATTCTCCCAAGATTACAGATTGTGGGATGTATATTTCGGCTGTAGTTTCTGAGCCTGATAAAAAGCAGCGAATCTGGCTTTATCCTGTCAATTTTGAACCAGCGGAATTATTGTATGATGATATTGAACCAGTTGGATATTATGATTGGTATGACAATAAAGCTGCAATGTTTGTGTTAGGAGAACCAAATAGCTTGGTTTATGCAAGAGGAAGAAATGACTTGATTGACATAGATACTGAAGTTGCAAGGTCTATTATCAAACGCCCCAAAACAAGTGAGATTACCTATTTGTCTTCAAGTGATTATAGAAGTGTTGGAGATGAAAAAGCACTTTCTTTGAAAAGTTATGACATTGAATCTGGAGAAAGAGCTGAATATAGTTTTGGTTTACCGGGAACGGTAGACTTTATTTGGCTGGATAAAAATCACCTTTTGATGGCCCAGGGAAACAACATTTACAAAAGAAAATACACAGAAATAGATTGGGAATTGATTGGTACAATCGAATCAGATACCCACAAAAATATAAGTAGAATGGCTTATAGCGAGGACTTAAATGTACTCGTGGTAGCAATGGAAAGAAAATAATCAATTAATCTCTATGAACCCTTTAAAGCAAGCTGTATTACTGACAGCATTATTCACTTCTCAATCTCTTCTTGCCCAAATCGAGGATCGAGGTGGTGTCGTAGCAAGAAATGCTGAATTAGTTAAAGTCCAAGATGGATTTACATTCACTGAAGGACCTGCTATCAATCGTATGGGGGATGTATTCTTCACAGACCAGCCAAACAATAAAATATATAAATGGTCTGCAGGAAGCAATAGCATCACGTTATGGAAGGAAAATACAGGCCGCTCCAATGGGATGTATTTCATGCTAAATAATACCTTGATCACCTGTGCTGATGAAAAAAATGAACTCTGGTCAATTGATCAAGACGGTAATGAAACAGTTCTCCTTGCAGGATTTAAAGGAAATAAATTAAATGGACCGAATGATCTTTGGGTTAGACCTCAAGGCGGTCTTTACTTCACAGATCCACTTTACCCAAGAGAATATTGGGAAGGTGTGCGAGAGCCTGAGATGGAACAAGACGGGCAGCATGTGTACTATGTTTCGGAAGATCGATCTGAATTTTTCCGGGTGACCGATGATTTAGTAAAACCTAATGGAATTGTTGGAAGTCCGGATGGGAAATTTTTATATGTATCTGATATTGGGGATAATAAAACTTATAAATATACTATCCGGGAAGATGGCTATCTGACAAACAAAACACTTTTTTGCGAGAAAGGCTCAGATGGGATGACCATTGATTTCAAAGGGAATTTATACTTAACTGGTGATGGTGTCACTGTGTTCAATAGAAATGGTGATCAGGTCGCACATATTCCGGTTCCTGCCAAATGGACAGCAAACGTGGTTTTTGGAGCATTGGACAGAAAAACCTTATTCATCACTGCGATGGATGCAGTTTATACTTTGGAAATGAAAACCAGAGGAGTTTGGTAAGTATTTAAGACAAAAAAATGACCCTGGAAAATCAGCCGTTCACTGATTCTCCAGGGTTTTTTATTGTTTTGAATTGCTAATTAAAATACACCGATAAAGTGGCTTCCGGCTACGTTTACTAATTCCGCACCTTTGGTTACTTCTCCGGTTTCTGTATCTACTACATAGATATTTCCATTTTTACCCACAGGAGCTTGAGTCAGATAAATTTCTGTTCCGTGTACTACAAAGCCTTGGTATTGGAATAGGTAAAAATCTGCTTCATAAGGAATATCAGTGATTTTCTGTGCTGTTCTCGCTTCCAAATCTACCAAAGCAAAGAATCCTTGAGCTCCAGCGACTCCTTCTGCTGAACTTGCATCTCGGTAAGCCACTACAGCTTTTCCATTAGCAGCTGGTCTCCAAGCTAGGATGTAAGCATCATCTGTTCCTAGGGCATTGTCAAAACTGAAAACATAAGAATCATCATATTGATTGTCAGCACCGATTTTTAGGATATGAGAACCATTTGGATCTCCCTGGTTAGCTTGATAGACGCTGCCTTTGTATTCGAAAGAATTGATGCTACGGTATCCATTTGTATTTCCATGACCTACAGTTGATTTAATCACAGTAGGATTCAACAAAGAAGGATAGTCTAGTACAATGGTTTTAGAGCCTAAAATCTCAGCATCGCGATCATTTTCGACAGTTGCAGGATCTACTTTGCTAAGTCGAGCACCAATATAAAGTTTATCTCCAGCGGCATTGAGAGTAGGCATATCGATTCGAGAAACATAATAACCATTGGCCTCTTCCTCTTCACTTAATCGGATCACGCTCTTTTGGAAATCTACGATTGTGGAATTAACCAAATTCAAAGTCACCACACCCATAGTCGCTTCTGTACGAAGGTAAGTATCGTCAGAGGTATCCTCTGGTGTACCTTTGTCATCGAATAAATGCTCTGTATTTACGTAAACAGCAGATCCTGTTTTGTCTCCATCAAAAAGTTTGATCCATCTAGGAGCTGAACCTACATACGGGGCAATACTCACCGAGGTACCTGTCTGTGTGAAAGTTTGCCCGCCTTCTACAGTGTATTTGGAGTAATTACCTCCGGTATCTCCAGCATAGCTGATATTAAAAATGGTATTGCCATCTTCAGAGGACTGAAGCCTCGCAGTTCTGTTGGAAGGTACTATAAATCCGTTGTCAAATGGAGCAATGGAAACAGTTGGGTCTTTGGCTTCTTCGCTGGTGAGGGAATAAATAAGCGTTCCACCGTTACCGTCGCCTGGATTATCTCCCATTTTAGCAGCGGCAACTGTAATCCATCTGGTTTCTTCGACTGGATCTACTGGATCCGGAGTTGGATTTGGCTCTGGATTTTCTGTACAGGCAGCCATTAATCCTCCTGCCAATACAACTGCGGTAAGTTTTCTGAAATTGATTAGACTTCGTTTCATTATATAGGTTTTTAAATAAATGGTTAGTAATTGTTGATTCTATAATTCAGTTTGAGGTAAAAAGCTCTTCCTGGTTTTTGTACAGAAAGATTATCGTAGACGGGTTTGTCAAAAATGTTTTTGATGTCAAAGCTCATCACTAGCCGATTAGCTGGAAAGACATAGCTAAGACCTAAATCCTGTGCTAGTTGCTGAGGAACTTCAAAAAATTCATCCCCTACAGTATTGGAACCCTGAGGTACCAGATAAGAAAATTCATCGGTGAAGTATAGCGTATAGAAGAGATTCAGTCTTGAATCCTCTTGGATCAAATTCTGGAATGAGTACCGGATACTTCCATTCATGGTGAAAAATGGCGTGTTCGGTACATCTATCTCCACACCTCTGTTGACAATCTTCAGGTCAAATCGGGAAACATTAAAGTTTATTCCAAAATTGTTGTTGTAAGTATAATCCAACTGTGCTTCAAAACCCTTGGAAGTGCCATTTCCTTGGTTTTCATAGAGTATGATTTCATCATTCACATTCAAAGAGGTCTCGATAGGCAATCCAATTCGGTCTTTGATATTTCTTGTAAAAAGGTTGGTAGAAACCGTGAAATCGTGTTTTTTCAGTCTGAAAGTCCCAAATCGAAATCCTAGATTGAAATTGTTGCTCAATTCCGGTCTGATACTTGGATTTGCTACCACATTGTCACCATCATTTCCAAAGACCTCACTTTCATTCGGCAATCTGATTGCTTTTTCGGCGGAAGTTAAAAGCGTGACGGTTGGTTTTAAGGCATAGGAAAGAGTGAACCCATAGCCTTCGTCTTTTGTGCTGGCTCTCGTGATATCATCTATGATTTCATTGGTTTCTTGATCGATTTCCGGGTCGATATTGATGGTCTCTTGTTGGTAGTATTTCCCAAAAACATTGGCTTTGAATCTTTCATCCAGCGCATTGAGTTCGTAGGTGAGAGAGATGATATTTTTTTGTAGATCTCTGGTGCCCCGGAAAGTGTTTTCCAAAACAGACCTAAGAACATCACGATCTACTCTGTCTATGCCGCTGTAGACATGGTTGACCAATAGTTTGTGATGAATATTAACAGTATATGACAAACCTGACCTTATAGATGCTACATCTCTGTTTATAGTAGCTAGGGTCGGTCCCCCCTCCTGCTGAGATCTCCAAGGATATTTATATTCAATTCCTCTGAAATCAATGGCTCTTTCACCATTCCAAGCATAAGCCCAAGCAACCGTATCACTTAGCATTCGGTTTCTTTTTCCATAAAGTCCATTTACATTGAAATCCAACCCTTTTACAAACAGATCCGTCTTTTGATAGGTAAGGTTCATGAGTTTGGCATCTGACTCCATAAACCTGTCCTTGTACGGCATGATGGTCATAAAAGCGCCATGTTGAATTTCTTTGTAATCGCTGGAACCAGTAAATCCGATAAGAAATTGATCAGCCCATTTGACATCTGTAAAGCCTAACTGAATTATTCCACCGGTAGATCTATAGGCATCATTGAATCTTCTCGCGGTGATAGGAGTTTGTACCCCTCCCAACCCAGTCACTACGACGCTTCTACCAGAGACTTTATAGTCATTGTCAGAATAGTTATGAAAAAGAGATCCTTTTACCGTAAAGCCTGATTCTTTGAACCGATACTGACCATTGATACTTGCTTGAAAAGTGTTGAAACTGCCATAGGATACAGAAGCATTAAAATTGGAGAGAGTCGAATTTTGAAGCACAATATTGATGGCACCACCCAACGCATCATCCGACAAATGTCCTGGTACTACTCCCTTATAAACCTCAATTTCTTTGATCATGGATGGAGGAATGCTGTTCAGGTTAAATGAATTTCCATACGCAGAGATGGGAATCCCGTCGATAAAAATCCGAACTGCATTTCCTGATAATCCATTGAGGCTATAATTAACCTCAGAACCCAATCCGCCATTTTGGCGAATTTTGACTCCCACAGTGGTGTTTAAAAGCTCGTTTGTTTGAATATTGCGTAAGCTGGCTTCTTTGGTGTCAATCACATTGACTGCAAAGCCTGACTTTTCTACCTGCGTTTTATAAGATTCACCGTAGACCTGCACTTCCTCCAAATTGGTATCTCCAGATCTTTTCAAAATCGTCGTGAGTGATTCGGTGGAAGCACTAAACTCAACTTCAAATTCTTTCTTTTCGATTTCTATACTAGAAATCTGTACATGATACTTCCCAAAAGGAATGTCTTGGATTGAATATTTCCCATTCTCATCAGAAAGGCCATGCTTTTTCGCAGCTTGGATATAGACGGTGGCAAAAGTTACTGGCTTTCCATCTTCAAATTTTAATTGACCGGATAGATTACCCGTTTGAGAAAATGTCTTAAAACTTAAAATTAAAGCCAGTCCAAAAAAGCTAAAAAGAAACCCCGTTTTCATTGATGTTAATGTTAATCCGATGTAATTCTGGGGTAAAACTACTATCTATTTTTAATTAGTCTAAATAGTATTTAGAATTTATTTAAATAAGACCAAAAAAGCAATGGTTTATCATTCTTATTTCAATTAGTTAAATTATTGATTCATAAGAAGATAAAATTCTAAAAGAAAGGGAGAAAATAATTGGTGTATTTTCTCCCTTTTTACAAAAATTGAATCAAAAACTATTGAATTCTAGCAGTTGCCGTCGATATCACAAGAATTATCAGGGTTACTGTCAAGAATCTGTATTGAGTTTTCTTTTGAGAATTCAGCCCATGCTTTTTCCAATGTCTGATCAAAAACTTCATCGGCCTGAGCTCCTGAAATTCCAAATTTCCTATCCAATACAAAGAATGGGACACCTTGAACGCCTATTTGTCTAGATTCATATATATCATAAGCGACTGCTTCGACAAATTGATCTGAATCTAACATTTCCTTGATTTTGATAGAATTCAAACCGATTTCTGAACCTAGATTAATTAAAGTTTCTTGATCGTCCACATTGATACCTTCTGTAAAATAGGCCTTCAATAGTCTTTCCTTCATCTCCCCTCCTTTTCCAGATTCCTTTGCCAAATGAATTAAACGATGCGCGTTTTTGGTATTGGCTACTACAGTCTTTTCCATTTGGAAATCCAATCTTTCGGATTTTGCCATTTCCACTACTTGTTGCGTGATCTGAATGGTTTGCGGCATAGACCAACCTTTAGCTTTGGAAAGATATTCCAAAGAATTTAGGGAAGGATCTGTCACTTGATCAGGGTTTAACTGGAAGCTTTTCCATTCTATTTCTACCTGATCCTTATAAGGAAAATTATCCAAAGCTTTTTCAAGCTTTCTCTTTCCGATATAGCAAAATGGGCAAGCTACATCGGACCAAATTTCGATTTTCATAAGTTTTTAATTTACTTATGCTTCAAATAGAATATTTCATAAAAGAGTTCATAAGCGTCATTGAAAACTAAAGAATGTCCCTCCTGTGCCATGGAAGTTGATGAAAAGTCGGATGTTTGTCCCATTTGTCAATTTGAATTTCCGAAAAAATCCCCTTGGATCATCTGGATGGCAATTTTCCTTTTAATAGTCTGGTTGGTATCTTACATCTTATAAGCCATAAATCATCCGAAATGAATAAGCGATCCTTCATCAAGTCCCTAGCATTTTTAGGAATAAGTTCGAGTTCAGTTTTTAGTGCAAAGGCAAGAGCCAAAAGTATTTATGATCTGGATTTTAACGCACCGGATATTTGGGATCAAATTCGTGCCTGCTATAAACTCAAGCCCGATTATATCAACTTAGAAAATGGCTACTACTGTTTTTTACCGGAAGAAACACTAGAAAAATACATCCAACATATTCGGGATGTCAATTATCAGGCTTCAAGCTACATGAGATCTGTACAATGGGAAAATAAAGCAAAGTCAGCAGCAAAATTAGCGGAGTTGGTGGGAGCTAGCCCAGAGGAGGTAGTTCTGACAAGAAATACGACTGAATCCATCGATTTGATAATCTCTGGTTACCCTTGGCAAAAAGGTGATGAGGCTATTGTTTCTAATCAGGATTATGGAAGTCTTTTGAACATGTTTGAATTGGCGGAAAGAAGATTTGAAATAAAAGTAAATCGGATTGATATCCCTATGCACCCAGAGAATGACGAGGAAGTCGTTGCTGCCTATGAGAAAGCGATTACGCCAAAAACCAAACTAATGATGGTACCTCATATCGTAAATATTACGGGGCATATTTTACCGGTTCGTAAGATTGCAGATATGGCACATAGTCATGGAGTGGAAATCATGCTGGATGGAGCTCATGCAGTTGGGCATTTTGATTTCAATATTTCTGAGTTGAACTGTGATTATTATGGATCAAGTCTTCACAAATGGTTGAGTGTGCCATTAGGGTGTGGAATGCTTTACGTGAAGAAGGGTAAGAGTCAGAAAATTAGACCTTTATTAGCACCTTATGAACTTGATCAAACAACATTATTGAACCTTAATCATACCGGTACTCATGCAGTGTCTACAGACCTGGCAGTTATAGATGCAATAGATTTCCAAAACAAAATCGGAAGTAAAAGGAAAGATGAAAGGTTGAGATACATTCAGAGATATTGGTCTGACCAAGTTAGAGATCTACCCGGTGTAAATGTCAATACTCCTATCGAACCACAAAGATCATGTGGGATTGGAAATGTTGGGTTGGATGCAGTTGTCCCGGGCGAAATGGCTAAGATATTGATGGATAAATATAAGATATACACCGTGGGCATCAACGGTGCAGGAGTACATGGATGTAGGATTTCACCTAATGTTTATACTTCAGAAAAAGACATGGATGTATTTGTGAAAGCGATAAAAGAGATGTCAGGAAATGCTTGACAAAATTTTATTTGGTAAAATTTATTATTCTGTAATTAAAAGATGTAAATGGAAGCCTGGCGAAATAAATTCCTCATGACATTAAAAAAATAAAGAATTTACTTGCAATTAGTAATCAAAGAGTTCAAATTTGCTACCCGAAACGAATGAACAGCAATTTCTACATAGCGCCTTCTTTTATTAATGCATTTCCTAATGCATTAGTGAAGCCTGTTATGTTATTTTTCACTCCGTTGAGGAGGTATAGGTTCTTTTTTAGGGTTTAACCCTTCTTGTTATAAATCGTTTTCCTACTTGGAAAACACTCTCGCCTTATCTATCCTGTTTTATTAAAAACCCGAAATTTTTCGGGACATCCTTCATGCTTTCAATCATGGAAAATATTTCATTTCAAATCATTATGGCTGAGCCATCCCACAAAAAATACGCAACCATCATCACAGATGAGATGGAAAATTCTGCGAAAGCACGTGGAACGGGGATAGCCAAAAGATCTCCAGCTTACATCGAAACCAAGATGGATGAGGGAAAAGCGGTGATTGCCCTAACTCAAGACGGAACTTGGGCAGGGTTTTGCTATATAGAGGCTTGGGGACATGGGAAATATGTGGCTAATTCAGGATTAATCGTTGCTCCGGAGTTCAGGAAGTATGGTCTTGCAAGAAAGATCAAACAGGAAGTTTTTAAACTTAGCAGAAAAAAATATCCGGAATCAAAAATATTTGGTTTGACCACTGGAGCTGCTGTAATGAAAATCAATTCTGGACTAGGTTATATTCCTGTCTCTTATGCTGACTTGACTGATGATAATGAGTTTTGGAAAGGCTGTCAAAGCTGCGTTAATTATGAGATATTAATGAGTAAGCAGCGCCAAAACTGTTTGTGCACTGCCATGCTTTACGATCCAGAAGCTAAAAAGAACCATGCAGATGAATTAGCTTTAAGAAAAGACTTCAAGAAAGAAATAAAACTATTTGACCGATGGGTCAGATTAAAAAAATATGTGATGCTGAAAATCAATAAGTCGAAAGACAATATTAATAGCATCTTTTTTTAAAATTTATTAAGACCGATTGCCTAAATAAAGAGTAATGAAAAAAATCGTTTTAGCTTACAGCGGTGGATTGGACACCACATTTTGCGCCCTTCACCTTTCAAAAGAGTTGGGATATGAAGTTCATGCAGTATTGGTAAATACTGGAGGTTTTTCAGATGAAGAATTAGAAACAATCGAAACTAGGGCAAAAGGCTTAGGCATCGCTTCGTTTAAGGTGCTTGATGTAGTTGAAGAATATTATCAGCAAGTGCTTAAATACTTGGTTTTTGGAAATGTCCTGAAAAATCAAACCTATCCCCTTTCTGTCTCTGCGGAAAGAATTCTTCAGGCAAAATCCCTTGCTGACTATGCAAAATCCATCAATGCTAAGTCTGTAGCTCACGGTTCTACAGGCGCTGGGAACGATCAGGTACGTTTTGATATGATCTTCCAAACCATTGTACCAGATATTGAAATCATCACTCCTATCCGGGACTTGAAATTGAGCCGTCAGGAAGAGATCGATTATTTGAAAAAACATGGAGTTTCGATGAATTTTGAGAAAGCTGCCTATTCTATTAATAAAGGAATCTGGGGAACTTCTGTTGGGGGAAAGGAAACATTGACTTCTTCTGATTACCTACCAGAATCTGCTTGGCCTACTCAAGCTACTGAAACTGAAGCAAAGGAAATTACTTTAACTTTTGAAAAAGGAGAATTAAAAGGTGTAAATGGAAAATCTTTCCAGCATTCTACGGATGCAATTCTAGAAGTACAGTCAATGGCTGCTCCTTATGGCATCGGAAGGGATATCCACGTGGGTGATACCATTATCGGCATCAAAGGTCGAGTGGGTTTTGAAGCTGCTGCTCCTTTAGTAATTATAAAAGGCCATCAGTTACTTGAAAAGCATACTCTTACCAAATGGCAGATGTTTTGGAAAAACCAACAAGCTGAGTTCTATGGAAACCATCTTCATGAAGGACATTATTTGGATCCAGTGATGAGAAATCTAGAAGCATTCCTCCAGAGTACACAGGAGTTTGTTTCAGGAACAGTTCGGGTTTTACTTCAGCCTTACCGCTTTACATTATTGGGAATTATTTCTGAACATGATTTGATGTCTAATAAGTTTGGAAGCTATGGTGAAATGAACAAAGGCTATACAGCGGAAGATGTGAAGGGATTTACCAGAATATTGGGTAATCAAACAGCTATTTTCCATAAAGTAAATAGTGGAAATGAATAAGATCAAAACAGCCATCATTGGTGCAGCAGGATATACAGGAGGCGAATTACTTCGACTTTTGGTTCATCATCCTGCTTGTGAACTGGTGTATGTGCATAGCAATAGTCAAAAAGGAAAGAAAGTAGCGGATGTGCATCCGGATCTGATTGGAGATACAGGCTTGGTCTTTACAGATGAAGTTTCTACAGATGGAATTCAGGCTGTTTTCCTTGGCCTTCCTCATGGTGAAACCAAATCATTTTTAGAAGAAAATCCTTTCCCCGAAAATACGGTGATCATTGATTTATCAACTGATTTTAGAGATGAATCCGATGGATTTACCTATGGTCTTCCGGAAGTGAATTCGGAAAAAATCAAAACGGCAAAGAAAATTGCCAATCCAGGATGCTTTGCAACCGGGATTCAATTGGCTTTAGCACCCGCGATTGCAAAAGGTTGGGTAAAAGATGCCATTCAGATTTCTGGAATTACTGGAAGTACAGGTGCAGGAAAGAAGTTGGCTGAAACATCACATTTCAGTTACCGATCTTCAAATATGTCTGTATATAAGCTTTTTACACATCAACACTTAAAGGAAATTAATCAGACCTTTAAGCAATTGAATTCTGAATTTAGCTCAGAGATTCTGTTTGTTCCATACCGAGGAAATTTCCCACGAGGAATATGGATTACTGCTTATTTTCCATTTTCAGGATCAAAGGAGGAAGCTGTTGCTGCTTATAAAGAATTCTATAAAGATGCTTCTTTCACCTATGTTTCTGATTCAGATATCGATATGAAACAAGCTGTGAATACCAATAAGTGTATTGTTCATGTTCAGAAAGAAGCCGGACAATTGGTGATTTATTCAGCGATTGACAATCTACTTAAAGGTGCTTCTGGACAGGCAGTTCAAAATTATAATTTAACCTTCGGATTAGAGGAGAGGATGGGCTTAAATCTAAAAAGTATAGGGTTTTAATAGATTTATGACGCTATATACAAGATTCAAGAATGCATAAACTTTTCGAGTTTCAGTATTCACCCTTATTAAAAATTTCAATTTTAGGAAGGAAGTTTTAGGTACAGTTTTACCTCGTACTTCAAAAATCGTAATTCGTCATTCTCGTGAAATTATTTGATGTATATCCTCTTATCCCAGTAACTCTTGTCAAAGCTGAAGGAGCAAAACTCTGGGACGATCAAGGCCAAGAGTATTTGGATTTATATGGTGGTCATGCTGTGATTTCAATCGGTCATACCCATCCACATTTTTTCAAGCGGGTTCAAGACCAATTGAACCAAATCGCATTCTATTCAAATTCAGTTCAGATTCCTATCCAAAAAGAATATGCCAGAAAGCTAGGTGAACTTTCAGGATACCCAGATTACAGTTTATTTCTATGTAATTCCGGAGCTGAAGCGAATGAGAATGCAATCAAGCTGGCTTCATTTGCAACCGGTAAATCAGGATTTATTGCTTTTTCAGGAGGTTTCCATGGTAGAACTTCCGGTGCAGTAGCTTTGACTGATAACCCGAAAATTATAGCACCTTGCAATGCAAGAGAGGATTTTCAGATTTTGCCTTGGGGAGATTTACAAGCAGTTGAACTGAGAGTAAAAGAAGGAAATATTGCAGGAATTATCATTGAGGGAATTCAAGGTGTAGGTGGTATTCAAGTTCCTACGCCAGAGTTTTTGACGGGGTTAGCGAATATTGCCAAAGATTTTGGAGTGAAATTAATTCTGGATGAAGTGCAGTCCGGTTTTGGTAGAACTGGTAAATTCTTTGCGCATCAATGGGTAAAAGAGATCAAACCAGATATCATAAGTATGGCCAAAGGAATGGGAAATGGTTTTCCTATAGGTGGAATATTAATTTCACCTGAATTTGAGGCAAGCTATGGGCTTCTCGGAACAACCTTTGGCGGAAATCATTTGGCATGTGCGGCTGGTTTAGCTGTTTTAGAAGTGCTGGAGCAAGAGCACTTAATTGCACATTCAGCTGAATTGGGAATGAAAGTGATGGAAGAATTAAATGGGATTTCCGGTATTGTTGATGTTCGTGGGCATGGTCTGATGATTGGTATAGACCTCGATCGTGAAGCAGGTCCTGTGAGATCAGAGTTGGTTACTAAATATCATATTTTCACAGGTAGTGCTGCTTCAAAAAATACCATTCGACTACTTCCTCCTTTAAATATCGAATGGAATCAGCTAAATTCGTTTATAAACGCATTGCAGAAAATTCTTGAACAGCCACCAATTCTTAAGTAAATGATTTCGAGTTCACCTCTCATACAACATTTTAGAAAATTTGAGTCGAAGGAAATAGGTCAAAAATTAATAGATCAAGCCATTAATTATAAAGCTGATCCTAGGATCCATATCCATAAAGGAATGGGTAAAAGAATTGGATGTATCTTCTTAAATCCTTCTTTAAGAACTCGAGTTTCTACCCAAATAGCTGCTTCTAACTTAGGAGTGGAAGCAATTGTCTTGAACATGGACAAAGAAGGCTGGGCTTTGGAAATGCAAGAAGGTGCGATCATGAATAAAGGCACGGTAGAGCACATTAAAGATGCTGCTGGGGTTTTAGGAAGTTATTTTGATCTCTTAGCGATAAGAGCTTTCCCTACCTTGACAAATAAGGATGAGGACATGAATGACTTTGTTTTCAGCCAATTCATCAAGTATTCTGGAGTCCCGGTAATCAGTTTAGAATCTGCCATTCGGCATCCTTTACAAAGCTTAGCTGATCAAATTACAATTCAGGAATATTCAAAAGAGATAAAGAAACCTAAAGTTGTATTGACTTGGGGACCCCATATCAAAGCCATTCCTCATGCAGTAGCTAATAGCTTTTCAGAATGGACTTTAGGAATGGAGCATGATCTTACAATCACCCACCCTGCAGGATATGAATTGGATGAGAAATTCACCAAAGGAGCTACTATAGAATATGATCAAAGTAAAGCATTGCAAGATGCTGATTTTGTGTATGTTAAAAATTGGTCTGGATTTAATGATTATGGAAAAATTATTTCAACAGATCTATCTTGGATGCTTACTGAAAACCATCTAAAAAATGCCCCAAATGCCAAAGTAATGCACTGCTTACCTGTTCGCAGAAACTTGGAACTGTCTGATGAAATTCTTGATGGATCTCGTTCCTTAATTCAAAAACAGGCAGAAAACAGAATCTACGCTGCCCAATCTGTCATCAGCAATTTGATTTAAGCCTATTTGCCTATTATAACGCCTTGACCTATGAAAATCAGTATTATTAAAATCGGAGGTAATGTCATTGACTTTCCTGAAAAACTGGATGAGTTTCTAAGACTATTTTCAAAATTTCCAGGACATAAAATTTTGGTTCATGGAGGCGGAATCATGGCTTCTCGATTTGGAGAATCACTTGGAGTCATGCCAGAGATGGTAGACGGTAGGAGAATTACTGATAAAGATACTTTGGACGTAGTGACCATGGTTTATGCAGGGCTGATAAATAAACAAATTGTAGCAAGCCTTCAGGCATTGAAAGTGGATGCTATTGGTATGACCGGAGCGGATGGGAATTTAATTAGATCCATGAAACGACCTATCAAGGAAATCGATTATGGATTTGTTGGAGATATCAAGGAAGTCAATATTAAATTAATTGACCACCTACTTAAAGGAAATCTTTTACCGGTCGTTAATGCAATTACCCATGATAAAAAAGGGCAGTTATTGAATACCAATGCGGATAGTATAGCTTCAGCTTTAGCAACATCTTTAGCAGTAGAGCATCAGGTAAATCTATATTTTTGCTTTAACAAAAGCGGAGTTTTGATAGATGAAAAAAATGAAAATTCTATTGTTCCTTTGATTAACGAGGATATTTATCAGGAATTAAAAAGTGAAAATGTGATCCATTCCGGTATGATTCCAAAGCTTGACAATGCTTTTGAAGCATTGTTGAAAGGAGTAAACCATGTTTGGATTGGAAAAGCAGAAAACCTGTTACTTGCGGCGAAAGGTAAATTATCGGGAACCACGATAGAACGTCATCGATACGATTTGTATTGATCGAAATCCAATAGTGTGAAAGATATAAATAAGTTATACGAAAATGCTGTTCAGCTTTTGAAAAAGCTGATTTCAACCCAATCATTTTCAAAAGAAGAAGGAAATACAGCTGAGATTATAGCTTCATTTTTTCGAGATAGAGCTATCTCATTCGAGAGAACCGACAACAATATTTGGGCATTTTCCAAACCATATGACCCTAGCTTACCATCTGTTTGGTTAAACAGTCATCATGATACAGTAAGGCCAAATGCTGGTTACACGTTAAATCCATTTGATCCTATAGAAAAAGAAGGGAAATTATTCGGTTTGGGTAGTAATGATGCAGGTGGGCCTTTGGTGAGTTTAATGGCAGCATTCTGTTATTTTGAGGGAATGGACTTACCATTTAACTTAGTCATGATTGCTTCTGCCGAGGAAGAAATTTCTGGAAAAAATGGCATAGAATCTATTCTTGACAAGATTCCTGCATGTGATCTGGCGATTGTTGGTGAACCGACATTAATGGACTTGGCAATAGCAGAGAAAGGCCTGATGGTGATTGATGCAAAATCGTATGGAAAAGCTGGCCATGCTGCAAGAGAAGAAGGTGTAAATGCTTTGTATCTTGCTCTTGAAGATCTGGTAAAAATCCGTGATTTTCAGTTTCAAAAGCAGTCACCTTTCCTAGGCAAAACAAAGGTGTCTGCTACGGTTATTCAAGCAGGTACACAGCATAATGTAGTTCCTGATTTATGTGAATTCACTTTAGACGTTCGCGTGACAGATGCCTATACTTTAGAAGAAGCGCTTGTAGAGTTAAGATCAAATTTAAGCTCTGAATTAACTCCAAGATCGATGAGACTTCAATCCTCTAGTCTTCCTGAAACTCATTTAATGAATGAAGTAGCAAAGGAGTTAAATCTAAAAACTTATGGAAGCCCTACCCTTTCTGATCAGGCATTAATTCCTTATCCATCTATTAAAATTGGTCCGGGAGACTCTGCCCGATCGCATACAGCGGACGAATTTATTTATTTGAATGAAATTCAAAAAGGCATTTTGGGATATATTTCTATTCTGGAAACCTATTCAAAATTAGCAACAAAAGCTCTGTAACTAGATACTATGAAACTTTGGCAAAAAGAAACTGGAAACAAAAAGGAGGTAGAAAACTTCACGATTGGTCGAGATCCTGAATTTGATATAATTCTTGCTCCTTTTGATGTTTTAGGCTCTATGGCCCATGCCCAAATGTTATCCAAAGTTGGGTTATTGACTGAAGAGGATAATCATGTTCTTCAAAAAGGACTGAAAGAAATCTATTTTGAAATAGAGAAAGGACAATTCGAAATAGCTCCGGGTGTGGAAGATGTTCACTCTCAAGTAGAGTTTCTTTTGACTGAGCGATACGGAGAAGTAGGAAAAAAACTCCATAGTGGAAGGAGTAGAAATGACCAGGTCTTGGTAGACTTGAAATTATATTACAGAGCTGCTATAAGGGAATTAGTGGAAGAAGCTTCTACCCTATTTGATTTGCTTCTGTTGCTTTCTGAAAAACATAAAGATGATTTAATGCCAGGCTACACTCATACACAGCTGGCCATGCCATCCTCATTCGGGCTATGGTTTGGATCTTTTGCAGAAAGTATTAGTGAGGATATGGGTCTTTTACAGGCTGCATTTGACTTAGCAAATAAAAACCCTTTGGGTTCAGCAGCAGGTTATGGTTCTAGTTTCCCTTTGGATCGAACCATGACAACTGAACTATTAGGGTTTGCAGATTTACATCATAATGTAATCAATGCTCAAAACAGTCGGGGAAAAACCGAAAGAACTATCGCTTTTGCGCTTTCGGGAATGGCAGGTACTTTGAATAAATTATCCAGTGATGTTTGCCTTTTTATGAACCAGCATTTTGGTTTCATTAGTTTTCCTGATGAATTGACCACCGGAAGTAGCATTATGCCTCATAAAAAAAATCCCGATGTTTTTGAATTAATGCGTGCTAAATCAAATCAAATTCAAGCAGTACCTAACGCTATCAGTTTAATGCTAACAAACATGACCACTGGTTATCATAGAGATTTGCAATTGTTGAAAGAGGAAATATTTCCTGCTATTGAAACAATGAAGGATTGTTTGAGTATGTGCACCTTTATGTTCAAATCAATCAAAGTGAAAAATGATATTTTGAATGATGCTTTTTTCAAGCACGTATTCTCTGTTGAAGAGGTAAATAATCTAGTTCTAAAAGGATTACCATTTCGGGATGCTTATAAGCAAGTAGGATTGGATATTGAGGCAGGTAATTTTGCACCAGACCAAAGCAATATTAACCATACCCATGAAGGAAGTATAGGTAATCTTTGTATACCTGATATTAAAAGAAAAATGGATGTAGCTGTTAAAGGATTCAATTTTGAGAAAATTGATAGTTCTTTAATGGGTTTACTTAGCTAAGTCGAATCAAAAAGCAATAAAACTCTAAAGAATTTCTTTAAAAAGCATATTTTAGAGAAATCTTAAATTAGTACCATATAACTAGTTACCCTTAAACTCACATGAATACCCTTTTTGGCGATAATATTAGGTATGATTTAAAATCTAGCCTAGTTGTATTTTTAGTAGCTCTTCCACTTTGTCTTGGAATAGCTATTGCAAGTGGAGCCCCTCCAATGTCAGGATTAATAGCAGGAATAGTTGGAGGAATCGTAGTTGGAGCTATATCAGGTTCGCATGTGAGTGTAAGTGGTCCAGCAGCTGGACTTACAGTAGTTGTATTAGACTCTATATCTTCTTTGGGTACCTTTGAATTGTTCTTAGCTAGTTTAGTTGTAGCAGGTTTGATTCAGCTGGGCTTAGGAATCATGAAAGCTGGTGTTTTGGGATACTATTTCCCTCATTCAGTTATCAAAGGAATGCTTACAGCCATTGGATTGATTTTAATCCTAAAGCAAATCCCACATGCATTGGGCTATGATAAAGACACGATGGGTGATGAGACTTTTTTACAGTCAGATGACCATAATACCTTTACAGAAATCTGGTATGCTATTGAATTTAACAGTCCCGGAGCAATTTTAATAGTTTTAGTTGCTTTGGCAATCCTCATTTTTTTCGAACGTCCTTTCGTCAGAAATCATAGGATTTTAGGAGTTGTCCCAGGAGCCCTTTGGGCCGTAATCTCTGGAATTTTGATCAATATAACTTACCAATACTGGATGCCAAATTGGGTTTTGGATGGAGAGCATTTGGTCACTATTCCCTCAGTCAGTAATTTTGGAGAATTAGGGAGCTTGATCACCTTTCCAGACTTTTCTTTAATTGGAGAAAGTACGTTTTGGATTGTTGCCATAACTCTTGCAGTCATTGGTTCAATAGAGACTTTACTTTCTATTGATGCAGCTGATAAAATGGATCCCAATAAAAGAATTACTCCTACTTCCCGGGAATTGGTAGCTCAAGGAATAGGTAATACTTTTTCTGGGTTGATAGGTGGCCTACCAGTGACAGCGGTAATTGTAAGAAGTTCTGCAAATATTACAAGCGGTGCAAAAACAAAACTTTCAGCAATATTTCATGGAATTTTGTTGATGGTATTGATTTTGGCTATCCCTAATATATTAAATATGATACCCCTCAGCTGTTTGGCAGCGATTCTATTTATTGTTGGATACAAACTTGCAAAACCATCAATTTTCGTTTCAATTTATGAAAAGGGAAAAGATCAATTTATCCCTTTTGTGGTGACTGTTATTGCAATTCTATTTACAGATTTGTTAATTGGAATTGGAATAGGAATGGCTTTTGGATTGTTCTTTGTAATAAAAACAAATTTTCAAAAATCAATCAGATTCACTGAGTTTAATGGAAACTACTTGCTGCAACTTCAGAAAGATGTGAGTTTCTTAAACAAAGCGCCATTAATGAAAGAGTTGGAGAAAATTCCAAATGGTTGTCATGTAGTGATAAACGCTGAAAAAGCTAGATTTATAGATCATGATATTCAAGAAGTATTGAATGATTTTATCATGTCCTCGTTTGATAAAAATATTGAGGTTACCACAAAAGGATTCCGATATAAATTAACATAAACCATATGAAACCATACGAAAAATTATTGCTTCAAAACAAGGCTTGGTCTGAAGAAATGATTGAAACAGACAGTACCTTTTTTAAGAAATTAGCACATCAACAAAAACCAAAATTTCTATGGATTGGATGTTCTGATAGTAGAGTTCCAGCAAATGAAATTACTGGTACTGATCCAGGTGAGATTTTTGTTCATAGAAATATCGCCAATATGGTAGTACACACAGATCTCAATATGCTAAGTGTATTGCAATACGCGGTTGAAGTTTTGAAAGTTGAACATATTATTGTTTGTGGCCATTATGGATGTGGAGGGGTTGCTGCAGCACTTACGAATAACAATTTAGGATTGATTAATAAATGGCTTCGAAATATCAAAGAGGTTTATAAAATGTATAAAACCGAGGTAGATGCTATAGAAGATCCCGTAGCAAAAGCGAATAAATTGGTAGAATACAACGTTATTGAGCAATGTCAGGATTTGATCAAGACTTCAATAATTCAGAAATCCTGGAAACAAAGAAAAGCCCCCCATATTTATGGATGGGTTTACGGTTTAGATAATGGTTTAGTAACTGAGCTAGTGAAAATTGAGCCAGATTTTGAAAATATCCATCCAATATTTAGATACGATCAAGACCAATTAGGGTAAATCAATCTAGAATTTTAGGCCGAAATCTATTTTTCATTTTGAAAATCCGATTTCGGTCCATTTATTTGTGCAATCCTTAACTTTTATCAGTGTAAGGATTTATAAAGAAGAGGCGAGAGACAGGCTCATAGACCCTCTGGCAACCTGGAAAATCCAAGGTGCCAATTCCTGCCAGTTGAGAGGGTCTCAATTGGAACTATAAATTCTTTGCATCATGTACACTGGATTTAATTCATTTACCATCTCCCTTTCTTTTAAAAGTACGTATACTTTTTTGCCGTATCTATTGGTATGGCCACAGTTTTTTGTACATATTTTAATTGATTCAAATTCTTTATTGGGATTCCAATCCCCATCATTTTCAACAATAAACTCTCAAAGCTATGTCAAATTTAAAATTTGAAACACTTCAGCTTCATGCTGGACAGGAACCTGATTCTGCGACCAATTCAAGAGCTGTTCCAATTTATCAAACCACATCCTATGTGTTTAACAGTGCCGAACATGGTGCAAACCTTTTTGGATTAAAGGAATTCGGGAATATTTATACCCGAATAATGAATCCTACAACTGATGTATTTGAAAAAAGAATGGCTGCTCTTGAAGGCGGTGTTGCAGCAGTCGCAACAGCATCAGGTCAAGCTGCGCAATTTTTGGCTTTAAATAATATTCTAGGTGAAGGAGATAATTTTGTTTCTACTCCTTTCCTATATGGAGGTACTTATAATCAATTCAAAGTAGCGTTTAAGAGAATAGGTATTGACGCGAGGTTTGCAAAAGGGAATGATGCAGCATCTTTTGAGACTTTAATTGATGACAAAACCAAGGCAATATATTTGGAAACAATTGGCAATCCGGAATTCAATATCCCCGATTTTGAGTCTATTTCTGCCTTGGCTAAAAAGCATGATATACCTTTGGTAGTGGACAATACATTTGGAGCTGGAGGATATTTATTTCAACCATTAGCTTATGGAGCAAATATTGTGACTTCATCCGCTACAAAATGGATCGGAGGTCATGGAACTTCCATTGGAGGGATCATAATAGATGGGGGTAATTTCAATTGGGGAAATGGTAAATACCCTCAATTTTCAGAGCCTTCTGAAGGATACCATGGCTTAAATTTTTGGGAAGTTTTTGGTGAGAATAATCCGTTAGGTCTTCCAAATATTGCTTTTGCGATCAGAGCTCGAGTAGAAGGATTAAGAGATTTTGGTCCTGCTATTTCACCTTTCAATTCCTTCTTATTACTCCAAGGCTTAGAAACACTTTCCCTAAGAGTACAGAGAACGGTTGACAATGCGCTTGCAGTTGCGACTTGGTTAGAATCACATCCAAAAGTTAAAAAAGTCAATTACCCAGGACTTTCTTCTTCACCTTATCATTCGTTAGCCCAAAAGTATCTAAAAAATGGATTCGGAGGGGTTTTAACCTTTGAAGTGAAAGGTGATAAAGAGCAAGCATCCACCTTTATTAACAGCCTCGAATTGGTGTCTCACCTAGCTAATGTTGGCGATGCGAAAACATTAATAATTCAACCTGCTGCAACTACCCACCAACAACTATCTGATGAAGAACAATTAGCCGCTGGTGTTACCCCTACTCTATTGCGGATCTCGGTGGGCATAGAACATATCGATGATATTAGAGCAGACTTGCAGCAAGCATTCGATAAATTATAAAAATTAATGAATTTAAATAGTCAATTCGCAACGATTGCAATGTCCCAGGAATTGTTCCATTCGAGTACCCCTTTAGAATTAGAATCAGGAGAAATCCTCACAGAATTTGATCTGAGTTATACTACCTACGGGAAAATAAATGAGGAGGGCTCGAATGTAATTTGGGTGATTCACGCTCTTACAGGAGATTCTAATGCATCAGAATGGTGGAATGGCTTGATCGGTGAAGATAAATTCTTTGATCCGTCGAGACATTTTATCATTTGTGCGAATTTATTGGGGTCTTGCTATGGTTCCACAAACCCATTAAGTATTAATCCAAAAAGTGGTCAGAAATTCTACTATGAGTTCCCGGAAATCACTACACGAGATCTGGCCCGAAGCCTGGAAAGATTAAGAGAATACTTGGGAATTGACAAAATACATACCCTGATTGGTGGTTCTTTAGGAGGTCAAGTAGGATTAGAATGGGCTTATTCTTTAGGAAAGAGGCTATTGAATGCTGTGATACTTGCTTCTACTGCCAAGACTAGTCCATGGGTGATTGGTATAAATGAGGCTCAAAGGATGGCAATTGAAGCGGATAAAACTTGGGGTGATAAAATTGAAAATGCAGGGATGAAAGGTTTGGAGGCTGCAAGAGCCATTGCAATGCTTAGTTATCGGCATCCAGAAGATTTTCAAAAGAAGCAGTTGGATTTCGAAGAAAAGTTAGATGGATTTAGAGCCTCATCCTACATTAGGTATCAAGGAAATAAGATCACCAAAAGATTTAATGCATTATCCTATTGGACGTTGAGTAAGACAATGGACAGTCACGACTTGGGAAGAAAAAGAGGTGGCGTAGAAAAAGCGCTTCAAAGTATTTCAGCAAGAGTTTTGGCTATTGGTGTTAATTCAGATTTATTATTTCTTTCAGAAGAATCCAGATTTTTATGTGAACATGCTCAAAAAGGTACCTTCAAAGAAATCAATTCGTCTGCCGGTCATGATGCTTTTTTGATAGAATTTGAACAACTCTCTTACTTCCTGAAGTCATTTTATTTAGAAAATTAATAGAGCGGGAAAAACCCGCTTTATTTTTTCACTTTGGTCCATTCTACTGTCCTACCAATCCAAGAAAAACCCAAATATCCTTTGACCTCTAATTTTTCCATCCCCTTGAGTTTAACTTCACAGGAATATGTTTTTCCTGAATTAGGGTCATATATTTTACCTCCTTTCCAAACTCCATCCTCAAACTTCAATCCCTCTAAAATTGTAAGTCCCATTACAGGCCTATCTCTTAATTTTTCATTTTCGTTTGCTTTGTCAAGCACTTGGGATCCATCTTTGTTAGGATTATCCAACCAAATAATTTTGCCTAAGAATTCCTCACCGGTATTCATTATTTCTATTTGAGCTGTTTTATCGGTATTAAACCAAGTTCCTAAAATGAGCGAATCTGATTGTGCTTTTGCTTCCGTCAATGTTAAAAGAAGCATAAAAATTAAGATTGAAGTAAATTGACAGTTTTTCATAATATCCTCTTTACTAGTAACCTATTCCGTGATAGGTTCAGGTTTGATTAAATAATTTAAAAAAATATTACATGGAAATAGCAGTTCCTCAGATAAACTACATGGAAACTTCTCTTCATTTACTTAAAGAAAAAGCTGTTTGGGCACCTTCATTGAATGCTATTTTTATTGCTGATTTACATTTTGGCAAAGCGGCACATTTCAGAAAATCAGGAATTCCGATACCAGAACCAATCCATCATGAAGACCTTCACAAATTAGAAAGCATTATCACTACCTATTTACCAGAAACTGTTTATTTCTTGGGAGATTTATTTCATAGTGATTGGAATGATCAATGGACTATCTTAAATCAGTTTCTTTCACAGTTCAGGAATGTGCACTTTAAATTGATTTTAGGAAATCACGATATTTTACCATCCCAAGAGTATGATCATTCGACTTTTGACGTTTTAAAAAGTCCGCTAGAATTAGGAAACTTGATTTTATCACATGAGCCTTTGGAAGGAATAGCAAAAGATCGAATTAATTTATGTGGTCATATTCATCCGGGCATAAGACTTGTGGGGAAAGCCCGACAGTCAATCAAAATTTCCTGCTTCTTTTATAGACCCAATCAATTAATTCTACCAGCATTTGGAAGGTTTACAGGATTGGCTTTAGTAAAACCAAGTTCAAAAGATCAGGTTTTTGGGATTACAAATGATAAGGTGATTCCAATCCTTTCCTGATTTTAGATTGGTTATAAGTAAAGTGCTGATTATTTTTGACCTGAAAATTTATTTTATGGCAAACCAACCTCGGAAGAAAAAAATACTAGGGCACTTCAAGTTCGGAAGTGTTTTATTTAGTACTACCCTTTCCCTTTTTATTGTTGGACTATTTGGAGTGATTTTAATTCAAGCAAAATCACTTACCAGTATGATCCGGGAGAATATTGAGGTACAAGTCTTTTTGGATAAAAATCTAGAAGAAGCTGAAATAACCGGAATCAAGGAGGATTTAGAGAGTCGTCCTTTTATCCTGAAGAAAGATGATACCTCAGGCTTGACTTTTATTTCTGATGAAGAGGCTGCTGCTACTTTTATTGAAAGTACAGGAGAGGATTTTACTAAGTTTCTAGATGATAACCCGCTACGGGATAGTTTTGTAATAACTATCGCAGAGGAGTTTCAGACTTCCGAGCAATTAGATGCGATCGTAAACGAACTTCAATCAATTGATGGAATTTTTGAGGTTTCCTATATGACGGACTTGGTTGATTCGATCAATAAGAATTTACTTAAAGTCAGTTTGGTACTTGGAGGATTTATTTTGATTCTTATTATCACTGTTATCATGCTGATCAATAATACGATCCGTTTGGCATTATTCTCACAGAGATTTTTGATCAGATCCATGCAATTAGTAGGTGCAACCAGAGCATTTATACGAAAACCATTTTTAGCCAGAGCTTGGTTATTTGGAATGTTGGCTGGTGGCATTGCATCGATTATTTTATATGGTTTAGTGAAATACACACAAGCAAATATCGAAGGTTTTGGACTTCTTCAGAATGAAGAAATGTTGATGATGCTATTTGCCCTGTTAGTAGGTGTTGGAGGTGTATTATCTGCATTGAGCACCTTAAGAGCAGTCAATAAATACTTAAACATGTCCTTGGACGAATTATATTAAGATGAGCAAATCACATTTCCCTTTCTCTAAAAAAAATTATCAGCTCATGGCCATAGGCTTTGCACTGATTGTAGTGGGATTTATTATTATTGGATTAGACAATGAACCTCATGGAAATGGTTTTCTTGGCTTAACCCTTGGTCCGATAGTCACGCTGTCAGGGTTTATTTTTGAGTTTTACGCCATTTTTGCCAAAACAGAGAAAAACTAATAATGGAAATTATTGATGCTATTATCCTTGGAATTATTCAAGGGTTGACGGAGTTTTTGCCTGTTTCTTCGAGTGGTCATTTAGAATTGGGGAAAGCTATTCTTGGAGAATCTAAAATGCCTGCTGAAGGTTTAATGTTTACGGTTGTTGTTCACTTTGCTACGGCTTTGAGCACAGTATTGGTTTTCAGAAAAGACATTGTTGAAATTTTTTCCGGACTGTTCAAATCCAAATGGAATGAAGAGACCCAATTTGCGGTGAAAATTTTCATTTCAATGATACCTGCTGGAATTGTAGGATTAGCTTTTGAGAAGCAATTAGAAACGTTATTTGGAGGCAGTATTGTATTTGTAGGATTCATGCTGATTTTGACAGCATTGCTTCTCTATTTAGCTGATAAAGCCCGAAATACTAACCAGCCAGTTACATTTTTAAAAGCATTTCAAATTGGTATTGCTCAAGCAATTGCGATTCTTCCGGGAATTTCCAGATCTGGTGCAACCATATCCGCTTCTGTCCTATTGGGAGTAGATAAATCTAAAGCTGCTAGATTTTCTTTCTTAATGGTGGTTCCATTGATTTTAGGGAAGATTGCAAAAGACATTTTGGATGGTGCCCTTTCAATGGAAACAGAGGGTATAGGATATTTAACAGCAGGATTTCTGGCTGCATTTATTTCAGGTGTGATTGCCTGTACCTGGATGGTGCAGTTAGTTAGGAAAAGTAAGCTAAGTTATTTCTCGATATACTGTCTGGTTGTAGGTATTATAGCTATTATTTCAGGCTTATATTTGTAGCATGCAAGATCAGCAGCCATACGGAGAATTATTTTTGATTAATAAACCTCTCGAATGGACTTCATTCGATGTCGTTAAAAAAGTGAGGAATGCGCTTAAAATCAAGAAAGTTGGGCATGCCGGAACTCTAGATCCATTAGCTACAGGTCTTTTGATCGTTTGTGCTGGTAAGATGACCAAACAAATTGAAGGTTTTATGGGGCAGGAAAAGGAATATACTGGCACTTTTGTTATTGGAGCAACAACCGAATCCTTTGATTTAGAAAAGCCCATCATACCAGTATCTGATCCTTCACATGTAACTTTGGAAGATGTAAAAGCTGCAGTGGCTGAGCTTACTGGAGATATTCTTCAAATTCCTCCAATGCACTCTGCCATAAAAGTGGACGGAAAACGCGTCTACGAGTCTGCAAGAAAAGGCATTGACGTTAAAATGGAACCCCGGGCGGTTCAAGTACGAGAATTTGAAATTACCAGATTTGAAGGCAATGAAATAGATTTTCGAATCTCTTGTTCCAAAGGAACCTACATCAGAAGTCTGGCCCGAGACCTTGGAGAAAAACTAGAAGTGGGTGCTTATATGAGTTCATTATGTAGGACTAGAATTGGCGAATTTAAGCTTTTAGAATCCTATGAATTGATGCCTTTGATAGAAGAAATAAAAGCTAGGCATCAAACTGAATAATAGAAAAACAAAAGATGAAAATCTACGAAGGACTTAATGATATTCCACAAATCCCCAACCCAGTAGTTACAAGTGGGACTTTTGATGGAGTTCATTTAGGTCATCAGAAGATATTAAACAGAATAAGAGAAATAGCTCGTAAAATAGAAGGAGAAACGGTTTTAATCACTTTTTGGCCTCATCCAAGGCTGGTGTTATATCCCAATGAGCACAACCTAAGGCTCCTGAGTACATTTGAAGAAAAGACAAAACTTTTGCGATCCTATGGGATTGATCATTTAATTTCCATCCCCTTCACGAAAGATTTTTCCCAATTAAGTTCCGAAGAATTCATTGAAAAGGTTTTGGTAGAAAAAATCAAAACCAAGAAATTGGTAATTGGATATGACCATCGTTTTGGAAAAAACAGAGAAGGAAGCTTCGAATATTTACAGAAGCACCATTCCGAATTTGGGTTTGATTTAGAGGAAATATCACGTCAGGATGTTGATGAAATTGGCGTTTCAAGTACCAAAATCAGAGCAGCATTAGAAACAGGAAATGTAACTACTGCGACAAATTATCTAGGTAGACCTTATGAATTAAACGGCTTGGTAATAAAAGGGCAACAAATAGGTAGGTCCATCGGATTTCCAACCGCAAATATTCATATACCGAATGACTATAAACTTATCCCTATGGATGGAGTATATGCAGTAGAAGCTTTGGTCAATGGATCCTTGTTTAAAGCCATGCTGAACATCGGAAATAGACCTACAGTTGGTGGTACAAAGAAAACGTTGGAAGCCCATCTATTTGATTTTCAAGGTGATTTATATGATAAACAGATCACGATTTATTTGAGAGAATTCCTTCGAGCGGAAAGAAAATTCGAAAATCTTGAAGAGTTAAAAAAACAATTGGCCGTAGATCAAAAGATGGCCAAATCATTACTATAAACCCAAAAGATTATGATCAATAAAACGGTTAAAGATGTCAAGGAAGCAGTGGCAGATATTCCCTCTGGAGCCATGCTGATGATGGGAGGTTTTGGTTTATCCGGAATTCCAGAAAATTGTATTTCCGCCCTGCTCGAATGTGGGATAAACAATTTGACTATCATTTCAAATAATGCCGGTGTTGACGATTTTGGAATTGGTTTATTGCTTAAGAAACGGATGGTCAAAAAAATGATTTCAAGTTATGTTGGAGAAAATTCAGAATTTGAAAGGCAGTTACTTCAAGGTGAACTGGAAGTTGATTTGGTTCCGCAAGGTACATTAGCAGAGAGAATTAGAGCTGGAGGAGCGGGAATACCCGCTTTCTTTACACCTGCTGGAGTAGGCACCGAAGTAGCAGAAGGTAAAGAAACTCGCGAATTTGACGGTAAAGTATATATTATGGAAAGAGCTTTAAAAGCAGATTTTTCCATTATAAAAGCTTGGAAAGGTGATACAGCTGGAAATCTTATTTTTAAAGGAACTGCAAGGAATTTTAACCCAATTATGGCGCCTGCAGGAAAAATCTGTATTGCGGAAGTGGAAGAACTTGTGGAAGCAGGTGGATTGGATCCAAACGAGATTCATTGTCCGGGAATTTATGTTCAGAGAATTTTCCAAGGTAAAGATTACGAAAAGAGAATCGAACAAAGAACTGTATCCAATTAAACCCAAAAGCTATGTTAAGTAAGAATCAAATTGCTCAGCGAATCGCCAAAGAGGTGAAAAATGGGCAGTACATAAATTTAGGAATTGGTATACCTACGCTGGTAGCTAATTATATACCTGAAGAATTAGAAGTAGTCCTTCAATCTGAAAATGGTTTGCTAGGCATTGGGCCATTTCCAAAAGAAGAAAATGTTGACCCGGATTTAATCAATGCGGGAAAGCAGACGATCACTATGGTCAAAGGTTCTGCCTTATTCGATTCTGCAGAATCATTTGGAATGATCCGAGGTGGGCATGTTCACTTGACAATTTTAGGAGCAATGGAAGTTTCTGAAAATGGAGATATTGCCAACTGGAAAATACCTGGAAAAAGAGTAAAAGGAATGGGTGGTGCCATGGATTTAGTGGCATCTGCAGAAAACATTATTGTAGCGATGCAGCATTGTTCCAGAAATGGCGATTCCAAGTTACTCCCTCAATGCAACCTACCTATTACTGGATTGAGCTGTGTGAAAAAGATCGTAACGGATTTAGCCGTTTTAGAAATTGCTCCAGATGGAGGTTTTGTTTTAAAAGAAAGGGCTCCTGGAATTAGTGTTGAAGAAATAAAAGCTAAAACCTCGGGAAAATTAATTATAGAAGGTGAAATACCAGAAATGGTTTTTGAATAAAGTGATTATCCGTAATGATGCGAGTAGCCTTTTATTATTTGCGCTTAAGGATAGATGACGAATAACAGAAGACTGAATTCAGGTTTTTACCTTGTTTTCAAAAAGCTTATTCTTTCTGCTGGATTAAAAGTGAATAAACATATTGAATAATTTTACAAGTGAATGAACTCCCTAGCTAGCACTACGGTTTACCAGAAAAATTTCAACTAATGAAAAAATCAGATATTAAATTTCAAATAGAATTAGACGAAAAAAGTCTTCCGAAACAAATCACCTGGGATGCTTCAGATAAAGAAGGTGAAGGAATGGAATCTACTAAGAGTATCAGTCTTAACATTTGGGATAATTTAAATCAAAGCACCTTAAGAATTGACCTATGGACAGAGGAAATGTCTGTTGTTGAAATGAAGAGGTTTTACATTGATATTCTTGGAGGCATGGGACAGACCATCCTCAACAGTACCGGAGATGAATATATGTCTGAGGAAATTAAAGATCTCTGCGACCGACTTGTGAAGCATATCAACGAAGAAAATGGAAAAATTCAATAAATAATATATTAACACAATTAAAAGCCCATGTCAAAATGGGCTTTTTTTGCTTGACCTAGATCAATAAAAAAAAAATGCTTTTTTGGAATTTTTAACAAAATCCAAGTTAGCTCCAAGGATCAATAAAAATCCATGATATTCTTTTAATTTTTTGCTAAAAATCATCTCAGTTTCCATTTTGGCCACTTTTTCACTTTTGAACTACCCAATTAAAATATCACTCAAAACGATAATTTAATTGCTAAATAGGATAACTTTCGGGCAATAAATAAGCTTAATCACCTTGTTTTAAACCCTATTTTAACAATTAAAACTATTCAAATATGATCAATTCTACTCATGCTAAAATGCGGGTAGTATTTCTGCTGTTCCTGCTAGTTTCAATAAGTTCGGTCAAAGCTTTGGCCCAAACTGTTGTTTCTGGAACAATCACTGATGCAGACACAGAAGAGACGTTAGTCGGTGTCAATATTCTAGTGAAAGGAAAAGTAATAGGTACTATCTCAGATTTGTCAGGGAAATACAACTTAAGCGTTCAACAAGAACCTCCTTTTGTTCTTGTATTCTCTATGGTTGGTTATAATACCCAAGAAGTTGAAATTACCGGTGGAGTCAGCAATCTGGATATTCAACTGTCAGAAACTACTATCCTTGGACAGGAAGTAGTGGTTTCGGCTTCAAGAGTCGAAGAAAGTGTCCTTCAATCTCCTGTTTCAGTAGAGAAGATGGACATTATTGCTATAAGAGATGCACCACAGGCCAGTTTCTATGATGCCTTGAACAATTTGAAAGGTGTGGAAATGAGTACTCAATCCCTAACTTTTAAATCCTTCAATACAAGAGGCTTTAATGCAAATGGAAACGTAAGAACAGTCCAATTAATCGACGGGATGGATAATCAGGCTCCTGGTTTGAATTTCTCTGTTGGAAACATCGTGGGGATCTCCGAGCTAGACTTGGAAAGCGTCGAGTTACTTCCCGGTGCTTCTTCCGCTCTTTATGGACCGAATGCTATCAATGGAATTCTATTAATGAATTCTAAAAGTCCATTTCTTTATCAGGGTCTCTCCGCAAATGTGAAAACTGGAGTGATGCATGAAAGCGATAGATCTAACCCTACTACAGGTTTTTATAATTTCAGTGCCAGATATGCAAAAGCCATCAGCGATAAGTTTGCGTTCAAAGTAAACTTTGAATATTTAACAGCGGATGACTGGCAAGCAAATGATTTCCGGGATCAGTCTTTATTAAATGGTTCTACGATTGAGACGGGCAATCCTCTGAATAACCCTGCCTATAATGGTGTAAATATTTACGGAGATGAGACCAGTGTAAACATGCAATCTGTGGCTCAGTCCATGGTAGGTGCAGGAGCACTTCCTTCAGCCGTACTGCCATTGATTCCTAACACAGCAGTTTCAAGAACTGGATATATGGAAAGAGATTTGGCAGATTATGGGACTGAATCCTTAAAATTTAATGCAGCTCTTCATTATAGAATCAATGACCGTGTCGAAGCTATTCTTCAAGGAAATCTAGGATTTGGTACTTCTGTCTATACAGGAGCAGATCGATATTCGTTAAAGAATTTCAACATAGGCCAATATAAGGCTGAGTTAAGAGGTTCAAATTGGTATTTAAGAGCCTATACAACCCAAGAAAGATCCGGAGATGCTTTTGCTGTAGGTACTGCTGCACAAGGAATCAATGAAGCTTGGAAAGCAAGTACGCAATGGTTCCCAGAATACGTGGGAGCTTACGCTCAGGCAGTTGGAGCTGGGCTTCCTGCGAATCAGGCACATTTGGCAGCAAGGGCTTTTGCAGATCAGGGAAGATATTTGCCGGGTACTACGGATTTTAATAATGCATTGGCTGACGTGACTTCTAGGCCAATTCCTGGGGATCAAAATGGTGTAGGTGCCAAATTCGTAGATAGCAGTAATCTGTATCATTTTGAAGGTTCTTACAATTTTGCTGATGAAATCAAGTTTGCAGAATTTGTGGTAGGTGCCAACTATAGAATTTATGACCTGAATTCAAATGGAACTATTTTCGCTTTGGATGAAAATGGCGATGAATTTAAAATCAATGAATACGGTGGTTATATCCAAGGCTCCAAAAAGCTATTTAATGATCATTTTAAATTGACAGCATCTGCCAGATATGATAAAAATGAAAATTTTGCAGGGCAATGGTCTCCAAGGATTTCAGGTGTCTATACGGTGGGTGATCACAACTTTAGAGCTTCTTATCAAACTGGTTTCCGTATTCCTACTAACCAAGATCAATACATTGATCTAAATACACCTCAGGCGAGATTGATAGGTGGATTACCATTATTTGCAGATCGATATAACCTGAATAACAATCCGGGTTATACGTTGGCAAATGTGACCAATTATGGTATTGCGGTACAAGGAGACACACAACCAAATTCTCCAGTTTATCAGCAAAGTATTCAACAAGCCACTCAAATTGCCATTGATCAAGCCACTCAATTTGTGATTCAACAAGTTCAGGCGGGTATTATTCCACCAAGTGAGGCACCAGCCGCTATCGCCGCGTTGGTTCCTACACTAGTGCCTCAAATTGCAGCTCAATTGGTTCCTTTTAATGCTGCTGACGCAAATACGGATATTCTTCAGCCTTATGAAATAAAGGAATTTCAGCCCGAGAGAGTTAAGTCAATTGAAGTAGGCTATAAAGGACTTTGGGGCAACAAACTATTAGTCGATGCTTATGCCTATTTCAACCGATTTGAAAACTTCAATGGTAGCCAGGTTCTTGTTCAAGATGCTACTGATGCTGGCTTAGCAGGACCTAATCCTATCACAGGATTGAATTTGATCGGAGCTATTGCCGATGCAAGAAACATCTATTCAATGCCTGTAAACAGAACTGAAATCATCAAATCCTGGGGCTGGGCAGCTAGTTTAGATTATAAATTGCCAAGAGGATATGCAATTGGAGGTAATGTTTCTTACAACACTTTGGCAAATCTTGAAGAATTGGCAGAAACTGGTTTTCAACCTAGCTTCAATACTCCAGAATTTCGTTACGTCTTGAATTTCGCGAATAGAGAAGTGGTAGACAATTTCGGATTTGCTTTGGCCTATAGATGGCAAGGTGAATTTGTTTGGCAGTCCTCTTTCGTGTCACCAGCTGTTTCTACTCGTCAATTATCCAAAATGCCTGCATTCGGAACTTTAGATGCTCAAGTGAGCTATAAATTGAAAAGTATAAAATCAATTCTAAAAGTTGGGGCTTCCAATTTATTTAGCAATGGTTACAGACAAGCATGGGGAAATCCAACTGTAGGAACCATGTATTTTGTAAGTCTGACATTTGATGAGTTTTTGAATTAAACCACTTTATCATAATCTATCAAATAGCCCTATTGATTACAATAGGGCTATTTTTTTTAACTCTACTGGTGGTTAAGCAAATGATTTATTAAGAAAGGGAGACAACTTGATTAGCTTGGTTTTATCTGGTTCAGTTTAATGAATTGAATTTTTAAGATAAACGGCTGGAGTACTATGATATTTTTTTCGTCGATACTTACAATCACAGCTTTTATCTTTTGGAATGAAAAATAGAAAAGCTTTTACAGTAAGAGATATAAAAACAAAGGGATGATCACATGTGTGATCATCCCTTTGTCATTTAGTTTGGCTTAATTTCCGTTATTCCCACTCTCTTGTTAAACCACTCAAGAAACTCAACAAATCTCTAATTTCTCTTTTACTTAGAACTTCTTTCATATCCGGCATGCTGGAAGGTGAATTCTTTCTTTCTGAAATATTGCTATTTAAGATTAATGCTTCTGGTTTTGCTGCTTCTTTGATCACCAACCCATTTTCCTTCTCTTCCATTAAAGTCCCATTCACGGAGGTTCCATCTTTGAGAGTCAGCTGAACGAACCCAAAGCCTGGAGCCAACCTTTTGCTCGGGTCTATCAAAGCTTCTAACATTTGAGTTTTAGTTAATCTGTTTGCAATTCCATTCAAATGTGGTCCTGCTGTTCCTCCCATGTCGTCATATCCATGGCAACGGATACACTGGGCAGCTTGATTTTGAAAGAAAATCGTTCTACCAGCTCTTACGCTTCCACCCTCTAATGCGCCACTGTAAAGTGCTAGAAGATCACCATTTGTACGTTCATTTTGTATTTGGTCAAACTTAGACTTAAGATCTGTAGAGTTTGTTGCTATAATTGCTTCCTCTAATTCAATCATGACCTCATTTGGAAGTTTATTAGCTTTTAAATCATCCAGTAAAGTATTCCAAAGATCAAGGTTAGCGGAGTTTGGAAGGTTTCCTAAGCTAAGTAATGCTGCCTGTCTCTCTTCAATGGTTCGATTTTGGATTACATCTTTAAGTAGATTCACCATTAAATCCTCCGAAATCCCTGTTTTAGTTAAAAGATCCAAACCAACAACTCTAACAGCTTTAGATTTGTCATTCATCGCAATTTCAATTGGACCTGAAATCTTATCAGGACTCACTTTTGACAAAGCAAGAATAGCCTCCACTCGCACAGGATCTACTGGGTCAGATTTAAGAATAGCGATTAAATTTGGTTCTGCTTCTGCAATTTTTAATTTCCCGATCGACTTAGCTGAAGCTATCCTTACGGTTTCACTTTTATCAGAAAGAGATTTGATCAAAGTAGAACTTACTGCTCCTTGGATTGGGGCTAATTCTCTTTCCACGGCCCCTCTATTCCTCCCATCTACTCTATCCAAAACAGATGGTTTTGCCCAAGTTCCAATGGTAGCTATTGCCTCAGCCTTGAGAATTGAATTAATTCCTGGTTTAGCAATGTAGGCTTTTAGGTTTTCTAAAGATTTCTCAGTTCCAACCCGGAGGTTTGCGCTAATTGCTCTTCGAATTAATGCTTCGTTCTCGAAATTTGTAGTGACTAATAGATCTCCTAAGGCCGGCAAAGCAGCTTCAATAGAAAAGTCATCATTTATAGCTCTTGCTACTTCAGTGACAATATATTCATCAGAATCAGAAAGGAAAGCAGTTATTCCTGGATCGGACATTCTTCTTAGGGCCAAAACAGCTCCTAATCTCACAGCTGGAGAAGGATTTGATGCTAACGCGATTAAGGGCTCTTTTTTATTGATTCTAGCCAAGGCAAGACTCGCAGCATGTCGTAAGAAAGCATCCTCATCATTGTTTGCTTCCAAAACCCCAATAAGACCATTAATAGCAGGTTCATACGCAATTCTACCTAATGCTTCTGAAGCAAAAAAGCGAACTCGGATTTCGGAGTCTGATAAAAGAGGCAATAAATATTCACCAGCTTTTCCATATTTAATGTCACCTAACCATTTAGCTGCCTGAGCTCTAATTTCAGGATCTGAATCTTTAAGCAATGGAATCAATGCATCTGCATATTCCATTTTATTTAATCTCGCTAATTGGCTAATTCCTACAATGGCATGAATTCTAGCTAATTGACTTGATTTTTGATTGACTGCTTTTTGAAAAACTTCAAATCCATCCTCTCCTCTTTTTGCTAATTCAAATTGTGATTTTCTCCTAATTCTCAAATCTTCATCGCTCAAATAGTCACTCAAAGCTTCGTCTGTCAAAGTTTTGAAGTCAGTATTGATGACTTGAGCAGTTATCTTTCTTTTCTCCCAATTTTGACCTGCTTCATCATCTAATTTCCAAACTCTACCGTAGTTTTTAGTGTCCCAACCTTGAATCCAGTCTGCAAAATATAATGCCCCATCAGGACCAAAATCGAGGCCTGTTGCCAAGACTCCACCCATTACTTTTTCTGTTTGAGACATTTTGAAAGAAGCTCCATCTGGCTCAAGCTTAAATGCATGAATACCTGAGGCTGTTGGATTCCCTACAAATGAGGCTACAAAGAATGTGTTTCTCCACTTTTCTGCTAAAGCAGTTCCTGGGTTGAAAACCATTCCCGTAGGACCATTAATATAGTTTTGAATTGGAGGAGTGATATATGCAGCTTGACCTTCATGTCTTGGCAAATACAGTTTCTCGTCCATCCAAACCTTGTAGGTATTGTTATCTGGGTCTCTGTATTTTCCGAATTGCCAGTTTGTTCTCCATCCAGTATCAGATCCGTTGACTAGATAAACCAATCGTTCACTTTCTCCTGCATGATCTCCATCATTATCTACCGATATTAAATTATTGTATTGATCAAAAGTGAATTCATGGGTATTTCTAACTCCCATTGCAAAAATCTCGAAATCACTTCCATCGGGATTAGCCCTAGCAATTACCCCTCTGTTTGGATATTTCCATTCGGTCCCATCTGGTCCTTTTCCATTAAATCCAATATCTCCTACTCCCCAATAAATTCTTCCATCAGGACCTTGTTTTAAACCTGACATGCCATGTCCTCCAAAACCGATATGAATACCATATCCATGAGAAATAGACTCTTTCTCATCCATGATACCATCATTATTTTTGTCAGTAAGCCTCCAAACATCGGGACCAACTCCGATAAACAAATTTTCATCCAATTTCAATAAAGCTCCTGCCACATCGGTAGTCACATCATTGAAATCCTGAACCATCATCTGGGAATAATCGGCCATCCCGTCCCCATCTTTATCTTCAAGCCTGTAAAGTTCCTCTCGCTCCACGGTCATATCCCGCCAATCATGAGATCCGTCACCATTGACATCTGCGAGCCAAGTGTTTTTATCAGACATTTCTGGAGACAAGGTCTTTTGAAGAAATGATCTTTTATCTTCTATCGTTTGAAGACTGATTGATTCTATTTCCCAATCTTGATGTCCTCTGATATCAAATTCTGAGTTTTTCTGTCGATTTGTTCTTGTATAATACAAGCTTCCATCATCAGTTACTTGAATTGAAATTGGATCATAAACCAAGGAATCAACGGCCCAAAGAGAGAGTTTTAAGCCATCAGCTAATGTGGGACTAATCTGTGATTCTGCCGCTTGGGTCATCGTTGAGATTTCCTCTTTCGTGAGGGTTTTTTCTCTTAGATCTACTTTTTCTTGTTTACATGCAAAAAGTAGCGGGATTGAGGTTGCCAATATTAATTTGGCATAGGTTATTTTCATCTTGGGTTGAGGCATTAAATGAATTCTATTTTGCCACAAAATAGAAAAATTTCATTGAGGGATAATTGCCATTAAAAAAATGATGGTATAAAAAACAAAAATCCCGATCAAGGATCGGGATTTTTATTCACTTTAACCACTAACAACCATAAAACAAAAATTAAGTAAAACCCAAAAGCGAATTAGCTTTGGGTCTTTGTAGTCGGTACGGGAATCGAACCCGTGTTTTATCCGTGAAAGGGATACGTCCTAACCCCTAGACGAACCGACCGTGGGGAATTTTCTTTATTTTAAATAGCTAACTAACTAATAATAAGCTACTTGTAGTCCGTACGGGAATCGAACCCGTGTTTTATCCGTGAAAGGGATACGTCCTAACCCCTAGACGAACGGACCATTTAGACAACTGAAAAACCGGCTTTTTCAAATGGTTGTGCAAATATAGAAGGTTCGATTAATAATACCAATTCAGCTTCCAAAATTTCTTTGGTTTTTTCCTAAAAAGCTGAGTTAAAAGGAATAAAATTTTCTTAGGCGGGGTTTCAGTCTTTTGACTAATTTTGAACTCAATTTTGTTTTGATACATGAATTCAGCTTCAGGAAAAAGAGTCGCCATTAATGGTTTTGGAAGAATTGGCAGGTATACTGCTAAGCTAATTTTAGAAAATAAATTGCTAAATCTCGTTGCTATCAATGACTTAGCTGAACCAATAGCAATTGCTCACTTATTAAAATATGATTCTATTCATGGTAAATCAGAAGCAAAAATTGAATTGGAAGAGAATCAATTAATCGTTAATAATCAAAAAATTCATCTTTTTGGTAAATCAAACCCGGAAGATTTGCCTTGGCATGACTTAAATATTGATTTGGTAATTGAATGTACCGGTAGGTTTACCGATCGGATAGGATCCGAGAAACATTTAAAAGCGGGTGCAAAAAAAGTAATTATCTCAGCCCCTTCTCATGATCCAAGTATTAAAATGATTGTTTTGGGAGTGAATGATGAAATTCTGACAGGTGATGAAAAAATCATTTCCAATGCATCTTGCACTACGAATTGCCTCGCACCTATGGTAAAGGTGCTGGATGAGAAATTTGGAATTGTAAAGGGATTTGCATCAACTGTTCATTCCTATACTAATGATCAAAACTTGCATGATGCTCCTCACAGAGACTTAAGACGTGCTAGAGCTGCGGCATATTCAATCATACCTACGACGACAAATGCAGGAAAAGCATTGGATATTGTGCTACCTAGTCTTGCTGGAAAAGTCGAAGCCTCAGCAATGAGAGTTCCTGTTCCAGATGGATCTTTGACTGATTTGATTGTAGAACTCAAGCAGGAGGTGACTGCTTCCCAAATTAACCTAGCATATAAAGATGCTAGTAAAACTTATTTGAACGGATACATGGAAGTTGAGGATAGCCCAATTGTTTCTATTGACATCATAGGGAATCCTCACTCCTGCATAATAGACTCTGAATTGACCTCTACAAAAGGGACAATGGTAAAAGTGGTCGGCTGGTATGATAATGAAGCTGGGTATGCAAATCGATTGCTGAACCTGGCTATCATGATTACGAAAGCATCTTTATGATTTTACCCTATTTAGAGAAAGCATTTTGACAATAATGTCTGGAAGATTTTTCCCCTGCTTTCTTTTTTGAAGATTCAGGTACAATCCCCACTTCTCCATGATCGGAATTTTATGAGTTTCTACCATTTCTACTAAAGTACCATCAGGGTCTTCAATGTAAGCAAAATGACCTGCTGCTTTTCCCATATCAAATCCATTATTGCTATCTACTGTAAAAGGGAAACCTGATTCATGAAGGTTTGATCTTAGATTTTTCATTCCACTTACATCAAAGCAAACATGAATAAAGCCTAAATCTCCCCAAAGCCTTCCTTCATATATTTTACCTCTTTTTGAGTCTTTGACAGCTATCAACTCTACAGTTGTTTGACAAAGAAGTTTTCCAAATGCCCCAGTTCTCTTATTGGAGCTCCTTAAGATTACTCTTGAGAAAATCTCATTTTCTTCAGACAAAGGGGAAAAGTCATCCCATACTTGATTGCCTTTAAAAAGGACTTCTGAATGCTGATAATTGGATTGATAAAGTGGTAATGATTTATCAATATCTGTCACACCTATTACTATTCCAGAAACTCCACCTGTCAAATCACTATTCTTTGAGAACCAAGAATGGTTTTCTTCTATTTCAAATAAATTTCCAAAAGGATCTTTCAAATAGAAATGCCAAATCCCAATTGGGTTTTTTGATGGTTTGCCTAGGAGTTCAACTCCTGACGAATTCATGAAAGCATAAGTAGCTTGAATATCTTTACATCGGATTTTTACAGCCAGAATTCCTAAATCTCCCCACATAACCTTCTTTGTAGGGCCTTCTGGTGTTCGTGAGGTAAACTGCCAAATTTCAAACCCACCACCTCCTTGCATATTCATCGCAAGAATAGCATGTCGCTTTTCAACTTTCCCGGCAGTGTATCTAGTCATTAAGCCTGCTTCTGCACTATCCTGAAAAATAGGAACATCCATTTTAAAAATCTTCCTATACCATTCCCATGCTTTATTGGCATCCTTCACTCCTATTCCTACTTGCTGAATGCCATTAATGGTTGCTCTATTCATTCCTGTTTAATTACTGATTTTTTGGCTGAGTTAATAGATTACAATATAGACTTTTGATCGATTCTGGTTTTGAATTAATTGAAAAAAGTATGAATGCAGCCAAATTTGCTATCTGAACCCTCAACCAACCATTCTTTTCATACTTCCTTGCTGACACCTTGACTTCTTTTGGAATCACATGGAATTTTGAGACTTTTCTAATTCTTCTAGTCAATTCAAAATCTTCCATAATGGTGTATTTTTCATCAAATCCTTCCAATTCCTCAAAAAGACTGCGTGTAATATAAAGGGTTTGATCTCCACCTCCAGCAAAAATTCCATTAAACCGAGTGAAAAATGAATTAATTTTTAACAAAAAATGATCAGTATCGAAGCTATATCTGTAACAACCAGCTTCTTTTCCTTGAAAAAAATATTCTAAAATATCTTCTGCAAATCCTGGCACTGGCCGTGTGTCTGCATGGATAAAATAGTAAATAGTGGACTTTGAAACTTTAGCTCCAACGTTTAGTTGATGGGCACGAGAACTTTTCTCCGTTTGAATAACTCTTGCACCTAAACTATTCGATAATTCCACTGTATTGTCAATGCTTCCACCATCAACTACAATTACTTCAGTTATATATTTGCCCCCAAAATCAAAAATTAAAGGAATCAATTCTCGAATATTTCGAGATTCATTAAGAGTAGGAATGATCACAGAAACAGTTGTTTCGCTAGTCATCCGACTTTCTGATTATATAATTCTTAAGTGAATTCTCTAAAACAACTTTTTGTAGAACACCCTTTTCATAATAGAAGGTATTGGTGTTTCCATTTACTTTTATAGAGTATACACCCGGTTTATCTTCTACTACTGTAGTTAGCAAGCCAAAGTTTTCAGATAATAGGAGGTCTCCATTTTTAGGCTCTTGAAAATATAGTGTAGCAGGACTTGAATAAACTGCTTGGTTAATCGGAGCTTTATTTTCGTATTTATATGTATTTGCATCCACTTTATAGTGGTCTTTATCCCACCAAACTTTGGTCTGAAAATTCCCTCGATTTGAATTCGAGACAGTTGAAGCAGTGGTCAACTGACCATTTGAATAATCTGCTTTTTGTGAAAAATCAACATGAACTTTTCCAAAAAACCAGAAGTCAACCAAGCTGTTTATTTCAAATTTTGTTTGATTTTTTAACTCTGTTTTTTGAGCTGTCATTCCTCCTATTTTAAATCCAGCAACAACAATGTCATATTTTTGATTTCTAATATTCTCTTGTGAAAAGGCATTGCTAGAGATGAATAATAGAATAAGTATTATTTTATAATTAGCTGATAATGTAATTCTTGTGAACATTCTATTAAAGTAGATTGAAAGATGTTGGATTATTTAATTTGAGAATTCAAAAGTCTATCCTTGACTTCATTCCAGTCCTCAATGTAATCAACATCTGAAAGTACGGGTAAAAGCGTGTAAGTAATTTCTTGATCCTTTAAATAGTTAATCGTTGACTCTAAAACTTCGCCGCTACTCCATGGAATATTATAAAATAATCCTGAGTTAAATTTTTTCATCCCCAATAAATAATACCCTCCGTCTGATGCAGGACCAATGACAACATTTGATTCGTTAAGCTTAGAGAACGCATCTTTGATAACTTCAGGTGTTATTTCAGCGCAGTCTGTCCCAATGATGACTAGCTGATCATACCCCAAATCAAATTGATCTTTGAAAGCATTCCCCATTTTTTTTCCCAAATCTCCTGAAGATTGAATGAACACCTCGTACTGGCCTTTCATTTCGACAATTTCAGTTTCCTTATAGTCGGAATAATAAATAAGTTTCTTTGAGTCAACCTTTTCTAGCTGTTCATGGGTATAGTCCACCAATACCTGATATATTTCTAAAGCCTCTTTGTCTCCAACAGATTTAGCAATACGGGTTTTTACTTTACCCAATTCTAAATTCTTCTGAAATATGATAATTCCTTTTTTCATGCAAAATCCCTACTCTATTCTGTAATAACAGAAAATTTAATTGATGTATTTAGAAAACACAACTCTGAAATATATGTTCTCATTTCTAAATCGTACTAGCAATTTTCCTTGAAAGGAAGCAATTAACGTTTAGACTTCATTCAAATAAATACGATCATATTTTCAAGATTGGATCATCGATAGAGATTTTAATTTCTGGACAAATAAACCGAAAAAAGGTGAACGCTTCAATTTTCGGTGCGTTTTAACCTTTATATCCAATTTTCAAACATAAATAACTTACGAAATGGCAATACGACTAGGAGATGTGGCACCAAATTTCACTGCCGAAACATCTGAAGGCAAGATAGATTTTTACGAATATTTAGGCGATGGATGGGGAATTCTATTTTCTCACCCAGCTGACTATACTCCAGTATGTACGACTGAGTTGGGTACTGTAGCGAAGCTGAAGGAAGAGTTTGAAAGAAGAAACACAAAGGTTATGGCTTTAAGTGTAGATGGGTTAGAAAGTCATAAAGGATGGATTTCCGATATCAATGAGACTCAAAACACGAAAGTGAATTTTCCTATCATTGCTGATGAAGATAAAAGGGTTTCAAATCTTTATGATATGATTCACCCAAATTCAAATGAAAATTTTACAGTGAGATCAGTCTTTGTAATTGGAAATGATAAAAAAATTAAACTGATTATTACATACCCTGCCAGTACAGGAAGAAATTTTGACGAGTTATTAAGAGTAATAGATTCTTTGCAATTAACGGCGAACTATTCTGTTGCAACTCCTGCAAATTGGAAGCAAGGGGAAGATGTGGTTATAGCTCCAGCCATAAAGGATGAAGATATCCCTAGTAAATTCCCTAAAGGCCATAAAGTGATTAAACCATATTTAAGAACAACACCACAACCGGATTTATAGTATACGAACATTAAAAAAGGGGATCGACGATCCCCTTTTTTAATGTTCTGTTCTCAATAAAAGACTATTTAATAACATTTGAAATCTATGATTTAATGGAATCAATTAGCCCAGTAGTGAATTCAATCAATTCCTTTATTTGACCAAAATCTTCTTTTTGCAATAAATCTTTTCTAAATAATTGAGATCCCATCCCTACGCAGCAAACTCCCGCGTCAAACCATGATTGTAAGCTTTCAGCAGTTGGCTCGACGCCACCTGTTGGAATCAATTCAATTTTAGGTAAGACGGCATGTACAGCTTTGACGAAATCAGTGCCCAAAATGTTGGCAGGATAAATTTTCACCAATTCAGCTCCTAATTCTTGAGCAAAATAAACTTCTGAAACTGTACCACAACCTGGTATCCATGGGATATCGAGATTTTTACAAAATTCGCCTAGCTTAGGGTTCATCACAGGAGCTACAATAAATTCAGCTCCCATATCCAAAAACACCTCTGCCTGTTTGGGTTCATAAATTGTTCCAGCCCCCAAAAAAAGCCCTGGCATTTGATCTGCAGCTTTTCTTAAAGCAGGAAAGATAGATTTTGCCTCCTTCCCTCGGTCTACCATTTCTATTACTCTGATCCCACCTTCATAAGCTACTTCAAGCATTTTTAAGCATTTACTTTCGTCTGGTGTAAAAAAAATCGGCATCACTCCTGCCGAATACATTCTTTTTATAAATGGTGTTGGGTTTCGCATTTTATCTTTTAATTTTTCCTATTGATTCACCTAATACTAGTTCTTGTATTTCTGATTCTGAACAAAGTAAAACATCTCCGGGAATGCTATGTTTTAAGGCTCCAGCGGCCATTCCAAAATCAATAGCTTGCTGTGGGTCATGATGAAGTAAGCCATGAATCAAACCTCCGGCAAAAGCATCTCCAGTTCCTACCCGATCTACTATATGGCTTAAATCATACACTCTTGACCTAAACACATAATCTTTTGACACAATCTTAGCTGAAATTTCATTGTGTGAAGAACTGATGGAGTTTCTTTTGGTAGTTGAAATATATTTTAAGTTTTGGAATTCCTGAAATAGCATGGATTTAGCTTCCTCAAAATTTTCAAATTCCTTATTCAAACAACTGGTAAAATCTCTCGTTCCAGCAATCATTACATTGGTTAGCTCCATTAATCCTGGCATGATCTCATGCGGCTTTTTTCCAAAATTCCAGAGATTACTTCTATAGTTTAGGTCTCCAAATACTAGGATATTTTTATTTTGTGCTTCTTTCAAAGCTCTTAAAGTGAAATCAGCACATTCTTGGGAAAGAGCTGGTGTTATTCCTGACCAGTGCAATGCATCTACATTATCAAGAATTTTATCCCAATCAAAATCATCCACCTTTAGTTTAGTGAACGCAGAGTCAGCTCTATCATAGATTATTTTGGAGCTTCTTTGCATTGCCCCTTGCTCTAAAAAATAAACACCAATTCTACCTGGATAGTGTTTGATAAATTGAGTGTCTATTCCGTTTCTTCTTAAAGTTGCAGAAGCCGATAGTCCAATTTCGTGATCAGGAAATGCTGTAAGATGGATCACATGATTCCCCCAAAATGCCAGTGCTGCTCCAACATTCGCTTCCGAACCTCCAAATTCTATATTCAATTGATGAGCTTGAAAAAAACGCTCGTTGGATGGAGGAGAAAGGCGAAGCATCACTTCGCCGATAGAAACAATTTTTTTCATTAGGGAATTTATTTTCTATAATTTCATTGTTGATAACTAAGTTAAGAAAATAAAAATATGATAAACAAAGCTCTTTGTTTAGACCCGACAGATAATGTTGGGGTAGCCTTGACTGATCTTGCAATAGGTGAAAGATTTGAACTAAATGGGTTTAAAGGTAACATTATCAATTCAGTAGCCGCAAAACATAAGTTTGCTTTGAGGGATTTTTCTATTGGAGAAGATGTTTTGATGTACGGAACGATCGTAGGAGAAACAACCCAATCAATACAGGCTGGAGAAGCAATTACTTTACAAAATATCAAGCATAAAATTCGTGATTTCAAGGAATTAGAGACGACTTATGAATGGAAAAAACCTTCTATAGATAATTGGAAAAACAGAAGTTTTCTAGGCTATCAACGTACTGATGGACAAGTGGGTACAGCAAATTACTGGTTGGTTTTACCCATGGTTTTTTGTGAAAATACGAATGTCAAATTACTTCAGGATGCCTTCGAAAAAGCCTTAGGATTTGCGGTAACAAACCCCTATGAAAATCAAGTCCGAAATCTTGTTGCAGACTACCAGAATAAAAAATTTACGGAATCGCTTTCGGAAACAAAAGTGGCTGTTGATTCTAAGATTTTTGAAAATATTGATGGGATACGGTTTTTGACCCATGAAGGAGGATGCGGTGGTACTCGAAGAGATTCTGATACCTTATGTGCACTTCTAGCTGGTTATATTAATCACCCTAATGTGGCAGGTGCAACTATTCTAAGCCTCGGTTGTCAAAATGCCCAGGTTTCAATATTGCAAGAGAGATTAAATAAAATTCAAAAAGGTTCTCAGAAGCCTTTAATTATTTGTGATCAGCAGCAGGAAGGGACCACAGAAATATTACTAAATAAAGCAATCAATGAAACCTTTAAAGGGCTAGTTGAAGCAAATAAAATTCAAAGAACTCATTCGCCGATTTCAAAATTAGTAATCGGATTAGAATGTGGCGGTTCTGATGGATTTTCTGGAATTTCTGCAAATCCTACTTTGGGTCAAGTTTCTGATTTGGTAGTAGCTTTAGGTGGATCCGCGATTTTATCTGAATTTCCAGAATTATGCGGCGCAGAGCAGCCTCTGATTAACCGTTGTGTCCATCAAGATATTTCAAAGAAATTTATTCGATTAATGTCTGAATATGCAAAAGCCGCTGAAAATGTTGGAAGTGGTTTTGACATGAATCCGAGCCCTGGCAATATAAAGGATGGTCTTCTCACCGATGCAATTAAGTCTTGTGGAGCCGCAAAAAAAGGTGGAACAGCTCCTATTTCAGATGTTTTGGATTATACCGAATATTTGAAGATACCAGGTTTAAATTTATTGTGTACACCAGGAAATGATGTTGAAAGTACGACCGGTTTAGCGGGTAGTGGGGCAAATATTATTTTATTTTCTACTGGCTTAGGAACCCCAACAGGCAATCCAATATGTCCCGTGATCAAGGTGGCAACAAATGATAAATTGACTTCCAGAATGCCTGATATAATTGATTTCAATACCGGAGGAATAATCTCAGGTGAAGAGACAATAGAATCCTCGGGTGAAAAACTGTTGGATTTGATTATCGATGTAGCCTCAGGAAGAGTTAAAACTAAAGCTGAATTAAAAAGGAATTTTGATTTTATCCCTTGGAAAAGAGGGGTTTCTTTATAAAAAAAGGCGACAATATTTGTCGCCTTTTCCATTATTAAATTAGGGTGATTAATAGATTATTTTACCGTTAATTGTACTTGATCCCATTCCAGTTTGAGGATTGAAATATCCAACCACAAGTCCATCTCCTGTTGCATTTTCGAATTTTCCAGTACCTCCGATTATTTTTACTTCAGCAACAAAATCAGTTCTTTCTGCCCCAGCAGGTGTAACTGTATTTTGAATGTTTTCAAACCATACAGAATTTCCTTTGCCATCTGTGGTAATAGAGCTTACGTTGTCTGGAATATTGGTTATTCCAATTTCTGCTAATTCTTGTGCATAAAATTGGGTGACTGGAGCTCCTATTGTATTTAAGCCATTTTGATTAAAAAATGCATACTGGTTCAAGAAAGTAATGGCCTTCCCCATGTGAGTTGAATTACCTTCTCCTGTTCCAGGGAAATAGGCAGGGATTAAATTTGTAGGTTGCCCGTTTTCATCAACTGAACCCAATTGATTTGTGAACTTTTCGAAATAGTTTCTTTCAACTGCCGTCTTCTTTCTTGCGTTTATGTCGTTTGAAACATCCGACGCTGAAGAGACTTCTCCAGCTTCTTGTAATTGGATTGGTTCTTCAGTTAAAGAAGAACAAGAAGCCAATAAAATAGAACCCGAAATAGTAAATATTCCGATCCTAGACCATAATGAATTTTTCATATTTTTAAGATTGATTGTGGGTATAAACTAAAATTAATTTGTTTAAAATATTGAAAAGAATTTAGGGTGAAAATTATTTTAACAATAGCTATTTTGTATTTCATAGCAATTAAAATGCCATAAATTAAATTTCAATAATTAAAAAATTAGCTGTTGATGCTTTTGACCTAATTTCTCTTGCGATTGTGTATTTCTCAGAATAGTACCAATTTTCTGCAGTAGCTTTGTCTTTAAACTCTAACATGACAAATCTATCATGATTCCAATTCCCTTCTAGAACTTGCACGGGGTTTCCTCGAATCACAAACTTTCCTCCAAAATCAGCTATTGATTCTGGAGTAAGTTTTTTGTATTCTTCATACATTTCTGGATTGTGGATGTCTACTTCCACGATGACATAAGCTGGCATATCAAATTGATTTTAAATTACTTACTACTAAAAACCTAATCCGGCAGCAAATCTAGATTTTGCATAGGCTACTTTTCGTTTTGAAATCAGTTCATTTAAAGTGAGTTTTGAACTAAATACCGAAACTTCTCTGGAGTTTACTAAAAATAAACTGCTCTCTCCTATTTCAAATCTCCTCATTTCACCAGTAAGTAAAGTTTCTAAACTGACTACATTTTGCTGAAAAGTTAAGATTTGACGATTCAGGTTTTCATAATTATTTAATTCACTTTCAAGCTTAGTCCGAAGCTGAATCTCTTTCAAATCTCTAGAATTTTCCTTCGAGTAGATTTTAGCTTTCGTAAGACCAAGCGATCCTCGAGACTTGCGCCAAAGCAAGGGTGTATAAACTGAAAGTCCCCACTTATAGTTGTTTTCAAAAAATCCTGCGTTTTCAAAATCATTCAGATTTTCTGTTAGAAAATTATATTTCAATTTGACTACTGGAATAATCTGCTGAGCCTTTAATCTTTTTTCTACATCTAAACTAGCTAGTTCAAAATCAACTATTTGTAAATCAGGATGACTGGCAACCATGGTTCTTAATTCCGCTTCATTCAAAATATTAGACGGAACTAATTTTAAACTTTCCGGGACAATACTCTGATTCAGAATAATTGGATTTCCATCCTCGTCCCATAAATAGGTATTCAGTTCCTGAGTTACAGTGAAAAGCGTGTTTTCTGCTTCTTGAAGTTTATACTGTCTATTTAATACTTGAGAAAACGCCTCCACTGTGTCTATTGCAGCCACATCCCCAAATTTAAAACTTGATTTCACGGCATTATACCTCGTTTCAGCCAGTTCAACTCCTTCTTTCAAAACATCTAAGTTTGTATATGCCAGGGCCCATCTCCAATACATATCTGTCGCTTGCAAATAAAGAGAGTTTAGCATTTGTCTCCTTTGTGACTCCGTGGATTGCTGATAAATTTGGGCTTGTCTTAAAGATGCCCTCCTTTGATCGATAATTAAGCCTTGCCCTAGATTAACTGAAGCCCCGGCAGCAAATAAGCCATCTGAAGGAACCTTTCTTTCTGGGTTTAGATAAGTGCCAGAATTTTGTTCAAATGTTCCATTTAATTCAATTCCTGCCCAAGTTGGAATCGAGATACCGGCCTCTCGCTTATCATAGTAAAGAGTTTCACTATAGGACTTCTTATCAAGATTACCATAGATTAATGGATCAAAACCACCCCTGGCAGTTCTCACTTCCATTTCACCCATAATCAGATTTATTTCAGCTTGGGTTGCTATTGGATGATATTCGATTACCCATTCCAAAAAGGAATCATAATTCAAAGTATCCTGATCTTGAGAATAACCTTGAAAAAATGATGGGAAGAAAAGTAAAGTGAAAATCAAAACTCTCATCATTTCTTTTTCTCGGCTGTAGCTGCTGCTGCTTTTTCATCTCTGGTGTAGTAATCAGCGGGGAAGCCATTCAACTGCCTCCACAGCTCATACCATACAGGAACATCATTTAACAATGCAATTCCATCTGCACCTGATCCTAATCTTAACATTTCTGGCCACATCTCTTCTTCCGGATCTTGGGCTACTAAAACTCTATATTGATTATTAGTCCCTGCATACTGATCGATGGCTACCACCACTCCACCAAATGTTCCATTTGAAATTTTTGGCCAACCTGAAAAAACAATCGCGGGCCATCCGTCAAATATAAATCGAACTCTGTTTCCGAGCTTAATTAATGGCAAATCAACAGGTTGAACATACATTTCTACCGCCAAATCTGCATCTGAAGGAATAATATTTAAAATCTGATCTCCTTCTTTTATCGTCTCTCCGATACCTACTTGTATGGCCTTTGCCAAATAGCCATTCTGAGGTGCCAAAATATAACGGAAACCTGACCTTGCTTCATAGTTAGAATACTGGTTTTCCAGCTTTGTGGTGGTTGCCTCTGCATCATATTGAGAAGACATAGCAGTGTAAATCTCCGACTGGGTCTTTGCGATTTTATCCCGGAATTCGTTATCTACCGTATTCAACTCAATTCTAGCTGAAATCTCCTCGTTCTGACTTATTAAATAGTCATTTTCAACGGATAAGAGTTTGGCCTGTACATCCTGGAATTTCAATCTTCTCGATTCTAAATCTGTCAAAGACCTTAAACCCTCTTCGTATAATTGTTCCGCTCTATCTAATTGCTGTTTTCCAATGTCAAAATTAACTTTCGCTTGCTGAAACTTAATGCTATCAGACTGAACTTTCAATTTCGCCATTTTAAACTTGTTTTCAGCTTGTTGAATTTTCAATACATTATTTTCTCTCAATGCTTGTAGTTGTGCTTGAAGAGCCCCTACTTTTTCCTTATATGCTTCAGCAGATAGAATTTTCGCATCCACTTGCATCTGAGTTCTAGGTAAAAGCATGGAGTCAAAATATTCATCTTTTATTTCTGAAATCCTCAAGACGGTATCTCCTTTACTTACAAAAGCTCCTTCCGTTACATACCATTTTTCGATCCTACCTGCAATAATCGAATGAATAGTTTGAGCTCTTTGCTCAGGCCTCAAAGCAGTAACAAATCCCTTGGATCGAATACTCTGAGTCCAAGGAAGGAAAAGTGAAATGAATAAAATGGCAATCAACCATGCGAGTAAACGAATTCTTTTTTGACTTTCCTTCTCGGGCAAGGTCATTAATAGGCTTTTAGCTCCACTAAAAGGAATTCGATCTTTAATTTTATTGCTGGAAATATTCAGCATAGCTTATCAATTCTTTCTTGTGTAATTAATATAATCTTCATAGGACCCCTGGACTCCAACCCTTCCAGAATCCATTACTATCACTTCATCAGATCTTTGAAGTATTACAGGATCATCTGTAATCATCACCAAAGTCCAATTTCCATTCATTAAGTATTCTGTTATCCTTGGTTTCACCTCTGGATTTACATTCCGTAAAGCGTTTTCCATAATTATAGCTTTTGGGTTACCAACAAGACTTCTCGCAATCAAAATACTTTGCGCCAATGCTCTCGCTAAGCCTTTACCCTCCGGTTGAAGCTCTGTTTCGAGGTCATCAGGTAACTGGTAGATGTATTCTTTCAGTCCAACTAATTCTAACACGCTTTCTAATTGATCTGAATCCACATCTCTACCTACTAACACGTTTTCTTTTAAGGTACCTCGGAAGATTTGTCCAAATTCCAAACAATCCCCTACCATAGCCCTATATTTTTCTAATTGAATCATTTCAATCGAAAGATCATTGACCAAAACTTTACCCTGATAATCTTCATAAAGCCCTGAAAACAAAGCTAACAAAGCACTTTTACCACTTCCACTATTCCCGGTAACTGCAACTTTCTTTCCGGGAAAAATTGTTAATGTGGCGCCGTTTAGAATGGGATTTCTAACATCGTGTGGTTGAAATACTACGTTTTCCATTCCGAGTTTCAATCCTTCAGGTTTAGAAACAACTAATTTATCACTACCCTCACTCCTCTCCAATTCCAAATCCATCACATTTCCAAGTTTCTCTACTGCTACGAGCGTATCATATACGGTTTCGAGTGAAAGAATTACTTTTTCAACCGAATTAATCACCAAAACGATAATCACTTCAGCAGCAACAAATTGCCCTATACTTATCTGGTCGTTGATTAATAAAAGACTTCCGGCAACCAGCAAGCTTGTCACGATGAGCACTTTAAAACCAACCATTATTTTATACTGAAGTATTAAAACAGAAAAATGCTTTGCTCTAAAATCAACATAGCGTTGTATTAACTTGTCTGCCCTAAGTATTGGCAATCTTGTATTCCCAACTAATTTAAAAGTATTGAGTGTTCTTCCTATCTCTTGAAGCCAAAACGCAGTTTGGTATTTATAGGATGATTCATTCAATGCTGTTTCCATTCCTTTAGGACTTGTGAAGTAAAAAATTAGAATCAATATTAAGAATAGAACGATTCCGAAGATGATGAAAGTTGGATGATAAAAAGATAGCAGCAAAAGCCCAAAAACCATTTGGAGGACAGCAGTTGTAAAGTCCACCAATAGCTTGGATATCCCTTTTTGCAAGTTGACTGTATCAAAAAACCTATTCACAATTTCCGGTCCGTACTCACCATGTAAAATTTCTGTTTTCACTCTTGGAAGTCTATAGGCAAATGATAATCCTGCCTTGGAAAAAATCCTTTGCTGCAGTTTCTCTGTAATCTGTAATTGTGAAATCTGTAAAAAGCCACCAAATGCAACTCCTATTGCTACCACTATAACCAATAAAACCCAAGATGTCGTAACCCTTCCACCTAATATAAAATTCAAAATAGCTTGTATACCCAAAGGCAAGGATAAGGCTACCATTCCATTTAAAATAGCATAAAAATAAATCCCATAAACTTGATTTTTTTCTTCTTCAAGAAGACTGAAAAACCTTTTAAGAGGCGTAATTGAACTATTATTATTCATTGATGATGGTTTTAGCTACCAATTGATGAAAGAATTCAAACCTTCCTTCTCTATCCAAACTTGATTCAGTCATTCCTGGAAGGTGTTTTGAGTTATAAGATTGAAGTAAACTAGCTTCCAAAACAGTGGAAACCAAAGTTTTTGGATATTTATAAGAGGGATTTACTTCTCTTATCATCTGGGCTATTCTCTCACCAAATGCGTATAGTTGGGAAAAAACTCCACTTTCATGTTCTAAGTCTACACTTTTGGTTAAATATCCTTTCAAAGACTCATTGACTACAATATTTTTAATTTCTAATGGATTCAAATAGTCGTTTTGAGTAATGATTGGCCCTTCTACTAAAAGCCTAATTGCTATCGCTAACCTCTCTTCCGGATCCGGTAAATTTGCAGTTCTGAATGCCAAATTATGCTCCATCCATGCCCAATGCCAAGCTGTGAGATAAAGTAAGAATTTGTGTTTATTTTCAAAGTATCTGTAAATAGCAGGTTCAGTACCTCCTATCTCTTGAGCAAGCTTTTTAAATGTAAAATTCTCCACCCCTAACTCAAGCAAAAGTTTAGAACCTACTTGTACAATGGAAATTCCCAAATCTGAGCTAAAAGGCTCCTTTAAATAAAGATTTTCATTGACCTCGACTTTTAATTTCCGGAGAATACTTTCCATAATTAGTAGATTTTGGATGGTTAACGAACCAGAGTTTAAATTGTTTAGTAAAACAATTAAAAAAGTTAGTAATATTCACAAAATGTTAATTATACCAGTGTTTAATAATCAGCCTCAATTTATTCACTGAAAATTACCTATTAAAATTCCTTTATATTGCTATTTCAACAATTCTCTAGTGAGTAAGAGGCAAAAATGTCAAATATTGACGATTGACTTTTTCAAGATGATTCTCATTTTCATGCCTTTAAAAACTCAATCCCCCTAAATTTTTTATGAACAATAGAAAATCGTTTTTTCAATTCAATATTCGTTTTTGGGTTTTTTGGCCACCATTCATTCTTCTTATTGTAGCAGTATTATTAAGTATAGTATCTCCGGAAATATTCATAAAATCATTGGAGACTATTCAAAGCTTTCTTTTGATCAATTTTAGTTTGGGCTTTAGTTGGGTCTCTTTTGGAATGACCATTTTAGGTTTGTTTATTTTTTTCTCCCCCTTGGGAAAAAGAAGAATTGGAGGAAAAAACGCTCAACCCAGATTGAATAGATTAAGTTGGTTTGCTATAGTTTTATGTACAACAATCGCTGTGGGAATTCTTTTTTGGGGTAGCGCTGAACCTCTTTCACATTTCATTTATCCTCCAGATTTTATAATTGGACCGGCTCAATCAATAAATTCTGCAAGATTTTCTTTAGGCGCTTTATTCTTTCATTGGGGCTTTACTCCTTACGCGATTTATATTATTCCCGCTTTAGCTTTCGGACTTTTCTATTATCAAGGAAAAAATAAACCAAGCATAAGCTTAGCTGTAAGACCAATAATAGGTTCAAAGCCTAAGAAATTTTGGGAGAATCTGCTAGACAGCATTAGCCTTTTTTCCTTGGTTACAGGTATGGCAGGTGCTTTAGGAGCGGGCATATTAAGCCTTACCGGAGGATTCTTGAATTTTTTCCCATCATGGGATATGGGTTTTTTGTCAGGTATTATTACTCTGACAATCCTTTTGACCTTCATTATCTCTTCTTCGACAGGTATTGAGAGAGGAATAAAAAACCTCTCACTTTTCAATTTATTCTTCTTTTTTTTAATAGCACTTCTTTTTGTGCTAGTTGGAGAAAAGACAAAAATCATAAATTCCATCCTAACTGGATTTATCGAATATGGAAGAAACTTTATCGATTTAAGTCTTCAATTGAGTGGTGCTGGAAATGAGTGGACGTACGATTGGTCTGTTTTCAATTTTGCAATTTGGATGGCTTGGGCGCCAGTCACCGCTCTCTTTTTAGGTAAAATTGCTTTAGGAAGAACTGTTAGAGAATTTTTGATTTTCAACTGGTTTCTCCCAGCTTTATTTTGCCTTTTTTGGATGGGAATTTTTGGGGGAACAACCCTGGACTTTGCCATTTTAAAACCTGAATTTTATAAAAACCTGTATGAAACCTCTGGACCAGAATCGATCATCTATCAAGTATTTGAAGATTTAGGCTATTTCAAGCTATTTGCTAGATTATTTATTCTAGCCATATTTATTTCTTATGTAACAGCGGCTGATTCTAGTACAGATGCATTGGCAAGCCTAAGCATGAAAAAAATTGGGGATGATCCTTTTCAATCAGACACCAATCTCAAAATTATCTGGGGAACTTTGATTGCTTTTTTAGCTTGGATTATGGTGCTGTTTTCAGGTATTGATGGAGTAAGGATTTTATCAGTTATAGGAGGAGTTCCGGCACTTTTTTACCTGATTTTGGTATCGATCAGTTTAGGAATGGTAATGATTAAACCTTCTTATTATTTGAAAGATTAAAATCCCCTAAATTTTAATTTTCCAAGACCATAAAGATATAGGACTTTGGAATAGCGGAGCATAGCTGGAAATAACAGCAGATTTCCTACCAGAACAGGGGCTAAATACATCCATAATTCTGGTTTTTCTATTAAAATATTAATTGCAGTCAAGGATGTAATTACCAAGGCCACAGAAAAAGCATAGCTGATATACATTGCACCGTAATAAAAATCCGGTTCGGGATTTAAGTTGGCGTTGCAATGTGGGCACCTTTCATTAATTGCGGAGATTTTTCTAAAACTGAAAGGTGAAACCGGAAATAATTCACCTTCTCTACATTGAGGACATTTTGCTCCAAGAATTGCCTGAAATCCACTCTTTTTACTCATTTCTTAATTTTTTTCCAAAGTTAGAATCCTTCGTGACAGTTTCTGTGTTGATAATCACATAAACAGATTTTACTTCAAAAAATAACTAACGGATTTCATCGAGATCGTAATCTTTTCCTTTCCCCCACTGCAGCAACTCAAAAATTGTATAATATTCCAAAGTATCTAGATCTTTTACTTTAAAATTGTCACCACTAAGTCTATCAATTATTTGTAGTTTTCTGACCTCCCCTTGATTGACCATAAGATAAGTGCGGCCTACCCTCAAATTATCTAAAGCAATTGCCATAATCAGGCTTTATCTTTTATTTTAACACCCATAGCTTCAAAGGTAATCTCTCTTTTTGGTTCTGTGATCTTTGCAATTTCTTCTTCTGATTTCCCCGCATCTTCCGCATAATGGCGTTGGGTTTTCACATCAGTTTCTGTAAGAGTAGCTACACCTTCTAGAATTACAGGAAATCCTTGAGAGTTTTTTGGTACAAAAAATTCATAATCCTTAAAGGTAACTCGCATACTTTTACCGTTTGGAAGTTCCATGATAAGCCAGCATCCTTTACTGCTACAAACTTCTGCAATCTCTCCTATTATTTTTCCTTCGAAAGAACCATTTTCTTCCACCAGATTTATCATTTCAGCGGTGTTTGTAATGTTCAATTCATTTACATCAGCGCCATAATTTCCAACTACGGTATTTTCAGCTGTTGATTCCTTCTTTTCCTCAGTTGGAGAAGAACACGATATTACCAATGCTAAACTGCAGAGTGTTAGGTAAGAAAAAGCCTTGTTCATGATCATAGTTTATTAATCTGTTCAAAAATAAATGATTGAACTTTGGTTTAAAAGATTTGAGGTATGATTTCACAAAATAAAAAACCTTCAAGTTGATTTTTAAACCCTAATTCTATTGTCAAAATACTTAGAAGTAAAACTATTAGAAACAATTTGTTCAATAAAGCTTCAATATTTTTAACAATACTGTAATTTTACTAACTGAATTAAAACAAGACCCTGCTCATGCCTCAAACCAAAAAATTCATTATTGACTTTGACAGTACTTTCACGCAAGTGGAAGCATTAGATATCCTAGGAGAAATAAGTCTGGAAAATGATCCAGAAAAGGAAGATAAATTACAAGCAATTAAAGATATCACTGATCGAGGAATGGAAGGATCTGTTACTTTCAGAGATAGTCTGATCCAAAGGCTTGAAATTCTTAATGCCAGTAAGCATCAAATTCAGGATTTGATAGAGGCATTAAAATTAAAAGTATCTAAGTCCTTTGAAAGGAATAAGGAGTTTTTGCAAGATAACGCAGAAGATATTTTCATTATTTCCAATGGATTCAAAGATTTCATAATTCCGATTGTTGGAGATTATGGGATTAAGAAAGAGAATGTTTTTGCCAATGAATTCGTTTATGATGATGCTGGAAACATCATTGATTTCAATAGGGATAATCCACTTTCTTCAAATAATGGGAAAGCTGAGACGATTAAAAGGATAAACCTAGCCGGAGATATCTATGTGATCGGTGACGGCTATACTGATTATGAAATAAAGGCATCTGGGTTGGCGAATAAGTTTTATGCATTTACGGAAAACGTTTCCCGACCTCGAGTAACCAGCCAAGCTGATCATATTGCTCCTAGTTTAGACGAAATACTTTATATAAATAAGTTGAACACGAAATTTTCATACCCAAAGAGTAGAATAAAAGTATTGCTTTTAGAAAACGTCCATCAAATCGGAGTGGATCTACTTAAAGAAGAAGGATACGAAGTAGAAGTGATAAGTTCTGCAATGAGTGAGGAGGAGCTTTGTGAGAAGATCAAAAATGTATCAATTATCGGAATTCGATCTAAAACAATTATCACTAAGAAAGTTTTAGAAAATGCGAATCGACTGATTGCTATTGGTGCTTTTTGTATAGGAACAAATCAGATTGACCTAGAAACTTGTCAGGAAAAAGGCATTGCAGTATTCAATGCGCCATTCAGTAATACCCGTTCTGTTGTAGAAATGGCTATTGCAGAAATCATTTTCTTAATGAGGAATTTTGCCGATAAGACAGTATCCATGCACCAAGGGAAATGGGATAAGTCAGCAAGTGGGAGTTTTGAGATAAGAGGGAAGAAACTGGGAATTGTTGGATATGGTAATATTGGAGCTCAACTTTCTGTCCTTGCAGAAAATATGGGCATGAATGTATTTTATTACGATGTAATCGAAAGACTGGCATTGGGAAATGCGACCAAATTGGATTCATTGGATGAGCTTTTAAGCACTTGCGATATGATTTCTCTTCATGTCGATGGAAGAAAAGACAATAAAAACCTGATCGACAAGTCGAAGATTGCCAAGATGAAAAAGGGAGCAATCTTAATTAATTTGAGTCGAGGCCATGTTGTAGAAATCCCAGCTTTAAAAGACGCTATCCTATCTGGTCATTTGGCCGGTTGCGCTGTTGATGTTTTCCCAGAAGAGCCTAAAAACAATTCTGAGCCTTTTGTTTCGGAATTGATTGGTTTGCCAAATACGATTTTAACGCCACATATAGGCGGAAGTACATTGGAGGCACAGGAAAATATTGCTCGATTTGTACCAGGCAAAATCATGGAATATATAAATACAGGAAACACTTATAATTCTGTCAACTTCCCTAATATTCAATTACCATTCCTGCAAAATGCTCATCGGCTTATTCATATTCACATGAATGAACCAGGAGTTTTGGCTAAAATAAATCTGGTTTTGGCGAACTTTGAAATCAATATTGTTGGTCAGTATTTAAAAACAAATGAAAAAATAGGATACGTGATCACTGATATTGATAAAGCCTATTCTACCGAAGCATTAGACGCTTTGAAGACAATTCCAGGTACCATAAGATTCAGAACTTTATATTAAAGCAGAAAGCCCCGAAAATATCGGGGCTTTTCTTTTATGGATGTAATAATCTTCGATGGTAATTAATTTGACCTAGGTGATAATTGAAGTGCCCATAAAGATGAAGTAAAAAGTATTCATTGGTCATCGGCTTTCCAAAAACTTCTTTTGGGTAATTTTTGAAAATCAACGTCTCATCTATCCTTTCAATACTACTTATTACAATCTTTTTTAGATTCGAAATTTTCGAAAGAAGCTGTGACTTGGGAACATCTTTTCCTCCAAATTCAAATTCTCTATCCCTTATATAGTCAAACCCTCCTAACTCATGACCTACAAAGGCTTGAAGGTTTCCTATAAGATGTAAGCATAGATTTCCTGCAGAATTACTGATATGATGGTCTGTTTGCCATAATATTTTTTCATCAGAATAGGCTTCAATTTCTTTATACAGTCTATCGATATCCCGTTCAAATAGTACTATTAATTCAGTGGAAAGCATTTATTTAAGTTTAGGAGATGATTTTTCGACAATTGCCAATTAATATCGGGTTTATTTAATGGCTTACAAAAGCTTTAAAATAAAAAAAAGTGCTTCAAATTTATTGAAGCACTTTAAAAATACTAGTAAAACGTAAGGTCTATTCTGGCTTAATTACATTTTTTCTAGTTCCATATTTACTTGGCTTTGAAGGAGCTGACTGAGAACTTGAACCTTGTTCAGGTAGCGGTTTTTTCGCTTCCTTTGCGATTGGGTTTTCAGACTTGTTTTCTTGAGGCTGTTTCGTCTGTTGAGGTTTTTGTCTTTGGGGGAATTTCTTTTTTCCTTTTGGGCTATTTTTTGAACCCTCGCTTCTCGGCTTATCAAATTTTCGGTTTGATTTAAAAGAATCTCCACTGTAAACAGGCCCTTTTTCAAAACTTTCAGGAAGTGGATTTTGAGTAATCGTCATGCCAATCAATTTCTCAATCCTTCCGAACTTTGGTTGATCTTTAGGATTCACAAATGTAATCGCCTCTCCTTCTTTATCTGCTCTTGCAGTTCTTCCCACTCTATGAACATAATCCTCTGGATCACTTGGCGTATCAAAATTGATTACTAATTCAATTCCTACCACATCAATTCCCCGAGAAATAATATCTGTTCCTATCAGAATTTTTACAGCTTTATTTTTAAAAGCCGACATGATCTTTTCCCGATCAATTTGCTCCAAATCAGAGTGGAATGCTTCTACATCAAAATGTTTTCTTAAAACCTTATACAAGGCTTTCACCTTGTCCTTAGTCGATGCAAAAATAATGACCGCCTCATATGCTTTTTGAGAAAGGATATGCTTTACCAAATCCTCCTTTTGAGTGTCATAAACTGAATACATTACCTGAGTTACTCCTTCAGCTGTTTTACCCAAGGCAATAGAGATCTCTTCTGGTTGATTCAATATTTTCATACTGAATTGACGGATCTTTGACGGCATGGTAGCTGAGAATAGAATCGTTTGCCTATCCTTCGGTAAGTAGTTGACAATTTTCAGGATGTCATCTGAAAAGCCCATGTCCATCATTCTATCTGCCTCATCCAAGATTAAATGTTGCAAAGAACTTAGGTCCATTTTCCCTCCTGCAAGAAGTGCTATTAACCTACCAGGTGTTGCCACAACTATTTCAGCACCAGTTTCCAGCGCTTTTTTCTGTTGTTCCCAGACTAATCCATCTCCTCCTCCATAAATTGGAATTGAACTAATACCCAGAAAATAGGAAAAGCCTTGTATTTGCTGGTCTATTTGAATAGCAAGCTCACGAGTTGGTGCCAATACCAATGTATTGATCTTCTGAGAACTTGATTTTGAGATTTTATTGAGTACCGGAAGAATAAAAGCAGCTGTTTTACCAGTCCCAGTTTGGGCACAGGCGATTAAATCTTTATTGTTTAAAATAACAGGAATTGCTTTTTCTTGTATCGGTGTGGGTTTATCAAAACCCATTGCATCTAAACCCTCTTGTAGTGAAGGTTCGAAATTAAATGATGAGAAATCCAATGGTTGGTATGATTTTCAAAGTGTAAAAAACTGGTAAACAATCAGTTCGAATAGTTCAAATATAAGCCTTTATCGTGCATAAAAACAAAATTTGAATTTTAGCTTAAATACTTTTCCAAATATTACTATTATAATCAGTATCCTATGCAAAACTGGAATCATTACATCAATTTAAGTTATATTTCTATTGAAACTTCTAAAAGACCAACTATGTATCCTTTCATAAATAAAAAGAACTTATTGATTTTACTCATTTCGATGGGCTTCTTTTGCTTCTCTTCTCTTCTAGGGCAGACTTTTCAGATCAAAGGTAGAATCCTAGATTCTGATACTAAAGAATACATTGATGGTGTTAGTGTGACTTTGCGTGGAACTGCTTTTGGTGAAGTTTCAAGTAGCGGTGGGAATTTTACTTTTGAGAAAGTAGTAGAAGATAAATACACTTTAACCCTGACTCTTTCTAACTACAATAAATACGAACAAATAATTAAGCTAAATCAAGACTTGGATTTAGGAGATTTATACTTAGTGAAATATGGGGCTGAAGGTTCAGGTGCAGCATTGCAAAAAACAATAAGAGCAAATAATATCACCAATCTTTTCAATGACAGGCCCAATATGATAGGCGGGAATGCTGTGTACGGAATTCCGCCTGAGCCCAAAAAAGTGGAAGGAAATTACCTTTTGGATACCAAATGGAACACTGCTTCACTCCTATTATATAGAGACCAACAATTGTTAGAGGGATTTAGGGTACGATATAATATTGTATCCAATATGTTTGAATTGATGGAACCTGAAAATAGCCTGGTATCTGTGATGCCTGGTTTAAGAATTCAAAATTTTGTCTTTGTTGATTCGACCTACAAGGTTCCAAGATATTTTGTAAATGGCATGGACTTCAAAGATGAAGGCGCTCCGATTTCAGGTTTTTTCGAGGTTTTGATAGATGGAGAATTACCGCTTATGCGAAGAACAATGGCAGTTTTCAAAGAATCAAATTATAATACAGCCTTGATGGTGGGCAATAGAAATGATCAGATTATTAAAAGGAATATTTATTACTATCTCAGAGGAAAGGATATTTATGAAATGCCCTCAGGAAGAAAAAAGATTTTTGCCGTTTTTGGGGATCAAGCAAATGAAATGGCCGATTATGCTGAAAAAAATGGCATTGACCTAAAAAACCCAAGTGGATTATTTCAGTTATTTACTTACTACAATTCTCAATTCCCTGGTTTTAGGCCTATCATGAGCCAATTACTCGACGAAACAAATTAAACAAATCAACTTTATTCGATGAAAAAATTATTTTTGATTGCTCTAATCCTCCTCTCTTGGAATGTAAAAGGGCAAGGACTTCCGGGTTTAGGAGCAGGAACAACTCCTAATAATAAGCCGATTCTTCATGGTAAAAACTGGGTAGCGATTACAGGAAAGCCATTAGGGGCTACCGCTGGAGCAGCTATTTTTCAGCAAGGAGGAAATGCAGTTGATGCAGCCTGCGCAATGATCGCTGCAACCTCAACCATGTGGGATGTACTTTCTTGGGGTGGAGAAACTCAAGCTTTGATTTATAATCCTCATACCAAAAAAGTGATTGCAATCAATGCATTGGGATATGCACCGACTGGTGCGACTGTGGAATTCTATAAATCTCAAGGGATGGATTATCCACCTCAGTTTGGTCCTTTGGCAGCAACTACTCCAGGTACTCCAGGTGGAATCATGACCATGCTCGCTGAATATGGGACGATGAGTCTTGCTCAGGTTTTGAAGCCGTCCATGGAACTGGCAAAAGGATATCCCATAGAGGCTCAAACTGCCAATGCCATTGAAGCACAAAAGGCTAGAATTAAACAATGGCCCTATTCCAAAGAGATTTTTCTGACCCATCCAGGTGAAGAGAGAGAAGCTCCCTTGCCGGGAGAAATCTTTGTTCAAGAAGATCTTTACCAGACTCTTTTAAAACTGGTAGAAGCTGAAAAGGAAGCTTTAGCAAATGGAAAATCGAGAAAAGAAGCGATTTATGCCGCATATGATAGATTTTATAAAGGAGATATTGCCAAAGAAATAGTAAGAGGGACTCGTGAACAAGGAGGACTCTTTACGGAAGCTGATCTGGCTAATTGGAAAGTAAAAATCGAAGAACCACTTCACGTTAACTATAAAGGCATCGATGTGTATAAGCTTCAAGAATGGACTCAAGGCCCAGCTTTACTTCAGTCTTTGAACATCTTGGAGAACTTTGACTTGAAATCAATGGGATACAATTCTGCCAATTATATCAATACTGTTTATCAGGCTATGAGTCTGGCCTTTGCTGACCGGGATTTTTATTATGGAGATCCAGCATTTGTAAAATCACCCATGAAAGGATTACTTTCTAAAGAATATGCCAAAGAGCGGGCAAAACAGATTGGTGAAATGAATGACCCCAAAATTGGTGCAGGTGATCCCTATCCTTTTCAGGGAGAAACAAATCCTTATTTGGATATATTAAATGAGAACAAAAAGGCAATTGCAAATCTGACTCCCGAGCAGATCAATAGGACACTTGACGAAAAATTTATTGCTGACTTTCAAAGTGGAACTACCTCCGTAGAGACTGCTGATGCCGAAGGCTGGGTAGTTTCTGTAACGCCGAGTGGTGGTTGGGTGCCTGCAGTCGTTGCCGGTAATTCAGGGGTAGGTCTTTCTCAACGAATGCAAAGTTTTGTTTTAGACGAAAATATCAGTCCTTTCAATATTCCTGAGCCAGGAAAGAGACCGAGAGTAACGCTTACTCCTAGTTTGGCCATGAAAGATGGAAAGCCATTTCTCGCATTTGCGGTTCAAGGGGGAGATTCTCAGGATCAAAACCTGTTACAGCTTTTCCTCAATATAGTTGAGTTTGGTATGGACATTCAAGAAGCAACTGAAGCTGCCAACTTCAACTCTTATCAAATGCAGAGTTCTTTTGGAGCCCATGAGATTCGTCCTGGAGCAATCGTATTAAGACAAGACACACCAGATTGGGTCAACAAAGAATTGGCAAAAAGAGGATACTCTATTGAATTATGGAATAAAACTTCAGGACCAATAAATGCAATCTGGTTTGACTGGAAGCATGGTAGTTTCTGGGGAGGTTCCAGTGATTATGGAGATGATTATGGTATCGCTTGGTAATCAATAATTGAGAAGTTTGACAATTAAATTTAATAAAGAAGCAGCTGAATAGGCTGCTTCTTTGATTTCTAATTCTTTGTGGCTAAAAAATCCCTCTCCTGAAATAAATCTTTTTCCTTACCTTAAAAGCATTAAAACAATCATCAACCCTATGAGAAAAATTTATCCTTCCCTGCTGTTCTTGGCATTGGGAATTGGGAGTAGCTTCCCTCTAGTTGCACAAAAAAAAACTAAGCCAAACCCTTTAAAAGAAGAAGTGATTCAGTCCGTGGATGAGCGCTATGCAAACCTCACAGACCTAAGTGATAAGATTTGGGCTTTTGAAGAGATTGCCTTTCAGGAAACTCAATCAGCAGCAGCCTTGTCTGATTATGCAGAAAGTCTAGGTTTTAAAGTAACCAGAGGTGTTGCTGAAATACCAACTGCTTTTGTCGCTGAATATGGATCTGGTTCGCCTGTAATCGGAATATTAGGTGAGTTTGACGCTCTTCCAGGTTTATCTCAAAACAAGGTTCCATTCAAAAGCCCATTGCATGAAGATGCTCCAGGTCATGGTTGTGGACATAACCTGTTCGGAGTAGCTTCGTTAGGAGCTGCCGCTGCCATCAAAGATTTGATTGATGAAGGAAAAATCAAAGGAACTGTCAGATTTTACGGAACTCCCGCTGAAGAGAAATTTTTTGGAAAACTTTGGATGATCCGAGCGGGCTTGTTTGATGACGTTGATGTGGTTATGGATTGGCATCCTGCAGCAGAAACCAAGGCTGCCGTTCAGAAAGGATTGGCTTTGGTGGATTTCCAGGTTGAGTTTTTTGGTCAAGCAGCCCATGCTTCTGCTGATCCTTGGAATGGAAGAAGTGCTTCAGATGCTTTAGAGTTGTATACATCAGGAATTAATTATTACAGAGAACATATTAAGCCTACTGTCAGAATCCATTATCATATTCAGGATGCTGGACAAGTAGTAAACGTGGTGCCTGATTACAGCAGAATATGGGTAAGAGTGAGAGATAGTAGTCGAGAAGGTTTAATGCCGGTTTACGAGCAAGTGGAGAAAATGGCCCAAGGTGCAGCTATCTTAGCCAATGTCGATTACAAGGTGAATTTGATTTCTGGCATACATGAAGTTTTGGTAAATAGAACTGGCTCAGCAGCTTTACAAAAGAATTTGGAGACCTTAGGCCCAATTTCTTATACTGAACAGGAGCAGGAATTTGCTAAAAAGATTCAGGAAGCTACCGGGAAACCACAAATTGGTTTGGTTTCTACCATTGAACCAATGGAAGAAACCGCAGAACACAGCATGGGTGGTAGCACGGATGTGGGAGACGTGAGTTATGTAGTTCCTACAATTCGACTTTCTGCAACTACTGCTCCAAACGGAACACCTTGGCATTCATGGGCTGTCGTAGCAGCTGGTGGAATGTCCATTGGTCACAAAGGAATGGCTTATGCAGCCAAAGCTCTATCGATGACTATGGTAGACTTATTTCAAAATCCTGAATTGGTAGAAGCGGTGAAAGCCGATTTCAAAGCTCATAAAGGCGATTATGTTTACGAAGGCATGATTCCTCCGGGCCCTCCTCCGATCAATTCCAATTTACAATAAATTCAAAAGAGGCTGTCTTCAAAATGCTATTGAAAACAGCCTCTTTTCTTTTTGATAAACGATGTAATTAGGATTCTATAAATCCTAATGCTAACATTTTACCTGCTTGATTTCTGGGCACTTCCAAATGAAATCTCCTACCAGTGGTACAGAAACAAGCGAGACATACCTGGCGTTCTGCATCACTAGAAAACCCTGTAACCCTAGCATTCTTCACTCCTTCAGATTTTAGATAGTCTAAAATTGCCAACCTTAATTCTTCATCAGAATTTCCTCCATTGCCTTGCCAAGGGTCAGCACATCCTGTTTGATCCCAATAAAATTCAGTCTTCCCAAGCGCTATATCCTCTCCGCAGCTTTGAAGGAAAAACAGGATCAATAAAAAAGAAAAAATATATAGATACTTGAACATATAACTATCAGAAAACGGCGACAAAGGTATGACGCAAAAAAATAGCTGCTTGTTAACAAGCAGCTATTAGTTTATTTAAATAACTTCTCCAGAATCTTATAAGTAATCAAGTAAGTAGGCCTAACTCCATCCATCCCCAATGCTCCGGATGCTAAAGTACTTCCGGTTTCTAAAGGGTTATCTGAAGCATAATAGGCATAAAGAATTTTTACATTGGACGGAATGCTACTTCTGATTTTGGAGGCTGACTGAATTGCTTTTTGATAATGAGCTCCTTCCATTTCAAGTCCTACGGCATTCCAACTGGATTCCATAAAATAAGTCAGGATATCTCTATTTTGAAGGGAAGTACCCAATACAGTAATCATGGAACCTCTATAAACTCCTAACCCATATCCTTCAAAATCAGATTTCTTCAATTCATTTTTAAATGGATAATTATCAGCTGTTCCTTCGAAAATATGTGAGTTTGGAATCATCAAATCTCCTTTGCCACCATACAGAATCCCAGCTTTCCCCATGATACTGGTTGAAATCACGTTAAGTGGAATATCCTTATTGCCTTTGTTGAAAGGTTTTAAAAGCTCATCAAAACACTCATACGCCTGCTCTCCAAAAGCATAATCCATTACAACAAACACAGGACGTTTCTCTTTATCTTCTGGCAAAGGGATTCCAGGAAATAATTCCTCTTTTTCAAGCATTGCCGTGTCAATAATCTGTGCTCCAATATTGGTTCCGGATTCATCAGGCAAATCTATGAACCCATGTTTCAATGCGTAATCATAAATAGCCTTCCCCTTATGCCCTTTGGCTTTCACACTTATTCCCATCACTACTTTTTCCAGTGATTCGTAGTCTTTCAAACCCAAAAGTTGAGGGGCATAAATCGTATTAAGAACAGAATGGAGGTTTGCAGATATTACATGAATAGGACGTTTTATCAGTTCATGTTCGTCCAAAGCCAATTTGATCCTTTTTGCCCAAAGCTCTCCATACACATGATGCCCGATCCTTTCTCGAAGTGTTGCTGAAAATGAGATTTCCCGATCTAAATTTTTAGAACTTTCATCATAGGCCAATCTACCCATATGATAAATAATAGAAAACAGACTATTAGAATTGGCAGATTTTTCAAATTTATCCACTGCCGAAACCGTCTCTTCGAAGGTCCTGCCGATCAAATGGCTTAAATATGCACTTGCAGCCTCTTTTTCAAAAGCCTCTCCATCAGCTTCTTTTTTCACTAATTCCTCCAACATGATCCAATTTTGAGAAATTGTCCCTTTCGGATCTGTGCTGTTACGAAGGATTTTGCGCGATTCGATGTACAAAAATGTCAAATGGGTTAATATATCATAGATATCAGATCTTCCTCTTGTCATCTCCACATACATGACTTTTTCATCTAGTCTATAGCAGTTTCGTTTCCTTTTAGCAGGAATTATTGGCTCCAAATGTGAAAATTCATATCCTTCTCTACTGATCAATCGAACGTATCGACACTCCTCTATGCCTCTTGGCAGGCGCTCCATCACATAAAGCAAACCATCCAACTCCAATTTTTCGGTATCGGTCACAGTCCCATAGATTTCAGGACTTAAGACCATCAATGCATTCACTAAGCTTTCGCCAGAAATCCCCATTGGCTTATAACTTCCTCTGGTAAACAAATGTCGCATGGTGATGTACATACGCTCAATTGCAGCTCTCGATTCTTGTGCTCTGGTTCGCTTCATTGTCAGCATAAAATAGCTTGGGATTAGGACTTCAATTCTTCTTTAAAGAATTTTTCTAATTTGTTTACTTTTGGTTTGATCACAAACTGGCAATACGGTTGATTTCCATTTAAATTGAAATAATCCTGATGATAGTTTTCAGCAGGATAAAAACTCAAAAGTGGGGCTATCTCTGTCACAATCCTTTTTCCAAACACCCCGGATTCATTCAATTGGTTTACTAGTTCTGTTATGACTTTCTCCTGATCCTCCGTTGTGTAATAAATAGCGGATCTATATTGTGGACCTGTGTCCGCACCTTGTTTGTTTAAAGTAGTTGGGTCATGTGTTGCAAAAAAGATCTCTAAAATTTTATGCAAACTGATGATTTTAGGATCATAATAAACTTGAACAACTTCAGCGTGACCAGTGGTACCAGTACATATTTCCCTGTAGCTGGGATTTTCGATTATTCCATTGGAATAACCAGAAATGACAGATACGACTCCTTTTAATCTCTGAAATACAGCTTCTGTACACCAAAAACACCCCGCCCCTAACGTGATCAATTCTAATCCATCGGGGATTGATATTTCTGTTTGTGGCAATTTTAACTTGTTATCCATAGTCCTCTTCTTTAATTGCGGTTAGAACAGATATTTTAGGATTTAGGTTTAGCTAAGCATCTTATTTTAAATCCTTCATTTCCGTGTAAGGAAAATTGAACTTCTGAAGCAGAATTTTCGATTTCTATAACTCCTTGATCGAGAAGAGATTTTATTAAAGTTTCCAAATCAGGTAAAAAACGCATCCAATCTTCTGGATACATCTCCCGAATAATATCTTCTGGATAAAAGAATTCTTTTTTTCTTTTCCGGCACATTTCTTTTAGAGCAGTCTCCAGAATATCCATAGCAATACCTATTTACAAACCATTACAAAAGCAGGCGGCAAATTCTTGAGAGTAAAACTTGAACTCACTGTACTGAAATGCTTTTTGAATAAATTTTTTAAAAGATAAGAATAGCATATCTGAATAAAGTATCCGCCGCTACTAAGAGCCAAACTACTTTGTTTAAGTATTTCGTCTCTGATTTCTGGAGAAATAAAGCTGAATGGAAGTGAAGAAAAAATATAATCTACCTTTTTACCATCAAGATAGAGGTGAATATTTTCAGCAGAATCATTGATGATTCTTACATTTTTCTGGACAAACTGCTTCTTCATCGCATCACAAAATGAGGTGCTTATTTCAAAAACTAAAAGCTCTGCATCTGGAGAAAGTCGATCCACAATACCTTGAGTAATGCTTCCATCTCCACCTCCCATTTCGACTATTAATTTAGCATTTGATAAGTCGGAAAAGGAAAGCATTTTATTAACCAACGATTTTGAACTGAAAGTCAGAGCACCTGTAGTACTCAAATTGCTGTAAAGCTCAAATAAGAGATCTGATTTACCCATAAAATTTAATTGTCACCGTGAAGATACCCGATTTTGGCCTATCTTTTGAGTCTTCGATCAAAAAGTTATTAGTGAATTATGGCTCAAAAAGCTGAAATCAGATCAAATCTCCCACATAAAACTGAAATCGTCTTAGGAAACTTCTGGGGTATGGGTATTGTTTTTTTAATACTGATGTTGATAATCAGACTTTTAGAATTAAAGATGGTTTTTAGTAATCATGTATTGAAATTTAATTTTTCCGATGTCCTATTTGCCAGTATCATCGATGATTTAGGCTGGTACTTATATTTTATGGGATTGCTTTTGGTAATGCATGTATTCATTAGCCTTTTCTCGATAAAATTAGGTAGATGGATTAGCCTAATTCTTTTTGTATTAGCAATACTAATTCAATTTGCCTTGATCAGTTATTTTTTGAAAACATTGCTGCCTCTGGGTAGTGATTTATACGGGTATAGTTTAGAAGATTTATTGGCTACGGTGAAAGCCTCAGGACAAGTTGATCTAGTCAATATCTTTTTCGGGATTTTGGCAGCTTTTGTCACTGGATTCATCCTCTCTTTGGGGTATAAGTATTTTAAGTTTTCACTAAAAACCAATCTGGCAATTTCTGGAATCATCTATGTTTTCATTTTCTTTTATGTGTTTTTCCCAATCTCTGATTCAAGTTCTGCAAACGAAAACAGAAATAATGTTCAGATAAACAAAACACATTTCCTCTCTCAAGCGTCATTCGATTTTTTCATGTTTGATGACAATTATTATTTTGATTTTTATTTAAGACCATCTGGAAATGACTTGCCAGTGGAGAAAAAGTTTGAGGATGATATCTATCCTTTCATGCACAAAGCAGAGTACCCTGATGTCCTAAGTCCTTTTTTTGACAGCTTAACAACCAAGCCCGATATTGTTTTTATCCTTTTCGAAAGTTTAGGCAAAGCCTATTCTGGAAAAGACGCCTATTTGGGCAGCTTCACTCCATTTTTAGACTCATTAGCAGAATCAAGCCTAGTTTGGGAAAATGCGCTATCTTCTTCCGGCAGAACATTTGGAATATTACCTGGTACCATGGGTGGCTTACCTTTTGGAAAAAATGGATTTTTGGAGTTTTCGCCCGATTTCCCAAGACATGAAACACTCATTAGTGTGTTGAAAAGAAATGATTATGAGATCAATTTTTTTATCGGTGCGGATCAAAACTTTGATAATGAAGGAAGCTTCCTTCGTTACCAAAATGTGGATTTAATCGTAGATCAACAGAATTATTCTCCTGAATTTGAAAAAACTCCTTCGGAATCTGGATTTTCATGGGGCTATCCTGACAAGGCTTTGTTTTCTAATGGGCTTCAAAAACTACCTGCATCTGATAATCTACCCCAATTGCGAATATTTCAAACGCAAACTTCTCATGATCCCTATATCGTCCCTTCACCAGAAATTTATCAACCGAAGCTGAAAAACTATTTAAAAAACAATCTAGGATTTAGTGAAAGTAAAACTGCAGATTATCTGTCCTATGAAAATATTTATATGACGATCATGTATGCAGATGATGCTATTAAGGAGTTTTTTGAGGAATATAAAAAAAGGCCTGAATTTGATAACACGATCTTTATTATCACTGGAGATCACCGACTTCCGGAAATTCCGATGTCCTCCAGGCTAGATCGATTCAGAGTTCCATTGCTGATTTATTCTCCAAAATTAATTCGTAAAGAAAGTTTCAAAGGTGTCGTTTCACATTGGGAAATAACCCCATCCATCCTTTCCTTTCTTGAGAAGCAAGTTGATTTGAATTTACCGGAAGAGGTTATTTGGCAAGGACAAGTGCTGGATACTGCTGTGACTTTCCAGTCCAGAATCGCTATGCCACTGATGAGAAATAAAAATCAGCTCCTCGATTACATTCACGGCGAATTTTTCCTTTCTGATGGACAGTTATTTATTGTCTCTGATGGTTTGAATATTGATCCTATCGTAGATCCACAAAATCTAAACAGAATGGTGGGTGAGTTTGAAGAATTCAAAAATAGAAACAACTATTTGAACCAGACTAAAAAGCTCCTACCAGAAGACTCTTCCAATAATTAATCCTTTGAGTTATACGACTCTTCAAGAAAATTGGAAATCAAAGGAAAATAATAATTCCAAAAGAAGCTCTCTCTATCGGTATAGTCTGTCAACAAATGTAATCCCTTCCAAAAGAAAGGAAGTCCGGTAAACTTTGGGGAACCTAACTCCACTCTTAGATCCGAGAAATCCCCCGCTAAGTAATACATTTTACCTTTTCCGTTATCTTTTACAATTGCAGCTGGAAAGAACCTAGGCAGCCCCATACTCCTTAATTTTTCCAAACCTTCGTTTGTAGGATTGATATCGTAATAAGAAATTACTTGATAGTCCCGCTCTATTAACACCACATCAAACCAATCTGGATATGGTATAATCTCCGGTAAATTTTCCCCTATAGGATTGATTCTTTGGGTTCTTATTAAGGGAATTTTATTTTGATAATCATCCCCAAAAGTAAGTCCCTCAATTTGACCGTTTTCATGTATGAAAATTAGTCCCGGACCTGATGGCAACCAATTACCTTGATGTTGTTTCTTGTACTGGTACTTCATCCAATTTGGCAAGTCTGCATTTACTAAGGTGTCCATTTCGTCAAAATATCTTCCTATCCATCCTGTCCACTGAATCCCCATTAGATTTTCAAACTCTGTCCTTACCTCCTTTGTAGTTGGACTGGCCATGCTATTGAATTCAGCCACTATGGTTTTTCCCTGTGTTTTGACTTCCCTTATCAGTTCAATGTCCTTTTGATCCAATCCGCCATAAATTTTCTTTGGAGTTAAAGTTGTGGCTTTGATTTCTTTTTCGGAGGAACTCATCACCCCATAGGTATCCGTGATAAAAACTAAATCTAGATTAGATACTTTATCTTTTATCTCTTGGGAAGAAAGCTTTGATAAATCTTTTATCTCTGGTTTTGTGTTTTCACTTGCCGGGAAATATCCTAAATAGTCAGTTTTTCTATTAAAAAAGCTCTTGTCTTTTTTGGTGTATTTTTGATAATCTAAAATCCAAAAAAGACCACTGTGTTCTACTAAATTCGGCCCTACAACAGTTTTATCAATTACTAGAAGGTTCAGATCCCTTTTTGGAAAAAATGCCCAGATACTAAAGCTGATTAATGGGATTAGAATAAACAGGGCTATAAAAGGGAGTATTTTCCGGAAATAGATTTTTAACTCTTCTGAAATCATAGTTCTAATGTTAAAATCTATACTCTAACCCTAATGTGAAATTGAGGTCATTTCTAAAGTTGTCAGTAGAAAGTTCATCCTTACTATACCCAGTATAACCTGAAATCAAAAATCTTGTAGAAATTAACTGCTGGTAACCTACTCTTACCCGATAGGAATTCAATAATTGGGTCTGATCCCGGTTTTCCTCATCCGGAGAAACCCCAGAGCTCAACTGAAGGCTGAAAAAATCCTCTGCGGTTTTGAAATAATATCTAGCTTGAAAATTTGCCGAAGTACTGACTTTTCCATTGTCTGGTATAACGTTAGCCCTTAAATTAAGCCACCAATTGCTTACATATTTTCCAACAGATGCTGTAAAAATATGTGTTCCCTCACTAAAGCCTAAATACCGATAACCAGCGTCTACTTCCCAGGCTTTTTCCAAGTTGTAGTAAATTGAAGTTCCAAATCGGATTTTTGGAAAAAAACTTGCCCCTGAGCCACCGATGTTGACATAGGCATACATATTTTCTCCCAGCGAAGGATAAGCATCTATCTCAAATAAAGTTCCTTGTGTGTCAAACCGATAAGCTTGTGTCACCCTAGCTATCAAGGATCCCGTTAAGTTTGTTCTAGTTCTTCCATAAAAAGAATAGGTGTTCCAAGGAGTCAGATCTCCCTGAAAATTATCGTAATCATAAGTTACTCCTATAGCATTGGTTCTTGTGAGACGCTGGAGGTTTTGGATATAACCAAGCAAGCCTTCCTCAGTGTAATCTTTATCAAATAATTCCTCCGCTATTTTAATAGCTTCATCATATTCCTCTCTGTAATAATATATTCTAGACTCTTTATACTTAAGATGATCAGGAAGTTGACTTTCGAAATTTTCTTTTGCTTTTGCTAAAATCTCATCAGCTTTATCTAATTGATCAGACCACATGAGATTATCCAAATAGGCAGAATAGCCATCCTCATAGGTTGGAGAAGCGATTATCGCTCTTTCTAAATAAATTGAAGCAGAATCATTCTTCCCTTCCCAAGCATAACTTCTTCCTACCAAAATTAGGATATCAGCATAGTTTGGATACTTTTCTAAAGCTCTAAAAGCTATTTTTCTACCTTCTTGGTATTTCTTTTCAAAAATAAGTTCTCTGGCATTCAATAATAATTCATCTGGATCAAATGAATCCTGAGCTTTTAAAAGACCGAAAGAAACGAACCCGATAAAAAGAAGTAAACTTATTTTTTTCATAGCTCAGGAGTTTATTTTAGGTTCAAAATTCTTTCTGTCTTCAGATTTTTTAAATCCAGTTCGGATCATTTGGCCCCAGCCTCCCTTTCCTTTAATAAAATCTATATGACCTTTTAAACCCCACAAAACTACTTTAGGATGAATAATAAAAGGTTCTATCATGACTGTAAAAATTAACTTTCTCAGATCCTTTTTATCCTTATAATTATTAAAAGCAATTTGTTCATACAATATGCTAAATGAGGAAACCAATAAAGAAAGCAAGTAAAACATAGCATATAATGCGATGAAGTAAAAAGCACTAAAGTCTCCTATTACAATCAAGATCAGGGTATAGAGTAAACCTAAGAGTTCTAATATTGGAGCTGACTTCTCGAATACACTCCAATAGGGATATGAAAGTATTCCCATTATCCCATATTTTGGGTTAAACTTCACGGCTTGATGGAGCTGCAAAGTTTCAATCGTACCCCTAATCCATCGATTTCGTTGTCTGGATAAAACAGACTCATCTTCAGGTACTTCTGTCCAACACAAGGGATCTGGAACAAAGCCTACTTTATAGGGAATTTTCTTTTCCTCCATATACCTTCTCATCCTCACAACCAATTCCATATCCTCCCCCACAGTTTTAGGAAAATACCCACCTACAGCCAAGACCAATTCTCTATTAAAAAATCCAAATGCACCAGAAATAAGCATTAAGCCATTCACTCTGGTCCAAGCCATTCTTCCCATAAGAAAAGCTCTGAAATATTCTATGACTTGAAATTTTCCCAACAGACTTGTCGGTACGCGATATTTTGTAACTGTTCCATCTTGCACATCACAATTATTGGCAATCCCAATGACCCCTCCCACAGCTATTACTTTCCTATTCGTCTCTTCCATAAAGGGTCGGGCCATTCTGGTAAGAGATTCATGGGAAAGAATACAATCCACATCTATGCAGGCAATAATTTCCTTGGAAGAAATATTAATACCTGAATTAAGAGCATCTGCTTTTCCCCCATTCTCTTTGTCAACAATGACTAATTTACTGAAAGATTCATTTCTTGATTTATAAACTCCTCTAACAGGCTTACAATCAATCTGATAATTGTATGCGTAGCTTGTTTTCTCTAACTCAAAAGCTTCAATTAATTTATCCAAAGTATCATCTTTGGAACCATCATTAATAATGATCACCTCAAACTTTCCGTAATGCAGAGACATTAAGCTTTTGGCATTCTGAACAATATTTTGGGCTTCATTAAACGCTGGAGCAACAATGGAAATACCTGGAGCAATTGGTGAGGTGATGATATCTTGATAATCTGCAAACCTATTTCTTCTTAAATGATCTCTTAATTCCAATGCGCTCAAAATCATTGTTATAAGATAAATAACAATAACACTGAAGCTCACAATTAGAAAAAAGATCCCTAAGACCTCCAGCAGAAGATAGAATAGGAAACTATACATGTTGTAATAAGGGATCTAATAGATGGGCATTAATCTGTATATTTTCCTCATTGGCCGAGGTGGCTATAAATTGTTGATACATATTTATATCTAACATTTTCAGATTATCCAGATAGATCATTTTTAAATTAAATTCTGGATTTTCATTCAATAATTCTATCAAGATATGAGCAGAAACCTGATCACCCACAGGCCCTGAAGCTCTAGCTGCTGCTATAATAAGGTCAAGATTTTCAGACCTTAAACATTTATTGATAAAAGTAGACTCGGTATGAATCCCTATGATTTGATAGGTTTTGAGTATTTCTATCTTTTCAAGATCAGCCACATTAGGGGCAATTTTAGAGAGTTTTTCCAGTAAGTCGACCCTCCCAAGCATTCTGACTAATTTATATCCAAACAATCGGATAGATTGGTTTTGGCTATCAAAAAGAGTTTCTATTTGAATAGATTTTTGAAGGTGTAAAAATTTAATAATCCGTAAGTAATTCATCTGCTGCCACCTTGATAGAGGAAAAGCCTGTTCTTTAATGGCAGTCAAATCGACTTTTTCGGAGAGGTTTAATAGGGTAGCAATAGAATGTGACCGGATATAAAAATTTGAGGATTCAGTTAGCTTTTTCACTTGGGGTAAAGCTTCAACCAGATCCATCTCATTAATTTGAACTAAACCACTGGTAACAATATCCCATCGGTTGCTTTTCAGCTTGTTAATAGAAATTTCATCCAACTGGAATATTTTATAAAGGGCTTTAAGTTTGTCCTTAAAATCACCCTTCATCTTCTTATTCAGTGAGATTATTTTATCAATCAAAACCTGTTTAAAAAGCGCTTTTTTAAAATCCTTCTTAGGAAAGATGGTATATATTTCAGATTCTGAAAGCGCATAGATTTCGTCTTCGGTTTTTTCAAAAAGAAGCTCAGACAAAGGTCCAATTATTTGATTTTCGTATATTTTTTCTCTGGACTCAATTTTTGAATACTTGGCTTTTATATAAAGCATAAAAAGAATCATACCAGTCGCCATGAACAGAAAGAAGCCAATAATACTTAGGACTATGACTAATTTAAAGTCTGAGAAAAAATGAAACTTATATTTCACCATTGGTTCATATGGTGTCATATTGGCGAGAAGTACCAATCCATCACCTACTTCTAGACTCTTTTCAGGAATGAAAATATCCTTGTTCCTCCATAGATTATCAACATAATCTCTTGCTGCCATGAAATCTGAAGGCTCTTGGTAAATCAGAAAATCCGGAATTAAAACCGCTTGCTCTCCTGAAAGGTATTTTTCTCCGGCTTGATACCAGGTTGAAAAGCTGTCGAATGTTTTTGACACCAAAACATCTTGATCTCCCTTTGAGAATTGCAAGATAGAATCAGTTAAAACCTCTTCAATTCCATTCTGTGATGCAATTTTATACCTAAACTTAAAGGAAGGAATTTGTTCCTGTGCTTCTAAAAATCTAAAAAATGAGGTAGAATCAGAGTAAGGTAAGCTGTCCTGGGCAAATGTAAGTCCTGCACAGAAAATCGTAAATGAAAGGAAAACTAGGGTTCTAATTAATCTTACTTTCATTTAAGTTTTACCTGAAAATTCGTTTGACTCTAATTGCAAGTTCATTTGGATTGAAAGGTTTTGGAATAAAATCAGCCACTCCTAGGTTGAACGCTTCTAAAACTATTTTCTCTTCTTCGCCCAAAGAACTTAATACAATAATAGGTGTATTGGGTTTTGATTTTCGTGCAAAGTGAATAATTTCTATTCCACTTTTAAATGGAATCATCACATCAGTGATAATAAGATCTGGATCCCAAGATTCGATAGCTTTTGTTCCTTCATTTCCATCTTGTACCAGAAAGGTCTGATACCCATCTTTTTTTAACCGGAATTGGACAAGACTAGAAATCAATAGATCATCCTCAATAATCAGGATTTTCTTCATAATAATTTGTGGAAATACGCCTTAAAGATACTATTCAACAGTTAATTTCAATAGGGATTTACCAGTCGAGTAAATCTTATTTTGCCCCGAAGCATTTTGAGGTATTTAAATCGTATTTCAACCCTAAGACAATGCCATTAATCAAAAAAATAGATTCAAAAAATAATTCAATAAGGATTCTGCAAACCCTTTTATTAGCTTGCTTCTTAGTCTAACCATCAATTAATATGAAAAAAACATTACTGAAAGCTAGCGTTCTAGGCCTTTTGGTATTTGGATGGATTTCTACAAATTCCCTTTTGGCACAAAGTGATCCAACGGGTAAGAAACCAATCACAAGTACCTATGCCATAACCAATGCAACAGTTTTCGCAGTACCGGGCAAATCGGGAACGAAAGCGACCGTCTTAATAAAAGACGGAATCATACTAGGAGTGGGATCCAATCTTAATCTTCCAAAAGAAGCTAAAGTAATACCAGGTGATTCGCTTTTCATTTATCCAGGATTTATCGACGGTGGCAGTGAGGCTGGAATAACAGCTCCTAAGGATCCTGAGAGACCCAAAAACTTTGTCTCTTCAAATCCACCGGATGAATTCGCGGGAATTACCCCTTGGAGATCTGCCGTAGACCAATACTCTGCAGAAGACAGTAAAGTGGAAGATTTCAGAAAAGCTGGTTTCACCGTGGCTCAAATCCTACCTGACGGTGGAATGATCTCCGGAAAAGCAGCTGTTGTTGTCTTCGGTTCAGAATATTCAACAAACGTATTTAAAACTAATACGGCCCTTGTATCAAGTTTCAGAGGATCAAGAGGAATGTACCCTGGCACTGCTGTAGGTGTGATGGCCAAATTTAGAGATGTCTATCAAAATACTAAGCTGACTCAAAAAAGAGGAGAACAATTTCAAACAGTTTCTGGAGTACCTAGACCTGAAATGACTCCCACTTATACTGCCATGATGGACGTGATCAATGGACAAGTTCCTGTAATGTATACCGCACCATCTGAATTGGAAATAAGAAGAGCGATAAGTCTTCAAAAAGAGTTAGGATTCAAATTAATCCTTACAGGACTTGATGATTATGCTAATGTGATTGATGTGATTAAAGCCTCTAATGTACCGGTTTTAATCAGTTTGGAAATCCCAGATGATAAAGCAATCAAAGCTCAAAAAGAGGATGTCAGCGAAGATGTAAAAGCTCAATATTCAAGAGTGAAAGAAGCATATGACAATGCCATCAAACAAGCTGGAATGCTTGAAGATGCTGGAATTCCATTTGCTTTCACTACTGCTGGAACCAAAGCTGGTGACGTAATGAAAACTCTTAAAACCATGATTGAAAATGGATTAAGTGAAGAAGCTGCACTGGCTGCCTTAACAACAAATGCTGCAAATATTCTTGGAATGAGCAGATTGGCAGGAACTATAGAAAAAGGAAAAATGGCAAATCTGGTAATCAGTTCAGATTCTTTATTTGCAGAAGGAAGTCAAATTAAGCACGTGGTCGTTGATGGGTATATTTTTGACTATGAAACCAAACCAAAGAAAAAAGCCGACAAAGAAGGAGAAGGAACGCCAGCAAAAATTGATGGTGCCTGGGACTATGTCACTGAGTCTCCAGCAGGAAGTTCGGGAGGGGTATTTGAAATAGCCAAAGAAGGCTCCGGATTTAAAGGTTCAATCACGTTGGATGATCCCTCAGGATCAGGTAAAATCAAGTCTGATTTGAAAGATATCAATGTGAATGGTAGTTCTATGTCATTCGTATTTGATGTAGCAGCTGGAGGAATGAATATAGTAGTTACCGTTTCCGGTCAAGTAGAAGGTGAGAATTTTGATGGGACTATGTCCGTGGATCAATTTGGTTCTTTTCCTTTTAGCGCAACACTTAACCCAACCTTAATCGCAAATAAGTAAAGACATGAAATCGAACATGTACAAGATCATGACACAATTGAATGATTTTCTGCCTTGTGAGATTACATCTGACCTTAAAAAACAATCATAAACAGATGAAAAAGATCAATTATTTTCTTGCTGCTTTGTTGGGACTGAGTATTACCTATGCTTCAGCACAAAGCCAAAAAGGTAGCATACTGATAAAAAATGCAACTGTTCTTACCGTCACCAATGGAACCTTGGAGAATTCTGATGTATTGGTTCAAGATGGTATAATCAAACAAGTTGGACCGAATATCTCAGCACCTTCTGGAGTAGAAACAATAGATGCCGAAGGCAAATATGTGATGCCAGGTATTATTGATGCTCACTCTCACGTAGCCTTAGATGTGGTCAATGAGGGATCAGCTCCTATTGTAGCTGAAGTAAGAATGAGGGATGTAGTAAATCCATTTGCGGTCGGTTTATACCGGGCACTTGCCGGTGGTGTCACTATTTCACATGCCATGCATGGCTCGGCAAATGTGGTAGGTGGCCAAAATGTAACTCTAAAACATCGATGGGGTTCTGAAGATCCTGCAGGTATTATCATGCAAGATGCTCCAAGAACAATCAAATTTGCTTTGGGAGAAAACCCAACAAGAGTTCATGGAAGAGGAAACGGTATTCAGCCAAGAACCAGAATGGGCGTGGAAGCTATTCTGAGAAATGGTTTCAATGAAGCACTTCAATACCAAAAGGCTTGGAACGATTATAACGCATCTGCCTCTCAAAAAGGGAATACGATGGTAGCTCCAGAGTATGATGAAAGACTTCAAACCTTGGCAGATATTTTAGATGGAAAAATCATAATCCACTGTCACTCCTATCGTGCGGATGAAATCTACATGTTGATCAATGTGGCAAGAGATTTCGGAATCACTAAACTTGTTTTCCAACATACCAATGAGGGCTTCAAAGTAGCACCGGAAATTGCTGAATACACCATGGGTGCTTCAGTCTTCGCAGACTGGTGGGCTTATAAGTTTGAGGTTTATTACTCTACCGCATTCAACGCAGCTATCCTTCAAAAAAATGGAGCGATCACTTCCATCAATTCGGATTCGGCTGAATTAATTCGTCACCTCTATCATGAGGCTGCCAAAACCCAACGTTATGGTGGTTTGACAGATGATGAAGCCTTGGCTATGATTACCATCAACCCTGCAAAACAATTAGGTTTAGCTGACAAAGTGGGATCTATTGAAGTAGGCAAGCAAGCGGATTTAGTGATTTTTGAGGGACATCCATTGTCAGTTTATGCTGTCCCACAGAAGACGTTCGTAGATGGAGTTAAGTACTTTGACATAGAGACTGATTCAGATGATCAGAGACTTCGCGTAAGTGCTACCGAAATGGTAGAGCCAATCTTCCTAAGCGAAGAAGATCATAGATGTATGCAGGATGTTGAATTAAACTTCTCTGATATTTCTAAAACCTTATTCAATACAAATTATTAATTCTCCGATAATAAAAAGAAGACATGAAAAGAATGACTAAAGCCTTTTTCGCCTTCCTGATAGCACTTTTGCCACTAATGGCAATGGCTCAAATTGACGGGGAATTTGTAAAACCTCGTACAGGAAAGTTTTTGCTTCAAAATGCAACTGTGGTTACGATCACAAAAGGTGTTTTGAACAATACCTCTGTTTTAATAGAAAATGGAAAAATCGCTCAGGTAGGAACCAATATTTCTGCTGATGGAGCTGAAGTGATCGATTGTACTGGCATGTTTATCTACCCTGGAATGATCGATAGCGGTACTCGTTTGGGTCTGGTAGAAGTAAGCTCTGTTGCAGAAACAACCGATTATTCTGAAGTGGGAAATGTTTCTCCAAATATGCAGGCTTTGACAGCTGTCAATCCTAATTCTGAAGCAATTCCTATTACCCGGGTTTCTGGAGTCACTACTGCCTTGACTGTTCCTTCAGGAGGTTTATTTCCTGGAACCGCAGCCTTGATAAATCTTATGGGATATACTCCAGATCAAATGTATGCCGGCTTTAAGGCTGTTGTTATGAACTTTCCTTCTTCTGCTAGAAGAGGAAGATTTGACAGAAGATCTGATGAGGATATCAAAAAAGATAACGAGAAAGCTTTGAAAGAAGCCAATGAAATCTGGGAGAAAGCTTCTGCCTATCACCAATTAAAAAGTGATGGAGCTGAATTGGAATACTACCCAGAGATGGATCAAATGGCCAAAGTAATCTCCGGTGAATTGCCAATGATGATTGAAGTGAATGCTGCTGCTGATATTCAGAATGCGTTGAAATGGATTGAAGATAAGGATGCTAAATTCATTTTCTCAGGCGTAGCTGAAGGCTGGAGAGTTGCTGATGAGATCGCAAAAGCAGGGATTCCGGTTTTGGCAGGACCAGTTCAGGAACTTCCAACTCGTGAGTCAGATCGATATGATGCCGCCTATTCTAATCCAGGGAAAATGGCAAAAGCTGGCGTAAAAGTAGCTATCAGAACTGATGAAGAAGAAAATGTGAGAAACTTGCCTTTCCATGCTGCCTTTGCTGCCGCTTATGGAATGGGGAAAGAAGAAGCATGGAAAGCTGTCACCATCAACCCAGCTGAAATCTTTGGATTAGCAGATAGCTATGGTTCAATCGAGGCAGGAAAAGTTGCCAATTTAATTGTATCTACAGAAGATCCTTTTGAGACTAGAGCCCAAATCATGCATGTGTTTATCAGTGGTTATAGAATTCCATTGTCTAACAGACATATAAGATTGTATCAAGAATTCTTGGAGCGTTCTCCAGGATTGAAAGCGAATTAAGACCTAATTAACTCCCAATAAAACCACATTAAACTCCAACTGTCATGTTGGGGTTTCTTGTGGTTTTATTTTGCTTTATATTTCAGCATGAAGAAAAGTTATTCTTTACTAATCCCCCTCCTTTCCATTGCTTTTGCTTGTCATCAAAATCATGATCAGGAGGTTCAAGAATTGATTGAAAATTATAAAACCGAAATCGCTCCGGATAAACGGGTGGCACTTTGGGATATTCAATTTGAAAATGACTCTTTGAAAGGAGAAACAGATCAAATTGAAGGTCTTGGAAATCTAATAGCAGATTTGAATCAGAGAGAAATCAAGTTTTTCAATGCCGTCAAACAATTGCCAGATTCAGAATTAGAAGGAAACACAAAGGCTTTGGTAACTATCTCCGTTGCAAATATCAGAAGTAACCCAAAGCATTCGGCAGAATTGGCTACCCAAGCTTTGATGGGAACACCTTTAAATGTATTGAAGGAATCAGATGGCTGGTATTTGGTTCAAACCCCCGATGGATACCTTTCATGGGTGGATCGAGCCGGAATTCATTTAATGAGTACTGAGGAATTAGAGGATTGGCATGCTCAACCCAAAGTAGTATTTACAGAATTGAATGGACATGTCTGGACTTCTCCAAATCAAGAGGAAATGGTTTCTGATGTCGTAGCAGGAGATATTTTGATTCTGAAAGGAGAAATTGACAGCTACCTTGAAGTAGCACTCCCTGACGGAAGGCATGGATTTATATCTTCAGAATCAAGTATGCTTTTTCAAGATTGGATAGCAAGTAGAAGTACTTCGTCAGAAAAACTGATTTCAACAGCCAAGCAAATGATGGGTGTGCCCTACTTATGGGGAGGAACCTCTATCAAAGGAGTAGACTGCAGCGGATTTACAAAAACCATCTATTATCTCAATGGACAAATCATCCCGCGGGATGCATCTCAGCAAGTGAATGAAGGGGAAGAAATTGATACGGAGAAAAACTGGGATAAATTGGAAGTGGGAGACTTACTTTTCTTTGGGGAAAAAGCTACAGACGAGAAAAAAGAACGCGTGGTCCATGTGGGAATGTGGATTGGAAATGGAGAATTTATCCATTCCAGAGGGCGAGTAAGAATATCAAGTTTTGACCCAAACAGCCAAAATTACGATGAGTATGAACTCAATCGATACCTAAGAACTAAACGAATCATCAACAAACAATCTGACGGAGTTATTTCCGTATCTGAATTTTTACAAAATGAGTAAACTAAATTTCAACCCCAAAAAGGCCCTTGTTTTAGGGACCTTGGCCTTGGCTTTATCGGCAAATGCCCAGGAAGGTTTTTTCCAAAGTCATGTAGAAAAGCAAAAAGCTATAGAAAATGAATTTCTTAAAGCTGTTGATTTTGGAAGTTTCAAAACACACCTCCAAGAAATTACTAAAAATCCCCACATCGCAGGAACTCCTGAGAATGAACTAGTACAGCAATACTTGGCCAAAGTCATGTCTGATGCAGGGATGGATGTAACATTATATCCTTATGATGTTTATCTTCCAAATCATCCGGGAGAGTCTCATTTGGAAATTGTATCCCCAGTGAAAATGACCCTTTCTCAACAGGAAGCGATTTTGGATGAAGATCCATTTACTGCGGATGATAGATTGTATTTAGGCTTTAATGCCTTTTCCGGATCTGGTGATGTGACTGCTGATGTTGTTTATGTGAATTATGGGACAAGAGAAGACTTTGCGAAGCTGAAAGAAATGGGCGTTGACTTGACTGGAAAGGTTGTCATAGCTCGATATGGTGGCAATTTCCGTGGGTATAAAGCCAAGTATGCTGAAGAAGCTGGAGCTATTGGATTGGTGGTTTACACAGATCCAAAAGACAATGGTTTTACAAAAGGAGATGTTTATCCAGATGGCCCCTACTACAATGAGACCACCATCCAAAGAGGATCGATGTTGACTTTGGACTGGACAGGTGACCCATTGACACCAAATGAGCCGGCATTACCATTGGATGGCCCAGTGAAAGTAAAAAGGTTGGATCCAAAAGATGTGGCATTTCATACCATTCCTGTTACTCCTATTGGTTATGGAGCTGCCAAAGAAATTTTGTCAAGAATGAAAGGTCAGGCTGTTCCTGAAGCTTGGCAAGGCGGTTTGCCTTTTGACTATAAAATCGAAGGCGGAGAAGAGCTTAAAGTTCGTGTGATGGTTGATCAGCCTGTTGATTTCATTCGTGCAAATAATGTGGTGGGCACTTTCAAAGGTTCTAAATATCCTGACGAGTGGATTATTCTAGGTGCTCATTTTGATGCATGGAGTTTTGGTGCAACTGACCCTAACTCGGGAACTGCCATGCTGCTCACTCTCTCGGAAGCAATCGGTAAATTGGTGAAGGAAGGAAAAGCGCCTGAAAGATCAATTATGATCGGACATTGGGATGCGGAAGAACAAGGAGTAATGGGTTCCACCGAATGGGTAGAGCAAATGAGAGATCAATTAAAGGCAAATGCAATTGCCTATATGAACTTTGACGGGGGTGTCAATGGTAGGAATTTTAGTGCTTCTGCCGCGCCTTCTCTAAAAAAGATCATCATAGACGCAGCTAAAGATGTAGCCTATCCAGATTCTTCCAAATCAGTCTATCAGGTTTGGGCAGGAAAAAATGAAGAACCAAGAATGGGAAATCTCGGTGGTGGATCAGATCATATCGCATTCTATATGCATGTAGGTGTACCGAGCTTAGGTGGTGGAACTGGAGGCCTGACACCTTACCATTCCAACTATGATAATTTTTACTATTACAGCAAGTTTGTAGATCCAAGTTTCAAAATGGGTGGTACTGTCGCCCAGGTATTTGGCTTAATCGCATTGAGAATGGCTAATGGGGATGTGATTCCTTATGATGTACCTCGCTATGCACAGGATTTGAAAGGCCACTTTGATAATGCTGTCAAAAATGTGCAAACAATAGCTCCTGATTTTAAGGGATTTGATAAGTCAAGTAAAGCTTTGGTAAAATTAGAAGCAAGTTCAAAAGCCTATCAAACAGCTTTGGATGCTGCAATGATCAGTGGAAATGTCTCAGAAAAGGATTTAGAAAAAATCAATAAAGAATTGATAGGCTTGGAGAAAAGCTGGATTGATCCAAAAGGGATGTACTATGGAGAATGGTATAAGTCACTTTATGTATGTAATGACCCATTCTCAGGATATGCTTCCTGGATCCTGCCAGGAATCCAATACGAAGTGGCTATCAACCGAACCGAGAAACTGGATGAATGGGATACTCGCTATTCGAAAGCAATTTTAAATCTGAACAAGAAAGTAAATAAGATGACGAAGTCTCTTTAATACTACTATCAAAATGAAAAAGCCCTGAATCGACATGTTATGATTCAGGGCTTTTTTGTTTCAAATTACTCCAAAACTGGAAATTAAATTTACTTCCACTTCACTCTTTATAAATTGTCTTATCCAATTGTTCCGCTAAATAAACTTTCATCTCCTCCCCTTCTTCGACTTTGATTTCTCCTGGCAAACCCAAAATAAATCTTGCTAAGCCAGGAAGTTGCGGCACTTCGCCTTGAAAGTAAAACTGATTTCTGTTTTTGATTTCCATAAAAGGTCTCGCATTTGGGTGTTCTTCCATCATTAGCTGATAGGCTTTTTTAGAAAGTTTTAATTTTACTTTAAACTGACTTTTTCCTGTAAATCCGAAGAGTTGAGTACCGGGCAACTGATGTTTACTTTCAAATTTCCAAGGCAAGGTCGAAATCACCACTTCCCCTATTCGCTCTATCTTAAAAACCTTCATGGATTTACTTTCCGGCTCAAAAGCATGAATGCTTTCATAATTTGAGGAGAAAGCCACAGGTTCCACCAAGCGATCAGTGGTAGTATCGCTACTAAGAGAATAATAGTCCTTCAACCAAACCTGCATTTTACTTTGGATTCCTTTCCCCAGTTCATCTACAAATCTGCCTAGATTGGCTTTAAACAGTTGTTCGGATCCTTTTTTGACCTCAGATCTTACCTGTAACTTCTGAAGAATTGAATCATGAAGGAGATTTCCTTTCCCTTGGCTTTCTATCATAGATCTCAACCATTGGCTTTCTTCCTGGGAAAAAGTCCCATAGTTTAAGGTCTGATCAATTCCTGGTCTTTGTTGGATTTTGTATTTGCTGAATTCTTTCACCACCTCAAAGCCAAGAGCTTCCAAAAGTTTGAAATATCGATAGATCGTTCGCTCATCAGTTTCCAAAAGTTCAGCGAGTCTATGCACTGGTTTACCTATATTTCCCTGAAGAAGGTTGATGAGTTTGAATACTCTTAAGATCTTCTGTTGTTCGATTTTTCCTGCTTGAGCCATTTCTTCAAAAATTAGAGTTTAAATCTAGAGAATGGCGAGGAAGTAGAAAAGTTTTTGACGGATATTGTCGAGGTGAATTAATCCCTCGGCCCCCTGGTCAAGAGGGATTTGATCCTGCTTTTTAATATGGTTTAGTTTCAGATGTAGCTTCAATTTTTAATTACTATAAACGATGTAGCTTCAATTTTTAATTACTATAAACTTTTAGAGGAGAAGAGACCAAATCCCCCTTTTAAAGGGGGAGTTGATTTTAGCATGGATCAAAGATAAATTTCAACAAGAGTTTTTGGTCTTCATAAGTATGGGAAGGAAAAGGTAAATCCTAATAACCCCTATTTCAAAGGGGGAGTTGATTTTAGTATGGATTGAAGAATTAGACTTTAAGTTGTCGCTGGCTTTCTTACCATTTCAATATGCTCTATCCCATCCTCATCGTAGACATCTCCATCAGAAACAAAACCTAAAGAGGAATAGAATCCCAAGGCATAAGTCTGTGCACCAATACGAATATCATTCGAGCCAAATATTTTCTCACAATATTGAATGGACAATTCCATCAGAATTCTACCAAATCCCATCCCTCTAGCAGTTGGAGAGGTTACAACCCTGCCGATTGCCATTTCTTTGTAAGATAATCCAGCAGGAACTAGCCTGCTATATCCTACCAATTGCCCCTCCGAATACAACATCAAGTGAAAACATTTCTGATCCTTATCGTCCTGATCCAGAAATACACAATTTTGCTCCACTACGAAGACCTCACTTCGCAACTTTAACAAGGCATATAATTCGTCAGCAGTAAGTTCATGGAATGGTTTGACGATATGAGTTAACTTCATTGGATTCCAGTTGATAGATTAAAGAGATTTATTTAACAAGTTTAAATACCAAAAATGCCTAGCATTCTTTGATTGTCCAAGAAGGAATTTGAATTGTAGGCAAAATTGAATAAGCTTTTTGAAAACTAGGTTAAAACCTGAATTTGGTCTCTTCGGTCTTCTGTCATCCGTCTCCTGGCCTGAAACGCAAAGAAAAAAAGGCCTCTGGAGTCATTGGGTATAATCATATTTATTAAATAGAAATTGTATGTATCATATAATTATGGTAATTTTCTAATAGAAATTTTTATAATTAAGCATAAGTAATCCTATCTAAACAGTTTTTTATTCAAGATAGGTTTTTCGAATCAGGAAGATTAATAGTTCCTATTGATAGATTTTTAGTACCAATACATACAGGGAAGCCGAAAACTGATTAGAGTAGGCGTTAAGATAACTTCACTTTTTATGAGAAATACAATTAAACTTAGTTTGTGTATGGGCTTAGTCTCCCTATTGTTTGCTTATCCTATATTGGCTCAGGACCTGGATAAAGAAATGCAAAAGATGACGGAAAAATATGCAAAAGCATACAATAAGGAAGACGTCAAAGCTTTAGTGGCAATGTACACCGCAGATGGTGTTAGGGATTATGCTGATGGAAGGAGCATGAAAGGCAGTGCTGAAATAACAGCAGAATTAACGGAGGATTTTTCTACAAATGATTTTAAAGTAAGTATTCAGCATGGAAAAGTTACTTTAGATGGTGATGAGAAAGCAACAGCAACGGGCACTTACCATTTGACAGGTAAAGCGGGAACTGGAGAAGCCGTCGATAGGATGGGAAATTATACCAATACCATTGTTAAGATGAACGGAGAATGGAAAATTGTAAAATCATTTATTGAATGAAATAAACAGGCATTTACCAATTATGGAACCTGGAAAAACATCTCATCCTTAAAAGGTGGGATGTTTTTTTGTTTAGCAATAGATTTAATCACTTAGAGCTGTTCAAATAGAGGTGTTTCTTTAGTACTTCTTTGATCCAGAACAAAAACCAAGATCCATTTTTCAACCCAATTTTACTATCTACTTACCATCGATCAAAAAATAAAAACATAACGCAATCACATAGGTTAGTCTCTTTGAAAAGTAGTAATACCATTGTTTAACAATATATTAACTGACCTGTGAAGCTAAAATTATTTAACCTAACTCCTAGCAAGACGACAACTATATCTGTTGCACTTCTTTTTCTCTTGCTGATTGGTACCTCTTTTACATCCATTGCTCAAAACAGTCAAGTTTCTGGAAAACTTATTGATTCCAAAACTCAGGAACCTGTAAGCTTTGCGCAAGTGGCGGTCTTTGAGACATCTGATAGCACGAACCCTGAAGCCTATTCAGACACCAATGAAGATGGTGTTTTCAACTTAACTGTTCCTTTCGGGAAGTATGTTTTCAAAGCATTTTTCATTGGGTATCAAGATTTTGTTATTTCTGATCTTCAAGTCAGTGGAGTGACTAATTTGGGAGAGTTGAATTTTGTGAGTGAAAGTCAAGATCTGCAGGAAGTGATTGTAGAAACTTCAAAACTTCCAGTTCGATCCACACTAGAAGGCTTAATCGTGACTCCTGAAAATAATCTGGCCAATGCCGGGGGAACCTTGTTGGATATTTTGAGAAATACGCCATCTGTATCTGTGAGTGAAGATGGTGGGATTTCCTTACGAGGGAGCTCAAACACAAATGTTTTGATTAATGGAAGGAATTCTTCTTTGACTCAAAACCTAGATCAATTGCCTGCCAGTATAGTCGAGGAGATTAAAATCATTAACAATCCAAATGCTCGATACGATGCAGAAGCAGAAGGTGGAGTAATAGACATTGTGTTAAAAAAAGGAATTGAACTAGGAACTCATGGTGGACTGGAAGGAACGTATGGAACCAGGAACCGATCCAATATTGGAGGAAGAATCAATCATCGGAATTTCAAGTTTAACTTTTATGCCGGCTATAATTACAGAAACTGGAAATCAATAGGTGATCGAAGTTCTACTCGTGTCATTTTTGAAGATAATGAAACGCTGGATCAAACTACCAAGAGTTCAGATTTGGATATAGGAAACAACTTGAATTTTGGAGTTGACTACACTTTTGGAAAGAATACACTGAGCTATGAAGGAGTATTTCAAGCAAATGAGACCACTAATATCAATACACTTTTTGCGCAGCAAGTTCGAATGGGGCAGAATTTTGAGTATGTCAGAAGAAACAACGAAAATGAAGAAGATGACGGCTTTGATAATGCGCTGATTTTTGAGCATAACTTCAAAGAGAAAGGACATTTGTTTCGAGCTACGGCAAGCCATTCATACAGAAATCAATTTAAAACTCAGAACATCGAGATTTTCAATAATAGCCTAGAGCCTTTACCAGAAAACTTAACTGGCAGAGAGCGAGCCTTCACCGATGAGGTCAGAAATATCACGGTAATTCAGGCAGATTATATCAAACCGATGGAAAATGGAACTTTTGAAACAGGCTTGAAATCTAACATCCGTGAATTTGACAATGATTTTCAATACCAACGTCTGAATGAAAGCAGTCAGGAATTTGAAACAGATCCTTCCGTCAGTAACCGATTTTTATACCAAGATCAGATCCATGCCGGTTATCTTCTATACTCTGGTAGCAAATCAAAATTTGAATATGGATTGGGACTTAGAGGAGAGTTCACTCAGGTAGACACTTATTTGTATAATTCTGATGAAACGAATCAACAACAATATTTTAATCTTTTCCCAAGTGTACAAGGATTGTATAATCTCAATGATACTCATGGAATCAAATTTACTTATAGCAGAAGAATAGATCGACCAAGAGCCTGGAGATTAAACCCATTTCCAAATATTACAGACAGTCTGAATGTGAGAAGAGGGAATCCAAATCTGATTCCTGAAATGATCAATTCATTTGAGTTGGGGCATTTGGCCAATTTTGAAAAAACAAGCTTGACGACCAATCTATTCTATCGAAAAATCAACAATCAAATTGATTTTATCACCATCGTGGAAGATGGAATCTCCTATTCCCAACCAGAAAATTTAAACTTTGCAGAGCTGTATGGGGTAGAGTTCGTCGGAACAGCTGAAATCGCAGATTGGTACTCACTCAATGGGGGACTTACCTTTTCCAGAATCTCAGTAAATGCTTCCAACATCAGCGAAGAGTTCACGAATGACGGATTCACTTGGAATGCAAAGCTCAATCAGGATTTCAAGCTTCCTTTTGGATTCAATTTCCAGATTGCAGCCAATTATGAATCACCTGAAATTCAAGCTCAGGGGAAAAGCCTTGCCGTTTACTACATCGATACTAGTATTCAAAAATCATTTTTGGATAGAAAAGGAAGCGTCACACTTAGTGTCAGAGATATATTTGATACAAGAAGGTATGCTGGCAATTCGCTGACCAATAGCTTTTCACAGGATTTCTATTCCAAACAAGAAACAAGAATTCTTTTACTTTCTGCTCGATATAATTTCTAACAAATATCAAGGTCTTTACAGGGAAAAATGTACCAGTGCCATAAAACCCTTCAAGGTTAATAATGAGGGCTTAGCTTCAATTGAATGATGCTGCGAATCGAATTGCTATTGGCAACTATCAAAAATAAGGGATTTACTCCCCTTCTGTTTTTTCCTTTTCTTACGCAAACTGCTTATCATAAAAGTCAAAGACACCCACTCTATTAGTCTAGTTAGCCACAGTTTACTGATCATCTGATTTGCCGAAAGTTATTCCTTGACAACCTCTCTTAACTTAGGAAGCAAGTCATTGATTACATTGGCCACACGGACTAAGCCAAATTCTGTCTGTCTGTAATTCAATCGTTTCGCTGCCCCCATAGAATTAAATTTGGCGATAAAATCTGCTGAATCGATAGTTTTCCAAATTTCATCGTACAATGGTCCACTAGAGACAATGTCTATGGTAGTTCTAAAAGTATAGACATTTCGATACTCATTGACAGCATACATATAGATATTATAAGCCTCCTCGCTTCCTTTTTCGGTCCTATCTTGGAAACTATAGACTGCATAAATTTCCTGTATTAAATCCTTCTTGAAAAGATTTATCTCTCCGGATTGAACCATCGTAGTGTAGGCACTCTTATTTGTAAACTCAATTGTATTGACCGTGGGGCTATATTCTTCTCTTGCTATTTTTATGAGTGTATCTAAGTTCGCATTCGAAGCTGAAGCTCGTTTTTCAAAATCATCTAAAATCACTTTGTCTTCTTCGATTCTAATTTGATTTCTTATAATTTGAACGCTGTCTCTTTGCAGATTTTCGATCAACATAGACACATTATTTTTAAGCTTTTCTTGATTTTTCAGTTCCACATTCCAGTTGTTTAGCTGCAAAGCAATCAAAATACCGATGACAACGAGGATAATTTCACCTATGGCATATTTAAAGTATTTCCCCATATTTTTTCCTTCAAGCAATTGAAGTCTGATTTTTCTAAAAAATTTTATCATGATGCTAGTCTCTGGGTTTTATCATCAATTAATCAAATCGCTTCTAAAATTCTGGCAATACAAAGCTTAATAACAATAAAGTGATTTTTCCATAAATAACTTTCCTGTGGCATTTTTAGCCTAAAAATAGAACTGATATAAATCATTTTTTCTACTGGATTAGCTCAACAAAAAAAAGAATAGATCCTTGTATTTTTATAATTCACTGATAAATAGCAGCTTATTATTTTATGTAAATATCAATTCAGAACGTGCAAAAATTGAAAGGCAAAAAGTATTTCGGAAGAATAATCAGCATACGAGGTAGCGTAGTGGACGTTGGGTTTGAGGATTATCTCCCTTCCATCAATACCCTTTTGCATACGGGAGAAGATAGAGAGATTGCTATTGAAGTTCTGGCACAACTGGATGCAAATCGGATTCGAGGGATCGCATTAAATCCAACCCAAGGATTGACCCGGAATATGAAGGTTGAAACGGAAGGGAAACAATTATCTGTGCCTGTCGGAAAAAACATCATGGGTCGGATGTTTGATGTTTTTGGAAATGCCATCGATCATCAGGGAGAGTTAACAGATGTGACTTGGAAGAACATTCATCAGTCCCCTCCTACTTTGGAAAAAAGATCTACGAAGTCAGAAGTTTTTCTGACAGGGATTAAAGTGATTGACATTCTTATTCCGCTTGAGCGAGGAGGGAAAACAGGTCTTTTTGGAGGTGCCGGAGTGGGCAAAACAGTTTTACTTGCGGAGATGATTCACAACATGGTTGGTCAAAATAAGGGATTGAGCATGTTTTGTGGGATTGGAGAGCGATGTCGTGAAGGTCATGAACTGTATCATGATATGAAAGATGCAGGAGTCTTGGAAAATATGGTGATGCTCTTCGGACAAATGAATGAGCCTCCCGGAGCCAGGTTTAGAGTAGGACATGCAGCCTTGACAATGGCAGAATATTTTCGTGACGAAGAGCATCGGGATGTTTTATTGCTGATCGATAATGTTTTCAGGTTTATTCAAGCAGGAATGGAAGTAGCCGGTATGATGGGACAAATGCCTTCACGTCTCGGCTATCAATCTACTTTAGGAACGGAATTATCACAATTGGAAGAGCGTATAGCGAATACCAAGTCAGGGGCAATTACTTCAATTCAAGCAGTATATGTTCCTGCAGATGATTTGACAGATCCTGCCGCAGTACATACCTTTTCTCATTTATCAGCTTCTATTGTTCTTTCCCGCAAGAAAGCGAGCGAAGGAATGTACCCTGCAATTGACCTATTGGAGTCCAATTCAAAAATGGCCACCCCGGGAATCATTGGGAGAAGGCATTATGAATTAGCACAAAATGTCAGGAAAACATTGGCACATTATGAAGAGCTAAAAGATATTATTGCGATGCTGGGTATAGAACAATTGTCGGATGAAGATCACAATATCGTCAATCGAGCGAGGCGATTGGAAAGATTTCTGACGCAGCCTTTTTTCACTACCACCAAATTTAGTGGAATAGAAGGCAAAGAGGTAAGCTTAGAAGATGCACTGGAGGGATGCGAAAGAATTCTTGGAGATGAGTTCAAGGACGTTCCTGAAAGTGCTTTCTATATGATCGGAAAAGTGGAAGAAGCTTTAAATAAAGCAAAAAAAGAAAAGGAACAAGAAAAAGAAACTGAAGAAAAGAAGTAGGATGATGACACTCAAAATATTGCTTCCATTTCGTGTGTTTGATGAGGTGAAAAATGTCAAACGAATCGTGATTGAAACAAGCAAGGGCTCTTTTGGTCTTCTACCTCAACGACTCGACTGTGTTGCAGCGCTGGTTCCGGGTATACTAACCTATGAATCAGATAAAGTCTATTATATAGCAGTAGATGAAGGGATTATGATTAAAGCAGGAAAAGAAGTTTGGGTCTCTGTACGCCAGGCAATCGGTGGTGTTGATTTAGGAAAACTACACGAATCAGTGGAAAAGGAATTCTTACAATTAGATGAAGTAGAGAAAAATACCCGCCGGGTGATAACAAAGCTGGAGACAGGGCTTATGATGCAATTAGAGAAATTTGGAGAAACCTAAGATGAAACCAAAAAAATCAAAACATGGAAGTTCATTTAGCCATTTAGTAGCTGATAAAGAGAGGCGAAAAATTGCCGCACAAAAAAACAAAAAAAGTGTTTGGTCCGGTTTCGGGTTGTTTGGTTTGGTAGGCTGGTCGATAGTAATTCCTACTATGTTCGGTGCCTTAATTGGGATTTGGCTAGATGTCCAGTATCCACAAACTTTTTCTTGGACTTTGAGTCTTTTAATCCTTGGGCTTTTACTTGGTTGTTTGATGGCCTGGAACTGGGTAAGAAAAGAACACAAAGAGATTAATACTAAAAACGAAAATGATGAATGAAGTGATCTTTATTGGATTGGCATTTTTAGCAGGAATAGGTCTTGGATTCCTTTTCTTCGGAGGGTTATGGTTTACCGTGAAATTCGCTACCAAATCTAAAATCCCCACTTTATGGTTTGTAGGAAGCTTGGCATTACGATTAGTACTTGTATTAACAGGGTTTTATTTAATTGGAGTTGGAGATTTGATTCGATTACTAAGCTGTTTTGCAGGGTTTTTTATCGCTAAGTTTTTGGTGATCCATTTGACAAGAGCTTATGATTTAAAGCATCAAAAAGAAAATAAAACTCATGAAACTTAGTCCAGACGAAACGGTATTTTGGGAATATGGATTTATCTCCATCAATCTTACCCTAGTGATGACTTGGGCGATTATGGTATTGTTGGTTCTTACTTCCTTATTGATAACGCGAAGGCTAAAGTCAGATATACAGATTTCGAAGTGGCAATGTGTGCTTGAAATTATTGTCACCGGGATCAATGATCAAATCAAAGAAGTGGGACTAGATGAGTCAGAGAAATACATAGGATTTATCGGAACCTTATTCTTATTCATATTTGTGTCCAATATCCTGATAATAATCCCTTGGTATTCACCTCCAACAGGTTCACTTTCCACTACTGCGGCATTAGCTATTTCGGTTCTTTTGGCTGTTCCTTTTTTTGGGATCAGTGAGAGCGGCTTATGGTCTTATCTAAAAAGGTACTTATCCCCTTCTTTCATCATGCTTCCTTTTAACATTATTGGTGAAATTTCCCGGACCATTGCCTTGACCATCCGTTTGTTTGGCAATATCATGAGTGGAGGATTGATCGTAGCCATCTTATTCAGTATTGTACCATTCATTTTTCCGATCATAATGACAGCGCTGGGATTATTGACTGGTGCAGTACAAGCATATATTTTCAGTATTCTGGCAACTGTCTACATCGCAGCAGCGGTAAGTGACAAAAGAAAAAAAACATCTAAACAAGAGGAGGATTAATATGGATAGCATCACAATTATTGGAATTGTCTCGATTATTATGGCTGGACTTACCATCGCAATTGGAAGTATATTTCCAGCCATATCGGAAGGTAAAGCAGTTTCTGCCGCCTTAGATTCGATAGCCCAGCAACCAGACGCTTCACCTACCATCACCAGAACATTATTTGTAGGACTGGCGATGATAGAGTCTACAGCGATTTATTGTTTTGTGGTTTCAATGATTCTCATTTTTGCCAATCCCTTCTGGAATCATTTCACCTCTCTTTAATTCGATACAATGGAAATTAACTGGTTTACATTAGTCGCTCAGATAGTCAATTTTTTCATTTTGGTTTGGTTGCTTAAGCAGTTTTTATACCAGCCAATCTTAGATGCTATTGATAAAAGGGAGCAAAAAATCGTAAGCCGATTAAATGACGCAGAAACCAAAAAAGAAGAGGCAATGAAAGCGAAGGAAGAATTTGAACAGAAGAATTCAAATTTTGAAGAAGAGAAAAAAGAGCTTATGGATAAAGCGGTTTCCGAATCTAAAGAAAAGAAAGACAAGCTTTTGGAAAAGGCTAGAGAAGAAGCTAAAGCGTTAAAAACTCATTTAGAAAAAACAGAAAAAGAAAAACAGCAAAATCAAGAAGCTGCTCTTGCCAATAAAATACAGGAAGAAGTATTTGCTATTTCTAGGAAAACACTCGAAGATCTAGCCTCAGTGAGTTTTGAAGAACAAGCCACTGAAGTCTTTATCCATCGTTTAAAATCCTTAAAAGATGAGGACTTAGATCAATTTAAAAACGCTTTTAAAGACAGTGAAATTAACTTAAAAACTGCTTTTAATCTTTCTGAGTCACAGCAGAAAAAAATTGAAGAGCAAGTCAATAAGTTAGTTGATAAGAAAATAAGCTTGACGGCTAAAGTAGATTCTGAATTGATTGGAGGGATTGAACTAAGCACGAGAGATTACAAACTTTCATGGTCTATAGCTGGCTATCTCAAGGACTTGGAAGACCGGGTTTTTGAAAAAAAATTAGTAGAAAAATCATGATTTACTGAATCTTAACCTATGCCTAATTTAGAAACAGACGCCAGCTTCTCTAACGCTTTCAAACAACTTCAGGAAAGCAGAGAAGACCTTGAGTTTCCTATTGCTCCCCGCGAAGTAGGAAATGTGATTAGTGTGTCTGCAGGGGTTGTTAAAGTATCTGGGCTTCCTGGAGTGGGATTTGAAGAATTATTGAAGTTTCCCAATAACCTTTTTGGTATAGCATATAACCTGGATGAACATGAAATAGGAGTCATTCTTTTAGGAGATGAATCGTTGCTAAACGTAGGCGATGAAGTAACACGAACCAAGCGGGTCATGGATATCCCGGTAGGCGAATCATTGATGGGAAGAATAGTAAACCCATTGGGGGAGCCATTGGATGGAAAAAAAGAATTGTTTGGGGTCAAACGCTCACCAATAGAACGTCCTGCTGCTGCGATCATGGACCGGGCGGCAGTTTCAAAGCCTCTACAAACCGGCTTGAAAGTGATTGATGCTTTGATACCCATTGGACGTGGCCAGCGGGAATTGATATTAGGTGACAGACAGACTGGTAAAACGGCTATTGCACTTGATACCATAATCAACCAGAAAGGAAAAGATATGATCTGTGTTTATTGTGCCATTGGCCAGCGTTCTGCTTCAGTTGCGAAAATCATTGCGCAGCTAAAAGAAAAAGAAGCATTGGAATACACCGTGGTCGTTATTACAGAAGGAAACGATCCACCAGGACTCAAATACATCGCTCCCTATGCTGCGACCAGTATTGCTGAATTTTTTATGGAAGAAGGCAAAGATGCATTGATAGTATATGATGACCTCACCCATCATGCCAGAGCTTACCGGGAATTGTCACTTTTGCTAAGAAGGCCTCCAGGCCGGGAAGCTTTTCCAGGAGATATCTTCTACATCCATTCCAGACTATTAGAAAGAGCTACTCAATTAAGTGAAGATCTTGGTGGTGGATCTTTAACTGCTTTACCGATTATTGAAACAGAAGCTCAAAATATCTCGGCCTATATTCCGACCAACCTAATCTCCATTACTGACGGTCAGATTTATCTTTCTCCTAAACTATTTGAGTTGGGAGTTTTGCCTGCTGTTGATGTTGGAAAATCTGTCTCAAGAGTAGGTGGAAAAGCACAGTTAATGGGATATCGGTCCATCACCGGGGATCTAAAATTAGCATATTCTCAATTCGAGGAATTAGAAAACTATGCACGATTTGGTACCCGTTTGGATGAAGATACCCGAGAAACCATAAAACATGGAAAACGCATTCGTTCTTGGTTGATTCAACAGGAACTAAACCCAATGCCTGTGGAAGAGCAAATCATTGTTCTTTTTGCCTTAACCAATAGATTTTTTGATGAGATTCCGCTTCATAAAGTACAGGAGGCAGAAAAGCTATTGCAAAAAAGTAGCAAAGACCTTCCTGAAGAGGTAATGGAAAGATTACATTCTAATGATAAATTAAAGGAAGAAGACAAGAAAATCATCATTGAATTAATTGAAGAAGTCTTAACTCCTTTTCAGGAAAAACTGGAAAACGGAGAACCAGAAAACTAATGGAGACTTTAGCTCAAATACGAAGAAAATTAGAAGGGGCCGAAGACCTTAAATCCGTCGTGCGGACGATGAAAGCAATGGCAGCTTCAAACATTGGTCAATATGAACAGGCAGGAAAATCGCTAAGTGATTACAATCGAACTGTTGCATTAGGAATTGTTGCCTATTTCCATGACAGAATAGAACAGAAAAAAGTAATTGAAAGTAAGCATCATTCTACTTGCGCCATTGTATTTGGCTCTGATCAAGGTCTTGTTGGAAAGTTTAATAATGTCCTGGCTGACTATGTGAAAGAACAACTCAATAAACTAGAGGGAGAAAAAATAATCTGGGCAATCGGTGAACGCGTCCATTCAGTCTTACTTGATCAGGGATTTACGATCAGAAACCTATTTCATGTTCCTGGTTCTGTTGATGGGATTACTCCGCTTGTCAGTCAGATATTATTAAAAAGCGAAGAAGCTATCCGTTCCAAAGAAGTGGACCATATTTATATTTTTCACAATCAACCCAACAAAAGCGGTATTGGCTATATACCTGTAAAACAACACTTACTGCCTTTAGATGTAAATTGGAGAAAAAAATTTTCCAAATTAAACTGGCCTACAAAATTACCACCTCAAGTAGCTGGTAGTGAAAAGCCTACCCTGTTAGCATTAATCCATGAATTCCTTTTTGTCAGTCTGTTTCGGGCAAGCTCAGAATCTCTGGAGAGTGAAAATGCTAGTCGATTGATTGCGATGCAGCGGGCGGAAAAAAACATAGAAGAATTGCTGGATAATTTGAACCGAAAATATCACAACATTCGGCAGTCCATGATTGATGAAGAACTTTTTGATGTTGTTTCTGGGTTTGAGGCACTCAACACAAAGGAGAAGAACAGGAATTTATAACATCGGGAAGGTTTAATAGCAAGAATTACAACTATCCAAATGTCACAAACAACTCATTTTTAAGCTTTTATTCTTAACATGTATAGGATCAATTCAACTATTCCTTTCCCAAAAAATCGGCAAGTAATCCCTGAAACTGATGCACGCCTTTTTCCATTTTTGGAGAGAAACGACCAGTTTTATAAACTCTGGAAGACATGCCTTTAAAAACTCCCTCAACCACAAATTCATCTTCTCTTTCTACTTTTTCAAGTGCAGAACCAGCGCCAGTATCCAACTTGGATTCATCAAACACATATGTCATAAAGCTAATTTTGGTTCTATTAACTGAAATCGGTTTGACTACATTGACAGAACAGCCCCAAGGATAAAAATTAAACATCATATTAGGGAAGATCCAAAAGTAATATGCAGAAATCTGCTGACCATAATCTTCATGGTTTTCTGGTAAATCAAACACGTGCTCCCCTCCTGCTGCATGTCCAACTTGCAAATTGCAAAAAGGATAGAGTTGGGTCTCATATTTCTTATAATCGAGCGCAGCAAGCAGACTATCATGAACAAAAGGAATATGAAAACCTTCCAGGAAATTATCGCAATACAAAGCCCAGTGAGCATTTACTAAATAGTCTTTGTTTCGGCTTTTATCCTCTTTGAATTCTTCCAAAGGCAAAAATCCAACTTTGCGCTGCATGACATCCAAAACCAACTGAAAATCCAGCGAGTCTTCTAATGCGGTAAACAACCAAGGTCCCCATTTCTTCAAAGGAAAGCGATGCAAATGGTCTTCTTTTCTGGGAAAATCCTTTGCTTCCTTAAATTCTGGCATAAACTGAAACTCGCCTTGAAGATTGAATCTTCGCCCGTGGTAGGCACAGGTGATCTGTCGGGTTTTGCATGGATCATGACAAAGAATATTACCTCTATGTGTACATACATTAGAGATGCAGGACAATTTATCATCCTCAAAGGTGAGCAAGAGCGGCTCTTCTAATCCGAACTCTAAAAAAGGAAATGGCTTCACTTGCTGCGAGAGTGTCACCATGGATTGATCACCGATAAATTGCCAGGTCTTGGCAAAGACCTTTTCGATCAGGGCATCAAAAACTTCCTGCGATCTGTAAAAAGAAGAAGGAAGTGTTTCGGCTTTGGTAATATCTGGATCAATAATGTAAGATTCCCGCATATATTTTTAACTTTCTGGATAGGCCAAAATAGTTAAATCCCACCAATCCTTATTTTAATTTGAACAAAACTTCTTCTCCAAGACAACTTGGATTAATTACTGTCATCTCTTTGGTGGCTGGAGGAATGATCGGTTCGGGGATTTTTACGCTTCCCTCCGCTCTCGCTCAATTTGGTGGGATAAGTATTCTAGGTTGGATTATAGCAGCAATCGGTGCCATGATCCTAGCACATATCATGGGAAGGCTGAGTAAAGTAATTCCAGAAAGTGGAGGATCTTATGCTTATACAAAAAGAGCTTTCGGGGATTTCCCTGCCTTTTTGGTTGCCTGGGGTTTTTGGCTTTCACTTTGGAGTACCAATGTAGCCATCGCTTTAACTTTTACCGGTTACCTGAGTGTTTTCTTTCCTGAAATAAGCCACTCAACTTACCTTTCTCCACTCATCAGTTTAGTGGTGATTTGGACACTAACAGCAATCAATAGCCTGTCAATTAGAACTGGTGGAAATCTACAAGTACTCACTACTGCTTTAAAGGTAATCCCTGTTTTGGTGGTAGCAGTTGGAGGAATCTTCTTTTTCAACCCCGCTCATTTTCAGCCGTTCAACCTTTCCGGAACTTCTTCTGCACAAGCAGTTTTAGGAGCTTCCGTACTTTGTTTTTATGCCTTCCTCGGCATCGAAGCTGCGACGATTCCTGCTGATAACATTAAGCAACCGGAAAAGAATATTTCCAAAGGCACTTTAATTGGTGTTGGATTGGTGGTTTTTCTTTACATGTTCAGTTCCATTTCATTGTTTGGTGTATTACCTCCTGACGAAGTGGCTTCAAGCCTAGCCCCACTTAGTGATGCTGCAACCAGAATTTTCGGAGGTGGAGCAAAATACTGGGTTGCAGCAGGAGCTTGTATTTCCACCTTTGGTGCATTAAATGGTTGGATTTTGATCCAGGGACAAATTGCTCAATCCATGGCAAAAGATGGTTTGCTTCCAGAGGTATTAGCTTTTAAAAACAAGAACAATTCGCCAAGTACCGGGATCATCGTTTCGAGTGTTTTTGTGACCATACTTTTGATCCTAAATATGACCAAGGGATTTGCCAGTTTGTATTCCTTTATGATTTTGCTGAGCACGATAACATCCTTGTTTTTCTATTTATCTGCAGCTTTGGTTTATGCATATTTTTCCTTCGGAGAAAAACTTGGTTTTACCTGGACAATAAAAAGCAAAGTCATCTCATTTCTGGGCTTAGGATTTAGTATTTGGGTGTTCTTTGGCTCAGGGTTAGAGGCTATCATCTGGGGAACCGTAGGAATGCTTTTTGGAGTCCCAGTTTATCTATACAATAAAAAACAACGCAAATGAAGACTTCACATTCAGACTATGGCTTAATCAAACAGGTCCTTCTCAAACCAGCTGAAACTGCTTTTGAATCAGAAGAAAAAATTGCAGCGGAATGGAAAGCGTTGAATTATATCTCCCCTGTAGATTATACCAAAGCAAAAGAAGAGTACAGCATTTTTCAAGGATACTTTGAAGAGCTAGGCGCTGAAGTTCATTTACTTCCCTCATCAGAGACCAGCATGGATTCGATTTATTGCCGTGATGCTGCTCTGGCTACAGATTTTGGATTAATACTCTGTAATATGGGCAAGGCTGCCAGAAAACCTGAACCAAAGTCAATTGAGGTTTTTTGTAAGGAAAATGGAATAAAGGTTTTGGGTAAAGTGGAAGCTCCAGGTACCTGCGAGGGCGGAGATATGTGTTGGTTAGATGAAAAGACTTTGGCAGTGGGACATACTTACCGAACTAACCTGGAAGGGATTCGACAGCTTCGTGGCTTTTTGGAGCCAAAAGGAATTGAAGTGTTTCAGGTAGAACTTCCCCATTACAAAGGACCCACTGACGTTTTTCATTTGATGTCAATAATCAGCCCTTTAGATAAAGATCTTGCGATGGTGTATTCGCCTTTGATGCCAATCTATTTTAGAAATGAATTACTGGAAAGAGGCTTTAGGCTAGTCGAATGTCCAGAGGAAGAATTCGAATCCATGGGTTGCAATGTGTTGGCTTTGGCACCGAGAAAATGTCTTATCGTAAAAGGAAATCCGATCAGCGCAACACGTTTAAAAGAAGCTGGATGCGAGGTAATCGAATACGAAGGTCAGGAAATAAGCCAAAAAGGATGTGGTGGGCCGACTTGCTTAAGTAGACCCTTGGAACGAGTGATTTAATTCCATTTTTAAAAGAGCTAAGAAATAAGAAGCAACAAAGTATCAATTCAAATATTGAATTATACTAAGAAAGAAATAAGATATTTTTAACGATTAAGGTTCTCATTACTTCCAAAATAGGAAGTATTTGATATCAAAAAGAAACTCCTACATTGAAGAATGTTCCCCAAACAGATTGCCCCAAAATTCAAGAGAAACTTCCATGGGAAGACGATCCTCTTGGCAACCTTTCTTTTCTTTTTTGTCATTTCAATTCCTTTTACCTCGGCAAATGCTCAGGTAAATCAAGAACCCAGCATGGATGCCTTTAGAAAGAATACCTTTCATGGAGGCTTAGGTTTTGCTGGAATAATTGTCACGGCGACGATGAACTATGAGCGAATGCTTACTCAAAACTTTGATCGAAAAATCGTAGCCACCTTTGCAAAAGTAGGTTATGGCACCTACGGAGGATGGACAGATACCGGACAATATGCTTTTGTTCAGTATGGATTCCTCACCGGGAAAAAAGCAAATCATTTGGAAGTGAGCGCTGGTCCCGCATTTAGTGTCAAAGGAAATGAGTTGGGTTTCCCGATAGCATTTGGGGTTGGTTATCGTCATCAAAAGCCAGGAAAGCCATTTATGTTTAGAACGGGAATAGCATTTCCTGAGACCTTACATTTTGGATTGGGGCTTTCTTTTTAAATTCCAAAGAAAAAACAAGCTCTATTTTGTGAAGAAACTAGCTTCTAAAAATTAGATTCTGGTAAGTCCTACTTTCTATACGCCGAATACCTTTCTACCATCCATCCTGATGCCTCTTTTTTCTTCCTTTTCCTATGCGAAGAATAAACCATTTTATGCGTTAGTGCTTACTTAAAGAGTTATCAGCACTTTGGATTTGTAATTTTTGCTTTGGAATGGCAGGATAAATTTTACCTAGAAAATGAGATGAAATAGTAGGTCTAATCCATGCCAATGATATTTTAGTTTAAATCGATTTTTGTAAGAGGAGTGGATTTTTTATCTTTATCTAGTGCTTTCATTTGGTAGTCAACTACTTATAATTTTTACATTTTTTTTTATTTCCATCTAAAGGAAGATCAATGGTACTTCAAGCAAAAAGGTTCGTATTAATTTTCTCGATGATTATTTTCAGTTTGGGAAATAGTTTTAATGCAACAGCACAAAGACCCCCTACAGGTGGCCCTTCGCCTATTATTGATGATGATCCTAGCATTAATCCTGTTGTTTTTATTATTGGGGGTGTCGTGATAGGCGCTGGAACCTATGCTCTTATTAAGACCAGAGGAGTAAATTTACCTGTGGCTGAATATTTACCTAATTATTTATTAGCACATAATATTTTGCCAAATGAAGATGCACTTGATTTAATGTATGAGCTAAATCCTTCCTTGAGGGATATGTCTGAAATAAGAAGTAAGAAAAAACTCAACTTACCAGACTTCCCAAAACTTGATCAAAGCACAATCCCTGAAGAATTATCGCAACCAGGAATAGATTCTGAAATTAGTGCCGAACAGGAATCTTTTGATAGAAACAAAGAGTCGATTGAAAACACAAGCATTGATAGCCCAACAGAAGATGCAAAATTAAATTTTGAAAAAGTCAAATCACTTGTCAAGCAGGTAGATGAACAATTAACTAGTTATAGCTCAATATCCAGTCTCTCAAATACGGTGACGAAAGAACTGATTTATGATTTAATGCTTGCTTTTAATCAATCCCTACAAGAAGTGGTTACTTCCAAACAAGTAAATTCTGAACAGTTGATTTTTATGCAAGCGATAGAAGAAAATCTATCGGAGCTTATTCAAAATATAAGAACAATCACAGAAAATAGCAGAAGGAAAATATCTCCTGAATTAAATCAACTATTAAATCCTGAGTCTTACATAGCATCTGCTATTAATGAATCAACAATTAAAAATAAGCCTTTGTTGGACCTAGATAGGTATATCGATTTAAACAATATATACTTAAACAATACAAAGAAATTTGCTTTAGCTGTATATAAATACAGCGAGGATGGTGAATTAATTACGAAAGGCCCTGAAGTGGAAGGAAAATACATAGTGAGTTATGTAGCTCCTGCATTAAAGGATATTGAAAGGGCCTACCATCATATTACCAATCCTGCAACCTATGCGATAGGATCCTTTCCTCCTGCCAAGATGTATCTGGTTGTGGACGATGAAATGGGAAACCGGCAGAACCTTCAATACCCATTGGTAGATTTTAAATTGGCTTATGAAACTGCCCAGCAAGTCAACGAGGATAATTTAGTGATTGTGCCATTGAATATCAGGCCATGATCTTGTTGCTAAAATATAGAGCAGGATTAATAGCCATATTATTTGGCCTATTTGGAGGTGGACTTTCCAAACTATTGTCTCTAGAGGAAATGTCATTCTATTATACGGCACTGGCTTTTATCATTGCTTTAGTCGTCAACTTATTGATTTCTTTTCTTTTAAAAGGAAAGTGGAATACTCATGTGAAATACTCGGTAAAGGCAGTAAGCGTATTCTTATTTGTGGCTCTCATCATCACACTTTATGGGCATACTAGTTTTTTTATTAGAGGAACTTTTGCCTATACCAACTTTGAAAATCAAGTCAGTTATTACATAAAAGGAGATGAATATACTCCTTTGGCAAAAAAATTTATTCAGGAAAATCCTTACATACAATCAGATGAAGATTTGATCAGAGAAGGATTTGGTTCACCGGATGAGAAGGATAAAGTATGGACTCAGGCCTCCATTGATAGTAACTGGATGAAATTAATCAGCACCTATTGTCTGATTGTTATCCTGTTTGTGGCATTGATTTCTATTTTATTGGAAGTCTTGATCAGCAAGTATGGAAAATCTACCAAAAAGGTGATGTATTAAATAGGAAGAAAAGCTAATAGCATTTCTTGAATGAAATAATTTATAATTTTTAAATCTTAACTCATGAAAACTACATCAATTCTCACAAGACTTATGGGCTTGTTCCTAGTTGGAAGCTTTTTCTTTTTTGGATGTAATGTAGATGATGAGCCTCCAGTTATTGAAGAGGATCCAACAAATGACCTGGGGGATTATATTTTACCGACTTCGGTTCAAGACCTTTTCACGCCTGATGTATTGGAAATAACAGGAAGCTTAGAACCTTTTTTGGATAAAATCATACTAAACAACATGAGGATCTATCAAGGCAGTAATCCACCTGAAATTTATAAGGGAACCTATATATATGATCAACTTTTAAGCAAGGATGTTCAAAATTTTGAAGTCGGTAATGACTGCATTTATGATGAATTTTATCCTTCTTATGCCGATTCTATTTTTGGATCATACCATGACAAGATTTTTTTAATCAGAGAAGATGAAAAAGCTACAGTTTCATATTCCTCTGTAAGCAATATTAATCCAGTTCAGTTTCCAGATGGAATTGATAAAGGCGAAAGTGTAGGAATTGCCTCTGGAGATAAAAATAATTTCACCTTATTCTTTAAAGTAACTAATGGAATACATAATGGGATTAGTTACTCTGCACTTTGGATATATTCAGGGACTTATGAAAAAACAATAAGTTTCGAAAATGAAAATTTAATAGAATCTTCAACTCTTACTAACGTAACCAAATGCATGGTTTTGCTAAGCAAAGGGAATGATCCAAATGGGGATATGGCAAATATTGGAACCATTCGGATATTTAGGGACAATGGACCAATTGAAGGGTATTGAGAAATAATAAACCTTATTTCCTGATGATTGAAATACAACAAAAAACCCTCTTTGAAAAAACTTGAATTTCGCAGAGGGTTTTATTAATTATCCTAAAGAGTTTCTTATTTCCTATTGGAAGATTGCCTTTCGACCATCCAGCCGGGATACTGCATAGGAAGAGGACTTACCGCATCTATTTCCGCCAACTCGTCTGCTGTCAATTCAACTTCAGTCGAGGCTATATTTTCCTGTAATTGCTTTTGATTTTTTGCTCCTATGATCGTACTCGTGATTCCTGGCTGCTGTCTCACCCATGCCAATGCAATTTGGGCAATGCTTGCGTCCTGGGCCTTTGCAATTTCTTCCATGACATCTACTAAATCATAGGCCTTTTCCTTGTCAATCGGAGGAAAATCGAAATTAGCTCTCCTAGCATCCTCATCTGCTCCTTCTCTTGTAAATTTACCTGTGAGAAAACCGCCCGCTAAAGGACTCCAAGGAAATATCGCCAGTCCATGATTTTGGGCCATGGGGACTAGCTCATGCTCAATGTCTCTACTCACCGCCGAATAATAGTATTGCAATCCAATAAATTTATGGTAACCTCGATAATGAGCAATCGCCTGAGCTTTGGCCACCATCCAAGCCGGCCAATTACAAATGGCAATATATCTTACTTTCCCGCTTTCAACAATGTCATTTAAAGACCGAACAATTTCTTCCAAAGAAGTGGCAGGATCTACCCCATGAACATATAGAATATCCAGATAATCCATATTTAGTCTTCTGAGACTTGCTTCAACTGAATTGAAAATATGGTACCTGGATAATCCCGCACTATTCGGTTTATCATTCATCCTTCCAAGTACTTTTGAAGCAATAATTATTTCATCCCTTGGAATTGAAAGATCAACTAATCCATGTCCTAGGAGTTGCTCTGATTGTCCATAAGAATAAACATTTGCCGTATCGATAAAATTAATCCCTGAATCTACGACCGCACTAAGCATCTTATTGACTTCTTTTTGCTGTAGCTTACCAATGTTGTCCCACATCCCTGCATCCTGTCCTCCAAAAGTCATGGTTCCAAAACAAAGTTCAGACACCAATAAGCCAGTTTCACCTATAAAATTATATTTCATTTTGCTTTTGATTTTGGTTAAAAATAAACTGTCACTTTTTAACAGACAATGGAAAAAAACAGTTTCAAGATTTGGGCATTTTGATCTGGGTTTTGGGAATTGAAATTTTAGAATTCATTGAATTTCCCCTAAACACTCGGCTTCTTTCCTCAAATTCTCACTTCGGGTTTCGTTTTTCTCCAAAATCAAACCCATTTTTAAAATCTTGCATATCTTTAAGTATACTCTTTTACCCATACTTATGTCAGCTAAAATCCCAACCACTGTTGTTCCAAAATTGCCTAGTACGAATAGGAGGACTTTTATTCGTAAAAGTCTACTAACTACACTTTCAGCTGTTTTGGGAGCCGATATTGTTCATGCTGCCACCATGCCAGAAGGGTATGTTCCGGTAGCTTTAGCTTTTCAAAACAGTCCTTTGGAAGGGAAAAATAAAGAGATGATTATCCGCAACGAACTCCCTTGGAATGTAGAAGCCCGGCCTCATTTACTGGACGATGCCATCACTCCAGCCAAAAATATTTTCATTAGAAACAATGGCTTAATTCCTGAAAATGTAAATGCTGATACTTGGACATTGACTATTTCTGGCGAGTCGGCAGAGCAAGAAAAGACATTTACGCTGGCAGATTTAAAAAAGAATTTCAAATCCTATTCCTATCAACTGGTCTTGGAGTGTGGTGGAAATGGAAGAGCCGGATTTTATCCTCCTGCCTCAGGAAATCAATGGGAAGAAGGTGCAGTCGCCTGTTCGGAATGGACTGGAGTTCGTCTTCGCGATGTGCTTCAGTCTGTGGGTATTAAGTCAGATGCGGTCTATATCGGATATTATGGAGCAGATAAGCATCTAAACGGGAAACCAGATGATGTTGTGATTTCCCGAGGTGTTCCTATTTCAAAGGCTTTGCAAGATGAAACTTTATTGGCTTGGTCTCTCAATGGTGAGCAGATTCCATTAGCTCATGGTTACCCATTACGCTTGGTAGCGGGAGGTTGGCCAGCCTCTGTTTCCGGTAAATGGGTTCACAAAATCGTAGTTAGAAATCAAGTTCATGATGGAGAAAAAATGATGGGTGATTCCTATCGAGTTCCAAAATATCCGGTAGCTCCTGGAGCAAAAGTACCGGATGAAGACATGAAAATCATCGAATCCATGCCGGTGAAATCACTGATTACCTACCCTAAATCAGGGGCAATGTTTGACGCTGGCAGGAAGTTGACGCTTCGCGGAAAAGCTTGGGCTGGGGAATTGGAAGTTTCAGAAATGGAAGTATCTACAGATTTCGGGGCAACATGGAAGAAGTGTGAATTGAAAAAGCCCGCAAATAGATTAGCATGGCAGGAATGGTCAGTTGAAGTTTCATTTCAAAAGATCGGATATTATGAAATTTGGGCTAAGGCTACAGATAGCGAGGGAACTTCTCAACCTATGGTAATCCCTGGTTGGAATCCTAAGGGTTATCTCAATAATTCCTGTCATAGAATTGCAGTAAAAGCAAATTAACATGAAGAGCGATTTCGATCATCCAAATAAAGGTAAACAAAGGAAAAGGCTAAAAGGGCTTTTGGGGAAAGCATCGGCATTTATAGTGCTGATTTTGGTGATTAGTTTGGGAATGTTATTGATTTTATGGATTCAAACCCCCTCTGAAAATGAAGGAAACGTTGGTATTGAGGAACTTACAGAAACTGATTCTTTGAAGCTCTCTTCGGACCTTGATGGAAAAGAAAGAGATCCTGAAACAGACTTGGTCATTGGGGAGGGCTTTGAAATAGTTAAAGGCCATTGTACAGCCTGCCATTCCAGTGCGTTGGTAATTCAAAACAAATTCACAAGGGAAGGATGGAAAGCTAAAATTGAGTGGATGCAAGAAACCCAGGGACTTTGGGAATTGGGAGAAAGCGAACCCATCATTTTGGACTACTTAGCAAAACATTATGCACCAGAGGCTTATGTTGGTAGAAGAGCTCCATTAAAGGATATTGAATGGTATGAACTTGATTCAAGCAATTAAAAAGTATCAGGATTGATTCAAGTTTAATCAAAAAGGAATTCAACCATTTTCTCTCTTTTTATAAAAAGATCAATGATTAAATTCCTTTCATATCATTTAATTATAAGTCCTGAAAGTGTTCTAAAGATCTAAATCTTGCCTTAGATATTTTTCTTTTTCAATTGATCCACAATATAGTCGCTGGTTCTCCAGCTCAGCGCCAAAATAGTCCAGGTAGGATTCTTATCCGCCTGTGACACAAAAGGACCTGCATCCACTACAAAAAGGTTGTCACAATCATGAGACTGACAATTTGAATTAAGCACAGAGGTTTTTCGATCATTTCCCATTCTTACTGTTCCCACTTCATGGATAATCCTACCTGGGGCTGCTAGGCCATACTGAGTTTCTGGGCCCTGCTTATTTCCTAAAGGAATCGCTCCCGCATTAGTCAGAATCTCTTCAAAAGTATCCTGCATATGCTTGGCTTGTTTGATTTCCTGATCGGTCCAATTGTAATGAAACCGCAACACCGGTATTCCAAATTTGTCAACAGTATCCGGATCTATTTCGCAATAGTTATCATATCGTGGTACACTTTCACCCCTTCCAGCCATTCCGATCCTTGCACCATAGATTTCACGGACATCTTTCTTTAGGCCTTCTCCATACCCACCACCCTCTTTAGGATATCCAAATTCATCTTTCAAATACTTACGCATTGAATCCATGCCAGAACCCTCTCCGTAACCCGGTTGTGACATCCCACCACCATATTCGATATGATAGCCTCTTGCAAAATCTAATTTCTTGTTATCTCCCCACCAAGGAGTGTACATGTGCATCCCACCCACTCCATCTTCATTGTACCTTTCTCTTCCAAATAACGCCGGAAGAATTCCTGATCTGCTAGCTCCTGTAGAATCGTGAAGATATCTTCCCAATACTCCTGAATCCCCTCCTATACCATTGGGATGCGAGCTGGATTTGGAATTCATCATGATTCTGGCAGACTCACAGGCTGAGGCACCCAACACCACTACTCTGGATTTCAGCTTATACTCTTTCATATCCACCTTACTGACAAAGGATACTCCAGTAGCTTTACCTTCCTCATTGGTCGTTACTTTTCTGACCATCGAGTGGGTATATAAATCTACTTTGCCTTTCTTCATTGCCGGGTGAACCAAACAGGTTCCTGCGGAAAAATCAGCATATACCTGGCAGGCACGGTTGCATTGCCTACAGAAAAAACACACACCGCGCTCATTGTTGACGGGACGGGTCAACATAGACAATCGGCCAGGAATCATCGGAATATTAGCCTTGTCTGCCCCTTTTTTGATAAATAATTCGTGAAGTCTTGGTTTTGGTGGTGGAAGAAAAAAGCCATCAGGTTCATTGTAAATTCCTTCTTTGGAACCGAAAACCCCGATCAATTGATCCACCTTGTCATAATAGGGCTTTAGGTCCTCATACCCTATCGGCCAATCATCTCCAAGTCCATCAATACTACCCCTTTTGAAATCATTAGGACCAAAGCGAAGAGAAATCCTACCCCAATGGTTAGTTCTGCCACCGACCATTCTGGATCTGAACCAATCAAATGAGGTCCCGTTTTTTCTGGTGTAAGGTTCGCCTTCCATCTCCCAACCGCCAATAGCGGCATCAAAATCCCCAAAAGGCCTTATTTGAGTCCCAGCTCCTCTCCTTGGCGATTCCCATGGTGGACGCATTTGAGTCCTGTCCTCTTCTTTTGCAGGATCAAAATCTCCTCCTGCCTCTACCACTGCAACAGATAATCCAGCTTCTGATAAAATTTTAGACGCCATACCTCCCCCTGCACCAGATCCTACAATAATTACATCATAGGAATCTCCAGTTGATTTGATTTGTAAACTCATATATTCTAATTGACATATTGAATTAAACTAATTCTTAAGAGTAAACTAATTTAATATCAAAGGATTGTAAGTCTATTTATAAAAGTAAGATGCTTAAAATTTGATTGATATTTTAAACATTCTTCATTTTGCTGATAAATATTAGCTAGGCGGTCAAGATTTGCGATATTAAAACATTTGGGATTAATAAATTTATTAAAAACCTATGTCTTTTAATTCTATGTTAAATGATAACTAAGTGCTAAATATTCAACTTAGCATAATTTTTTTATGCATACCAAAAGAAAGAATAAGCTATTAGAAAAAAGGTTAAATCCTGAATTTGGTCTTCTTCAGTCTTCTATCATCTGTCTCCCATGCTGAAGTAAAAAAAATAGCCAATACCTCATTCCGGATAATCATTTAATTTTTTAATAATAATTCAATTTCCTCCCAATCACCATCTAGCGCTTTTTTTATTCTAGATTCCCATTTGGCTTGTTGGACTTTATTCAATCCATGTTGAGTCTGACCATCATACAGTTCTTGAATTTTGGATAATTCCCTCAACGCATCCAGATATTCCTCATTCAAAGTTGCTTGAAAAAATTCAGGATCAAGTTCTATGTTTTCAAGCCTATAAATCAATCTGTCCACTGCAATCCTAACGGCATCAAAATGTAGCTGCTCATGGACAATTCCATAATCACTGGCATGCTTTACCCAAGACTGTTTTGGAAGCATATATACTTTGAAATCTAAGCCTTGAACAATTGTACCATTATCCATTGTAGAAGTTCCAGCCATAGAAAAACTAGCAAAAATAGTAGCGTTAAATTTACTGGTAACTTGTGGAGAATCTGTAAAATCACTCCAAACTAAAGGCCTTTCTGAATCATAGAAAACAGTATCAGAAGTACTATTCCTTCTTTTATCCGATATTTCCAGCCGAACTGATCTAGCCAAACTAGGATTTCCTAGGTTTTGAGCCTTTTCCCAAGAATCGAAAAATTCTAACGACTTATGAAAAATACCATTCACAACATATTTGACTTGATCACTCCGATTGGCTGTTCTTCTATAGTTTAAAGATCCCGAATAATCTACCAGTGGAATTGGGTCAGCTCTACCTACTAAAAAGTAACTCAATTTCATCTGAACACCTCCATCATAAAGTTGGGTGGCTGAATTAAAACTTTCACTCAACACCAACTCTTTTACATGAACTTGAATCCTGTGAAGCGTATTCGAATTAGTTTTTACTTTATCCTGAAAAAGTTCTAAAATCTCTTTTTCAGCTGATCCTTTAAATTTGACAGCATGCTTTTTCCCTTGAAGGTCATACATTTCTCCGATTTTTGATTGATTCTGTCGCTTGTCAATAACTTCAATGTATTGGTATTCACTTGAGGAAAAAAATTCACCATTTGAAGATAGACTATAAACCACGTCTTGACCAAGAACAACATTTCCAAAAAGTATCGAAATAGCCAGGAATAGGAATAGGATTCTCATATGAATAAGTACAAGAAATGGATTGGAAAGGTTTAAAATAAATAGCTATTCTACTTTTTCCCAGAATTTCAATTTCCCCTTGTTTGTATTTTTTATCAATTCAAAAGAATCTGGAATCTCTGAACAGTCCCCACAATAGGTAACTATCCTAGTTCCAATAGTTGTTCCTTCAAGTTTTTGAGACAAGATTTTAAGATAATGTCGATAAGAAATCTCATCTAGTTCTAGCGTTTTATCTAGTTTATCCTTCGAGTTGATCAGCTCTTCAAATGAATTAAAAAAGTAAAATGAGTCAAACTTCTTAAAATCTAGGTCGATCAAATCTGATTGAATAAAGCTCACATTTTCCAACTGAAGATTTTCTGCAAGTTTTTTGGAAAGATGCACCAGATTTTTCCTTTTCTCTACCCCTACTATTTCCGCATTTGAATATGCAGCAGCAACAATGCAAAATTTACCGGAGCCAGATCCCAAATCCAAGATCGATTTTCTACCATCGGCTGCTAGAAAAGCAATTGCCTTCTTGGCGATTTCTATTGGCGTCCAATGAGTATTTGAAAGCTTTTGCATTTTAATGGGATATAGGCTTTCGAACACTTCATCGTTGATGATTTTCAGGTTCATTTAATAAAATTTCAAAAAGATATTTTTTGACTATTCACTTTTTCCAAAGGCTTTTAAATTACGGACAAAGACTATCAAAATTGATTAAAGCAAATCGGTAATCATCTTAATCGGAATTCTCGAATTAGTGGATTTTTCAATTTGTCCTAAAGGATCCGAGGAATAAGATATATCAAGTTCTATAAAACCATCCATACTTGGAATTTCATTTGATTTAAACCAGCCAATTAATTCTGAATAGATCGTCTCAATCAAATCATTAAATTTTTCGGAATTAAAATCAATTGGGTAATCTATTTCAAAATCAGGTAAACTGAATATTGGAAAAGTCGCATTTTCTATTCCTTCAGCAATAGTATAGGAATAAGAACTTAATATTCTTAGGTATATTTTTGAGTCCTTTTTTAACGCTAAAGAATATGAAAAAATAAATTTCAAATGCTCCTTTAAGCTATGTGGACTTCCTGAATTAATCTGGGAAGGATTTTCAACTGACATTTCAGCAATTTAGATTTAAAAGACTCAGTTTAATCGATAAACTTTGGTGGATGCTTATCCTCAAAATCAGTAGCATCCTGAAAAGCTTTTGCCAAAGATAAAATACTGCCTTCATCATATAGATTTCCAATTAAAGTAAAGCTTGTTGGCCGATCTTTCTTATCAAAACCATTAGGAACGCTGATCACTGGATGGCCTGTTAAATTTGTAATCAACAATTGTCTACTGCGATAACTTGGAGCAATAATTACATCGTATTCCTTAAACAAGGTATTTATTTCTTCAATTAATTGCCTTCGCTGCCGGTTTGCTTGCAAATATTCTACCGCTGGAATAAACCTGGATTGACGCAATGAATTAGCTCTGGATCCACCATCTTGTTCCACCATAGAATCAACCGAACCAGAACGAACTAACTCATCAAAGAAGGCACCGGCTTCTGATCTTAAAATGATATCGAAACTTGAATAAGGAAAGCCTTCAGGCAGAGCCATTGAATCCAATTCAACACCCATTGCTTTAAAGACTTCTAATGAAGCTCTGAGATTATCTCCGGTTATAGTGGTGTCAGAATCCAAGTCTTTCTTTAAATAGGCTATTCTCAATTCTTTGGGGCTTTTTGAGCTATGATTAAAGGGTACTTCATTGGTACTTGGGTCTTTTGAATCTTTTCCATAGATCGCTGAAAAAATGATCTCACAATCTTCTGCCGTTCTAGCAAGGGGCCCAATTTTGTCCATCGACCAACTTAGAGTCATCACTCCAAATCTACTTACTCTTCCGTACGTGGGACGGAGACCAGTCACTCCATTTCTTGTTGCCGGAGAGGTGATCGATCCCAAGGTTTCCGTGCCTAAAGCAAAAGGAACCAAACCGGCTGAGGTAGCCGAACCTGAACCTGCAGATGACCCTGTTGCCCCTTGAGTTAAGTCCCATGGGTTTTTGGTTTTTCCACCAAACCAGACATCTCCCCTAGCCAAGGATCCTGATACCAGTTTTGCAACCAAAACAGCTCCTTGATCCTCCAGTTTTTTCACTACCGATGCTGTATAATCAATCATTTGATCTTGATAGGGTGCCGCTCCCCAGGTGGTAGGATAACCTCCTACAGACATCAAGTCTTTTACTCCGTAAGGAATCCCATGTAAGATCCCTTTGTAATTTCCGGCAGCAATTTCTTGATCAGCTTTTTTGGCCTGAGTCATTGCTAACTCTTCCGTCAAAGTAATCACAGATTCCAGTTGGCCGTCATATTTTTTGATCCGCTCCAGGAAGAACTTTGTTAAATTTTCGGAGCTTATTTTTTGATACTTTATCAGAGAAGCCAATTTAGGAATACTGTAAAAGGCTATTTCCTGTAGGTTTTCAGGCAGTTCAATTCCTTCAGGTATATTAAAATCAGGATTCACCATTTTCTCTGGAAACATAAATCCCGAAGGATGAGGATCAAACATCATTGCCGGGAAAGTTTCATTAGAGGTTTCATATTTCCTCAGACTATCATATCCAGCTTTATTCCTTTCCAAATAGCTATACATGATTTTTATATCAGGATTTTTAAAATTTAATCCAATCAATTTTTGACTGCTTCTGATGCTGCTTTTTGAAAACCCCTGTTCATTTGATTTACAGGCATTAAAAAGTAAAACAGCGGTGATAAATAAAATTGCGGGGTAATTTTTCTTCATATGCTTTAAGATCGGGTGGGTGTTGGTCGATTTATAGTTCATTTTTATCTAAAAATCTAATTCTGTTAAAATAATGTAATCCTTCTCAAAGGGAAAATAACTAGTACTATATCAACCGATATTGATTAGGGAATTTGATGAATGGTAAGAATAATTTTATCCAAAAAATCGTGCCTTCTAAGGATGATTTTCTTATTTACTTCTCCAGTCGAACAGTGGTGTCACAAGCTTTCAAAATCAAATGTTAGCGTTAGTCAACTGATTTGTATTAAAGCATCTCGTTCAGTTTAGAATTGGTTTCTATCTTTAAGGGAAACATTCATTCTACTGATGAGACATCCATTTCTTATAATTTTTATTTTTTCCTTAAGCCTTTCTTTGTCCTGTTTTGCAACAATTGAAAATCCAATAGGTAGCTATTCAAATAAGATAATCATTCCATTGGGAGGTAATACTTTTCAAACAGCAGGTGATTTCAAGGAAAAAATAGGTGATGAAGGAATCATGTCTTGGTCAGGATCAAGTAGTGAATTCAGCATTTTTGTGAAATCAGGGATAGAAAAAGAGGTTTTAATTTCCCTTGAATTACTACCTCAACAGGCAGAATCTCAAATTTCATTTGAGATGGAGGAATCCAAAATAATTAAGCTGCAAACAGGCCAAACAGGAATTTTGGAAGTAATGAAAATACGATTAACTCCTGGATACAATGAATTTATTTTAAAAGGAATCAATAAATCAGGAAGCGATTTTGCAAGGATCAACAATCTAATTGTCTCTTATGAAGGTGATCTTGAGTTAGACTTTGTCAAAGACAATATTGATAATCGATTTTATTGGGGTCGAAGAGGGCCTTCAGTTCATCTAAGCTATACTTTGCCAGAGAATCAGGATTTTAAATGGTTTTATAATGAAGTGACAGTTCCTGTTGGTCAAGATCCAATTGGCTCCTATTTTATGGCTAATGGTTTCGGTGAAGGATATTTTGGAATGCAGGTCAATTCAGAAACTGAGAGAAGGATTTTGTTTTCTGTATGGAGTCCTTTTAATACCGATAATCCAAGTGAAATTCCTGACGAAGAGAAAATCATTTTGTTAAAAAAGGGAGAAGATGTTTATACTGGTGAATTTGGAAATGAAGGTTCCGGTGGTCAGAGTTATTTACAATATCCCTGGAAAGCTGGAAATACCTATAAATTCTTGACCTCGGTCCAACCTGATGGAAAAGGAAACACCATCTATACCTCCTATTTTTCAGATTCTGAGGTTGATAATTGGATGCTGATTGCAAGTTTTCAAAGACCTAAAACAGATACTTGGTACAAGAGACCACATTCCTTTTTAGAGAATTTCGATCCAACTTTTGGTCACATAGAGCGAATGGCGTACTATCAAAATCAATGGGCAAGAACTGAAAATGGAAATTGGGTTGAATTATCTGAGGCTAGATTTACCGGAGATGATATTGCCAATCGAGGCTTTAGAAAAGATTTTGCAGGAGGATCTTTAGAAGGGAAATTCTACTTAAAAAATGGAGGTTTTTTTGATAATCCTACTGAGTTGAAAAGCATGCATCAACGTCCTTTGAAAGGAATCGCACCTGAAATAGACTTTGAGAAGTTACCCTGACCTATTAAGTAAGATTCATCCGAAGATTTGATTTTATTATCCCAATAAAATACCTACTAAAAACTTTCAGATTACATCTTAATAGTCCATTGCCATTATAGAATAGTCTAGCGCTTAACTACCTTCAAAAATGAAATATTCTCTTCATTCCAATTCTTTGAGTATCCAAATCAATAAAACAGGAATAGAACTTAGCTCCATAAAGTCAAGAACTACTGGTCAAGAATACATGTGGCAGGCAGATCCAACTATCTGGGGAAGCCATGCACCGGTATTATTTCCAATTATTGGATTGCTGAAAGATGGGTACACATTGATTGAAGACAAAAAGTATTATATACCCAAACATGGGCTAGTCAGAAATTCCGATAAAATTCAACTAGTCAATTCAACCGAAAACACATTACATTTTCGCTTTTCCCGGGACAATGAGACCTTGGAAAAATATCCTTATCAGTTCCAATTCGATGTGATTTTCAGCTTGATCGATACTACTATTAAAGTAGAACATGTTATTCAAAATCTTGGAGATGAGCCTATGTTCTATTCTGTGGGTGGACATCCTGCTTTTAACTGCCCGCTTTTCACAGATGAAAAATATGAAGATTATTTTTTGTCTTTTCCGGAGGAAGAAACTGATGGCACATGGCTATTGGATGAAAATGGATTGATCAGCGCAGAGCAAAAACCCATTCTTTCCAATAGCTCAGTACTTAAACTTGATAAGCATATGTTTGATAATGACGCCTTGATATTCAAACACTTAAAGTCAAAAGAAGTCACCTTAAACCATCAGGAAAATGGCCCTGTTTTATCCTTGGAGTTTAAAGACTTTGATTACTTGGGCATTTGGGCAAAACCTGGAGCCTCATTTATTTGTCTTGAACCATGGCTGGGAATAGCTGATAGCACGGACAGCAATCATGAGTTCAAAAACAAAGAAGGAATCCGTCGATTAGAGCCAAAACAAATCGAAAAGAAGTCCTTTTCAATAACCATTCATTAACTAGATAGCAGGCTCTTCATCCAACTTAGAAACATCAACACTTACTTTCATTTCCTGCTCACTTCCGCTATAGACAATGCCTTTGAGAGGGGTAACATCCGCAAAATCCCTACCTACAGCCACTCTTAAATGCTTGTCATTTACCAGAAGATTGTTGGTTGCATCAAATTCTACCCAACCATGTTCTGGAATAAAAATAGCGATCCAAGCATGGGAAGCATCTGATCCAACTAATTTAGGTTTGCCGGGAGGAGGCAAGGTTTCTATATAGCCGCTGACATATCTAGCTGCTAAGCCTATTGCTCTTAAACATGCTAAGGAAAAATGAGCAAAATCTTGACACACTCCTTTTTTATGTTCGAAAACTTTTTGCAGGGGGGTACTGATATCGGTGAAACCTGGGGTGAATGCAAAGTCCTTGAAAATCCTGGTATTCAAATCTATCATAGCCTCCATAATTGGTCGCTCAGGAGTAAATGACTTTAATGCATATTCCTTTATCCCTTCAATAATTGAGACATGATTAGATTCCAAATAATATTGGCGGATATCATTAGAGGCTTTGGTCGTATGCAACCAATCAACCACTTGCTCCCATGGCTTTGTCAATTTTGGATTGATTTTCACCCAGGGAGGAGATTGAAGTTCCAAGATGCTTTGGGAAGTCACTGTTAATTTCTTGTGAGGTCTCTCCACAGAGAAATAAAGATACCTATTCCCGAAGAAATCAACTCTTTCCTCTTCTGAACTGGGATTGGGAGTTATTTCACAAACATATTTTTCCACAGTTTGAAATTCCGAGTTCTGAGGAATCTGAAACATCAAATTATGACAAAGAGTAGCCGGGAATTTGTAGATATAATCTGTAATATGAATGACTTGATATTTCATATTTCGGGAATTACAGAAGTTTGAATCATACTATATCCAGAACCAGTATGACTGAAATATTTCTCATAAATCGCGTCAGAAGTGTCGTGAAGCAATTCAATAACTTGATCCAAAAGAGCAGTTAGATTATCAAATTCACTAGAAATAGGATTAGAAGTCGAAAGCAGATCGATATCACAAAGTCTTATTTTAGTGATTGCTTCTAATAGTTTTTTCCTTTCAAAACCAAACATCTCATGATCATCCTTGTTTGGCAAAGCTTTTAAATGATGATCAATTTCCAACAGTTGGAAAATAAGGGATCTAGGATTGTCTTCATGTAAAATCAATAAGCTTAGCACCCCATGCATCTCTAAATTAGATCTATAGCGATATCTATACGTCACCAAACTTTCATTGCATCTTAAGGTATCCTCCATCAGCTCCTTATTGGCCTCTGAATCATAAGATTTGCATAGCATTCCTCTCAAAATCGTGGAATTATTAGCGGCTGATTCTATAAATCTTCCAATATTCAATAAATGCCAAGTTGGTTCACGAGTCATGTTATCGATATTCAAACCATAAAAGGCCATCAATTTTACCACCATATTATCTAAGCTATGGTAAGCTTTTGTCAAAGAAGTATTGGATTGACGCATCTTTGTCAATTCCTCCGAAATACTATCCAAAATCCTCCAGGTATCTAAGCTGAGACGATCTCTTACTGCATAAGCATTGGTCAGAAAAGATTGTATGGAATAGGCGATGCTGCCGGGTTTTTCCACATTATGAACCAAGTCCAATAATTCAGGCTCGGGATTCATTAAATGAGCTTTTTCCATAAAACCTGGCAAAGTCCCCGTCATTTTGGACAATGTCCTCAATAATGAGCTTAACACAGGACTTTCATGAATATGGATATCTTCATCAGCCTCATTATAGGAAAGTAAGGTCATGCGCATCAGACGTACCGCATAAGCAGATCTTTCCAGATATCTGCCTAACCAGAACAACCTTTCCCCGGTGCGACTTGGTAAGACGTTTCTAACGAGTGGTTGTGCTTTTGCAGGTTTACTGATAGTAGTAATTATCTCCTTGGACTTTCCAAGCACCCAAGTATCCTTACTGATGCCGCCTGATTGATTGGAAACTAAAAAAGCTCCTTTTTCCGGTGAACTTCGAGATAGCCCACCTGGCATTACTTTGTAACTTTTATGCTCAGAATCTGCTACTACATAGCTTCTGAAAACAGCATTTCTTGCCTCCAATTTATTATTGATCCAAGAGGGTGAAGTGGAAAATTCAACCATTTCCTGACCTACAAACATATAGGGATTACGCTGGATCTCTTTTTTGAGAGCACTAAGTTTTTCCTTTGATAAATCACCGCCAAAAACGGATTTATGGTTGGGTCCTCTGTAAATATTTCTGATCACTAGCGATCCAATATTGTCAAAGACATATTTCATTTCCTTGGGCTGTCCACACCACCAAGTTGCCACAGATGGCAATATCAGATCCTCTCCTAATAAGTGTTTGGATAACTTTGGCAAGAATGCCATCAGCCCAGGATTTTCAAGAATCCTACAACCAAGTGGATTGATTACCAATACTTTCTTCTGCCTCACAGCCTCCATTAGGCCTACCACTCCTAGATGCGAGTCATTTCTGAATTCCAAAGGATCACAAAAAACATCATCGACTCTTCGTATGATGACATCTACCTTTTCTAGACCTTTGATGGTTTTTAGCCAGACATATCCTCCACTGACCGTGAGATCCTCCCCAAATGCCAAGGTAAAACCCATGAAGGAAGAAATATAGGCATGCTCGAAAAAGGTCTCATTGGTTGGTCCGGGAGAAAGCAATACTACTCTAGGATTCTCTTTATTATTGGTCAGACTAGTTAAGGTGTTTTTAAACGTCTGATAATAAGAGGTTATTTTTCGCACATGATTTTCCCTGATGAGTTCAGGAAAAACTCGTGTCATAGCGGCTCTATTTTCAAAGGTATATCCGGAGCCAGAAGGTGCATCTGTTCGGTCATGTAGCACCCACATTTTCCCATTTGGGCCTCTAGCCAAATCAGAAGAATATTGGATGAGTTGTTGATCACCATCCAGCTTGATATCCTGGGCTTGCCTAAGAAATCCCTTATGGTTAAATATTAATTCAAATGGTAAAAGTCCTTCTTTGATTAAAGATTGAGAGCCATATAGATCGTTCAAAATCAGATTTAAAAGCTCTGTTCTTTGAACCAATCCCTTATCGATTCCTTCCCATTCCTGAGAATTGAAAACCATAGGAACAGGATCCAGAATCCAGGGTCGATTCATCCCTTCAGGATCACCATAGACATTGTATGTTACACCATTTTCACGGAGTTGACGGCTAACTTCTTCCTGAAATAGCCTCATTTTTTCCGATCCGATCTGCTCGTAATATCTAGCTATTTTTTCCCAATGAGGATGGATTTTGCCTTGATCAGTGGCCATTTCATCAAGAAATGGCGCATTATTGAACATCTTCTCTGTAAGATATGATTCAATCATTTGTCCTAAATGAACTAATTCCAATTCTTTATATTAAAATCCCCTTTTCTTGTAGCGACGAAGATCCATAGTGTAAGGAAATTCAGGGTTTACTATTTCTGTTTCCACATCATAATTAGCCTGGCTTTCTACTTTGGTGATGTACCTACCTGTATTCTGCTCGTCTTTGGTTGTCAAATTAACAGGATTATCTGCGGTAATCGTATGTCCAAAGTCGAAAAATCTCGAAATTCTTCTAGCTTCAGCTTCATTACTATTTATAGGGAAATTATCATAGCTTCTTCCTCCTGGATGTACCACATGGTATTGGCATGCAGCAACAGACTTTTTGGTCCAAGAATCATATAAATCAATCACTAGTGGAGTGTCAATGCCGATCGTAGGATGTAAGGCAGAAAAAGGTTGCCAAGCTCGGTATCGGATGCCGGCTACATATTCGCCTTGAACTCCAGTGTTTTTAAGTGGAATTTTATAGCCGTTGCACAACAAATGGTACCTGGAATCTGTCAAACCAGTAATTTTTACTTCTAATCTTTCCAAAGAAGAATCTACATATCTGGCTGTTCCTGAACTTGAAATTTCCTCTCCCAATACATGCCAAGGTTCAATAGCCATTTTTAATTCAATATGAATGTCTTCAGCCTGTAATTCTCCAATAAATGGAAATCTAAAACTGAAGAATGGATCAAACCAAGAAACATCAAAATCATATCCAGCTCTTTTCAGATCCCTCACTACTTCCACCATGTCTTTTTGACAATAATGCGGAAGTAAGAATTTGTCATGTAGGGAAGTGCCCCATCTGACTAATTTATGATTGTAGGGCTCCTTCCAAAACCAGCTCATTAAAGCCCTGATCAATAATAATTGCACCATACTCATCCGATAATGAGGAGGCATATCAAAACCTCTGAACTCTAGAATCCCCAATCTTCCGCTACTTGAATCAGGAGAATATAACTTGTCTATACAGAATTCTGCCCGGTGCGTATTTCCTGTAATATCCACAAGTAAGTTTCTAAATATCCGATCTACCATCCAAAATGGGATCGCGTTTTCCTTTCCGTTTGGAACTTGCTGAAAGGCCAATTCGAGTTCATAAAGCATGTCATCTCTACCTTCATCTACCCTTGGTGCCTGGCTTGTCGGGCCAATAAATTGGGTGGAAAATAAGTAGGATAATGCCGGATGATGCTGCCAATACGTGATGAAACTTCTAAGTACGTCGGGTCTTCTCAGTAAGGGACTGTTTTCGGGTGTGGTTCCTCCCAATGTAATGTGATTCCCTCCTCCAGTCCCAGTATGCTTTCCATCCACATTAAACTTTTCGCTGATTAGTCTGGATTCACGGGCTTTTTCATAAAGTATCCCATAATTATTCAAAACCTCCTTCCAGGTCTTTGCAGGCTGAATATTTACCTCTATTACACCAGGGTCAGGAGTAATCATCATCTTTTCAACTCTCAAATCAGAAGGTGGATCATATCCTTCAATGAGAATTGGGATTTTCATTTTCTTAGCCGTACGCTCTACTGCACTGACCAAATCAAGGTAATGATCAAACTGTTTTGTGGGGGGAAAGAATACAAAAAGCTTTCCTTCTCTTACCTCAACTACGAGCGTGGTTTTAAATATCCTTTTGGAATTGATTGGCTCCTTTTTCCCTTTGAATCTTTTAGAAGATTTTGGCAATTTCTTAACGGGCGAAAACAAATCTGTTTCAGGAATATTTAACTCATCCTTCGGATCTGTATGTTCTATCGAGTCCAGTGGAAGTCTCAATCCTGCAGGAGAATTTCCAGGTACCAAATACAAATCATCTCTTCTGAACTTCCACTTACAACTTTGCCATCTTTCTTCAGTTAATTCCCATTCTAATGGCACAGAAAATCCAACAGGTTTACCCAAGCCTTTATTTAAGATTTCAGCAAGTTTTTGTCTTTCTAAAGAGGATTTTAGATTGAATTTTTTAGGATTGATATTCACTGGGACTCTACCTTCCTGCCAGATGAAATAGAATGGATCTTCGTAGAGAGGTGATATATTGTTCTTATCGACATTCAGTTGCTTTACCAAATTGTTCATAAAGCTTTTTGCATGTCGACTATTCAGCTTATAATCCTTTGATAAATCTGCCATCAAAGAATCATCATGCCAGATCGCTTTTCCGTCTTTTCTCCAAAGACAAGCCAACTTCCATCTCGGAAGAGGCTCGCCAGGATACCATTTACCCTGACCATATTGCATCAAGGCACCATGACCGAATTGTCCCTTCAGTTTATGAAATAAGATGTTGGAAAGGCTTCTCTTGTGCTCCCCGTCAGCATCTGTATTCCATTCTGGCGCATCTTGATTATCAATTGACACAAAAGTAGGTTCCCCTCCCATCGTCAATCTCACATCATTTTCCTCTAAATCCTTGTCAACTATATCTCCGACTTTTTGAATCTTCTCCCAAACTTCTTCCGAATAGGGTTTCGTAACTCTAGGTGTTTCTTCTATTCTTGTGACTTCGTTGACAAAGTGAAAAGTGGTCTCTGCAGGCTCAGCCATCCCCGAAATAGGCGCAGCATCTTGAGGACTTGGAGTACAGGCCAGTGGGATATGCCCCTCCCCTGCAAAAAGTCCTGAGGTTGAGTCAAGCCCAATCCAACCTGCACCCGGAACAAATACTTCCGTCCATGCATGCAAATCAGTAAAATCTTCTTCCGGGCCTGATGGTCCATCCAATGATTTCTCATCCGATTTCAATTGGATCAAATAACCCGAAGCAAATCTTGACGCAAGTCCTAAATGACGCAAAACAATCACCATTAGCCAGGCAAAATCCCTACAGGATCCTGAACCTAAGGTGAGCGTTTCTTCACATGATTGAACTCCCGGTTCCATTCTCACATGGTACTTCAATTCCTGATTGATTAATTGATTGATAGCCACCAAATAATCAACCGTAATCATGTCTTTTTGAAGAAGTGCTTTGGCTTTTTTAACTAACTCCATCACCAGCGGCCCTGATTCCTGCTTTTCCAAATAAGGGCCCAATTGAGCATTGAGCCCTTCTTCATAGTTAAAAGGAAACTTGTCCGCATAATCCTCAACGAAAAAGTCAAAAGGGTTAATCACGACCATATCGGCAATGACTTCAACATCAATCTCAAAAAACTTTACCTTTTCAGGAAAAACTATCCGAGCTAAATAATTACCAAAAGGATCCTGCTGCCAGTTAATAAAATGATTTTCTGGCTTTACATTCAATGAATACCCTTTAATAAAAGTCCTCGAATGTGGTGCAGGTCTTAATCGGATCACTTGAGGACTTAATGAGATATGACGATCGTAATCGTACCTGGTAAAATGCCTTACAGCAACTTTAATAGACATAGGCTGAGTTTAAATCTGAAACAAAAAATGAAGTCGAAATAATTCAAACAAGATGAAATACAGTTGACTTTGGCTATTTGGGAGATTCTTGGTAAAGTAATTTAAATTTTGATGAACACTTCTGAAGTGATTAAAATAAAATAAAATAGTTTAATACATATGATTTGTGCAAAAAATTAAAAAATCAAACTAAAAAAGCACATACCTAAGGCAGTGCTTTCCATTTGATCAGAGCTGATGATGACTATTAATTAGCTTTCCAGGCATCAAAGGTTTGATTGATATTACTTGGGCTAGGTTGATTTCCAGAAATAATATCAACCTTAAATTTAAATGTCATAGACTCCCCTTTTTCCAATTTATAATTGAGTTCTTCTTTTCCTTCACTCATGGCTTTTTGGCCCAATGGATTTGCTGCAAACAGACCATAACCTCTGGCATGCCAGTAGGTAGGATATCCTACATTTCCGGGATGATCATAGATAATTACTGAAATGGGTTCCTCGCCTATTTTTCCAGCTAGCTCCACCCAATCTCCCCGAGTACCCCAAACATCATCTCCTTTTTTGCCATTACTACTCGTATACATTCCCGTTATTCCTTCATTATTCATGGAAGGGACATCAGTAACTTTTCCTGAAGCATCTGTGAAAAGCTCTGGTTTAGTGGATGGATGTTCCAATTCCCTGGCAACTCTTAATGCCAACATTCCTTCTTTATTGTCAGTGAATGAAACCGCTTCATTGATCGCTTTCAAAGTCGATATCCTTTCTATAGATCGATTGGAATCTTCTGCATTGAAAATAAAGGTGGTCTTTTCTTCCAATAATGTTTCTCCTCCTTCATTCTTCCATTCTTGAGTCACTTCAAGTTTTCCTGTTGAACCAGTTGCTGAAATCGAATTAATCTTAGTTAAAACGATATGCCCATAGTTCGCTTTTTTATCAGCAGGTATGGCGTAGGAGTTGTTCCAGAAATCAAGTCCATTGACATCTCCATAATTAAACCATAAACCGATATGATGGGGGTGATCAAATCGTTCTCCTGACTTAGGCGCTAGTGGCCAACCTCTGGTGATCGTATTCCCTTGGGAGGTATTGATTGGAAACAAAACAGGCTTGTCCAAAGTATCCGGATAGATAAAGGAGGTAAATAACTCGCCATCAACCATGACATCCACTTTTTGAGCAGTCTCATTTTGAACTAGTTCCATTTTTGGAGATTGAGCGGCCATTTCTTCTGATTTTTCCATTGAATTAGTTGTACCGGAAGTACAGGCTCCCAGTAAGGCTAATGCCGAAATACCTAAGGAAGCCTTCATTTTTTGTGTGAAATACATGATTTTTATTACTAATATCTTGTTGAATTTATACTATATTAAACGATCCCTAAAGCATTTGATTTCAAGGAATTAAACAACGACAGTTGTTCTTTTAAAGCAGCAACCCGATCCGAGGGTTCAGTTCTGGCTTCCATCAAAATCCATCCTTCATAATTCATTTTTGCAAACAGTTTGAATAATTCCTGATAAGGATAATCTCCTTCGTTGAATTCACGAACATGGACGGTATCACCAAACCATTTTTTAACAGAATTGAAATTTGCTTCCAGACCAGGTTCCAGTAAATCCTCAGGATTACAATTCCAGCAGATTTTCACATTAGGATCTGTTACCTGATCGAAAATAGCTTTCATGTTCGGGAGCTCTTGTGTCAGGTGACCATGAACTTCCACTCTAACCAATTGACCAAAATCCCCAGCAAATTTTCCAACCTCATTAAAAGCTGCTGCTATCTGAGCAATGGTTTTTTCTTTTGGGACTTCAGACGGAAGAGTATTAGGCTTTACTTTTATTCCGGATGCACCGATATCCTTACAGAGTTTTATGTATTCTTTCGTTTGAGAGATATTTTCCTTTAAAACACTAGGATCTGGGCTATGGTATTCAAAATTACTTCCATAACCTAAACAGGTCACCGCGCTATTAGCAAACCTTTTTTTCACGTCCTCTCTTTGTTGAGCATTCAGAGCTATTTCTACTCCATGGGCATGCTGAGTCCTAAGTTCCACCCCTAAAACCCCACTTTTTTCACAATTACTAATCAAGGTTGGTAAATCCCAATCCCTACCCCATTGGTAAGTGACCAAACCAAATTGCATCCCTTTTGATTGGGATTTGGCAAAAGTCGATAAGGGTAAACTGCCAGCTGATAAGGCCAGACTTGCAGCCATACTTTTTAGAAGAAAATCTCTTCTAGAATTAGATTCGATCATTTGAGTTATAGTTAGTAGAAAAGATTTAAACTTGATTAGACACTTCAAAATTAGCTCTGTAATCTCTCGTCAAAAGTTTATCAGCGGCTTTGTCTTTTACAAACTTTTCAGTTTGTCCATCAAAATGTAGGTGTTTTCCTGTCAAGTATGAAACATTGGCAATTAAAGGAAGAACTGAGGATTTATGACCTTCTTCAATATCACAATGAAGTGTTTCATCACTCTCTGAACGAATGGCGTCGAGGAAATTGGCATAATGTTCAGCACCTCCTGGAGCAGCTAAAACCTGATTACTTGGAGCTGTTGTTTCCATTTTCTTGCTCATGGCAAATGGCTCCTTTTCATCTTGCCGAAAAGCTTTCCACGTGCTCCCATCCAATTCCAGATAGCCATCTGTCCCATAAAACATATTTCCGATTTTAATTCCAAGACTTGACTCGCCATTAGTATATCGACCCCGGGTTTCAAATTCCAAAATTTTATTATCGGCATATTGAAAAGTAGAAGTCTGTGTGTTTGGAGTTTCTTGAGAGCATTCTTCCGGGGTGATGCCATAAATTGCTCCAGAAGAGTAAACAGAAACTGGATGTTCGCTTTTATTTAATCCCCATCTGGCCACGTCAAATTGATGAGGTCCTTGATTTCCTGTATCTCCATTTCCGGTAGCCCAATGCCAATGCCAGTTGTAATGAACTTTCTTTTCATTGTAAGGCTGATATTGTGCCGGACCTAACCACTGATCGTAATGTAGGGATTCCGGCGGAGTACTATCCGCGACAATCCCAAATGAATTTCTAGGTTTGTAGCAAAGTCCTCTTGCCATGTACACATCTCCAATCCCACCTTCATGGAGGAATTTCATCGCTTCCATTACATTTGCAATGGATCTATTCTGGAATCCTACCTGAACACGGCGGTTATATTTTCTGGCAGCTTCCACCATTTTTCTACCTTCAAAAACATTATGGCTTGAAGGTTTTTCAACATAGACATGCTTCCCTGCTTGGCAAGCCCAAATTGTTCCTAATGCATGCCAGTGATTTGGAACTGCAAAAGAAACGGCATCAATTTCAGAGTCGTCAAACACTCTTCGCATATCCCATTCCGTCAAAGGCGTAACTCCGGTTTTTTCAATTACAACTTTTGACTTTTCAGAATAATATTGTTCATCTACATCACAGAGGGTTTTTAAACGGACATTTCTATTGTCTTTCAAAGCACACCACTGATTGATATGGTTGCTTCCTTGTCCTCGGATTCCTATTACAGCTAAGTTGATTCGTTCATTAGCTCCTATAATTGATCCATAAGACTTGGCTGACATGGTCATTCCTGCCATAGCAATTCCTGCTGTTCCCAGCATGGACTTTTTTATAAATTCTCTTCTTTTGGTCATTTGAAACAGTATTTTGGGTTATTATTTCATGTAATTTCAGTTTCTGAAAAAGGCTTTTTCCTGAGAAAAATGATCCTTGAATTTCTAGAAATTCCTTTGTTTCAATCTAAAGATTCTGTCCATAGCATTCAATATGAATTATTTGTACTGTAATAAAACATGCGGAAACGATTTCGTATGAAGACTAAGCAGGGAATAATAGATTTCAAAAAACATAGAATGAGTTAAGCAAAAGCATCTTTAAACTTTGATAATTCGAGAATTCGTTGGATTTTCGAAGTAATGACCCAACCCAACGAACTGGATTCTATCCAGCTTAATTTCTCATCCGGAGACCTGTTGTTATTAAATCTAGCCTTAGCATTAATTATGTACGGGGTTGCCTTGGATTTAAGGTTCGATGATTTTAAGTATTTGGCAAAAAATCCAAAAGGTTTTTTCCTAGGAGTATTTTCTCAGTTTTTATTCCTCCCCTTTATGACTTGGGCGCTGGTAAATGTAATGAACCCACCGCCGAGCGTAGCCCTTGGTATGTTTCTGGTAGCGGCATGTCCGGGGGGAAATGTATCCAATTTTCTTACGAATTATGCGAAAGGAAATACCGCACTATCAATCAGTTTAACAGGCTTTTCAAGTATCATTTGTATTTTTTCCACGCCTTTAAATTTTGCTTTATGGGCAAGTTTATATCCCCCTACATCCCTCCTGCTTAAGGACATACAATTAGATTACAAGGATGCTTTTCTGACGGTATCCATGATTTTGGGGGTACCGCTACTCCTTGGGATTTTTACCCACCAAAAAGCTCCAGAAATAGCTAAAAAAGCTTCTAAAATTTTAAAACCTTTAAGCCTAATTATTTTTGCAGCATTCATTGTTATTGCTTTTCTGGGGAATTTAGACCTGTTTTTAAAGTATATTTCTATCATTTTTTTATGGGTTTTAGCGCACAATTGTATTGCTTTGGGAACTGGTTTTAGCACTGGAAAAATATTTCGATTGCCTTTAGCAGATGTGAAGACTTTAACCATTGAAACAGGAATTCAAAATTCAGGTTTGGGATTGGTTTTGATCTTTACCTATTTTAATGGATTGGGAGGAATGGCAATTATCACAGCTTTTTGGGGTATTTGGCATTTGATCTCGGGAATGACCGTTGCCTCGATATGGAAAAATAAAGAATGAAAGACCTTATAAATGCTTACCTACGCTTCTGGGTAAAAGTCTGCCTTCATCTCTATTTCAAAAAAATTAAAATAGATGGCAAAGAAAATATCCCGAAAAACCGTCCAGTCATATTAGTAGCAAATCATCAAAATGCATTGATTGATCCACTCCTTCTTGCTACCCATACAAGACTAAAGCCCTATTTTCTTACAAGAGCATCCGTTTTCAAAAATCCCATAGCGGCCAAACTATTGGATTTTATACGAATGCTGCCAGTCTACAGAGTTCGGGATGGGTTTTCGACAGTCCAACAAAATCAACTGATATTTGACAAGACCTATGAGATTCTAAAGAAGAAAGGAACTGTAATTATTTTCGCAGAGGGTAGCCATAATGATGTACGAAACTTACGGCCTCTCAGCAAAGGATTTACCAGAATGGCTTTTGGATTAAAAGAAAAATACCCTGATACAAATCCGGTAATCTTGCCAGTTGGAATAAATTTTTCTGCACATAAAAAATCGGGAAGTAGAGTTAAAATGATTTTTGGCAAAACCATAGAAGTGGATATGCCTAGTTCACAATCTGGCAAACTGACCAAATCTGTTGAAAAAGCATTACATCAGTTGGTTGTGGAAATTCCAAATGAAAATTATGAGGAGAATTTAAAGCTTCTTCTTGACAATGGAGTTGATTTAAATGAAAAGGAAGCTGTTGAGGAGTTTTTGAAAACGGGAAAAGTTGAAAGACCAATTGAGACTTTTTCAGGAGTTAGAAACAAAATGATGAAGATTTTTCATTTTCCCCTCTATTGGATTTGGCTTTGGAGATCTCCCAAAATCAAAGACAAGGTTTTTAATTCTACCATTAAATTCTTGATAGGATTCGCATTAGGACCTTTTTATTACCTGATACTTATCATATTATCTTTTGGGACAAGTTATGGACTTTGGGCGTTTACCTTTTTATTGATGGCTATAATTACACTTATGACTAATAAAAACCCGCAGGAATAAGCTTTATTAAGCCAAATAATCTTTTGTTTATTTACTAACTTTAGTCTTCGAGAATAACCCAAAAAATAACTAGACCATGACTGAAGATTTCCTTCCCATCAATGGGACAGACTATGTGGAACTTTATGTTGGCAATGCCAAACAAGCTTCCCTCTTTTACCAGTATGCATTTGGCTATGAGTTAATTGCATATGCAGGTCCCGAGACCGGATTGAAAGACAGAGCTTCCTATGTTCTCAAGCAAGACAAAATCAGATTAGTTCTAACCTCGCCTTTAACTCCTGATAGTCCGATTTCTTCCCATATTACCAAACATGGTGATGGGGTGAAAGTATTGGCCCTATGGGTAGATGATGCTGAAAAATCCTGGTATGAAACGACATCAAGAGGGGCAGAATCCTCAGATGAGCCTAAAACTGTGACTGACCAATATGGAGAAGTGAAAATTGCTTCCATAAAAACTTACGGTGATACGATTCATACATTTGTGGAAAGGAAAAATTATCAGGGAGTTTTCCTACCTGGGTATGTTGAAAAATCAAGCAAGTATAAGGCGGAATCGATCGGTTTAAAATATATAGATCATTGTGTTGGCAATGTTGAGCTTGGAGAAATGAATCGCTGGGTGAATTTTTATGAGGAAGTGATGGGGTTCAAATTATTGATCACTTTCGATGACAAAGATATTTCAACGGAATATTCTGCACTCATGTCCAAGGTAGTGTCCAATGGAAATGGGTATATCAAATTCCCAATAAATGAACCCGCAGAAGGTAAAAAGAAATCACAAATTGAAGAGTATCTTGATTTCTATAATGGTCCAGGAGTTCAACACATGGCGATAGCCACCGACGACATCATACATACAGTATCTGAATTGAGAAAACGAGGTATTGAATTTTTAGAAGTTCCACAATCTTACTATGATGATTTGTTGGATAGAGTCGGTAAAATTGACGAGGAACTGCAACCTTTGAAAGAGTTAAATATTTTGGTAGATCGAGATGAGGAGGGATATTTATTACAGATATTCACAAAACCTATTCAAGATAGACCGACCCTGTTTTTTGAAATTATTCAAAGAAAAGGAGCGAAATCATTTGGAAAAGGAAATTTCAAAGCACTTTTCGAAGCAATAGAAAGAGAACAAGAGTTGAGAGGAAATTTATAATGATTAGCCGATGAAAGTCGGCTTTTTTATTCCTTCCAAATTAGAAAGTTTTTATTATGAAGGAAAAGCGCTAAATTTTTATCAAAAAAAAGAAATATGAAAAAAGTATTAGCAATCCTTTCCCAAACAATCAAAGGAGGAATATTTTTCTTAATCCCTATAGTTTTAACAATTCTTTTTTTTGAAAAAGCGATCCAACTTTTAAATCCGTTTTCAGAATTATTAAGTGAAAAAATAAGTGGGGATGTTGGGGTTTTTGATAACCCTTATTTCTTAACAATCCTGATCTTGATACTTTTTTGCCTATTTGCAGGGTACATTGCAAATTTGGGTTTTGGGAAAAAGATTATCCTTTGGATTGAAAATAATATTCTCACTCTTTTTCCGGGGTATCAATTGATGAAAAACACGCTTCAGAATACCGCTGGTTTAGAGTCAGACACCAACTTCCCAGTAGTATTAGCTCCAATCGATGGATGGATGTTGGGTTTCCAGGTAGATGAGTTGGCAAGTGGTGAGGTTGTTGTTTTTATTCCGGCGGCTCCTTATGCTAGGGATGGAAATGTGGTGATTTTTGAAAAGGATAAAATAAGGTCAACTAATATTTCACAGAAGGATGTGCAGAAAATCATGAGACAGTTGGGTGTTAATTCTAAAAGTATCTTAGACACTATAAAAATAGAACCTTCTTAAACCTTCTAGTTTTCCATTATTTTTAAATGTAAAAAATTCCCCATTTCGGGAAAAACTGATAATTGAGGCAGGTCATTTTTGGAATCAAAAGGTAATAGAAAACCAAAACTAAATTGAGACAGTAAAATATTTTTAGCTCATTTAAAGAGTTTTCTAGGCCATATTTCTTGTTTTTTGAATGATTTCACTCTAATTCTTATACTGCAGTTCCAGTTAATTATCCCCATTAGTTCCATGGCATGATCATTTCTCCTTTTTCATAGAAATAATTAAATGACTATGAGATTAGCGGAAATATTTGGGTATGATGCTCAACAAATTTTTGATAAAATAACAGAGAAATTACAAACCTGGGGTGAAGCAGCGATAAGTAATTTACCGAATTTGGTTTTGGCGATATTTATTTTGTTCGCTAGTCTTTTTTTAGCCAAAAAGCTCAAAAAACACTCTAACAGGTATTTGATTAAACTTCATATAAATCCTACCATCAGCAGATTTTTAAGCCAAATAATTTTTATGGCGATTTTGATTTTTGGTGTTATGCTGTCCCTATCAGCCTTAGAACTATCCAAAACTGTTTCTTCGATTTTAGCAGGTTTAGGGATCGTGGGATTGGCTTTGGGTTTTGCATTTCAGGATACTGCGGCAAATTTTATTTCGGGTGTCTTCATCACATTCAATCAGCCATATAAAATCGGAGATGTGATTCAGACAAAAGACGGACATGAAGGAAAAGTAATTGATGTTAACTTAAGAGTGACTAAAATCGCAACATATAATGGGCCTATTGTACATGTACCTAACAGACTACTTTTTCAGGAATACTTTATCAATTTCACAGAGGAAGGAAAAAGAAGAGTTCAGATCGAATGCGGTGTCAGTTATGGTGAAGATTTAGAGAAAGTTGAAAAAATTGCTTTAGAGGCGATGAACGATCTTCCAAGCAGGTTGAAATCAGAAGACCCTTCTATTTTTTGGACAGGCTTTGGAGATAGCTCTATTAATTTCACTTTAAATATTTGGGTGAAATTTTCTACTTCTGAAATCAACTTTATTCCTGCTAGAAATGAGGCGATTATCTCACTAAAAAAAGCCTTTGATCGGGAAGGAATTACTATACCATTCCCAATCAGAACTTTGGATTTTGGTATTAAAGGTGGTGTCACAATGAAAGAGGAGCTGAAAGAAATAAGATTCCCTGATCAAATTTCAAAGTCTAATTAATTATGGAAAAACAGGTAAAAGAAGGTTCGATAGCACCAGAAAAATTCAAATTCAGTCATTTGCCAAAACTTATTGTTTTAGCATTTAAAAGATGGAATGCCTCGGATCCTGCTAGACTTAGTGCGGTAGTTGCCTACTATGCAGTACTTTCTCTTCCAGCCTTGCTCGTTATTGTGGTGAATAGTGTTGGTGCTATTTGGGGAAATGATATTGTGGCTGGTAAATTATCCTCTCAATTTCAAAATATTCTTGGTGCTGATACTGCCAATATCGTTGAGGAAATGATTGTCAGCACTCAATTAAGTGGGAAGTCTACCTTCGCCACCATTGTGGGAGTAGGTACGCTCCTATTTGGGGCAACAGGTGTATTTTATCATTTAAAACTATCGCTCAATCAAATTTGGGAACTAAAACTTACAGAGAAGATATCCTGGTATAGGCTGGTTAAAGACAGATTAATCAGTTTTGGATTTGTCTTAGTTTTAGGTTTTCTCCTTCTAATAAGTTTTATTTTGACGGCTACCATTTCAATTCTAAGTGAATACATTTCAACTAAACTTCCTGAAGTTGTTATTTACTTAGCTTTTGTTTTTGATTGGATCTTTTCATTATCATTTATTACACTTTTGTTTGGGTTGATTTTTAAATACCTTCCTGATGCCAAAATACGATGGAAAACGGTTTGGGTCGGAGCGTTTCTTACAGCTATATTATTTGTTTTAGGGAAGTTTTTATTAGGCCTATATTTTGGAGCGACTAATCCCGGCTCGACTTATGGTGCCGCAGGTTCCCTCATTTTAATTTTACTTTGGGTTTCCTATTCCTGTTTGATTTTCTTTTTTGGAGCAGAGTTTACTAAAGTATTTTCTATAAAGTATGGATACGGCATTATTCCTTACCATCATTATTCAAGAGTTAAAAAAAAAGAAGTAATAATTGATAAGAAGGCAAAAATGTAACTTAAACTAAACCTATCAGAAGATTTGCTTATTTCTCTTTGATTTTTATTGCTTTAGTAAAATGATTTACCATTAGTGAATGGCTTTAATTCACATTTTCTATATCTTAGAATTCTAAGAAATTTTTAACATATGAGCGGAATAGACCCTACCATCCTTTCCAAAGCCCAAAGTTGGCTAGATGGAAATATCGATCAAGAGACAAAAACAAAAATTGAAAATCTGATTGGACAGAATCCAACCGAATTGGTTGACTCTTTTTATCAGGATTTGGAATTCGGAACTGGAGGACTAAGAGGTCTTATGGGAGTAGGAACCAATCGAATGAATATTTATACGATTGGTATGGCCACTCAAGGACTGGCAAATTACCTTTTGCAATGTTTTCCGGGAGAAGAGATTAAAGTTGCTATCACTCATGATAGCAGAATTAACAACACATTATTTGCGACCACGACTGCAAATGTTTTCACTGCAAACGGCATTAAAGTATTATACTTTAAAGAAATGAGGCCGACACCGATGTTATCATTCGCTGTCAGACATTTTGGATGTAAAAGCGGTGTAATGATCACGGCATCTCATAATCCAAAAGAATACAATGGGTATAAAGCCTATTGGGATGATGGAGCTCAAGTTGTGGCGCCTCATGACACAAACATCATCAAAGAAGTGAAAAAAATCACCTCTTTTGACCAAGTAAACTGGAATAAACAAGACGATCTTTTCAGCTATATCGAAGAAGACTTTGATGCCATTTATTTGGCAAAAGTAAAAGAGTTGAGTCTTGCACCTGAAGAAATTCAACAGCAAAAGGATCTTCCAATTGTTTTTTCACCAATTCATGGAGCTTCTGGAAAAATGGTTCCGGCAGCAATAAAAGCATTCGGTTTTGAAAATGTTCACCTTGTCAAGGAGCAAGCTGAGCCTGATGGAACATTTCCTACTGTGGTTTATCCTAATCCAGAAGAGGCTGAAGCATTGACCCTTTCTTTGAAATTAGGGAAAGAAGTTGGTGCAGAATTGGTTTTGGCATGTGATCCTGATGGAGATAGATATGCAGCAGCAGTTCCAAATGCTTCTGGCGAGTTTGAACTTTTGAATGGAAACCAAACGGGATCACTTCTAACTTACTATCTATTAAGTAGATGGAAAGAGGCTGGGAAATTAGATGGAAACCAATTTATGGTGAATACCATAGTTACCACTGAATTAATTGATAGAATCTGTGAGGGTTTTGGAGTAAAATGTTTTTCCGTTTTAACCGGATTTAAAAATATCGCTGCAATAATCCGAGATTTAGAAGGAAAGCAAACGTTTATCGGAGGAGGAGAAGAATCGTACGGCTATTTAGTTGGAGATTTTGTAAGAGATAAAGACGGGGTAAGTGCTTGCGCAATGGTGGCAGAAGTCATTGCCTACTATAAATCAAAAGACAAAACAGTATTTGATGTCTTGGCAGAAATCTACGAGCAATTTGGGTTCTATAAGGAAGCTTTAATTTCAGTCACTAAAAAAGGCAAAGATGGAGCAGAACAAATTCAGGCTTTAATGTCAGATTTTAGAGTCAACCCACCAAAAGAAATGAATGGGCAGAAAGTTGAAAGAATTGTTGATGTCAAAGCTAGTACGATTACTCACGTGGAGTCAGGCAAAGTTGAAAAACTAGCTATGGATTCATCAAATGTAATGCAGTTCTATCTAAAAGATGGAAGTAAAATTTCCGCGAGACCATCGGGCACAGAGCCAAAAATCAAATATTATTTTTCAGTAAATCAAGCGCTTAATTCGGCCAAAGATTTTAGCAAAGTAGAAAGCGAATTAAGTAAAAAGCTTGAGGGGCTGAAGCAATATTTCAGTTAATTAAGTAAACTAACCCGTCCTAATATAAAAGCGCCGAATTTATTTTCGGTGCTTTTTTTATATCCTTTGCCAAAGTACATCGGCAAAATAGTTTTCATCATCTGTGAAATTTTCAACGGTGTTAAATCCACCTCTTTGGGCAAGTTTTTCGATCTCGGAAAGACTGTATTTTTTACTGATCTCAGTGAAAATTGGTTCAAATGCTTCAAAATAGAAGGATTGATCTAAAGCCTTGATATTAATGGTTTGCTCTATTTTCGAAAGCAAGTAACTTCTGCATTCACCCGAAATAGGATCATATGTTGGCCAATGTATAAAAGTATCTAGATCTATATCACCATCTAACTCTTTATTGATTCTGCTCAAAAGATTTAAGTTAAAGTCTCGAGTTATCCCTTCAGCATCATGATAAGCATCTAGGATAGTTTTTGGATCTTTCTTTAAATCTATTCCAATCAATACAAAATCACCATGTGAGGCACCTATTCTTAAATGATCAAGAACATCATAAGCTTCCAATAAACTAAAATTACCCAGATTAGATCCCAAAAACATAATCAAGCTAGGTTTGTCATTTGCCCAAAAACGTTTTTTTAAGGAACCTCGGTAGGTATCTTCAATAGAGGTTACTTTTAACTGCGGAAATTCTAAAGAAAGAGATTCTTTCAATTCTTCAAGCACCGAACCCGAAAAATCGACAGGGAAATATTCGAAATCCGCCTTTTCGCGTTGAAGTTGACGAAGTAATATTTTTGTTTTCAATCCATCTCCTGCACCAAGTTCTACGAGGTTAAATGATTGACCTAAATTCAAAACAGGTTTCAGTATTTCTTTATTCTGCTTTTCAAATATTTCAATTTCTTTCCTAGTCAGATAATAATCAGGGAGCTCCATTATTTTTTGGAACAACTTATCCCCTTTGGAATCATAGAAATATTTGGAAGGTAGCGTCTTTTGTTGTGAACTTAAACCAAGCATTACGTCTTGGGCAAAAGTTCCAAAATCTAAGTTCTTTGAGCTCATATTAAATTGATTCAGCTAATCGAATCCCCATGAATTGCCATCTGTGCTGAGGGTGAAAAAAGTTTCTATAGGTAGATCTCGAATGATCCTCAGGAGTGGCAACTGAGGCTCCTCTCAATACCATTTGATTTACCATAAATTTGCCATTGTATTCTCCCAATGCTCCAGGCGCAATTTTAAATCCAGGATAAGGTAAATAAGCAGAATTGCACCATTCCCATCTACTTCCCCAGTGAAATTCCTTTTGGGCAACTTCCCATTCAAATTCTGTTGGAAGTCTTTTCCCTTTCCAGTTGGCAAATGCAGCTGCTTCATAAAAATTCACATGAGCAACGGGGGAATCCCAAGTAATTTCCTGTCTTCCAAATAAGGTATAATAAGACCAGTTTCCGTCTTTATTTTCCCAATATAATGGAGCTTTTACGGATTGTTTTTTTGCCCACGACCAACCTTCATCATGCCAATAAATAGAGTTTTCATATCCACCGGCTTCCATAAATTCAAAATATTCGAGATTACTGACAAGCTCCCCTGAGATCTTAAATGGGTTCAAATAGACTTTGTGCGAATTCAGTTCATTATCAAAACAAAAACCTTTCCCTTTAAATCCAATTTCATAAACTCCTTCATCCACTTCGATCCAAGATGCCTTTTTGATTTTCAGATATTCCCCTATATCCATGATCACGGGATCTAAAGGATTGTGCCAGAGGCTAAATTTCAAATCAGTCACCAATAATTCCTGATGCTGCTGTTCATGATTTAATCCTAGTGTCACCAATTCTAAAACTTTGGGATCTCCCTGAGAAATCAAGGTTTCTATGGCTTCATTAACATATTCCCGATAATCCATTACTTCAGAAACCGAAGGTCGGGTCATCAGTCCTCTTTGATTCCTTGCGGTTCTATTTCCAAGCGAATTGTAGTATGAATTGAATAGAAAGTTGAATTGGGGATGCCTTACATGATACCCTTCTAAATATGGAATTAAAATAAATTGCTCAAAAAACCAGGTGGTATGTGCTAAATGCCACTTTGGGGGACTTACTTCTTCAGAAGCTTGAAGGCTAAAATCTTCTGTGATTAAGTTCCGACAGAGAAATAATGAATGATTTCTAACATGTTTAAACTGTTCGACATTACTCATAAAAAGTTCTTTATTTATTGAAGGAAAGGTGATTTATTCTTTTCCGACGTGAATTAAAGCATCACCTACATTTATCACCGGCATGTTATTAATTCCTATAATAAATCCATTGGAAGGTGCTTTTACAGGTATTTTCACTTGCCCATAAGGATCAGATATTTTCGCCAAAATTTGACCTTTTTTAATTGCTTCCCCTAATTTAACATTTGAATTAAAAATTCCAGAGGCTTTTGCCCTAATCCAGTCACTTTGCTTCAAAAATATCGTGGGTTGTTTTGCAGTAGAATCACGTATCATTCCCAAACTATTCAAAAATCTTTTAGTTCCAAGAACCCCTTCCTCAATTGCAAAATCATCTAATCTCATCGACTCCCCTGCTTCAAAAACCAGAATATGCTTTTTTGATTTATAGGCTGATTTTCGAAAAGATTTTTCAATGTATTTTGAATTTACTACAAAATGAGTCCCAAAAGATTTTGCTAGTTCCAAAGCTACTTTGTCTTGATAATCTACTCTTATTTGAGGGTAATTTGTCAGCATTCGGCCTCCAGTGTGAAAATCGATCCCATAATCTATCAAAGGAATAATTTCATTACTTAAAATATAGGCAATTCGTGAAGCCAAAGACCCTTTTTTATTCCCAGGAAAACTTCGGTTTAAATCTCTTCCATCTGGAAAAGTTCTACTGTTTGATAAGAAACCGTAAATATTTACTAAAGGGATAATGATCAAAGTTCCTCTCAGTAACTCCAAATTATCATCTACTTCTTCTAATATTTTTTTAGCTGTTGCAATCCCGTTAATTTCATCACCATGAACACCACCAGAGATCAAAACTACTGGTCCGGGTTCCTTTGAGGACCTAATGAAAATGGGAAGGTCAATTAAAGTATGAGTAGGGAGTTTTGCGATAGCCACCTCGATATTCAAAGTCTGACCAGGTCGGATCCTTATTCCGTTTATTATTAATTCTTTCATGAAATATAGCCTAGGAATGAAAAATTCATTTCTTATCTAGTCAAAACTTATTTATTTCGCAATACAAGATTAGCGCATGAATATACAAGAAAACATTTCCCTTAAACCTTTCAACACATTCAGTCTTGATAAAAAAGCTAGATTTTTTACAAGTGTCAATTCAAGAGAGCAATTAATTGAAGCCTTAATTTGGTCCAAGAACATGGGGCTTGAAGTTTTTATTCTGGGAGGGGGAAGTAATATACTTTTAACACAGGATATCAATTCACTGGTAATAAAAATTGAAATCTCAGGTATTGAAATTATTACCGAAGATTCTCAATATATATGGGTAAAAGTTGGCGCTGGTGAAAACTGGCATGACTTTGTACTTTATGCGATCTCTAATAATTGGGCAGGAATAGAAAATCTTTCACTTATCCCAGGGACAGTCGGAGCTTCGCCAATGCAAAATATAGGAGCGTACGGAGTTGAAGTAAAAGATGTCTTCCATAGCCTAAAGGCCTTAAATAGAGCGACTTTAGAACAAAAAGAATTTGATGCCGAAGAATGTAAATTTGGATACAGAGAGAGTGCTTTTAAAAATGAATTAAAAGGTCAATATATAATCACTTCAGTGACATTTAAACTCAAAAAAGTACCTGATTTCAAATTAGAATATGGAGCTATAAGACAAATCTTAGCAGAAAATCTAGACCCGGAATTATCTCTAAGTGCTGTGAGCAATGCGGTAATAAAAATTAGGCAGTCTAAACTTCCAGATCCGAAAGACATTGGAAATGCCGGTTCATTTTTTAAAAATCCCACAATTTCTAAAGATGCTTGGTCGGAATTAAAAAAATCCTTTCCAAACATTCCAGGTTATGAGTTACCAGAAGGGATAAAAGTACCAGCTGCTTGGCTAATTGAGCAAAGTGGATGGAAAGGAAAGCGATTTGGCGAAATTGGCGTCCATGAAAACCAGCCTCTAGTTCTTGTCAATTTTGGAAAGGGAGATGGATATGAGATTAAATTACTGTCTGAAAAAATCCAAGAATCAGTACTTCAAAAATTTGGGATTCAGCTAAGCCCTGAAGTAAATTATATTTAAATCAGATCATCAAGGGTTGATAATTCTTGAGCATATTTTTCAACTTGAACTCCAAATTTTCTTAGAAAATCCACTCCTTCGTCAGAGCCAATTCCTTTATATTCAGCGTAGGAGAAAAGATAAACAACTTTAGAGATTCCCATCGAAAAAATAATTCTGGAACACGCTAAGCAGGGAGAAAGCGTGACATACAAGGTTGACCCTTCCACAGAGGTATTGTTTTTAACCGCATAAAGGATTGCATTTTGTTCTGCATGCAATGCAAGAGAACAACTTCCTTTGCTATCTCTTGCACATCCTTTCTCAGGAAATTCAACATCACAATTGTGGGTACCAGCCGGAGGACCATTATACCCAATTGAAATTATTCTTGTTTCTTTTGTCAGAACAGCCCCGACATGTTTTTTAATACAATGTGATCTTTTGGCTAAATTAACTGCCAATTCCATGAAAATATTGTCAAACTCAGGTTTTTCCATCTTCAAAATTTTGCCCAAAAATAGCAATGATTCTCAGGTCAGTCTACGTTTAGGGAATATTCCTTTCAATTTTTACGTTTATAAAATGAAAATCAACTTTCATTTGTATCGTTCGTAACAAATGGAAAAAATATAAATACACTATGTATACTTTCAAAAAGCTGGGGTTAATTGGATTCATTATCCTTATTTCTTCATCATGTAGCTCAATTGATATTTTCAAGGAGAATACCGAAATGCCAATTAGAAAGCCCTATCAAAGTTTTGTGATTATTAATCAGGAGATAGGAATGCCTGGTTTTTCATCTCAATTTATTGATCAACAGGTACAAATCCACTTACAAGAAGGTTTAGAAGAGAAAGGATTGGTATATGATAAAGAAGAGCCTGATCTAGTAATTCGATATACATCCAATGAAGATCCTAGAAAAAGAACCTCAACAAACTATTCGAATCCTTATCCTTTTTGGGGAACCAGAGTTTGGGATCCTTGGGTAGCTTCAAGATATATGAACTCAAATTATGGCACTAAAACGACCAGCTATGAATTGGTACAAGTTATTGTGGATTTTATTGACCCAAAAGAGGATAAATTTTTAATGACCTTAACGGGGGTAACTGAGGTTTCTACCCCAAAAACTAAAGATAATAAGGTGTTAAAGACTGTTGATCGAATTATAGATGAATTCGTATTCGAAATTTCAAAACAACAATAAGATTGACTTTTAAACTAAGATTTATTTTTAAAATCAAACAATTTTTTTTGACTGTATTTTAATTTGTAAAAGGTTTGTTAATTCACTCATTCGAGTTACTTTTGCAATGTGATTATTGTTGTTTAGTCACATATTAATGCATTTGAATGTTAATAATAGCCCTTATAGACGATGACCCAATCAGCACTTTTGTGACTGAAAAGTTAATATCCAAGAATGTAAAGGAGCCATGTCAATTTTATAAATATCAAAGTGCAAAAGCTGCATTGAACGAAATTTATAAGATAAAGCCAAATTACTTATTCTTAGATTTGAATATGCCTGGTATGACTGGTTGGGATTTTTTAGACAATTTAGATACCACTCAAAATGAATCTCAAATCTATATTTTAAGTAGCTCTGTTGATGAGAGGGATATTTTTAAAGCGAGCAAATATCTTTCTGTTAAAGATTATTTCTCAAAACCTTTGATTAAAAAATACATTAAATCAATTTTTGCTTAACACAGAAAAGACAGTTTTTAGAAATACTAAGTTGGTTTCCTTTTAATCAAAAAGGGGTTTAAAGGTTTCAAAAAAAGTCAGATTAGCTCATCTAATAGAACGTTGTTTAATTTATTTTTTCTACAAAATGGCTCTATCAATACTTTTTGCTATGTTAATTTTTTAATAAATTCAGTTAAAATCTTTACAATAGTCCGGAAATAATTTTTTTTCAAAACTTAAAAAAAAATTATTTGAGATGACATTGTAGGAATTGAAATTTTAATTTAATTCGCAGCTTAGATTCATTTACAACCCTTTTAATTTACTGATATGGAGGACCTTGAAGACGATTTCGAAGAATTTGATGACTTCGATGATACTGATGATTTCGAAAATGAATTCGAAGATGAATACGATCTTGACGAAGACAATGAATTCCTAGATGATTCTATCGTTGACTTCGAAGATGAGGATGATTTCGAAGAAGATTTTGACGATTTGGACGACGAACAGGATTAAAGACCACTTTATACTTGTTCTGCTTTGGTAATTTCAATGTTTGAAATTACCTTCGATAATTATTAAACTCATTAAAAAGAAATTATGATTTTACTTGATGTATTCAGTTCCCCTATTGCATTTGGAGCGCAGATTTTCATAATCATTGTATGTGTACTAATTGGATTAGGTGCCGGTATTTCAGCAATTGATGTTAGAAGTACATTTTCTAAAAAGAAGTAATCCCAACTAAAAATAAAATAAAAAGAGGAGACGTAAAGTCTCCTCTTTTTATTTCAGTTCAATTTTACCTGCTAATTCCTTTAGATTTTTTTTAGCTTTTTTCTTAAAGCCTTTCTCCATAAAATTTAAAGTTGGAAGAAATAGCACTTCATCAAAATCATCTTGGATTTGTTCATTTCCAGATGTGATCAAAAAAATTCTCTTTTTATTCTTTTTTGCCAACTGCAATAATTCAAAGCAAGCTTTCCCTGATTTTGATTGATTATCATACTTCCCCTCCCCTGTAATGATCAGATCAGAATCAATAAGTATTTTCTCAAAGCCAGTTTTCTCAAAAAAGTAAGTTGCGCCTATTTCTACCTTAGTATCAAAAAATGCAGATAGACCTGCTGCAATTCCACCTGCTGCTCCAAATCCTACTTTGTCCTCAAAAACCAAATTAACTTTTCGATATAAAAGATCTAGAAGAAAATCACACTGTGATTCAAAAAGTTGTATCTCTTCTGATTTCAATCCTTTTTGAGGTCCAAAGATGGGAATGGCGCCTTTTGTCCCTTTAAATGTATTTCTCACGTCACAGATACAAGTAAAAAGAACTTTAGGAGTTTTAGGAGATCTTTGAATATGCTTTATTTTGAATAGAAAATCATAGGAAAAAGGAATGAGCTCCCGCCCATTTTCGTCTAAAAAAACAAAACCAAGTGCCATTAATATTCCAAGTCCCAAATCAACTGTTGCACTACCTCCTAAACCTAATATAATCTCTGAAGCTCCATTTTCAATTGCATTCTTAATAAGTAATCCTGTCCCAAATGTTGAGGAAACACGGATTTCAAGTTCATCGGGATTCAATTTGCCAAGGCCGGAAACATCAGAAACATCAATAAAAGCTCTGGATCCATCAAAAAAATAAGTGCCCGAGGTAGGTTTTCCTGTAGCATCCAAACTCCAAATTTTCCTAGAAGGAAGATTGAGAGAATATCCTAACAACTGGCATGTACCATCTCCTCCATCTGCGATGGGATGTATTTCTATTTTTGCTTGAGGATATTTAATATGAAGTTTTGATGCAATAATTTCTCCAGCTTCAAGCGCGGAAAGGGTTCCTTTAAAAGCATTGGGAGCAATTAGTATCTTCAATTTTAAACGTTTTTCATTCTCTTAAAATAATCTTTGGAAGCTTCCTTTACTTTTGGCGCTAAGTAAAGTGTAGAAATCATAGTAGGAATAGCCATGATAGCATACATTCCATCCACAAGGCTAATGACAACATCAAGTGATGCAACAGCTCCCATTACGATAGTTGCTAGGTAAAAATAATTATAGTAATCTGCTCTTTTAGCTCCAAATAGATAATTGAAGCACTTATGTCCATAATATGAATAAGTAAACATGGTAGAAAGTGCAAAAACTAAAACAGCGATCATTAGAAGATATTTTCCAATCCCCGGTAGAGCCATCTCAAACGCATTTAATGTTAACCTAACTCCATCAGATTCGGTTGTTTGCCATACACCAGTCAACAAAATAACCAACGCAGTTAACGTACAAACAACGATTGTATCAATAAATGGACCCAGCATGGCGATTAATCCTTCCCTAATAGGTTCATTGTTTTTTGATGCTCCATGAACCATCGGTGCGGTTCCAATTCCAGCTTCATTTGAAAACGCAGCTCTTCTTGCTCCTGTAATAATTACCGCTCCTACAGCTCCTCCAGCAATAGCTTTACCTGTGAATGCATCTTCTACGATCAGCCAAAGCATGGTAGGAACTTCTCCCAGATAGTTAAAAACGATAAGTAAAACTGATAAAAAATATAATATCACCATAAAAGGAACCATCCGAGATGCAACTGCTGCAATTCTTTTAATACCTCCTAATATGACTATCGCTACCAAAATCATCATTGAAACGCCAAGAATCCATCTTGTCGACTGTCCTAGATCAATCCCTCCTAAAACAAATCTTGAGGTTTCTCCACCATCTAGTCCTGCAGGCATAAAAATCACAGCCCTTAAAACGGCAGTAAGTTGATTCGCTTGAAAAATTGCTAACAAACCAAGAATTCCTGCTGTGCAGAAAATAACAGACAAAAACTTCCATTTTTTACCCATCCCTTCCTCAATCACATACATTGGACCACCTTGAACTACACCAGAGGAATCTTTGCCTCTGAACATGATGGCTAGACTACAGGTATAATACTTTGTAGCCATTCCAACAAAAGCAGATACCCACATCCAGAAAATAGCACCCGGTCCACCCATATTAATAGCTATTGCCACACCACTTATATTCCCCAAACCTACGGTTGCTGCTATAGCAGAAGACAATGCTTGAAAAGACGTGATTTGACCTGGAGCTAGATCATTATCATATTTTCCACTTAACACTCTTATGGCATGCCCCATTTTTCTAAAAGGAATAAAGCCAGAATGAAAAAATAAGATCAATCCTCCTCCCATCAACAAAATCAACATCGGAGTTCCCCAAATCCAATTGCTGAAGGAAATTATTAGATCGCCCATAAAGTAAATTTTATAATTTGAAGTGAGAAATTATTTTTTAGATGTCGATAATAGCCCCAATTTGAGCAATATCAAAGGTTTTTTTAGGATACGGCAAATAAAAAAACCCGAGATCGAGTTATTCGTTCTCGGGCTTTTTACAGCTTAATATTTTACCAATTGACTTTTGGAGATTTATAATAGCGAATTCCGTTAATATCCCATCTTTTCCCCTGAACAGCTATTCTTCTTTGGAAATCCGTCCATTCTCTTTTGGCAGTTGGGGTCCAAGCTATCTCCGCTATAGCCGCAAGTCTTGGGAAAACCATGTATTCAATATCAGCTCTAGTGGTAATTGTTTCGGTCCAAAGTGGGGCTTCCACTCCTAAAATATCTGACTTGGAAATCCCATCGGCATAATTAGCCGGATCCCAATTATATGCATCATCCAGCTCTATATAAGCTGCCCAATGAAGTCCTAATCTTGAAGTAGAATCATATTGCATGTCCAAATAGGCTTTTTTTGCAGGGGACATGATTATCTGATTTCCCTGATCTTTCGCAAGTTTTGCATTTTCTTCCAAAGCCCAGAATTGTGCAATATTACCTTTTGATAACTTTGTAGTTGCTATCTCATCCCAGCCAATACTTGTTTTACCATATTTGGCGGCGATTTCCTGAACTTTTTCAACAAAATAGATATAATCATCTTTTTCTGTCACATGGGATTCATCTCCTCCTATATGAAAATATGGTCCTGGTGTCAACTCAGAGATCTCTCGAATTACATCATCAACAAATTGATAAGTGATTTCTTTATTAGTGGCAAGGGTACTAAAACCAACTTCAATACCAGTATATAATTCTGCCGGCTGAGGATTTTTATCCAAGATGTCAAAATCAATTTCACCTTCTATCATGGTACCAAAGTCACCATCAGGTAAATTGACCCCGGGATTTAATTCACCATAAGATGCTAGAGCTGCATTGGTATGACCTGGCATATCCACTTCTGGGACAATGGTAATATAATTTTGAGCAGCGTAATCGACGATCTCTTTATAATCTTCTTGAGTATAAAAACCACCTTCTCCTCCTCCTACTTCTGTTTTACCTCCAATTGTTGTCAGATTTGGCCAAGACTTAATTTCGATTCTCCAACCTTGATCATCTGTCAAATGAAGATGAAGGTAGTTTAACTTTAACTTGGCCATTTGATCTAAATAATGCTTGACATCTTCCACTCCAAAAAAATGTCTAGCAACATCCAGCATTGAACCTCGATAAGAATAGTCTGGCGTATCTTCAATTTTTCCAACTGGAATTCTCCAAGACTCTTCTACTAAAGTTGAGTTTTCTATGGCAACCGGGAAAATTTGAACTAAAGTTTGAATTCCATAAAACAGACCTGCCTCCGAACTGGCCTCTATTTTTACTTTTGAGCTTTCTATCTCAAGAGAATAACTTTCTGACGTATCATTTCCGGTAAGAATTAATTGTATGTCTCCTTCCTCAGTTCCCACTGGTAAATCAAATCCTGTAGCTGGCCTTAATTTAGAGGCTAAAACCTCTCCCAAATCAGACAAATTGGAAGAACTCCCAATCAATTGGATAGTTGAGGAAGAATTCAACTCAAACGCTCCAGATCCTGCCTGAATTGATGCCGGTAAAGGAATAATTGAAGCCTTATTAAGGTCATCAATTGGTTCTTGGCAACTAAATGTAACCGCCAAGAGGAAGGAAAAGCCAGCTAAAATAAGTTTTTTCATGGGTCAAAATTTTGGTTAAACTTACTCTAATTTTTTAAATATCTTAAAGCAATAAATTAAATTTATCCCAAAATAAGTTCTAGTATTCTTAGCTTTAATACTAAAATCTGGGATTAATTCTGTATTCAACTGATTACAAAAAAAGACCTATTAACAAAAATTTTTATTAAAAACGAAAAGCATTTTCTATTTTAAAGTTTATTATCAATAACCTAAAATTACATGAAAAAGAAAGATCAAAACTCTTCTAACTCAAGGAGAGATTTCATGAAAACTTCTGCTACTGCACTGGCAGGGTTTTATATAGTACCTAGACATGTTTTAGGTGGTCCTGGATTTATTGCACCAAGTGATAAACTAAGAGTTGCAAGTGTTGGTGTTGGGGGAATGGGAGGCGGAGATGTCCGAGGTATTTTTAGCACAGGGAAAGTAGATATGATAGCCCTTTGTGATGTCGATGATAGTAGAGCTAAGCAAAGTCGGGACGCTCATCCAAAAGCTACCTACTATAAAGACTATAGAGAAATGTTGGAGAAGGAAGGAGAGAACATTGACGCTGTTTCTGTTTCTACTCCTGACCATATGCATGCCGTAATCGCAATGATGGCAATGAAAATGGGAAAACATGTTTATGTCCAAAAACCATTATCCCATGATATTTATGAAGCAAGAATGCTAACAGAAGCAGCTGAAAAATATAAGGTGGTGACCCAAATGGGAAATCAGGGTTCTTCTGGGGATGGAGTCCGAAAAATGGTGGAATGGTATAATGCAGGACTTATTGGAGAAGCAAAAAAAGTATATACATGGACAAACAGGCCAGTTTGGCCTCAAGGAATCCAATGGCCAACAGAGTCAATAGAGCCGCCAGCAGATCTTGATTGGGATCTTTGGTTGGGTACCGCTCCATATAAAGATTACGTTGGGAATCTAGTGCCATTCAACTGGAGAGGTTGGTGGGATTATGGAACTGGGGCACTAGGAGATATGGCTTGTCATATTATGGAACCACCATTCAGGGTTTTGGGGTTAGGATACCCAAATTCAGCGGAAGCGTCAGTAGGTTCTGTTTATGTTGGAGAGTTTCAAAGAGGCTATTTTCCTGAAAGCTGTCCTCCATCCTCTCATATTACATTAAGATTCGATAGACCGGGAGGAGAAGATTTGGAGTTTCACTGGATGGATGGCGGTATCCAACCAACTAGACCTGAAGAGCTTGAACCTAATGAACAAATGGGTGATGGTGGCAATGGGGTAATCATTGAGGGCACGGAAGGAAAAATAATGTGCTCAACTTATGGTATCAACCCACAATTACTTCCAACGTCAAGAACAAAAGATATCAGTGTCCCAGAAACTTTATATAGAGTTCCAAATGGAGATCGTGGCCACTATTCCAATTGGGTAGAAGCTTGTATTGCAGGACATGGCTCAAAAGAATATGATCAATTGAGTTCACCATTTTCTATTGCGGGTCCACTTACAGAATCAGTTTTAATGGGTAATTTGGCTATACGAAGCTATGATTATCGAATTGCGCGAGAAGGTGAAGAAAGCCAATATGATTATCCGGGAAGGGGAATCAAATTACTTTGGGATGGGGAAAATATGAAGATCACAAACTTTGAGCCGGCCAATTTATTTGTAAAACGAGAATACAGAGGAGAATATTCCTTATAAACAGAAATGGCTTTGAGAAAATCTCAAAGCCATTTTTTATTGAATAACTTCTAGTTCTACTCTCCTATTTTTTGATCTTCCAGTTTCAGTTGCATTAGAGGCAATTGGCCTTGTTCCTCCCCAACCTGAAATTCTCACGTTCTCAAATTGGACCCCTTTACTCACTAAAAAATCTCTCACGCTACCAGCCCTTTCTATCGAAAGTCCTTTATTAAGACCAGGATCTCCAACATTATCTGTGTGACCATTTATCCTGATTTTAACACTAGGATTATCTGCTAAAAATTTTGACAGTTCAGTTAACGACTCCTCTGTTTCTAATCCTTCTAACTCTGAAGTTCCTCTTTTAAAATTAACTCTATCCAAAAGTAAAACATTTCCCGGCTCTAATTTTGTCAACAAGACAACTGTTTTATCGTTGCTATTTAATCCACTTAAGATCAATTTTTTAGGAAAGAATCCTTCAGATTTTACTTTAATCTCATCTATTCCTAAATCTCGAAGATCAGAAATGAATAAAGAGTCTGGATTTGGAATACTTTGAGCTTCTGAATTTTTATAAAATTCAAGATCAAACTCCAATTGCTTTTTATTTTTTGCGTCAATAACCAGCCAGGAAATTATAGATTCTGTTTCTATAACTTCTTCTTTTGCACTTCTATCTTCCAATTGACTCAACTGAATTTCTGCTTTTCCAATAGTTGTCTTCGGAAAAATTGGGCTAATGGATTCAGTAGATTTTGATGCTGGCATTGCCTCTTCAAGGCTTTTCTTGGGGGGTAAAATGGAAGGAGGCGCTGGCGAAAACTCAGTTGGAATAATAAGTGGAACAATAGTTTCAAACGTCATCAAATCCGCAAAACCATCACTATTCATAGTGCTAGACCAAACTACTTCATTTTCACTAATAAAGGTTACTGACACTTCGGAGCCTCTGGAACTTATTTGTTCCCATTTCACAGGTTTGCTCCAATCTTTCCAGGTTTCGCCTGTTTTCTTTGCAATAAAAATATCCTTTCCCTCTGCTCCTTCATGCATATTTGAAGCGAAGTAAAGCATTTGAGAGGACGGATTAAAATAAGGGCTCATTTCCTGCCCTTTTGTATTGATGGCAGAACCCAAATTCACTGGTTCAGACCAATCAATGATGCCTGTCTTTTCACTGATATAGATATCTTCATTTCCAAAGGTTTCTGAACCTTTACCTGATAAAAAAATGAACTTCCCGCCATTGGCAACTCTTCCCAATAACTGCCCTTGTAATCCATCTAAACCTGGGAAATTTACCTGGCGTAAAAAATTCCAATCAGTACCAAACTTTGAATATTGGTACATTCCATTTCTACCAGAACCTTTATGATATACTAGCAGCGTTAATACATCCTCTAATCCCAAGGCAAAATCATAACCATCCGTACTTAAATCTGCACGATGAATTGCTTCTTCCCATACTCCATCCTCATTCTTTTTTGTCATCCAGATATCTCCCGGATCTGCCTCACCTCCTAAATTACCTGGATGAAAAGCTCTGCTAAAAAGTAGAACATTATCTCCTACCCAGACAGGATTTTGATCATCCTGAGGACTATTTGCTCCAGAAAGAGATTTTAGTTCTTGTGCTTCAATATTTCTATTAAAGCAAAAAGCAAGCAGCATCATGCCACTTGCTTTTAGGTATGTTCTTAACTTACTATTCATTTTTATTGACCCAATACGATGGCAAATACCAGCGGGGCCACAATGGTTGCATCAGATTCAATAATGTATTTAGGAGTATCAATCCCCAATTTTCCCCAAGTGATTTTCTCGTTTGGAACAGCTCCTGAATATGAACCATAGGAGGTTGTTGAATCGGAAATTTGGCAGAAATATCCCCATAAAGGCACATTATCTCTTTGTAAATCCTGATGCAGCATAGGAACCACGCAGATTGGGAAATCTCCTGCAATTCCCCCGCCAATTTGAAAAAATCCGATCGTACTTTCATCAGTTGCAGTATTTGTATACCAATCTGCTAGAAAAATCATGTATTGAATACCGGTTTTCACGGTATGTACATTTTTAACATCACCAGAAATCACGTGACCAGCAAACATATTTCCAAGTGTAGAATCTTCCCATCCTGGGCAAATAATCGGGAGGTTCTTTTTAGCTGCTTCTAATAACCAACTATCTTTTGGATCAATTTGATAAGACTCTTCTAATTTTCCTGAAAGTAAAATTTTATAAAAGAACTCATGAGGAAAATAGGATTCACCAGCCTGATCAGCATTTACCCACTCTTCCAAAATGACATTTTCAATTCTTCGCATGGCTTCCATTTCTGGAATACAAGTATCTGTTACCCGATTCATGTGACGCTCCACTAAATCTTGCTCCTGAGCAGGGGTTAATTCACGGTAATTTGGAATTCTCTCATAATAGTCATGGGCGACCAGATTAAATACATCTTCTTCAAGATTGGCACCGGTACAAGTGATTATTTGAACTTTGTCTTGACGGATCATTTCTGCAAGGGAAATACCCAATTCCGCAGTCGACATTGCTCCGGCAAGAGTCACCATCATTTTACCACCATTGTCCAGGTGTGATTTATATCCTTCTGCAGCATCAATAAGTGCAGCTGCATTAAAATGACGGTAGTTGTGTTTTAAAAATTCCGTGATTTTCATTCGATTATTATTTCTTTATACCTTCAAAATTACCCAAAAATTTAGCACAAAAAAACCCGGCCTATAACCGGGTTTTTTCAATCATACTCCAAAAATATTTATTTTGCTGAATCAGTGAGAGTACTATTATATTTTTTGTTCAATCCTTCAATAACTGAATTTGTTACATCCATAGCATCAGAAGCATACCAAACAGCTCCACCTCTAGTGTAGGATAATATCACATCTAAAGAATTCTCCTGAGCATAATTCTTAACAAAATCCTGAACCTGGGTATATACTTCATTATAAAGATTTGACTCATCCACAGAAAGTTCCTGCATCAAATTATCTCTATAAGTCATCAAATTTTGTTGCTTTTGACCTAGCTCATCTTGCTTTGCTAAAGCTTGATTTTGAGTCATGGTATTTGCAGACTGCTGAAAATTTGCAACTTCTCTTTCAAAACCTTGAGCTCTACTCTGAAGTTCACCTTCAAACTTTTTTCCTTTATCGGTAATTTCCTCCGACTTTTTCACAAAATACTCGTATTTGTTAATTACAGAATCAGTGTAAACAAATGCCACTTTCAATTCTCCAGTTGATCCTAAAGACGTAGTAGTTTTTCCTTCTGTAGCTGTGGTTGCAGGTTGATTACATCCGTAGAAAAGCACTGTAGCCAATCCTAGGATACCGAACAGTTTTAATCCTTTTTTCACTTTGTTTTCTTTATAGTTGACAAGGGCGCAAATATAAAGAAAGTATTGATTTTGCAAGGGGAGCCTGCATTATGAAGGGTTAAATTCGGTTAAAGAATTTAAAAAAATATTTCTTGGGCCAGTCGATATATTTGCGCATGGGCATCAATAATATCCTTCAAATGAGGCGAATACCCTCCGCCCATACAACACATGACCGGTATATTTCTTGATTTTGCAAATTCTAAAACTATTTTATCCCGCTGTTTTATTCCATCAAGACTTAAACCCAATCTCCCCAATTTATCTGTTTTCAATACATCGACTCCCGATTGATAAAGTATGAAATCAGGTAAAATTCTTTTTTCAATTTCGTTTAGATGAACTTTTAGAAGATTAATATAATTGTCGTCACCAATTTTATCTGGTAGTCCAACATCCAAATCTGATTTCTCTTTATGCATAGGATAATTCGCTTCGCCATGCATACTAAAAGTGAATACTTCTCTTTTATTTTGAAAAATTTCCGCTGTCCCATTTCCTTGATGGACATCGAGATCTACTATTAAAATTTTAGAAGCAAACTTATTTTCCAACAAATAATTAGCTGTGACAGCAAGATCGTTTAATAAACAAAATCCCTCTCCCTTATTCGAAAACGCATGATGGGTTCCACCTGCAATATTCATTGCAATCCCAAATTCGATCGCATATAAGGCAGATTGAACTGAACCAGAAACAATATTTACTTCTCTTTCTATCAAAGCTTTACTCAAAGGAAATCCAGTTTTTCTAATTTCTGATTTTGAGAGAGCTAATCCTTTGAGTTTATCCCAATATTCCAAATCATGGGTATTAATAATATATCTCTCGTCAATAGTAGTTGGCTTAAAAAAATTCTCATCGGATGCTGTTCCCTCATATATTAACTGCTCGGGAAGCAATAAATATTTTTCCATAGGAAACCGATGTCCTAGTGGTAAAGGGTGGAAATATAAAGGAGACCAAGCTATTTTAAGCATAAAAAAAACGCTTGAATTTCAACAAGCGCAGAAAGGTAAATGTTTAATGAAACCTAATTAATCTACATCTTCTTCTTCAGATTGGAATGCATACATCGTTTCATCGAGCTCTAAGGTATCGTCATTAAATTCTTTAATGAATTTTGAGATGACGTGATCATCAATAAATTCAACATTTAAGGCTGCATCTAAACCAATTCCAAAATCATGGTGTGTATCAATGTCTACAAACTCCTGAACTTTCACTGTTTCTTCCTCCTCCATCTCCATGATCATTTCAGTAATAAACCATCCTACTTCCTCTTGCTCACTTGTCAATGGCATCATATTTCCATTCTCATCCTCTTCATAAGAAATTCCATTAAAGTTCGGGAATTTTTTAGCGGCTTCATGCTCAGCGATTTCATAGACTTCACTTGCGTGATGTAACCTTAAGGTATATAAAGCTGCATCATAAACCACTTCTTTCCCTTCGTACATTCCAATGAAATAGAAATTCACAAACTCATCTGAATTTTCATCATCAGGTATTATTTTGAAGGGTTTTCCTGCTTTTTTTAACTCAATCTTGAGTTTTTCTATATGTTCAGGATCAAATCCTGTATTGTTTACCGACATCTGTAAAGTTTTAAAAGCTACTAAGCGTTGTAATTTTTTGACTCAATAGTACTAAATGGATTATTAATATACATTCAAAATCTAACCGAATAAAATGAAATCCACAATCTTTGATGAAATTTTAATAAAAATTATTGAGAGCTAGGATAGAAACGAATAATTGAAATTGGATTTTGGAAATTCATATCCAACTATTTTAGTTAGAGGAGTCTAGATTATTGCCAAAAAGTGAATTAATAATACTTAACACTACCGCAAATAAAAGTGCCCACCAAAAACCATCTATTTCAAATCCTGGGATAATTTCAGCGGCAAGGAGCAACATCGCGGCGTTAATCACCAATAGAAACAAACCCAATGTCACTATAGTAATCGGGAGAGTTAACAAAATTAAAATCGGTTTGATAGTGAGGTTTATTAAAATAATTACAGCAGCCAGAATAAAACCAGTTATGAAAGAGTCAATATGAATTCCTGGCAAAAGGAACTCAGCAATAAGAACTGAAATTCCTCCTATGAGGATTTTGACCAAAAATGAACCGGCTTTTGATGAACTTTCCATTTCACAAATCTTTATGATTTTTAATAAATATTGAAGAAACTGATTTTTATCATACCCGAAAATAAAAGGATAGATTCAAAATTAAACTTTTTTAGGTCGGAGTGACTTATATTTGTGCAGTCAAATTTAACCCTTCATAGAGTGATTATTATTATCTTCTTTCTTTTGCACTGGTATTTCTCCCTGTTTTGCCAGAGTTTCTTTCTCCACAGATATGCAGCACATCAAATGTTCGTGATGAGCAAATATTGGGAACGCTTCTTTTATATCTTCACCTGGATGTGGCAAGGAAGCTCGTATCTATCTCCAAGAGCCTATGCAATATTACATAGAATGCATCATGCATACTCTGACACACCTAAAGACCCACATAGTCCACATCATACCGAAAATTTATTCACTATGATGTGGAAGACTAAGAATATTTACAATGAGTATTTTAGTTTTAGACTGACTCCAGAAGAGAGATTTTCAAAAGACATTCCTGATTGGAATAGATTTGACAAGTTTGCGGATACAATGTATATCCGAGTTGCTTGGGGCCTTTTGTACGTGTTGATTTATGTTTTGTGCATTTCTGTCTTTGAATTACCCGGCACGCATTGGTGGATGTATTTTTTACTTCCAATTCATTTTTTAATGGGCCCAGTACATGGTGCCATAGTGAATTGGAGCGGTCATAAATATGGATATTCAAATTTTGACAATAATGATAAATCTAAAAACAGCTTACTTTTAGATGTCCTTATGCTCGGTGAATTATTTCAGAATAATCATCACCGGTTACCAAATAGGCCAAATTTTGCGGTAAAATGGTATGAATTTGATCCTACCTACCCAATTGTCAAGCTTCTTCATCTCACAAAAATAATAAAGCTAAAAACTTCATAAATAATAAAAGCCTCCGATATGTGAGGCTTTTTTTGGATTATTTGAGGAGCTTATTTTGTATTTAATACATTTATTTTGGAGAAAAAAGAGAAATTAACTAAACATTCTTTGCTTTTATGAAACTAAACGAATAATTTTCTACCGATTTAAAACTTAACGCCTAATATTTTATGAAACCATTAACTAGAGCTGAAGAAGAAATAATGCAAATCCTTTGGGAAATTGAAAGAGGATTTGTTAAAGATATTCTCTCAGCTATGACAGAACCCAAGCCTGCTTACAATACTGTTTCAACAATTGTAAGGATTTTGGAAAGAAAAGGATTTGTAAGTCACAAATCTTATGGTAAAAGCCACGAATATTTCCCAATAGTATCAAAAGATGAGTATAGATCCTTCATTATCAAAAAAATGCTGGACGGTTACTTTGAAAACTCTTTCGGAAAACTTACTGATTTCTTCAAAAATGATGAGACATTAAACACGAAGGATTATCAATAAGAAGATTGATCAAAAAAAAACCTAGCATGTCGCTAGGTTTTTTTTTGATTAAAATTTTGTCACTTAACATCTTTCAATAACTCTTCAACGGCTTTCTCTAATTGTTGATCTATTCCTTGATCTATAATCCCTGGCATATTTTTTATTTCAATTTGAGGCCTTGTCTCATTGTTTTCCATCCATTCACCTGCCATATTTTTAGCAGATATTGGTACTGCTCCCCATCTTCCTCCATCTGGCAATCCCTCCCATCCTGCAAATGAACATGTGCCTGGTGTCGGCATTCCAACGGTTTTACCAATTTCTAAGTCAGTATAACCAGAGGCAAAACAATGACCATCCGAATAATTGGCCTCATTGAACATCGCTAATGTTGGTTTCGTCCATCTTGCGGTAGGTTCATAACCTACTACTTTATCTGCTGTAGCATAAGTGATAAATTTTTCACCTGTAAAGAACATAGCCAAATCAGCGACCAAATCTCCTCCCCCATTAAAACGTGTATCTACAATGACCCCATCAGTATCATGGTACTTCCCCATCATTTCTTCATAGACATTTCGATAAGGTCCATCACTCATTCCGGGAATATGAACATATCCCAATTTCCCATTACTCAAACTATCTACCTCTTTTTGATTCTTCTTCACCCATCTTTTGTATAACAATTGATTTTCTTCTCGAAGAGAAATTGGTTTCATCGTCACTTGTTTGGTAACCCCAGAGTTTGAGTCTACAATTTCCAATAAGGTAAATTCATCCACTTTTCTATTCAAAAATTTAGCAAAATCCTGATCAGCTGAAAGGGGAACTCCATCTATTTTTTGAATAACCATTCCTGATTTAATCTCAAAATCAGCTTTATCAAGTGGTCCACCAGCAATTATTTCCTCAATTTTAACGCCATCACCTTCAAAATTATAATCCCAAAAAATTCCTAGCGATGCTGTCTCATCTGACATCGGGATACTTCTTGAATATCTAGCTCCTGCATGAGATACATTCAATTCACCGATCATCTCAGAGATCATTTCAGCAAATTCATAGCTATTGCCAATGCTCGGAAGATATTTTTCATAGGCTACCTTAGCTTCTTCCCAATCCACTCCGTGCATATCTGGTGTATAGAAAATCCCTTTTGTTCTTAACCATATATGTTCAAACATATACTCACGTTCGGCATTGGAATCGTACGTCATTTCTCCAGAAATTTTCACAGTCTCCTTCTTCATGGATTCTGGATTAATTTTAGAAATAGTACCATTAGATAATAAAAACAGATTTTTCTGATCCTTATCCCATACTAAATTTCCATAGTTTGCATCTAGAGCAATTTCCTGTTTCGTCTCCTTTGTTCTGAGGTTTGTACTCCAAAGATTCATCCCTTTTTCAAAACTTGTCAGATAAAACAACTTCTCTCCGTCTTTAGAAAGAACAGCATCTCCCAAATTGGAAGAATGAATGGTCAACCTTGCTTTTCTATCCTCTATCCCATCCCAGTCAAATACAATTGGTTCTACTGTTTTCTCTTCTTTTTTATCCTCCTTCTTCTTATCCTCTTCCGTTTCTGATTTTTTAGTTTTCTCAATTTCTTTCATTAAATCAAAATCCTCTTTTGACAAACTGAACTTATCCCAAGCTTCTTTATCGAAAAACAAGGAATAAACATCATCCTGGCTATTTCCGCTTGTTGCATAACTTCTCAAACCGTCCCTATTGGAAAACCAAAGCATTTGCTTGCCTTCATTGGCCCAAATCGCCTGATTATCGCCATAACCACTATTGGTTAGGTTTTTCATCTTTTCCTTCCCTGTTGCATCTAGTAGGACCACTTCAGAATTAACCATCGTTGGTCTATAGGTAGCCAAAAGCCATTTACTATCTGGAGACCAAGTAAAGTATTGATCGCCATCTCTCATATGAAAAAGTTGATCTGGTGTCATCAAAGAAATGGTTTCCTGACTTGACAGATCTTTTACTTTTATTGTTCTTCTTCCTTCTACATATGCAATCTTCTTTCCGTCAGGAGAAAATTTGCCCACATATGCATCTTGATCTAAAGCGATTAATGGACTCTCTTCCAAAAGCGTTGACGCAAAGAAGAATGGTTCTTCCTCTCTCAGTTTCTTTGTTTGATAAATGCTCCATTTTCCATTTCGCTCACTTGAATAAACTACAGATTTTCCATCAGGTGAGAATTCCAGAAAGCTTTCTTGCTCAGGCGTATTTGTAATTCTCTTTGTCAAAGATCCATCTACCGAAGTCACAAATACTTCCCCTCTTGCAATAAAAGCAATCTCTTTCCCATTAGGTGAAACTACCATTTCCCGCACTCCTCCATTTATAGAAATAAAATTATCAGGATTACTAATCGCTTGAGTTTGTATACTGACTTCCAGCTTCTTAGGAGTCTCTCCTTTTTTCAAAGTATATAATTCACCATCAAAGCTAAAGCTCATAAGCCCTGAATTTGAAATCGTCAAAAAACGAATAGGAAAGTATTCAAAACTGGTTAAAGCAGTTGATAAATCTGGATTGGAAACTGGCATAGAAAAAACATTAAAGCTGCCATTTTCCTCACTTAGGTAGTAAATTTCGCTTTCGTCAGGTGAAAATACTGGATTTCTGTCCTCACCATAGAAAGAAGTAAGCATCGTATGTTTATTAGTGGCCCCATCATATATCCAGATATCTCTGGCAATCCCAGATTCATGATGTTTTCTCCACTCATTTTCGCCACCTTTTTTATCATGGTAAATTAATTTACTTCCGTCTTTGCTGGTTTGTACATACTCAGCTGGAATCGTCCATACTTGATCTACTCTTCCGGTTTTTCTTGGCACTTGATATAATTCAGGCTGTGAACCTGTAGGATACTGGCGATGCGCTGCAATATCCATTCTTGTAGCTCCAAAAATCACGTACTGATCATCTGCACTAAAATCAAAAGGCTGCTCGTCATTTGAATGATAAGTTAATCTAGTTGCGGGACCACCAGTGGCATCCATCAAAAAAACATCGAAATTCCCGTATCGGTCCGATGCAAAAGCTAGTTGCTTTCCATCTTTGCTCCATACAGGCTTGTAATCATGCGCTTCATGAAAAGTGATTTGTTGAGACTTTCCTCCTGAACTCGATACTAAATAAAGATCACCTTTGAAGGTAAATGCGATTTGAGAACCATCTGGTGAAATCGCAGGATACCGCATCCAATTAGGTGCTGATTGGGCAAATGCAAGATTTCCAATCAGGATTGAAAGAAAAGTTGCAAAAGAATAAATTATTGATTTCATAAATAACGAATTGTTTGCTTGAAAGTAATCAAAATTTTTGGCTCCATTCGGAAGGGTATTTTGACTGGATTAAGTTTTATTTAAATCAAATCTTCCTGTTTTTTAAAAATTGAGGAAACAACTACCCATTGTTTCCTTGCTTAAATCTGGAAAGCTATATTTGCGATTCTAAAAAAATCATAAGATCTAAATGAATTCATTTATAGAAGAATTGCGCTGGCGAGGGATGCTTCAGGATATGACTCCCGAAATCGAAGAACACCTTACTAAAGGAATGGCCTCTGCTTATCTTGGTTTTGATCCTACAGCCGATTCCTTGCATATTGGTCACCTCGTTGGGGTGATGACACTATTACATTTTCAAAGATCCGGTCATAAACCTTATGCACTCGTGGGAGGGGCTACAGGCATGATAGGTGATCCTTCTTTTAAATCGGCGGAAAGAAATCTATTAAATAAGGAAACTCTTGACCACAATGTTTCTTCTATCCAATCTCAACTTTCAAAATTTCTTGACTTCTCGGGAAAAGCAGCTAATAAAGCTGAAATGGTCAACAATTATGATTGGATGTCCAAATTCGGCTTTTTAGAATTCATCCGGGATATAGGAAAACATATCTCTGTAAACTATATGATGTCCAAAGATTCTGTAAAAAGAAGATTAGAGGATGGAAATGGACTTTCTTTTACAGAATTCAGTTACCAATTGATCCAAGGATACGACTTCTATCATTTATGGAAAAATGAAAATTGCACTATCCAATTAGGCGGTTCTGACCAATGGGGAAACATTGTCACAGGTACTGAATTGATACGCAGAATGGGCGGTGGAAGTGCGTATGCATTGACCGTACCTTTAATCACAAAAGCTGACGGAACAAAATTTGGAAAAACTGAAGGAGGTTCTGTTTGGTTGGATCCAGAAAAAACTTCTCCCTACGCATTCTATCAGTTCTGGTTAAATGTGTCAGATGAGGACGCATCCAAGTACATTAGAATCTTTACCACATTAGATAAAGAAACGGTTGAAAATCTAGAATCCCAGCACGCGGAAGCACCACACTTGAGAATGCTTCAGAAAGAAATTGCTAAAGAAGTCACTATCATGGTTCATAGTGAAGAGGATTATGAAATGGCATTGAAAGCTTCTTCAATTTTATTTGGCAAATCCTCAACGGAAGATTTGGCTGCTTTAGATGAAAGAACTTTCCTCCAGGTTTTTGATGGAGTTCCTCAAGTTCAACTAAGCAAATCCGAATTTGAAGGTTTTGAATCTGTCCTGGATCTTTTTGGAGAATCTTCTCAGGGAGTGATTTTCAGTTCAAAAGGAGAAGCGAGAAAAATGATTCTAGGTGGTGGTGTTAGCATTAATAAAGAGAAAATTTCAGACCCTAACGAGAAAATTTTGTCGGGACTTTTACAGGGCAAATACTTATTAGTGCAGAAAGGAAAGAAAAATTATTACATCGTAGAAATTAGATAATTGAATAGTGTTCAGTTTTTTAAAAGGCCTTAAATTAAATTTTAAGGCTTTTTTTTTTGATTATTATTCAATTAAAAGAACGCTTCCATAAAATTTTGACCCTAGTTTAATACCTTTGACCTAACAATTTGAACTCTAATATCTACTCATGCCCAGAGAAAAAAACAATAAAGAAAAACTCATTCTAGATTCGGCTGTCGCTCTATTTACCAGCAAAGGATTTCAAGCAACCCGTATGGAAGATGTGGCCAGAAATTCAGGAATAAGTAAAGGGCTAACCTATTTTTACTATAAAAATAAAGAGGATCTTTTCATGGCCTTGACGAAAAAGGCTTTTGACCAATTCAAAGATGAGTTTAGGGAAGTTTATAGAACAAAAGGAAAGAATGGTCTTGAAATGCTTAGCGAACTAGCTATTCGAATTCCTGCTTTTGCAAAAGAGAATCAAGTTTATTATGATTCTATTTTGAGTTTTCTGGATTTGATAAAAAAATATAACAATCCGGAAACCCGCGCTCAAATCAATCCCTTAATTTTAGAATCTGCTCATTTTGAAAAACTTCTCGAAATCCACCATGAACCTGCAAAAATAGGTGTAATGATGGTGAGCCAAGGTATCAAGGATGGTAGCATTCGTCCTGAATTACAGCCCGAAATAACCTTCTATACAGTCTGGAGTATGATTATTGGCTATGAAAAAATGATGGGACCAATTGAATACGAAGGAAAAGAAATAAAAATCAGCCCTTCTAATTGGGAGCCCGGATTCCAAAAACTGCTTCATGATATGCTGAGAGGTACGATTCAAGCGGTCAAGCCTGTGACAGTTCAAGGCTCATTATTCTAAATCATGAAATCTTATTATTTAATACTAGCTGCAATTTTATTAGTAGGCTGTCAAAGTAAAAAGGAAGTTTCCCTTTTAGTACTCAATATTTCTATCGTAGACGTAGAAAAAGGTCAGATCCTTCCAGGTCAGTTTGTTGCAGTTCAGGGAGATTCTATTCTTGAAGTCGGAGATCAATCACTAACTGAAAAGTACCAAAGTCAATTTTCAATTGATGGTGAGGGTAAATTTCTTATGCCTGGTTTGTGGGACAATCATGTTCATTTTGGAGGTGCTGAATATATTGATGAAAATGAGCAATTGCTTCCACTTTATTTAGCATTTGGAGTAACCACTGTTCGAGATGCGGCAGGTGATATTAGTTTACAGGTTTTAAAATGGCGAGATGAAATTAATCAAGGCCAAAGACTTGGGCCTAAAATTCTCACCTCTGGCCCAAAACTAGAAGGAATTGATTCCATTTGGCCAGGTGATTTAGAAATAGGCACTGAAGAAGAGTTAAAAATTGCTTTGGATTCCTTAGAAAAACTAAATGTCGACTTTATAAAAATCACTGATAATACACTTAAACCAGAACTATTTTTAGAGGCAGTTAAACAAGCTACTGCTAGAGGGTGGAGTGTTTCCGGGCATATTCCTGCTGCACTTACGATTGATCAAGCGTCCAAAGCTGGTCAAAAAACAGTGGAGCATTTGGGATATCTCATGCGAATGACCACTCCATTGGAAGCTGAAATCAGCAGAGCTAGAGGAAATGGTACCTTGAGTGCCATGGATGCCGTCAAACTTCAAACCGAAAGCAAAGACGATTCAGTCACTTTATCCAAGTTTAAACAACTTGCAGATCAAGGAACAGGAGTAGTCCCTACCCTTCTGATCAGTTCTAATATTGCATACCTAGACGAAAATAATTTCAGTGAAGACACTATTTTAAATTACCTCGGGCCCAAATTAAAAGAAAGCTATCAATGGAGAATTGATAGAATGGCAAATGAAACACCTGAAGACAAGCAGAATAGAAAGGACAATTTTGAAGCCACTGCGAATTTAATTCCCTTGGTTAAAAAATCAGGAATGAAAATTTATGCAGGTACAGATGCAGGATATTTAAACACTTATGATTTCCCTGGTTTAGCCATTCATTTGGAACTCCAGAAACTGGTAAAATACGGCTTAAGCCCAAGAGAAGCTTTAGAGGCATCCATTATTAATGGACCCGAATATTTTGGTCTGGAACAAGATTTTGGATCAGTTGATATAGGGAAAAAAGCAAATCTCATTGTTTTAAACAAAAACCCACTGGAAGATATTGAAGCTACATTGACTATTCAGGATGTGGTGAAAGATGGTCAATTATTAGATCGAGACAAATTAGATCAGATGTTAGCTGAAATTAAATCTTGGGTAGCTGCAAAAGAAAAGGAATAAAAAAAGGGATGTCAAAAATTGACATCCCTTTTTTTAGAATTTCATTTTCAATGTACCTCCGCCATCATTTTTCGAATCATCGGTTTCATCAAGAAAAGTATAACTGCTGCACCTACTACAGTATAAACAATTAGCATGTATTGATCTGGCATCTGTGCAAGGGCTTCTTCTGTCCCACCGCTAGCTTCACCAGCAATCAAACCAGCAAAGAGGTTGCCCAAAGCAACAGATAGGAACCAAATCCCCATCATTTGACCTCCATAGCCATTTGGAGCAAGTTTTGTCACCAAACTTAAACCAACAGGCGATAAACTCAATTCTCCAAAAGTGTGAAGCATATAAGTCAATAAAAGCCAAGTAGGTGCCGCTAAATCGCCTGAAGCTGCAATTTTCGCTGCGAAGTACATCACGAAAAAACCCAAGCCTAATAGGAGAAGACCAAAAGTAAACTTAAGAGGTGAGCTTGGTTCCAAGTTTCTTCTTCCCAACCAAACCCATAATGCTCCAAAAAATGGTGCAAAAATAATTATGAAAAGGGAATTGATTGACTGGAAATAACTCGCTGGAATTTCCCAACCTAGCACATTTCTATCGGTAAAGCGTTCAGCAAACAAGTTTAGAGTTGAACCTGCCTGCTCAAATCCAGACCAAAACATTGCAGAAAAAAGAAAGAGAATTGCAATTACACCTACTTTGTTTTTATCAGACTTATCGAGCCCTCCGAAGGCGATCACATATCCTAAATACCCAAAAGCTACCAAAGCTATCACAGTTCCTGATGCACCTGCTATTGCTGAAACATTGATAGGAACAATTCCCGTAAATAAAACTGCGATAATTGCTACTAACCCAACTCCAATCCAAGTAAGAGATGATTTCAGATTTTTCTGGTTTTGGATCTCAGAAGGTGTTTCTACAACTGGTGGTTCTCCATAAGCCTCAATATTATTTGCAGTCAATTTATATTGAACCAGACCTAGAAGCATACCAAAACCTGCCAATCCAAAGCCCAAATGCATATCATATGTTGCCAATGTACCACAGGCAATCGGTGCTATAAAACCGCCCAAATTTATTCCCATATAAAAAATGGAAAATCCAGCATCCCTTTTTGTGCTCCCCTTAGGATATAACTGACCAACAATAGAACTAATATTTGGCTTTAATAAACCAGTACCAATTACTATCAGGATTAAACCCAAGAAGAAAGTAGAAGTATCGAGAGTAGAAAGTTCAGTTTTGGGCGAATGTTTGCCATTAATTAAAGCCATGACACCAGGCACAGCCATCATAAAATGACCCATTGCGATAATTATTCCACCATACCAAACAGATTTTTTCAATCCAAATAGCCTGTCTGCCAACCAACCACCTGGTAGTGCAAGAAGATATACCCCCATTGTATATAAGCCATAAATCGCACCGGACGTAGTATCATCAAATCCTAAACCTCCATCCGCAATTGTTCTGGTCATAAATAATATGAGCAAAGCCCGCATGCCATAATAGCTAAAGCGTTCCCACATTTCTGTAAAAAATAAGGTCATTAAGCCTTTTGGATGACCAAAAACTGTAGGCCCTTCAAATTCCGGAATAAGTTGTTTTTCCAAGGAGTTAATTATTTGGGTGAAAATTTAATTTACAATGATAACCGTTTTTGTGACTTTTTACCAAGAATCTTTATTTAATGGATTGTTCAAACTCAAAGTTTTACAAAAAGAAATTAAAGTAAAAATTGAACTATAACCTATAAAAAATAAGGCACCAAATTTTTTACTGTTTTTATTACGTTATCGATTGAAAGGCCAAAAAACGCATATTTATTAGTTTTTTATTTCAGGTTTTTATTAATTTTGACAAGACTTATTTCAGTTTGTAAACCCAAATTTATATGCAGAACACAGTTCTGGAAAATCACAGTTCTCCGAATACTCTTATGGAAATAAGAACTTCAGGAAAAGTTTATTCAAACCTTCCTCCAGCGGCATTAATAGAGCAATCTTTAGCTAGGGAGGAAGGTTTTCTTACATCCACAGGTGCTTTAATGGCAGATACCGGAAAATTTACCGGGAGATCCCCAAAAGATCGATTTATCGTTTTAGATGAGAAAACGAGGGAAAGCGTTTGGTGGGGGGATATCAATATTCCATTTGATCCTGAAAAGTTTGATTTGTTAGAGGATAAAATGAAAAATTTTCTCAACAAAAAAGATCTTTTTGTAAGAGATGCTTATGCCGGTGCAGACGAAAATCATAGATTAAAACTTCGCGTTTTCAACACGCTTGCATGGCATAATCTATTTTGTCACAATATGTTCCTAAGGCCTGATAAAGCTGATTTAGAAGACTTTACTCCTGATTTCACCATCATTTGCGCACCAGATTTCCAAGCAAATCCAGAGATTGATGGAACAGAAAATCCGAATTTCGCGATTATAAATTTAAGTAAAAGAAGGATTTTGATCGGAGGAACCGCCTATGCCGGAGAAATGAAAAAAGGAATTTTTTCAGTTCTTAATTTCATTTTACCTCATGAAAAAGGAATTCTTTCCATGCATTGTTCGGCAAACATTGGAAAAAAGAAAGGTGACACAGCTATTTTCTTTGGCTTATCCGGAACTGGAAAAACTACACTTTCCACCGATCCCAATCGGAATTTGATAGGTGATGACGAACATGGATGGACTGACAAAACTGTTTTTAATTTTGAAGGTGGTTGCTATGCCAAGGTTGTCGATTTAACCCGGGAGAAAGAACCAGAGATCTGGGATGCGATAAAATTTGGTTCTATCGTTGAAAACACAAGGTTTAAACCTGACTCTAGAGAAGTAGATTATAGTAATATTTCAGTAACTCAAAACACAAGAACAGCTTATCCTCTTCATTTTATCCCTGACTCAAAAATCCCTTCTGTTGGCGATATTCCTAAAAACATTTTCTTTTTAACGGCAGATGCATTTGGAGTAATCCCTCCTATTTCCCGGTTGAACAAGAGTCAGGCAATGTATCACTTTATATCTGGCTATACGGCAAAAGTAGCAGGGACAGAAATGGGAGTAAAAGAACCTGTACTAACATTTTCTGCTTGTTTTGGAGCAGCTTTTCTTCCTTTGCACCCGACTGCATACGCCAAACTTTTTGGTGAGAAAATGGAAAAACATGAGGTAAATGTATGGCTTATCAATACAGGGTGGACTGGTGGACCCTATGGTATTGGATCCAGAATGAAACTTTCTTTTACAAGAGCGATGATCACAGCTGCTTTGGAAGAAAAATTAGACCAGGTTCCTTTCAAAAAGCATCCAGTGTTTGGATTTGATGTTCCTCAGGAATGTGAAAACGTTCCCTCGGAAGTGTTAAATCCAAAATCAACTTGGAAGAATCAAAGCGAATATGACATTCAGGCGGTGAAACTTGCTGAAGCATTTATTTCTAATTTTAAGCAATTTGAAGATTTCGCAACAGAGGATATTCTAAATGGATCACCAATAACTAATTAATCTGGTAGAGAGTTTTATATACTCTCTACCATTTATTCACGGCATTCTTCAATAAATCTTCTATTTTTACATTCTAATTTTTAATAAACCTAAGGCTAATCCCTTAATCTTAAAGAATGAGAACAGCGGAAATTATTACAGAAAAAGGAACTATGAAGGTAGAATTCTATGAAAAGGATGCTCCTATTGCAGTCCAGAATTTTATCGATTTATCAAATAAAGGATTTTATGATGGTTTAACCTTCCATAGAGTGATACCCAACTTTGTGATTCAAGGAGGCTGTCCAATTGGAAATGGATCAGGCGGACCAGGTTACAAAATTAAGTGCGAGCTAGACGGAGAGAATCAATACCATGAAAGAGGCGTACTTTCAATGGCACATGCTGGAAGAAATACCGGTGGTTCACAGTTCTTTATCTGTCATAGCAGAGATAATACGGCACACCTAGATAGAAATCACACCTGCTTTGGTAAAGTAGTCGAAGGACTTGATATTATTGATACCATAAAGGCAGGAGATAAAATCGAAAAAATCGTAGTAAGCGAATAAGAATCAAAGCCTTCCAAGTAACTGGAAGGCTTTTTTATTGATACATTTTTTAAGATTTTTTAGAATTGGAATAGTTATTGGACAATGAGGCTTCCACTAAGTAGCCCATTTAATGAATAAAAAGCTTTTTCAATTGTCCTTGACAATTCTATTTACTCTAGCTTTCAATTCTCTTTTTGCCCAGCGTTATGGCAATGCAATTGGGATTCGTCTAGGAAACAATAATCTCAGTAGGCAGGTTGGAATTACTTTTCAACAAAGAATTTTAGATCATACTAGCATTGAAGGAATATTACAAACTGATTTTGCAAGAAATTCAAATTTGAGTATTCTCCTAGAAAAACATAAACCTATTCTCTCAAAAAGCTTTAATTACTATTTAGGGGCTGGTATTTCTTTTGGAAATGAGGAAAGTTTTGTGAAAAATGAGGGAGATAAAGAAATTATTCAAACTTATGGAAATTCTACCATGGGTATTGAAGGTATTGGAGGATTGGAATTCACTGTTGCCAATACAGTCCTTTCAGTAGACTACAAACCTAATTTCAACCTTACAGGAAGAGAGGAGTTTTACAGAGGACAAGTTGGATTTTCAGCAAGAACTGTATTAACAAAAAGTAAAGAGCAAAAGAAGAAAAAACGCCAGCGTCAAAAGGCTAAAAAACAAATTGAAAAAGAGCCATTTGGAGAAAAAGTAAAATCGATTTTTTCTAAAAATTAAAATGAAATTAAATTTTTAAAGCCTCCATAAATACTTTTTCATGGATGTCAGAATTTTTAACAATTGCCTTATACCATTTCAATTTGAGTTCAAATTTCTCTTCCTCAGTCAAGTGGAAATCAGGAATTTTCTCTTTATCAACGCGTTGAATCAAATGATGTAAAAACAAGGAAGCTGCTACTGAAATATTGAAACTTTCTGTAAAGCCCAACATCGGAATATGTACTAATCCATCAGCATTCTCAATTACCTCCTTACTTACACCTTCATGCTCATTACCAAAAACCAGAGCGATTTTTTCATTAGCATTTAAACTCTCTATAGGTAGAGAATTCGAAATAGGACTAGTCGCAAAAACTTTATACCCTTTATTCCTTAGGTTGGAAAAGCAATCAATTAATCCAGAACCGTCAGAATTATTGTATTTATGAAGATCAACCCATTGCGAGGCTCCACGAGTCACAAAAGGATTGATTTTATACTCGCTGGTTTTTTCAATAACATGGACGTCCTGTATCCCAAAACAATCACAGGTTCGAAGTACGGCACTGGCATTATGTGGTTTAAAAATATCTTCCAAAACTACCGTGAAAAATCGGGTCCTTTTAAAAAGTACGTTTTCTATCACGGATTTTTTGTGATTAGTTATGTACTTACCTAAGTAAGCCATTAAACTTTGGTCAATATTTTTAGAAGACTCTTTTTCCATTCAAAATCGACTTAGAATAGGCCTAGTTGTTCATCGTCATCCTTTTTTGGTGAAAGATTAATTGTTTTTCCAACTTCTATTTGGTCATCTTCTTCCTCTTCAGACTCTACTTCCTCTTTTTCTTCCGGTGCGGATTGTTTGGATTGAATCAAAGTAATTTCTTTGATCGTATGCGAACTCAATTTATTTCCGATCGCTTTCCACCCCTTCACATCAATCAACATGTCCAAATCATAATCCATCACTTCCTCCTCTTTTCCTTTGATGACAGTGACGGAAGCTTGAGGCTGTTTTTCTGTAGATACTACTTTCAGATAAGATTGCTTATGATCGGTGATGAAATTGAATTTTTTATTCAATGTGGTAGTCTCAATCTGAAATCTTTTTACATAAAAAGTCTTGGTTCCTCCATCGTAGTGAATAGCAGAGACAACTTTATCCTCATCAAATTTCTCAATCAACATTACGTTGGAAGGCTCATACCTATTGGTCAATTCAAATGAAGTGAGTTCATATTCCCCAGTTTTATAACACACCAACACCTTATCATCTCCCAAAAAATTACCGATTAAGTTTCCTCTTTGATCTGTATTTAATCTACCCACAATTGGGTCGTAATAAATATCCAGCCCACCTAGAGTAGAAACGCCTTCCATTTTAAGCTGTATTTTTCTAACCGGATATCTGGTTAAAATATTTCCTCCAGCACCTCTTCCTTTGATTTCAATCGTAGAAAAATCAAAGTCAAAAACCTTTACCCTTGCCTTAGCTCCCTGAGTCAAATAAACGGTAACTATTTCAGCTTCTCCGTTTGGATTAGCTGTCAAATACATGGTTTTTGAACCTTTAGTACCTTTTGTTAAATCATATTCTTTGTCCCTAGTTACAGCCAACACCTGAAATCTTTTCACCATAGCTCTACCGGAGGCTCCATCTAGGTAAATAAAGTTATAAACCATCCGCTCATCCCCTTTTCTGAATACAGCAATATGAAGGATGTCCTTACCCATGAAGTTTTTTTCCTGGATTTTAGAAACCATGCATTTACCGTCTTTCCTGATGACGATGATATCGTCAAGGTCGGAACAATCACAAACAAACTCATCCTTTTTCAATCCTGACCCAACAAAGCCATCTGCTCTGTTCACATATAATTTGGCATTATTTGCAGCTACAACCGTGGCTTCAATCGTATCAAATGCCCTTATTTCTGTCTTACGATCTCTTCCTTTTCCATATTTGGTCAAGAGATTTTCATAATACTTAATCGCATAATCTGTCAAATGGCGTAGATGATAATTGACCTCCTTCAATTCATCCTGAAGTTTTTTCATCAATTCATCTGCCTTAAAAGTATCGAATTTGGAAATTCGTTTGATTCTGATTTCAGTCAATTTTGTAAGATCGTCTTGAACAATTTCCCTGTAAAAATCAGGTTTGTATGGATCTAATCCCCTATCAATAGCTTCCAATACTGCTTCCCAAGTAGTACACTCCTCTATATCTCGGTAAATTCTATTTTCAATGAAAATCTTTTCTAAGGAGGAGAATAATAACTTCTCCATCAACTCAGCTTTTCTGATTTCAAGTTCTCTTTTTAAAAGAGATTTGGTCTGCTTGGTGTTATAGGCGAGGATATCATTGACATTCAAAAAGACAGGCTTGTCATCAATGATCACACAAGCGTTTGGAGAAATAGAGACTTGGCAATCTGTAAAAGCATAAAGAGCATCTATCGTTACATCTGGAGAAACACCGGGTGCAAGTTGAATAGCGATCTCAACATCCTTAGCGGTATTGTCTACTACTTTTTTGATTTTTATTTTGCCTTTATCATTCGCTTTCAGGATTGAATCAATCAAAGAATCTGTAGTAGTTCCATAAGGTATCTCCTTAATTAACACCGTTTTACTATCCTCTTCTTCAATCTTGGCTCTAACCTTTACTTTGCCGCCTCTCTGGCCACCATTGTATTCAGAAAAGTCAGCTAATCCTCCTGTAATAAAGTCAGGAAGTACATTCGTGGGATTACCTTTTAGGATGTCGATAGATCCCGCAATCAATTCACAAAAGTTATGCGGAAGGATTTTGGTAGATAGACCAACTGCAATTCCTTCTACCCCTTGTGCAAGAAGTAAAGGGAATTTTACTGGAAGTGTTACCGGTTCTCTTTTTCTTCCATCGTAAGATAACTGCCATTCAGTGGTCTGTGGATTAAATACTACTTCTAAAGCAAATTTTGAAAGTCTGGCTTCAATATAACGAGCTGCAGCTGCTCTGTCTCCGGTCCTTACATCACCCCAGTTGCCTTGGGTTTCAATTAACAATTCCTTTTGGCCAATATTGACCATAGCATCCCCAATGGAAGCGTCACCGTGAGGGTGATACTGCATGGATTGACCGATGATATTGGCTACTTTATTAAATCTGCCATCATCCATTTCCTTCATCGCATGAAGGATTCTACGTTGAACAGGTTTTAAACCATCTTCAATTGCGGGTACGGCACGCTCGAGAATTACATAGGATGCATAATCCAGAAACCATTCTTTATACATTCCTGTCACAGGGACAGAATCATGAAGGCTTCCTTCTTTAGAAATATCGTTTTCTTCACTCATGAAATAATTCCAGTTTTAAGTAAAATTCAAGATGCTTGCAAACATCAAAATCCTACTTTTTTCTCTTCGGATAATTTTTTAATAGTTGACACAATTAGAGGGAATTTAAGCTGCCTCTTCTTCTTTCACTTCTTCTGCTTTTGGATCTTCCAAAGCCAAATCCTTCTCTATCTTCAAATTATCAATGATAAATGTTTGACGGGTCGGTGTATTCTTACCCATATAAAAGCTAAGTAAATCAGCAATTTTGGTGTCTTTATTCAATATAATGGGCTCAAGTCTGATATCTTCACCGATAAATGTTCCAAACTCCTCAGGGGAAATTTCTCCTAATCCTTTGAAACGTGTGATTTCTGGTTTCGAACCAAGCTTATGAATAGCCCTTTGCCTTTCCTCATCTGAGTAGCAGTAAATAGTTTCTTTCTTGTTTCTTACTCTGAATAACGGCGTATCAAGAATAAATAAGTGACCGTTTTTTACCAAATCAGGAAAGAATTGCAAGAAGTAAGTCATGATCAAAAGTCTGATGTGCATCCCATCTACATCCGCATCCGTAGCGATCACAATTTTTCTATATCTCAGGTTTTCTATTCCGTCTTCGATATTCAAGGCATGCTGTAAAAGATTAAATTCCTCATTCTCATACACTACTTTTTTTGTCATCCCATAGCAATTCAGCGGCTTTCCTCTCAATGAAAACACTGCTTGGGTTTGTACATTTCTCGATTTGGTAATAGAACCTGAGGCAGAATCACCTTCTGTGAGGAAAAGCATCGTGTTGTTTTTCAGATCCTCGTTTGCCTTTGGATCATCATAATGAACGCGGCAATCACGCAATTTTTTATTGTGAAGATTTGCTTTTTTAGCTCGTTCATTTGCAAGCTTCTTAATTCCAGAAATCTCTTTTCTTTCTCTTTCTGACTGAAGAATCCGCTTTAATATTGCGTCAGCTACTGCCGGATTTTTATGTAAATAATTATCAAGTTCTTTCTTTATGAAATCATTCACAAAAGTCCTCAATGTCGGACCTTCTGGACCAACTGATTGCGATCCTAATTTTGTTTTAGTCTGCGATTCAAAAACAGGCTCAAGTACTCTAACTGCAATAGCAGCTACCACACTTTGTCTGATGTCCGAAGCATCGTAATCTTTCTTAAAAAATTCTCTGATTGTCTTTACTATCGCTTCTCTAAATGCTGCTAAGTGAGTTCCTCCTTGTGTTGTATATTGACCGTTGACAAATGAATAATATTCCTCTCCGTATTGCCCAGTATGGGTAATCGCTAATTCAATATCATTTCCTTTAAGATGAATGATTGGATATCTAATGCTTTCTTCGTCAACTTTATTGGATAGCAGATCATATAATCCTTTATCTGAGAAAAACTTTTTGCCATTGAAATTAATAGTCAAACCTGCATTCAGATAGGCATAATTCCAGATTTGATTTTCTAAATATTCAGGAATGAAATGGTAATTTTTAAAGATGCTTGCATCAGGTGAAAAGACAACCTTTGTTCCATTTCTATCAGAAGATTTGCTGATTGGTGGGTCATTTGTCAAAATTCCCTTTTCAAACTCTGCAACCTTTGTTTCCCCGTCTCTATAAGCCTGAACTTTAAAAAAGTCAGACAAAGCATTAACAGCTTTTGTACCTACACCATTCAGGCCAACAGATTTTTGAAAAGCTCCAGAATCATATTTTCCACCTGTGTTTATTTTAGAAACACAATCGATCACTTTTCCAAGAGGGATACCTCTTCCATAATCCCTCACCTCTACCTTATGTTCTGAAATTTTCACATCGATGGTTCTACCAAAACCCATCATATGCTCATCTATCGAATTATCAAGTACTTCTTTTACGAGGACATAAATCCCATCATCCTGAGCACTACCATCTCCTAACTTACCGATATACATACCCGGTCTTAAACGAATGTGCTCTCTCCAATCTAGAGATTTGATACTGTCTTCTGTATATTTAATTGGTTCTGCCATAATTTACTTTGTGATAAAACCGTTTAAGATTTATTCTGAACTTGTTTGAATTTACCTACCATAATAACAAATAAGCCAATAACCCATATGACAAATAGGGTCGGAATAATATAAAATAGAAAATTAAACTGCTCTGGTGCTGAATCATCCTGGTTATTGACAGCATGAGTGTAAAATATTAAAAGAGCTAAACTCACATTTAATATTCCTCCAAAAGAATAAAACCAACCTAAGTAATAATCTCTAAATCTATCCCCAACCGGAAATAATCGGACAAGTCCGCGATGATTTCTTGTTTCCAGTAATTTTGGAGGAAGTAAAATGATTGCATTAAAAATGACAAATACAGCGATCATTCCGTAAAAGAACATCCCTCTGCTTGTTGCATCTACCGCTTCTCCCGAACCATATTGGCTAAAGATAATTTGCTCAGGCATAGCCGAATAGAAATACAACAGGTAGAAAATAAAGAAAAGGATACTTAGGAAATAAAAGGCCTTACCAAAGCGATAGTACATATTATTGATGAATTGAATGTGCTAATATAAAGGATTTGATGAAACAGAATTGACCTTCTTCATGTTCCTTTTATGTTTATATTTGACAACTAGAGTCCCAATTAAGCCCAAATAAATGAACCTCAGTCCAGTAGTCATTGCTATTCCGATGTATTTCATTTTGATGGCACTAGAAATGTTAGTGCTTCGCTTTCAAAAACATCCCGGATATAGATTGAATGATGCCATTACTAACATCAATTGTGGAGTAATGTCACAAGTAACTGGTGTATTTTTCAAAGTACTTTCCATCGGAATTTATACTTTGATTTTTGAGAATATGGCAATTTTTGAAATCCCAAAAAACATTTGGTCTTTTCTGTTACTGTTTTTCTTGTATGACTTTTGCTATTATTGGGCTCATAGAATGAGTCATGAAGTTAATCTTTTTTGGGGAGGACATGTAGTTCACCATTCAAGTGAAGAGTATAATCTTTCTGTTGCACTTCGGCAAAGTAGTACTCAAACCTTTTGGACTTTCTTCTTCTATTTCCCATTAGCCATTTTGGGTTTTGATCCAGTCATGCTAATTCTAGCTTCCGGATTGAATTTATTATATCAGTTCTGGATACATACAGAGGTGATCAATAAAATGGGATTTCTTGAGTTATTTATGAACACCCCTTCCCATCATAGGGTTCACCATGGTAGAAATCCTAAATACATCGATAAGAATCATGGAGGAACCTTCATTATTTTCGATAAATGGTTTGGGACTTTTCAAGAAGAAGAGGAAACACCTACCTACGGAATTACTACTCCAGTGAAAAGCTGGAATCCTTTTTGGGTAAATGTGGCTCACTACGCTACTATGAAAGAGGAGATAAAGCAACTTAAAAGCCTAAACGATAAACTTAAATACCTTTTCAATAAACCGGGATGGCTCCCATCCTACCTTGGAGGATATCGAGCTCCAAAAGAAATAGAAGCTAATTATCAAAAGTTTGAAACTGTCGTCCCATCTACCATGAACTGGTATATTTTTGCACAATACATTTTGTTGCTCGTATTAACTGGATTTTTCTTGTTTCAGGTAGATAAATTTGATTGGATTACTAAAATTGGAATCAGCCTTTTAATAATCTGGACAACAGTAAGTTTTTCAGGGATTTTTGAAAAGAGAAAATGGTATTTTCCACAAGAATATATCAGGGTAATGTTTTTCTCTTTTTCAGTTTTCATTTTTTTTGAAAACTTAATTCCTCAAATATTACTGCTTTCTATACTGGGAGTGTATACTTTTGCATCCTTCTTCTGGCTTTGGAAAAACCGGAAACTCACGTCAAAAATTCCTTCAGTCTCTCTTTGATTTATGTTTAAAAAAATAAAACCAGTACTCTTTATCTTTTCTTTTTTTCTAGCGTCCTGTGGCGGCAAACTAGATGCTGGAAATATAAATCTTGAAGCCTGGAAATCTGATCGATATGGTTGTAATGGATTAAGAATCAAGGATCTTGATGAATTAGAGAAAATCAAGAACACATTTTTAGGTGCAAATAATCAGTCAATTATCAAAACGTTCGGAAGACCTGACAGAGTTGAATTAGTCGACAAAAGTCAAAGTTTTTTCTTTTACTTTTTAGAACCAAGTAAGAACTGCGATGGTATTAAACCAGAAAAAGAACCCCTTAGAGTTCTTTTTCGAATGAATGCGGTAAGTAAAGTATCTGAAGTAACGATTACAACCCTGAACCCATAAAGCAAAGCGCTGCGGCTCCTAATGTTCCAGCATTATTTTCTAGTGTAGCTTTTTTGAGCTTCAAATCTTTTACGTAATAGTGGGTTAAATATTGTCTAATTGTATGATCTAAGGAAGGCATCATGAATTCAAGTCCTGCGGAAATTCCTCCTCCAAAATAAACTTCGGTCACATCAAGAACACGAATAGTGGAAACTATTGCTTCTCCTAGAATCGTACCTACTTCCTTAAAAACCATAAGTGAAACTTCATTTCCAGCTTTAGCGGTATCAACAAGCAGATGAGTTCCTAATTCTTTTTTTTCTAAACCTTTAGCTTTCTCTGGGTAAGCAGCGATCATTCTTTCAAAAATGTTCAAAATACCATTTCTCCCTATAAGAGTTTCTAATCTGGCATTTCCTCTGGAAAGCATATGTCCCATTTCCATGGCATTTCCACGAGATCCTTTAAATACCTCCCCGTCCAATACCAAAGCGCTTCCAATTCCTGTTCCCATCGTCACAAATAGAAAATTTGGACTCGGGTTATCTTTTCCAAAATAAAACTCACCTATTCCAGCTGCAGCGGCATCATTTTCCAGAAAAAATTCATAATCGGGATACTTTTCCTCCAAACCACCTTTCAAATTGAAATCATTTAGACTCGAAATAGCAGGTATTTCTAAAGTAGTAGTTCTGTCTTTTGAAATAAGTCCAGGTAGTCCAATTCCGACTTTTCTCACCTGAGGGTATTTCTCCAAATACTTCCCAATTCCTTTAATAAAACAAGGCCCAAAGCCTTCAGGATCATCTCGGAAAGGAGTTGTATCTTCTTTTTGAAAGTCAACAATTTCACCCTGCCGATCTACAAGCCCGATTTTTAAATGAGTTCCTCCTACGTCCACTCCTAAAAAGTGTGTATCCTGATTTTGCATGTTTATTGTTATAGGTTTGTGTTTCAAAAAAGCAAAAGAAATGGATTACTTCCTATATTCTTTACCAATCTCCAAGAAAATTTTGAAAACTGCAGGGCAAACAAGCGTGTTTTTTAAGCTTAGGTTTAAAATTCCATGCATATTCTTTCGATTTGTATGAGGATACTCCCTACAAGCTTTTGGTCGAGAGTCATAGACTAAGCATTTATTATCCTCATTCAAAAAAGGGCAAGGAGATGAGTTCAAAACAAAATCCCCTTCTTCATCTCTATGTAAATATTCATCAATAAACTTGCTGCTTTTCATTCTAAAAACTTTTGCCAAGCGATCTATATCTGTTTGGATAAAAATGGGGCTTGTGGTCTTACAACAATTGGCACATTCAAGACAATCTACTTCTTGGAAAACAGAATCATGAAGTGCCTCAAATTTTGAGTCAAGTTCCTTTGGCTTCACTTTCCGAAGTTTTTCCTTTATTTTTTTATTAGAGTTGAATTCAGATTTACTCTCTTCTGAAAAATTATTTAAATCAATCTTCACGATATTATTTTATTTTATCAGGTACAATTTTTCAATAATATATTTTTATAAAAATAAGATTATCAGTATATTATATCTAAAATAATCCAAATACAAATGAAAACGCATCCTACTGAACTCTACTTCTATCATAGCCCAGAACAGATAATAGATAAACAAACTCTGGCCTATGCCCATTCCATCGCCAAATTCATCAATCAAATTGATGTGGTGAAAGAAAGAATTACATCTACACAATGGAATAGTATGCTTTTAAAACTTAATCTCAGGGCAAAAGACTTACTTAATAAGTCTCATCCAGATTACCAAACAAAAATAGCTGGTAAGAATTGGGATGAAGAAAGTTGGCTTAATATTCTGGTTTATAATCCCCATTTGATTAAATCTCCTATCGCTGTTTTAAGGAATAAAGCTATTCTGTGTAGAACGCCCAGTGATATCCTGAAACTTAATTAGATGAATTTATAGAGATTCCGTTTTCTAAAATCTGAATCTTTCCAGCTTTATATAATTGCCCGATGCACTGTTTAAAGTGTTTTTTACTCATACCTAATTCTTGCTGAATTTCCTCAGGAGATGATTTATCATGCAGTGGCAAAAAAGCTTTTTCCTCTAAAAGTGATAAAATCAACTCTGCTCCTTCATCATATTTAACCCTTCCTGGAGGGAGTAACTGCAAATCTACTTTTCCATCATCCCTCCTTTTCTTTACAAAGAATTTTCTCAAATCTCCGACTTCTAAGGATTGGAATACTTCATTTGAAAAGACCAAACCTTCGTATTTATCTTCGATAAGTACTTTGTAGCCCAGATCAGTTTTATCGAATACCAATCCCGAAACTTCGGTTCCTAAAACATAATCTTCGGGTGCATCAGAAATGAAATCACGGTATTTATTGACACCTATAAGTCGATTTGTTTGAAAGTCTACGCAGATTTTAACCAAATACTTTTTGCCTGAAACCATATTTTGTCCCATTTCAGCTTTTGGAACTAATAAATCTTTTGGCAATCCCCAGTCCATAAACGCTCCAAAAGGAGCTATTTCCTTGGCTTCAAGGACAGCAAATTCATCTAATAAGGCTTTTGGACTTTCAGTTACTGCAACAGGTCTATCCTCACTATCTGTATACACAAAAACAGCTATTTCCTCTCCTTCTTTCTCATCTCCTAATAAATATCCTTTGGGCAAGAGAACCTCTTCTCCTGAGCTAAGTGCTAAATACGCCCCAAAATCTGTAAATCGATTAATTGGAAGTGTACTAATCAAACCAAGTTCTTTCATAAGACAAAGGTAGACATTAATCCTATTTTGAGGAGGAAGAATTTCCGACATTCAAAGTCGGATAAGCTCTTTGCAAAAATTGGAAATGGGATATGATCGGACTAGCTTTGAATATTCATTAGGAAAAAAACACCAGATTGACCCAAATAAACACTAAAAACACTTTTGATCGATGAAAAAAATATCAGTAATAGGCTCAGGGACAATGGGAAACGGAATAGCGCATGTTTTTGCACAGCATGGATTTGAGGTTTCTTTAATCGATATAAAGCAGGATTTTTTAGATAAAGCAATAGGGACTATTTCAAAAAATCTTGATAGACAAGTTTCAAAAGGCTTGATTTCAGAATCAGATAAGTCAAGTGCTCTATCCAATATTAAGACTTTTACAGATTTACCGGAGGGTGTAAAATCTTCAGATTTAGTGATTGAAGCGGCCACTGAAAATATGTCGATCAAATTGGATTTATTCCGTCAATTAGATCAATTGTGTCCGTCAGAAACAATTCTTGCTACTAATACTTCTTCTATTTCCATTACCAAAATCGCTTCAGCAACGAATAGAGCATCTCAGGTGATTGGTATGCATTTCATGAATCCAGTTCCAGTTATGAAGTTGGTTGAAGTTATCAGAGGTTACGCAACTTCGGATGAGACAACAAGTCTAATCATGAAACTGTCTTCCAATCTTTCAAAAGATCCGGTAGAAGTAAATGATTATCCCGGGTTTGTGGCAAATAGAATCTTGATGCCCATGATCAACGAGGCTATCTATAGCTTGTACGAAGGGGTAGCAGGTATCAATGAAATAGACACAGTCATGAAACTAGGCATGGCACATCCTATGGGACCACTTCAGTTAGCAGATTTTATTGGATTAGATGTTTGTTTGTCAATTTTGAGAGTATTACATGATGGATTTGGAAACCCAAAATATGCTCCATGTCCTTTATTGGTGAATATGGTAGAAGCTGGCTTTAAAGGAGTAAAAACTGGTGAGGGTTTTTATAAATACACCAAAGGCAGCAAAGATTTAGTGGTGTCTCCAAGGTTTTCCAAATAATCCAAAATCCTACTATGCACGTCGCTGTATCTGGAAATATAGGGAGTGGTAAAACCACTTTGACAGAAAAACTTGCCAAGCATTATGGCTGGAAAGCTGAGTTTGAAGCAGTGGATAATAATCCTTACTTACCTGATTTTTATGAAGATATGAAAAGATGGGCTTTTCATCTTCAAGTCTATTTCTTGAATTCCAGATTTAATCAAATAAAGAAAATCCAAGAAAACGATTACGATTTCATTCAGGATAGGACCATCTACGAAGACGCATTTATTTTCGCTTCCAACTTGTATAAAAGTGGATTTATGACTGAAAGAGACTATGCAAACTATCGAAGTTTATTTGATAGTATGATTGACCACGTAAAAGCTCCAGATCTCTTGATTTATTTAAAAGCAGATATTCCAAAACTCGTCGGTCAAATCGAAAAACGCGGCAGAAGTTATGAAACCACCATGCGTATTGATTATTTAAAAAACCTAAATGAGCATTACGAGCAATGGATCAAAAATTACAAGGAAGGGAAACTCTTGATTATTGATGTCAACAAGTTAGATTTTGTTGAAAATCCAACTGATTTCTCCTTTGTAGTAGAAAAAGTAGACCGAGAGATTTTTGGGCTATTTAGCTAGTTATTCAATCTTTCGTTTTAACCAATTAAGCAGGATTTTTCGCTGCTCCTCTTTAGGATTCATTAAAAGTTGATCTAATCGCTTTAATGATCCGCCGGTCATCAGAGTTTCATAGGGAGTCAATCGGATCAACTTATACCCATGAATCCTTGTCTGAATATCAATCTGAGCATCATTGTAAGCCAATAGTTTCCAACCTGTAGCTCCATTCATAGTAAAATCACCCGGTTCATTGGCCTCTCCAAAACTATGTCTGGCAACTGGAGGACCATTCCAAAGCCTTTCTTGAAGCGCTGCTTTTAAACAGTCTTTTTCATATGTTCGGCAGAGTCTCTTTTGAGCTTCATGAAAAGAGAAATTAAATTCCTTATAAAAATCTGATCTAAAAGATATTAGCCTATATCTATTAAAGTGAGTTTCATCGTCGTATAAAATTAAGTTTCTCTTAATTTTTAAATCAAACTTTAATTTTTTCAATAGAGGAAGACTTCCCATTCCACCTAGGTCGTCATAAATTTCCTGAAGCCAACTCTTCCCCTTTTCATCTAAAAATCCTGAGTTAATTTCTAGTTCAAAATCATTTTCAAACTCAACTTCTCCCTCCTTTAATATGATCTGGAGTTGGCGGGTAATCAGGTTATCCATCTTATTACTAATTTTTCTTAATGATATCCCACGTGTGATCTGCCAACAATTTCACTTCAGCTAAAAAAATATTGGCCTTCTTTTTCCTACCCCATTCATCTGGTGAAATCATACTAAGAAAATCAGTTCCATCTTCTTTTTGGTATAAAAAGTAATGGTGATTGATCAAAGGTTCAAAAGGAATTTGTGCATTATAGATTCTTTCAGAATATTCAACCCGGGCCTGAATAGTTTTTGCCTGCTCAGCTAATAATTGCATCTGCTTATAAATCTGGGACATTTGCATGTCTGTTTGACTTTGCATAGCAGCAATAGCTCTACCGGTAATTTTACCAAGATCTTCAGGTTTGATAATAGCACTTCCTGAATGATGAGCATAGGGCAACATCCCGGGGTTTTCAGAGATTTTTTCTCTCATTTCCTCAAGATCTAATTTATCAACGTCAATTTTCTTTGCTCTCATACCTATTTTGTTTCCTCATCCGAGGTAATTCTTTCTTTCAAATTCCCCTTTGATCCGGGAAAAGTGGTTCGAGTTGAAATATCATAACCGATCCATCCCATAATCAATAAGAAAATAACAAATAGAATCAGAAAGATTTTTTTATTACGGTTCATATCTAAAATCTCCTTTTTAACGACGCAAAATTATGAATTGAAGTTTAAGAACCCATTCAAATACGAAGTTCTATTTAAAGTACTTAATCAAATAAAAAGACAATTGTTCTAAACAAAAATTAGAAATAACTGCTAATTCAAGCCTTTTTGCATAAAACAAATTGAAAAATGTTTTTAATTTTAACTTTAATCTATCCTCACTGCATTTTTATTTATACCCATTTAACCCAACTATGTATCAATTTATAAGTGAACAAACTATTTATCAGTATTTTGGTGAAGATGATCCAGATATGGTTAAAGAAATGATTCAAATTATTCTTGATACCAATATGAAGGAGTTGAAGGAATTAAATAAGTTTTATTCCTTGAAGGATTTTGTAACCATTAAAAAAAGGTGTCATAAAGCCAAACCAACGATGAGTTACATCGGAGCTATAAAGACCAGAAAAATTCTTGAAGAGATAGAAGCTAATCTTGAATCCTCAAAAGAACTAAATAACACCCTACAAGGACACTTAGACGTGATCATCTTAGAACTAAATGAGTTCTTAAAAACAATTGAGTAACCTTAACAACTAATAACCAATATCTTATGCAGCGAAAACTCTTTTTACTGCCTTTCTTATTTATTGCCTTAACTGAACTCCAAGCTCAGAGCAGTTTATCTGTTGAGTATATCATGAGAGATCCAAAATGGATGGGCACATTTCCTTCATCGGTAAGATGGAATGATGATAATCAGCAAATTTACTTCAGGTACAATGCTGAAAATGATCCTGCTGATTCATTGTATAAAGTTAATCTCGCAAATTCTGAGATCACCAAAGTACATTGGCCAGAAGAAAAATCCTTAAGGAAAAATTCCTCTTCTTTCAATTCCGATAAAACTCAAAGACTTTACCTGGATGATAGGAAAATAATCATTGAGGATTTAGTGAAAAAGAACCAATCAGTTGTCTTGGAATGGTTTCAGAATGTGTCAAATCCAAGTTTTTTGGCTGATGAAAACTTAATTGCTTTCAATTCTGAAGGAAATATTTTTGTAGTAAATAGAACTTCTGGTAAAGTAGAGAAAATCACAAATATCAATTCTGGAACAAAGCCATCTCAAAAAAAATCAGACTCTAAGGAAGAGAAATTAGACTTTCTGGAAGAAGATAATCTAGCCTTACTTCAAATAGTCAAAGAGAGAAAAGATGCTCAAAAAGAAAGCAGGGCATACAGAGAGGCTATTTCTGAAAATCCAGAAAAGGAATTCACTTATTATACGGAAGGTAAAAACCCGGTAAGTCTTTCTCTTTCTCCAGATGGATCATATGCAACTTTCGCCTATTTCGATCGAGGAACAAGTAAAAACACGAAAGTCCCAGATTATGTAGATGCATCAGGCTTTACCACAGATTTAAATGCCCGATCAAAAGTCGGAAATGAACCTACTACAGTGGAAATAGGGATTTATAATTTAAAAAGAGATACCGTTTACTTTATCAGTACGTCAGAATTACCTGGGATAAAAGACTTACCTGATTATGTGAAGGATTATCCTGACAAAACTTGGGAAGAAAAAGAAAGAACCGTGATTTTATCTCAGCCCTATTTTACTCAGGATGGCTCAAAAGCAATAATTAACATCCGATCAAATGACAACAAAGACAGATGGATTTCATTGATCGATTTGACTACAGGAGCATTAAAAACTTTAGACAGACAAAGAGACGAAGCATGGATTGCAGGACCTGGAATCGGTTGGTCTTTTTCTGGTGGCACTCTTGGCTGGCTTCCAGATAATAAGCACATCTACTTTCAATCTGAAGAATCAGGATACTCCCATTTATATTTACTAGATGTAGAATCTGGCAATAAAACTGCATTGACATCCGGCTCATATGAGGTATTTGATCCATTTATTTCCAAAGACAAGAAATCATGGTATTTGACCACTTCTGAGGTTGATCCTGGTGAAAGACATTTCTATAAAATGCCTTTGATGGGAGGAAAAATGGAAAAACTGACTTCCATGACCGGTAACAATGACGTGACGCTTTCGCCAGATGAAAAGAAATTGGCTATTCTTTACTCGTACAGTAATCAACCTACCGAGCTTTACATCCAAGACAATAAAGTTGGGGCAAAACCAACTCAGTTAACTTCAGGTCAATCTGAGGAGTTTAAAGCATATAATTGGAGGGATCCACAATTAGTGAAATTTACCGCTGAAGATGGAGCTCAGGTTCCAGCTAGATTGTACACTCCTGATCCTGCTAAAAAGAATGGAGCAGCAGTGATTTTTGTTCATGGAGCAGGGTACTTGCAAAATGTCCATAAATGGTGGAGTAGCTATTTCAGAGAATACATGTTCCACAATCTACTAACCGATTTAGGGTATACCGTATTGGATATTGATTATAGAGCAAGTGCTGGTTACGGAAGAGATTGGAGAACAGGAATCTATCGACATATGGGAGGAAAAGATCTTTCTGATCAGGTCGATGGAGCCAAATATCTGGTTGCTTCCCAAGGTGTAGATGCAGAAAGAATCGGTCTTTATGGAGGAAGTTATGGTGGATTTATCACTCTAATGGCCTTATTCAATGCTCCCGATGTGTTTAAATCTGGGGCAGCCTTAAGGTCTGTGACAGATTGGGCTCATTACAATCACGGCTATACGGCCAATATTCTAAATACTCCAGAAGAAGATCCGATTGCCTACAGAAGATCTGGACCCATTTATTTTGCAGAGGGGCTGAAAGGAAATCTTCTGATGGCTCATGGAATGGTAGATGTCAATGTACACTTTCAGGATGTAGTCAGATTATCCCAAAGGCTTATTGAACTAGGAAAAGATAATTGGGAAATGGCTATTTACCCGGTGGAAGATCATGGTTTTATTGAACCTAGTTCTTGGACGGACGAATACAAGCGAATACTCAAATTATTCAACACCACCCTACTTGAAGAATAATGATTAAAGCATTTCGAGTGGCATCAGTTTTTCTAACTGGTGCCACTTTTTTTATTTCAACATTCTCTTGTCAAGAGAAAAAAGAGAACCCCTCAAAACTAACTGGTACCATCGCTGAACATGCAATGGTAGTTTCAGCCCGCAAAGAAGCTTCTCAAATCGGATTGGACATTATCAATAAAGGTGGAAATGCTTTTGATGCCATGATGGCAACAGAGATGGCGCTCGCTGTAATTTATCCATTTGCAGGAAATCTAGGAGGCGGCGGCTTTATGGTTTATCGAATGGCTGATGGATCTACTGGTTCTTTAGATTACAGGGAAAAAGCCCCGGCTGCTGCATTTGCTGACATGTATTTGGATGAGGAAGGAAATGTTATCCCTGGCTTGAGTACACAAGGCGCTCTGGCCTCAGGTGTTCCAGGAACAATTTCAGGGATTTTTACAGCACAAGAAAAGTTTGGAAAACTTACTCCGGCTGAAGTTTTAGCACCCGTTATAGCGCTCGCAGAAAATGGCTATGTCACCACTGCAAACCAAGCAAATAGACTTCAGCGCTTACGCGAAACATTCATTGAGGTAAATGGCCCTGAAACCTATTTTGCAAAAGAAGTCAGTGAAGGTGATACTCTAAAATTCCCAGTTTTGGCGGAGACTCTTAAAAGAATCGCAAAAGGTGGAAAAGATGAGTTTTACAAAGGAGAAACAGGAAAAATTCTTTCCAAGCATATCCTTGATATGGGAGGAATTATCACGGAGGAAGATTTGGCAGAGTATGAAGCTGCATGGCGAGATCCCATCGTTTTCAATTACAAAGACCTTAAAATCATTTCTATGGCACCTCCAAGTTCCGGAGGAATTACCCTAGCTCAGATTTTTGGGATGATTGAGCCATTTGACTTAAAAGAATTTGGTCATCATAGTGAACGACACATTCAACTTTTGGTAGAAGCTGAAAGAAGAGCTTACGCAGATCGAAATTACTATTTGGGAGATCCTGATTTTGTGAATATCCCTAAAGCTGAATTAATGGATGAAGCATATTTAAAATCCCGAATGGAAAGTTTTTCTTTTGATCAGGCGACAAAATCTGAAGACATTTCAAAAGGAGAAATTGCTTTCGCTGAAAGCATGGAAACCACGCACTACTCGATCATTGATTCTGAAGGAAATGCAGTTTCGGTAACAACCACATTAAATGGCGCTTACGGTTCTAAGGTTTACATCGATGAATTGGGATTTTTTATGAATAACGAAATGGATGACTTTAGCTCAAAGCCTGGTATACCAAATATGTTTGGTTTGATCGGAGCAGAAGCGAACAGCATTCAGGCTGGCAAGAGAATGCTCAGCAGCATGACTCCAACACTAGTAGAAAGAGATGGGAATCTTTGGATGGTGGTAGGAACTCCTGGTGGATCCACGATTATCACTTCAGTTTTACAGACAATTCTCAATGTTTATGAGTTTGAAATGGGAATGCAAGAAGCGGTTGAATCAGCTCGATTCCATCACCAATGGTTGCCTGATGTGGTCAGTTTTGAACCAGGAGCATTTGATACTACACTTTTGAATAATTTAAAAGCTAAAGGTTATATCATTTTGGAAAACAATAATCCAATCTTGGGAAAAGTTGATGCTATACTGGTTTTACCTGATGGTAAATTGGAAGGTGGAGCTGATCCTAGAGGAGATGATAAAGCGGTAGGATTTTAAAATCCACCAAGTTCAAAAAAGAAAGGGAAAATGTAGACTTGTTGATCAAGCAAAACATTTCCCCTTTTTCATTTTACTAATCCTTAACTTTGCCTCGAGAGAACCAAATTATCTAAATTCAAGTTCTCCAATCATCTGTAACCTAATGGACCTTGAATCCATTAATTATTACAACACATGAAAACAAAACCTAGAGTAGTTGTCGGCCTTTCCGGAGGAGTAGACAGTTCCGTAGCAGCTCATCTCCTACTCGAGCAAGGCTATGAAGTCATCGGAATGTTTATGAAAAACTGGCACGATGAATCTGTTACCATTTCCAATGAATGCCCTTGGATGGAAGATTCCACTGATGCCATGTTGGTGGCGGAAAAATTGGGAATTCCTTTCCAGGCAATCGATCTAAGTGAAGAATACAGAGAAAGAATCGTAGACTATATGTTTGGTGAATATAAAGTTGGAAGAACACCCAATCCAGACATTCTTTGTAATAGAGAGATCAAATTCGATATTTTCCTGAAAGCTGCTAAAAAGCTAAAAGCAGATTTTGTGGCAACAGGTCATTATTGCCAAAAAGGAGAAATTGAAATCGATGGTAAACCTGTCTATCAACTTTTGGCTGGTGCCGATCCCAATAAGGATCAAAGCTATTTCCTGTGCCAACTCAATCAAGAGCAACTTAGTAAAGCATTGTTTCCAATTGGGCATTTACAAAAGCCTGAAGTACGAAGAATTGCTAAAGAACTAGATTTAATTACTGCAGATAAAAAGGATTCGCAAGGTCTATGCTTCATTGGAAAAGTGAGATTACCTGATTTTCTTCAACAACAACTGAAACCGAAAAAAGGAAAAATCATCCAGATACCTGAGGAGCTCGAAATTTTCGAAAACCATCAGATTCCCGCTGGAATGCCTGCCGGAGATTGGGATCAGGAAACGTTAGATAATATCTCTCTTCCAATACATTATTCTCAAGATCAAGGTAAAGTATTAGGCGAACATAATGGAGCACATTATTTCACAGTTGGCCAGAGAAAAGGTCTACATGTTGGAGGAACTGGAAAACCTTTATTTGTAATCTCAACTGACACCAAAGAGAATGTGATTTACACAGGTTTGGGAGAAACTCATCCCGGATTACTGAAGCATGGCTTATTCGTTGAAACAGATCAAATCCATTGGATTAGGGAAGATTTAGAATTACCAATCGGCCAAAGTGCTCGATACAAAGCTAGAATCAGATATAGACAACCATTAACCTGGGCTACCTTGATTCGAAAAGAAAATGGGCTTTATGTGATCTTTGATGAACCACAAAAAGGAGTTGCATCAGGCCAGTTTGTAGCTTGGTATAAGGAAGAGGAATCGATCGGATCAGGTACTATCTTTTAAACAATCGATAATTCGAAAGTCAATGCAAGCATTGACTTTCTTTTTGCATATCCATGAAATTAGAAATCCTATACGAAGATGAATACCTCATCGCCATCAATAAACCTTCTGGTTTGCTGGTTCACCGAACGTCTATTGCGGCAGATGAAACAATATTCGCTTTGCAGATGCTGCGTGATCAAATTGGACAATACGTATCCCCCGTTCACCGTCTAGATAGGCCAACTAGTGGCATTTTGCTTTTCTCCAAAAAAGAAGAAATTCTGCCAATGGTAAAAGAGCAATTTGCAGATCGATCTATTCAAAAAACCTATCTGGCAATTGTGCGTGGAATTCCAGTAATAAAATCAGCATTGATTGATCATCCTTTGAAAAGTGAGCGTTCTGGAAAATTGCAGGAAGCTAAAACTTCTTATCAAGTACTTTCCGAAGCTGAAATCCCATTTGATACAACCGGAAGATATCCTACGAGTCGTTACAGTTTATTGGAATTGAAACCTGAAACTGGGCGGACACACCAAATCAGAAGGCATTTAGCACATTTGAGACATTATATCTTGGGCGATAAAAAGCATGGTGATAACAAGCAAAATCAGTTTTTTGAGAAGCAATTTGGAATGTCAAATCTGCTTTTACATGCAAGAAAACTTGAATTTTGGCACCCGATATCAAAGGAAACTGTGGTGATTTCAGCTCCCATTCCATCTCATTTTCAAAAGACAATCACAGACCTAGGTTGGATTTAGCTTAATTTGAATTAATAAGAATTGCCGTTATCAAAAATTGAATAACTTTAGAAAGCACAATTTATATACTCATGGAAATCGAGCATGAATCAAGTTTACTCGAAAGATTAACTTCCCGATGCGAGAATCCATCTTCCCTTTAAAAGACAACTTTAATCATATGAAAAAATCACTTTTAGGCCTAGGCCTGTTACTATCTGTGACTTTTGTAGCTGAGGCACAAAAGAAGAAAATTGATAAAAAATTTGACGAGAAAGCTGCTATAGCTGAACTGACCTACCTAGCATCAGACGAATTGAAAGGTAGAGATCCTGCTGCTCCAGAAATGGCACTTGCCTATGATTTCATCGCAAAGCAATTAGAAGACGCTGGCGCAAAGCCAGTACCAGGAGCTGACGGCTACTTTCAAAATATCCCATTTCGACTTTCCTCCCCTCCTTCCAAAGGAAAAATTACTATGGGAGACTCCTCATACATCCAAGGTGAAAACCTCCTTGTATTGAATGGTGAATCACTTAGCGGAACTTATGAACTGGTGGATGTAGGGTTTGGAACTCCAGCTGATTTTGAAGGCAAAGACCTTACAGGAAAAATCGCAGTGAGTAGTGTTGGTGCTCCTAATAAAATGAGTCCGAATGATTTGTTCACTTTAGGTAGTGAAAAAACTGCACATGCTCAAAAACAAGGTGCTGTAGCACTAATTGAACGGTTTAATATACCTTCCATTCCTTGGCAATTGATCGCGAATTACCTCAATCGTTCTCAAATGTCAATTGACAACGGAGAATCCAGCAAATTACCTTATATCTGGGTTAAAGATCTCTCAAATGTTCTACCAAAAGAGATCGCTACTGGAAATGCAAAATCAGCAGCTCTTGAAATTGAGGGAAAAACAAACACTCTTATTAATGGGAAAAATGTAGTAGCGTGGATCGAAGGAACAGACAAGGATTTGAAAAATGAATATGTGATGCTATCGGCTCACTATGACCACGTGGGAATCGGTAGACCAGATGAGAGTGGAGATTCTATTTATAACGGAACACGAGACAATGCCATTGGAACAGTGGCCGTAATGAATGCAGCTAAGTTTTTTGCAAAAAACCCACCTAAAAGATCTGTTTTATTAGCACTTTGGACAGCTGAAGAAAAAGGGCTTTTAGGCAGCCGATACTTTGCCAATAATCCATTGGTACCGCTTAAGCAAATCATTTACAACCTGAACATTGATGGTGCCGGATATAATGACACGTCCATAATCACCGTGATTGGACTTGGTAGAACTTCTGGTGATGATTTGATCATAGAAGCTGTAGAAGATTTCGGTTTGAAAGCTTTGGCAGATCCAGCTCCCGAGCAAGGACTTTATGATAGATCAGACAATGTGAATTTTGCTATAGAAGGGATTCCAGCCCCAACCTTCAGCCTTGGATTCACTGCTTTTGATGACGAGATCAATAAGTATTATCACAAAGCCGGGGATGAAGTTGATTCAGTTGATTTAGACTATGTGACGCTATATTGGAAATCATATATCCTTGCTGCTCAGAAAATCGCTAATTCAGCAAATCAACCTATGTGGGTTGCCGGTGATAAATACGAGGAGGCGGGAAAAGCACTTTATGGGGATAAATAAGTCCTTTGGCTTGTAAACAGTAAATATTGGAAAAGGTAGAAGGTATAATCATAAATTGATTTTGCTTTCTACCTTTTTCTAATTTATTAAAAATGGAAGATGTATTTCGATTATTGTTCAAAACTTACTCCAATTGAAGAAAATATAAATAGTCTTCATACCGTATTCCAATTCGATCACTTTCAATATAGAAACCTTCACTGGGTGTAGAATCTTGCAGCTTTGGAAGCATGTAGGAAGTGATATATTCTGTTGTTACCAAGTCATAAATATCCAAAACTTGTTGTTCAGGATATTCTCTTTCACCTACGTTTGAAATCACGAATAATTTAGAACCATGTAGAAATGTATCTGTTATTAACTCAGGGGCATTGTCTAACATGATCCCACCACCAAATTCAAGAACTTTTGGGATTTCGAATTCATAGCGATAGGCTCCTACTTTAAGGTCCTTGTTAATTGTGTTATACACAAACCAATGGTTTGAAAAATAAGAGGTGTGGACTACAAAATTCTCTTCGATTAGTACCTTTCCTTCATAAATAAGTCTTGAATTTTCTACATCAAATAAAGCATTAATTTTTTCAATATGTTCTGATTTTGAACTCTTCAGATCATAGTATGAAAAACCCAATTTAAAATCAGTGAGACTAGCTATTATAATTAGTAATGACTCATTAACTGCCACTCCTCTTTCCACAGGAGTCATAAATTTGTGGTATAAGTAAACTGAATCATAAAAATCTTGAACTTTAAACGAATGCTTTTCTGAATCAAAAATCATGAGTTTATTAAGATCAAACGGTTGATAATTCCTTACCATCAAGTTTTCACTTGGGCCCTCTCCCATTCTCCCCAAACTATCAATGATTTTGAAGTTAATATCATGCTTTAAAATGCTTTTTGAGAAATAATCATAAGAATAGAAATTTCCATTCTGATACATTATCCTTCTTAGTGGCAGTTCAAGCTCGATACTATCAAGAAGTACTATATCCGAAAATGTTCTTTCTGGAGAATCTCCCGCAGATTTGCAAGAGAAAATGGTGACAATCAGTGAACAATAAATCCCAGACTTTATGTTAAAAAATTTCAGGAAGGTTGAGGAAAACCACATATAATAGATTTGATAAAAGCAATTTTAAACTCATTCTCAAAGGAACAGCGTTCTTGGATCATAATTGTCTTAGGATATTCCTTTAGGAATTTCTTTTAATAAAACCTGCTGTAAAGCTAAATTAGCCAAGAAGTAAACGCCAAATATCAAGACCGCAAAACCAAAAGTCTCAAAAGTATCCCTTATACCTAAGTATTGGCTCCTAAAGATGATTGTAAATCCTAAAGAATAAATAAGAATAGAAATACCAACTATTATAAAACTTGATTTTATAACTGAATTTCCTAGCCGTTTGAGCCAGCGTTGGAGAGGTATTATTGCAATAAATTGAAACGGGAAGACTACAAGAAAAAATAACAAAATCAATCCTAAATCCGGAATTACAAATGCAGCCGAATCATTCAACATATCGGAATATTCAGGATTGTTTACGGAAGATATGAATGAATCAAGTTTCAAAATTCCATATATACCAATTGTTCCAATTATTGCAGAAAAAGTTGATATCAAAAATCTAATCATTATCTCTTAGAACACTTTATTTTTGATTCTAAAGTCTTTTGTCTACAGTCTAAACTAGACTATCGACTCAATACTACCCAAACAACATCCCTGCAATAGTAGCTGTCATCAGACAGGCAAGTGAAGCTGCAAGAAGTGATTTAAGACCTAAACGGCTAATATTACCTTGTTGGTTTGGAGCTATGATGGCTATTCCACCCAACTGAATCGCTATTGAACTGAAGTTAGAGAAACCACAAAGTGCGTAGGTTGCGATGACAACTGATTTTGCGCTTAGGCTCCCAACTTCCTTCATTTCGGAAAGGCTGAGGTAAGCCACGAATTCGTTAATCACTGTTTTCTGTCCAAGCAAACTCCCTACTTGAAGGGTGTCCACCCAGTCTACACCAATTACCCAGGCAAACACTCTGAAAACCTGACCGAATAAATATTCCAAAGAAAAGCCTTGAAATTGGCCTCCAGTGCTGGATACAACAAATGTGTTTAAACCTGTATATTCTCCAATCAATCCACTGAGCACATAATTAATTGCAGCAATGACAGCAATAAATGCCAGAAGCATCGCACCCACATTCAAGGCAAGCTTCAAACCTTCCGATGCCCCGATAGACATCGCATCGATCAGATTGACACCCATTGCTTCTTCGTTAACTTCTAATTTATCTTGCTTGATTTCTTTTTCTGATTCAGGAACAAACATCTTGGACATCACAATCGCAGCAGGAGCATTCATGATACTTGCACCTAGCAAATAGGCCGCAAATTTACTTTGCTCTTCTAAACTATCTCCTCCAAGGAAAGCTACATAACCAGCCAATACACCGCCAGCTATTGTTGCCATGCCTCCGGTCATCAAACACATCAATTCGGATTTGCTCATTTGAGGAATAAATGGACGCACCAAAAGAGGAGCTTCTGTTTGTCCTAAAAATATATTACCTGCCGCAGAAAGGCTTTCAGGTCCTGATAAACGCATGGTTCTTGCCATAACCCAAGCAATTCCAAAAACAACTTTTTGAAGGACTCCTAAATAATACAAGCCTGCTGACACTGTTGAGAAAAAAATAATTGTGGGCAATACCTGGAAAGCAAATATGAACCCAAAGCTATCTCCAGCCAGATCTCCAAAAATAAATGCTGCCCCGTCTCTACTAAAGCTCAAAAACTTAACAAAGCCTTGGCTCAGAATCGCAAATCCCTCAGCGACTATGGTCACTTTTGTAATTAAAAAACCAAAAACCAATTGTAGTATGACCCCAATCCCAACAAGCCTCCAATCAATTCTTCTTTTATTATTTGAAAAGAGAAATGCGATCAAAACAATAACTGAAAGGCCTAAGACCCCTCTTAAGTAATCCATGATTTGAATTTAAATGAGAAAGGCCAAAAATAGGGAAGTATAGGCCAAGAAAAAAGCCTGAATTTCTTCAGGCTTCCTAAGAATTAGTTTCTTTTGTTTATTTCATCTCTTATCCGAGCTGCTTTTTCATAATCTTCGTTATTTATGGCTTTATCTAGCATCTGATTTAATTTATCCAGACTAAAATCCTTTAACGAACTTTCTTTTTTGGAACTTGCTTTTTGAGTGGATGACTTTGAAGATTCTTTTTCTTCTTTCTTTTCCTCTTCTGAAAATTCAATAGAAGCTTCCGACATTACTTTTTCTGAACAGAAAACTGGCGAATCAAATCTCACTGCAATAGCAATTGCGTCAGAAGGTCTTGAATCTATTTCTATCTCTGTAGATTCATTATGGCAATGAATCTTAGCATAGAAAACACCTTCCTTCATATCTGAAATAACGATTTTATCTATTTCAAAATTAAAGCTATTTGCAAAAGACTTAAATAAGTCATGTGTCATCGGTCGGTTTGGAATAATTTTCTCGATTTCTATTGCAATTGCTTGAGCTTCAAACATTCCAATTACAATCGGTAATCTCCTACTTCCTTCTACCTCTCCCATGACCAAGGTGAAAGACCCTGATTGAGAATGGTTAGATGACAATCCTAAAATCTCCAGTTCTACTAGTTTTTCCACAAAAATTATAATTCAGCTTTTAACGCTTCTGTCAATTTTGGTACAACTTCAAATGCATCCCCAACAATCCCATAATCCGCTGCTTTAAAGAAGGGAGCTTCAGGATCTTTGTTAATCACAACAATACATTTGGACGAATTAACACCTGCAAGATGTTGAATCGCGCCTGAAATTCCTATTGCTATGTACAAACTTGGAGCTACTTTTACACCTGTCTGTCCCACATGCTCATGATGAGGTCTCCATCCAATGTCCGAAACTGGTTTGGAACAACCCGTAGCAGCACCTAAAGTTTTTGCTAGATCTTCTAGCATTCCCCAATTTTCTGGCCCTTTCATTCCTCTTCCACCTGAGACAACAATATCTGCTTCTGGGAGCAATACATCTCCTGTCGCTCTTTCTGTTGAAGTTATTTTAGATGCAAAATCAGAATCTTGAATTGTTACTTCCAATGGCTCAACAGTTGCAGTTGCACCATCTGTTTTTAAAGTAATAGAATTCTTCTTAATCGCAAGTATTTTATTTTCTGTGATCAAGTCAGTTTCTGCAAATGCCTTACCCGTAAAAATACTTCTTTTTACTTTATAGCCTGAAGTTGTATTTGGCAAGGCAACAACATTAGAAACTAATCCTGCATTTATTTTTATAGCAAGCCTTGCTGCAACAGCATCTCCCAAGGAAGATTTGGCCAAAATCAATGTTTTTGCTCCTACTTTTTCAAATGCCTGAGCGATAGAGGAAGCATGTGCTTGAATAACCCCTGCATTTAATCTTGAATCATTTGCATGCAAAACTTTTGATGCACCTGCAGATCCAATTAATGCTAGTTCTGATTCATCCACTGAACCCAAAACTAAAGCAACAACATCACCTTCACCTGTTTTTGAAGTTAAAGCCTCGGCAAATGAAACTGCTTCCAAACTGGTTTTCTTTACTTTCCCTTCAGCCTGTTCTATATATACTAAAATTGACATAAATTCTTGATTTATATTATTTTAAAGATAATTAATTAAAGCACTTTTGCCTCATTTTTAAGGAGTTTCACCAACTCGCTTACATTATCTTTATCTATTAATTTTACTGTTCCTTTGGCAGGTGGCAATTCATAAGAAGTAGCCTCAGCCTGAGTTTCTGCAGAAATTGGTTCAACGACAGTTAAAGGCTTGGTCCTAGCTGACATAATCCCTCTCATATTAGGTATCTTCCATTCTGCTATTGGTTCCTGGCATCCAGCGATCAAAGGAAGATTCGCCTCCAATGATTCCTTGCCACCTTCAATTTCTCTAGCCATCTTCACTGAATTCCCATCCACTTCTAGCTTCATGACAGGAGAAAAAGAAGGGATTCCCAAAAGTTCACCCACCATTCCATGAACCATTCCACCATTAAAATCGATAGATTCCCGGCCCATTAAAATTAAATCATATGCTCCCTCTTTGGCATAATGAGCAATCTGATTCGCTACGAAAAATGAATCTTTTGGAAAAGAATTAACTCGAATAGCTTCATCAGCCCCAATTGCCAAAGCTTTTCTTAAAGTTGGTTCAGTCTCTGTACCTCCAACATTTAAAACGGTCAACTTACCTCCAGTTTGATCTCTCAATTCTACCGCTCTCGCCAATGCATAATCATCATATGGACCTATGATAAATTGAACACCAGTAGTATCAAATTTTGAATTATCGGCAGTAAACTGAATCTTAGAGGTCGTATCTGGCACGTGTGTGATACAAACAAGAATCTTCATTGGTTTAGAATTATTTTATTTTAGATTTATTTCGTGTGAAATTAACAGTATAGAGCTAATTAAAAAAACTATTCATGGGCAATTTAGATAGATTGGAGCTTTTAAAAGTATTTGCAAAAGAAGAACCGGAAGACCCTTTCAATTGGTATGCACTTGCTGTAGAATACCTTGCTATCGATAGAGATAAAGCAGAGCTGTATTTTGATAAACTGTTGAACTCTTTTGAGTATTATTTACCCACCTATTACACTGCAGCGCACTTTTTTACTCAAAAAGAAGAGTTTCAAAAAACGAAAATCATTTATGAAAAAGGGATAAAATTAGCTGGTGACACAAACGAATTCAAGGCTCAAAATGAACTCAAAAATGCCTATCAAAACTTTCTCTTTGAACACGATTTTGACTAGGATCAATTTATGAAACTAGGCAAATTAATTTCTAGTCATTAATTAAATGTTCAATTCCTCGAGAACTAAGTCCACTTATTTTTATCCTATTTTTTGGGTTCGCAATTAGCAAAAAACATCTCAATTAGAATTCTCTACTACTTTTTCAAGTCATTCCCATCAAGAATTGGCAAAAAGTCAAAATTGATCAGGGGATCGAAAAGATTTGATATTCATTTTAGTAAATTGACCACATCGAATTAATTTAATAGCTTTTCCTATGATAACGCAAAAAGAAATGTTAGCTCATTTTTTACCAATCCTTGAAACTAAAGGCGTTACATACAAAAAGAAAACGCTGGTTAAGGCTAAGAAAGCTGTTCCGGGGACTTTGATCATTACTAAAACAAATGATGGTGATGAGACTAAAAACAAAGCTGAACAAGGTGATTGGTTGGTAGAAAACCAAACTTCTTCTTCAGAGCAATATCTGATCAAACCTAAAATTTTTGAAAAGAAATATTCACTTATCCAATCTTTGGAAGATGGATGGGGTTCCTATAAACCAAAAGGTAAAATTTTAGCTATTCAAGTAGCGAAAGAAGATTTGTCCCACTTTGGCAAAGGAGACACGATGGAATTTGAAGCTCCATGGAAGGAATTAACGATCCTAAGAATTGGGGATTACCTTGTTGTTCCTCCGGAAAAAGATGAGATTTATAGAATAGCAAAAAAGGAATTTGGAGAAACTTATGAGAAAGATTAAGGCTTCAAAACTATTTTTCCCAATTGCTTCCCTTCTCTCATCCTATCAAATGCTTTTTCAGCTTCTTCAAAAGAGAATATTTCGTCAATAATTGGCTTTATTTTTTTCTCTGCTACAAATTGTAACATGTGTTCAAAATCCTGATCTGACCCCATCGTCGTTCCTATGATCTTCAATTGATTCCAGAATATTTTTCTGGCGGTGACTTCAGTAGCGTTTCCTTTTGTGGCTCCATAAAAAACTATTTTGCCACCGGGTTTGACAACGTTAATCAAATTATTTAAGGTATCTCCAACAGCACTATCAATCACTAAATCAAACCCATTTGATATTTCTAATGCCTTTTCTGTCCAATCTTCCTGAGTATAATTGAATACTGATTTTGCACCTATTTCAGTTGCTTTAGCTAATTTTTCATCGCTACTGCTACTCGTATAAACATCTGCACCAGCATGAATAGCAAACTGAAAAGCAAACTGAGCTACTCCTCCTCCAAATCCTGTTACTAATACCTTATCACTTGGCTTTACTTCTCCTTGATAAAATAGAGCCCGGTATGCAGTAAGTCCGGCTAAGGGCAAAGCTGCTGCTTCTTCAAAACTTAGATGTTCTGGTTTTATTTTTAGTCGATCGGCAGGAACAATTACTCTTTCAGAAAGCGTCCCATTCCTTGGCATTCCAAGTATTTCGAACTTATTCCCCTGCACTTTTTGATTATTGCCCCAATTGATTGCCGGATTTATTATTACTTCTTTCCCAACCCATTCTAAATCAACTCCATCCCCTACTTCTTCCACCACACCTGACCCATCGGATCCTAAAATGATCCCATCTTTAATATTTGGATATAAGCCCTTTCTGCACCATTCATCCCGATGATTTAATGCTGCAGCTCGTACGCTAACTCTTGCTTCTCCAGGATTCAACACCCTGTCTTGAACATCAGTCAAAAGAAGTTTGCTCGGATAGTTACTATTCAGAGTTATCGCTTTCATAAACTCAAATTAAAAATCTGCCGGTGAATTTGGACGGTTTAAAAGGTCATCAGTATCATCAAAATCTGAATTTGCTTTACTCTGTCTCTTTACTGTTTGACCTGAATCAAAAGAAGAAACACCAGACGATTGTTTCGAAAAGTTTGATGCATAAACGGGCTGATTCACATTTGGAGAGCCGAAATGATCCAAATCCTGGAATTTTGTAAAGCGTCCAATGAATCTAAGTTTCACTGTGTCCAAGGAACCATTTCTATGTTTTGCGATAATAACTTCTCCCACACCTTGAGTAGAATTATGATCTTCATCCTCGGTAATTCCATAATATTCTGGACGATAAAGGAACATGACCATATCTGCATCTTGCTCGATAGCTCCGGATTCTCTCAAATCTGAAAGTTGAGGTCTTTTATCTCCTCCTCTTGTTTCCACTGCTCTGGATAATTGAGAAAGTGCAATAACTGGAACACTCAATTCTTTAGCAATCTTCTTTAAGGCCCGGGAAATACTTGCGATCTCTTGTTCCCGGTTTCCACCTCCGCCGCCACCTTTGGAATCTCCGGACATCAATTGCAAATAATCAATGACAATCATTTGGATGTCATGCTGAGCTTTGAGTTTTCGACATTTGGCCCGAAGCTCAAGGATCGATAAGGCCGGTGTATCATCTACAAAAAGAGGAGCTTTAGAAAGTTTTGCCGTTTTATGAACTAACTGAGCCCATTCATGATCCTCTAAAGAACCTTTCTTGATTTTTTCTGAATCTAATTCAGCTTCCGAACTGATCAATCGATTCACCAACTGCACAGAGGACATTTCCAATGAAAAAATTGCAACAGGCTTATTATGATCTACTGCAGCATTCCTTAAAACCGAAAGAACAAAAGCTGTCTTACCCATAGCAGGACGTGCGGCAATAATGACCAAATCGGATTTTTGCCATCCAGACGTTACCCTATCCAAGGCAGTAAACCCAGATGGAACTCCTGTTAAACCGTCTTTTTGGCCCCTACGTGATTCCAATTCTACTATGGCCTCACGCATGATGGATTTCATGTCTGAATAATTCTTCCTGATATTCTTTTCAGAAATCTCAAAAAGTGATTGTTCCATTTTATCCAAAAGCTCAAAAACATCTGTTGTTTCCTCGAATGCATCCTTTTGGATTTCGGAGGAAATACGGATCATCTCACGCTTTATTGACTGTTCGGTAATAATTCTTGCGTGATATTCAATATTTGCAGCCGAAGCTACTTTGGAAGTAAGTTCTGTTACATAAAAAGCCCCTCCTGCAATTTCTAATGCACCATTTCTTCTTAGTTGATTCGTAACTGTCAGCAGATCGATTGGCTGGCTATCAGTAAACAAATCCAAAATTGCCTGAAAAATCACCTGATGAGAATCTTTGTAAAAGCTTTCCACCTTCAAAATATCTATCACGTTTGTCAATGCATCTTTTTCTAACATCAACGCTCCCAACACCGCCTCTTCAAGCTCAATAGCCTGCGGAGGCACTTTTCCCAGCATATTGGAAGAGTTTGGTATTGAATGCTTACGGGAAATTCGGGGATTAGTACTTTTCTCAGTCATATCAACAAATGTATGGTCTTCTAACCATGAGTTTTGAACAAGTTTTGCCAGACTTATCAACATTAGACTCTGCAATAATCAAGCCTCGCGTTTTAATCTACTAATTTATAATATACCCCATTTCTAAATCCCCGGAACATACTGCAGAGCATAGCCCAGGAAAAATGCCAGAGCATTTCTGATAAGGGGATATTTAGCATTTTAAATCGTAAAATAGGCTTATTCAACATTCCATAAGTATCCCAAAAGTGAGGAAATAGAATATTGAAATTGATAAAATATATCAATAGTGAAATGGCTAGGGTAGCAAATGCCGAAATTATAGACAGTTTTATTTGATCTGGTCTTTTAATCCAGATATAAAGGGAAAGCACAAAAAACGTTAGAAATGTGACATACCCAGAATGTATTCCAAAACCGAAAGTGAAAATGCTCATGCTCACACATGCTGCTAAAAACATGCTGGTGAACTCCCCATTAATTGGTTTTGATTTTCTTGAATAAACAACCTCTTTATTTGTAAATGATGAATAGATATATCCCCCTATTCCGAAAAGAGCAAAACCTATGATAAAATCTTCTATTCCTACGACTCCTTTCCCAAAAAGAGTTGGCGGCCTCCAATAGTCTCGGAAATACCAAATTTCAGCTATCAGACCCATTAAACCACCTACCAATCCTACCTTAATCATACCAGATTTCCATCTGTTTTTCCAAAATACAACGGCCCAAACAACCATATACATTATTGCAAGACAAAAGTAGGCGTACTTATCTTCTAGCATAAAAACACAGATCGTCTTCAAAATTAAATAAAAAGCAATCTCATTAAAAAATTGTTTGAATTATGAATCATTATGTCCCGAGCACCCGACTTTTATTTTTAAGTTTGAATTTGAATTGAAAAACTTATACCATCTTAAATGGAAAAATATCATTTCATAGCCATTGGAGGAGCCGTAATGCATAACCTGGCCTTGGCACTTGTCAAAAAAGGGTATCAAGTATCCGGTTCGGATGATGAAATCTATGAGCCCTCAAAAACAAGATTATCAAATGCCGGGATATTACCGGAGACTTATGGTTGGTTTCCAGAGAAAATAACTTCAGATCTTGATGGGATAATCTTGGGAATGCATGCACGAATTGATAACCCCGAATTAGTCAAAGCCCAGGAATTAGGTATCCCAGTTTTTTCTTTTCCTGAGTTCATTTATAACCAAAGCAAAAAGAAAAAGAGAATTGTTATCGCTGGTTCACATGGAAAAACCTCCATCACTTCTATCATTCTTCATGTTTTGAAGGATCAAAATGTAGATTTTGATTACCTCGTTGGGGCTCAGATTGAAGGATTTGATTTGATGGTAAGGCTTTCAGACGCGCCAGTGATCATTATTGAAGGAGATGAATACTTAACTTCTCCTTTGGACCGAACTCCCAAGTTTTTCCATTACAAGCATGACATTGCTTTGGTCTCTGGTATTGCCTGGGATCACTATAATGTATTCCCTGATTTCAATGAATACAAAGATCAGTTTAGACAATTCATGGAAATCACCCCAAATGATGGTGAACTGATTTATTGTGAGTCAGACCTTCTTGTTAAAGCAGCGGCAGAAAGAGTTGATTTAAAAGCAATTAAAACTCCTTATAAAGCACATCCCGCAATCATCGAGAGTGGTAAAACCTATCTAAAAACCGAAATTGGATTGGTTCCTATCTATATTTTTGGAGAGCATAACCTTCAGAATTTAAAAGGTGCAATGAATATTTGTCTTTCATTAGGCCTAACAAAAGAAGATTTTTATTCTTCAATTCAAAGCTTCAAAGGCGCAGCAAAAAGACAAGAATTAATCGCAGGTAATGAGAATGCAAACCTATACAGAGATTTCGCGCACGCACCTTCAAAACTGCAAGCTACTACCAATGCAGTGAAAACTCAATTTCCTGAAAGAACCTTAATAGCTGTACAAGAACTGCACACTTTTTCTTCATTAAATAAGGATTTTCTTCCAAACTATGCCGGAACGATGGATGCCGCAGATGTAGCTGTCATTTACCTCAACCCCCATGCAGCAGCTTTGAAAAAGTTAGAATTATTAGATGAAAAGACTTTAAGAGAAGGCTTCAAAAGACCTGATCTTAGAATATTCACTGATATCAAAAGCCTGAAAGACTTTTTACTGACTCAGGATTATTCTAAAACTAATTTACTTCTGATGTCTTCTGGAAATTACGATAATATGGTTTTAGACGAATTAAAAGCTAAATTCAATTAAAATGAATCATTTAATTCATTGCTGAAAATTCAGAAGCAATGAAAATCAAAAACAAAAAAATGAAATTAAATCTTAGAAACTCCATAGCATTTTTTGATTTGGAAGCTACGGGTACAAATATTTCTACTGATAGAATTGTAGAAATTTCCATTGTTAAGTTAAAAATCGATGGTGGTCAAGAAATATACACTAGAAAGGTAAACCCAGGAGTACCTATTCCTTTGGAAGCTTCCCTAATTCATGGCTTGTATGACAAGGATGTTAAAAATGAACCTTTGTTTAAGGATATAGCAAAAGAGGTTTTTCAATTTATAGGACAATCGGATTTATCGGGTTTCAATGTTTTAAAATATGACATTCCATTATTAGTGGAAGAGTTTTTAAGATCAGGTATTGAGTTTGACTTAGACAAGAGAAACCTGTTGGACGCACAGAAAATTTTCCATTTAATGGAAAAAAGAAATTTGACTGCTGCTTATAAATTTTACTGTGGAAAGACATTGGAAAATGCCCATAGCGCTGAGGCAGATACCTTTGCGACCATGGATGTATTCAGAGCTCAGGTAGAACGATATATCGGGGAAGAAGCAATAGATCTTCAAGGTAATAAACTTGGGGTTTTTGAAAATGACATGAAGAAAATCCATGATTTAGTAAATGAAAAAATGGTGGATCTTGCAGGAAGGTTCGTGTTCAATTCGCAAGGAGAAGAAGTATTTAACTTTGGAAAACATAAAGGAAAGCCAATAGAGCAGGTTTTCAAGGAAGAACCAGGTTATTATGATTGGATGATGCGTGGAGATTTTCCACTTGATACCAAAAGAAAATTAACACAGGTGAAACTTCGGGGTCTTACAAATAGGTAATAAAAAAACCGGAAAATTAATTTTCCGGTTTTTTTATTATTGACCTTTATAATATTTAAGTGCTTCTGGCATCCATTCATTCAGCTTATTGATTCTACTGCTAGGGTGAGGGTGTGTAGACAGAAACTCTGGAGGTGCTTCTCCCCCGCTTTGCGCTTGCATTCTTTCCCAAAAAACTGGTGCCTCTCTTGGATCATAACCTGCTAAAGCCATAAACGTCAATCCCAGTTGATCAGCTTCGGTTTCATGTTTTCTTGAGAAACTCAACATCCCTAATTCACTACCTATTCCCACAGATTGAAGGAAGATTTGCTGAGTCAAAGTAGGGTCTTGCCCAATAGCAGTTGACAACATGCTGACTCCAAAGTTTGCAACCAACCCATTTGACATTCTCTCTCTTGAATGAGCTGCAACTGCATGGGCAATCTCATGACCCATGACCACCGCGATCCCTGTTTCAGACTGGGTGATTGGCATGATCCCTGTATAAAAAGCTACTTTTCCTCCGGGCATGCACCAAGCATTTACCTGCTCACCTTCTATGAGGTTAAATTCCCAAGTGAAATCATCCGCCAATTCTCCATATCCGGATTCACGTAAATAATCTTCTACAGCTTTCGCCATTCTATTCCCCACTTTGAGAATCTTCTGACCATCAGAAGTCGATGTGAGGACTTTACTCTCTTTAAGTACCTGATCGTATTGTTCATTTACTAATGGCTGGATTTCTTCACTAGAAACCAGAGCAAGCTGTGACCTGCCTGTTAATGGTACTTTTGCGCAGGCATAGGTGATTAATCCGATACCAAATAGTATTGCGAGTTTTTTCATTTTGTTGGTTGTTTACAAATTCTTTTTTCAAATAGAATACCAAAATCAATACTAATTATTTTTTACCTAATTTGAGGACATAATTTTGGTTTCATGAATACAAATGTTTCTAATTTGGAGTTAAACGACGCTGCGAAATCCTACCTATCCAAGATGACAAATCCTTTCATTTTTTGGTGGGCAATGCTTGTCAAGTTACCCTCTGTGGTTTTTTGGAAGATTAAAATCAAAACTTTAAACCTCGAGAAATGTGAAATCACCATTCCCTTTTTTTGGAGAAGTCAAAATCCATTTCGATCTATATATTTTGCGGCATTGGCAGGTGCAGGTGAATTAAGTACGGGTCTATTATGTCAGTTGGCATTAGCCGGAAAAGGTAAATTCAGTATGCTCGTAGTTGACTTCAAAGCTGAATTCAACAAAAAAGCGGATCAAAAAATCACTTTCATTTGTGACCAAGGTTTAGAACTGAATGAATTGATAGCTAGCTTGAAACCTCAGGACACAGGCAAGATTACTTTGATCACTAAAGGAATAAATCAAGATGGAGAATCAGTTGCAAAATTTTTTATTACTTGGTCTTTTAAAAGAAAATCTTAATTCGACCAATCTTTTTCCCATTCTATAAACTCTCTCAATCTTGCATAAACTCTTTCGCTCGACCAATCTTTAAACTCATGATGAGAATGCATTTGATTGAATTTTATGATCAATGGATCCCATTCTTCCTCAGTAATCTTATAATCTTCCACTAAAACTGATTTTACAGAATCCGAATCAATAATTTTCAAATAGCCTTCTCTTCTTTTTAAATATTCCAGTTTTTGCTCATACTCACGGGCATTTCTTGACTTTTTTGTAAAATAAGATATCGCTCCTCCTATCACTATCCCTCCTTCTGGAGAATCTCTGAACCCCGCAGTTATCTGACCTTTTGAGGAGATCGGTTTTTCCTCATTAGGGTCTACGACCACGAGTTTACCATCTATAAATCTGAAGGAATAGGGTTCCGCTTTTACTTCAAATGTTGGCAAAAGTCTAGCTCGATCTTGAATCTGAACCTGCAAAAACCTCTCGGTAGAAAGAAGTATTTTTTGCTCAATAAACCCTGGATAAGTGATTTTTAATGTGTCTCCAGTCTGAGCTTCTACATTAAAATAACCTCGGACATTTGTGGAGTCTGATTCATTTTTTCCAATGACTTCCACAAATACACCTTCCAAATATTTCATGTCATTTGCATCTAGGACATTCCCTGAAAAAGAAACCTGTGCCAATGCAATCTTGGTCAGAAGGATAAAAAGAAAGGTAAATAATAGAGATTTCATAAAGCTCGAAAGATATTTCGGAATTGCTTCATCTAGAAATTTGAGGAGTTAAATAACCTAAACCTCTATCAAAATCACCGAATATCCTGTAGCATATCAGTTCCTAAAAATTCCTGTTTCTCAGTTCTATACCATGTCCTATTTGCAGGGATTTTCATAGTCAAGAATTCAATTTCACCTTCTAAATAGATTATTTCACCAACCTGATTAGGTTCATCTTTATAAAATTTATACGCCGCCATTCTATAAGTTTCTGGATCAAAATAGAAATACCAACTATCCATTTCATAGGGCACTCTCAACATTAAATATTCTCTTCCTGAAATAATCTCAGTTTTAATTTCATCCTCTATGATCGTCCCAGGATCTTTCAACTTCATTGGTAGACCCCACAGATACGTGTAATAGTTCCTCATCCGCAAGGCTCTTTGTTCTTCAATTTCTCCTTCAATCTGAACTATTGAATCATTCCATACTTCATATTTCAAACCATCGATGGAATAAGACATTTTTGATTTTGAATTATCAACAGTAAACTCATAAGTTCTGGAATCACGTCCTGTAGGCAAACTGTCCTTCAAAACAAAAGTAGCGGTCATATCAGGCCATTCACCTTTGGGATCATGGTATTTTATCGATCGTTCTACTAATTCTTTGCCTGTTTTTGGTGCATCAGATTCACAAGACAGACAAGTGAAAATAAAAGCGAAGAAAAAATATGCTTTAAGAGGAATTTTCATAGATGATATTTTTTACAATCTAACTAATTTGCGACAATGGATCTCAAACAGACTCGCCTTGCACCTACACCAAGTGGATTTTTGCACTTGGGAAATTTATATTCTTTTTTAGTTACAAAAGCTCTAGCCGAAAAACATGGGAGCAAGATTTTGTTGAGAATTGATGATCTCGATAGAGAAAGATACAAACAAGAATACGTTCAGGACATCTTTGAAACCTTGGATTTCATGGAAATCAATTATGATCAAGGTCCGAAAGATCTTCAAGATTTTGAATCAAATTGGTCTCAAATACATAGAATGAATTCTTATCTCGAAGCACTTGAAAAACTCAGAAACACAAAAGTTTTGTTTGCCTGTGATTGTACCAGAAAAAGAATTCAACAACTGGATTCTTCGGGGTATTATCTGGGGTATTGCCTAGACAGAAGAATCCCTTTAGATAAAGCAGAAACATCCTGGAGGCTAAACACTTTCAATACAGATTTTATAAAACTCAGAGAATATCCATCTGACACTAGGACTTACACACTTCCGGAAGATGGGGCATTTTTTATGGTGAGAAAGAAAGATCGCTTACCAGCATATCAACTTACTTCTGTGGTAGATGACATCCATTTTGGAGTTGATTTTATTATCAGAGGAAAAGATCTTTTAAGTTCAACACTTGGACAAAAAATACTTTCTGAGTCACTTGGGGAAAACACTTTTGATAAAACCACTTTCTATCATCATCCTGTAGTAAAGGGTCCAAAAAACTCAAAACTTTCTAAATCTGATGGAGCTACGTCCATCCAGTATTTAAGGAAAGAAGGGAAAAAACCGAAAGACGTTTATCAAATTCTTGGCGAGTTTATAGGCTCTAAAGAAACTTTGCAGAGCTTTGAAGAATTCAAGACTTCTCTAAACCTATAAAGGGCCTGAATTTCTCCAGACCCTTTAAAAATTATTTTATTGAATACTATTCGTATTTCGCCGGAAGATTGGGAGCTACTTTTGAATTCTCTATAAACTTTCTGATGTCCTCATTGGAGGTCACCAAATCTTCTGCTCGCAAATACATCATATGGCCGCTTCTATAACCAATCCAGGATATTCTATCTGACATTCTTCCAGCGGGATCCATTTGCCAAAGGCTATATTTTGCGTTGAAGAAGTCTGTTCCTCCGTCATAAAGTCCCGACTGAACCATTACGTGCAAATACGGATTTTGACGCATCGCAGTACCTAAATCATAGCCGGTATTTTCATTGGATCTATCCCAAGGATGTACTGGACCAAAAAGGTTATAAGTCAAATCAGTGTTATACTTCAAGGTCTCTTTTGCATAAATATTAAAAGCTGGTGCAAAAGCATGATTCCATGCCGTCAAAGCCGGATCAAAATCTGGCCTGGAACCTGTACCTGCCTGATCAAAACCTTTGTATCTACTATCTAATCTTCCGATCGTCATGCCTTGGTCTCTTAATAATTCCTTCCAGAAAAAGTTCGTAGGCACCATTAGATTATGTTCCAAAACAACTTCTTTGCTCAACCCTGAATAATGAGCAAATTTTGTGGCGATAGCATCTCTCTCTCCTGCACTCAGATTCCCACCTTTGACCATTGCTGGCAAAAGCTCATCAATAGTAAACGCTTCCACTTCAGGTAAAATATCATCCAAGTCTTTGCTCTGAAGATCTGCATCGAGCGCTTTATGATACCATGCTGTTGCCGCATAATAAGGCAAGTAATTTGCCATCTTCACCGGACCTCCCCTTTCAATCCCCATATCTGTAGGAGATACCAAGATTACTCCATTAAAATACATCCAATGAGAATTTTGAAGTTGGGCGACTAATCCAGCAACTCGGGTAGTACCGTAGCTCTCACCTATCAAATATTTTGGCGAAGCCCATCTTCCCTGACGCGTTACAAAAGTATTGACCCAATCAGCCAGATATTTAATATCAGTATTGATTCCAAAGAACGTTGATCGCGGTGTCTCTGGATCTACAATTCTTGAATAACCGGTATTAACAGGATCTACATAAACGATATCTGCAACGTCCAGAATTGAATTTGGATTTGATTTGGTTCCATAAGGCTGGACAGGATATCCTTCATCGTCAATTTTTAATATAACTGGGCCAGTATAAGCCAAGTGCATCCAGATAGAAGCAGAACCGGGACCTCCATTAAAAGAGATAACTAATGGTCTTGTCGTTTTATCAGATATATCTGTTCTTTCGTAATACGTGTAGAATAAGGAAGCGATTGGCATTCCCTCTTCATCCCATACTGGCTGCGTACCTGCAGTTGCTTTGTAAGGAATTCTCTTCCCCTTGATGGTAGTCTCGTGTGTTGTTTCCACTTTAGATTCTACTTCAATATGGCGCTCGGTTTGAGCCCAGGAAAAGCTGAAGCAAAGCATCAGAAGTAAAGATAAATATTGTTTTTTCATAAGGTATATGGTGTGAATTTTCAAGTTGAAGGTAGTATTCATTCAGTCAATTCCCCCTAAAAATTACACTAATGGGTAACAAATGAATTAATTTTTATTTGCTCCGACAAGCCTTGCAATCACCACCGCAGGATACAAAATCCCTACTGTAGAAAGAAAGACAGAAAGCATTTTAGACATAATATGAATAGGATAAATATCTCCAAACCCAACTGTCGTAAGCGAAACAAGACTGAAATAAATATATTGAGGATAATCTTCATCAGCGCCTTTCAATTCTGTTATCCCAGCTATCCCGGAATCAGTGATCAATTGAATGATTTCAAAAACAAAAGCCCCTAGAATAGCTACTAATAAATAGACATTTATCGCACCGATCACTCTATAGATATTTACTTCGTTGTCTCTAAATAAAAGTCTAATATTCAGGAAAATAAATACCAACATATTAAGTATTCCTACAATTCTTTCTGAAAGATAGAATTCAAATTCTAAATCACTGAATCTAAGTAGCCTCAATCCCAATTGAGTGAAAAATAATCCCGAAGTCAAAAAGATGAGAAACTTCTCCTTGGAAGACCAAATTCCAGTAAAAAACAAGAATAGGAAAACCGTATTTACAAAAATAAAGTGAACTCGTTCGTATTCAATTAAAATCGGAAGTATAAATACGGTAAAAACCAATATCAATAATAGCAATCCAAAACTGGCATCTGTTAACCAATAGTCAGTAAAATTTCTAAAAACCTTTTGAACATGCTTGATTTTATGAGTTGATACTGGTTGACTCATATTTTTATAATTCTAATTCTCCTAATAAAACTTGTACGGCCTTCCCTTTTATTAGGACCCGATCGTCATGTTTTTCTAAATAAAGGACTCCTCCTCTCTTTGATGCTTGAAAAGCTTTCAATGAAAATTCACCTGTTTTCTGATACCAATAATCCATCAAAGCACAATGTGCAAAGCCAGTGACTGGGTCTTCATTGATGCCTACATTTGGTCCGAAAAACCTGCTATAAATATCATATGGTTCCTTTCCCTTTGCCGTAATTATGATCCCCTCATCAGAATTTGAAGCGATTACCTGAAAATCAGGTTTAACAGATTTGACAGCCTCAGAATCTTTCAATTCGATGATCCAATTTCTCTTCAATTCAGAAACACCAACAATCTCTTTACCGAAGAAATCATCTTTAAAATAAGGATGTTGTTCCGAATACGTTGGAATTAAAGGGAAATCCATCTCAAGCCACTCTCCCTCACCCTTTACGCGAAGTTCTCCACTTCTAGTTTTAAATCGAATTGTTTTATCTGGCATGGCCCAACCTGAATTAAGCATATGAAAAGCAGATGCCAAAGTTGCATGTCCACATAAGTCAATTTCCAATACAGGAGTAAACCACCTTAAGTTAAATAAATCAGGCTCTTCTGTCTCTTCCACAAATGCAGTTTCGCTTAAATTCATTTCCATTGCGATCATCTGCATTTGCTCACCTGAGATACTTTCTTTTAACAGACAAACTGCAGCGGGATTGCCACCGAAAGGTTTATCAGTAAATGCATCAATAATTGCAATAGGGATTTTCATAACTTAATATTTGTCCAGAAATAATTGAAAATGATGTTTAAAGTGACCGGGAATAATCCAAAGCAAAGCCCTTGGCGTTATTGGATTTCCACTTGCCTGCCCAACTAAATCGAGGGTATCTTCCGGTAAAGTTTTGATCATAGAGAGCAAGGCCATTCGCTGTGCTACAAAATCTTCCAAAAGATCTTCTAATGGAACTTGACCAAATCTCGCATTCAATACATATGGATCTTGGTCAAATCCCGGAAGTGCTGATTTTTCGCCTCTTGCAAAACATAATGCACGAAATGTCATGATTCGTTCAGTGTCTATAATATGACCCAAAACTTCTTTTGGCGTCCATTTACCTACTGCGTAGGGCGTTTCAGACCATTGACTTCCCTTTTCTTTAAAATGATCTACAAGCTGATCAATTTGATCCAAAATCACCTCTTTATAATTATCCCCTGTTACCAGATTTAGGTAAGTGGAGTAAAAATTAGAATAATCGCCTTTTTTAGGTTGGTTTAATGTCTTCATGTAAAAGTTGACTTAATTGACAATATTATAAGATAAATTTAACTCGAACCTTAAAACTAAAGCCAAACATGAGTAAATATTTACTAATAATTGGACTGATTTTTATCAGTTCTAGTGCATTTTGTCAAATTGCCGTCAATAGGGATCCAAAAATCGCGATGATGGTTTCTGAAGTTTCCTCTGACTCATTAGAGAATTATGTTCGTAAGCTTGCCTCATTTACATCTCGGCACACGCTCAACACCAATACAGAAACTGGCATGCCGGCTGCCCAAGAATATGTATTATCCAAGTTCAATTCATTTGCAAAAAACTCTGCGGGCAGAATGACCGCTGAAATAGAGAAATTTGTAATTCCAGCAGACGGTAGAAGAATAACCGTAGACTCTCCTGCTGCCAACGTCATTGCTACGCTAAAAGGAACTGATCCTAACGATAATAGAATATTTATCATCTCAGGACATATGGATTCTAGAAATAAGGATGTCATGGATTCTGAAGGAATTGCTCCAGGTGCGAATGATGATGGAAGTGGAACAGCAGCAGTAATTGAACTAGCAAGAGTAATGGCCTCCAGGGAATTTCCTGCCACCATCTTATTTGTGGCATTCACGGGAGAAGAAGAAGGGTTGAAAGGTGCCACTTATTTGGCGGACAAAGCCCAAGAAGAAGGTTGGGAAATAGGTGCGGTTTTGAATAATGATATCGTTGGAAACAGCAGTTCATCAGGAACATTAATCAAGGATAACTTGAAGATGCGGGTATTTTCTGAAACAATTCCGGCCTATGAAACTGAGGAAATGGAAAGGCTCAGGAAATATACTGGAGCAGAAAATGACAGTAAATCCAGACAACTGGCTAGGTATGTAAAAGAAATTGGGGAAAGATATGTCGATCAATTTAAAGTGAAATTAATATACAGGGCTGATCGCTTTTTGAGAGGTGGAGATCAAACTGCATTTTCAAGAAATGGATTTACCGCTGTCAGAATTTCTGAGATGAACGAAAACTTCTACCATCAGCATGAAAATGTGAGAGTAGAAGATGGTATCCAATATGGTGATTTGCCGGAGTTTATGGACTTTGAATATTTGAGAAAGGTTTCTGCTGTCAACGTTTCTGCTTTGGCAACTTTGGCACAGGCACCTTCACAACCTGAAGAAGTACAAATCAGTGTGAGGGGTTTGAGTAACTCATCCACTTTACTTTGGAAAGAACCTACAACTGGAAAAGCAAAAGGCTATTATGTTTTGATGCGAGAAACTTCCTCGCCCATGTGGGAAAAGAAGTTTTTTACTACAGATTTGACTTTAACCCTTCCTTATTCAAAAGACAATTACTTTTTTGCAGTACAAGCAGTGGGAGAAGATGGTTCTGAATCCTTGCCTGTATTCCCTGTTCCCTTAAACAGATGATTTATTTTAAATTGAAACAATTCCAAATTGAATCAAATGTCTAGTTTCTAGGAACCGAAAGTTGTAATTTTAGTTTATAAAGACAGATAACTAGTATAGAAACCATGAAAGTAAAAGAAATAGTAACCCTACAGAGGTCTCTCTTAATAGACACAGAAAAGCTGCTCAACAAACAAGTAGAAATGGAGGGGAAATCCTCTGCCTATTACCTTTCCATGGCTTCATGGTGTGATATGATGGGATATGCAAATGCTGCCAAATATCTTTATACCCATGCCGATGAAGAGCGTATGCATATGATGAAAATTTTCCATTATATCAATGAAGCCGGTGGACATGCCATGCAACCTGAAATCACTGATATTCGTCACAATTTCAACTCGTTAAGAGAGGTTTTTGAATTGATTTTGGAGCATGAAATCAAGGTAACCAAATCGATCAATACCATTGTAGATCATGCATTTATGGCAAAAGACTTTGCCACTTTTAGTTTTATGCAGTGGTTTGTAACCGAACAAAGAGAAGAAGAAACAATGTCCAGAAGGGCCTTGGAACTTTTCGATATTATCGGGGAAGAAGGTGTTGGACTTTGGACCATCGATCAGGAGCTTGGAAAGCTTCACGACAAGGCAACTGAGCCTAGAGCTTAAACTTAAGAAAGCGACTTTTTTGGTCGCTTTTTTTATGTTTTCATTGTTCTATGAAAAACAATAATTATTGATTTTTACTAAAGGCCATTACTAATTCAAGTAAAACTGCAAGATCAACTAACCCTATCAATTAGTACAATCCGGTTTATGGAATAATCCTGTTTTTTAATCTTCCTATACCCTTTATCAATTTCATTTGACTTAGGTGAGTTAATAACTTCATCAAAAAAAGTCATGAAAACTTCAGCTTCAAAGCCTCCTTTGCATTTAAATAGTTGTGTATTTATTGCAACTTCTTTGATTACGGGGTTACTTTTTATCAACGAGATCTTATTCTCCTTTATCCTAATTTCATTTGGCATTCTGTTTTTCACAGGTTGGCTAGTTTGGACTTTTGTAGAATACTTTATCCATAGATTTTTGATGCACCAATCAATATTTCCTGGATCAAATGACAATTTTTTTAACCACCACGAGCATCATCAACATCCACATGATCTAAAAGTAAAACCAATTCATCGCTTTACTATTTTATTGATTCTTCTCATAATGATCAAATACTCCATGATAACTGGAGGCTATACTCCTATTTTATCTGGTTTTATTTTCGGTTTTACCATTTACAATTTCCTACACCATTTACTGCACAGGCCAATCGGAAAATATTTAATTCCAAAAGTCCAAAGGGCACATATTCTCCACCATTATAATCGACCCAATCATGGCTTTAGTTTTAGCACATCCCTATGGGATTGGCTTTTTCGAACACAGCCTCCAAAAGAAGATTTGATTACAGATTCTATGTTAAAAAAATACTTTTTGAATTAGAAAATATTTCTTAACCCATAAAATATACCGCTATGAAAAATCTAACTAAGAACTACAACTGGTTCACTACTATGGTCATATTAGCGCTATTTACTGGATGCGCGCCCGTATTTTCAGATCTCCAAAGTGCAAGAACTCTTGGTTCAGGACAAGTAGAGTTAACACCGTATTACACAAATACTGGAAAAGAAAGTGATAGTAAAGGAATCAATCACATCGGTACCAATTTTGGAATTGGTCTTAATGAAAACATTGATATCAGAGGTAAAATTGACAGAAGCTGGATGGAGGGTGAAGAGAACACCGGTTTTACGGTCGTCGGATTAGGTCCAAAATTCTCCTTGATTCCAAATCGAATTGCTTTATTTATTCCTGCGGGGAGAGCATTTGGAAATGATGCTGGAAATACCTGGCAGATGCAACCTACCGTTTTTCTTACCCAGCCGATCATTCCGGAAAAACTGGAACTTACCTTATCTCCTAAATATCTATTAAATCTCTGCCAAGATTGTGGTGGCAATTTCGCAACAAATATTGGAATATCGGGAAGTAAAGATTTTAGCAAAATGGCTTGGAGGGCAGAATATGGAAGGATTATCGGAAACGGAGGTGGATTAGGACAATTTAGCATCGGCATTTCATTTGTCGTCAATCCAAAAAATTAATCGGTATTATTCAATCAAATTCTCAGAATAATTGTGATTTTATTTAAAAAGAATCACAAGATATATTCCTATTATTTATTCATAATTTTAAATTAATTCTACTTCCAAAAGATATATGGATTTTATTTAGAATAAAAATACCTCAAAATAAAACACATGCATTATTCATATTAACTAATTTTAAATTTTGGTATATTGTTTAATTAAAAATATTATTTCAAAACTATTTAAATATGATCCAAGCCAATCATACTCAAGTTTTGTTTTTTCAAAGTTTAAAATCCACAATTCCTTCCTATTCTTCGTTGGTGGATGAAGTTTCAGAAACTTTAAATGTCAGCTTGGATAGTGCTTATCGCAGAATAAGAGGTGAAAAATTGCTTGATTTTGATGAGATTTTTCTTCTGACAAAAAAATTCAATGTTTCCATAGATAAGTTTTTCAGTATTAACTCAAGTACCATCGTATTTCAAGCCAACCAAAACACTTTCAAAATTGACAATTTTAAAAAGTGGATGGAAGATGTATTGACTCAACTTGAAATGGTCAGTAGTTTTAGAAATAAGCATATTTATTTCTTATTAAAAGACATGCCACCTTGGTATCATTATTTTCATTCTGAACTCGCTGCCTTTAAATTCTTCTTCTGGAAAAAGTCGATTCTTTTTAATGAAGATATTCAGAATGAAAAATTCTCCATTCCCAATACCAAATTCGTTGAATTAGAAGAGGTAACACGAAAAATTTTAAAAAACTACAATAAAATCCCTACCACAGAAATCTGGAATTTAGAAGGAATCAACACCACTTTAAGGCAAATTGATCTCTACTATGAAATGGGGATAATAATTTCCAAAAATGATGCGCTGAGGCTTTATCAGTGTGTCCTCGAAGTAATTGACCACCTAGAAAAAATGGCAGAGCTTGGTAAAAAGTTTATGCCTGGATGTTCACCAAGTGAAGAATCTCCAGAATACAATTTTTTAGTTAACGAGTACGTATTGGGAGACAACACTTTCTTTGTAAAACTTGATGAAACAAAGATTACCTATATCAATTATAGCGTCATTTATTTCATGGGAACATCAGATAAAACTTTCAATGAAGGGATGTTTAAAAACCTTGAAAACCTAATCAAAAAATCCACACAAATTAGTCAGGTTGGAGAAAAAGAAAGAAAGCAATTCTTCAATAAATTAAGGAATACTGTTTTACAAAGAGTTAAAGCATTGGAAGATTAACTACCTAATTCCCCTACCTAATTTTCAATTCACCTGCATTTCTTCTCATTTCTTATTATTTTTCAGCTTGTAAATAAGAAATGATGCACAACAATAAACTATTCTCAATCTTTCTAGGACTTGGTATTCTGAGTTCAATTTACTCTTGTGAGGGAAAGAAAGAAGTAAAAATAGATGAAGAAAAATTGGTTGTTGCCAAAACCCCAGCTCCTACAGATAAAATTGAAGGAATGGCATGGATACCAGGTGGTGAATTTGTAATGGGAACAAACGAAGCAGATGCCTATGATGCAGAAAAACCTGCCGTTGATTTAAAAGTCGAAGGGTTTTGGATGGATACACATGAGGTTACCAATGCTGACTATCAAAAATTTGTCGATGAAACTGGATATGTAACTGTTGCTGAGAAAAAGCCTGAATGGGAAGAGCTAAAAAAACAATTACCTCCAGGCACACCAAAGCCAGATGAGTCTGTTTTGGTAGCAGGATCAATGGTGTTTTCTCCCCCACCTTATGCGGTTCCTCTTCAAGATATTTCTCTTTGGTGGGTTTGGGTAAATGGAGCAAATTGGAAGCATCCTGAAGGTCCAGATTCAGATATTGTGGGAAGAGAAAATCATCCTGTAGTTCATATTTCCTACGAAGATGCGATAGCCTACGCTGATTGGGCTGGTAAAAGATTGCCAACTGAAATAGAATGGGAATTTGCAGCAAGAGGGGGAGTAAATGGGAAAAGATTTGCTTGGGGAGATGAGTTAACTCCAAATGGACAATTTTTAGCAAACACTTTTCAAGGTAATTTCCCAAATGAAAATCTTGGAAATGATGGATTTGTCGGATCATCTCCCGTAAAATCATTTTCGCCTAACACATTTGGATTATATGATATGATCGGAAATGTTTGGGAACTGACAGATGATTGGTATGATGCTTTAAAGTATGCGAGACTAGCTGGACAAGCTCCAAAACTAGATGCAGGAATGAATCCTTGTTACAACCCGGACAATCCATTTGCTATGGAGAGAGTCATTAAAGGTGGATCTTTCCTTTGTGCAGAAAATTATTGTGTCAATTATAGACCATCTGCAAGACAAGGGCAGGCTTTCGATTCAGGTACTTCAAATGTAGGCTTTAGATGTGTTAAAGATCCTGAACCTAAAACAGTCAGTATGAAATAACATTAAATTGAAACTGAAAAAGGGCTGAAATCAACAATAGATTTCAGCCCTTTTTTTGTAGAATATTAGTATGGTTTACGACTTAGGATAGCCGTTCACAATTCTTGCGATATATTTTCCAATGATATCAAACTCTAAATTGACCAGATCCCCCACTTGGAATTGATGAAAATTAGTGTGATGAAATGTGTAAGGAATGATAGCGACAGAAAACTTTCCAGGTCCTGAATTAAAGCAAGTTAAACTAGTACCGTTAATCGTGATCGAACCTTTTTCTACCGTGACATTTCCCATTTTAGGATTGTATACAATATCGAAAACCCAACTTCCACCTTGGTCAGAAATTGCTTTTACGATTCCAGTTTGATCGACATGACCTTGTACAATATGTCCATCAAATCTTCCATTGGCAGGCATGCATCGCTCTAAATTCACCTTCTTCCCTACTTCCCATTGAGCAAGATTGGTTTTTTGAATAGTCTCATGAATTGCCGTAACTCGATAACTTTCTGGCTTGGTTTCTACTACTGTCAAACAAACACCATCATGGGCCAGTGATTGATCTATTTTAAGTTCAGCTGTCAAAGATGAATCTAAATCGAAATGCACATTTGTACCTTCTTTAGTTATTTTCTGAATCGTTCCAAAAGATTCTATGATTCCTGTAAACATGCGTATTTTTTAAACTTCGGGGTATCAATGAATAAGCAATAATTGGCTTTTTAGAGTTCAAATAAAGCCAATTATTCTTTTATCTTCGATCACTGAATTTAAATAATAAACTCCGAAATGCTGAAACTAGAAGATACCTACCTCCATAAGGGCAAGCGAAAAGCTTTAGTCTCCCTGCTACGGGAAAAGGGAATCAAAAGTGAAAGTGTTTTAAACTGCCATTAACAATCTTCCGCGACACTTTTTCTTTGACTCAGCTTTAGTTTCTCATGCTTATGAGGATAAAGCTTTCCCCATTGGTGAAGGGCAAACTATTTCCCAGCCTTACACCGTTGCATTTCAAACCGAATTATTGGATATCCGTCAGGGAGATAAGGTCTTAGAAATAGGAACCGGTTCTGGATATCAGGGTAGTATTCTTCACATTTTGGGAGCAAATGTGTATACCATTGAATACCAAAAGAAACTATACGAAGGAACCAAGCGATTTTTAGCCCGTTTGGGAATCGAAATGAATTTGTTCTATGGAGATGGTTCCGAAGGTTTACCTGCTCATGCACCATATGACAAAATCTTAGTTACTGCAGGAGCTCCCGTGGTACCAAATTCTTTGCTGAAGCAGTTGAAAGTAGGAGGTATTCTAGTGATTCCTGTTGGGGACAGGAAGAAACAAACGATGCTCAGATTGACAAAAAAATCTGATACTAAAGTGGTAAAGGAAGAGTTTGATGGATTTTCATTTGTTCCTTTATTGGGAAAAGATGGCTGGAGGTAATTTTTGGCTCTACTATTAATTGGTCGTTTTTTCGAAATATAATTTCGTTTTTACCCATTAAATTACCATTTTCCGAATTTTATCTATACTTTTATTGAAAATTAAACCGATGGCTAAAAAGAAATTTGCAAGAGAGTCTGCAACTATCATGACCGAAATGGTCCTTCCTAATGACACCAACACCCTAAATAATCTAATGGGCGGAAAACTGATGCATTGGTTAGATGTAGTTGCTGCCATTGCTGCCCAAAAGCATTCCAATAGAATTGTGGTAACTGCTTCGGCAGACAATATTTCCTTCAAAGAACCAATTGCCTTAGGAAATGTAGTTACTCTCAAATCTCAGGTGACTAGAGCATTTAACTCTTCCATGGAGGTTTTTATTGAAGTAGTAGCAGAAGATATCCCGGCCAATAAAAAAATCATGACGCATCGGGCATTTTTTACCTTTGTCGCAGTAGACCAAAATGGAAAACCAATAGAAGTTCCTGAGGTAGTTCCAGAAACTCCAGAAGAGGTGGAACATTACGAAGGAGCATTAAGAAGAAGACAGCTCAGATTAGTCCTTGCCAAGCGGATGAAACCTGAAGATGCCATTGAGCTGAAATCAATTTTCAATCTTCCGGAGACAAAATAACCAAGAAATTATAGAAGGGGCAGAAGTATTTGTCCCTTCTTTTTTTGCGAACAGCCAATTTTTGACCAAATTCCCCTATGGAAAATTCAAGTCTCCAAGAGCTACAATTCTTTCTGGAAGAGGATCTTTTTTTATTACCAGAAGATAAAAAATCGATTAAATCCCAAGATTCAAGTTCTCAGAAGGTTAAGGTTACTTCTGAACCCAATACTAGTGTCAATGAAGAACTTGGAAGTTATAAGACAGATACTCCTCTTCAAAAAGAAGAGAACCCAATTCCGATAAAAGGTAATTTCACGAAAGGACTTCTCATAATACATGAAGAGCAAGACCTGGGTGAAGAGGTCATGGATATGTTAGTAAAAATGATGAATGCTGTTGGAAAATCAATGAGTGAGGTAGGCTTAGTCTCCTCTCCTACTTTGGAAGGTCGGACGCTGGAAGATTTTCAGGCTTTAAATGCCCATATCATTCTAAAGTTTGGAAGGATCAAACACCCTATAAATGCTGTACCTGCAATTCCATATGAAGTGTATACGGATGATGAAACACACTATTTATTTGCAGATGCTTTAAGTCAGATTTCAGAAGACAATGCCATGAAACGAAAGTTATGGAATGCGCTTCAAGTACTATTTAATATAAAAAAGTAAGATGAGTTTAACTCCAGAACAACATAAATGGGCGAAGAGATTTAGATGGATCAGCCTGATCGAAGGAACTTCCTTTCTTATTTTATTATTTTTTGCAATGCCCCTAAAATATGTATTTGGTTTACCCATGGCGGTAAAAATTGTAGGATGGGCACATGGCCTGCTTTTCATTATCTACATCTATGCTGTTTTCCCGACCGCCCATAAATTGAAGTGGAATTTCAGTCGTACATTCTTTGCTTTAATAGCGTCAATTTTACCATTTGGACCGTTTATCTTCGATAGAAATCTCAAGAAAAGTCAACATGTAGATCTTTAGCCTATGGCTCTTATCAGTAAAAAGAAGAAGGTTTACTCCATCAGTTTGGGCTTAAGAAAGTATCTGGTGAAATACTCCAGAGAAGTAGATATCCCTATTCACTACCATGAGCTTCTAAGATATTCTAGTTCGATTGCCCTTTATGATTCCAAGGAGCAGGACACTCTTTGGGAAACGGTATTTTATGATCAATCTGATCGGGAGGAAATTCACTTAAATGTCAAGAAAATCTACGCTTTGCTTAAAGCTGGTGGAGATATGTCTGTGATGGAGCATTTGTATGTTGATCGGATTGATCTTTGTATCTATGGCAATACGCAGCCATTTCGAGTTCGGATTGTCAATAGGATTAATGATAACTTTGATTATTTCTACATTAAAAATGCAGATGCATCGAGAGTTTATGGACTGGAATTAGAGCACTTATTGTCTCCAAACAGAATCAGCTATTTAGTACACAAGAACACGTTGATAGAGGAGCATATTGCTGGAATTCCTGGAGATAAATTCATGCGTTTACACATGACAGATCCTCATTTGAACCCAATTAGGCTTGCCAAAGAGTTTGTTAAATTTAATGAGCGCTGCTTTGTAAGATTGTTGGGTGATATGCACTCCTCAAATTTTGTGATAGACGTAACACCGGATTTTGAAGAAACTCATTACCGAATCAGAGCAATTGATTTTGACCAGCAATCCTATGAAGGGAAAAAATCGATTTACCTCCCACAGTACTTCAAAGAAAACAATGTTTTGATTCAGTTAGGGATGAAATACATCACTCCTGAATCTATGCATCAATATCAAAAAGAAGAAAGAGCACTGATAGGCCATCGATTAAAATCCTCTCAAAAAGGAATAGAGGACATTCTTCGGGCCATGGAACACGATAAAGTATCACTTCCTGAAAATATAGAATCTTTAAAAAGAGAATTGGCGAAGCATTACTCCAATGATAAATATTTAGCCTGCCAAAACATGGGTCAAATACTTAGAATAAGTTTAGAACAATTAATTCATAAATAAAGTCTTTACTGATTTTCCACTTTTTACATAAGCATCAATACTGCAAAAAAGAAAAAGCTTAACTTCTAAGCTGTTTTAAAATAACCACCAAACAAAAAACACCAATGAAGACACGTTTTTTCACAGGCTTACTTCTTGGCATTTTGGCTTGTCACTCCATCTTTGCCCAAAAGGTCGATGAGGAATATAATGCCAAAATCAAGGAGTATACAACTGACCCAAGATTTTTACCTTCCTCTGTTCTAGGAGTGGTAGATCACCCTGATATCCCATCTCCAAAAACGCATTTTGGACAGATTATAGGAGCACCAGGTATAATGCATGGTACTAAGGAGATCTACGCTTATTACCAATTACTAGCAGAAAAATCTCCCCTTTTGAGTATTCAGCAAGTAGAAACTACTGAAGAAGGAAGACCTATTTATATGGTCGTGATTGGTGGTGATGATAGTATGGACCGTTTGGATCACTACAAAAGCCAAATGGCTAAATTATCAGATCCGAGGATTACCAGTCCAGATCAAGCGGAAGCAATAATCTCTGATGCTAAACCAGTCTATTATCTGAATGGAGGAATGCACTCTACAGAAATGGGTTCCCCCGAGATGTTAATGGAATTAGCCTATCGGCTTATTACTAGCGAGGACAAAGCCATAGAATACATCCGGGAGAATCTTATCGTATTGATCAACCCTGTCTCTGAACCAGACGGAAGAGATAAGCAAGTTGACTGGTATCATCGGTATTCAAAAGCCAGAACTGACTGGGACGATGGATTCCCAAGATCTACTCCCTATTGGGGTAAATATGTATTCCATGATAATAACAGAGATGGTCTTCAGGTATCTCAGGGAATCACCAAAGGCATATTTAAAATTTTCTTTGACTGGCATCCCATAGTGATGCTTGACCTTCATGAGTCAGTCCCTCTTCTTTATATATCGACAGGAACTGGCCCATATAATGAACAGGTAGACCCGATTACCATCGGAGAATGGCAAATAATGGCCAACAGTGATATTGCCAGCTTGGCAACTCAAGGTATGCCCGGAGCATTTACTTGGGCATTTTATGACGGTTGGTGGCCAGGATATGGAATCTGGGTGGCAAATAATCATAATGCCAATGGCCGATTCTATGAGACCTTCGGTAATGCCGGTGCAAATACGTATATGAGAGATCTGTCAAATGCAAAATATGCCGGAGACCCAGCTACCAGTAGAGAGTGGTACAGACCAGATCCGCCAACAGAAAAAGTATATTGGTCCGCAAGAAACAATGTGAATTACATGCAGGCAGGAGTTTTGGCATCCTTGACTTATGCGGCACATAATGGCGATCAGCTACTGAAAAACTTCTATCAGAAAGGTGTGAATTCCATTCAAAAAGGAAAAACCGAAAGCCCAAAAGCCTTTATCATTCCAAGCGATCAAAAAGATCCTGCCATGGCAGCTTACTTGGTAAATCAGCTGCGAGCCCAAAAAATCGAAGTTCATAAAGCAACTTCAGGCGACCATGAAGGAGACTATGTAGTTTTATTAGATCAGCCATATAGAAACTTGGCTGTTAATTTACTGACTGAACAGAACTATCCTAAAGAGGCGAAGTTCCCTCCTTATGATGATATAGCTTGGACACTAGGCTATTTATATGGAGTGGAAGTCGAGAAGACTGATAGCGTTGCTTATGATTTGAAAGATTTGAAAATGGTATCAGAAGATGCTGTTTACAAAGGCGAAATCGAAGGAAATGGAAATTCTTACTTTCTTTCCTATCAAGCTCAAAACACGGTTCTCCCAGCACTGTATTGGTTAAAATCAGAAAATAGTAATTCTGAGATTCAGGTTTTAGAAAAAGAATTTATTCTAGATACCGACACATTAGATTTGGGATCTTTTTATTTCAAAGGAATCACAAATAAGCAGGCTGATTATATCTCATCAAATTTCGGATTAGACTTAGTTAAAGGTAATGGGCAACCAGCAAGTGATCAAGTTCATACGGTAACACTTCCAAAAGTTGCGATTTACCATACTTGGTTTAATACTCAAGACGAAGGCTGGTCGAGATACACTTTTGAGCAGCGGGGTATTCCTTATACTTCCATTGATAAAGACGATTTGAAAGCTGGAGGATTAAAACAAAAATTCGATGTGATTTTGGTACCAAGAGCAAGAGGAAATGGCTCTGACTTTATTCATGGTGTCACTACGGAATTTGGTCCAATGCCATTTACTAAAACTGCTGAATTCCCTTCTCATGGATATCCTGACTCATCTCCTGATATTACAGGAGGTCCAGGATTTGGTGGAATTGATAACTTGAAAAAGTTTGTCGAGGAAGGTGGTTTGATTATCACTTTGGATAACTCTACCAATATGGTAGCAGAAACCGGCATTGTGAGAAATCTAGAATCCTACTCTGCCTCAGGTTTGTTTCACCCTGGATCAGTGGTGACAGTTAAAATCAAGCAATCGGAAAGTCCTGTACTTTATGGTTTCCCAGAGACATTCCCGATTTTCAGAGGAAATGGACCACTTTACAGTGTAGATTTAAAAGACCGTGATATGATGCTCCTCCAGTATGGAACAAAACCATTAAAGGATGAAATAGAATATACAGGTCCTATCATGGGTATGCCAGACAAAAAAGTCGAGGAGAAAGAAAAGCCAGAAGGTGGAAAAGATGTTCCTTATGTACGGTCTGGAATGGTTAGAAACGAACAAACCATTGTGGGACAAGGGACAATTTTCAATGTTCCTGTGGGTAAAGGAAATGTTTTAGCCTTCACTTTTGATCCGCTTCATAGATACTTAAACCATCATGATGCTCCGCTAGTTTGGAACGCATTAATCAATTGGAATCATTTAAGATAATTACGTAACTGAATAAACTAGAGCCTTTGGTAATTTAACCAAAGGCTTTTTTTACGACTAATTCTGATTTACCAAAGCCTGAAAAGAATTCTATTAAGGTCTGCTGATTTGGTATTCAATCAAAATCATTTCTTTCAAAAAGAAATCTAAATTTTAAAAGTAGATTGAGTTATAAAACAGCTTATTGCAGCCGAAACAATAATATATCGTGAAAATTCTACTCGTTTCAATAGGGACTAGAGGTGATATTGAGCCATTTTTAGCGCAAGCAGAACTTCTTAAAAATAGTGGACATCAAGTTTTTTGTCAATTCCCAGAACAATTCCGAGAAATGGTAGCCGGTTTAGGGTATGAATTTATTGGTTTTGATAAAAGGTTTCTGGAAATGCTTGAATCCCAAAGTGGAAAAGCTGTTATGGGTGGAGGAGGAAGTGGTTTCGGGCAATTGAAAGGATATATAAACTTGATAAGAAATTCTTTTAAAATTCAAGGGCTAATAATCGAACAACAAAGAGAAGCTCTGAAGGAAATAAATCCTGATAAAGTGATTTTTCACGCAAAGGCACTTTATCATTATTTAGGAGCCATGGCCAATCCAAAGAAGTTTATTCTTCTATCTCCTATTCCTTGTTTGACTCACCCTACAAAAGAATTTACTCATATAGGTTTGGCTAAATGGGGACCATTTTCAGAAAAATGGAATTTGAAATCATATAAGTTAGTCAACAGTGCGAGATACGGTATGATGAAACGTTTTATGAAGAAATTTTACTCTGATTTCCCTGATCAAACTTTTAACTCTAAAACTCTAAGTGAGTTTGAAACCAATAAGTTAAGAACACTCTATACAGTTTCCCCAACCCTATTTCCAAAGCCAGATTATTGGCCGGAGTCAGCAAAAATCACTGGCTATTTTTTCAGAAATCAAAGGAAATCATTTAAGATTGACCCAGAACTTGAAAACTGGCTAGATAGACATCCAAAAGCCATATTACTGACATTTGGATCTATGAGTAACCCAAAACCAAGAAAACATTCTGAGCTTATATTGAACCTGTTAGTAAAGCATAAAATCCCCACTATTGTCAATTTGTCTTGGGGAGGCTTGGAAAAAATTGAGTTGGAATCTGATTTACTATATTATGTAAACCAGATTCCTTACGATTGGATTTTACCAAAAATGTATGGAATGATCCACCATGGAGGTTCTGGAACTACGCATCATGCTGCTTTTAATGGTTGTGCACAATTAATAGTCCCTCATATTATTGACCAATATTTTTGGAATAGAATTATTGTGAAAGGTAATTTGGGACCTGAAGGAGTTAGCATTCACAAAATCAAAAAGGAGAATTTTGAAGAAGCTTTGATTAGTTTTTGGACAAATGATCAGTTTAAAAAACAGGCAATGAATGTTGCCAATCAAATGCAGTCAGAAGGAAATCCCAAAGAAATCATCAAATATATCACTCAAGATTAGTCAAAATGAAAACTAGAATTTATATCCACTTATTGGTGCTAACCTTTGTTTTTTCTGCCTGCACTGAATCAAAAGAAATTGTTTTTAAAGAATCCGGCAATGAAAAGTTTCGGCCAATCTATCATTTTACTCCAGAAAAAAGTTGGATGAATGATCCCAACGGAATGTTTTATCTGGACGGTGAGTATCATTTATTCTATCAATATTATCCAGACAGTACCGTTTGGGGGCCAATGCATTGGGGACATGCTGTTTCCAGAGATTTAATTTCTTGGGAACATTTACCAATTGCCTTGGAGCCAGATAGTTTAGGTTATATTTTTTCAGGTTCTGCAGTGGTGGATTCAAAAAACAGTTCAGGTCTAGGCACTCAGGACAATCCTCCCATTGTAGCTATTTACACCTATCATGACCCGGTTGGCGAAAGAGAAGGGAAACTCGATTTTCAAACACAAGGTATCGCCTTCTCGCTTGACAAGGGCAGAACATGGACCAAATATCCTGAAAATCCAGTTTTGCAAAATCCTGGGATAAAAGATTTTAGAGATCCAAAAGTTCAACTCATGCAAGATGAAAATGGGGAAGAAAGTTGGTTGATGGCATTAGCAGTAAAAGACCATATTGAGTTTTATATTTCTCCTGATTTAATCAATTGGACCAAATCAAGTGAATTTGGCGAAACGGTTGGAGCACATGGAGGTGTCTGGGAATGTCCAGACCTTATTCCTTTAAAAACTGAATCCGGAGAAACAAAGTATGTTCTTTTAGTAAGTATTAATCCAGGGGGACCTCAGAAGGGATCTGCTACTCAATATTTCATTGGGGATTTTAATGAGGGTGTATTCACTCCTGATGACACCATGATTCGATGGCTGGATTATGGACCTGACAATTATGCCGGGGTGACTTGGAGCAATCTCCCTTCCGAGCAGAACAGATCTTTATTTATCGGCTGGATGAGTAATTGGCTATATGGCCAATCTGTACCAACAGAAACCTGGAGATCTGCCATGACCATTCCAAGAGAATTAAGCCTTTTTGATATCGATGGAACTTACTTAGTGAAGTCTGCACCAGCTGAAGAATTAGAGAAACTTCGAAAGGAATCATTTGCTATATCTGACAAAGAATCCGGGCTTCCGGGGATTGCTGTAGAAATTGAAGCTTCTATTTCTGGAGAAGATTCTTTCAAATTAAGCTTCAGCAATGAACTGGGGGAAGAATTCGCAATTTTCAAAGAAATGGGTTTAGTTACAGTTGATCGAACCAAAGCAGGGATTTCTGACTTTAATTCGGATTTTGCAATGCAGCATTCAGCGCCAATGAGTTGGGAAGCAGAAAACATTCGAATCTTTCTAGATGCCCATTCTGTTGAAGTTTTTATCAATGAGGGAGAACTTGTCATTACCTCGATCTTATTCCCTAATAGTCCTTGGAAGAAAATGGAAATGTCAGAAAATCTAAAAAATGTAACACTATATTCATTACAGGAATAGATTGAATCGGAATTTGAATTCCTGATTTCATTTCAATGTATTTTGATTTTTTGATTTTATTCAAAAAAATAAGCAAACTGAATTCAATGGCATACTCAGGCATTGGATCAATACACCGCAAAGCAAAATGTTGGTAATTTGAGATAAGTCATATAAACTTTTGAAAAAAACAAACAAGTCTATACTAGATTCAAGTTTTTATGTGTTTTTATAAGTGACATTGATTACAAATTGGCCACTTAACAAAATTTAATTTCGCTTTTTAGAATCCTTGAACTGACTATTCTCGTAATTAATAGCATTCTAAAGAAAATAGTACTGTTCCAAAAAATTTGAAATACTATGAACCAACAATTTACTTTCTTAAAAAAAGCGGTTGAAGTCTTCCATTCTTATGGAATCAACCTTTCTGGTCAACAGAAAAACGCAAATTTCATTCAGCAGCTGCAAATGGATCCGATATTTATCAACGGATTGATTTTTGAACTTGAATTTCAGCTTCACGTAATTCTTCAGGATGAATTACTTGGGGAGGTGAAAACTCCTAAGGATTTGATTGGATTATTACTGAACATCCCTCAGGACAATTAAAAATTTTAAGAAAACAAACCAACAATAAAGGCTGTCCATATTTCTGGGACAGCCTTTATTTTTCAGCTCGGCTTAAAATAGTATACTCTGAAATTCCCTTCCAAAGGGTAAGTTTTCGCTGATGGATCTTGGACCCCATACAACAAGCCCTTAATGGATCCTTCAATAATATTTTTTTCTAAATCTATTTTACTAACTGTCAAATCAAATGACAAATCTGTAGGCCGCGGGCTCATCTCTGGTCCATTATATCTTTGAACATAATTTTTTCCATTGACAGCAATTCCATAGGTAAAAATTGAAGGGTACGTCCCCACTGTGAAGTTCTCTGGTATATCGATTTGAAAATGTAGGCAATCTTTCCCTTCAGAGGTACCACAATCATTACCGTAGTTGATCCAAATGATATTGCTGTAAAAGAAGTACCCCATAAAGTTTTGACCCTGAGAAGGATTTTCCAAATTTTCATTAGGAGTTCCAGGAATCAAATTTTCTACTTTGATTTCAGATTTAAAACTTTGACCATCTATAGTGAAATCAAAATACAACCTGTTTTCCTCAATAGTTGGTGATTGGTCTTCAGAGGAATTACATCCGAAGAGAATGATAGATAGAAAAGCCATTACGATCATTTGTAATGCACTATTAAATGGAGAGGATTTCATAGGATTTTATTAGCCAGAATTAGGTATAAATTGGCCAAATGTATCTTAAGAAAATCAATTGTGAAATACCTACTATTGAGTATTTTTTGGGTGTTTTAGTGTGAAATTTCTAAAAAAGAAAACTTAAAGACCCTTAGTCAACAATCATTTTTATCCTTTTCGATTTTAATTTTTTTATGGGACTGTTGGTATTTACCCAGTAACTATCCAAAAGCAAAATGATTACTATTTCCTCTGAATTTTAAGCTTCTCCGGACTCCCATTTTTTCATCTTCCTAAAAGTCATAAAAAATAAGATTTCAAGTGGAATTGCGAATAATCTCAAAGCTTATTCATCAATTCTCCTAAAAATCACTTCATCAAGGCAGATTCCATTAGGTGGACAAATATAATGGAGCTCCGTAAAATTAGATTGAATGAGGTAGTCAGAACTTGCCGATCTAGTCTGAACAAGAACCAGCATCTCCCTAGAATCAAACAGTTGTCCTACTTTTGCAACTTGAAAGTAAGATTCCTGAAAAATAGAAATCACATCATCTTTCATGGTATAAGTCCCAGTGTAATAATAATTATATCCCAGATCATCCGATTCTCCAGGATTTTGTATTATCCCGGAACCAAGGACATTCCCACCGACTTTTAGTTCAATGGTATTAATCACATCAAAGCTATTTCCTTTCAATTCCATTTGATATTTACCTAATTCCGGTGAAGCAGGCATGATATCCTTTTCATCATCCTGGCATGAAAACAAAAAGGCTGTGCCTAGAAATACGAGTAAGAGCTTTAATTTCATTTTACAGAATCTTTGATTATAAGCTAAGCCATTTTGCTGGAAATCAGAAATAACTCATAAAAAAAGCTGATTCCAATCCAGAAATCAGCCTTTATTAAATTCTTATTCTTTGCCTAACTCATTCTTTTGAAACCGTCAGATTCTAGGCAAAAACCATTTCGACACATAGGTGATATCTGGATCATTCAGAGTAAAAGTATTCTCATAAGTCAACACAATTAACCTCTCTTCTTCGATGGTATAGGAACCTTTGTACTAAAAATTTAAAAGCTAAATCCTCTTTTTTTCTAATAGTTATTACTTTCCCCCGGTAAATAAATTCTCCATCCATCTTCCATTCTATCGTATTCACCAAATCACATTCTCCACTTATTGCTGCATATGTTTTTTTGATAAATGCCTACCAATGCCTTTTCGGGAATCAACTTTTCATCCTCCTTTTTTCAACTGGTAAAGACGACCAAAAGAACAAGTGCTAAGAAAATTTGCTTTTTCTTACTATCGTTCTCTTCAATTGGTCTTTTCAAATAATATATTCAAACAGTTGGCATTTGGTGGACAGATAATTTGAAGCTTGGTGAAATCTTCGATGATAAGATAGCTTTCTGTTCCCAAGTCCTCTTCTAAATAAATCAACTCTTCTTTTGGCACATAAAAGGTATCCATAAATACATTTTGAAAGGTTTCCTTTTCGCTGATGATCACCTTTCCATCTTCAATCTCATAGGTTCCATTGAAATAATACCGATACCCAAGAATCTGATCTGTTTCGGAATTTGTCGTAAACGCCTCTCCATACACTGTTCCGTCATTTTTGAATTCTAAAGTATTGACAAAATCGAGTTCGTAGTTGTTTCCAACATTTTCCAATTTATACTCCCAGTTACCTTGGAGCTGACTATTCGGATTGATTTCGTCCTCATTTTTGCAGCTGATAACAATGAAAAGCATCAGAGGAAATAAAAGTAATTTCTGTTTCATATTGGTTTGGTTTAAAAAAAAGGTTCAAGAAAATTATAAAAACATATCTGGTAACTTAAGACGTACTCGACGGAAAAAGTGCTACAGTTTTTTTTACTATTTCGAATCCCACCATTTTTACATTTCACCAGTACTTGTACTTTTGATACATGGAAAGAAAATCATTACCTGGAAGCATCCGCAAAAATATTCAAATCGGTGATGAAGTGACAATTGTACAGAAACATCACCAGCGTTCTGGGGAACTTACGGAAGGTTTTGTCAAGCGGATTCTCACCAGTTCACCCACGCATCCTCATGGAATCAAAGTCATGCTAGACACAGGAGAAGTCGGTAGAGTCAAAGAAGTTTTTCCGGAAGAAGATTAGCTTGAACGATAAGTAAGTTGAAGTCCCTTCAGAAAATTGCGAAGCACCTGATCCTTACAATCCCGATATTGACTTTGGGTTGGATTTCTGAAGAAAGCACTCAACTCATGTTTCGAAAGTCGAAATTCTGAAGCTTTCAACATAGAAAGCATATCTTCATCGATCAGATTTAAGGCAATTTTTATTTTTCGAAGTACTTGATTATTGCTGAGGCTTTTTTCATTGACCATCTCCTGCCCTTCTTTCTTCCCACGCTTAAGGATAATAAAGCCATTTAAAAATGCAGCCAAATCCTTATCATAAATCGGCTTAAATTCCTCGTCATCATCCTTTTTCAACCAGCTCGCAACTGTAGGCCTATCCACTTCCACCCCGGCCATCCCGAAGATTTCAATCATCAAAAAATCATTTATGTCAAAAGTATAGCGAAGGCTTCTTAGAATATCGTTGTTGCTCATAGATTCTGTTTATTGTACGAAATTAAGCGTTTTCATTTGAAACGACCGGAAGTTCGATCAATAAAAGGAAAGACAATATTCCTTTTTTATTCAAAACTTAATTAAAATCCTTTTCCAGTTGCTCCAGGGATTTCCCTTTGGTCTCAGGTAAAATCAAATAAACCACCACAAAACCAAAAGCACAGATCACTCCATATAACCAAAAGTTATTGGCCCAGCCAAGATTTTCTTTGATAGCTGGAAAGAAATAAGTCAGCGTAAAATTACCCACCCAGTGTGCCAATGCTCCGATAGAAATGGCAGCACCTCTGATTCTTGTTGGGAAGATCTCAGAAAGCACCACCCAAAGCAAAGGTGCCAGAGTGAAAGAATAAAACATCACATTTGTCAGCACCAATAATACGATCACCCAGCCTCCCTGATCCACGGAAAAGAAATACCCGATCAATCCGTACAAAATTGCCATTGCTCCCGTGCCAATTAAAAGCAGCTTTTTTCTACCAAACCGATCCACTGTAAAAAGTGTAATAAAGACAGAAAGAACCATGACACCACCGATCACGACGATGTTCAGCATCATCTGCTTCAAGTTGTATCCCGCAGCTTGAAAGATGTCGGCCGCATAATAGATCACGACATTAATTCCTGACCATTGCTGGAGAAATGCCAAAAAGATTCCGATACCAATCAATTTAGGAAGTGGCTTTCGCAATAAGTCCTGAAAATGTACTTTCCCAAAATCACCTTCCTGCAAAGTTGTTTGGATTTCTGCGATAGAAACTTCACTATAATTCTTGCCTCCGATCTTTTCCAACACCTTTCTTGCGTTTTGTTCCTGATTGTTCTTGACCAACCAACGCGCACTCTCTGGTACCAAAAACATCAACAGAAAAAATAACAGAGCCGGGACGATTTCAGCTCCGAACATCCATCGCCAACCCATTTGCCCACTCCAACTTGCGGCTATGACTTCAAAACTCGCATTCTCTGGCAAGCTGGTATCCAGCAAAGAAATCTGCCAGTTGCAAAGCTGAGCAAGTAACACCCCTACCATTACCAGCAGCTGGTTGATCGTTACAAACATGCCTCGCTTATCAGGAGGAGAAATCTCAGCAATATAAAGCGGTGAAAGATTCAACGCGATCCCCATCGCAATACCACCAACAATCCGATAAGTGTTGAACCACCAAAAGGTTTCAGTAAGTGCGGTACCCAAAGCTGACAAAGAGAATAGAAATCCAGAGAAAATCAATAAACGCTTCCTTCCCAATTTATCACTTAGGATAATGCAAAGAATCGCTCCCACCATACAGCCTACCAATGCAGAACTAGTCCCCCAACCCTGATCAGCGGTAGAAGTAATATTAAAATACGGTTCGTAAAAAGGTTTGGCACCACCGATCACCACCCAATCATATCCGAATAAAAACCCTCCAAGTGCAGCTGTGAGACTTATCAGCCAGATATAGCGTTGATTGTACTCAAAAACGGGGAACTGAGGAGAAGGAATTGACATAGGTTTTTGGGATTGTCGCAAAAAGATAAGGAATCGCGTTAAAATTTCAGTGAATTATCCTTTTCACCATCCTGAACTGTCAGGTGACTGCAATTTCAAATGTGTCTCCCACAAAGTAGCGAAGGAAAACAAGGATTTTTTTATATCCAAAAATTAAAAAATCTTAATTCTAAATTAGTAATAAATGTGATCAACCGATTCCGGAGAGTCTTTTGGGCTATAATTAATGTGATCAACAGCTTCATATTATACAAATAGAATCCCCTAAACCACAACTAATTCTCCCAAGAAATAATACTAGGAAATACTGGCTAGAAAGGCACGAATAAATAGAGCATTGTAGGAACGATTTTTTACTTTTTCAATTTACTTTGCTTAAACCTTCACCGTCTTCCATTTTCCTTTTCTGAAGAAGTAGAGTGCCACCAAAGCATGGAAAGAATGGGCAAAAGCGATGGCAATAAAGATCCCCAAATACCCTAAGTTGAATGGAAATGCCAATACGTAAGCTAATGGAACTTCCAAAAACCAAAGTACTCCGATATTAATATAGGCAGGAGTTTTGGTGTCTCCGGCGCCATTAAAGGCTTGTGTCAGGACCATCCCTACTGCAAAAAACACATAACCCAATACGATAACCCACAATCCTTGAGCAGCAATTTCCCGTACCTCTGGAATATCCGTAAAAAATCCAGCCAGTTGGGTATGGAATAGCAGATAAATACCTGTTACTGAACCCATAAAAAGCACCGTGTATTTGGTGGTCATCCAGACAGCCTTCTCCGCTCTAGCAACTTGGTTGGCACCTAAATTTTGTCCCACTAAAGTCGCCGCAGCACCGGAAAGCCCCCAAGCTGGCATCAGCGTAAACATCAACACCCGAAAAGCGATGGTATAGCCTGCGAGCGAAGCAGATCCGAATTCTGCATTCATCCGAGTCAGTGCGATCCAAGAAACAGAATCGATCAGAAACTGCCCCATTCCTCCTATGGCGATGTCCATGATCTTTTTCACTAGCACCCAGGAGATGACCATATTTTCCTTGATGATGGTCAGTTTATGCTTTCCATTAAACAAATGGTAAAGTTGGTACAAAACCCCTATCGATCGGCCTAGTGTAGTAGCGATGGCTGCACCTTCCAGTCCCCAACCTTCCCAAGAACCTAATCCAAAAATAAACAAGGGATCCAAAAAGATATTCAGACCATTGGAAATCCAAAGTGAACGCATGGCATGGTGGGCTTGGCCTGCACCTCGAAAAGCTCCATTAAGCATAAATAACAAAAGGATGGCAATATTACCTGCGAATACAATCCGGGTAAAATTCACTCCAGTATCTATCACCGCTTGCTCCGCTCCCATCAGCCCAAGAATATCCGGAGCAAAAGTCCAACCCAATACACCTAAAAGAATGGCAATTGAACCACCTACGATTAAAAGTTGGAAAGCTGCAGCCCCGGCTTCTTTGTATTCCTTCTCACCAAATCTCCGAGCTACCAAAGCTGTAGCCGCCATACTGATTCCAAAACCCATGGCATAGACAATCACAATCACAGATTCTGTAAGTCCGACGGTAGCGATCGCGTGTTCACCTAGTTTTGACACAAAAAAGATATCCACGATCGCAAAGAGAGATTCCATCATCATCTCCAAAATCATGGGAATTGCTAAAACGAAAATGGCAGTCTTTATAGAAAGTTTGGTATAATCCTGTTCTTTCCCCTGGATCGCATCTTTAATTAGTTGCCAGGCCTTCATAGGTGGTATTTAAAAATAACAAGGCGCAAGAAAAGTAAATTTTCAATGAAGGAAAAGCTGTCGAAAGTAAATACTTGAAGGAAATTGAATGAATTTATAAGCGTAGGCACAAAAGCCTCACTGCTTCTTTATTTCTATTAAAACACCAAACTTCAATCGCTAGCACTGAAAAATTAGTGAGAAAATCATATTTATTTGTCTTAAATCAAGTGATTTTGAAGATTTCTTGAAATTCCCTTCCAAAAGGCTTTTCAAAGGGTATTAAAGTTACTATTATTACTAAATGGCAGCAAGTTGCCCGTCAACCTAAATTTAATTTTAAACAAAAAGCTAAAATGAGTAGATTTAAAGAAGTACAAGAATTAGTTGAATCTCTAGAAGCGGATTTCACAAAATTCTACGAAGCAGGAAACAAGGCTGCTGGAACAAGAGTGAGAAATGGCATGCAAGCTATTAAAAACCTGGCACAAGAAATCAGAGCAGAAGTGACTGCAAAGAAAAACGCTGCAAAGTAAACCCAATAAAAAGCCCTGTATTTTTTTCAAATACAGGGCTTTTTCATTTTAAGCTATTTTTATTTTACAAGCTATCAATAAATTTTTTAATAGATTCCTTTGTTTGACCCGTCTTCGCCTGGATTCTACCAATCAATTCTTCTTCTTGACCTTCTGCATATAATAAATCGTCATCAGTTACTTCAGCATATTCCTGCTTGATTTTTCCTTTAATTTCATTCCAGTTTCCTTTTACTTTATCTTTTAGTGCTCCCATGATTTTTAATTTTTAGTGCATACAAATTCTTTTCACTCTTAAATAACCATAAGTAGTGCCTAACTCACTTAATCAAGAAACATCTTGATATACTACTGTTTTTCAATCACTTAGAATCTATTTATAAAAAAGTAATCGGACTTCACTATTTTCAAAAAAGAAAAGTCTCAACAGATTGGGGAATAAAATCCATGGGTTCAATCAAAGCTTCTGGCAAAAAGAATAAAATCAGAGGGAATTGGATTTTGGCCATTTTCCCTTAGGAGCAAAGCAATCTGTCCTCTATGATACGTGCTATGATTTACCACATGTGTCAATATATCAGCTACCCTCTTTTTATAAGAATCGCCCAAAGAGTTTGTATAGGTGATGGATTGGTCTAGATCTATTTGATCCAAAATCATCTTGGTAGACTCATGATTCACTTCCTCTCTTTCCTTTAATTCCACAATTGGAAAAATATTCCAAGGAACAAGTTGGGTTTGCTTTCCCAAAATTCTTGAATTCCAAATGAAATGGGCATTGGAAATATGACATGAAAGTTGGATAACCTTATCTGGAATTTGTTTTTGATGTGTAAGTAAAAATTCAGACAGTTTTTTATTTGTAGAATAATTGTATTCAAAAAGTCTTTTAAAATAGTCTGGAAGAGAAGAATTTTTCATAGCAGTATAAAAGAAATTTAAGAATCAGTTTACCAAATATCCAGAATCTTTTAAGATCTCAATAACTCCAAAAAAATATATTGCCTATCTTTAATCTTGCTATTGAAAGATTAAAAATGCTCAATCCCCTTTAGAAATTCCTGTAAAAATCTATGATTCAATTTTTTACAATTAAAATTAGTAATGTTTACAGATATTATATCACCTTATTATAAAAGTTAAATTTCGAGAATGAATGTATTAGTAATCGACATCGGAGGTTCCAATATTAAAATCCTAGCAACAGGCCAACCTGAAAGAATAAAAATTCCTTCCGGTAATGATTTTTCACCTGAAGAAATGATCCCATTGATTAAAGAAAGTGCCTCCAAATGGAAGTACGAAGCGATCTCAATTGGCTTTCCCGGAGTTGTAAAAAATAATAAAATCATTACTGAGCCTGTCAATTTAGGAGATGGATGGAAAAAATATGATTTTGAAGCTTCCTTTAAATGCCCCGTAAAAATCATTAATGATGCAGCAATGCAGGCATTAGGAGGGTATGAAAATAAAAAATTACTTTTTCTAGGATTTGGAACAGGCCTTGGAACTTCCATGGTAGTCAATAAAACCATCATTCCTATGGAAGCTGGACACTTACCTTATAAGAAAGGGACTTTTGAAAATTACGTCGGAAAAGAATTCTTGCTTAGGCGCGGCTCTAAGAAATGGGAAAAACATGTTAATAACTGCATCGAAAAGTTTTCGCATGTTTTCCAACCTGATGATATACTTTTAGGTGGAGGGAATTCTAAACTTCTTTCATATGTCCCAGAAGGCTGCAGACTTGGCACCAATCAAAATGCATTCAAAGGAGGCTTTAGATTGTGGGAAGAAGATTTCAATATGTAATACCTAAAAAGAAAAGATTAAAAACCCCATTGTTTAATTACAATGGGGTTTTCATTTTATTCAGCTGTTTTTTTTATAAGAATACAATGAATAATGTTTAAATATTCTGTGAGATTGGAATAAGTATTTTTATATAATTTTTTTCAGATTACATTTTTTGATTTTTATATCCAGACTTTTGTTTTCTATTATTACGCTACTATTTAATCAGAATATTATTTTGATTCTATACTAAATAAACATATGTTTCAGTAATTTCTATTGAAATTTCAATGTGTTTCTATTGAAGTCATGAATTAGAAAAAGAAAATTATAGCTTATTATTATTCACCCAAAATTGCAAGCTAATATGAAATTAGGAATTCTAGGAGGAACAAACCTTTCCAAATCCTTAGGTAAAAAATATATAGAGGCAGGTCTCAATGTGGTATTTGGAGTTAGAAGTGATTTTAATACCGATGAATCTGAATGGAAAGTATTAAATCGATTTTTTGACAGAATATGTCCTTATGAATCGGCAATTATTCAGGCAGATATAATACTTATCTGTAGTGAAAATGAATTCCTTCCGAATATTTGTAAAGCTTTAAAAAGCACTGACTTAGAGGATAAAATAATCATTGACTGTACTAATTCTAATTCAACAAATAAAGTCAACTGTTCAAATACCTTTCAAATAAAAAAAGCTGCTCCGAATAACAGTGTTTTTAAGGCTTTCAATAACCTAGGTTTAGACTATCCGGAATCAGACATTTTAGGGATAATAAAGGAAACTTATTATTGTGGCGATGGAGAATTTGAAAGAGTTAGAATAAAGCGATTGATCGAATTAATAGGTTTCAAAGGAATAGATGTAGGTAAAATTAATAATGCCTATTTATTAGAAGCATTTTATCAATTGAGCAAAGAAATCACCTCAAATAAGAAAGAAAAATCAAATTATCATTTTAAACTTATTTCAGTTTAAAAATGTAATAAACTATCCAAATTAGATCTTGATTCTAAGTATATTTTTCACCCCATTTCCTCAATTTATTATGAGATATATTTCAATTATAAATATACCTAATTAGGTGTTTTCTGATTTTTATAAATCTATTATTCATTTCTTATTAAATCATAAATCATATTGAAAATAAATTCCCTCTTTTCACAAATCTCTGAATTTCAATAATGATTTGATAATTCAATAAAAAGTAAAAAAAGCCAAGGAATTCCCTGGCCTATTACAAATTAATTTCCAACTGTTAACGTATAACTGATAGTAATCTACCAGATCAATACTTCATTATCTTTTCTTCTAGTATTGTCACGGAAGAGGTTAAACACTGCCGTGAACTCATGTGTATTCCCAGGAAGATTATACCCTCCGCCGGTAGAGAACTCATAGAGATACCCGATTCTTAATCTTTTTGTCAATATTCCCATCTGGGCATTTGTTGCATAATTGATTCTATGGCCTGCCCCAATCCAAACACGGTCCATCAATAAAGCCTTTAAATTAAACTCTAAATTGTCTTTCAAATCTTTCTGGCTTCTGTAAAAGGTATTAAAGATGACCGCAAGATTTTCACTTAAAGCCTCTCTATATCCTGCCTGAACCATAATCGCAGAAGGATAGCCATCCATAAACTCATCCCCTGAGGTAATCTTTCCCCCAGCCACTCGATGCATTCCATAAGACACATAGTATTTGGCATGAGTCAACGCAATTCCAAGATTAAAATCAATGATACTCATATTGGAAAACTGGCCTAGATACTGACCCAATGTTGGATCATTCTGTTCTTCGGTAGAAAGTGCATTTCCATCTAGCCTTACGCTTTGATAATTCAATCCAGCACCCAATCTTAAATTGTGTTTCTCTGTTAATCTTACTCTTGAAGCATAAGACAGCAACAATTCAGTTTCCCGAAATGCACCATAGGTATCATACAGCATATTAGCTGATATTGCATTCTTACCCATCAATGCTGGATCCACCTCTCCTGCTAATTCCCCAAAATCCAGCTCTGCAGATATAAAATAGGTTTTTGGAGCTCCTTCAAATCCTGACCACTGATTTCTTACAAATCCCCGAATGGCGCTCCCTTCATACCCAGTCAATGCAGGATTGAAGTAACTCTGGAAATGACTGAAATTTGAGATATACTTTCTTGATTGTGCGTTAGCTGTCACTACCAAGGAAAGGACTAAAAAAGCTGTTACGATATTTCTGATATTCTTTTTCATTGCAAAATTGGAATGTTTAAAAATTAGAGACTCTGAACTTTTTAATTCAGAATCTCCTAATTCAGTCTACTATTATTGTCTTAACAGATTCAAGACACCTCTTCTTATTTCACCAGTCTCTGCTACCTCAATGATCCAGAAGTAAGCGCCTACAGGCAATTCTTTACCTTCAAAGGTTCCATCCCATCTGATGTCAGGATTTTCAGTGTAGAATATCCTGTTTCCTCCTATATCCATAATCGAGATTCTAACTCCTTGATAATATCTCAGTGCCTGAACACCCCAAGTGTCATTGAATCCGTCATTGTTTGGAGTAAAGGTATTCGGTACCTCCAACTGATCCAGAGGAGTACGGTTTCTAGTAATCTGGAAACTCTTCTCTAAAACATTTCCTGCTCTATCTGTCACCCGAAGTAGAATAGTGAACTGCGTTCTTCCAGCCGCCTGCTCTGCACTGCTCCAGAATAAGATCCCATCAATCACCTCAAAGAAGTCATTGTCCTGAACTCCTTCTGGTAGGCTCAGCATATGAATATTGTCCGATGGATCGACAACCGTGAAGTTTCCTATTTCTTGGAAGAATTGGTCCGGAATACCTATAAAGCTATTCGCGCTAAGGGTTACATCCTGTGGTGCTGGTTTAGCCAAGACTGTGATTTCCAACATAGGAATAAGCTCATTAGGATTAAATAGTCCTGCAGGCAATTCCACCAAACCAGGATAATTGGTAGTTCCGGAAATCATTGGATCATAACCTGTAAGATCCCAGATAACTGGTAGATTAATAACTTCTCCCTGTGCGGTGATCACCACCACGTCAGTAGGAACTTTCAAATCAGCTGCTGGAATACCCCAAAGTACTTCAAGAATTGAGTCTACAATCTCTGATATCGATTTGGATTGTACATAATCTGATAATCCGTCTTCGTCTTCATCTAGGAAGTCATCTGGGTTATTCGGATCAGTGCTTTGTTGTTCTTCTACATAGTCTGGTACATCGTCTCCATCAGAATCCTTATAATCACCCGGGTCCGCCGGATCAGAACCTTCTAGTTCTTCCACATAGTCTGGTACATCGTCACCGTCTCCATCCTTATAATCCATTTGATCTGTAGGGTCGGTACCTTGTTCTATCTCTACATCATCTGGAACTCCGTCACCGTCAGTATCATTTGAAATGATCTCAAAATCCGCTCCTGTATAGTTAATCGAATAATTATCGCCTGCATCCAAGCTTCCAAGCTTGATAGCATAAATACCAACTGCTTCACCAGCATCTCTAATCAAAGTTCCGCTAAGAATACTTTCGTCATCTCCAACCCCAAATCCAGAAGCCATATAGGTCAATATTGGATCAGTCTGTCCAAATAGTTTGTTCTGACCTAGGTCTACTTTAATTTCCAGAATTGCCGGAGTGATCGTCAGATCAGCTTTCAGCTCAAGAGTCGTAAAGTTTGCGCCAGTGATGGTAGCCGTCACTTCTTGAGTTCCGACATCCGTTCTCGAATTGTTGGTATAAGCCACTGCTGTTCCAGCTGGCAGCGTTCCGGCAATTGCCAAAGACTTGGCCGTTCCGTCAAAGACAAAGCTGTCATCTTCAAAGGTGATTCCCGAAACTGTTGCTGGAGTGATCGTCAGATCAGCTTTCAACTCAAGCGAAGTAAAGTTTGCGCCAGTGATGGTAGCCGTCACTTCCTGGCTTCCGACATCCGTTCTCGAATTGTTGGTATAAGCTACTGCTGTTCCAGCTGGCAGCGTTCCGGCAATTGTCAAAGACTTGGCCGTTCCGTCAAAGACGAAGCTGTTGTCTTCAAAGGTGATTCCCGAAACTGTTGCTGGAGTGATCGTCAGATCAGCTTTCAGCTCAAGAGTCGTGAAGTTTGCACCAGTGATGTTGGCCGTCACTTCCTGGGTTCCGACATCCGTTCTCGAATTGTTGGTATAAGCTACTGCTGTTCCAGATGGCAGCGTTCCGGCAATTGTCAAAGACTTGGCCGTTCCGTCAAAGACAAAGCTGTCATCTTCAAAGGTGATTCCCGAAACTGTTGCCGGAGTGATCGTAAGATCAGCTTTCAGCTCAAGAGTCGTGAAGTTTGCACCAGTGATGGTAGCCGTCACTTCTTGAGTTCCGACATCCGTTCTGGAATTGTTGGTATAAGCTACTGCTGTTCCAGCTGGCAGCGTTCCGGCAATTGCCAAAGACTTGGCCGTTCCGTCAAAGACAAAGCTGTCATCTTCAAAGGTGATTCCCGAAACTGTTGCTGGAGTGATCGTAAGATCAGCTTTCAGTTCAAGCGTAGTAAAGTTTGCGCCTGTGATAGTTGCAGTCACTTCCTGCTTTCCGACATCCGTTCTCGAATTGTTGTTATAAGCTACTGCTGTTCCAGCTGGCAGCGTTCCGACAATTGCCAAAGACTTGGCCGTTCCGTCAAAGACAAAGCTGTCATCTTCAAAGGTGATTCCTGAAACTGTTGCTGGAGTGATATCAAAATTGGCAGAAATAAAGTTGATCATGTAGTTTCCTCCAGCATCCAAAGTTCCTGGTTGGATGGCATAACTACCTACATCTTCACCGGCCATTCTAATCAAGGAGCCAGAAACAACTGCATCAGTATCGCCATTTTTCAAACCATTCACTAAATAGGTAAATACTGGATCAGGATCACCATATACTTTATTCTGTCCTGCATCAGCCGTAATATTCAAGTTTGCTTTGGTGATTTCAAAATCTGCTCCAGTGAAATTGATTGCGTAGTTTGCTCCTGCACTTAGCGTTCCCTGCTGGATAGTATATGTTCCTACATCTTCTCCAGCTACTCTAGTCAAAGATCCAGTCAGAATACTTTCATCATCTCCTGCTTCAAAACCAGTCGCAGTGTAAGTTAACAACGGATCTGCCTGCCCATATACTTTTGTTTGTGCATCCGCTTGGATGTTTAACACTTTACTGGCGATGGCAAAATCAGAAGAAGTAAAGTTTATGCTATAGTTAGTTCCTGCGCTCAGGCTGCCTAATTCTATAGCATAGAATCCGATATTCTCACCTGAAGCTCTCGTTAGAGCACCTGTAAGTATCGCTTCGGTATCTCCGTTTTTAAAACCAGTTGCAGTATATAAGAATATCGGGTCAGCAGTACCAAAGACCTTTGTTTGACCTGCATCGGCTGTGATCGTGAGTGTAGCTTGTGTGATCTCAAAGTCTGCTCCGGTATAGTTGATGGTATAGTTTCCTCCCGCATCAAGGGTACCCAGATTGATTGCATAAGTATCCACATCTTCTCCTGCTACTCTGACCAATCCACCGGTCAAAATACTTTCATCATCTCCATTTTGGAATCCGGAAGCTGAATAACTAAAGGTTGGATCTACATCCCCATAGACTTTCATCTGACCAGCATCTGCAGTGACAGTCAATTCTGCCTGCGTGATTTCAAAATCTGCTCCGGTATAGTTGATGGTATAGTTTCCTCCTGCATTCAGTGTACCCAGATTGATAGAGTAAGTATCCACATCTTCTCCTGCCACTCTGGCCAATCCGCCGGTCAAAATACTTTCATCATCTCCGTTTTGGAATCCGGAAGCCGAATAGCTAAAGGTTGGATCAACATCCCCATAGACTTTCATCTGACCAGCATCTGCAGTGACATTCAATGCTGCCCGCGTGATTCCAAAGTCTGCTCCGGTATAGTTGATCGTGTAATTAGGCCCAGAATTCAGTGTACCCAAATTGATAGAGTAAGTACCCACATCTTCTCCTGCCGCTCTGACCAATCCACCGGTCAGAATACTTTCATCATCCCCTGCTTCAAAACCAGTCGCAGTGAAAGTAAATACTGGATCAGCATCACCATAGACTTTAGATTGGCCTGGATCAACTACAATATTCAGAACTTTTGGAACCACTACTATAGTAACTTCCACATTAACCTGAGATGGGTTTCCATTAACATCTGTTACGATGTAGTTGACGTTGTTTATACCTTCATCATTTCTATCGAAAATAGATTTGCTGAATGTTCGAGACAGAATGCCACATGCATCAGTAGAACCTTCATCTACCATACCTGGCAATAATTCAACTGAACTAAATGCATCAACATTTAAAGTAACGGATGGCTTAGCCTGAATTGTAGGGCCTATCAAATCTTGAACTAGCACATTTACAATTGCAAAATCGGAGTTTCCTGCCTGGTCTGTCGCAGTTACGGATACCGGGTTAGAACCAACATCAGTACAGTCAAACATATTCTTATCCAAAGACAAAAGAATGTTCCCCGTCGCAGAGTAATCGTCTGTGATTGGGCTTGCCAATAAATCTCCCGGATTTAATATCGGTGAATTCCCATCTATATCTAAACTCAATAATAAGCTAGCAATCACAATTGGAGTAGGTGCTTGCGTGTCAATAGTCAAATTCAACTGATCTGAAATTGAACTTGTATTTCCAGCTAGGTCAGCGGCAGTCACAGTGACAGCATGTGTCCCAGTGGATAAATCAGTTCCAGGTGTAAATGACCATTGTCCAGCTCCGTTCGTAGTTGATGTTCCAATCACACCATCTATTGAACTAATAATTGTAACAGTACTATTAGCTTCAGCCGTACCATCTAAACTCGGTGTAACATCATTAGTAATATTATCAGAGTCGCTGATACCAGAATCACTGCTTACTTTCAAATCAGGTAGGCCAGGTTTAGCAGGAGCTTGTGTATCAATTGTGATGGGCAACGCTCCAGAAGGATCACTTGTATTGTTTCCCGCGTCCGTAGCTGTAGCAGAAATCTGATGTATACCCTCTGATAAAACCCCACTTGTGAAAGACCATTGCCCTGCTCCATTAGCAGTGGTTGTACCCAATGAACCATCAATACTGCTAATAACCGTAATAGTAGAGTTTGCCTCAGCTGTTCCATTAAACGTTGGTGTATTATCAGCTGTAATGTTATCGGTAGCACTAACCCCAGTATCGCTGGCATCAATCAAATCCGGAATACTTGGAGATGCTGGCTGATCAGTATCAATAGTGATTTCCAAATCGCCGCTTGCAGGACCTTCATTACCTGCCAAATCTGTAGAAATTGCATTTATTGAATACACAGCATCTGCTAGAGCAGAAACTGCTGTTAGAGACCAATTTCCTGCTCCATCTGCGGTGGTGGTACCTATGGAGGTTAGATCTGCAAATAATTCAACAGAAGAATTCGCTTCAGCTGTACCGGTAAAAGTTGGAGTATTATCTGAAGTAATATTATCCGAATCGCTGGTTCCAGTATCACTTCCGGCAACTAAATCTGGCGTACTTGGAGCAACAGGTGCAGTTTGATCTAAAGTAGCACTATTGTCAGAAACAATTCCCCCAGAATTCCCACCAACATCCGTCAAAGTTACCTGAACAGTGAGCACTCCATCCGTGAGTGAACTTACGTTCGCATTTACTTGCTGACTTCCAATATTCACTAACTGTGAACTTGATACAGTTGCAGTATTCCCATCTCCACTACTTGAAATGGCATAATTGATGGTTGCCCCTACTTCTGCATTATTTACTGTAAAGCTGGTATTGGTAGCTTCAGATGCATTAATTAAAACATCATCCCAAAACACAGAATATCCAGATGGTGGAAAGTCATCATTGTTTATTGTTAAAGTAGCTCCGTCAGTAATATTCACTGGGGCAGTCGTACTTGACAGACTGCTCATACTGATGGACACTGTTTCATTAGATTCTACAATTACATCAACTGTAGGAGTAATAGTAAAGGTCTGAGTCTCACCTGCCGTTCCGGCAAAAGTCAGAGTCTGGGCTATTACAGCAGTATAATCGGTATCAGCTGTGGTGGCTGTACCATCAGCCGTACTTACATCAACCGTAAATCCACCTTGAACCGCATTATCCAAAGTAGCTGTAACCGTTATTGCCCCATCATCTTCATTTCCACTTACATCTGCAATGGTTACTGATGCATTATCATCATCTGTAATTGTATAAGTCGCTTGTTGCACTCCAGCCTCAGTTCCATTGGTTACACCTGTGATATCTACAATTACAGTCTCATTTCCTTCCAAGATTGCGTCATCAATATTCGTGATCACCACACTTCCCGAAGTATTCCCTGCAAGTATCGTGATCGACGTACCACTTATTGAATAATCTACGGTATTTGTCGCCGTACCAGCAAGACTTAAATTCACTGTTACATTTGAAGTATAGGCATTTGACAGAGTTGCCGTCACGTTATTTCCAGCCGCATTATTTTCCAATCGGCTAAGTGGAGCCAAAGATAAAGTTACCGATGGTGGACCATTTAGAACATCAATATTAATGGTACCTAAGTTTACAGAAGTACCTCCTCCTGAGCCTGTATTTCCACCATCATTTGCAGAAATTGATAAAGTAGCAACATTATCACCTACTGAACCTGGAGCATTTGTATATTTAATAGTAGAGGCGGTATTCAAGAAGCTTTCAATATTGGCCGCTGTACCGCTAAGAGTCATTGAACCAGGAATTGGGAATGAAACAGTAACCCCGCCCCCACTTGTTGCAGAAAGTGTTCCGCCACTTACTAAAAAGGATAAATCCACAGAATTCGCCCCTGCATCCACATCTCCAAAAGTCGCTGCTGACAAATCAATGTTACTTGAAATACCGTCAACAACAGTAATATCAGTAGGAAGCCCAGTGAAAGTAGGATCATCGTTTACCTCAGTGATATTAATTTGAATGGTACCCAGTAATACTGTTGTACCTCCTCCGGTACCTGTGTTACCTCCATCATTGGCAGTGATGGATATAGTAGCTGCCGATGTGCCACTTAGGTTGAAGGGGGGATTATAAAATACATTGGTATTAATATTAAGATAAGATTCAATATTTGCCGCTGTTCCTGTCAATGTTGGGGTTGCTGTTCCATTACCAGAAATACCGATTAACCCAACAGGGTCAGCAAATCCAAATGTTCCTGAAGTGACCGATAAAAATAAACTAACTTCATTATTCCCAGCGTCACTATCTGCAAAGGTTCCATCCGAAAATGCATTGCTTAAGTAACTTGGAATTACATCTTCAACTACTGTTACAGAAGCAGGAAGACCTGTGAATATTGGATCATCATTTACTCCTGTAATATCGAAAGTTACAGAAGCGGAATTGGAATCAGCTGCTCCATCATTCGCTACAAATGCTATAGTAGCAGCATTTGTTCCAAATAAATTTGGTGTCGGAGTGAATGTAGCAGCATCCAAAGCTGTATTAAGAGCTGCCAGTGTACCCGCTGCTGTGAAACTGACAGAGCCATTTCCTGATCCTCCAAAAGTGATTCCGGTTGTACCAAGAGTGACTGTTCCTCCAGTAACCGTAAACGTTAATGTCTGATCATCTCCATCAGAATCTGCCACTTGGATATTATCTGCGAGAGCGACATTTACATCGTCCTCTGTTACCGCTGGGGCTGTTGGAGGTGTCGCTACTGGTACGTTGTTTGGTTCTTTAACCGAAGTGTCTGTTGCTGGATCGCCAGTATTATCTGAAGTGTCAGTTAAAGTTACAGACAATGTTATTGTCCCATCTTCTAAACCACTTAGATCTATTCCAGTAATTTGATCTGTCGCCGAGGCAATCGTTCCGCTTCCTATAACTGTCGTTGCTCCACCCGAAGTAGAAAAAGTATAATCGTAAGTAGCTCCAACTTCTGCATCTGCAAAAGTAAAGCTAATAGCTGAAGCATTACCCGCATCAATTGGATCTTGATCTATAGTTACAGTATAACCGGTCGGTGACTCAAAGTCGGAACAGAACTCCAGATTCTCCAAAGCCAGATAGATGAAGCTGCCTCCTATTTCTATTTCCAGTCCATCCACAAACGTAGTGGAATTATCCGCTCCACCTTCTGTAGCAAAGTCAATGTAGAAAAACCCGTTATTTGAACTGAAGTCAGTCGGGAATCCTGTTGATTTTGTAATGGTATATTCTGTAGTGGCTCCGTTTTTTCCCCGAATCATTACCGTACCATCATTGGTCGGATTTGGAGTACTTCCTCCTTCAGAAGATAAGTATAAAGCCAACTTGCTAAACTTAACCGCTTGATCCAAAGACAAACTGTAAGGTCCTGTACCTATATTTTCCAGATAACCGCTAGAGGAACCGATCCCGAATCCACTTCTCTTTTCAACTGCCCAGTTCCCACCCAAAGTAATCGATCTTCCATTGGAGGTAAATGAAGTTACTCCATCAATAAAAGATTCAAAAGTCTCAATGTAACAGGCTCCTGTCAAATGGATCTCTCCGTTCAGGTATTCAAAAGGTGGTGTATTACCCAGTGCATCCTCAATGTCTGTTCCCGCGTTCAGTTTTATCTGAAGAGATCCTTCGCTTGAAATCCCTGTCACGCTTAATGTATAAACTGAACCTGAACCGCTGATCCCTGTCAATGCTCCGGTGGTCGTTCCCGTTTTAAGCAAGGTGAAATCGTCCAACGATACATTGCTGGCAGCCTCGTCAAAGGTAACCTGAAAGCTGACCGATCCGGCTGTGGAAAGGGGACTTCCAACTTTCAAAATACTGTTTACCGCCGGTGCCTGGGTATCCACCAAGGGTACCGCTTCGCAGAAATTCAAATTATCGATGGCCAGTTCTATAAATCCACCGCTGATGGTAAACACCAGCTCATCCACATTGGTATTCCGGTAATTCGAAGCCCCGTCTGTGGCAAAGTCAATGGTGAAAAATCCATTGTTTGTTGAGGTGGTCGTTGGGAATCCGGAGTTTTTGGTGATCGTAAACTGATCTAGCCCAGCCTTTTTGCCTGTGATCGTGATGGATCCCGTTGCCGTGGGATTGTTTCCATTGGTCTGGTCGGAAAGGAATAGATCAACAGTCTTCATCGAGAATTCCGTCGCACTGCTCAGGGAAAAAGAGCCTGCCGTGTTATTGTTCTTGACATAGCCACTGGACGGTCCCGCACCAAATCCACTTCTCCTTTCAATTTCCAGTCCAGTCCCAAGAGTGAAACTCTGCCCATTTCCACTGAAAGTGGTACTCGCGTCCGTCTCCGTTTCAAACGTCTCTACAAAACAAGCTCCAACATAATGGAGCTGTCCTGAGGTAAATGCAGGTGTTCCGGTAATATCATCCACATTGGCAATGTTGGTTCCTCCTTTCAGATCCAAACGGATGGTTCCCTCTCCTGCAATTCCATTGACGGCCACTGTATAAGAAGATCCAGAACCGGAAACTGCTCCCACCGTACCAGCTGTTCCTGCCGTTGTAAGCTGAAAATCATCTGAACTGACATTTTTGGCATCTTTTGAAAAAGTCACGGAGTAGTTTACCGAAGTTGCATTGGTTAAGGGAGTGCCGACCAGTGAAATACTTGTCACCAATGGAGGATCACTGTCCACCGGATTGATGGCCGTACCAAATGAAAAATTGTCTATATAGACATAAAGATCGGTGCCTTCAATCCGGATCTCATCAATGTTATAGAAATCGGGGTTTGAAGAGAAATTTTTTGCGCCGGTGGTTCCGCTGTTAAAAGTGACATTCACGGTAGAGCCTACCTGTACATTATCTTTAAAAGCCTTTACGGTTCCCGTTGTGGAGGAACAACCACAACCTTCTTGCAACCAAATACTTGTAAATTGGAAATCTGAACCATCTACTTTTCTGATCTTCCAGCCGGTCACTCCACCAATACTCGTATTGGTATCATCTAAGGCTTTGGTGCCTCCAAATCCATTGTCTGTGTAAGACACAAAGGCACTCGGGTTTGTTCCTGAAAAAATCTGGAATCTAACTCCTGAATTATCGTAGGTATTCGTCCCGTTTAATGAAAACGCAGAATTTGTCGAGGGAATTTCATTGAAAGTGACAGTCGTTTGGGCATTTAAATAAAATCCGCTAAAAGCAAACAGACAGGATAAAAAAATTGATTTGATAATAAAACGTATCATTTGGGGGAAATTTAATTAAAAGCACCGACCCCAATCGGGGTCGGATTAGATTAAACTAGACTTTAGTTTCTAGACGGGAATATTCCGTAAAGACATATTATGTAATACACTCCTAAATATGGGTTCCTAATATTTACGGGCGCCCCCCCCCCTGTACTCCCAATCGCATTTGCAGCCATGGAAGCATTTGGAACACTTCCATAAGCATTTACATCATAGATATCCCCTCCTCGTTCTAGTTGAACTTTTGATACAGCTGGATATGAATTAACCGGAGTTGATCCATTTCCTTCAGAATTACTAACGCCCACCGTATGATTATGAGAAGGCATATTTTGAACTGTGATCGTCGAAGTTTCAGTCCCGCTTCTTGATCCTTGAGAAATATTGGATAAACCTGGCCCTTGTCCTGGCCCTATAACTGACCTACCTCTTAGATCAGGCAATGCAAAAGTAGTTCGCCCATCTCCACCATAAATAGTTCCTATAATAGAAAATAAAGCAGTATTCGATGAAATAGGTAATAGCTGACCATTACAAAAAGACCAGTTTCTTGGAGAAAAATTTCCTCCAAACATTCTAATTTCTCCTATCGTTCCTTCCATATCTTAAAAATTTAATTTGTTTGATAATAATTGAATTGAGTTAATTTATAGGTCTTAATTCCTCGACGGATAAAGCCCCTGAAGACAAATAATGTAATGGGTTCCTAAATAAGGATTTCTTACATTGACAGGGATACTTCCACCGGAATTCCCTACCGCTCCAATACCCATCGCCGAATTAGGCCCACTACCATACGCGTTTACATCATAGGTTTCTCCTCCTCTTTCCACTTGTAATTTGGCAACAGCAGGATAATTTCCGACAGGTACATTGGTCGTCCCTGCAGCACTGCTGACATTGATTTTGTGATTGTGATTAGGTAGGTTGAGATTAGTTAATGTTACTTGTTCCAAACCAAATTTTTCACCTAAACTCACATTAGGTAAACCTGGACCTGTTCCTTCTCCGACTGCAAATCGACCTCTCAGGTCTGGCAAACCAAATGTGGTCCGCCCATCTCCACCATAGATTGTACCTACGATTGAGAACAATGCCGTATTTTGCGAAATTGCCAATAGTTGACCATGACAAAAAGCCCAAGTTCTTGGAGCAAAATTTCCTGCGAAAATCCTTACTTCTCCGATCATTCCTTCCATATTCTAAAAATATTTATTTGTTAAACTAAGATTTTAAATTGGTGTTAAGAATATCAATTTCTAGAAGGGAATATCCCAAAGAGACAAATGATGTAATTTAAACCTAAACTAGGATTCTGGATAGATACTTGTTGATTTCCACCTGTATTTCCAATTGCAACAGATCCCATAGTAGAATCTACACTTGCACCATAAGTATTCACTGGTTTTTCTACTCCTCCTCTTTCTACTATTGTTTGTGCTGATGCTGGCACATTGCCAACTGGGGATGAGGTTGTGCCTGCTGCATTACTTGCCAATAAGGGGTGATTATGAGGAGGTAAACTTTGAGAAGTTAATGTCACAGTAGGATAGCCACTTCTTTGACCCAAAGATACATTTGACAACCCTGGTCCTGAACCTGCGCTGACCGGGATTCTCCCGCGTAGATCAGGTAATGCAAAAGTCGTCCTGCCATCTCCTCCGTACGTAGTGCCTAAGATTGAAAATAAAGCTTGATTTTGACTAATGGCCAATAATTGCCCATCACAGGTTGCCCAAGATCTTGGAGCAAAGTTTCCTGCAAACATTCTAATTTCTCCTATTGTAGGTTCCATCTAGATAAAAATTAAGTTAAACTGATTAAATAAAATTTTAAACTATTTATTAAGTACTATAATTGATTCTATTTTTTTCTCTTCAAGATTTATCTATCTCATAATTGAGTAAATTCCCGTCTTTTAGGACGATAAGAGATTTGCTTTCATTTTTTGTAGCCTGAATGCTTAAGAATGTCGGATCACCTTTTGAGTTTTTCAATCCCCATAAACTATTACTCTCAGAATCATCACAAGACGCAAAAAAGTAATCAACATCCCTACTGCTTTCTAAAAGGTCTCTATAGCTAACTAGAGCGTTACATTCTTTCGGATTATCCATCAATACAAAGACCTTATCACAGTTTAATTGATCTTTAAGAAATGTAGACTTTTCATTGATCAAATGAATTGTTCTTGATATTTCTTGGCCTTCTTCTCCAAACCCAATTCCTAAAATCCCTACTTTTTTCCCCATCTTTTTCGAAATCAAAAAATCAGAAACAAAATCAGGTTTGTTTTTAAAATTAGAATTGACAAATGAGACAGGCTTAATTGATAAATAGGTTGAAGAATTCAATTGCCTTTTACCAAACAATATCCCATCAGGAATAATACCTTCTGATTCAAGATCATGATAGGTCGAATCAGTGACTAAGAGGAGACTAGAAGAAAAATCCTTTTTCAAGAAATTAACTCCAGATTTTAATGGGTTAACTCCTATGTGTAAAATTTTTTTAGCAACATTGATTTCATCAAAAAAACCTTTACTCAAACCAATATCTGGAATAGCCAAGGCTCCAAGTGCCAATGTGGACTTTTGTATAAACGACCTCCTAGTATTGCTCATGCGTTAAGTTTTTTTTCCTAATGGACACATAAATTCAGGAAAAAAAAATTAATGAACAATAAAACAATGATAAACCCGTTGAGAAATAATTTAATTATTTAAATGATAAATTTAGTTTTTTAAATATAAATCATCAAATAAATCCAACTTTGAGTATTTCAACAAGTCCAAAATGTATTTCACTCAAATTTTTCATAAACCTTAACCCCCAAGGCAGCAAGCTTTTGTCCTGAAATAATTGTGCTTTCTAATTGAAGTATATTAATCCTTAAAAAATTGTAATCTCCACAAATGACGAAAACTCCCTGGTTTGGGTCAGCATACACAATAGAACCGGGTGAAAAAATCCCAGGAATGTTTACATCCGCCGGACTTACCTCTAAAATGCGAATAGGACTACCTCGGAAATAAGAAATAGCTCCTCCATAAGATGGGTTAGAAGCATTGATCAGAGACTCTATTTCGTTAGCTTTTTGATTCTTCCAATCAATGGTCAAATCCGAATCCGAAGGTCTTTTTAACGGGGAATTATTAAGCTCTAAAGGTATTTGTTTGACTGTCGAAAAAGTAGAAATTAACTTTTGAAGTTTTTCTACTGTGACCAAGGAAGCTCTTGAAGCAAGAAGTCCGAAAGGTTCTCCTGGATAAATAGGCAACTCCTCTTCAACAAGCAAATTTCCTGCATCCCAGTTTCTATCAATTTGGTGGATACTAATTGTCAAGAATTTTTCTTGATTTTTCAAAGTCCAAAATAAAGGAGCTGGTCCGGCATATTTTGGCAATTTTCCGAAGTGGACATTGACTATACCAAATTTAAAAATTGAATATATCTCCTCAGGGATTTTAAATGAAAAACCAAAACAAATCCCCAATTCTATTTCCTGTTCTTTTACTAATTCTTGGATTTTATCCAATTTGGAATTCTCCCAGTCCAAGATGTTAAGTTCTTCTTTTACTAAAAATTCAATTAAAAATTTATTTGACTTTGAACCTTCTTTATTGGTAACAACTCCAATAATTTCGTCAGTATATTTAATCTGGGATATGGCGGGAATACACCAATTGCTTTCCGTAAAAAATAAAATTTTCATTTATTCTTGATTCATAATTTTAAATATTCGCATTGAAACTAGGTTTTAAAAATTTCCGAACAAAGTATATTTCAACAACTTTAAATAAATCCCATTTTCATTTTTTTTACTTATAAGGATCATTCTTAATTTCAACCTTATTATTTTAAAATTCATTCTTAAAAAAATCACCCATTGAATTTAAATAAGACACAATTCCTAGTAAATCTCGGTCTACTCCTCATTATTTCTGTTAATCTGAATGCTCAGATTTTCAGAACACCACAGGAATTTACTCATCAAGACACTCTCAGAGGAAGCAATACTCCTGATCGGGCCTGGTGGGATTTAGAACATTATCATCTCAAGGTGAAAGTAGATCCAGAAACTAAAACCATTTCAGGTTCAAATTTGATGACTTATAACGTCATCGGAGATTCTAAACGAATTCAAATCGAGTTGCAAGAACCTATGAAACTAATCAAAGCTATTCAGGGCGAGCAAGAATTATCTATTGAAAAAGATGGTTACAGTTATTTGATTTCACCGGCCATCAAACAAGAAATTGGTCAATCCTACCAAGTTCTGTTGCTTTTTGAAGGGTCTCCTGTGATTGCAGTAAGACCTCCTTGGGATGGCGGATTGACCTGGAGTCAGGATAGCAAAGGCTTACCGTTTATTGCCAATTCCAATCAGGGAATTGGAGCAAGTATTTGGTGGCCAAATAAAGATTATCCAGCAGACGAGCCTGATAATGGGGTTTTGATTTCTGCGGAGGTTCCCGAAAACTTAATGGATGTTTCTAATGGGCGATTGATAAGAACTGATCACAACAAAAAAGCAAAAACCAAAACCTACCATTGGGAAGTAAAAAACCCGATCAATAATTATGGAGTCAACATCAACATAGCAGATTATGTCCATTTTGGTGAAAAATACGAAGGTGAGAATGGCACTTTGGACATGGACTATTATGTCCTAAAAGAAAACCTGGATAAAGCTAAATCCCAATTTAAAGATGCTTCCAAAATGATGAAAGCATTTGAGCATTGGTTTGGGCCTTACCCATTTTATGAAGACAGTTACAAATTGGTAGAAACTCCCTATTTGGGCATGGAACACCAAAGTTCAGTGACCTATGGAAACAATTATGCCAATGGCTACTTAGGAAGAGATCTCAGTGGTACGGGCTGGGGTTTAAAGTTTGATTTTATCATCATTCATGAATCAGGGCATGAATGGTTTGCCAATAACATTACCTACAAAGATGTAGCTGATATGTGGATCCACGAAAGCTTTACGGCATATTCAGAAAACCTTTTCCTGGATTTTTATTTCGGCAAGGAAGCCAGTAGTGAGTATGTCATAGGAACGCGTAAAAACATCAATAACGACATTCCTATCATCGGACCTTACGGAGTCAATCAGGAAGGTTCCGGAGACATGTATTACAAAGGAGCCAACATGCTTCACACTATTCGACAAATCATCAATGATGATGAAATGTGGCGTCAAATTTTAAGAGGTTTAAATAAAGAGTTTTATCATCAAACAGTGACCAGCAAGCAAATTGAATCCTATATCAGTGAAAAAGCTGACATCAATCTCTCTTCGGTATTTGATCAATATTTACGGGACATCAGAATTCCAATCTTCAGTTATTATATACAGGATAATAAATTATTCTTCCGCTGGGAAAATGCCATTCAGACTTTTACGATGCCTGTGAAAGTGATAGTTAATTCCGGAAAAGAACTTTGGATAACTCCTACCACGAGATGGAGTAACATCGAATGGACGGAATCAACAAATCAGATTAAAGTCGATCCTAATTTTTATGTAGGAACACTAAACCTTACCGGGAAATAAAAAAACTGCCACAAAATCTGTGGCAGTTTTTTAGTAAACTAATTCATCAACAATTCTATTAACTGATAAGGAGCTTGTACTTTGCTCACTTTATCATCTTCAATTTCTTTGTTTAGCTTGTATTCAAGTTCGAAAATCAAACCGGAAATAAAGATTTTATCCATTTGTAAATCCTCTTCAAAACGGTCGTACTTTCTTTTCCCTTTCAGAGAAATTCCATATTGCTGGAATACCTGTTCTATTTTTTTAAGCTCGACAGGATTCTTCATAATCTATTATTTATTGGGTTTTCACTTATTTGGTTTATGATTTAAACGTAAGCAGCAGCCTCAGATTCAAATTCCTCCACGTTGCTGTCTTCTAATTCAATAATTTTTTTCTCAGCTTTTCCGATTCTTGCCATAAACCTGTCAAACAGATAGTAAATCACCGGAACGACTACTAAGGTCAAGAACATCGAAGACATCAATCCTCCAATTATAACCCAAGCCAAACCGTTTTTCCATTCCGCTCCTGCTCCACCTGCCAAGGCAATTGGAAGCATTCCGATCACCATGGCCAATGTGGTCATCAAAATCGGCCTGAATCTGATCTTCACGGCTTTTTCCAATGCTGCTTTTACCTCTACCCCAGCCTCTTTCAACTGATTTGTAAAATCGACTAACAGAATGGCGTTTTTTGCCACAAGTCCCATCAGCATGATCAATCCCATGATACTGAAAATACTCAAAGTACCTTTGGTCAAAGCCAAAGCAAGTAAGGATCCGATCAAGGCCATTGGAAGAGAGAACATCACTACCAGCGGATAAACATAGGAATCATACAAAGCCACCATAATCAGGTATATCAGGATAATGGATGCCAAAAGTGCGATCCCTAGACTCCCAAAACCTTCACTTTGGTTTTTCATATCTCCATCATAGTTGATCTGTACCTGCTGTGGCAAAGTCATTTGATCAATGGCAGCTGTCAATTCCGCTCCAACAGTTCCGGATGGAACACCTGCAACTTGAGATGTGATTTTCACAGAGGAAATACGATCTCTCCTTTCCAATTTGGTTGGACCTTCAGATTGAGTCACAGTAGCGAATTGGGAAAGCTTGACCTGATTTCCTTTTCTATTTAAAAAGGCCAAATTCTCAACATCAGCAATAGACTTTCTGTCAAATTCATTCAACTTCACCATGATGTCATATTCGTAATCACCATCGGTGTATTTGGAATCATCATTTCCGTTGAAAGCCACCTGCAATGCTCCCCCGATCATGTCCATTGACAGATTCAGCTCGTTCATTTTGTCTCTGTCCACCTCGATTTTGATCTCAGGATTACCAGCTTCCAAAGAACTTTCAATCTTTCTTGTTCCTTTCATATCAGCCAAAATCGACATAATCTTTTCGGAGGTCACTCGGATGCTATCTTTGTCAGGACCCGAAACGATTACCTGAATCGGGGCATCATTCGCAGTACCCATGATGGAAATCGGAACAGCGGTATATTCAGCTCCAGTAATTGTTTCCTCTAACGCATTTTCTACTTTTCTAGCGTAATCCGGACCAGACATGGCTCTGTATTCTGGATCTACCAACTTTACAGAAATCTCCGAAGTATATGGTGAAGATTGTGATCCGGTAAACTGTCCACTGGAAACTCCAACAGTCGTAAATACCTCAGTCACCTCTGGCAAAGTCCTTAAATAATCTTCTACTTCTCTTGTTTTAAAGTTGGTTTGCTCCAGCGTCGCATCTTTTGGTAATTCCAATCGAAGAATAAACTCTCCCCGGTCTCCTTCACTGACAAATTCACTTCCGATAAATCCTTGGATAACCAAAAAGAAAGAAGAAATAAACAAGACAAAGGTCATACCTAGCAACGCGAATTTATGGGCAAATCCCCATCTCAATATATCCACTAACCAATCCACAAAGCCATCTAACGCACTTTCAAAACCGTAGACAATTTTTCCAAAAAAGGAATCTTTGTTTAAATGCTCTAGTTTCGAAAACCTCGAAGTCAATAGCGGAATTAGTGTAAAAGCCACCAAGAGTGAGATGATTGTTGCCGTGGCGACAGTGATACTGAATTGGGTAAGAATACCCGCAATCAGACCACCGGTCATCGCCAACGGAACAAACACAACAACGATTACTAGGGTGATAGAAACAACTGTTGATCCTATTTCTCGAATTCCATCATAGGAAGCCTGGGCAATTGATTTACCCATTTCCAAGTGACGGTAAATGTTTTCAATAACCACAATGGCATCATCCACCAAAATCCCCACAACTAGCGAAAGAGCTAATAAACTCATTAAGTTCAGCGTAAAACCAGCCAAGAACATGACGGTAAATGTTGCTACGATAGAAGCCGGTACGGCAATCATTACGATGATCGCATTTCGAATACTGTGAAGGAACAATAACATGATCAATGCTACCAAAAGGATGGCAATTCCAAGATCTTTGATTACATCATTAGCAGCTTCCAGAGTAAACTCGGAGGTGTTTTGGGAAATCTCAAAAGAAAGACCTTGAGCACTATAATTTTGCTCCAAAATTGTCAGTTCATGTTCGATCAATTCCGAAACTTCCACTGCATTGGCATCTGATTGCTTTTGTATCGTCAGACCAATCGCTGCATTTCCATTCAATCGAGTCAGAATCTCCTCGTCTTTGTAATCATCCAACACTTCGGCCACGTCTTTCAACTGGATTGGTGATTGGTCGTCACGATATGCAATGATCAAGTTTTCGATCTGCGCTACAGAAGAAAACTTCCCAGCCAAACGAATCAAAATCTGACTGTTTTCATTCTTTAATCTACCTGTCGGAAAATCAAGATTACTTGTGTTGATCGTTTGAGCTATTGTAATAGGTGAAATTCCATAAGCTTCCAGCTTGTTTCTGTCCAGGTTTACTTTGATTTCACGCTCTGTACCACCCAGCATATTTACCTGAGCCACACCACCAATTTTTGCAATCGATGGTTGGATTTTATTCTTGATCAGATCATAAAACTCTGATGGATTTAGATTGGAATACACCGCCATTTGCATAATCGGCAAATCATCCAAATCAAATTTCCCTAAACTTGGAGGATCTGCATCATCCGGCAAATCACCTAAAATTGCGTTGATCTTTCTTTGTGCATCCTGCAAGGAAAGATCCACATCTTGACCAGCTTCAATTTCGATCGTGATGATAGAAATACTCTCCTGTGAAATGGAATTCATGGATTTGATTCCTTCCAAGGAAGCTACCGCATCTTCAATCTTTTTGGTCACTGAAGTTTCAACTTCAGAAGGAGCGGCACCGGGATAAACCGTAGCGATAGTGACCACGTTGGTTTCCATTTTTGGCAAAAGCTCGTAAGACAATTGAGAATAGGAGAAAATCCCCAGCAATGTCAGTACGGTGAAAAGGACAACGACCATGGTCGACCTTTGGATAGATATTTTGGTAATCTGCATCTTACTGAACTTTAACTTTTGTGCCCTCTTTGATATTGATCAATCCGGAAGAAATCACTTCCTGACCTTCAGTCAAACCTTCAATCACTTCCACAGTGCCTTCATCCAATGAATTGATCGCAACAGGCTGGTAAACGGCAGCACCATTTACGATCAGGTAAACTCCTGGATTCTTCAAACTTCCCACAATAGATTTTCTACTGATCTGAAGAACCTCTTCATTCTGTGCAAATTCAAACTTTGCAGTTCCAAACATCCCAGCTTTGATCACATCGGCATCATTTCCTGTCATTTCCAAAATCACTTCGTATTTGAATGATTCATCCGCCTTATCAGAAATAAAATCCACTTTACCGGAAAACTCCTCACCATTTATCGCATTCACTTCGACTGGAATCCTATCTCCTCTTTTTACTTTTGAGATCTCTCCTTCGCTTACTTTTACAGTCAGCTTCAATGGATTCTTATTGATGATATCGGCTATTGGCATCCCTGGTGAAACCAGAGTTCCCATTTCATAATAATCTTCGTTGATAAAACCAGAAATCGGGGCTGTGATCTGCGTATCGGCCAATCTCTTTTTCAAGGCATTGAATTGAGCATCGGCGATCTTAAATCCTTTTTCATTTTCCTCATACTGCTTCTTCGTGATGGCATCACTTTCCGCCAAGTTTGCATATCGCTGCAAATCCTTTTCTGCTTGATCTCTATTCAATTTTGCGATTTCATATTCTGCTCTGATCAATCTGTCGTCGATTTGAACGATCAAATCACCACGCTTTACATAGCTGCCTTTCTTTTTCAGAATCTTCACAATGGATCCAGAAGTTTCAGACATCAGCTTTAATTCCTGATGTGCCTCAAAAACTCCATTTGCTTCGAAATTTCTGTTGACAGTTTTCTTGGTAACTGTTTCAGTTGTGATAGAAATAAATTCACTGGACTTCATTGCCAAATTAGCCGCTTCATTCATTTCGGCTTTGTTGTTATAAAGCGTGTAGGCGACTGCACCCACTGCCATAAAAAGAAAGAAAATTATTATTGCCTTTTTCATTGTTGCACGTGTTTCTTGTTAGTTTAATAGGTTGGTTATTTTTCCAGTGGAATTCAAAATCTCTAATTGAGCAATTCTCACCTGAATGATTTGATTATTGTAGTTTGCCTGGGCTGTTCTTTGGGTTGTTTCTGCATCTAATAAATCTGTCAAAGGGCTCAATCCTTCTTTGTAAAGCAATTCGGAATCTTTCATGACATCATTAGATAGCTCAAGGTTATCTTCTAAAGAAGCAAGCGTGCTTAAGGAATTATAGTACTTGTTCACAGCAGTGTTGTATTCCAATTCAGCAGCATCTTCGGCTTGCAACTTATCCAAATTCAATTGCTGGGCATTTACTTTGGACTGGGCAGCTCTGGACTTGGTCTGTAATCCATCAAAAATTGGAATCTGGAGTTTAAGCCCAATTAAAAAGCCCTGATACCACACTTTATTTTGACTCAAAAAATCAAATTCCTGAGCAAAAGCATTTTTGTTCCAATCTGCAAACCCTACTAGCTGAGGCTGATGCTGCGCTTTGATGTTTTTGTATTCATATTCATAAAGTGTTTCTTGAACACCTAACAACTGAATGTCTTTTCTGTCGAAAATATTGAAGTTGGCAACTTGAAAATCCTGAACTTTTTCATTCATGTCAGCGATAGACTTATCCAATTTTAATTCAGTATCTACTGGGATTCCCATCACTAGTTTTAGATAACCTTCCCGCTGATAAATGTTAATTTCCAGGTTTTCCAACTCACTTCTCACAGAACTCAAATTCACCTTCACTCTGTTGAGATCCACTTTTCTAGCAAGATCATTATCATATTGGGATTGAAGGATTTTCTCCAAACTCTCGAGTTGATCAATATTTGCCTGTAAGTTTTCTCTTTGTAAATGAAGTTGGATCGCTCCTAGGTAATTCATAGAAATTTCATGAATCACATCCTCTTCTGATTCCTGGGCAAGTAATCTGTAGAACTCTTCCCCTGTTTTAGCAGCTTTCAATCCGATCAAATATGAATTACTATAGATCAATTGACTCAATTCGAATCCAGCTTTTAAAGATTGAGGAACTCCAAGGGAAATAACCTGAATCTCACTTGGATCGCCTCCAAAAATCCCTCCCGGTACAGCCTGAGGAAAAACGTCGATGAAATTATTATACTGCCCATATGCAGAAAACTGCGGCAGACCTGCTCCTCTTATTTCATCTCGATTGTACTTCGCCTTTGTTTCATCCAAAATGGCCTTTTTCAAAGTTCGGTTGTTTTCTAACCCGATCTGAATACTCTGCTTCAAAGTCAAAGTATCAGGAAAGTTGATCTTTTCAGTATTCAAATCCTCTTGGCCAAAGGCTACTAATGGACTGACCAGAAAAACCAGATATGTAAAATATTTTCTGAACATGGTATTAAATAATAGTTGATTTATAATAATAAAGTTGGTTCTGTATTTAGTGAACAAAATGTTCAAATTTTTTTATGCTTGCTGTTTTTTGAATCGATCAAATAATGCTGGAATTTCCTTTTTAAAGAATCCCAAGAAATCAGAAAAGTCTTTCATCTTACAGTTGAATTCATGGTTTTTATCAGTTCTTACTTCCAAGACCTCATCGATGAATTTTTGGATTTCAGCGATATTCTCAAGCTCTTTAGCAAAATCTTCTCTCCAATCACTCACCTTCAAGGCAAAGTATCTTTTTCTGTCACCAGGTCTAGTACTATAAACACATCTTCCTTTGGCCTGAAGAAATGTAAGAGCATTACTTACCGCACTTTTACTTACACCCAACTGATCCACAATTTCATCAAAAGACACCTCTCCTTCTTCGTGAACCAAAAGCAAACCAATAATCCTTCCCACTAAAGGTTGCATTCCTTTGTGCTCATGGAAAACGCCAATTCGCTCAATTAATTCCTTATGTTTTTCGGTTAATACCATTGCTTAGGTTTTTCAGTTATGGGTCTATAACGGGACAAAGATAATAAAAGTTCTGTTAGTTCTGCAAATACAGAACTAAAAATCTTAATTTAAATTTCATTTCTTCCTCTTCAAAGTATCCAATTACAATCACAAAATCGCCTTATGTTGAATAATATTTCTTTTTTGAGCAATTGCGCATATATTTCAAATTGAAACAATAAAGCTCAAAACCTATCCTCTATGCTTCAGCTTATCGAAAATGCGAAGTCTTTTCCAAACAAAATTGCCATTGTCGAACCAAACCGTTCATTCTCTTACCAAGAATTAGTAGATCGTAGTAAAGAAATAGCAAACTTTTTATTGATAGGTAAAACTGATTTAATGGAGGCACCTGTCGCATTTATGGTGTCACCAGGATTCGATTATGTGGCTACCCAATGGGGTATTTGGAGAGCTGGTGGAATTGCGGTTCCATTGTGTATCACCTATCCTCTTCCCTCTCTTCAGTATGTGATCGAAGATACTGGAGCCTCACTCATTCTGGTTGGGGAGGAATATGAAGAAATTTTGAAAAGCTATAAAAGTGACCCTTCCAAGACATTTGCAGGTATCAATACAATCATAAATCAAAAAGAGGTCGATTTACCGGAAATTGAAAAATCACGAGGAGCAATGATTCTCTATACCTCTGGGACCACCTCTCTTCCCAAAGGTGTTTTGACAACTCACCTCAATATAGAATCTCAGATTTCCACTTTAGTGAAAGCCTGGCATTGGAGTTCTGACGATTATATTTTAGAGATTTTACCACTTCACCATGTACATGGTATTATCAACGTGCTTTGCTGTGCCTTATGGTCTGGCGCCACCGTAGAGTTCCTGAATCAATTCAGTGCTAAAGAAGTTTTCAATATTTTTCTAAAAGGAAAGCTGAATGTGTTCATGGCTGTTCCCACGATTTATTTCAAGCTGATTTCAGAATGGGAAAAATTGAATTCAGAAGAACGAGTGAAGCTTACTGCTGCAATGGCTAGTTTCCGATTGATGATTTCTGGATCAGCCGCTCTCCCAGTTTCTGTGATGGAAAAATGGAAGGAAATATCAGGGCATTACCTTTTAGAAAGATATGGCATGACTGAAATCGGAATGGCAGTAAGCAATCCTTACGATGGTGAAAGAAGAGCAGGACACATTGGCCAACCCTTACCTGAGGTTGAACTTAGGACTGTAGATGAAGATGGTGAAGAAGTGAAAAATGGAGAGCCTGGAGAAATCCAGATCAAAGGTCCATCAGTATTTAAAGAATATTGGGGGAAACCAGAAGCAACAGCAAAAAGCTTTACTGAAGATGGTTGGTTTAAAACCGGAGATATTGCTGTTCTTGAAGATGGGTATTATAGAATTTTAGGTAGAGATTCTATCGATATCATTAAATCCGGAGGTTATAAGATCTCTGCATTGGAAATAGAGGAAGTTTTAAGAAAACATCCTGACATAAAAGACTGTGGAGTCGTAGGAATTCCCAATGAAGAATGGGGTGAATTGGTGGTTGCAGCTTTGGTTAGCGATACTGAATTTGATTTAGACAAATTAAACACCTGGATGAGAGATAGAATGCCTGCATACAAGACTCCAAGAAAATATATTTTCATACCTGACTTACCACGAAATACGATGGGGAAAGTGACTAAAAATGAATTGAAAAAGCTATTCTGAAAATTATGATCATATACGGTTTAGCACTTCTTTCTTTTTCCTACATCCTCGGTCAGTGGATGGGAGAACTTTTAGGAAAATTACTTGGAATCAACTCCAATGTCGGCGGAGTTGGTTTTGCCATGTTAATCTTAATGTTTTTAAAAGAAGTGTTTGAGAGAAAAGGTTGGTGGAAACCTGATATGATTCTCGGCATTGACTTTTGGAATAAAATGTATATCCCAGTTGTCATAGCTATGGCAGCTAGTTTGAATGTTAAATCCGCCATATCCAGCGGTAATTTGGCTGTATTTGCAGGAATAATCCCAGTAATTTTTGGATTCGCATTTTTCCCTATCCTTATGAAAGCCTTCAAGGAAAATTAAGATGCAGGAATTATTAAAAGTATTAGACAATAATGGACTAATAGTCGGTTTCCTATGCATCGGAATTTTAGCATATGGTTCAGAATTAGTTTCAAAGCATTTCCTAAAATCAAGAATTCCTGGATCAGCTATCGCAATATTTTTAGGATTGGTCTTAGGTTACTTAGGAGGTCTTTTCACGAATGGCAGTAAAGGGATTTCAGACATAGAGATTTTTAAAGGAATAGGCATTTTAGGTGGTTCCATGTTCAGGGATTTTGCCATAGTTGCTACTGCATTGGGAGCAAGCTATTTATTGGTCAAAAAATCTGGATTATTAGGTTTATTATCACTCTTTTTCGGGATTCTTATTTTCTTTACTTCGGGTGTTGCTGTTGCATATGTCTGGGGATATCGGGACGCTGTGAGCCTTTGCACTATTGGAGCTGGAGCTTGTACCTATATTATTGGCCCCGTGACCGGTGCGGCATTGGGGGCTAGTTCTGAGGTAATTGCATTAAGCATTGCTGCCGGTGTGGTAAAGACTATTGCTGTAACCATATTCACCCCAATTTTGGCAAAAAGAATTGGTTTGTCATCAGCGGGTTCGGCCATGGCCTACGGAGGAATTATGGGAACTTCCAGCGGAGTAGCTGCTGGGCTGGCCGCAACAGACCCAAAACTGGTTCCTTATGGAGCGGTGACGGCTACTTTTTATACCGGCTTAGGGTGCTTGATTTGTCCAAGCTTGTTTTTCTACCTTTTAACTTTCTTATTGGGTAATTAAAGTTGAAATTTTCCAGATTTCAATTTTATCGCCTTTTTAAAAGCAAAATTTTAAATGACATTTCAACCTTTCACAAAACAATCATCTAATAAACACCTATTAGTGGTGTAATTTTGACATATGTTGAAACAAGTCCAAATATTATTTTTTTCATTATGTGTAATGTTCCTTTTCCCTGAAATAGGGTTTACCCAATCCAGTGTTTCAGGACTGATCCATGAACAAAGGAATCAAGTTCAAATCGAATTTGCCAGTATTGTCATCTATTCAGAATCAGACAGCAGTTTGGTAAATGGCACGATCAGTGATCAAGCAGGATCATTCCAAATTGATGGTATAAATCCCGGCTCTTATTTTATTAAAGTCAGTTTTATCGGATATACCACTAAGCTATTGGCATCCATTTCTTTAAAGAAAAACGAATCCCTAAACTTGGGGATAATTACCTTAGAACCAGATCAAACTTTGTTAGATGCAGTGGATGTCGAGGGTCAAAAAATAACAACTGACTTTCAGCTACAAAAACAAAGCTACTCCGCAGAAAATTTTCAAGCAGCTCAAGGTGGAAATGCGTCTGATATCCTTAAAAACCTTCCTGGAGCAGCCATCAATGTGGATGGGGAAATCTCGATTAGAGGCACAACTGGATTTGTGGTGATGATCAATGGAAAACCTGTCCAATCAGACCCAATGATGATTCTCAGTCAATTGCCTGCCAATAGTATTGAAAAGATTGAGTGGATATCTTCTCCTTCTGCCCAATATGACTCAGAAGGTAAAGCGGGAATGATCAACGTGATCACGAAAACAGGAACTACAGATGGTTTATATGTGCAGTTCAATACAAAGTTGGGCTTTCCTCCAATAGAAAATTATGGGAATTCTGAGCGGGCCAAACGGTATGGAGCAGATTTTAATCTAAACTACCTTAAAGGAAAGTTGGATATTTCTGTAGGTGCCAGTTTCCAGAGAAATGACATTGCCGGGAGGAGAGTTGGAAACGTATATACCATTTCGGGTGACACTACCACCTTTTTTCCTTCTGAAGGCGAAAGAAGCATTGATGAAAAAAACTATTCTGGAAGATTTACCATCGGATATTCTCCTTCTAAAAGGAGTTCTTTCAGTTTAGGATTTTATGGAGCAGTAAGAGACAAATTAAGGACAGCTGATATCTTGTATTATGACAATCATGCCACCTTGAATAATCAACGCCTTTATACTTTTCAGTACTTTAATGCCAACGACCAAAGTCGACGCGGGGATGTGGTTTTAGGAAGTTTGGACTATTCCCTCACTTTTGAAGATGAGTCAAAAATCAGCACTTCCTTTCTTTACGAATATAGTATGCTTGGCGGACCAACCTCCAATTTGAATTTGGGCTACCCAGATCTCAGCATTGTATATCAGGATGAATACAACACCAATGACAATCCTTTAAATGGGATTCGTTACAACCTTGATTATAGCTTCAAACCTTTCACTTTTGGGCAATTCTCGCAGGATATCAATTCCGAAAATTGGATCATCAAGGAGATTTTCTTTACGAAAGAAAAAACAACGAAACGGGTGAATTCGAACTTGTACCCCAGTTTTCAAGCAATGTAGAACTGAAAAGAAACATTCATTCAGGATATATCCAATTGGATAAAAAGCTGGAAAAATTAAATTATGGGCTTGGCATTCGGATAGAAAGTATGGACCGGAGTTTTGATCTGGAATACAAAGCTGGATTAATAGACACTGTTTATCAATACGATTTTGTCCGACCATTTTTCAGTGCAAATCTTGGCTATCAAATCAAGGAAGGACTTCAGATTAAGGCAAATTTCAGCCAAAGAGTAGAGCGAACTACCACTTTCAAGATGAATCCTTTTCCAGAAAGAGAACATAGTGAAACACTGGAACAAGGTGATCCTAATCTACTTCCAGAATTCATCAACTTAGCAGAATTGGGCGTAATAATAACTTGGAAGGCATCCAGCTTCTACGCAACTGCCTATCATACTCGGGTTAAAAATTTGGTAAATAGGGTGAACACAGTGTATAATGACACCATTCTCAATAGAATATATTCAAATGTAGGAACTGGAAAATCAACAGGCGTTGATATGGGTTTGGAAATTTTTCCTACTGCTTGGTGGAAGGTTTTTGGTGGTTTGAATCTATATTATTATTCCATCGATGGCAGTTTTGATAATCGCCCTGTCAATACTTCCAGTTGGGTTCATTCCATCAACATCAACACCACATTTAGCCTTCCTTCTTCATGGAGTATCCAAGGCACTTTAAATTATTTATCCGAAAGAGTAACAGCCCAAGGTGAAGATTCGAGATTTTACACGCCAAGTATCGTCATCAAAAAAACCTGGATGGAAGGAAGAATGTCAGCTAACCTTGTTTGGCAAAACATCGATATGGGTCTTTTGGATACCAATGAACAAAGAATCACAACCTATAGAGAAGGTGAGTTCTTCACTACCACCAATTATATCCAAGAAGTGGATATGATCATTCTGAACTTTTCCTACACACTCAATCGTTCCAAAAACAAAGCAAAATTCGTGAAAAGCGAATTTGGCGAAAAGGAATTTTAAGAGAAATAAGGATTATGGATTCTAATGAGATTTTGATTAAAAACATGGTCTGTCCTCGCTGCATAGAAGCCGTAAAAAATACGATGCAGAAAGCGGGAATAGAATTCAATAAAATTGAACTTGGCAAAGTCAATCTCATGCATCACTTAAATGATTCTCAAGAAAAGCAACTTTCAACTTTATTAAATAACCAAGGATTTGAACTATTAAAAGGTGAAAAATCTGCACTTATTTCTCAAATCAAATCACTCTTGATTGAGCAAATTCATTATTCCAGTCAAACTTTAAAAATCAATTATTCTACATTTTTAGCTGACAAATTAAATCAGGATTACACACAATTAAGTCGACTTTTTTCTTCTGTAGAAAGTATCACGATAGAAAAATTCATCACCAAGCAAAAAATTGAAAAAGTAAAAGAGCTATTGATTTATGATGAATTGTCGCTTTCTGAAATAGCATTTAAATTAAACTATTCCAGTGTAGCATACCTTTCCACTCAATTCAAAAAAGAAACTGGAATGACTCCTTCAGAATTTAAAAAAGACAAGAAGGCTTTTCGGAATAGCTTAGATAGAATTTAGAATCCAGCATAGGATTTCATTACTTTTAATGATGGCAAATCAGCAATCGATTCAGTCCCTCCTATCCTATTTTCAAAGTATACAGCCTATTTCCGAAAAGGCCTCCGAAGCACTTACTGAAATCTCTTTTGGAATACATACTCCGAAAAACAAGCATGTTCAGGAAATTGGCCAGACTTGTAGGACGTACTATTTTGTGACCTCTGGATTGGCAAGAATTTACTATTTGAAAGGTGGCATAGAAGTGACTGAATACTTTGCCTTCGAACATGATATGATTATCCGAGCAGAAAGTCTTTTCACTGGAAAACCCAGCAAGAAAGCAATCCAAACCATCGAAAACACCGATTTAATCGGAATTCCAGCCTCCAGTTTAGAAACACTTTATGAGTCTTATCCGGAAATAGAAAGGCTATTCCGAAAGATTATGGAGGCGTCCTATGTTTCCTATGTCAACAGAATGGAGAGCCTCCAATTTCACAGTGCTGAGGAGCGATACCTTCAATTGTTGAATGATTTCCCAGAACTATTGGTGAGAATTCCATTAAAACATATTGCATCCTATTTAGGAATCACTCAAGTCAGTCTTAGTAGAATCAGATCGGGCATCCGGTGATTATTTAACAAATGTAAAAGGATGAGAATTGGCAGATAGTAACCTTTGTGTAAAAATTAAGCACACTTGTCAAACACTATACTTGGTCTGAAAGAAAATTGGAAACAATTCCTAATGCTGGTAATTGTCAATGCTTTGGTGGGATCAATGCTGGGAATGGAACGATCCATATTTCCACAATTTGCCTCAGAAGTTTTTGGCCTGGATTCAAATTTTGCCTTTTTGTCATTTATCACGGCATTTGGTTTTTCTAAAGCATTCACCAATTATTTCACAGGGAAATTTGCCAATAATTTCGGCAGAAAGAAACTCTTGATTTTAGGTTGGATTTTGGCGCTTCCAGTTCCTTTTCTCCTAATTTTTGCTAGCGATTGGGACATTGTAATCTTGGCAAATATTCTTCTTGGAATCAGCCAAGGCCTTACTTGGGGCAGTACGGTCATCATGAAAATTGACTTGGTAGGCGAAAAAGAACGTGGCTTTGCTATGGGGATGAATGAATTTGCAGGGTATTTATCTCTTGGAGTCAGCGCCTATTTTTCTGCTTATATAGCAGAGAATTTTGGTGTTTCACCCTATCCGTTTTACATCGGAATTGCAGTCTCAATTATTGGACTTCTGATGTCTGTTTTTCTTATCAAAGACACAAAATTATTTGTCCAAAAGGAATCTCAAAATGCTATTCAGGATAAGATCAAAGGTGTTTTTTTTCAGACTTCATTTAAAAACAAAACCTTAAGTAGCATTACTCAAGCAGGATTAGTAAATAATCTAAATGATGGAATGGTCTGGGGACTATTGCCGATTCTCTTATTGAATAATGGATTTAATCTGAAAGAAATAGGAGTAATCGCCGCTACCTATCCATTAATTTGGGGGTTTGCACAGTTAGGAACCGGTAAAATGGCAGATCATTTTTCCAAAAAGAAGTTGATTTTTATAGGCATGCTTTTGCAAGGATTGACACTCTTGATCCTTCCGGAATTTTTGGATTTCTATTTTCAGATAATATTAATGATCTTATTAGGATTAGGAACGGCTTTGGTCTACCCTACATTTATGGCTGCTATTGCAGATCATACGCATCCCGTTCAAAGAGCTGAAAGCATTGGAACTTTTCGATTGTGGAGAGATTTAGGATATGCTTTTGGTGCGATATTTTCAGGAATTTTGGCTGACTATTGGGGGATTCCGACTGCAATTGTTTCCATTGGATTTCTGACTATTTTATCCTCATTTGTAGTCCATTTCAGAATGAAGGACTCCTTGTCTTCCAGCAAAATCTTATAAAAGCTTTTCAAAATTCCGTAATAAATCAACCCATTAAATTGCCGAAGTTTGTGTTGTAAATCATTATTGATTCACCATGACCCAAACCATCACTAATAGCGAGTTGACAAAAAAGACATTTCCAGTCACAGGAATGACATGTGCGGCTTGTGCAAATAGTGTTGAAACAATTCTATCTTATACCGAAGGAGTAAAATCTGCAGCTGTCAATTTTGCTTCTAATACAGTCCTGATAGAATATGATCCGAATCAAATTAAAGCAGAAGGATTGAATGAAGCCTTAACTGCTATTGGTTACGGATTAATAATCAGTGAGGGAAATCTGGAAGAAGCAGGTGAAAAAGCCCAAAAAGCATATTATCAGCAAGTAAAAAAACAGACAATTGGAGCGGCAATTCTTACTCTGCCAATTTTTATACTTGGAATGTTTTTTATGGACTGGCAACCTGGAAAATGGATTTCTTTGGTTTTAAGTATTCCTGTCTTGTTCGTTTTTGGCCGGCATTTCTTTGTAAATGCATGGAAACAAGCGAAACATGGGAAATCCAACATGGATACCTTAGTCGCATTGAGTACAGGCATTGCATTTCTATTTAGTTTTTTGAACACGCTATTTCCGGAATTCTGGATCCAACGAGGTATCACCCCTCATGTATATTATGAAGCTGCCACAGTGATCATCACGTTTATCAGCTTGGGGAAAATGTTGGAGGAAAAAGCAAAATCAGGTACTTCCACAGCTTTGAAAAAACTGATGGGATTGCAGGCAAAATCCCTAAAAGCCATTATTGATGGAAAAGAACAAGAAATCCCTATCTCAGAAGTTCAGAAAGGTTTTGAAATAATCGTGAGACCTGGGGAAAAAATCCCAGTTGATGGAATCGTGGTTTCCGGAAATTCCTTTATCGATGAAAGCATGATCAGTGGAGAACCTATTCCTGTGGAGAAAAAGGAAAACGATTCAGTTTTTGCCGGAACGGTCAATCAAAAAGGAAGCTTTCATTTCAGAGCAGAAAAAGTTGGAAGTGCAACTTTGCTTTCGCAGATCATAAAACGAGTGCAAGAAGCTCAGGGAAGTAAAGCACCTGTTCAAAAACTCGTTGATAAAATCGCAAGTATTTTCGTTCCTACCGTGATTGGAATTTCTATCATCACTTTTGCAGTTTGGATGATTTTAGGTGGAGATGAAGCTTTTACTCATGCTTTGCTGACTTCTGTAGCTGTTTTGGTAATTGCCTGCCCCTGTGCTTTAGGATTGGCGACACCAACTGCGATCATGGTGGGAGTCGGAAAAGGAGCTGAAAACAACATTTTGATCAAAGACGCCGAAAGTCTGGAAATCGCTCATAAAGTCAATGCTATTGTGCTGGATAAAACCGGGACCATTACTGCCGGTAAACCTACCGTCTCTGATCAAAAATGGTTTTCTGATGAGATTCAAAAGGATTTTAATCCAATTCTCCTAGGAATTGAATCAAAGTCAGAACATCCCTTAGCTGAGGCAGTTTCAAAAATATTAATAGAAAATCAGGTTGAACCAGCCAAGATTTTGGACTTCCAAAGTATCACGGGGAAAGGCGCTGAGGCTAAAGATCCGACTGGTATCACCTATTATGTAGGGAATCAAAATTTGTTGGAAACCCATCAAATAGCAATTTCGGATGAATTTCAAAAAGATGCCGAAAAGTGGAAATCTGAAGGTAAGACGGTGATTTACTTTGCAAGTGAGAAAAAATTATTAGCAATTTTGGCGATTACTGATCAGATAAAACCAAGTTCGAAAGATGCCATACTCAAATTAAAAAATCTAGACATCGACGTTTACATGCTTACTGGAGATAATCATCAAACAGCTGAGGCAGTGGCCAAACAAATCGGTTTGACAGATTTTAGATCTGAAGTAATGCCCTCTGATAAATCGGAATTTATCAAAGAACTTCAAGCAAAAGGAAAAATCGTTGCTATGGTTGGAGATGGAATCAACGACTCGGAGGCATTAGCACAAGCAGACGTAAGTATTGCAATGGGACATGGATCTGATATAGCAATGGAAGTTGCAAAAATGACCATTATCTCTTCAGATCTAGAGGCGGTTCCAAAGGCCATGAAACTATCCAAAATGACAGTAAATGGAATCCATCAAAACCTATTTTGGGCATTTATATACAATTTGATAGGTATTCCAATTGCGGCAGGGGTACTTTATCCTTTCAACGGTTTCTTATTGGACCCTATGATTGCCGGAGGTGCCATGGCATTCAGCTCTGTTTCGGTGGTTTTGAATAGTCTACGTTTAAAAGGTAAAACCTTATAATTAAAAATTAGAAATACGCTGCGCGAAATAAATGAAATGAAATACGCTACGCGAAATAGGGCGAAGAGGGATCTTTAAGCTTAGTATTTCAACTCCGAGGGAGTTCTATTTCTATCGTATTTCCTTTTAATTTCTATTTTACTTCCACTTTATTTCTATACGCTCACTAAATAATTTTAAAAATGAAAACTCAAAAATTCAAAACCAATATCAATTGTGGCAATTGCCTGGCGAAAGTAACTCCACTGTTAAATGCCGAAGCAAAAATCAATTCCTGGTCTGTCGATTTGGAAAGTGACGATAGAATCCTATCTGTTGAATCTGAGAATATCACAGAGGAAGAGGTATTTAAAACAGTATTAAAAGCAGGATTTATCGCCAAACCTGAATAAATTGGCATCAAATTCAAACATTTAAGATGCGAAAACTACTTCTAGTCTTTATTTTACTTTTGTCAATTCAGACAATCAATGCCCAAACTAATCTCGCTTTACCAGTGGTAAAATCCAGCATCAAAGGCATCAACATTTATGGCAAACCAGTCGACGATCAAACGCGCTGCCAACATTGGCATTCAGAATTGGATGTCATTGCGATCAAATTTAAATGCTGTGAAAAATATTATCCCTGTTATTCTTGCCACGAAGAAACTGCAGATCACGAGCCCCAAGTATGGCCAAAAGCAGAATTTAGTTCTAAAGCTATCCTTTGTGGAGTTTGTGGAAATGAATTAAGCATAGCTGATTATCAAAGCAGCAATAATACCTGTCCAAATTGTAAAGCTGCTTTCAATCCCGGTTGTAGTAAACACTATCATTTGTACTTCGAAACAGGAGATTAATAAATCAAACAACCTTATTCACAAAAATTCCGTAATTTTACGACGTTGAAAAAAACAATTTCCATAGCGCTTTCTTTTATCCTGCTTTTCTCAAGCATTGGTATGGCTAAGTCCACGCACTTCTGCGGAGGATTGGAAATGCTCAGTGAATTGTCTTTGAATGCTTCGCATATTAATTGTGGAATGGAGCAAAAATCCCATGATTGTGATTCTGAAGAAGATCATCAAAACCATTTCAATTCCAATAATTGCTGTGACAATGAGTTTGAAATACTTCATATGGATGAAGATTTCAGCATTACAAAGGCAAGCATTAATCTCCATTTAGATTTTGCTGTCGCTTTTGCTTACACTTTTATTTTTAGTGGTTCTATTGTAGAACCTATACATACTGATTTACCAGATTACTCTCCTCCGATTTTAAAACAGGACCATCAGGTTTTGTTTCAGACTTTCCTTATTTAACACATTGATGAACTGAGGATTAACTCCGGTTAGTCTTAAATTGCTGTGAAAACATCATAGCTAACTTATCTTTTCATTCTGGTCATCTTATCAGATTCATCACATGTTAAATTCCATTATCAAGTATTTTCTTGAGAATAAACTGGTAACAGTTCTTTTGCTGATTGCACTAATTGGCTGGGGGATTATTACTGCTCCATTTGGATGGAAAGTGGGCTCTTTGCCTTCTGATCCCGTTCCTGTGGATGCTATTCCCGATATTGGTGAAAACCAACAGATCGTATTTTCGCCTTGGGCGGGTAGATCACCGCAGGATATAGAAGATCAAATCTCCTATCCTCTCACGACCTATTTATTAGGAATTCCTGGCGTAAAATCCATCCGAAGCTCTTCAATTTTCGGATTCTCAAGCATCTATATCATCTTCAATGAAGATATAGAATTCTATTGGTCAAGATCAAGAATTCTCGAAAAACTCAACTCACTTCCTACAGGCCTATTACCAGAGGGAGTTCAACCAGCTCTTGGACCAGATGCCACCGCATTGGGACAAGTATTTTGGTACACCTTGGAAGGACGGGACTCCAATGGAAACCCAACAGGCGGATGGGATCTACATGAGATTCGCTCTGTGCAGGATTTCTATGTGAAATATGCATTAAATGCAGTGGAAGGAGTTTCTGAAGTTGCATCCATCGGAGGTTTTGTGCAGGAGTACCAGATTGACGTGAATCCTGATGCCTTAAAAGCTTACAACATTCCTTTGTCAAAAGTGATGGAGGCAGTCAAAAAATCCAATCGCGATGTAGGCGCCAAAACTATCGAAATCAATCAGGCAGAATACTTGGTGAGGGGATTGGGCTATATCAAGGATGTTTCTGACATAGAAACAGCAGTTGTCTCGGTGCAGGATAATGTTCCGATTCGGATCAAAGATATAGCTGTCGTTGGTCTTGGTCCTGCTAACCGAAGAGGTGCTTTGGACAAAGATGGTGCGGAGGTAGTTGGAGGAGTAGTGGTCGCCCGATATGGTGCAAATCCCTTAGCAGTTATTCAGGATGTGAAAGCCAAAATCTCTGAAATCAGTTCAGGATTGCCTAAAAAAACACTAGCAAATGGCACAGAAAGTCAGTTGACTCTGGTTCCATTTTATGACCGATCCAAACTCATTTCAGAAACTCTTGGTACACTGGAAGAAGCTTTGACCTTGGAACTTCTAATTACCATTTTGGTAGTGATAGTAATGGTTTATAATCTTCGCGCTTCCTTACTGATTTCCAGCTTACTACCAATCTCAGTTTTGATGGTATTCATTGCCATGAGATACTTTGGAGTCGATGCAAATATTGTAGCACTTTCGGGGATTGCTATTGCAATTGGTACCATGGTGGATTTAGGGATTATCCTTTCTGAGAATATTCTGAAGCATATTGATGAAGCTCCAGAAGATCAGAAACTGATAGATACCATTTACAACGGCGCGTCAGAAGTTTCAACTGCTATTCTAACTGCTGTTTCAACTACCATCGTATCGTTTATTCCGGTTTTTACTTTGGAAGCAGCTGAAGGAAAATTATTTGGTCCCTTAGCCTACACCAAAACCTTTGCATTGGTCGCAGCATTAATCGTTTCCCTTTTAATACTCCCTACACTTGCTCATTGGTTCTTCGGTTTTAAAATCAAAGGAGAAAAATCGAAGAAATTTTCCCCCTT
>CBFHWO010000001.1:225057-511999 GCA_965659625.1 uncultured Algoriphagus sp. | reverse complement strand
ATAGAGTATGAATAAAAATTGTACACCAATATTACCCATGAATTCCGAACTCCTGCATATTTCAGCAGGGTGTTCAAAGAAGAGTTAGGCCTAACTCCTCAAGCTTGGAGAGAAAAAAATTCTGATTAAGTAATACCCTCGTCATTATCTCCTTTCTTACCATGCACACTCCTCCTGACATGTCAGAACTGGCTCTCAAGAAGGAGAAAGCTATCAGCTAGAGGTGATCGTCAGAAGCAAAAAAACCAAATTTTTGATCAAACTTTTCACTTAGGACTAATTTTTTTCATTAGATTACTTCTTAATTTTTTGGGTTTTTATATAATAAAATAATACTATGCCGCAATCTAGATACTCCTTTTTGAACCGAATAAAGGGAAATATAATTTTTTGGGTTTTTGTTGGCCTATTTGTTTATTCATCTAATTCTTATTCTCAATCCAGTGAAGAAATTGGGGTTCCACTGATCAAGAACTATGCAACCTCTGAATATGGCGGAAATGGACAGGTTTGGTCCATAATTCAAAGCGATGATCAATTGATGTATTTTGGAACCTCTACTGAAATCATGGAATTTGATGGGATCAATTGGCGACAAATACGAAACCCAGATTACCCAACTGGAGTTTCCACCAGAGGATTGGTTAAGGATGATAATGGAACGATCTTTTATGTATCTGGCGGAAGTTTTGGCTATCTCAAAAGAAACAAGTTTGGGGATCGAGTAGTAGAATCATTAAAGCATCTTATCCCAGAGGATAAGCGGGATTTCGAAGAATTTTGGTCAGTTCAATTTGATGGGCAATACTTATACTTCCAAGCTAGAGAATATATTTTCAGATTAGACTATGATTTAGAAAAAGGGGAGTTTGATATCAAAACCTATCCCGCTCGGGGAACCTTTTCGCATGGCTTTATGATCCATGGCCAATATATGGTCCACGACATAGGAACAGGAATATATAAAATGGTGGACGGAGAACTTGAGTTGATGCCGGGTAGTGAAGTCACTGCTGGAGATAGGGTTTTCACATTAGTGGAACATTTGGATAATCCCGAAACAGGCCAAAAACAGTTTTTAATAGGCCGTTTTTATCAAGAGTTTTACAAGTTTGACGGAGAGAAATTTGAGGTTTTTGATAGTGATCTCAACGCATATACCGAAACTAATTTGCTTTATAAAAGCGCCTTACTTCCCAATGGGAACCTGGTGGCCTCAATGATCGGAATGGGATTGGTTTTAGTAAATCAAGAGGGTAAACTGCTTAATATTCTTTCTGCTGATCAAGGGCTTCAAGACCCCTCAGTTTATTCTGTTTATGTGGACCAGGACCAAACCGTTTGGGTTGGACTTGACAATGGAATTTCAAAACTGGCACTCAATTCTCCCATTAGCACTTTTACAAAGAATCAAGGTATAAACTCAACCATTTATGGAATAACACGAGTAGCCGGACAACTTTATATTAGCTCTTCGATCGGTCTTTACAAATTTGATGTGGAGACGAAAAAGTTCGTTCCAATTCCAGAATTAGGAAATATTCAGATCTGGAATCTTTTGGTTGACGGTGAGGATTTACTTGTTCCGGGAGAAGTTTTTTCAATGATCCGAGATGGGAAAATTATTCCTATTGACCCGAGTACAAGTGGAGGACAGGATTTAATGATCTCGCCTAGCCACCCAAACCTTTTATACATATCCATAGAGGATGGACTAAGAATTTACGCTAGAAAAGGAAACTTTTGGGAAAAATTTGCTGACGTAGAAGGAATGCCCAATACGATTTGGTCCATTGCTGAGAGCGAGGATGGAACCATTTGGGGAGGTACTCAAACGAATATGGCATATCGTATCACTCCTTCATATGATGAAAACGGCCTACCTGTAGTCAATGACTTTCAAATCAAGGAATTTGGTGTTGAGGAAGGTTTGGTTAAATCAGCTGGATTATTATACGCTATTGATGGTGAAATCTTTTTCCCATCCTTCGGGGCAAATTTACGCTATGATCCTTCAACCGAATCCATTGTGCCAGATGAAAGGTTTGGAATGATCCCAGATAATTTAGGGCTTTCTGAAGGATTTTTTATGCAGGAAGACTCCCAAGGACAAGTTTGGATCCCGATTGGCAATAGGCTTAGACTAGCCATCCCAGGGCCAGACAATACATATACTCTAGAAGAAAACCTTTTTAATGATTATCCTTGGCAAGGTGTGTTTGGACTTTTTTCTGAGGATGACGGAATCGTTTGGATAGGGAGTGGAGAAGGTTTGCTTCGGTATGATCGCTCCATTTCTTCTGTATCCAAGGAAAATTTCCCAGTATTGATGCGAGGGGTTTATGCTGGAGCGGATACTTTGAATCATTTAAATAAAGATTTTCAGGATTTATCTTATTCTCAAAATTCTTTACGCTTTACCTATGCTGCTCAATTTTACCAGCAGGAACAAAGAACTACTTACCAGACATTCTTGGAAGGATTTGAGTCAGACTGGTCAGATTGGAATAGAAGCGTATATAAGGAATACACCAATCTTTCGCCAGGCACCTATACTTTCAGAGTCCGCGCCAAAAATGTTTTCAATGATGTAAGCGAAGAAGCTTCCTACACTTTTTCCATCATCCCTCCCTGGTACAATACATGGTGGGCATATATACTTTATGCTTTAGCCGTAATCATTCTAATTCGTTTGATTTTAAAATGGAGGCTGAGTCAGCTTCGTGAAAAACAGGAATTGCTGGAAAAAACGGTAGCTGACAGGACACAAGAGCTGAGTCAACGGGTATCCGAACTCGCTGTATTGAATGGAGTGCAAAATGGGCTGGTAAAAGAAATACATACGGAGGGGATCTATGAATTGGTAGGTGAAAAACTGAGAACTCTTTTTGATACCCAAACCGTGATCATTCGCTCTTTTGATCTGGATGCAGATCTGGAAATATGGCATTATTCGATTGAAAGAGGGGTTCGGCAACATAGCGTCCCTCGTCCGATAATTTGGGCGAATCAACAGCTAATTGAAACCAAAAAACCTCTAGTCATCAACGAAAATTATATCGCTACTGCACAGCGATTTGGGGGCAAAGGAGTAAGTATGGGACATACTCCTAAGTCAGCAGTTTTTGTACCGATCATGGTTGGTAATCAAATCCGTGGCTCCGTCAGCCTTCAAAATCTCGATAAGGAAGGTGCATTTAGTGATTCTGAGGTCAACCTTCTAGTCACTATTACCAATAGCATGGGTGTAGCTCTTGAAAACACCCGTCTGTTTGATGAAACAAACCGATTGCTAGATGAATCTACCCAACAAGCCAATGAACTATCTGTCGTAAATCGCGTGAGTCAAGCGCTTGCCTCTCATTTATCTTTAGATGAAATAATTCATTTAGTTGGTGATCAAATGAAGGATTTGTTCAAAGCCAATATTGTGTATTTGGCGCTTTTGGACAAAAAAACCAACATGATTCAATTTCCTTATATGTTTGGCGATGAAATGCCTCCACAGAAATTTGGAGAAGGTCTGACCTCAAAAATTCTAAGTTCTGGAAATCCTCTTCTAATCAATAAAGATCTGGAAGAAATGACATCTACCCTAGGAGCAACTCACAAGGGGTTACCTTCAGCATCCTATTTAGGAGTGCCTATTTTTCAGGGCAAAGAAGTGATTGGTGTATTGAGCGTTCAAAGTACAGAGACTGAAAATCGCTTTGATGAAAGTGATTCAAACTTACTTTCAACCATAGCATCATCCGTAGGGATCGCGATCAATAATGCTCAGCTTTTTGAGGATGTAGTTGCCTCAAAGCAAGCTGCCGAGCAAGCTAATGAGGCAAAAAGTGCTTTCCTTTCCACAGTCAGTCACGAACTGCGTACCCCACTGACCTCTGTTTTAGGTTTTGCAAAAATCATCCAAAAACGTCTGGAAGAAAAGATATTTCCTTTAGTGGACAAATCCGATTCCAAAATAGAAAGAACAGTAGGTCAAGTTTCAGAAAATCTAAAAGTAGTTATCTCAGAAGGCGAAAGACTCACGACGCTGATTAATGATGTGTTGGATTTGGCTAAAATAGAGGCTGGGAAGATGGATTGGAGCCAAGAGGAAGTTGTATTACCGGAAGTAGTTGAACGGGCAATCTCTGCGACCAATTCGCTTTTTGAAAATAAAAAATTAAAATTAATTCGTGATATCGATCCCAATATCCCTGCCATCATAGGGGACAGCAATAAACTTATCCAAGTGGTAATCAATTTGATTTCCAATTCGGTCAAATTTACGGATAATGGCTCTGTAACCTGCCGAGTAAAGCAAGTTGGAAATGAAATTATTACTAGCGTCAAAGACACTGGAATGGGTATATCCCAAGAGGACTTCGGGGCAGTTTTTGAGCAGTTTAAGCAAATTGGTGGTGATACTCTCACGGACAAACCAAAAGGAACTGGCCTTGGCCTTCCTATTTGCAAAGAGATTGTCGAGCATCATGGAGGTCGAATCTGGCTAGAAAGTGAAATTGGAAAAGGAACTACTTTTTCTTTTGCCATCCCATTTACCAAAAAGGAAACGTTTAGCCCATCCACCGCACCAATTCACCTCAATGAATTAGTAAATCAATTGAAGCAAAGAATGGTCTTCTCGAAATTGAAGACTGTTAAAAATGCCCAGATACTAATAGTAGATGATGATGAATCCATCCGTTCTTTATTAAGACAGGAACTAACGGAGGCAGGATACTTGACCTCGGAAGCCAGCAATGGAAAAGAGGCGATTGAATCCATTAGGGAGAATAGACCTGACCTGGTTATTCTTGATATCATGATGCCGGAAATCAATGGCTTTGACGTGGCAGCTATTCTAAAAAATGATCCTCAAACGATGGACATTCCCATAATCATTTTGTCCATTGTTCAGGACAAAGCAAGGGGATTTCGAATAGGAGTAGATCGGTATTTGACAAAACCCATTGATACAGCTCAGTTGTTTGAAGACATTGGATCACTATTAGAACAGGGAAAGTCAAAACGCAAGGTGATGGTTGTGGATGAAGATAATGCCGCAATCCGTACTCTAACTGAGGTACTTCAGACAAAAGGCTATCATGTAGTGGAGTCAGACGGAAAAGAACTTGTGGAAAAGGCCAAAGAAGCGCTGCCAGACATCATTATTCTAAATTCGTTACTTCCCTCCAATGAAGAAATTGTTCAGACTTTGCGTTTTGAAAAAGGATTAGAAAATGTCTTATTCTTTATTTACCAATAAGTAAAATCTTTTTAACCAATAAATTTTAAACCACATTTTTGTATGTCACAGAAAATTTTAATAGTCGACGATGAAGCTCATATCAGAATGCTCATCGAACAAACACTTGAAGAATTGGAAGATGAAGGAGTAGAATTCTTTACAGCTGAAAATGGAGAAATGGCCTTGGAAGTGATCAGCGAGGAAAAACCTGACCTTATATTTTTGGATGTCATGATGCCCAAGTTAAATGGGATGGAAGTTTGCCGACGAGTCAAACAAGAAATGGGTTTAACGGACATTTATATTGTTTTGCTTACCGCAAAAGGCCAGGAATCAGATCGGCAGAAGGGACTCGATGTCGGTGCTGATGTCTATATGACCAAACCATTTGATCCTGATTTGCTCTTGGAAAAAGCCCGGGAAGTACTTGAATTACCAGAATCTTAATTCTATCAACCTCATTCAGAAAACCAATGGCAAAAATTTCAATTAAAGCGATTCTGAGGAAAGAAGATACCCTTAGGCTATGGTTGGATAATTGGTGCAGTCATAATAAAACTGAAATCTGTATTTCTGATCCTTTTGACAAAGTTGTGTTTGGAAACCCAGCTCTTTTAAGAAATTCATTGAGTATTCCATTGACTTCAGGCGATGCTATTATTGCCAGAGTTTGGAGCAAAAGTAACGTACTCAATCAGGTTTGGGATGTATTAAATATGCTTCTTGTTAAAGAGTTCGAAAAAAGGAAATTAGGAGCCGAAGTATTACACCTCTATCAAGAGCTTAATATCATTTACAGCTTCGCTGAAAATCTTGGAGAGGCAATCTCCCTGGATGCGATTGCAGCAATTACACTCAACCATTCTACCAACTCCATTCCTGCCAATGCTGGCGCGATTGTTTTATTAGACGAATATCAACGGGCATTAACGGTCCCTGCCATTTCAGGTGAACCCCTAATTGATCCCAATCTTTTGGAGAATAATTTTTCTCTCTTGCTTCGATTTGGCCTGAATGGACAATCAGCCATCATCACCGATATAGCAGAACTCAAAGAACGTGGACTGATAGCAGAAAATGTGACGAGTATTATTTACGCTACTCTAAAAGGCAAGGAAAGAATCCTTGGCGCCATCATTTTGGTAGGTACTCAAACAGATCAATTCACTGCTGCCCACTTAAAACTATTGGTGACCCTGGGTTTACAGTCATCCTCGGCCATGGAATCTGCCCTTTTGTTTGAAAAAAATATTCGGGAGATCAAAATGCGAGAGGAAGCTATGCTCCGCATCAACGAGGTAATCAAAAAATTTGTACCAAATGAATTTATTTCCTCATTGGGTAAGGATAATATAACAGATGTCAGGCTAGGTGATCAGGTTGAAAAAATTGTAACCGTTCTATTCACAGATATCAGGGATTTCACGACCCTTTCCGAGCGAATGAGTCCTGAAGAAAACTTCCAGTTCGTTTCATCTTTCAATGAAGTTTTAGGCCCCATAATCAGAAGTCACAAGGGCTTTATAAACCAATACCTTGGAGATTCCATCATGGCCATTTTTCCCTTACAGCCGGAAGATGCCCTCTTGGCCGCGGTTGAGATGCAACGTGCTGTCAGAAAATTAAACCAGCAGAGAATTCAAAAAGGAGAACTCCCAATTCAGGCAGGAATAGGGATGCATACAGGTTCGCTGATTATGGGAATTACAGGAGATGAACACCGTTTGGATGCCGCAACGATCAGTGATACTGTCAATACCGCGGCTCGGATTGAAAGTCTGACTAAGTATTATAAATCGCCTTTATTACTAAGTGAGGAGACCTTTAAACGGATTCCTGACCCTTCCAAATTTGCATTTAGAAGATTGGGGAAAGTACTTCTCAAGGGCAAAAACAATGTACTCAGCGTGGTAGAATGTATGAATGGAATGGAAGAAGATTTAGCCAGCAAGAGGAAAAAAAACATGAGTGATTTTGATATGGCAATGGAGCTGTACCAGCTAGGACAATTTGAACATGCCGTGCAGTTATTTGGCAAAGTGGTGACCTCGGATGAAGAAGACCATACTGTGCGAGTCTTTTTTGAAAAAGCCAATAAATATTTAGTTGAAGGACCTCCAAAAAATTGGACCGGTGCGGAGGAAATGCTTTATAAATAGCTAAAAGGAAAGTCAAAAGTCATTGATCAACTATATAAAAAGGCGAAATCTTCCAACCCTTCTTCACAACCAAACCGACTGGATCGGGAACTGGACTTGGATTGTCACTATCTTATGATATTGTGAAAGCACATGGAGGGGAGTTGAAACTAAAGAGGGAGAAAGCACTGAATTCACAATCCACTTACCAGTATAACCTCCAAACGGTTTAAAAAAACACATAAATAGGACAATCGGTAAATAAAAAATGGACCTGAAAAAAAAATTATTTTCAGGTCCATTTCATTTTATTTTTTTATCCTTCTTACGTACGAGCTGGGTCTACTCCCCTTGTGCGAGCAGGATCTACATCTTCGGTTTGCTCAATATCTACCCCTCTAGTACGAGCAGGATCAACCCCCCTTGTCCGTGCTGGGTCTACTCCTCTAGTTCGGGCTGGATCTACATCGGTAAGATCCTCACTTTCTTCTCTTGAATCTTCTGATGATTCACTTTCATCCTCATCAGATGAGGCAGTTGAAGATAAATCGTAAGTCAGATCTACCACAAGGGAATGACCTGATTCTTCATTTGATTCTATTTCTGTTATTAAAAATAAGAACCAAGCATTACCATTAACAGCACAATTTATTTTCATGATCTTAGGTTTAAAATACAATTTACAGGATTTAAAGGTACTTTTTTTAGTTAAAAATCCAAATTTACTGGTTAAAAAGATGATCTTGTAATTCCACAGTGACCCACTAATTAATTATGCTTTATTTATGAATAGCCGTTTAGATTTTCATTTAGTTAATTTCAAGGTGATTTCACTTTTTAAAATTGTTTTTTTGATCCTTTCTTTCTCCTCCACTAAGGCCCAAACCATAGAAAATCTACAAGCAGATTTAAAAGAGCTTTCCACTTTACCTGGTTACGAAAAGGATACAACATATCTCAACAAAGCAAATGAACTGGGTTTTACGCTTGCAGAAAGTAATCCTGAATACGCTATTTCTTTTCTGGAAAACCAAATTCAGCTTTGCCGTAAAGCCAATTATAAAAAAGGCGAAGCTGAAGCTTTAAAAATTTATGGAAATGCGCTTCAAAACAAAGGAGAATTCGTTGCATCAATTGAATATTATACTAATTCATTGAGTATTGCCAAAGAACTTCCGAATGAGAAATTGGTCCCAGGAATCTTAAATAATATTGGTCTGGTATATTATAATTTAGGAAATTATACAGAGGCATTAAACAATTTTTTTGAGGCTATAAAAGGAGCAGAAACTTCGGGAAACCTGAATGTAAAAGCTGCAGCATTAAACAATATTGCACTTATATATTTTGAGCAGGAAGATTTTGAGGAAGCAAAATCAAAGTATGAAGAAATGCTTATGATTTATCAAGCCTTAGGAAACAAAGGTCGACAAATCTTGGCTTATAATAATATCGGTGATGTCGAACTCAGACAGAACAGACCTGCTGAGGCTTTAAAAAATCTCAAAATAGGATATGCTTCAGCTTTGGAATTACAAAGTCCGGAATTTATTGAAATGACTGCACGGACAATGGCGGATATTTACGCAGTAATAGATAGTACAGAATTAGCTGAAGAATTATATAGCAAATCTATTGCCATCGCTGCGGAAAAAGGATATGGAGTTCCTTATTCTCACTCTTTGATTGGATTAGCTGAATTGTATTTTAAAAAAGGAAATCTCGAGAAAGCTTCTTTCTTTGCCAATCAAGGTTTGGAACAAGCTGAAAAAATGGGGCAGATAACTCAGCTTCGCAATGCAAATGAGCTTTTGGCAAAAATCTACGAAGGGGAAGGAAATTATTTGGAAGCCTTGAAAAATTACAAATTGTTCAAGCAGTTTAATGATAGTATAAATACAGCTGAGGGTCAGAAATTGGCTGCCAATTTAGAATCGGAATACGAGTTTTCTAAAAAAACCTTGGAATTTGAAAAAACTAATCTCAGGCAAAGATGGCTTACCTTTTCAGCTTTTGCTGGATTATTTACATTCCTCATTATTCTATTTTTAGTTTACCGAAATCGAAATAAACTAGACAAAGCTTTTCATATTCTGCAGGAGAAAAATAATGAGATAAAACATAAAAACGAAACGCTGGAAACGACAGTTGATCAACTAAAATTAGCACAGCTTCAACTCATCCAATCCGAAAAGATGGCTTCCCTCGGAGAGCTTACTGCCGGTATTGCCCATGAGATCCAGAACCCGCTGAATTTTGTGAATAACTTTTCTGAGGTAAGTACTGAGCTTGTAGATGAAATGAAAGAAGAGTTGGCAGCTGGCAGTTTACAGTTTGCAGTGGAGATCGCTGATGATCTCAAACAAAACTTAGAAAAAATTACCCTCCACGGCAAGCGTGCAGATGCCATAGTCAAAGGGATGCTCGAACATAGCAAAAGAGGATCCGGTCAGAAGGAACTTACAGATCTTAATGCCTTGGCGGATGAGTTTCTTCGCTTGAGTTATCAGTCTTTTTTAGCAAAGGAACCCGAATTCAAAGCTGAGCTGAAAACAGACTTTGACCCCAATCTTCCCAAGGTTTCCGTTATTCCACAGGACATCGGAAAAGTACTTCTCAATCTGATGAACAATGCTTTTTATTCAGTCAATGAAAAAGCAAAATCAGCGAACACAGATTCTGATTATAAACCAATCGTAACTATCACCAGTATCAACTCCCCCCTATCAGGGGGGCAAGGGAGGTTCATCGAAATCTCCGTCCAAGACAACGGCCTAGGAATTCCCGATTCCATCAAAGAAAAAATCTTCCAGCCCTTCTTCACCACCAAACCGACTGGGTCTGGGACTGGATTGGGTCTGTCATTATCTTATGATATTGTGAAAGCACATGGAGGCGAGTTGAGCTTAAATTCTAGAATGGGAAAAACAGTGTTTACTATTCGACTTTCAATCTGATTTTAACATGAAGAAACATAAACTGCAACTATTAGAATCAGCCATAGACCGGGTAGTAAATGTGGGAATGTGTCTTGTCCCCTACGAAGACCTTTCTGACATTATAGATGATAAAATGATTGGTTTCGGAACGACGAAGGACGAATTGTTACGCTCCTTTAAAGATGCGGACGAGTTATTTAAATCGCAGTTTGAGCAAATGGGAGATATTAAACCCATCGTAAATCGCGAGCGAATTGAAACTCGGTTTTCCACCGACCTGAGCACTGTCTTTATTGTCGAATTGATGTCGATGACACTGATTTCCGAAGAGATTGAAAATATTATTCATATTCGCGCTTCCGCCGTTTTTGAGTTTTTGGAAGATAAAATCAAAATGATTCACTGGCATGCCTCTTCCCCTGTCGATACGGAAAATGACCATTGGCATATGGAGGAATGGAAGCGTGAAAAAGAGAAACTGCAGCAGCTTGTGGATCAGCAAACGGCTGATCTTCATGTAAAAAACAAGGAACTCGAACTAAAAAACAGAGAACTAAAAATCGAAACAGCCCTGGAACGCATCAGAGCCAAAACTATGGCGATGCATTCTACCTCTGAAATCCAGCAGGTTATTCACGTGGTACACAAGGAGTTGCTTCAATTGGAAATCAATATTTTTGGAGGTTCCTTTATTGTTATTAATCGTGAAATAGATCAAGAACTTCGACTTTGGGGTTCTGGAGGTACGGCAGATACTTCCGACGAAGTTCATCTTCCCTTTTTCAACAAACCCTTTTATACCAATCTGGTCCAAGGAATAAAATCCGGGCCGGGATTCTTTACAGAAGAATTTTCCAATCAGGAGAAAACGGAGTTTTTTACTTTTTTATTTCAACAAGAGCCTTGGTCAAAACTTGACCCTCAGGAGCAAAAAGAAATCATAAATAGCCCCGGTGGTTATACCCGCTCTTGTGCGGTGTCTGCGAACACCAGCATCATCATCATCAATCAATCTGGAAGACGATTTTCATCTGATGAAAATGAAATACTGAGCAGATTTGGAAAGGTCTTCGAACAAACCTACACCCGTTTCCTCGACCTCCAAAAAGCAGAAAGCCAAGCCAGAGAAGCAAAAATTGAAGCGGCTTTGGAACGCATAAGATCGAGAAGTTTGGCCATGCATCATTCGACCGAATTGTCTGCCGTGGTAGATACACTTCTCAAGGAATTCACCAATCTTGAATTCACACTGACCTTTTGCATCATTAACCTTATTAATGAGCAAGATATGAGCAATACGGTTTGGGCTGCCAACCCAGAAACGGGAAAAGAACCAGAATCCTATTACATGAAGTTTGAGGATTATCCCTTTCATCATGCCATGTGGGATGCATGGAAAGCTCAGAAAAAGCGATTTGTATACACCATAGCGGGCGAAGAGAAGAGAATCTATGATCAATACTTATACAATGAAACTGAGTTCAGTCGCTTTCCTCAAAGCGTAAAGGATGCAAATATGGCCTTGGAAAGGTACGTAGCAGGCTTTACATTTTTTAAATATAGCGGACTTCAAACCGTGAGTTTGGATCCTATATCTGAGGACGAATTGGAAATTCTCGAACGATTCGGAAGGGTATTCGAGCAGTCCTATACCCGTTTCCTAGACCTCCAAAAAGCAGAAGCCCAAGCTAAAGAAGCTCAGATTGAAGCGGCTCTTGAAAAAGTACGGTCTCGCTCGCTCGCGATGCACTCCACCAGTGAACTCAGCGAGGTGGTCATTGTCATTGTAGAGAAATTAAAAGATCTGGGAGTGGTACTCGACGCTAATGGGGTGGTCCTCTGCACGTATTTCGATGATTCGAAAGATGTGTTGCATTGGATCGTTTCACCGGACTTCAAAATGGCAGGCAGTTATCTGTTGCCTCATTTCGAACACCCTATCTTCAGTGCTTCATGGAATTCAAAAATTTCGGGCGAGGAATACTTTTCAAAAGCCTTTAGCGTCGAAGAAAAGAACTCATTTTTCGAATACGCCTTTGAGCATTCTGATTACCGATATTTCCCGGAGGATTTTAAAGAGTGGGTCTTTCAAAACGATCAGCACGTCCTCTCTTTTGCCTGGCAAAAAAATTCTGCCATACTGATTCCATCCCATACGGGCATAGTTCCCACAGAAGATGAAAAAGTTATTTTAAAACGCTTTGCCAGGGTTTTTGAACAATCCTACACCCGTTTCCTTGACCTCCAAAAAGCAGAAGAGCAGGCACGGGAAGCGCGAATCGAAGTAGCTCTTGAGCGAATCCGGGCTCAAGTCACGGCCATGAGACAGTCCGATGAACTCTTTGACATTGTGGTTTCCATGCGGAAAGAATTTATTTCCCTGGGACACGAGGCGGACTACTTCTGGCATATGAAATGGACTCCCGAAGACTATCAGATGTCCATGACTTCTGAAGATGGGAATAGAGTAGGGATGATCATCACAGTTCCAAAGTTTGTGCATGATCAGATTGATCGTCTTGCCGCATGGGAGCAAAGTGATTCCCCTACCTTTACCTTGGATTTAGATGGGCCGGAGGCTTGGGATTACATAGCTAAAATGAATACCTATGGCAAATATGAACAGGCGGATCCTCATGCTCCTTCTGAACAGGATATACTTGCTATAGGAGGATTGACTTTTATCATAGCAAGGACCACGCATGGAGAAATCGGATTTAGCTTGCCTGGCAAAGTGCCCAATCCACCGATAGAGTCTATCGATACCTTGGCTCGATTCGCTGGTGTGTTTGATCTCGCTTACAGGCGATTCGAGGATTTACTAACTTCAGAAAAACAAACAAGGAAAGCTAAAATTGAGCTAGCCTTAGAGCGTGTTCGGGCCCGGGCCATGGCGATGCAACAACCAGAAGAACTGATCGAAGTAGCACAGGTGATGCGAGAGGAAATGGGACTCTTGGGCGTGGAGGAACTGGAAACCAGCTCGATCTATATCAATAAAGCCAATTCTAAAGAAGCAGAATGCTGGTATTCGATCAAAGATATTAGGGATGGATCCAAAACCTACCTCGCTGACCATTTTGATCTCAGCTATCAGGATACTTGGGTGGGAACACAAATGCTTTCCTTTCACCAAAGTGAGGAGACTAAAACCTCCATTGTCATGAAAGGTAATCATCGAATAGAGTGGATTAATTACTGTGCGGGCCTATCCCAGAAACTCGAAGGATATTATGGTGAGGAAATCCCTGAGCGAACCTATCATTTGACCAAATTTTCAAATGGAGCGATTGGAGCTGCCACGCCTGGAGAGATTTCTGGCGAAAGTTGGGATTTGTTGCAACGGGCAGCATTGGTTTTTTCGTTGGCCTATTCACGATTCAAGGATCTCTCCCAGGCAAGAGAAGATTTAAAGAAACTGAAGAAAGCCAAGGCCAAAGCTGAAAAAGCTCTCAAAGATCTGAAAGCTGCCCAAGAGCAATTAGTACAGCAGGAAAAGCTGGCTAGTCTCGGCCAACTCACCGCTGGCATTGCTCATGAGATTAAAAACCCACTGAATTTTGTCAATAACTTCTCCGATCTCAGTCGGGAGCTGATCGAGGAGGCCTTTGAAGAATTGGATAATGTGGAAGAATCTGGGGCTAAAGATGAGATCATCGCCATTCTAACTGATGTGCGAAGTAATCTCACCAAAGTACATGAACATGGCTCTCGGGCAGACAGCATTGTCACTTCCATGCTACAGCATAGCCGGGCCACAGGAAGTAAGTGGGAGGCAAAAGCTTTCAATCATCTGGTCAAGGAATTTGTGAATCTCTCTTTTCACGGCATGCGGGCCGGTAAATCCCCGATCAATGTAGATATCGATTTACAACTCGATCCTGCCGTTGGGGAGGTTTCCCTGATCAGTGAGGATTTTTCCCGAGTGATTTTGAATCTCTGTAATAATGCTTTTGATGCTATGCGAGAAAAACTGAAGGTAGAAGGATCTGACAAATACCTACCTAAGTTGACTGCAAAGAGCTCATTACAAAAAGAAAAAGTCCTTTTTTCAATAGCCGATAATGGATCTGGAATTCCAGAAGAGATCAAAAACAAAATCCTGCAACCCTTCTTCACCACCAAGAAAGGGACGGAAGGAACAGGTCTTGGCTTGAGCATTACCCATGATATCATCAAAGCTCATGGAGGGGAATTGAAAGTAGAAAGTAAAGAAGAAATGGGCACTGAATTCAAAATCTTTCTGCCTTTAATTCCTGCAAATCATTAATCAGGCTATTTGTTTAATAGTTAAGTTTCTTTTTTTAGAAATAGCCAATTCTAAATCTTTACTGGTGTCCAACTATTTTTGTATTAGAAAAATTACCAGAATTTTTTCCTAAATGAAGTTATCATGCAACTTATAAAAAAGATTTTTTTGATAGCTTTTTATTTCTAAAAAAGAAGGTTAAAGCTCGAATAATTAAATTTTTTATAGAATTAATCTTATTAGGAAAAAATAGGCGAATTTTAATTATGATGGCACTTTTCTAAAATGTTGATTTTAAGATTTTTGGAAAACATTTTCCTCTTTTTAAAATGTATTTAATATAAATTATTTTGTATTTTGTTGATAAAAAAACGAGGGTTTCGATACTTATTGTTTGATTTTATACCCATCAAAAACCCAATCTTTTTTGAATTTATTTAACTCTTTCAACTTAAAACAAGATTATGAGAAAATTACTTACACTCAGCAATGGGTTAGTGATAGTATTTCTATTTATTGTAAATTTTTCTAATGCCCAAACAGTTAAACTGGAGCAAGGCCAGAATGGCGGTGTAGATAAAGAACCACTAAGTCCAGTGGAGTGGGCAAATGGAAATTCTAATTCCGGAAACAGCCATTTCTTCGAAGGACAATCCATTCCCTATCGGTTGACAATTTCAAAATTGAGGCCAGGAAATCATACTGTGGAAATCGAATGGGATACTAGCAAAGACACTAAAAACGCTATCGATTATATCACAAGTTTCGACCGAATCTGTGAGCTGGTAGTTCCAAGTACTGGAAATCCAAGTTTTGGCACCATTCCTACCCCAAGTGGTATTCCTCAACCTGTAACAAGTTTTAATAAACTTTCGGATGAAGAAAGAAAAATTGCCATTTATGGGGGCACTTTAGGAGAAATAAAATATACCCTACAAGAAACCAATTCACCGACCAGCACGATTACTAGATTAAGTATTTCTTTTTCTGTTAGTGGTGCGAATGGAGCAAATAACGAGGTTGTAATTGCCTGGGGAGGTCATATTGCAAAAGCACAGGATTGGGGAGAAGGAAATTCAGCATCAAGTATCAATGGGTCTCCTTACCATACCAGAGTGGTTTCACTAAATGGTAAATCAGTTGGAAGCCAAAGCAGTTCTGTTCAAGCTGCCACGGAAGTCATTGAATTTGACGAGGAATGTATTATTCAAGGTGAAACTGAAGTTTGTGCTGGTTCAAGTGCTTCCTATTCAGTTCCAACTGGGGCATTATCCTACATTTGGTCATTGACAGGAGAAGGAGAAATAACATCTGGACAGGGAACCAATTCTGTATCAGTGGATTGGGAAAGCTCTGGCACAATTTCAGTAGAAATAGATTATACTGGAGCATGTGTCCCAACTGAATGTAGCCAAAACGTAACGCTAACTACCCCTCCTACATTATCATTTGTAGATGCTGTTGTCTGTAGTACCGAAAATGGTGGAAATACGGCTATTGCCAATTTGAATGATTTTGTATCTGTCGATTTAGGAGAACTGATTTTTACCCGTAATGGACAAACCATCCAATTTCCTGAGTCGGTTTTGGTTACGAATGGAGATGTAATAGAAGTTGCGACAGTAGGAAATTGTGGAAGCATGGAAACTTTTACTGTTACGGTCAATGACCGTCAGATTTTTGGGATCTGTTCACAAGGGAAAGTGTATGAAATCATAGGTTCAGAATTAAGTGCTTTGCACGAAATTTTCAGGCAAGGTCAAACTGTCGAGTCCAATGAGGTTTTTTATATCAGTGGAGATGAAGTATTGATCGAGGTAATCTACATGGTTGATAAGTTTGCTGAAGCTAAGACAATTCTTGAAAGTTTAGGATTTGTAACCCCAACAGAAGAAGAGCTTAAACAAGATCCTAATTCATTGATCATCGCGGGATTTTTCCCAATAGATAGGTTATTGGAATTAAATCAATATTCCGACGTGATAAATTACGTCCGGCCTGCCATTCCTCCTGTTGCCAATAAGGGAGCCGCTACCACTCAAGGGGACCGGGTCATGAGATCGAATTTGGTTAGAGCAGGATATACACATTTTGAAGGAGACCAAGCAATAGACGGAACAGGGATTAAAATCGGAGTACTTTCTGATAGTTATGCCACACGCTCTGATGCCGGAGTCAATACATTGGCTACTGACATATCCAATGGAGATTTACCTGCTAGTACTTATTTTTTAAGAGACTTACCTAGCCGATTTGGAACCGGTACTGATGAAGGGCGTGCCATGATGCAGATTGTCCACGATATTGCTCCTGGTGCCCAACTTGGTTTCCGAACTGGAGTAATTACTGCAGGAGATTTTGCACAAGGTATAAGAGATTTGGCAGCAGCTGGCAGTGATGTTTTAGTTGATGACATTTCCTATTTAACCGAACCTACTTTCAGCGATGGAAAAGTTGCAAAAGCTGTCAATGAAGTCGTCGCCAATGGCGTTTCCTATTTTACTTCTGCCGGTAATTTTGGAAGTAAATCCTTTGAAGGTGTATTTAATCCAGTTACTGATCCATCCATCGGATTGCCATTAAACAGTGGTGAATGGACTGGACTTGGCCGTGTCCACCAGTTTAGCAATGGAAGCACCACTCAATCTATTAAAGTTTTCCCAGGACAAAATGGACCTGCTGTTTACATGATTGCGCTTCAATGGGACGATCCACTTTATTCAGTCGATCAGGTGGGAAGTCTTTATGACCTTGATATTTACCTTAAAAACTTTAATGTTCCACTATTCGGTTTCAATAGAAACAATGCAAATGGTGACCCTATCGAAATTCTTTCTTTTACCATTTCAGAAGAAACGACTATTGACCTTTTGATAGCAAGAGAGTGTGAAAGTTGTACAGATCTGGATTCCAATACTGGGATAAAGTTTAAGTATGTTGTTTTCAGAGGTGAACTAGACCCGAACGACCAGAATGGAATCAACTCCTCCACTGTTGTGGGACATGCCAATTCAGAAGGAGCCATGACTGTTGGCGCAGTACTTTATGCTAATACCTCTGTTTTTGGATTTGATCCAGCTTTAGTTCCAAGTGGAACCGAGCCTTTCACTGTTGCTTCTTTTTCTTCTAGAGGTGGAACGACTACCAATGGTGCGATTCGTGCTAAGCCAGACTTCACGGCACCAAATGGGGTAAATACTACTGTTAATTTTGGAGCACCGAATTTAGAAGGGGATGATTTTCCAAACTTCTATGGCACTTCTGCTGCAGCTCCACATGCTGCCGCCATTGCTGCCTTGGTGAAACAGGCTCGAGTTAAATATTATCCAGAAACCAAACCAACAGATTGGGTTGGAGAAATAGGCACCAGTTTACCGGAAGATATCCGTAGAGTACTTAAAACTACGGCACAAGACATGCACGAGACCGGAGATGATTTCAAATCCGGATCAGGACTTGTCAGAGCTGATAGAGCATTACTAACACTCGCAGCACCAAATCCAAATAACATAGAATTGGTTTATGAAGAGGATATTAATCCCGGAGAGGTTGAATTTAAATTGATCATTAAAGGGACAAATCTCTATGAAGGTTCAAACGTCTATTTGCGCGAGGAACAGTTAAATGCCATTTATGGTGTTGATGATCTTGGGTTTGGATATCTTGAAGTTACAGTCCCCATATTTGAAGGGAACCCTGGAGTGACCGTGGTAAATAATGCCATATCTGACAGTGAACTGGACGGAGGAACTGCCGGTCCGGAATACTTCTTTGATATCGTTAAAAAAACCATTGCCATCCGAGCGGATGATATGAATAAAAAATATGCGCAAGTTGTAGAGCCTTTTACAGCGAGCGTTTATGAAAGAGTCAATGACAACTGGGTACTGAGTGCACTCACGTTAGAAGAAGTTGGGTTGAGCCTAGATCTCGAAAATCCAGATAATTCTTTGCAACCACTAACTCTGGTAAGTCCAATCAATAGAGATTTGGCAGATGTGGGTACGTATATTATTACAGCTTCACATCCACAAACAAGTTTCACTTTCTCAGATTTTTACAATTATGTAGGAGTGGTTCAGGAAGATGGAAGCCTACTATATGATGGAACAAATAATGACTTTGGAAACTATGGCCCCGGTATTATTACCGTAGAGGCTTTACCTATAACTATCAAGCCGAAAGATCTGGTTGGCCAATCTGCTTTAGAATATGGTGAATCAATTAGTGATGCAATTGAATTCGACGTGATTATTCCTGATGACCTTGTAGAGAGTGACGGAATAGTGAAAATAAATGACGTAGAGGGATTAAAAAACAGTATTCTATCCCAATATGCACAGGATCTTGAATTGGCAAAAAGGTCTGAGGATAACAGTCTTCCATTAGGGATTTTTAATGGTAGAGTAATCATCAACAAAGAAAGCCTTATCAATAAAAGTTTTATGGTGAGTAGTCGAACTATCATCAACGCTAGGTCCATCATTAATGCCAGATCTATCATCAATGGCAGACCGATCATTAATTCCGTATTTGATGTTCCTGGAACCTCTTTCCTTGAATACCTTGAAGATCCACTTAATCAAGAGCTTAAAACTGTCAGTATAAACGGAAGACCGATCATCAATGCAAGGACAATGATCAATGCAAGGACAATTGTCAATGGAAGGCCCATCATTAATGGTAGAACCATCATTAATGCTCGAACCTTGATCAATGGTAGAACCATCATTAATTCAAGAACGATCATCAATAGCACTGGCGGAGAAGAAGAGGAGGAGAATAATAGCCTTGTGATTTTTGGTGAATCTGATCTGGAATTAGCTGAAGAAGGTGAAAATGCAGAAGTAGGAAAGTATTATGACTTCGGCGAAGAAATTGGTGAAAATGATGATGATTACAACCTTGAGTTCTTCTCCATTAATATGGTGACAGGAACAGATGTTGGCGAGCACTTTATTATTCCAGGAACCTTTGAGTACAGAAATTTTATTTCTTCTTATTTGCCCGCAGATCTTACGATTACTTCTTCTACCCTGACAGCAGAAACAACTGCTAATCCTGAGGTAATTGAGTATGGGGATTCTGCACCGGATTTTGCAACAGAGTTTGAAGGATTTAATCTCAGCACCAGCTTTCTTGATCCTGATGGAAATGAAGTAACCCTAGATGAAGGAGTAGAATCGGTTGTTGAATCTGTCTCCTATTCATTATTGAGGAATGAGACCTCCTTCCCAATCAATGACTTGATTCCAGCAGGAATTTATGAAGTTGATCCAACTATAAGCCTCTTTGATCCTTCTAATTATACCCTTGGTACCATCACAAGAGGACCGCTTACAGTAGAAAAAGCGACTCCGACTGTATCGGTTTCAGGAGGAAGATTTGAATATGATGGAAATCCGATTGAAGCAACGGCATTTGCCTATGGGATTGGGGGAATAGAGGATTTATTAGATCCAAACCTAATTACTTTAGAATATGAAGGTGTTGGCAACACTAATTATAGTCCATCCTCTTCCGCGCCAATATTACCTGGCACCTACCGTGTTATCGCAACCTATATTGGAGATGAAAATTACAAGCCTGCAAGTTCAGAATATGCATCTTTATTGATAGTTGGATGTATAAATGAAGCTCCTGAAATCAGTGATTTTGAAATAGCGATGGGTTCGGGCAATACAAGTAATCCTGCCATTATAAAAAGGCCCGCCAATACTCAAATCGGCGATTTGTTGATTATTGGTTTGATGTTTGAAAAAGGCCAAGCTCCATCTGTAACGCCTCTCGATAAAGACTGGGTACTCATCCAAAGAGTCAATCAAGAGAACCAAATTGCGATGGTCACTTATTACAAAGTGGTGAAAAGCAACAATGAACCGGAAACCTACAGATTCAGAATCAACCAAGCTCCTAAATGGAACATGGGAATAACAAGAATAAAAGGTGCTGATGTCAATCATCCAGAAGGACCAATCGTAACATTCAGCGGTGCATCAGGGGCTCAGGATATTTTAGGAACAGCTCCTTCACTTACAACTGTTGAATGCAATACCATGGTGATGCTTTTCTATTCTAATAAGAAGAATGCCACTTGGACGCCACCGGCAGGAACCATTGAGGTGTATGATGAACCAAATAACCAGCAAGGTTTAACTTCAAATATGATGGCATATTATATTCAAAGTGAACCAGGCAATACAGGTGATTTAAGCGCTATTGCCTCTCTGAGCGAGCATTGGGTTTCTCAGGCCATTGCAATACGGCCAATTGCGATCAATTCTGAATCTGCTAGGAAAAAACCATTGTCCGGGGAATCAATCACCGAGTTGTCAATTTCAGAAGGTAGTTCTACTCTTCAGCAAGACGAGATCTCAGGGGAATTAAAGGCATATCCTAATCCTGTAAACGATCGATTGAATATTAGCCTTAAAGGCCTTGTTCAGGAGGAGCCTAGTGAATTTTCAATGGTGATTTTCGACGCAATGGGAAGAAAACTTCAGTTGCCAAGAATATGGCATGGAGAGGAAAGTCGTCTGGAATTAGATTTCTCACAGGTAAATGTTGGATTTTATATCATCAACATAAATACCTTGAATGGCGTTAAATCCATCCATGTAATTAAGGATCCTTAATAAAAGTGGATACTTTTAAAAAAAACGTATGGAATTCTATTCCATACGTTTACCTTATTGTACATTTTTAACCGTCATACAGTAAGGGGAGTTTAGTTTGGTATTTGTCAAATTACATGGAATCACTAAATTAACTTTTGGTGATGTGGACTTACCAATCTGGACAAGGCAAATCGCTTGGCATTTACACAGGAATATGAATAGATATTTGACTATTTTTAAACACTTACCAATTCTACTTTTATTGTCATATTCTTGTTTAAACAAGAGTTTGGCACAATCTCCTAAAGCTGATAGCTTATTAAACTCTATTGAAAATCTAGAAGATGACAGTGTAAAAGTTACTCAACTTTTAGAATTGGGTCTTGAATACCTAGGTTCAGATATGAAAAATGCCCTTTCTTATTTTGATGAGGCTATTGAGTTAGGGAGTAAAATAGACTTTAAAAAAGGACTTGCAGATAGCTATAATGCAAAAGGAAGAGCATATGCCCAACTAGGCAATTTGCAGGAAGCAATTTTATCTTTTCAAGAAGCCTTGAAAGTTTACCGTGATATTGGTGACAAAACAGGAGAAGCTAATATCCAAAGTAACCTCGGTTCCATTTACTATATGTTAGGGAATAATAGTAGGGCATTGGAACTTCATTTTGAATCACTCAAGATATCTGAAGAAGTCGATAACAAATTAAGAATAGCCACATCATTCAATAATATAGGAACAGTTTATAGTAAAAACGATAATACGATCAATGAAGCTTTAACCTATTTCAAAAAATCTTTGGAGGTCTTTGAGGATATAGAACAGGAATCGGGAATGGCCATTGCGGCCATGAATATCGGGGAAGTGTATTTTTTAGAAGTCAATTATGATTCTGCCATTTATTATCATCAAAAGGCACTGGAACTTTGTGATGGAACTATTGATGCCACTTTTCCGCTCACACAACTCGGGGAGATCAATTCAGAATTGGGCGATTTCCAAAAAGCATACGGTTACCATAGACGGTCATTGGAGATATCTAAAAAATTGGATGCTAAATATGAATTGACCCAAAGTCTTATCGGTTTGGCAAAAACTCAAATAAAGCAGAAGAATTTTGAAGGTGCAATCACTAGTTTAGAAGAAGCCAAAGTACTGGCTTTAGACATTGATGCTAAGAATGAATTAGTAGATGTTTATCAAAACTTGGCTGAATCACAGGCTCAGATCGGGAATTATAAAGCCGCCTATGAAAATGAAATCAATGTAAAAACAGTCAAAGATATTATTGCAAAAACCAGTACTGAAAAAATGATTCAGCAACTTCAATTTGAATTTGAACTGGACAAGAAGGAAGCTGAAATTGAATTGCTACAAAAGGATACTGAATTAAAAAATGCGGCAGTATTTAACCAAAGGATGATCATAATTGCTTCCCTAGGCGGCTTGATTATGTTTCTGATAATAAGTCTTTATCTCTACCGAAATAACCTGAGTAAACAAAAAGCCAACCGTTTACTTCAGATTCAAAAAGAGGAAATTCGTACACAAAGGGAAAATGTAGAATCTGCTTACGATAAATTGAAATCCACTCAAGCCCAACTTATTCAATCAGAAAAGATGGCTTCTCTTGGAGAACTTACCGCAGGAATAGCCCATGAAATCCAAAACCCTTTAAATTTTGTCAATAACTTCTCTGAGGTCAGTGTAGAGTTGGTCGAAGAGATGAATGAAGAACTGAATAAAGGTGATATAGATGGAGCCAAAGAAATCGGACAAGACCTGAAAGGAAATCTATCAAAAATCACGTTACATGGAAAACGTGCTGACTCCATTGTAAAAGGAATGTTGGAACATAGTAAAGCAAGTATTGGAGAAAAAGTCCCGACCGATTTAAATTTACTGGCAGAAGAATATATTAGATTATCCTATCATGGTATTCGGGCCAAAGACAAGTTTTTCAACTCTGATATTCAACTTGATCTAGAACCTAATCTTCCCAAAGTAAAAGTCTATCCACAGGATATTGCAAGAGTTATTCTGAACATCGTAAATAATTCTTTCTATGCAGTCAATGAAAAGGCGAAAGAAATACAGGACGATAATTATAAACCAACGGTAAAGATCAGCACCAAACAAGTGTTGGGCGGGATCGAAGTTTCTATTGAGGACAATGGTCCAGGAATTTCAAAAGAAATAATCAATAAAATCTTCCAACCATTTTTCACCACTAAACCGACTGGGAAAGGAACTGGACTTGGGCTATCATTGAGTTATGATATAATCAAAGCACACGGAGGTAAACTGAAGGCAGAGACAAAGGAAGGAGAAGGAACAGAATTTATAATCACTTTGCCTCTTTAGTTTAAAAACCCTCTGATTTTTTAATCAGTTTTTGAAGGCAATACCATAAAAGTAGTATCGAATAGTGCCAAAAAACATCTAATTAACGGACCTCCAAAAAACTGGAATGTAGCTAAAGAAATGCTTTATAAGTAGCGTCAAAATTTGCCAATTCACTTTAAACCTAATTTTAATTTTCGCATATTAGGTTATCTAAAATTAACTAGTTTTTCTCAACCTTTAATTAACCAAACAATCAGGTAGAGAATACTTTATACAATTCAATTTTCCATAAAACAGGACCAAACGGAGAATCCATTATTTTCCTAGAGTGTTTGCATTATAGGGATTGGTTGACTAGATATTCATCTTTTTCTATTAATCTTCTTTCCTTCTCTTTAAAAAGGATTTTCAAGAACAATAATTTTATAGTATCAGTTTTTGATAGAATTCATATCCGAAGTAATAAGATCTTCATAAGCCAAAACGAGTTAAATGCCAATTAATTTTTACCCACTTTAACATCATTTTTATGAAAAAAGTAATAGTAACTGGCTCTAGTCGAGGAATAGGGTTAGAAATAGCGCTTGTATTTGGGAGAGCGGGATATCAGGTTTTTGCTACTATGAGAACCCCATCTAAAGCAAATGAGCTTTCAGAAAAAATCAGATCAGGATCTCTACCTATTACCCTCCACCAAATGGATGTAAACTCCGATGATTCTGTGAAATCTTGCATTGGAGATATTATTGAAAAAAATGGGCCCATAGATGTCCTGATCAATAATGCAGGAATAGGCTTAAATGGATCCATTGAGGAAATGCCTATTTCAGATTTTAAATCCGTCTTTGAGACAAACCTATTCGGGGCTGTACGATGCATACAAGCGGTATTACCCTCTATGAGAGAACAAAAAAATGGATGTATTATCAATGTCACTTCTGTCTCCGGTCGTTTAACCACCTCTCCATTAGGATGCTATTCTGCAAGTAAGTTTGCCTTGGAGGCAATCAGCGAAGCCTTAGCCCAAGAGGTTAAACCATTTAACATTCGAGTGGGAATTGTGGAACCAGGAATCATAGATACAGATATGGCTCATGAGTTAGAGGAGGAATTGCCTTCTATTTATCCAAACTCTAAACGATTGGCTGATCTGTTTTTCGCATCATTGAAGAATCCTACTTCTCCAACACTTGTCGCAGATAAAGTATTGGAATTTGCATCTGGAGATTCTTGGATACTTCGCCATCCTGTTGGCCCGGATTTAGTCCCTTTTATCCAATGGCGCATGTCGATGACTGATGAAGATTGGACAGATCGGAATTCACTTCCGGATAAAGAATGGTATGATGCTGTGGAGCGGGATTTTGGGATGAACGCAAGAAGATAATAAATAACTAAAGTGAAAATAGGAGTCCAAAATGATCATTTTTTTTAACCATTTTAATCAATAATCAATGAAAGTATCAGCATATGCGGCTAAAGGCCCAAATGAAAAATTAGAACAATTTTCCTACGAAATGGGTGAATTGGGAACAGAGCAGGTTGACGTTAAAGTCATCAACTGTGGAATCTGTCATTCTGATCTAAGTATGATGAATAATGAATGGGGGATGACCGCTTACCCGATTGTTCCAGGGCATGAGATTATCGGTGAGGTGATCGCAGCTGGCACGGCTGTCAAGAATGTAAAAGTAGGAGATAAAGTCGGAGTGGGTTGGTTTTCAGGATCATGTATGTCTTGCCACGAATGTATGGATGGAGCTCACCACTTGTGTGCATCGGCTGAGTTCACGATTGGTGGGAGGCATGGTGGATTTGCTGACTATGTGAGAAGTCATTGGTCTTGGGCAATTCCATTACCTGCAGGAATCGACTTAGCGAAAGCTGGCCCACTACTTTGTGGGGGAATTACGGTTTTTAACCCGATCATCATAGCCGGAGTAAAAGCTACTGATAAAGTGGGTGTCATCGGAATAGGTGGGCTGGGTCATATGGCTCTAAAATTTCTAAATAAATGGGGATGCGAGGTGATTGCGTTTAGCTCATCTGCCAGTAAAAAAGAATCTATTCTGGCTATGGGTGCCACCAAAGTAGTTGACTCTACTAATCCAGATGAATTGGCGGCTATCGCTGGGTCTCTAAATTTTATTCTTAATACGACAAATGTGACCTTAGATTGGAATTCATATTTGACCGCTCTCGCTCCAAAAGGAAAGTTCCATAATGTAGGTGCGGTGTTAGAGCCTTTGGCTATTCCGGCATTTACTCTCATCACAGGGGAAAAATCTGTAACTGGAAGTCCATTAGGAAGTCCTGCGCTCACTCGGACTATGCTAGAATTCTGTGTTCGTCATGAGATCTATCCTATCACAGAAGAATTCCCCATGTCTGATGTAAATATGGCCATGGAACGTTTAGAATCAGGAAAAGCCCGATTCCGCATTGTCTTGAAAAATTAGCAGTATCCTTGGCCCTACTATTTTGTTATTGAATTATTTATAGTATCCGGTGAATTTCCAATTAAATGAAGTCCACTTTCCCAAGTGTTTAACCAATAACCCAAAATATCATGATCAAAGTAACCGTCCTCTATGGACATCCTACAGACCCCACTGCTTTTGAAAGCTATTATGGATCCTCCCATTTGGCTCTTGTAAGTAAAGTGACCGGATTTGAAAAAGTAGAATTGACTAAATTCTTACCTAACGCTGATGGATCAAATTCTGATTATTACCGAATGGCCGAATTATATTATTCCAGCCAAGAGGCAATGCAACAATCACTCGGCTCTCCGGAAGGTAAAGCTACCACGGATGATCTGGCAAACTTTGCTACAGGTGGTGTGAAAGTGCTGGTTGGAATAGTTGAATAGTCCAGCTTTTTAATCAATGAGTCTTCATCAAAGGAGTGTGTTCACTCCCTTGATAGGTTACAAGAGGATCTCTTTTAGGCAGAATTGAATGAATGGAAATTTCTAAAAATCCCTTGATTTTTAGTTCAAACACCATCCTCAAACCGCAGGATAAACCCTAATAAATAAGGGGTTTAATAAGAAAAGTTTTATTTATCTTGATAAACAGCAATCATTTTCTTTTTTAATTATGTTTCAACACAAAATCCTTCAACAAGGAAGGGCCGACTTAAAACTTCCTGTCAGACCTTTAATTTCATCAACTCGGGAAGATTTAGATTTAGAGCTAACCGCCATTTATGGAGAATTGCCTAAGGATATCTCAGGTCATGTTTTTATAAATTCGTCCAGCGGTTCCGTAAATTCTGCATACCCCTATCCAAAGAAAAATCCTGATGGAACAAACAATAAGGAGTATGGATCTCCAATCCTTTTAGGTGGTGGTTTTGTTATGAGGTATGATTTTGATCAGAAAGGGAAAGCCTTCTTAAAAGCAAGATTATTGAAACCACCAGCATACTATGCGGATGAGGCGACAAAACATGGAAGCCATCCTCAATATCCAAAGTGGGAACAAAGTATCAGTGCTTTTAAAAACCTGGGAATAACCAGAATGTCATTTTGGTTGGGTTGTAGTGATTTGTTGTCTACAGCTATTACTCCGATTCGTTATGGAAATGATAAAAATGACAGGTTAGTAGCAACCACCGATGTGGGAAGACCCTATGAATTTGATTCTAAAACTCTAAAAATAAAAACCCCTATTGGGTATATAAAAGAATATATCAACGGAGTCCCGGGAATTGTTCCTTGGCCATTTCCTGTGTTGCAGACTACTGCACACCCGTCATTTGACCCAGTTACCAAAGAACTTTTTTCTGTAAACTATACCAAATCGACGGCTTCTCAGCTGAAAGAATCAAATTTATGGCCAACCCTTCACTTACATCACGATGCTATTGAAAAGGATCTGGAGCAGAAAGTCAAGAGTTGGAGCACAATAGAGGATAAAACAGAAGCTCGAGAAAAGCTGAACGAATACTTCAACAACGTCCACAAAGATCGCCCGACGCATGAAAGCAAATTCAAAAGATTCTTTCGGAAATTAAAGCATTCGGTAACCAAGGTAGTTGGAAAAATTCTTTCCTTTTTTGGAATGCCAAGTAATGAGTTCTCCGTCAAGGATGAAGTTTATCTACACTGCTTTGATGGTTCAAAATCCCTTAAATCGTGGAGGCTGGTAGATGAAAAGGGAGAAGACCTCAAAATCACACAATGCTGCCATCAGACAACCGTCTCTGAAGACTATTTTGTATTTATTGACGCTGCTTTTAAGCTATCTATGGATGTCATGTTTAACAATCCATTCCCTCATAATCCAGAGATTGACAATTTTATAAGGAAACATACGACTGTCCCTCAAGAACCCTTTACTTATGTTTACATAGTAGCCAGAAAAGATCTAAATACAGCAAACAAAACAGCCCTTGCGAAACAAATAAAACTAGAGCCAGAGTTTATCCATTGTTACCTAAACTATAAAAACCCAAATGGAAAATTGACGCTGTACGGAGCGAGCAATAGTGCAGCATGCTTAGCCGAATGGGTCAGGCCTTTTGATAAATTGGTAGATGGATCAGACATTGAACCTGATACTGCAGGAATAATTTCGGCTGGAGTAATGGATATCGGAAGAATAAGCAAATATGAAATTGATGGGTTAAAAGGAAGTTTGATTTCTGAACAAATCTTGGACGCAACCGGAAAATTAGATGACCCGGAAGATTTAGGGGCACATACTTGGGGAGTTGGTATTTATACTTTTAGAGATATTATTTCGGGAAGCATCCCAAGCAATGAAATAACAGATATTTTCTTCCAATGCTATGGTCTAGAACCTAGAAGGTTAACTGAATTTATCTATGATTTATACAAAGACTATCCAAACAGAAAAATTCCTGCAGAAAAAGTCAAAGAGCTATCTGAAGAGGGGATCCCTCACCAAGTAGTGAGACTGAATGCTCAAACTTTTGAATTAGAAGATTATTTCCAATTCCCCAAGGGCTATGAAATTAGGTCGCTTCAGTTTACTCACAGGGAAAACAGTGTCAACCCAAGACCTGGAATTGATGGATACATCACAGTGCTCATGATCAATGAAGATGAAATCGATGGAGTAAAAAACTTCTTTAGAGAAGTTTGGATCTTTGATGCTGCAGATCTTAAACAAGGTCCCAAAGCAGTATTATCTCATCCTGACCTTAACTATGCATTTACGCTACATTCGGTTTGGACTGATTCATTAGAAGCCAATGAGGAGGACACTTATACGGTGCCCGTCAAAGAAGATTATCAATACATGATAGATAAAATTTGGTTGGACAAACATAAAATCCAAGATTTCTTTGATAAAGAAGTTTACCCCCATTTTTGATTAAAATCTGCAGAGTAAGGGAAAAAATCTTAATTTCCTTAATTCAATTTTTGAATTTAAAGTATTGTGATATAACTATTTATATCGGTTAGAAAGTAATGAATATAGGAGAATACTTATTGAAAAATAAGCTTTATGAAGACACCGAAACTTCTGTCTATGAGGCCATACATCATAAATCGGGAATAAAAGTTATTATTAAAGTTCACTCTGACGATTTCCCCTCTCCGCAAAAAATAGAGCGAATTAAAGATGAATTTCAATTAGGTGAAAAAATTTCCGGTGAAGGGTTGGCAAACTACCTAGAGCTAATTCGGATTGGAAATGGCTTTGCCATAGTTCAAGAGTACTTTGATGGCATATCGTTGGATAACTTTCTTAAGAACAACAATCATTTATCTATTCCTGATTTTTTAAAAATTGCCCCAAAAATTGCCCATGCTCTTGGAGAAATGCACCGGCAAAAAATTGTGCACAGAGACATCAGTTCCGACAATATCTTGGTAGCCAAAGACTTTTCAAGTATTCGCTTGATTGATTTTGGGGTGTCAGCTACGTTTTTAAAAATAACCTCGGAAAGAATTGGCGGAGGGAAAATTCATTATCTCTCTCCTGAACAAACAGGTCGGATCAATAGAATAACAGATTATAGAACTGATTTCTATTCGCTCGGAGTTTTATTCTATAGATTACTTTCAGGAGTTTTTCCATTTGATAGTGAGGATTCTTTTCAGATCATACATAAACATATCGCTTCCCCTCCACCATCTTTAAAAGACTTTTTATACAATATCCCTCCGGTTCTCGAGAAAATAGTATTTAAACTTTTATCAAAATCTGCTGATGATAGATACCAATCAGCAAAAGGTCTGGAAAGAGATTTAATTAGATGTGCTGACTATTTTGATGAATATGGTGAAATCCCAGAATTCAACTTAGCTGAATATGATTTTTCCTCCATTTTCAGAATGCCCAGACAACTTTTTGGAAGAGAAAGAGAGCTTGAGCAACTGTTCAATTATTGGGATATCTGTCTGAGCAAAAAGGAAACGCAATTCCTTTTGGTCAATGGAAATCCAGGAATCGGGAAGTCTGCCTTGATTCAAGAATTGAAAAAACCTGTGCTAGAGCAGAATGGATTTTTCCTCCACGGTAAATATGAGCTATTAAATCAACCCATTCCGTACAGTGGATTGATTCAGGCATTCGAAAGCCTGCTTTCTCAGTTAATGAGCGAGCACAAAACAGCATTGTCATTTTGGAGAGATCAACTGATCAATGCATTAGGACAAAATGGAAAACTGCTTACGGACGTTTTTCCTACCCTGGAAAAAATTATTGGACCACAAGTCGAGTTTGAGGTTCTTTCCCCGTTAGAATCTCAAAATAGATTTGAATATGTATTCGCGGCATTTATCAAAGTATTTACTTCTCAGCCCTATCCTATCGCCTTATTTTTGGATGATTTGCAATGGATAGATTTGGCCAGTTTGAACCTGCTTTCCCAGCTTCTGAAGAATAATCAAAATCAGACCTTTTTTATTGTAGGAGCATATCGTGACAATGAAGTAGATGAAAAACATCCTTTAAGAATCTTGTTAAAGGAGTTGAATAAATCTGGTTTCACGATCAATCAGATCGAACTTGGGCTGTTGCCAATCACTGAGATCAATCAAATTTTGAGTTATTGCCTCATGAGGGAACACTCTGAGGTAAAAGAGTTTTCCAAACAAATTCATGAAAAAACCAGTGGAAATCCCTTTTATGTCCATCGCTTTATAGAAAGTTTACATGATAAAGGCCTAATCTATCCAGACTCCAAAAAGGGTCAGTGGGAATGGAATAAATCAGAGATAGCAGTTGAAAGTGCAACTGAAAATGTGGTGGATTTCCTCATGAAACAGATGGAAAAATTACCGGATCATGTCCTTTACTATCTAGGGACTGGGGCAGCTATAGGCAACCGTTTTTCAGCAGCAGAATTAGCAGATTTGAATGGTATCAAAGAAAGTACTTTCAAGGAAGAATTATCGCCGGCATTGAATGATTCTTTTTTGCTATTTGACGGCGTCAATTATTTCTTTGTTCATGATAGAATACAGCAAGCAGCCTATTTATATCTCGAGGATAAAGAAAAGGTTCATTTAGAAATTGGAGAGTTTTTTGAAAAACAGTTAGATAGAAAGAAAGATGATTGGGTATTTCGGATCACCAATCAATTGAATCGGGCCAAATCCTTAATTACAGATCCGAAGAAACAAATCGCTCTTGCCAGATACAACTACGAAGCAGGAATAAAAGCTCGGGATGCAGTAGCCTTTGATGAATCTTTAAAGTTGTTAAATCTTGCCAGCGAACTACTTATGGACAAAGATCCATGGGTAAACGAATATGAATTGAAATGGAATATTTCTTTTGCTCAAATAGAAGTAGAATTTATATCCGGGGATCAAAACAAAGCTTTCGAACTCGCAAATGAGGTCCTAGATTTTGCCCGTACGCCCTATGAAAAGGCGTTGATTTATAATCAGCTCATCATTTTCTCAACGATGAAAATTCAATTCCAGGAAGCCTTGGATTACGGGAGAAAAGGATTGGAGTTGATCGGTTTGCCCATTCCAGAAGAAATCGAACTTGGGCCAGCAATCGGTCAGGGCTTTGGTACAATTATTTCATTGATGGAAGGCAAAAAACCACTTGATCTTTTAAAAAACAGAACCCTTTCTCCCACGGAAATTTCAAGTGTCAAAATCAAACTTATCGTTAATATGCTTTCTCCAGCCTTCTTGAGTGGACAAAGTAACTTATGGACTTATCTTGTTTTAGCCAGTACCGCTAATTCTATTGAAAACGGAAATATTGCCGAAAGCTGTACTGCCTTTAGCTCCTATGGAATTTTATGTGGATTGGCATTCAGCGATTATCAACAAGGTTTTGATTTTGGAGATTTGTCTTACCAGCTTTCCAAAGATCAAAAAAGCTTAAGGCAGCGAAGCAACACTTGTTTCATCCTTGGATCTTTCCTCAACATTTTTGCAAGGCCTGCAAAGGACTGTTATAGCTATTTGAAAGAAGGTTTGTCATCAGGCCTCCAGTCAGGAGAACTTCAATTTGCAGGATACAATATATCTGGCCTTGGCCAGGTAATTACCACGGCAGGGAGTTCATTAGCTGTTTTAGATGAAAGAATGTACAATGGTTTACAAATCGCTGAAAAAACCAAGAATCTTTTTGTAAAAAGTACTATACTCGCCTTTTATCAATTGATCAATGACTTAGGAGGCCCTTCACAACTCAAAACATTTGAATCTGAGGGTAGTATTTACGCTCTTTTGGAGAAAGAGCAAAATTATTTTGGCAGGTTTTATTTTTCGCTCTATAAAGGATTTTCATCCTATTTATTGGGTGATCCGAAAGAAGCCTATGTTCATTTGGCAAATGCCAAAAACTACCTTTCAGCTGTTCCAGGATCTGCAGTATTGGCAGATTATTATATTTATCTTCCTCTTATTGCATTGGAGTTGATAGACTTTTCCAATCCTGATGAAGAGCTTCAAAACTCCATAGAAGAATCACTTGTCATTCTTGGAAAATGGAATTCCTCTATTCCAGATAATTTTCAATTTCGAATCGATCTGATAAACGCAATCAAAAAAGATAAAGAAGGTCATATTTTGGATGCTTTGGATCTTTATGATTCAGTTATTAGCCAGACTACAAAACAAGAAATGCTGCCACTGAAAGCGATCGCATTTGAAAAAGCCGGTAGGATGATGCTCAATAATGGAAAGACCAGAATAGGCGAAATATATCTGAAAGATTCTTATTTAACTTACCTTGAATATGGAGCGTCGAAAAAAGTTAATCAGCTTCAAGAAACGTATCCTACCCTATTTCAAAAAGGGCAAAAGCAAAAAACCTTAACGATTAGTGAGACAACCAGGACTATTCAGTCTCTGGAAATGTTTGATTCACATACGCTAATAAAAGCATCTTCAGCAATCTCCCAACAAGTAACTCTTAAAGGAGTGCTAAGCAAAATGATGGAGGTGGTCTTAGAGAATGCTGGAGCTGAAAGAGGTTATTTCCTAATGCAAACGGATGGAGTCTGGAAAATTGAAGCTGAAGGAATCGTACATCCAAGGTCTTACAAGCTTCTTCAAGGGGTACCATACCCTTCCAACTCGGTTTTATTGCCGGAAGAAATTATTAACTATGTTCAGAATAGTCAAAAATCACTGTTACTGGAAGACGCTCAAAACCATCCCGAATATGGGCTAATTTCTTATTTAAAATCGGTTCAGGTTAAATCCGTATTGTGCCTTCCGGTTATTCACCAAGGATTACTTCTGGCTGTCCTTTATTTAGAAAATTCTCTTTCGGTTGGTGCATTTACAGTTTCTCATAAAGAATTGCTTCAGACACTTTCTACGCAGATAGCTATTTCTATTTCAAATGCTCAGCTATATGATAATTTAGAAAGAAAAGTACTTCTGAGAACAGCTGAATTACAACTTCAGAAAGAAGATTTAGAATTAACTCTAAAAGATCTTAGGAAAGCTCAACGACAACTGGTGAATTCGGAAAAAATGGCCTCAATGGGAGAGCTAGCCTCTGGGATTGCTCATGAAATTCAGAATCCATTGAATTTTGTAAACAATTTTACGGAAGTAAGTGATGAGATGATCGATGAAATACTTCAAGAGTATGAGAAATCGAAAGATCTTAGGGATGAAAAAATTCTAAACGAACTTCTTTCAGATGTAAAATTCAACCTTCAAAAAATCAGAAAGCATGGACTCCAAGCAGATGCAATAGTTAAGAATATGCTTGAGCATAGCAAGCAAGGTCAGGGAAAACGTGAGTTTACTGATTTGAATGCTTTAGCAAACGGGTTTCTGAGGATTTCTTACCATAGTTTTCTGGCCAAATACAAAAATATCATTTCAAAGGATCTGGAAATTATAATGGATATATCCACTGATAAGAACCTTCCAAAAGTAAATGTGATCCCTCAGGAAATTGGAAAGGTCCTTTTAAACCTTCTTAACAACGGTTTTTATGCAGTGCTCGATAAAAAGTTAAAGAATGAAGACACTACAGAAAATTTCCAACCAATCGTAAAAGTTACTACTGCTTTAGAAAATGATCCTGTGTCAGGCCCTCAAGTAAAAGTTTCAATAATTGACAATGGAATTGGAATACCTGACTCCATCAAAGAAAAAATATTCCAGCCTTTCTTTACAACCAAACCAACTGGATCTGGCACCGGGCTAGGCTTATCTCTTGCATATGATATTGTCGTAGCACATGGAGGTGAGCTCAAGGTCAAAAGTAGAGAAGGAGAAGGGTCTGAGTTTACACTCATTCTTCCTTTGCCAAACAGTTAAAAAACAAGCTATTTAAAGTACTGATCTTGAAATATTGAACCTTTATATCTTTTCAATGGCTGTGAAATTCAATTGTACTAATTCAAAACCCCGACTCGGAACCAACAAGAAAAGGTATCGGAGAAGGATATTTTAAAATTTCAATGAGGAGAATTAAAAAGGAACAACAGTTTAACAATTATCCGAGAACCAATAATTCCTTTTTTACTCACCATAAAATCTGGCAAATTCAAATAACTAAACTTTCCAATAAATACCTTAATTTGTTGGGAAATAACATCTAGGCGTGCTTTCTGTAAATATAATTTCCATCATTCTCTTAATTTCTCTCAAAAGACCCATTGGTATTCTTACCATTTCCGATGAATGGAAGAGAATCATTAACTATGGTATTTTGGTCGCGGCGGGCTTCATTATACTTGAATGGATTCCGCTTCCGAAGATTTTTGAGGTTCTCTTAGAGCTTGCACAATACCTATTAATCGCGGCAATTGTACTCGCAACTCTAAAATTTCCGGCTTTAGAGCACAAGAAAGGCGTAGTATATGCCTGGTTGCCGATCATTGTGGTCTCTATTCTCTCCGAAATAACAATTGCTCTTGCACCTGATTTTTATAATAGGTGGGAGTCTTATTTCAAAACAGCTGGGGCTTTTGCTTTTATATGGGCGATAGCTATGTGGATCATCAATACCAAGCAAAAGAAAGTGCTGGAAAAAGAGCGGATCAAAGCGCTGGAAAAAGAAAAGGAATTACACATTTCAGAAGAATTAAAGAATCAATTTGAGCAACAGGTAAAAGTGCGAACAGCGGAATTGACTGCTCAAAAAAATGAGTTGCAAAAAACATTAGAGGAGCTGAAATCTACCCAGAACCAATTGATTCACGCTGAGAAAATGGCATCCTTGGGAGAGTTAACTGCTGGAATCGCCCATGAAATCCAAAACCCACTCAATTTTGTCAATAATTTTTCTGAGCTGAGCAATGAGCTTCTTGTAGAAATGAGGGAAGAAATAGATTCCGGTAATTATGATTTGGCTAAAGAAATAGCAGATGATCTTACTGAAAACCTCAAAAAAATAGCTCATCATGGACATCGTGCGGACTCCATCGTCAAAGGAATGCTTCAGCATAGCCGTATCAATTCCGGAGAAAAAGAACTCACCGACATTAATGCGCTTGTAGATGAATTTACAAGGCTTTCTTATCATGGATTACGTGCAAAAGACAAGAGTTTCAATGCTGATTTTAAGCTAGAGCTTGACCCAAACATTCCTAAGACTCAAGTCGTCGCACAAGATTTTGGAAGGTTAATATTGAATCTTGTCAACAATGCGTTTTATGTGGTCCACGAAAAGAAAAACAGACTAAAATCAAATCCTGAAGGAGGTGAAGAATATCATCCGATGGTCAAGGTTCAGACTTCTGTTTCAGGGGAAAAATTGATAATTACAATTGAAGACAATGGAGAAGGAATACCTCAGGCCATCAAAGAAAAAATATTCCAGCCTTTCTTTACCACAAAGCCAACAGGCTCTGGAACGGGATTGGGATTAAGTCTTAGCTACGATATTGTCAAAGCACATGGGGGAGATTTTAAAGTGGATTCAATAGAAGGAGAAAAAACCGTATTTACCATTTCTTTGCCCATCCAATAAAAACCCATTTATTAAAAAAGTCATCATTAAATAACTAAATTAAGTGAGCATGAATATTTTAATAGTAGATGATGAAACAGACGTTGAAATACTTTTTCGTCAAAAATTCAGAAAAGAAATAAAAAATGGATCTATTACCTTATCATTCGCATTTTCAGGACAAGAGGCTTTAGATTTTTTAAGCAAGGAAAATCCTCCGCAAGTGGTCTATGTTTTTTCAGATATCAATATGCCAGGGATGACAGGATTGGAACTTTTAAAAAAAATAAAAGAACGGTTTCCTCAAATAAATGTCAGTATGATTTCGGCATACGGAGATAGTGAAAACTATGAAAAAGCAATTAATTCAGGGGCGAAGGAATTCTTTACCAAACCCATTGATTTTAATTATCTTAAGACAGAAATCGCAGCTTTGGTAAGTAAACATAAATCGGATTAAGGATGGTCAGAATATTAGTTGTAGATGATGAAGCTGATCTAGAGGTGTTGATCAGGCAGAAGTTCAGAAAAAAGATTCGTTCGGAAGAATATGAATTTTACTTTGCCCTAAATGGTAAAAAGGCTTTGGAACTCATGGAAGAATCTAAAAATATAGATATGATTCTTAGTGATATCAATATGCCTGAAATGGATGGTTTGACGCTTTTATCAAAAGTAAAAGAACAAAACTCTTTGATGAAAACTGTAATCATCTCGGCGTATGGAGATATGGAAAACATCCGAACAGCCATGAATTTGGGCGCTTTTGATTTTATCACCAAACCCGTAGATTTTCAGGACTTAGAAATTACCATTGAAAAGACCATTACCTATATCAATCAGATTAAGGAAACCATCAAGGCATTGAAGGAAAATAACATCCTCAAAATGTATGTGGATGAGACAGTTCTGAATTTTATGGGAGGACGTGAGATAGAAAGTGGACTTATCGAAAATGAAACCATAGAAGCCGCAGTCACCTTTATTGACCTTTGTGGATATACAGCAATCAGTGAAACCGAAGAACCAAATGTGGTAGTCGGTCAGTTGAATGCGTATTTTGATATGATGGTCAGGGAAATAATTGCAGAACAGGGTATCATCGACAAATTTATCGGAGATGCTGTTATGGCTGTATTTAAAGGAGATGATTACGAAAAAAGAGCCATCCGTGCGTGTATCGCCATTCGAGATAAAATGAATGCGATGCCAGTTTTTTCTGAAAAGTCAGGTTTCAAACCTAAGGTATCTATCGGAATTAACAAAGGGGAAATGGTTTCTGGAAATATTGGTTCTATCTCTTTAAAGAGACTGGATTATACAGTCATTGGAGATACGGTCAATGTAGCATCCAGACTTCAATCAAAGGCAAGTCCAGGCCAAATCCTACTTTTAGAACAATACCAAGCTGATATAGAGGCTGATTTTAAAATAGCCAAGATTGGTGAAATGATCTTAAAGAATAAAGCAAAGCCTGTAACGGTATACGAAGTCCTTTCTTGATTATTGATAAATAGCTAACTAGACGATTGGCATACCTTCAGTTTAAAAAATCCAAGAATTAATTTCTCATAATGAGTTGAGCTTAAGTACTAAATAATAGTACAAGATTTAAGTGAAGAATAATTACCCAAAAATCATTTTATGAAAAAAATTTCCCAACCTGCTCTTTTGGTTGCATTAGGAGCTACCGTGAGCTTTGCTTTTATGCTACCTGACAAGCCTGAGGTAATATTGCCATTGAATCATTCTAATTTGGTTCTAGCGGATAGTACTAAAAAAGATTCCATCAACACTCCAAAATTCAAAGACTTACCTCTGAAAGCTGAACGAGAAATAAAGTTCAGCACCAAACAAGGAACTTGGATGAGTGTGGACGTCAGCCCTGATGGCAAAACGTTGGCTTTTGATATGCTTGGGGATATCTACACGATTCCTATCGAAGGAGGAACTGCCACTCCTATTACAACTGGTATGGCCTACGAAACACATCCACGTTTTTCTCCTGATGGAGAGAAAATCCTTTTTACCTCTGATCGCGCCGGAAACGATAACCTTTGGTACATCGATATGGTGAAAAAAGATACCGTACAGATCACTACCGACAAAACTGGAGATGTGCCCGGTGCAGATTGGACGCCTGATTCTGAATACATCGTAGTAAGTAAAGGTAGAAGAATCAATAAGCTTTGGATGTATCACAAAGATGGAGGAGGAGGAATCCAACTCAATGAAAATCCAAGCAGCATCAAAACTATAGACCCATTTGTCAGTCCTGATGGCAAAAAAGTATACTTCTCCCAAAGAAGTGGAGCCTGGAATTACAATGCACTGCTTCCCCAATATCAAATCGGAACCTATGATTTTGAGAAAGGAGAGCTAAATAGTATCACTTCGCGCTATGGATCGGCTTTTACCCCAACCCTTAGTGATGATGGGAAGTGGATGGTCTATGGCTCCAGATGGGAAGAAAAAACAGGTTTAGTTCTGAGAAACCTGGAAAATGGTGAAGAAAAATGGCTTGCCTATCCAGTGCAAAGAGATGAGCAGGAATCCATTGCGCCACAAGGGGTATTGCCTGCCATGGCCTTTACTCCAGATAGTAAAAATGTCATCGCATCCTATGGAGGAAAAATCTGGAAAATTTCTATTGAAGGAGGTACGCCAACTGAAATTCCTTTCGAAGTGGATGTAAACTTAGCGATGGGTCCTCGCTTGTATTTCAACTATGAAATCAAAGACACCACAGCTTCCAGAGCCACTCAAATTCGTGATGCTGTCCCATCTCCAGATGGGAAGAAACTAGCATTTACAGCCTTGAACAGATTGTATGTGATGGATTATCCTGACGGAGAGCCAAAACGGGTAACAAACAATGACTTTACCGAAGCGATGCCAACTTGGAGTCCTGATGGAACTCAATTGGCATTTGTCGGATGGAATGAAACCGAAGGAGGTCATCTTTATAAAGCTATTTTGGGAAATCGAGGAACAGTCGCTATGCTGACTTCGGAAAGTGCTTTATATATGCAACCTGCCTGGGGACCAAATAATAGAATCGCGGTATTCAAAGCTTCCAATCAAGTAATGAAAGATGCAGAAGGTCCTGGTGTAGATGGATCAGAAGCCGATTTGGTATGGATTCCTGCCAATGGCGGAACATTTAGAAAAATCATGGCGGCTGGAAATCACGGAAATGTGCATTTCACCAAAGACACTTCCCGTGTATTTTTAAATGGGCCTGGAGGAACACTACTTAGTGTAAGATGGGATGGAACAGATGAGAAAGAATATGCAAAAATCACCGGAATCACTCCTTTTGGATCTATAGCAGAATCACATGACAGTCACGACCATACTACTAATCCGGAGGAAGCGACAGATGTGAGATATGTCATGGGAATGCCTATTTCAAATGCCGATGCAGTAAACTATTGCATGCTTCCTGAAGGAGCTTCAGCACAAGAACCACAAATGAGACCAAGTAGTGCGAGTACCATTTTGATGGCTCCGGAAGGAGATTTGGCGGTAGCCCAAGTAAACAACAATGTCTATGTGGTCCAGATACCGAAAGTGGGTAAGACTCCAAGCATCAACGTAGGAAATCCAGAATCCAGCAATTTCCCTTCCCGACAACTTACTGAAATCGGAGGCGAATGGCCAGCTTGGGAAGCCAATGGAAAGAGAGTACACTGGTCTCTGGGAAATGGCCACTGGGTTTACGACATAGATCAAGCAGAATTTATTGAAGACTCCGTTAAAAGTGCTAAAAGAGCAGAAAAGATGGCAGCGGCTGATTCCATTGCTGCCTTAAAAGCCTTAGGACCTGAGGCTGTAAAAGCTGCTGACTCAGTGGCAAAAGCCAAAAAAGAAGCTTTGGCAGAATTGCTGAAAAATGACAAGGATAAAGCAAAAGCAGATAGTATTTATAAAGCAGAGAAAAAGGAGAAGGAAACTTATAAAGCTATAGAAAAGCAGGTTTCAGTTTACTACACCAAAGACATTCCGCAAGGCACGGTCCTCCTCTCTAATGCAAGAATCGTTTCAATGAAAGGAGATGAAATCATTGAAAATGGGGATATTTTAATCGAAAATAACCGGATTAAAGCTGTAGGAGCAACTGGAACGTTGGATCCTGGCAATGCCAAGGTCATGGACATGTCCGGCAAAACTATTACGCCGGGATTTATTGATACGCATGCCCACATGTGGCCAACTTGGGGATTGCATAAAAACTCCGTTTGGATTTATGCCGCTAACCTAGCTTATGGAGTCACTACTACCCGTGACCCACAGACTGCAACGACAGATGTATTGACTTATGGAGATATGGTAGATGCAGGGATGGTTCCAGGACCTAGAGTGTATAGTACAGGACCTGGTGTTGGTTATTGGATGTACAATCTTAAATCATTGGATCAAACCAAAAATGTGCTGAAGCAATACAGCAAGTATTACAACACACAGTATATCAAAATGTACTTAGTAGGAAATCGCCAGCATAGACAATGGGTGATTATGGCTGCCAAAGAGCAGGAATTAATGCCAACCACAGAAGGCGGTTTGGATTTCAAGCTGAATATGACCCAGCTGATTGATGGCTACCCGGGACATGAACATTCTATTCCTGTTCACCCACTATACCAAGACGTGACCAAAACCATTGCTGAAAGCAAAATGGCGGTAACTCCCACCCTTTTGGTAGCTTACGGTGGACCTTGGGCAGAAAACTATTACTACACTACCGAAAGTCCACTTCATGATCCTAAACTTAATCGATTCACTCCATACGAGGAACTGAACGCAAAAGCAAGAAGAAGAGCAGGCGGCTTAGGCGGTTGGTTTGCTCCGGAAGATCACGTATTTATGAAGCATGCAGAAGGAATCAAATCTATTTTTGAACAAGGGGGCTTGGCCGGTGTGGGTTCGCATGGACAGCTGCAGGGATTGGGTTACCATTGGGAACTTTGGTCTGTGGCAAGTGGTGGTATGGAAGCCCATGACGCTCTTAAAATAGCGACGATTTCCGGTGCAGAAGCACTTGGGCTCGACAAAGAATTGGGAAGTATTGAAGTTGGAAAACTGGCCGATTTAGTGATCATGGAAAGCAATCCATTGGAAAATATCCGAAATACTAATACCATCACCCATGTGATGAAAAACGGAAGGATGTACGACGGAAACAGTCTCGATGAGGTCTATCCTACCCCTAGAAAAATGGATGTAACTCCTTGGACAAAAGTTGCTCCAGTACCCAATACAAGTTTAAAGTAAGTGTCACAAATCAAATCCCTCAGAACATTCTGGGGGATTTTTTTTTGACTTATCTCTTTTTACAGTTTAAATTTTTAAACTTATTTAAATTCAAAAACTCAAGCTTGTGTTGGGTGGAACCCTAAATTTTGTTGGATTGTCAGGGTATCGAGCGAATTTTTACTAGAAAAACCTATTCTTCAAATAGCCTATGACCTTAACCAAGAAAAATGATCTTAACAAGAGAGAAATTTGAATTTCAAAATGAAACCTTGATTGAACGAGTAATAATAAATCCTCCGTTTAAATATGAAGCAATTTTTCAAAATGAAGGCTGCTTTATCTTTGTGAAAGGAGCTGATAGTAAATTTTTATCCTCCGAAGGCAAACTCACCATTCATGAAAATCAAGCTGTTCTACTGAATTGCGGAACCTATTTTGTAGAATGGCTTGAAAAGTCAAATAATGACTCAATAGAAGTAATTGCGTTTCATTTACACCCTGAAATTCTAAAAAAATTATATCAACAAGAGTTGCCCAAATCACTCGTAAAAACATTTGGTAAAACTCAAATTAAAAAAATTGTACCTGACAATACCATTTCAAAATTTGTAGACTCTCTCAACTTCTACTTCCAAAACCCAACCCTAGTAAATGAGGATTTATTAGAGCTAAAAATAAAGGAACTCATTTTATTATTAGTTCAAACAAAAAATTCCGAATCCATACTGGAAATCATTTCTGACTTGTACTCGCCAACTATTGCTGATTTAAAAAAGGTGGTGGAGCTGCATATGTTTGAAAATCTCTCTATCGAAGAATTGTCAAAATTATGCAATCTGAGTGTATCATCGTTTAAAAGGCAATTCAGGACAACATTTCAAGACAGCCCTACAAATTATATAAATCATAGAAAAATAGAAAAGTCTAAAGAACTTCTTAAAATATCAAACTCTTCCATTGGCGAGATTTCGTATAAAGTTGGCATTCCTGACCCTCAATATTTCACCCGCCTTTTCAAAAAGATGGTAGGGGTAACACCTTCCTATTTCAGAAATACCCTGACCTAATTATCCTAGATATTGGACCTATTATCCTTTTAATCTGATAGGTTGTCATTGATCTTTACAGTAAAAAAATGACAAAAAAGATTAGAGTTATCACTGGATTTCTAGGAGCATCAATGTTAGTTTTTGGATTACTAAAATTCGTAAATCCGTTCAAAGATTGGTATTCAACACAAATTTTAAAAAGTGAATTGCCTTTTCCTAAGCTATCTTTTTGGAGTGGACAAATCGGAGAAATAATTATTGGATTGCTTTTACTTTATATCCTTTTATTCAGTTCTAAGGTTTCAAAAACAAGAATTCACCAAATTTTCATCTTAGGAAATGTAGGTATAGTCGTAATGATGGCTATCGTCTTCTATGTACATCTGCATCCCAATGTCCCGGCTGATGTTTTACCACTAAAGATTAGCCCACCATTTATTCCAGGGGTTTTCTTACTTCTAGCCATCTCAAATCTTTATTGGAAAGCAAAGGAAAAAACGTAATTGACTAAAGAGAATGGGTTTATAAAAGGGCCAGCCTCCACCATTTTCGCATCAATAATATTTAAATACTGTAATTCCAATCCAATATTTTAAGTGTAGAAATCTGAAGAAACTCAAGAATTATTGATCCAAGCAGGAACTGAACTTTTGAAACATAAAAGCATCAGTTATCGCCAAAAAGCCTTTTACCCTAATCCTTTAGAAAAATTGACACCATTGAAGCATCCACTTCTTTCCGTAAAAATGAAAACAGCTCCATTGGATATAACTTGATTTTAACTAAAAGGCATTCAGATATGATACATCTCGATGGTGCCTTAAATCAGTAAACCATCGAGATGAAAAAGTAATCCTGTTTCTAAAAAATGAACCTCAAAACGCAAGAGATTATATAAAATATATCAAGGAAATCGAGTATTCTCCAAATAAATGGACTGAGAATACGTCAGTAATACGATCCTGGAAGGCACAAACCTAAGGAGTTACTTCAAAGTCGAAAGCGACACAATTAAAGAGGGAAATACGATTTATTCAGAACAACATATCTACTTAAATCCAATTTTAAAACTGCTTGAACGATGGGAACGGAATGATCGAAAAAGTCCTGGTTGGAAATAATAATGATTTTTTGGATAGCTTGAAGGATGGATAATTATTAATTTCATCTGGCAATATTGAAGATCCAATGAACTACCAAACATTTGAACCTAGCCCCGATTTGGCGAATTTCATTAAATTTTATTGGACATTGGAAAATCCAAAAGAAAGATCACCCGAAAAACAAACGATCATTCCTGATGGCTGTATGGAGATGATCTTTCACTACGGAGATTTATACAGACAATACTTTGAAAATGATAACAGTAAGATTCAACCCAAATCTTTTGTAATCGGACAACTGACACGACCACTTGAAATTGAACCAACAGGTGTTACAGGCATTTTTTCCGTACGTTTTCATCCAGATGGATTTTTACCTTTTGCGACCATTCCTATCAAAGAAATGGAAAATACCGCCTTCCCGTTAAACCAGCTTTTTGGAAATAATGGACTGGAAATCGAAGAAAGCATTTTAAAAGCCAGATCAACTTCGGAAAGGATAAAGCTGATTGAAAAATTTCTGCTCAACCGATTAACTGCTTCGGAAACGGTAGACCGTATTGTAAAAGCAACTGTTGATACCATTTTGACAGCTAATGGACAACTTTCTGTTGCCGAGCTTTCCAAACAAACCAACATTAACCGTAGACAATTGGAGCGTAAATTTTCTTCAACGATAGGGCTAAGCCCAAAGCAGCTATCAAAAACCATTCGTTTACAAGCCACACTTAAATTGTTGCTGAGCAAAAAGTTTACAAATTTGACCGCTTTAGCCTACGAAGGGGAATATTATGACCAAGCGCATTTTATCAAAGACTTTAAAGAGCTGACTGGTTTTACCCCAAAAGAGTTTTACGGCAACAATCTAAAAATGACTTCGCTTTTTATAGCCGATTAAGCTATGTCGCATTTTTACAATTTTTAGGTTCAATCTCATAGCACCTTCGCTACCTTATGGAAACTAGTTTTACAATGAAAAAAGGAACAATCCTCGTATTCACTGCAGTAAGTTTGGTACTTGTTTGGGCGGGCACATTTAAGCAGACAAATGAGATCGATAAAGCTCAATGGCTTATTGGAACTTGGGAAAACAATACCCAAAAAGGAAGTATCTATGAAACCTGGAGTAAAATAAACGACAATGAGTTTGTCGGCAAAAGCTACCTTATTCAAGAAAAAGACACCGTTATTTTTGAAAACATACGGCTGACTGAAAACGAAGAAGGATTGTTTTATATACCGATTGTTAAAACCCAAAACGAAGGTTTGCCTGTACGCTTTGCCGCCAAAGAAATTTCAGCATCTCAATTAATTTTTGAAAATCCAGAACACGACTTTCCCCAAATTATTTCATATACAAAAATTAGTGTGGACTCATTAGTAGCAGAAATTTCTGGAAGTATAAACGGAAAAGTACGTAAGCAGGTATTTCCGATGAACCGGGTAAAATAAAAGCAATCCCAGTCTGGGCAAATCCGACAATTGTTATTGATCAAGCTTTGCTTTAAGTAAATATGATGCATTATTAAATTCCATTTTCACTTTGAATAAGTTCCAAATGGTAACTTTCTACTTTCCTTCTGTCGAAACTATCCTAGGTAAAGCTATCGCTGGGTCGCTGACAGGGCTTCAATTATACTTCCAAACCTTACATTTTTTAACCTATCAAACCTAAGATAACTATCGAGGGCTCATAGCTTCAATATGTGATTCATGTCCTTCAGTTTATAGACCACTGTGCCTAATGGAAAATAACTAGTCTAAAAGTTTCCATATAAATCAACTTTTATTATCTTTATTAAAACAAAAAAAAATTAATAGAGAAGAAATTTGAGGTCATTTTACTTTAAGAAGCTTTGGATTTCATTGATTCCTTAGACTTAAAAACAAGAAGGAAAATCTATTATAATCTAGACAAGGCTAAAGAGACAAAAGACCCGAAAGTTTTCAAAAAACTCACGACTGAAATTTGGGAATTCAGGACCAAATTCAATGGACTTCAATATCGAATTTTTGCTTTTTGGGACAAGACAATAGGATCTGAAACGCTAGTAGTTTCGACTCATGGAATGATTAAAAAAGTTGACAAAGTTCCTCGCAGTGAAATCGAAAAGGCTTTGAAAATTAGGACAGACTATTTTGAACTAGAAGACAAAAAAATGGAAACTAAAAAAGGCAAGATGAGAATGATGACCCTTGAAGAATTGAAAGATAGGGACATTGGAAAAATTGGAACTCTAGATCGAGACCAATATGAGTTTGACTTAAAAATGGATATACTTGGAGAAATGATAAAATCAGTTCGCAAGGAAAGACATTTGACTCAGGAACAATTAGGAAAACTAGTAGGCGTGCAAAAATCACAGATTTCCAAGCTCGAAAGCAACACAAAGAACGTGACGATAGAAACCATTTTGAAAGTTTTTAACGCATTAAAAGCTAACGTAAAGTTCTCAGTTCAAATGGAAAAATCTGACTTGCATATAGCTTGAAAAAGAAAAAATCACTCCCTGCAAAAAACATGGGGCGAAACATACTGAAAGCAAATATTGAACTTCATAGTTAAGTTCGTTACGAGCGGACTGAAATCTACTTCAAAATCCCGCACTTGCTATACACAGGCAGTAGTACAGCATTTGAAAATGAAAGATTAAAACACTCAGAAATTATTTGATATCTTAGAAACCAGATGACCATGCTGGGCACACTACGTAATTACGCTTTCAAAACCAGCTCATATTCAAACCCGTGAGCATCAATCTCCTTACCTAATAAATCGTAATTTGAGTTTTTTCTAAAACAGTAAAACGTAGATTAAGTAGGAAGTTTTTGATACAGATATTGCAAAACTAAAGGTCTGAAAGCAAGGGCATTTGTTTTACACTTATTCAGAATTAATAAATAATAAATTATGATCATAGATGTACATACCCACATTAATAATTACCATGAAGATCGAGTTGTTTCACTCGATGATAGCCTTAATAAATTAACTGACACGTTGCTCGAGAATAACGTTGATTATGCTTTGGTATTAACCTCATACAAGGTAAATGACCACAGACCGAGCACTAGACAAGTGGTAGAAGCGATAAAAGGAAGAAACAGTTTAGGAGTAGTTTCAGGTATTAGTTTTTTGCACTATAATCACCGTGATGTGCGGGAAATTGGGGAGTATCTTGAGCTTGGCTTAATTAAAGGATTAAAATTTTATCCTGGCTATGAACCATTTTATCCAAATGATGGAAGGCTTAAACTCATTTATGAAATGGCTGTTGAATATGATGTCCCTGTTATGTTTCATTCAGGTGATACTTATTCTCCGACAGGAAAGGTTAAATATTCACATCCAATACATATTGATGATCTGGCAGTAGATTATCCTGACTTAAAAATAGTGATTTGCCACGTCGGTAATCCTTGGATCAAAGACTGTATGGAAGTAGTATATAAAAACGATAATGTCTACGCAGATATTTCTGGTTTAGTCCTAGGTGATTTTAAAGAAAAATTTGAGAGGTACATGAAAAGAGAAATTGAAGATATGATTACCTATGCAGGTGACCCACAGTATCTACTTTACGGGACTGATTGGCCAATATCAAGTATGAAATCTTACATAAAATTTATGACCCAATTGGAATTACCAGACGAAAAAAAGGAATTAATTCTATGGAAAAATGCTGCTAAACTGTTTAAAATCGATGTCTCAAAACTTTAATTAATATGAATATTCGCAATGATGCCAGTGGCTCTTTTTTCTTTGCGCCTTATAAGACCGATGACCGAAGAAGTCCTTCTATTTGTACAAGAAATATCCGATATCGGGATTCTTTTAGAAACTAGATTTAATTTACAGTCTAGAAATTCCGGGGAGATCCAAACTGCCAAATCATGGATTCTAAAATTGTTCTTTGATCCTGAATACACAACTAATCTAACATTGTCGATTCTGCATTTGCAATTGATTCAAGAGGAAGGAAAAGTTTTAGGATAGGAATTGTTTGAGCTGAAAAAGATAATCGATACTAGTATAAATATCTTTGAAAATTAACGAAAGTACCAAAACGAATTGCTTGAATAATTGAAGGAGCCAAGTAAAAATCTGGTTACCTTAACCTCTCAAATTCAGCATAAAATGAGGCATTTAACATTATCAGGATTTTTTCTCCTTGTCACTTTAGCTCAGGTTTTCGGTCAAAAGTCTGAGGGTCCAGTTATCACCGCTTGGGAGTCCTATTCACAAAATAAAAGCGAATCGGTTTTTTCAGGTTTGACATGGAATTTGATAGGACCCACCATCAACTCCGGTAGAGTGGAAGCAATAGATGTGCTCCCAGACAACCCAAGTACTATTTACGCAGGGTTTGGTTCTGGCAATCTTTGGAAAACTACCAATCATGGTCTTTCGTGGGAAGCCATCTTTGACAATCATGCAGGTTATAGCATTGGTGACGTCAGCATCGCGCCTAGCAATAGCAATATCGTTTATGTAGGCACCGGAGAAAGCCTCCGAGCCAAGCGAGCGCATACGATACCGGGAGCTGGTGTATACCGATCAGATGATGCCGGGAAAACTTGGAATTCTATCGGTCTCGCCAATACTCATCATATTGGAAGGATCGCAGTCCATCCTACTAATCCTGATATTGTCTTTGTGGCTGCTTTGGGAAGCTTTTATTCTCCAAGTGAAGAAAGAGGAATCTACAGGACTGAAAACGGGGGTGAATCTTGGGAAAAAGTGGTTTATGTCAACGATCGTGTTGGAGGAAATGAGGTAGTTTTTGCCCCAACTGATCCTTCCATCCTCTATGCATCTACTTGGTATTGCAGTGAAGACAAAGCTGGTCCTGGGGGGACACTACACAAAAGTACGGATGGAGGAAAAACCTGGAAGGTGATCAACAATGGCTTTCCTGCCGGAGAAATGAACGGGCGAACTGGACTTGCAGTTTCCCTTCAAAACAGCAGCAAAGTTTATGCTTTTACCGACAATGTAAATGCAGGATATGAAAATGGTTCGGGGGAATTATACCTCACGTTGGATGGAGGAGAAAGCTGGAAAAAAACGAATGATAAGAACTTAAAGATCCTAAATACTTTCGGAGAAGTATTTACTGATTGTTTTGTAAACCCATTAGATGACAATGAAATCTACGTGCTGGGGATAAGTGTTTTAAGAAGTACCGATGGAGGGAAAAACTTCGAGCCTCTAAAAGGAACCGTGCAGCATCTTCAACCTTCTCCTGCTAATTTTTTCCACCTTGATCATCATGAAATGTGGATCAATCCTTCCAATCCCAATCATATTATTGTTGGAAACGACGGTGGTGTATATATCAGTTATGATACTGGATCGACTTGGATGCATTATAATAATTTACCGGTCGGAGAATTCTATTTCGTCAGAACAGATAATGATACTCCATACAAAATTTATTCAGGGACTCAGGATGATTCAGCAGTTCGAGGCCCGGCAAAAACCCTAAAAAAAGAAGGTGCTGACGGATGGGAATATGTTTGGATTGACCCTTGGGGTGGCGGTGATGGAATTGTAGTCGCTCCTGATCCTGAAAATTCAGACATTGTATACTACGAATCACAAAATGGTGCCATCAGGCGTAAATCTATGTCAACTGGTGAAACTAAGAGCATTCGTCCAAGACTTCCAAAAGACTCTTTGAATCAGCTATTTAATGAATGGTTGACTCCTTTTTTTACTTCGGCTTATACACCAAAAACATTGTATTACGGAGCAAATTACATGTTCAAATCTACGGATCGCGGAGATAATTGGAAGGTGATAAGTCCGGATTTGAGTCTGTCTTCTGATCCTAATCGGGTCGGCAATGGGATTATTGCCATGGAAGAATCCCCAAATCGTCAAGGCCTTTTATATGCAGGTACTTCGAAAGGGGCAGCTTGGGTATCTAAAGATGATGGAGCTAACTGGACTGAGATTTCTGAAGGTCTTCCAAGAAAGTATATTAAGAGTTTTGCACCCTCGAAATTCAAGGAATCTCGCGTTTATGTAACACAAAGTGCCATCGGTGAGGATGATTTGTCAGCGTATGTTTATCGCTCGGAAGATTTTGGCTCTACTTGGGAAAACATTACCTCCAACCTGCCTCAAGCTCCTGTCAATGTAATTTTAGAAGATCCACTTTTCGAGAATGTAATCTATATAGGAACTTTTAATGGTGTTTATGTTTCTCTAAATAGAGGAGAATCATGGCATGTTTTAGGAACTGAGATTCCGAATAGTTTTGTGTCAGACATGACAATCCAAGAAAGAGAAAATGACCTTATTGCCGTAACTCATGGCAGGGGAATTTTTAAAATCGATTTGGAGCCTTTGCATAACTACCTAAAGAATACTCCTGAAGCGGCTGAATTTCTCTATATCTCAGAAGCTATTCTTCCCCAAGGAGATGGCTCGGGTAAACCTGATTTTTCGAGCTATGAAAATGTAGCTTTTAACTTCTATTCCCCTTCCGAGGGAAAACTGAAATTGAATATCATTGATAAGGAAGGCTCTTCGGTATTCACAAAGGAAATTAGTGGCCAAAAAGGATTAAATACATATTCTTGGGATTTGATTCTCGGCCCAATAACCAGAGACGATCCTTACCTTTTCAATTTTGTGGAACTCGCAAAACCTGGAGATTATAGGATCCATTTAACTGGAGATCAATTGGATATTGAAAGTACTTTTAGCATTAAGGAATCCGAAAATCCCTGATTCAGCTAATTAATAAATAGCAGATAGCATTCTGTAGGTTCCCCATTTGTAAAAAAGAACTCGACATATGAAAAACCATCATTATAAAGTAAAAGTGGAATGGACAGGAAATCAAGGGCGAGGAACTAGTTCCTACAATTCTTACAGCAGAAATCATTCAATTAATTCCGAAGGAAAATATGATAAAATTCTCGCTTCCTCAGATCCTTCATTTTTAGGAGATAAATCCAAATACAATCCTGAAGATCTCTTTCTTTCATCATTATCTGCCTGCCATATGCTTTGGTACTTGCATTTATGTACCATTCATAAAATCATTGTCACAGAATATCAAGACGATGCCACAGGAACGATGGAGGAAGATGAGAACGGAAGCGGAAGATTCACGGAAGTGACATTACATCCCAAGGTGACAGTTACAGAAGTAAATATGATCTCCAAAGCAAATGAATTACATGAAGAAGCAAACATCATGTGCTTCATTGCCAATTCCTGTAATTTTAAAATTAAACACATTCCTATAACAATGGTTAGTAATAAATGAATAAGGTGTTCAATAAATCAAACGAAAAATCTCTCTTCATTTCACCAACAAAAACCATTTGATTTTTTTATAAATTGACTATCGGACGGAAAAATCAATCCTTAATTTGGTACTTGTAAAGAGGAGGAGCCGTTCAATAAGTTGACAAGTCACTTATTTTCAGTATTTTAATAATAAAATATTTTTCACCTATGGCATTTTATACACTTACAATAAACAACGAAACTTATAAAGTAGAAGTGGATGAAGGAACGTCACTCCTTTGGGTACTTCGTGAGCATCTTGGTTTGACTGGTACAAAATATGGATGTGGCATTGCCCAATGTGGAGCCTGCACGATTCACGTAGACGGTCAACCTATGAAAGCTTGCGTATTGTCAGTGGAGGATTTTGCGAATGGTGAGCAGATAAAAACAATCGAAGGCTTATCTGAAAATGCTGACCATCCTGTACAGCAGGCATGGGTAAAAGCACAAGCACCTCAATGCGGATACTGTCACTCAGGACAGATAATGCAGGCTGTGGCACTTTTAGAAACTAACCCAAGTCCTACCCGAGACGAAATCAAGGAATATATGAACGGCAACTTATGTAGATGTGGAACTTATCTGCGAATCATTGAAGCCATAGAATTAGCTGCTGAAACCAAATCCTCGATTTAAAATATTCATCTCATGAGAAAAGACAGATCAAATTCAGCGAATATTAATCGAAGGGATTTTTTAAAATCATCAAGCGGTATTGCTCTTTTCATTGGAGCATCAGGAATTTTTCCTGCTTTGGTCTCCTGTAATGATTCAAAGAAGATTCAAGAGCAATTTCAAAAACATCAAGTTTCTGCATGGGTGCAAATTTCTGAAGATGGAGAGATAATCATTTACAATCCAGCAGCTGAAATGGGGCAAGGGTCCATGACTTCATTACCCTTGATCTTTGCGGAGGAAATGGATGCCGATTGGTCAAAAGTTAGCGTTGAATTCTCTCCTCAGGAAAGTGATATCTATGGCTCTCCAGGTTGGTCACCCGATAGTAAACTTATGTTTACGGTTGGCAGCAGAACAACGAATAGCTATTACCATACAATGAGAAAAGCGGGAGCTCAGGCTCGATACATCTTATTAAATTCCGCTTCAAAGCATTGGAATGTTCCTATTTCAGAATTAACTGTTTTTGAAAGTATCATTTCACATGAAAATACAAGCAAGAAAATCAGCTATGGCGAGCTGGTTTCTTTTTTAGTTTTACCAGATTCCATTCCAGATTTTACCGAGGATCAATTGAAACAACCAAAAGACTTTCAATTGATTGGAAAGAATGTGTCTCGCACAGAAATACCAGCCAAAGTAGATGGCAGTGCCCAATTTGCCATCGACATTCGCTTACCAAATATGGTTTATGGTGTCTTGGAAAGAGGAAGACTTCATGGAGCGAAACCAACTTTAATGAATGAAAGTGAAGTTTTGGAGCTGGAAGGAGTGCTAAAGATTGTTCAGTTTGAGTACGCGATCGGAGTGATAGCGAATAAATTGGAGCAAGCATTGAAAGCCAAAAATCTCTTGAAAATAGATTGGAGCGAATCAGATGCTAGCGGTTTCAACTCACAAGAAATCTACAATGAGTATGAAAAAATAGCCGGACAGGCCAAAAAGGGATCAATTATTACCGAAAAAGGTGATGTCGATAATGCCAAAAGAAATGCTGTCAAAACTTATTCAGCAGACTTTAAGAATGATTATGTGTACCACGCTCAGCTTGAACCTCTGAACGCAGTGATACAGGTTTCAGAAGATTTACAAAATGCCGAAGTTTGGGTGGGAAGTCAGCAAGGCGCAGATACCAAACTTGGCGTGCCTGGAGTTTTAGGTATTCCATCTGAAAATGTAAATGTTCATTTACAATATTTAGGTGGCGGATTTGGTAGAAGAAGTTTGAGTGATTTTGTAGAAGAATGCGCAGTTTTAGCAAAGGAAATGGCTCCATTGCCGGTCAAGCTAATTTGGACGAGGGAAGATGATTTAACTTACGGCACTTTTAGACCAATATCACTACAGCGGATTACAGCAAGTATCGATGCTAGTGGCCAAATAAATGGGTTTTCTCATGTGGTCGTTGGTGATGGAGGAAACTTGGTTGCTAGTGGAATTCACAATGACCACTATGCTATACCAAATCAATTGGCTGAATGGCGAGAAACTTCCCATGGAATCCGATTGAAACATTGGAGATCTGTCGGTCATGGACCAAATAAGTTTGCCATAGAAAGTATGTTGGACAAGATTGCTTACGATCAGGGAATTGATCCTGTGGCTTTGAGGAGAAAACTAATGGTTGATTCGCCCAGAGCATTGGCTACATTAGAAAAGGCAGTTGAAATGTCCAACTGGGCAGAAGGAGGCCCTGACGGTAGAGCAAAAGGAGTCTCCTTTGTAGATCATGGCTCGTTGGGAACTGGAGTATGTGAAATTTCTTTAGATCGCAACACAGGCAAAATTAATGTCCATCGTTTTTGGATTGCCTTGGATGCTGGAGTTATTATTCACCCTGATAATGTGAAAGCCCAAATGGAAGGCGGGATCATGATGGGGATTAGCAGCGTACTCAGCGAAAGAATAACTATTGCGAATGGTGAAGTGCAGCAGTCCAACTTCAATGATTACTCTTTATTGAGAATGAAAGATATTCCGGAGAGTATTGAAACTGTATTGATTCAATCTTCAGAAAAACCTCAAGGAGTAGGAGAAACAGCGACCCCAATGGTAGCCGGAGCTATTGCCAATGCATTCTTAAAATTGACTGGAAAACATTTAAGGCATATTCCTTTTACTCCGGAAAAGGTACTTGAAGCCTTGAATAGTTAATCTAACTACAATATTGATAGATTTGAATAGGCTCATTTTTCAATACTTTAAATACCAATTGAAATTCCTCTCTAAAATTTTTTCCTTTTCAACTCGAATAAATTCAAGATAAGCCTGACTTACCGGAGAAAGTTTTTTGCCTTTAAGCCATATCAAACGCCACTCAGTTTGAATGGGTAATCCTTCTGCTTCTAAAATAAAAAGTTGTTTGTTGAGCAATTCATTTTGAATACCTATCAAAGGCATAACGGAATATCCAAGACCTGCAATGACAGCTTGTTTGACTGCTTCATTAGAAGTAAGCTCCATTCGCTTTCTTTTCTTTCCCTGATGTGTTTCGAAGTATTTTTCCATTGACATGCGCGTTGCAGAACCCTCCTCTCTATAGATCAGTGGTTTTTTTTCATCCCTTTGGGCTTGATTGCCTACCAAATACAATTTGTTTTCGATCAGCAATTCCTCTTCAATTGCGAGCTTTTCCGGAATGACAGAAACCAAGGCAAAATCAATCTCATTATTTTTGAGGCTATCTACCACCCTACTTTTATTGGTGACATCAAGTACGAGGTCGATTCCTTTATTCTTTTCTAAAAATCCCGATAGAAAATAAGGAATCACATATTTACCAGTTGAGGCAGCAGAAATACTGAGTTTACCGGTCAGAATCCCTTGAAATGCCTGCGTTTTATAATTGATATTATCTAATTCCTGAATTACACGCTCGGCAATAATTGCAATTTCTTTTCCAAAATCGGTAACGTACAGTTGGCGGCCAATCACTTCAGTAAGCGGAATATCAAATTGGTCTTGCAAATTTTTTAATTGAATTGATACGGCAGGCTGGGTCATAAAAAGCTCTTCAGAGGCCTTCGTAATACTTTTAGTTTGAACGACCTTAAGAAAGATCTGTAATTGATGGATCGTATAATTCATAATTATTATTTATGTATTCCATAATAAATATAAATAAAAATTTATGATAAAGGATTATAATCTTTACATCATAAACTAAATAAATGATGATGGATACAATTACAAAAACTGCAAACACAATCGCCGATATTAATCGGCAAGATCTTATCAAAGGTGAATTTTCACCCGAGGATGCATCGGAAATTATCAACCATCTATTCGCTAAAAAAATCAACTTTCATGAGATTAAGAATTTTAGTAATGAAATCAGATTTGGTGAGGCAGATTTAAAATCAAAAGAGAGAATAATAGAATTAAAGGAAGGGAAAGCATCGCTAAATGAATTTCTTAAAGATGCTCGAGAGAAGGGCAAAAACTTAAGAATCGTATCTAGTATTTCAGTCGAAACAATTTAATAAGAACTTTCAAGTCATGAGTCTAAATTTACTCGCTTTAATAGCCTTGCTTTCTCCGATAGTTTTCATTTTAACTGCAATTGGATCTTGGTTTCAAAGAGGTATTCGCCCGATTCTAGTGAAAAAAATGGCGAGCACCGCTACTATATTAAGTATTATGATTGCCGCGATAAGCGGTTTTTTTGTGATCAATTACGGTCATTTAGAAACATCACTCTTAGGGTTTGAACAACTTGGTTTGAGTTTAAGAATCGACGCATTAAGTATTTTGATGCTGACAATGATTGCCTTATTGGGCTTTATTGTAGTACGTTTCAGTCTAAATTACCTAGATGGCGATTCACGCCAAGGGATATTTATAGGTAGGCTGGCAGCCACGATTGCTTCTGTTCAACTCCTTGTTCTTTCAGGAAACCTAGCATTGCTATTTATCTCTTGGGTTCTTACAAGTATGTCGCTGCATCGACTACTGATCTTCTATAAAGAAAGACCCGGGGCAATCATCGCCGCTCGCAAAAAATTTATTGTGGCTAGAATAGGTGACGCATGTTTATTCGCTGCTTTTGTTCTCTTATATTCTCAGTTTGGCACTGGCAATTTGGAAATTATCTTTCAAGAGATAAAAGCCAATCTGGCATCTGGGGATTCACTAAATGGAATAGAATCGGTAGCTATTCTACTTGTTTTAGCAGCCCTTTTGAAATCTGCCCAATTCCCAACACATGGCTGGTTGATTGAGGTAATGGAAACCCCGACGCCGGTTTCTGCCCTGCTTCACGCTGGTTTGCTAAACGCTGGGCCTTTCTTAATCGTGAGAATGGCATTTGTCATGGAAGCAAGCACCTACGCTCCCTTAATCCTTATCACGCTTGGCGGATTTACCGCACTATTCGCCTCTATCGTATTCCTAACTCAAACATCTGTAAAAACTGCTTTAGGATATTCGAGTGTCGCCCACATGGGATTCAGCCTCCTAACTTGTGGTTTGGGATTATACCCAGCAGCAATGCTTCACTTAGTAGCTCACTCTTTTTACAAAGCACATGCATTTTTGTCCTCTGGAAGTGTCATTGAGGTCATTAGAGCTTCAAAGGTTACTTCCTCAAAACGAATTGGAAGCCCGATTAGAATTGGCTTAGGAATAATTCTAGCGCTTGGACTTTATGCCGGATTTGCTTTAGCATGGGGGATAGATCCTGAAAAAGAATTATCACTTTTAGCAATTGGAGCGATAATACTGATGGGGCTTTCTAGGCTTTTTACCTCAGCAATTGATTCAAATGGAAGCCTAAAATTAATGGTTAGGGCAAGCATATTAGCCGTACTTGTCACGGTTTCGTTTTTCACTTTAGAATCGGGCTCTCACTACCTTCTTTCCTCACAGTTACCTGAATTAGTAAGTCCTACTTTTATTGAAATTATCCTTATTGGTATTGTTCTTCTAACATTTGGGTCAACTGTTTTCACCCAAATTTTAGCTCCAAGTTTTTCTAACAAGCCGTTTTATCAGAAAATGGCTATCCACCTGAGAAATGGATTATACGTCAATACGATTTTTGATAGGATGGTTCGCGCGCTTTATGAGCATCAGCCCCAAGAAAAGTCAGTATTAATTACAGAAATCAAGCATCTAGAATCAATTGAAATGGAAAGGTTTGAAAATCAACCTGCCTAATACAAACAAATAATTGAACCTATTTAAAGACAGTTAAATGATTAAGAATAAAATATCAAATCGAAATTTCTTTGAAAACTTGGAAACAAGCAAGCAGGAGGTTCTAGTAGAAACCATGAGGGAAGCTTGCAAAAAAATCGCCCCGGTTTGGCCTTTGGAGAACTTTGTAGCTGTCAATCCCTATTTAGGTTTTACGGATAAAAAATTTGAAACCGTAGCTCAAGAACTAGCCGCTGTGGGAGGGATTCAAATGACTTTGCCAACCTTATTTTATCTGCAAAAGATAAAAGAGGGTAAAATAAAAGATCAGGATATTTCCCAAATTTTAAACAAAAGAGAAAGTCAAACCGATGTAATTCAATTCATCAAAACCTTGGAACAGGGAGTTGATCATCCTGACCCAACCAAGATTATCGCCTCGCTTGTTGACATAGCAACCCAAGTGACCGATAAAGATTGGAATAGATTTGTTGTCTCGAGAGTTTCACAATGGGCTGCTTCCTATTTTGATAATGGCCAGGCAGTTTGGTCTGCAGCTAATCAAAAAGATGAACTTTTTTTATCTTGGAAAGCTGAAGCAAAAATAGATCGTACTCCTGAATTGACAGGATTAAAAGGGTTTAGAAAATTAGTAACAGCATTACCCGACAATCCTTTACAAGCTACTCAGATGGCCTTGGAAAAACTTGGAATTAATACAAAAGCACAAGCCTCCTTATATCTGCATCGGATTCTCCTTCGATTAGGTGGATGGTCTGCCTATACTGCCAGATTAGACTGGGACAATGAATTGTATGGCGGAAAAGACGGGAAACTCCTGGAATTTCTGGCTGTACTTACTTGTTGGGAGGCATGTCTTCTCGAAAGCTTAAACAATTCTGAATTGAACCAAAAGTGGGAAGAGTCAAAAACTATCCTGTCACAGTTCATTATTCAACAGAACTTAAACAAACAATTAACTCAAAATCTAATCCTTCAAGAGGCATTTGATTTAGCAACTCAGCGAGAAATTCTAAATAAGTTTGAAAAAGCTATACCTCAGAAGGAAAAAAAATCAGAGCAAGCTATGGCGCAAGCCATATTCTGCATCGATGTTCGATCAGAGGTATTTCGAAGAAATCTGGAAGTAGTCGATAGTTCAATAGAAACACTAGGCTTTGCCGGATTCTTTGCTTTCCCAATAAAATATGTGCCTTTAGGCCACGAAGAAGGGGAAGCGCAAGGTCCTGTTCTATTAAAAACTGGCCCGACTATCTTGGAAGAAATCTCTGATAAAAAAGAGAATCAAAAAGCTCTCGATGGTCGAATTCTAAACCGTCAGATCCAGGAGGTTTGGAAATCTTTCAAATCTGGGGCTGTGACTTGCTTTAGTTTTGTTAGTCCTATGGGTCTCTCTTATTTGCCAAAGATTTTCACCGACTCTTTTGGATTGACAAGGCCTGTTCCACATCCAAATAAAGATGGGTTGTCCAAAACTGATCATAAAAAAAGAAATATCAGTCTAGCAAATAGGAACTTTAAGAATGAAACGGCAGGAATTCCATTAGATCAGCAGGTTCTAATGGCTAAAAATGCCCTTAAAGCCATGTCATTGTCAGATGATTTTGCAAGATTAGTTCTCATCGTCGGGCACGGATCTACCACTGTAAACAATCCACATGCAACAGGATATGACTGTGGGGCATGCGGAGGACACACAGGAGAAGCAAATGCTCGGGTTGCAACAGCAGTATTGAACAATAGGGAAGTGAGAATAGGACTGCAAAAAGAAAATATATTCATCCCTGTAAATACAATTTTCCTTGCTTGTTTACATGATACCACTACCGATGAAGTAATTATCTATAATGGCTATGAAGTTCCAAGTGATAGAAAAGAAGAACTGGAAGAACTCAATAAATCTCTAGAACTGGCAGGAAAGGCAGCCAGAACAGAACGCTCTTTGCGAATGTCCTCTGGAAACATCTCCAATATTGACAAGATGATGATCGGTAGAAGCAAGGATTGGTCACAGACTCGCCCTGAATGGGGACTTGCAGGATGCTCTACTTTCGTGGTGGCTCCTAGAGAAAGAACAAAAGGAATAAATCTGGAAGGAAAATCTTTCCTACATTCCTATGATTGGAAAAAGGATCAGAGTTTTTCAGTTTTGGAACTCATAATGACAGCTCCTATGATCGTTACCAGTTGGATTAATTTACAGTATTATGGTTCGACAGTGGATAACAAGTATTTCGGATCAGGGAATAAAACCCTTCATAATGTCACGGCTGGACTGGGAGTACTGGAAGGGTATTCTGGAGATCTGAGAGTCGGCTTACCCCTTCAGGCAATACATGATGGTAAAAAATATCAACACGAACCTCAAAAGCTAAATGTCATCATTGAGGCTCCTATTGAGGCTATGAATATCATTCTCGAAAAGCATCAATCAGTCAGAAATCTGTGTGATAATGGTTGGATTTATCTCTTGGCAATGAATGAGGAAGGAAAAGTAACCCATCGATATACTGGTGATTTATCATGGGAAAACACAAAACAACATGCTGCATAATTTGTCAGCAAGATTAAAATAAATCCGATTACTTGGGTTAATAATATTTGACTAAAGCACTATGAAAGGCTTGATTTGCCCCCAAAAAAATTAGACGCTTTTAGGGCAAATCTATGATTAGGGCAGTTTTTTTGTTATTTCTTAAATTTTTGCTTGGATAGTCCCAATAAAATTGAAATTTAAAATTATCAAAAGCAGGAACCCCATTTTTTCTTTCTGAATAATATGTTACATCAAGAATAAATCCCAATAATCTGATAATCAAGGTAAATACTTGTTATTGAGAGGAGCTAATTTGGGTATTTTCAAAACCTAAGTAATTAAAAAAGTAAAAATCTGGAATCCAAAACAGTAATTTATTTAAGAAATGATTGTGATTCCCATAACTTTGAGGCCTAAATATATCTTAACCAAAAGGACATCAGGAATTCAAGTTCATAACGCAGATTAATAAAAAGGAATAGTTTACAGTATTGGAACGTTGATAAAAATTCGGCAACAGTGAATTGAAAATCTATTTTTTCAAGGTCAATTTTGAGACAGACCAAGAAATGTGGCTACTTCTAATCAGATGAATAAAGTCCTTCAAGGAATAAGAGAGAGAAAATTAATCGGATAGATTTAACTTACGTTCGAAATAAACCAGTTTTTAATTTAAGCGCCCAAAGGCCACAATTCAACTTCTTTTCGTAGTTGATTTGAATCACACAATGGATGATTTATGACTATTAGTTCTTTGTTTATTGCCTTGTGCGGAATTGGTTGGATTATAGCTTACATAGATGCTCTTCGAATTGGCTTTAGAGATAAAACCTACGCTATTCCTTTTATTACTTTGGCGATGAATTTTACTTGGGAAATTCTCTATACCATTCAAGGATTTCATGTATTTGGATACCACGTTTCCACATTTGTCAACTTTTTTTGGGTCATGATTGATATTGGTATCCTCTTTACCTACTTCAAATACGGAAGAAAGGAAGTAAAAGCGAGTGATACAGTTTTTTACACACAAGCATTCCTTTTTATTTTATTGTCCTATGTGATTCATCACTATACTTTCCAATGGCTTGGTATCGTGAAAGGAGCCCTTTATTCAGGGTTTTCAATTAATTTCTTTATGTCTTTTCTTTTTGTTCGGATGTTTTACCGGAGAGGTGGATCAAGGGGACAATCACTGATTATTGCAATTTCCAAATGCTTTGGCACCTTCTCCTCCACGGTCCTTATCGGAATTATTGGATCCAAAACAGCTGGTGGAGTAAACCAATACATTCTTTATTTGGGCCTCGTTATTTTTATAGTAGACTTATTTTATATCTACCTACTTGCTAAGGATAAAAAATCAAAACATCAGGAAGTTACCGTAGCCTAAATTTTCAGTTAATTCCAATTGATTTGGTAAAAAATTACTTCATTTTCTATCCTATTATAGTACTGAAAATTGAAGAGTTTAATATATAAAAAAACTTAAAAGGCATTTGTTTGGAGCAAAGAACCTTGAACAACAAATTACTTTTTATTCCTAAAATTGTTTCTTCAGGCAGTCAACTAAGCTGAGATCAAAAGGCTAAGCCCGAAATAGTTTCCAATCGAAAAATAGGAGGATTAAGTCCCTAGGTCCATTCATAATTAGTCCCAGCTTCAAAACCATCCAAGCTGCAATGCTTTATATCATGTCTTTAGAAATTAAAAATGGGTATATTCCGCTTTACAGATTCCATATTTAAATGTCCAAATTACCAGTCGAACATACGTTTTTTGATCTTTCAGACTACGGTAGACCAATAGCTAAGGGTATTGCGAATTCCTTAAAGAATTCTTCTTTTACCCCAATCCACCTTACGATTGGTTTTATATTTTCTGGCTTATTTGCCAGTTTTTTTATTATTCAAGGTCATTTTTGGCTAGCTGCCTTTTTTCTAATTTTTAAGTCAATTTTAGATGCCGCTGACGGCGAATTGGCTCGAGTCAAACAAAAACCATCGTATACTGGTCGCTATTTGGATTCTGTTGCAGACATCGTATTAAATGCTCTGTTTTTAATTTCTATTTGGGTAGTTACAGAAACAAGCATCTGGATTTGCCTTCTAGCATTTATAGGCATGCAATTACAAGGCACGCTTTACAATTATTACTATGTCATTTTAAGAAATAAATTTGATGGAGATACTACAAGTCGTGTGTTTGAAGACAAACCTCCAATTGCTTTTGAAGGTGAATTACAAAAGCATGTAAATATCCTTTTTGTGATATATAAGCTTCTTTATGGAGCTTTTGATAAAACTATTAGCTCCTTAGATAGCAATGCGGATCAAGATTTAGCTTTTCCAAATTGGTTTATGACAATCGTTTCTATGTTTGGATTGGGCTTCCAATTACTTATGATTGCTGCCTTGCTTGTATTAGGACTCAAAGACCTTATTTTACCTTTCTTTATAGTTTTTACCAGTTTGATTTTTGTTTTTATCGGTATTAGAAAGTTTTGCATTCAAGGCCTAAAAGAGAATGTTCAAAAACAAACTACAACACAATAATAACCTGCAATCTTTTAGGCCTATTATTCTTACAAAAAAATCTACTATCGATCCCCAGATAGCCAAAACACAATAAATAAACGTAGTACTCTTTCATTTTTTTGGTTAAGTATTCCTCTTACTAAGACGCTATAGAAATTCCATTTCAATAAGGACTTGTTAATACAAAAAGCGTCTTATCTGATTTATTACTATAAACCACTCCTCAAAAAGTAAGATGAAGATTCGGTGCATCTGCTTAAATTCCACTTCGTACCGAAATCCCCATTTATGAAATCGAGCAGGTTGAAATTGACAAACAGAGGAATGAATGTCAAACATGCGAGATTCAATGTGGCAATTCAAAAACAATAATAAACACATGAAAGCCAAATCACTTTTACTTCTTCTTTCCTTATGTGTCTCAAGCCAGATTTTTGGTCAGCAATTGACCAGTGAATTATTGGATGGACTTCCATTAAGAAACATTGGTCCTGCTACCATGAGTGGTCGTATAGTGGACCTTGCGGTAGTTGAATCAGACCCTTACACTTTTTATGCTGCCACATCCACAGGTGGTATTTGGAAAACTACTAACAATGGAGTCTCCTTTGAACCTGTTTTTGAAAAAGAAAACACCCACTCTGTTGGTGCCATCGCATTGCATCAAGCTCACCCTAACATTCTTTGGGTGGGAACTGGAGAGAGAGCAAATAGGCAAAGCAATTCATGGGGAGATGGGGTTTATAAATCGCATGATGGAGGCAAGACTTGGCAGCACCTGGGATTAAAAGACTCTCATCATATTGGCAGAATTGTTCTTCACCCAACCGATACGCTTGTCGCATATGTTGCTGCCATAGGTCATCTATGGGGACCAAATGAAGAAAGAGGATTATACCACACAAAAGATGGCGGAAAAACCTGGGACAAATTGATCTATGTTGATGAGGATACAGGTGTGACAGATATTGCAATGGATCCTTCTGATCCAAGTATTTTGTACGCAGCTACTTACCAAAGAAGAAGAAAACCTTATGGTTTTCACGGAGGAGGTCCAGGAAGTGGACTACATAAATCTACCGACGGGGGAAAGACTTGGAAAGAATTAAAAAATGGACTTCCTGAAGGGGATTATGGCAGAATAGGTATATCCATTTATCGAAACAATCCTGAAGTAGTTTATATTTCTTTGGAACAAGGTTTTCAATACAATGCCTCTACCGCTTACAATGAACGAAGAGCAGGCCTTTACCGAAGTACTGATAAAGGTGAAAACTGGGAATTGATGAGTGATTGGAATCCAAGACCTATGTATGCCTCCCAACCTTTGGTGGATCCCAGTGATGAATCGAGGATTTATATGATGAACCAATACAGCTATTCAAGTGATAGTGGAAGAACGTTCACCGCTCCACGGCAAACGCTTCATGGAGACGATCGAATTCTCTGGGTCAATCCAAAAGATTCTCGCCATGTGATCAAAGGAGATGATGGAGGAATTGGAATTTCATATGACAGAGGAATCAAATGGCTTTTTGTAAACAACCTTCCTGTAAGTCAATACTATCGCGTTTCTGTCGATAATGCTAAACCATACAATGTCTATGGTGGCTTACAAGATAATGGAAGTTGGGTTGGACCAAGTGAAACCTATCGTAGGGATGGAATTCTCAATGAAGATTGGAAGCGTCTTGGAGGAGGAGATGGATTTCTAAATCTGGTAGACCACAATGATCCCGATGTCGTCTATACCGAATCCCAGTATCTAGGTCTATCAAGGCTCAATATGAAAACTGGTCAAAGCCAAGATATCCGGCCTGGCGATCCAAAAGGCAGAATCAGTGCAAGAAGAAATTGGGATGCTTGGGGACCTGGACTTCCAGAACCTGAATTGGGAAATGCGATGGCTCCGGGCAATTGGGATGGTCCTTTCTTTCTATCCCATCATGACCCAAATACGATCTATGCTGGAACAAATGTGCTTTGGAAGAGCATAGACAATGGATCCACCTGGGCCTCATTAGGCGACCTAACAACCAAAGTGAATCGTCGCGAACTCTTAATTATGGGTCAGAGACCAGATGAGAATACAGCATCTCTTGATGATGGAATTCCTTACTATCCTACTCTGACAGCAGTGGCGGAAGATCTTCACACTCCCGGAATGCTATATGCAGGAACAGATGATGGTTTATTACAAGTATCATGGGACGATGGAAAAACCTGGAATGATGTAACCAGTGCATTGGTAGGACTGCCAAAGGAGACATGGATCAACACCTTTGAACCTTCAAAACACACCGCTGGAACTGCCTATGTTGCAATCAATAATTATAGAAATGACGATTTCAATAATTATATCTATCGCACTGAAGATTATGGCAAAACCTGGGAATCCATAGAAGGCGATTTACCTGCTGATCGGGTTGCACGGACGTTAAGAGAAGATCCTAAGAATCCTAATCTGTTATACCTGGGAACTGAGTTTGGTCTTTTTATAAGTATTGACGGAGGAGATCATTGGGTTGAATTAAAAAGCAATATGCCCACACTTCCTTTCAATGATTTGGTTATTCACGAGAGAGACAATGATTTAATCTTAGGAACACATGGTCGTGGGGTTTGGATTTTAGATCATGTCAATGCGCTTCAGGAATTGAGTCCTGCAGTCATCCAACAGCCAGCTGCTTTATTCTCGATCTCAGATGCCGAAATCATTAATTATACAAATGATGGTGCACATACCGGTGACATGTACTATCGCGGGGAAAATCCAGAATTCGGTGCGGCAATAGATTATTATCTAAAAGATTCAGTGGCCAATAGCGCAATTAATTTAAAAATCTTTGATGCTCAAGGTGCCCTCGTTGATGAGATTAAACCAAAACAAAAGGCAGGTCTCCACCGCGTTATGTGGGAATTGAGATATCAATATAATCAAGCTGGAACTGGCCGCTCCAGCATGAATGGACCTTATGTTTTACCGGGTCTTTACACGGCCAAATTGGAAGTAAATGGAGAAACGCATGAACAGAAATTCAGAGTAAGTGATGATCCTAGACTTGATGTTTCAATCGGTGTTAGAAAAGAATGGACGAAATCACAAATGGATGTTCTTTCCTTATATTCTGAGGTATCAGAAGACAGAACAAGTATCCAAAAACTCGAGAAACAACTTGATCAATTGGAAAAAGATGGAATTTCTTACGATGAAAGCAGTGCAGCTCCTTTAAAGGAAATCATCAGCAAGTATGGAGAATTAAACAGCAGGATCAGAACACTTTATTCTCAAATAGGCGATTATATAGGGCCCTGGACAAATGATCAAAAAGAACAACATGAATACTATTTGTCTATGAAAGACAAGCTCAAAGTTGAAAGAGACCAAGTAATAAAAACTGTTCTCCCTAAAATCAACAAAGGTTTAAAGAAAGAAAAGCGATTGATTGTTGACTAATGGATTGACTTTTCAAAAAGTGAAACGGCAATAATTAAGAGCATAAAAATCATTTCGAATATACTTATAGCATTACCATGATTTAATTAATTTCCATTTCGCAGAAAGCAGTTTTATATTTTCATGCTCAAATATAATTTGACTCAATGAAACTAGGGAAGAAGATAATCGAAATAATGCTTGCACTTCTTTTATTGATCTCAGGGTTTGCACATTTCATAATTCCAGAAATGTACTACCCGATAATTCCTGATTTCTTTCCAAAATCTACAGTAAATCTCTTAGCTGGGGGAGTAGAAATACTTTTAGGTTTCGGGGTTTTCATCCCCTCCCTCAGAAAGAAAGCCCTTTTAGGTATTTTCTTTTTGATGATTCTTTTCTTACCGATTCATATCCTTGATGCGCTGAAAGAAAACCCGGCAATCGGTTCAAAAACAGTGGCTATCATAAGAATAGCAATCCAGATGCTATTAATCTACTTGCCTTGGTATACAAGGAAAGATTAAAATCAATATGTATAGCCGCTTCCTTGCCAGTAGAAAGAATAAGCTTTTAAAAAAATTTGGTTAGTATCTGAATTCGGTCTCTTCGGTCTTCTGTCATCCGTCTCCCTGCCTGATAAGTAAAGAAAAAAAGGCCACTGGCATCATTGGGGATAATCATAAAATCTATCTTTCCCCTTTATTTATTCCCGCGCAAAAAGAGCTGATAATAAAATATTTTTAGCTGCTAACTAAGATGGCTTTGCTAATAAATAACAAGCAAAAGAAATTTAATAACTTGAAATATTATTTCTTGAGTTTACCTCTCAAAAGACCATTTATGAATCCCTCCAAATCTTACATTTCATTTGTAGTTGCCTTATCCATTCTATTTTCTTGTCAAGAAAAACCCAACCAAAAGGAAGAATTAAAAAAGTCAGTGCAATCTCAAATCGATGCGATTCAAGGAGAAATAGCAGTAGCTTTTTATAATTTGGAAGATCCTAGTGATCGCTTACTGATAAATGCTGAAGAGGAGTTTCATGCGGCTAGTACCATGAAAGTACCTGTGATGATCGAACTATACAAACAGGAAAATGAGGGATTATTAGATCTCAGTGATTCTATTTTGCTAAAGAATGAATTCAAAAGCATCGTGGACGGAAGCCCTTACAGCATGGATATTGGGGATGATAGCGATGATGTGATTTATAGCAAAATTGGTTCTATCGTAGCTATCAAAGATCTGATTTATAGCATGATCACCGTCAGTAGTAATTTGGCAACCAATGTATTGATTGAATTAGTGGATGCCAAGAAAGTTACTTCCACCATGCGGGATTTAGGAGCCGACAAAATCCAAGTGTTAAGAGGTGTTGAGGATCAAAAAGCCTTTGATTTGGGATTGAGCAATTCCACCACGGCGAAAGATCTCATGATGATCATGAAAGCCATCGCAGAAAATACAGCTGGTACTCAAGAAGATTGTGAAGAGATGATTGCTATTATGAAAAATCAGCAATTCAACGAAATCATCCCTTACTTTCTACCAAAAGAGGTTTCAGTTGCTCATAAAACTGGGTCTATTACGGGCGTTCATCATGATGCTGGAATAGTTGACTTACCCGATGGGCGTTCCTATATTTTGGTTTTACTCTCCAAGAACCTGGCGAATTTTGATGAGGGGACTGAGCAGCTTGCGGGAATTTCCAAGACCATTTATGACTACATGATAAGAGTTGATTGAAATGCCATGGATTCGACAAATAGAAAAATGAATACCATTGTAGATAATTACTTTCTCGATGGTTGCGGAAGATGCTCTCTCGGGGGCACACCTCAATGCAAAGTTCATACATGGACAAATGAACTTTTTGAATTGAGAGAGTTACTTAAGCAAAGTGAGCTCAGTGAGGAATCAAAATGGGGAATGCCCTGCTACACGTGCAAAGGCGCAAATGTCATTCTTCTCAGCGCTTTTAAAGAGTATTGTAGTTTGAATTTTTTTAATGGAGCTCTTTTAAAAGATGATCACAAAATTTTATCCAAACCAGGCGAAAATACGCAAGCTGCCCGTGTCATTCGGTTCACAAATGTTGAAGAAATCGAGAAGCTTCAGGATATTATTAAGTCTTATATCATAGAAGCAATTGACAATGAAAAAGCTGGCTTGAAAGTCGAACTAAAGAAAAACACAGAACTGGATTTTGTCGAAGAACTTCAACAGAAATTAGAGGATGATCCAAGCTTCAAATCAGCTTTTGAAGCATTAACACCAGGCAGACAGCGAGGCTATAACATTTACTTTTCCCAACCCAAACAATCTTCAACCCGAATTTCCAGGATTGAAAAATCAATGGCAAAGATATTTGAAGGCAAGGGATGGAATGACCGCTAATGTTTTAAAAACCTTCCTGCGAATCTAAATTTTTACACAGGAAGGCCATTTTTTCTTACTTCGTTCCAAACTTATAAATACAAGTCTGTTCATATTTTTCGCCAGGTCTTAAAATCGTCGATGGGAAATGAGGTTGATTTGGAGAATCCGGAAAATGTTGGGTTTCTAGACAAAAAGCAGACCTAAATTCATATGGAATACCGTCTTTTCCGACAGCACTACCATCTAGAAAATTTCCAGAATAAAACTGAATCCCTGGCTCCGTGGTAGAAACTTCCATTTCGATTCCGGATTCTGGAGAATAGGCGACTGCTGCCAATTCCAAGGCTCCTTTTTCATCTTTATCCAATACCCAATTATGATCAAAACCTCCTCCAAACTTCAGTTGTTCATTTTCCATATTTATGTCCCGGCCAATCGGTTTTGCTTTTGTGAAATCAAAAGGTGTCCCTGCCACCGTTTCAATTGAGCCAAGAGGAATCAAGGTGCTATCAACTGGAGTATATTTGCTTGCCTTTAATAGTAACTCGTGATCTAAAATATCTCCATTACCAGCTCCTTTGAGGTTAAAGAAGGAGTGATGAGTCAAATTGATTGGAGTAGCTTGATCAGTTTCCGCTTCATAGGTGATTTTGAACTCATTATCTTCTGTCAGGTAATAGGTTATTTTCACAGTAAGATTTCCGGGGAAGCCTTCTTCGCCATCTTGTGATAGATAAGTGAAAACTATATGCGAATTGTCTGCTTCTTCCACACTCCAAATCACATTATGAAAACCTCCTGGCCCTCCATGGAGTGAGTTAGCACCATTATTTAGTGCTAGCGAATAGGTCTGTCCATCTAAATCAAATTTCCCTTCTGCTATTCTGTTTCCATATCGACCTACTGCAGTTCCAAAAAATGGTTCGGGAGAAGTCAAATATTCTTTTGGATTATCATACCCTAGCACGACATCTACCAAATTCCCGTTTTTATCAGGGACAAGGAGCTTCATCACTCTTGCTCCGAGATTGGTAACTGTCATTTCCATTCCTTTGCTGTTTGACATAGTCAAAATCTGATAAGGATTAACTTCTTGAATCATAGTTTCTTCTGGAATTTCGTTTTGTTTTTTTTGAGTGCAGGCAAACATAAGGATCATGCAGCTCAAGCTTAAGAATTGGAGTGTATTTTTCATAGCATTGCAGGAAAGTACTCTATGAGATCGTGTGTTTTTCATCTCTATAAGAATCAATTTACCTGATTTTATTTTATAGAAACGTTATAAAGTTGATCGTGCAGTGATTTCAATTCTGCTGCTTTCATTTTGATGATTTTACGATCATAGGTCATCAAGCCATTTGTCTCCACTTCTACATCGGTGGTTTGAGTATAAATAGCTGCGGAAAGTCCCGCTTCAATCAACTCCTCCATTCTTTCCATTAATTGAGAATATTTATCAAAAAGTTCCTGTTCATTTTTGAAGCTTTGGTAACCCCAATTGTCTTTTTGCTGCCAAACATGACCATCGACAGGAAGTCCCAATCCACCAAATTCCCCTAAAACGATAATATTTTCCTTTCCAAAGATTGCCGGATCAGGCATTTTCGCATCAGGATAGTTATGCAAATCGAGGATATCACCTACGATATTGGTTCCTTCCATTTCAAAGTTTCCACCACTCGCTGAATTGACCAATCGACTTGGATCATGCTTTTCAGTCCATTCAGTAATCTCTTTGGTTTTGAACTGACCCCAAGCTTCGTTAAATGGAACCCAAACTACGATGGAGGGAAAATTGTAAAAATCATCCATGATCTCTTTCCACTCAGTTCTGAAAATAGCTTCAGATTCTGGAGTTCTATCCCGATCCGTCTGACTTCCCAAAACGCCTACTTTCATCTCCCAACCGTTGCCCATATCTCCACTAGGCATATCTTGCCAAACCAACATCCCCATTTTATCACATGCATAATACCATCTTGCAGGCTCTACTTTCACATGTTTCCGGATCATGTTGAAGCCCATTTCCTGAGTCTTTTTGATATCGAAAACCATGGCTTCATCCGATGGAGCGGTATACAATCCATCCGGCCACCAACCTTGATCCAAAGGACCATATTGGAATAAAAATTTGCCATTCAGCATCATTCTCTGAATCCCTTCCGCATCCGGCGCCATTTTGATTTCACGAATAGCTGCATAGCTTCCCACTTCATCCACTACTTTTTTCCCGCTGATTAATTCAACCTTAAGATCATATAAAACAGGATTTCCAGGCTCCCAAAACTCTGCATTGGCAATCGTCAATTTGGCAGTTTCACTTGGACTGATGGTTTGCTCTGCAAGTTGAATTCCACCTTTCCAGGCAGAAACATTTACTTGCTGACCTTCGGTAGCACCAGTTACTTCTGGGCTCACCCAAATTTGCTTAGATTGAATATCTGAGGTATTCCTTAATCCAGAAATATAGCTGGCTGGAACCGTTTCCATCCATACTGTCTGCCAAATCCCTGTCACAGGAGTGTACCAAATTCCCCCTGGTTTTTTGACTTGCTTTCCTCTTGGTTGTGGACCATCATCACTTGGATCCCAAATTCTCACTTGAAGAGTTTGGCTTTTTCCTGACTTCAAAAAATCTGTCACATCAAATTCAAATGGATCATAGCCTCCTTTGTGAATTCCAACGGATTCTCCATTTAGAAAAACCTCAGTTTCCCAATCCGAAGCAACAAAATGTAACAGAACTCGATCTTTACTTCCTTTTTTTGGAGTAGCAAAAGTGGTGTTATACCAAAGCTCGTTATCCTTTCCAACTTCTTTACCTACTCCTGAAAGCGCAGATTCTACCGCAAATGGGACTAAAATTTCACCGTCATAGCTGCTTGGCATTGCATTGCCTTTGGCTTGGATCGTATAATCCCAAAGTCCATTTAAGTTTACCCAATTTGATCGGGTCATTTGCGGCCTTGGGTACTCTGAATGAACATTTTCAGGGTCAACTTTTGCAGCCCATTCAGTCATGATTTTACCTTCCACAGGAGCCCAATCCTGAGCTTGAGCGGTAGTAAGTTGATGTGCAAAAAGTAGGCATGCGCCAAGGATTACTGATTTTCTCATTCTTTTAGGTTTAGAGGTTTGACTAGTATTGGTTTATGTTCGGCCTTTAAAATGGAAAGGCAAAAGAATTTACTCATTTTGGTTGATGATCATTAGTTAATTCAGGAAAAGCTGTAATCCTCAGCCTTGCTGCTCCCATTGGAATTAAAGTTACATCTACAATAGGTTGATCAGAGCTTTTGGGAAGATCTTTCAATTCTCCCACCAAACCATATTCATCAAATGTCCATTCGGGAATTTGTCGAGCTTTCACCACCATTTTTATCGGTACTTCCTCTAAGGTAAATGGGAAGTCAGATTTGGGCCATTTTCCCTTCATTACTTCAAAAGAAGAAGCCGGATCGTCCTGGTCTACGATAATGCTATAATTCCAATCTGTTACAGGTCGAATCTCCCAGGAAGGCCATTTTTTGGTGTCTACCCCATCCTGCCATTTGGAATCATGGATTGCAGTTTCATCACTGTCTTTCCTCAAATACTTTTCTCTGATCTTTAAAGAATAGGTCAATGGCCCTCTGCTCACACTTAGGCTATTGCTATTCTTATCCCATCGCTTTGTGGCTATTTCCATCGGAAGGTTCAAAGAAACCTGATCACCATCTTTCCATGTTCTACTGATTTTAGCAAAGCCAATTTCTGAAAGATTTTCTTTCACAAGCTCCCCATTCACTAAAATTGAAGCTCCCTTGGCCCAGCCTGGAATGCGGAGGTAAAGGGGAAATTCCACTGGTTTTGGGCTACTGATTCTAAACAGGATTTCCTCTTCAAATGGATAATGAGTGCTTTCTTCAATATGAACTTCTGTCCCATCACCAACTTTCACATCAACTTTGCTAGCTCCATACATGGCTGCTACTACCCCGTTATCCGGAGTTGCCATCCACAGGTTTTCTACAAAATAGGGCCACCCTTGAGAATGATTGTGCTGACAGCATCTGGAACTAAATGGGTTCATCATCAAAAAAGGGCCCTTATTTCCTATGCCTGGAAAATGATTTTCCGCATCCAATAATGTCATGTTTGGAGAAGTGATATAATGCAACGCTTTAAAATCGGGCATAACTGCTGCCGGATACATGTTGAAAGCAACTTCTTCTGCATGGTCTGCCCAAAATGGGTCTCCTGTGATTCTGAGCATATGCTCATCCGAATTCATTTGTTCTACCATTCCGCAGGTTTCTACCCCTTGCCTCGGATCCACATATCCCGGTCTTGCATCCTCATCCCCTCCAAACATTCCACCGGGAACTTGTCCAAAATGCTCCCTCATGATTCCAAAATTTTCATAGGATGCCTTGAGATCTGATTCATTTTTGGAGAGCAAATAATACTGTGCAGGCTCTCTAAAAGCCTGTGCGTGATTGACATTATGCCAATCCACCTGATCTCGATACCAATCAGGAACTTCTCCACCATCACGCACCTCATAGTAATTCTTGATGTCATCTAAGGGCAAATCCCTTCCCGTCCAATTGGCAGTATTTCGGTGGATCTTTTCTGCCAGTTCCAATAAAAATTTATCGCCAGTGCGATTGTATAGCCAAAAAACACTGTGAAGATTATCTCCTCCACGCAGTTTTTGCCAGTAGCCTTCAAGGAAATTTTCATCTGGAACAGTCAACTCGTATTTGAAATATTCGGTCATTAATTCTAAAACCCGAGCATCTTCAGAATACTCATAATAGGATTGAAGACAATAAAGCATGATCATGTTTGCCCAGAAATCCTGATTCTCTCCATCAAAATGCTTAGGACCAAAATTCCCATTTTCCCGCTGACTATTCAGAGTACCCTCAATCCAGATCATTGCCTCATCGATCATCTTTTGATCCTCGAGGATATAGCCAATATTTGCATAACCTTTCAGCCAATAAGGAACTTCCTCCCAACCCCATTTCCCTTCTCCATCTGGTGATAACCAAGCATTATCCGTTTTTTGAAGCCAAGCTGATATTTCACCAAGGTTTCCTGTCAGTCCATCTCTTTGCCTTACTAGGTATTCTTTTAAAAATCCTTCTGGTTTGACAGCTCCCACGGGAAGTTTTATCAGCGCACTGGGAACCAAAGGAGCACGATTACTAACATAATATTGATTAGTCGACTGCGTATCAATTTTATCGACAAAGCTTACTTCCTTGCTTTTATTTCCGCTCTCACAGGAAAATATCAATAGTATGATCCCTAATGTTAGAATTGATTTTACGGTGAATCTAACCATAGTCTATTTACTTATTCAGCTTAATCAAATTTTGGGGCAATTTGCTTGGAAGTACTTGGTTCCCAATTTTTTATACCCGGCCATCCATCTTTCCAAATCAATGGATCCATTAACAATACTCTTCTATTGGTGCCATTTTCGAGTTTTGGCTTCATTTTGTCCATTCCATGGTATAAAAACCAATCCTGGCCATTTTTATCAGTGATAATTTCAGCATTATGTCCCGTCCCTGCAAAACCCCTTTCTCCCAAATTCCCTTTGACTACCAATGTTCCTGCAGTTTCTTTTAAAAGATCAATTCCATTTTGATCTAAAAATGGTCCAAGGAAGCTTTTTGATCTACCTACCAAAACTTGATAGGTGCTATTTGCTCCTTCGCAACAAGTCCCCGATGAACCAAAAAGATAATAAAAATCGCCTTTTTTAAACAAATAAGCTGCTTCCAAATGGTTCCCTGCAAGTTTAATTAGTTCCCCTTTTGGTTTCATACCATCGGCGGAAAGTTCCGTCAAAAACAAGCCATGAAAGCTTCCCCAAATCAGGTATTTTTGATCATTTTCTTCAAAATAAAAAGGGTCGATTGAATTTGCGACACCAATTTGCTCGGAAGTAAAAACTGCTCCCTGATCCAAATAGGGACCTTCAGGCCTTTCAGAAATCGCCAGTCCAATTCCTGGATTTGCATCTCCCCAAGTTGAAAAAGAATAATACATGAAAAACTGATTTCCAACTTGGGTTACATCTGGAGCCCAAATTCCTCCACGATCTTTCCATTCTGGCTTTTCTGCCATAGAATTGCCTACCAATTTCCAATGAACGAGATCATTTGATTTGATTACAGGAACCAGATGATAACCCCCTTCTTCCCCCCAATTGTCTTCTGTTCCAAAAGCAAAGAATTCACCTCCGACTTTTATCACGGTCGGATCTGCCAATACCGGTTCAAAAACAGAGTTTTGGTAATAGGTTGTGTCAAGAGATCCTCTCAAATCAGCCCCAGAGTGATTAGGATAACTGGGAAACAAAAAGAAAAGAAAATTCAGAATAAAAGTGATCATCAGATAAGACTTGTACAGTTATAAATCCACGATTTTTTACACCTGACAAAGGGGCTATTTTAAATTAAATCTAATTGAAACCGTGTGGCTTGATACGCTATCTACAACTTATTTCTTTAGAATATCCTTGATAAATTCTACTTCAGACGGTCTATAAGGCTCTCCATTTGTTCTGAAGATATCATGAAACCAGATTTCCGGCTCGCCTGTATAGGTTTTCGACCAACTGTCCCAGGGGTATTTAGTTTGGGATTTTCCGTCCACAAATCCCCAATTGATCATTCCTACATTTTCTTTTTTGGCAATCGGTAAAAATCCTTCAAACGTGCTTCCATTTCCTCTAGCCATATATTCTGTACAGATCATAGGTCGGTTGTACCTTTTTAGCTGATCGATTCGACCTTGAAAATCTGCTGGTCTGTCATAATTGTGGAATGTGATAATATCAGACTGCTCTAATTGAAGTTTTTCTATTGGCTTTAAGTCATTATCTGAAGTCCAGTTTCCAGCCCAAACTCCAGAAGTTAATGGCTGAATTGGGTTTTGTGATCTCGCCCATGTAAATGTTTTCTCCAAGAGTGGAATTACAAGTTCCACTTTATTGGGTAATTCCAAACTGCTGTAAGAACTCCCGTTTTTGTTATCTGGCTCATTCCATACATCCCATGCCAGCACCCGCTCGTCCTTGGCAAATCTTCCAACAACAGCTTTTACATAGCCTTCAAATCGAGGGTAGTTAGCCGTATTTTCCAATCCTTCATTTCCTGGACTTTGAACCCAACCTGAATTATGAACATGAGGTTTTGGTGCTCTCTGCATGCCGGCTTTCGGAAATGGATCCCAACATGAATCAAAAATGACAAACATCGGTTTGATCCCATGCTTATCGGCTAATGCCAGAAATTGATCCATTCTATCCAAAAAGCCGATTTTATCATTTTCATATGCAAGATCATGAAGATAAACCCGCATCGTATTCATCCCTAAATCAGCAGCCCAGCCCAGCTCTTTATCAATCAAATCCGGAGAAAACGTTTCGGCTTGCCACATTTCCAATTGATTGATTGCATTGCTTGGAAGGAAATTTGAACCTACCAGCCATCCTTGATTTTTGTACCAATCATTCGCCTGTTTTTCTGACCATTTTTCAGATTTTGGATGATCAGGATTATTATTACCTGCGAATGCAATGCTAGTAGTCAGCAGCATCAATATAATGCCGAAAAATTTAATGTTCTTACTTGTCATTTTGGATTTTTTATTGGGAAAATGAAATGATCGATCCCATGTTAATTGAAAAGAATATTATAGAAGTGATTTATTAATTGTTGAATTTAATCTCTTGTAATTATCAAGGAATTTTAAATTAAAATTTGTCAAACCTCCAAGTTACATTGAAATCTTGTGGAATCTCCTAGTTCTTTTTAAATAAATACTAATCCACAGACGGTGCGGAAATGAGATTTTCTACTGATATTTTTAAATTCTAAATTAAACAGTAATGAAATCGAGCATGACGGAGACGTCCCAAAGTGGAATGATTATTCAAAATGCGAGATTACATAGGACTCTTGAAAAACAAAATAAAACCACATGAAATCGAGCATGTTGAAAACAACTCCCAAAAGGTTGATAATTCATATTGCGAAATTCCTCTCGATAACAATCGGGATGACCACTCAAAAACAATTATAAACAGATGAAAAAACACTACCTATTAGGTCTTGGATTGATGCTGATCCTAAGTGCAAAAGTTCAGGCACAGGATGAAGTCATAGATAAGATCATTAAAGAAGAAACTGAGAATTCTCAGTTGAAGCAAATCGCTCACGAATTGATGGATGGAGTTGGTCCTAGATTGGTAGGAACACCACAGATGAAAAAAGCCCATGACTGGGCAGTTGCCAAATATGAAGGATGGGGTATTACTGCACGAAATGAACAATGGGGTGAATGGAGAAGCTGGGAAAGAGGAATTACCCATATTGATATGGTAGCACCTTGGACCAAATCACTTTCCGGTCAGCAGTTGGCTTGGAGCCCAACTTCACCTGCAGGTGGAGCCATTGGAGAGGTTGTAATAATTCCTGAAATTGCTGATGAGGCAGCATTTAATGCCTGGTTACCTTCAGTAAAAGGCAAATATGTGATGATTTCTGCTCCTCAAATTACAGGTAGACCTGATTATAATTGGGAAGAGTTTGCAACTGAGGAATCATTTGCAAAAATGAAGGAAGAAAGAACTGAATCAAACAGAGTTTGGAATGTCAGACTCCAGAAAACCGGAAAAGGAAGACGTGAACTTCCTTTAGCTTTGGAAGATGCCGGAGCACTTGGAATCATTACTTCTTATTGGTCTCAAGGGTTTGGTGCAAATAAAATCTTTTCAGCATCTACTAAGAAAGTACCTACCATTGATATTTCTTTAGAGGATTATGGACTGTTGTTCAGACTAGCTGAAAGCGGGGTAAAGCCACAAATCAACCTAAATGCGCAATCAAAAGATCTAGGAGTCGCTCCAACTTTTAACACCATAGCTGAAATAAAAGGAACTGAGAAGCCTGATGAGTATGTGATGCTTTCTGCACACTTTGACTCTTGGGATGGAGGAACTGGAGCTACTGATAATGGTACCGGTACGATCATGATGATGGAAGTGATGAGAGTACTTAAGAAAATTTATCCAAACCCAAAAAGAACAATTTTAGTCGGTCATTGGGGATCTGAAGAGCAAGGACTGAACGGTTCAAGAGCTTTCGTGGAAGATCATCCTGAGATGATGGCTAAGATTCAGGCTTTGTTTAACCAAGACAATGGAACTGGTCGTGTGGCTAGTGTTTCAGGTCAGGGATTTGTTGATAGCTATGAATACTTAGGTAGATGGATGTCTAAAGTTCCTAGAGAAATCACTCGTGATATTGAAACTACCTTTCCTGGAAACCCAGGTGGTGGCGGTTCCGATTATGCCTCCTTCGTGGCCGCAGGGGTTCCAGCTTTCTCTTTAAGTTCTTTGAACTGGTCTTATTTCAACTACACTTGGCATACAAACCTGGATACTTATGATAAAATTATTTTTGATGATGTTCAAAGTAATGTAATCATGGCTGCTATTATGGTTTACATGGCAAGCGAAGAAGAAAATATGGTTTCTAGAGAAGTAAGAGTTCCAATTGGTAGAACCGGCGAGCCAACTGAATGGCCAGCCATGAGATCTCCAACTCGAAAAGGAGGATTGGATAACTAATCAACTTCTTTGAAAAAATTTGAAAGCCGCGGGAAACCGTGGCTTTTTTTGTTTCGCTTTTTAAATAAGGCCTACTAGAACATGCGGAAAAGGTTTTGTAAATTCCTATCCTCTAACTATCTCTCCATGAATAAAAATTTACTTGTTTTCTTTACAGTACTTTTAGCCTTTTCATTAAAAACAGTTGCCCAAGAAAAAATACTTGTTGAAGCTGTTGACAAAGCTAGAAGTGAGGGTTTTTCTGGAGTAATCCTGGTCGCTCAAGATGGAAAAATTCTATTTAATCAAGCAATTGGGTTGCGCTCTTTTGAAGAGCCTGTAGCATTGAATCCAAATGACATTTTCGAAATGGCATCGGTATCAAAGCAGTTTACTGCGATGATGATAATGATGTGTCAGCAAAAAGGACTTTTGAATTACGATGATTCAATAAATAAATATTTAGACATTCCCTATCAAGGCATTACAATCCGTCAGCTTTTGACCCATACCAGTGGATTGCCTGATTATCAATCTGTCATGGATGAGCATTGGGATAAAAGTAAAGTTGCGGGGAATCCAGACATTTTGGAGTATCTCAATAGATACCATCCACCGATGATTTTTGAACCGGGAGAGAAATATCAGTATAGTAATACAGGATATGTCTTCTTGGCGAGTATAGTTGAAAAAGCATCAGGAAAGGATTTTGTGGATTTAATGAGAGATTGGATTTTCAAACCTCTGAAAATGAAAAGCACGGATATTCGATCTTTGGAAGCAAAGGCAAAAGTTAAAAACTTTGCCGCAGGACATATCAAAAACGAAGATGGAACCTATGTCAATGCCAACAATTTTCACTCTTCTGATTATACCGTTTGGCTAGGAAATAGAAAAGGACCCGGTAGAGTGAGTAGTAACGCAGAGGACCTTTTACTTTGGGACAAGGCTCTATATTCCGAAAAACTTGTCTCAAAAGAAACTATAGAACTTGCGTTTACTCCAGCTAAACTCAATAATGGAACAAGAAGTTATTATGGCTTTGGTTGGGAATTAGAGCCGAAAAGTCCTTTTGGGAAAATGGTCATGCACACGGGAGATAATCCTGGTTATAAGACCATTATTGTTCGATTCATAGATGAAAACAAAACTATTATCATCCTGAATAATAATTATCACCAAGACATGATTCGCCTAGTAGAAGCAGCTACTCTTTCTCTTGGAAAATGGTAAACAATTAAATTTTGTACAATTTGTTTAATTCTTCAATGCAGTCCTATTAAATCGATTTAAAGCAGGGGTTATTTGCTTTTTTTGATCGACTTCATTTTTTGAATTTTAGGCTGCTCCTGATATCCTACTTCTCCAAGATTCAGATCATCTGCTAAAAAAATGATGTTAGATTGCTCAGGCTTCTTCGCTGGCTTTATACATGAAAAAAAGAAAGTTTATTAGAATGTGGATAAAATCAGTCGCTTCATAACAGCCTGTTTTATCTTAGCTATGTTTTTTGATAAAGTGTAGTGCTTGATCCAATCTAGCACGTTCATTTCCACTTACTACCTCATAAGGAAATCCACTTTCTTTTGCCAACATCAAATATTTTTCAAAGAAATATTGCCTCATTTTTAAATCAGGATATTCCCTTTGGGGATCTGGTTCCCAAGGCAAATCGGTATCAGTCAATAAAATCAAACTGTATTGGCGGTTTTGGATCTGTTCAAGCACCCAAGGGTCTGTTTTCCCAAATCTATGCTGAGACCAAATGTGGATAACTCTTAAATCAGTATCACAAAAAAGAAAGCTCTTGGCAATTTTAGCCTGCTGCTCTTCTAATTCCACTTGTCCCTTTCCTATTTCCAATAAATCCTCATATCTATACTCTCTGCCTAGTTTTTCAAGAAATTCTCTTGCATATTCTGGAACCCAAGGCTCTTTAAATTCTGTGGATAACTGCTGTGAAAGCGTACTTTTCCCAGTTGACTCCGGTCCCAGTATCAATATACGTTTAGGCTGCATAAGATCTCGCAGATTTAACCCAAGCAACTAACCCAAGAATTGCCAAAATAGTGAAAAACAGAAATTGAAAAGACGTTAAAATCAATCCCTTGTAGAAATAAAGTGGTACAGAAACCAAATCTGTAATGATCCATAAAATCCAGTTTTCAACTTTCTTTTTTGCCATCAGCCACATCCCGACAAAAGCGGATGCTGTAGTAAATGAATCCCAGTAGGGCACATCACTGTCTGTAAACTGGGATAAAACAAAGCTCAATACCAAATAGGAGATCAAAAATATTCCGATGGAAACAACCCATCCTGAAGGTTTCAACCACGTGACTGGAAGTACTTTTTCTCCCATTTTAGGATGAGTCCATACGTACCAACCGTAGATCGACATGCTGAAATAATAAGCATTGATACCCATATCAGCATATAATTTATACTGAAAACATATCCAGACATAAATCAGAGTAGATATCAACCCTGTTGGATATACCCAAATATTTTCCTTCATGGAATAAAAAACCGAGCTTATTCCAAAAAATACAGCAATCCCCTCGAGCCAAGTCATTTGCTTAAGCCCTTCAACAAAACCATCAAGAAGCCATTGAATATCCATGCCCGAAATAAAGAAATTATACTTGAATAGCCTCAAATAAAAAAAGCGAGATCAAATCTCGCTTTTTTTATTTCTCAATTAATTATATCCAATTATTGTGTATTTGGATCAGCTCTGATCGCAAAGCTGGAGGGAATCGCACTTGAAGGTGTTTTGGTCACGTAAACAGCAAAAAGTGAATTACTCGCCCAAGTACCTTTATTTGGAATCTTTGGAAGGGGTGCTTCTGCTTCGATTCCACCAAGAATATATCCTGCCAGAACTTTTTCCCCATCTTCTAAACCACTCAACTTTAAGATACCATTTGAGGTGGCTTTTTCTTCACTTTCCAATTTTCTATTTCCAATAAAAGTAATACTAGCTCCCAATAAGCGATTACCTGGAATAGGCTCCGAATTGATATATTCAGAATAGGTACCATCAGCTGCCTCTATAAAAGTGCTGATATCACCCACGAATGGCATTCCATCATTTCTACCTTGAACAGTTGCTGAATCATAGATCGCTTTTTGCTCAGGAGTTTGAGAATAATAGTAAAGTCCTATCCCCCCAAACATGGTTCTGTATATAGATTTATTCTCTGATTCATCATCATAAATTGAGATAATCGGGCATTCGTATTGACTGAATTTCTGATGGGCATCTTTCTTCACCACTGGATTTTGAGGTCCGGAGATATAAATGGGATAATCATAACCACCAATTATCCCAGGTGGAAAAACTCCTCCTAGAGCAGTAATCCGTGATTCCCCTGTTCCAGGGTCGACATCTTCAATTATGTTTCCATCTCTCCGATGAAATGGATGCTCTGAATCCGGACTTGTAGTAGCCCCATAGCTAAGAATATCCAAAGAGTTTGGTTTAAGAGTAAAAACCCTAACTTCCTCTGTATATTCCTGTTTGAAATCTGTTCCTCCAAAAGCTCGATATTGCCCATCAAAGCGTTGTCCAAAAACAAGATAAAACCTGCCGTTCAATTTGATTAAATCTCCTCCCGTCACAGCAAGTCTATCATCTTCACCAACCTCCATAAGAGCCTCTATTTCGGTTGAAGAAGCCCCGTTTTTTATCGCCTTAGTCAAATCTTCCACTTTAAATCGAATGATACTGCCAAAGGTTTTCATGTTTGAACCATCCGCCAGCCAGCCATAACCACCAACTATGTACATTTCATCCGTTTCCTGATCGTGATAGCCTTGCAAGTTATTGGACTGCAATGGAGCAGAAAGTTCGTCTTTCAATCCATTCACATCAAACGTCCAAAAGTCGCCAGACTCAGGGTCTATGATATAAAGAAAATTATTTGCGCTGTCAGGGATGAAATTATTATTTGGGGCAGGCATAAATGTATGTAAACCCTGTCTTCTCCCACCAACTACTAGGAGTTCTCCAGCTTGATTTACTGCACTGGTGTACGATTGTAATCCTGGAAGAGCAGGCTTATTAGCAAATTCTTGTTCCACAAATTCAATCGTATAAGGCAAGACATTCTGTTGAGCATTCGGATCAGATACTTTCGATTGCAGCATCATTACTTCCTCCGTACCCTCAGAAGTCTGAGAACTTTCACTTCCTGAATTTTCACAGGATGAAAACGCAAAAGATGCTATTCCAATGATTCCTAAATAGGTTAAAGTTAACTTTTTCATGATCCTTGAGTGTTTGGTCCAGTGGCAGTGCCATCTTGAAGATTTTTAATAAAGTGCAAAACCGTATCTCTTTTTGCATAGGACAAATCCCGTGTCACAGGCATATATCGAGTATCTTCCTCATCTCTTGTCATAAAAAAACCAATCGCGCCGGCTTTTATTCCGAATTTCCCAGGCTCGTTTATTCCGTACATGTGACTCCATGGTGGATTTTTTGCAAAGACCTCAAAGGATTTGAAATCGATCAGGTTTATTTTATCTGTCATACCAGGAAACAATTTCACATATGGAGTAAAAATCTCTTGAATCTCTTCCCATTTTGGATTTTCATTTACTTTATAATCTGACCAAACTAAGCACGAGATCATTTCGCTTTGAGAAGTGCTGGCGCCCACTGGCCCTTCCGGATCATAGAGGTTGATAAAATATAATTGTCCGTCCAATTGGGGAGTTCTAAAACCTGGATCCTTTAATACCACAATAGAAACCGTTGCAAACCCCAAGGAATCAGTTTCAGTGATTGAAGCTTCAATAGCTCCAAATGCCTGCGGAGTATTCCCAGGATTTGTAGGAGGCACAGTCGCGCCAGGGGTATTCCCATGGACGCTTAGAATTTTAATACCCAATTTCTTCCCAACTAGCGGCTTGGATAGCTTGCTTACATAAACCTTGGTTGTGGCGATGCTTCCTGGAGATCCAGGAATTCGAATTGGCCGGACTTCTACTTCGATATTTGTTTGTGAAATATCTTCTGAAAAGATCTCTTTAGGACCAATATCGGTCCTTGACATTTCTATACTTAAGGAGGATGTATTAAGAGCTTTAATCTGCTCATCGCTTAGTGGAATCTGAACAATATGCGAATAGGTGTTAAAGCAGAATTCAGAATAATCTATATTTCCCAGAGGAATCTTGCTTCCATCTTTTAAATTGATATTAGCGGTTAAATCCCCTAAATCGACAGGTGGACCACCTGCGCTTTTTCTACAGATCCCATTTGCCAAGTCCAGAAGAAGAAGTTTTCTATCGGAGTCAATTGTAAAAGGACAAGTATTAAACATAGGCCAATTCCAATTGTCACTTTTATTTTGGCTTCTTCCATTGAGCATTCTTACTCCAGGACTATACAAAGGCTCATTTGCATAGACAGGTCCCAAAGAACCCGTTATCCTGCCTGTTTGATACTGCTTATCTTCTGGTACATTTCTATAACCATCTACGACAAAACGAATGGAAATTAAATAGTTGCCATTTTCTTCTAATGTCCTGGACTTTAACTCTGCTAAAACCGGTGAAACTTCATCGCCCGGCCAACTTGCCACTGGTACACGAATGATGGATTGATAGACACCACAGGCATTCATATCACCACCAAAACTATCCATTTGGTAATCAGCATCTTGCCAACTTCTTGTTGCCAAAACAGCTACCCACCATAATTGGTTAAGAACAGCCGGGTCAATCAATCCTGTGAGGTTTACTCCATCCGAAATGGGTATCTGTACCTGCATTCCATAAATAGTTGGAACGCCTTGTTGGTAAACATCGATATCTGCAATTTTTGCTGCAGAGGGTTTATCGGTGGTTAAAAATGGAAGTCCTACTATAGGATCTTGAACTTCCCCATCTTTTCCAATCGCGGAAACGATAGCGCAATCCTGAAGTTGAAATTTGTGAAGACCCTTAGGGTTTTGCCAGGGAGATGGCACGGTATTACTTACTTCGTAATGTGTAGGATCATTATTTACTGTTGAGGGATCAGTAAAAAACCGACCATAAAAATTAATCCGTGGGTAAGATAAATAACTCATAATGAATGGACTAAAACGTGAACAAAATATAAAATAAAGGGACCCAACAAGTTTGAAGGATCAAATTTTAGAATCAACAAAATACATTTCCACCAAGCCTTTATTTTTGACTTCGATTTTTCCGCGAGGAGAACATTTAAATTTGTCTTTGATGAGCTGATAAGTCTGTCCGCTGATATTGATTTTTCCAGGTTCACCGGCAGTTTCCATCCTTGAAGCTACATTAACTGTATCGCCCCAGATATCGTAAGCAAACTTTTTAAGGCCTACTATCCCTGCAATGACAGGACCTGTGTGAATGCCAATTCGCATATTCATATCAGGTTTTCCCTCTAATCGCTTTGACTTAACATGGTCTTGAATGAAGTTATTTATCTCAAAAGCAGCCTTGATCATATTGGCTTCGTCAAATTCTTTGGTAAAATTCAATCCCCCGGCACACATATAACTATCCCCGACAGTTTTGATTTTTTCTATGTCGTACTTTTCTATAATCCGATCAAACTCGCAGTAGAAATAATTTAATTCTGCGACTAATTCTTCGGCAGTAAGCATTTCACAAATCCCAGAAAAATTCACAATATCAGTAAACATGACACTAACTCCCTCGAAATGCCTCGCTTTGGACATTCCCTTATTTTTCAACTCACTGGCAATTTCAGGGGGTAAAATATTCAGAAGCAATTCTTCAGACTTTTCCTTTTCTTCATTCAATTGCTTTGTCCTAAGTCGAATTTTATCCTCCATATTCTGATAGAGAAGAGCATTCTCCAGAGAAATCGCCATTTGGCTGGAAAGAATATTTATCAAATTCAATCGCTCAATTGTAAAGGCTCCTTCAATCAGATTATTTTCCAAATAAATAATCCCTGTTACCTCATTTTGCTTAATGAGAGGAACTACCATGATAGATTTCAGTTTTTGGCTTTTGATATAGGAATCTTTTCCAAATCGAGCATCTTGGACAGCATTGTCCAGAATGACACTTTCTTTGTTTTTTGCGGCGTATAAAACCACCTCTTTAGCGATCGAATCAAAGCTTTTTAATGGGAGGTTTTCGAATAAGTTTGGTTCAGGGTTTTTAGTACAGGATTCCGACTGAACCATGAATTCGTTCTCATTTTTAAGCAGCAAAGCCATTCTTTGAGCTCCTGCATTTTCAATGATTATTTTCATCAAAGTGGTCAAAAGATCTTTTAGCTTAATCTCCTTAGAAATTGCCTCAGACGATTTCATCACTGACCTTAAATCCAAATCTTGATTGGAGATTTTCGCAGAAGTATCCTTGTTGTCTGCTCTCTGACCAAATCTAAATTCCATTTGGGAAAAATTGCTGGTACTCCTTTTTGAAGCTATTAAATCCACAATTCCTTTTGCTCCCAAAAGATCATATAAATATTCTGCATCACTTAGGTGGATAGCGGCAATCTTTTTCTTCCCATAGGTCAAATGCAACTCAAACAATCGCTTGTTTACCAATGCCTGTATTTGAAGATATTCATAAGTTTCAGCTGCATCCAAAGCCAAATAATACTCTAATTCTGCATTTTCTATTTCTCCGTTTACTAAAGCTAACTCTGCTGATAGAAGTCGGTATTTATGTTCAAAATTTGAAGCACTATTCTTACTGTATTTTTTGAATTTTTTTACAATTCCTGATAAAGCTCTTTTATGTTTAAATTTTGATACACTGTCGGATTTTGCAATCATAGAGGCCAAAATCAGCCCTTTATAAAAATAATGTTCTGCCGTATGGAGCATTCCCGGAGAATCATTTAGATAGTTATCCGATAGAAGGGAAACCTCAAATGCCTTTTCAAATTCCTCCCATAAATAGAGAGATTGCATTTTATTAATGAAATAAAAATGGGCAAAATGTCTGGAGTTAAATCCCTCCAATAGTTTTATATAATCCCCTTCATCAAAATTTTCATCTGAATAAGAATCAGGTGATTTCGTGTTCCCTTCAAGATTCTTTATTGCTTGAGTTACTGCACTCATCGTTAAGACAGCCTCCTCAATATGAAACCTCCTTAAGAAATCCAAATGTGCCTGACTAGATTCCAAAACCATTTCAAACTGTACCCCCCTCATGAAATAACTCTGAATAATCGCACAGCTCGCACAACTTGCATGAAAGAGATCTCCTACTTCAAGTCCGGATTCATAGGCATTTAACCAATATCCCTCCATTTCTTTGGCTGGCTTTTTCCAAGGGATGGCAAAATATCCAGTAACAAAATTTGCTTCTGCCCTAGCTCCAAAACTTTTATATTTTTCTATCAGGGCTAAAGTAAGTTGACCTAGTTTATAGCCAGTATTTCTGAATCCAAGGATTCCACTATGAAAAACTGGTCCAAAACCAAGAAACCCAATAAACCCACCGTCTGTATTTCCGTGCTTGAGGCATTGATTTACCATGATGGCGCATACCAATACGCAAAGTTCGGGTTTGATCTGAAAAGCAGATTGACCGGCAGCTGCCATTAAAAGTATCGCCGTTTTGAGCTTCTCATCTGTCATTTCAGGAAGATCAATCAATTCTTCTACCTCCCTTTTTCCCATCATGGTTTTATATTTCACAAACTCGATGGCGAGACTTGGAGGAGAAAAGCTTGCCGGGATATTCACTCCTAATTCTTTCGTGACTTCCCTACATGCCTTGTAAGCTGCTTTAAAATCTCTGGTGTTATTTAAAAATTGAATTTTTCGAATTGTGACTTTTGCCTTATCTATCACATTCTCGGTATGGTTCATTGCCTCCTCAAAAAAATCAATAACCATATTGTTATTCCCGGCAAGATGCTCTGATTCTGCTCTCTGCAAATTCAGATCACGAACCATTTCTTTAGAAATACTCAGGTTCCTTGATTGAGCCAAGTCCATTGCGTTTTTAATATAAATCAACCCGGACTCGTAAGCATTCGCATATTTTGCCCGAATGCTAGCGGCTATGTTTAATGATAATAGGTTCTTAAGAATCTCTTCATCCTCTATAAGATCTTGAGCATAGTTAAAATGATCTGTGACTATATAAATCAGATCGGTATGCTCCACATTTGTAGCCTTTGATAGGATGCTCTTAGCAATTTCAAATCGAATTCGTTGCTTTTCAATTTCAGAAAGTAGACCTAAAGCTGCCTGCTGAATTTTATCATGTTGAAAACCATAGTCATCATCTCCGGCCCGTTCTTTGGTTTTCAGGTTTTCTATGATACAAAGTTTTTCCGCAAGCTTAAGCTGCATATCCAGCTCCTCTTCACCGATTTCGATCAGTCCGCTCAAAATCTCAATGGAAAAGGTATTGCCAATACAAGAGGCAAATTTCAAGGTAGTCTGAACTTCTTCCGGAAGTCTGAAAAAGAGATCCGCCATCAGATCAATGACATTGTCACTGATACTAACCCGACGGGCTTTTTCCAAACTATAGGTCCACTCTTGGGTATACTGGGAAATATGAATCACTCCACTTTCATAAAGTGTAAGTAGGCATTGTCTGATAAAAAATGGATTCCCAAGTGTCTTTCTAAATACTATCTGGGCCAAATCCACACTCTTTTCTTTTGAGATAGAAAGAGAATCGATTATTATTTCTTCAACGGAATTTTGATCAAGTGGCTTTAATGCAAAAAGTGTTGTTTTAACATCTTGCAATTTCAACCTTTCAATCATTAACATCAGCGGATGAGATGGAGAAACCTCATTTTCCCGATAAGCACAAATAATCATTAAATGCTTTAAACTTGGATCCAGAAGTGTATTTTCAATCCATCTTCTGGTCGTACTATCCAGCCACTGCAAATCATCCAGGAAAATGCACATTGGATGATCTTCACTCGCAAATGATCTGATAAAACTATTGAATACCTGATCAAACCGATTCTTTGACTCATTCATTGGAAGGCTGGGAACCTCAGGCTGGGGCCCGAGCAGCAACTCCAAATCAGGCATGATATCAATAATCAACTGCCCAGAGTTTCCGACAGCTTTCAAGATGGAGTTTTTCCAATATTCCTGCTGTTCTTTTCCTCTCATCAGGATTTGATCGACTAGATCATTTAGGGCGAGCAACAAGGAGCTTAGAGGAGGATTCTTTTTGTATTGTTCAAACTTCCCAGAAATGAAAAAACCTCCACCTAAGTCAATGAATTTTTGAAATTCCCTGACAAAACTTGATTTACCAACTCCTGAGTACCCACTCACCAAGGCGAGTCCGGCCTTTTCATTTTTGATTCTTAGATACAGCTCGTTCATTTGGTGCAACTCCAAATCTCTCCCATAAATCTTGGAGGAAATCTGAAATTGATCCAATCGATCATGAGCTCCTAAGGTGAATTCTGTAATCTCATTAACATCAAGAAATCTATCCAAGCATTGCTGCAGATCTATCAGCAATCCCGAACAGCTTTGATATCTTTCAGATGTATTCTTTTTCAGTAGTTTCAAAACTACTTTGCTTATTACCTCAGGAAGATCATATCTAAGTTCATTTGGCGGCGTCGGTAACAAAGCCAAATGTGCATGCATAAGCTCCATGGGATCTGAAAAATGAAAGAGTTTTCTCCCTGTAAGCATCTCATAGAAAACAGCTCCTATTGAATAAAGATCGGTTCTCTGGTCAATTGGCCGATTCATTCTACCCGTTTGTTCTGGAGAAATGTAATGCAAACCTAGTTCCAGGGCTTCACTGACATTTGAGTAGTTTAAATCTCTCCCTCTTTCTATTGCATAATCGAAACCCCAAACTTTTAGATCACCGTTTCCATTGATCAGAATGTTTGATGGATTTATATTTTTATGGATAATATTTTTGCTATGAAGGTAATTCACTGCTTTTGTGATCTCCATAGCGATTTTCAAGAACCCTATTATATCTATCTTACCTCTTTCCAAATACTCTGAAAGTGGTTCACTGGGAAAGTCCTCGTTGACTAGAATTGGCAGATTTTCCAAATGTTCCAATCCGATTGGTTGAACAATATTTGGGTGAGAAAGCTTAGATAATAAAGAATATTCCTGCTTCAGATGGTTTAAATCCCTAAATGAAGGATATGCAGATCGAAAGGTCTGAATTGTCACTGGAATTGAATCTTGGATACGATTTGCCCTGTAGACAATGTATCTTGAATTTTCTCGAACCTTATCAAGTATGGAAAACCTAGAATCAGACATTTGAAAAAAAGGAGGTAATAAATTGAAAATTAGTTCAAATTAAACAATAGCGGGATTGAATAATATTAGAATCCCAACTTCTTAAAGTACAAATATTTTTGATTTTACTTCCAAGAAGCACCAAAATAATTATGTGAATTTGGTAATAATAATATTTGGTTAAAAAGCTTTCCCAATTATCACAGTATTATTTTCTATCCTTCATAAAACCCTGTAAAAGCTCCAAAAAATAGGCTTTGCCTTCGTATCTTTGCCAACTATGACTTTGAGTACCGTATCCGCAAAAACCGACATTGATTCCTTTGACCCAAAGGATTTTATCATCATCAAGAATGCCAGGGTCAACAACCTTAAAAGTCTTAGCGTTGCTATTCCTAGAAATAAACTGATTGTGGTAACCGGCCTCTCAGGGTCAGGAAAATCATCCCTCGCTTTTGACACTCTTTTTGCTGAAGGCCAACGAATGTATGTGGAAAGCCTTTCCTCCTATGCTCGACAATTTTTGGGGAGAATGGAAAAACCGGATGTGGAATACATTAAAGGTGTTGCCCCTGCCATCGCAATTCAACAAAAAGTCAATACCAAAAATCCTAGATCCACGGTTGGAACTACGACAGAGATTTATGATTACCTCAAACTATTATTCTCAAGAGTCGGAAAAACCATTTCTCCAAAATCAGGGAAAGAAGTAAAGCATCATACAGTAACAGATATTGTAGATTTCATCCAATCTTTTGACGAAGGCAGTAAAGTCATGATTTCTTGCCCGCTGCAAATCGAAAGAGGCAGAAAGATCGAGCAAGAATTAGAGCTTTTGCTTCAGAAAGGATATACCCGGATCCTGATCAATGAGGAAGTTTATTTTGTGGAGGATTTATTAGGAGAAAAAAAAGTACCAAAAGGCAAATATGAGATCCTGATCGATAGAGTTTCTGTCATTAAGGACGATGAAGATAACCAGTTCAGAATTGCAGATTCTGTTCAGACCGCCCTATATGAAGGGCATGGAGATTGTAAAATAACCATCCCTGGCAAGGAAGCCCGAACTTTCTCGGATCGCTTTGAACTCGACGGAATGACTTTCGAAATCCCTTCTGTCAATTTTTTCTCTTTCAACAATCCGTATGGAGCTTGCCGTACCTGTGAGGGTTTTGGAAATGTCTTGGGAATAGATCCGGATTTGGTAATCCCTGACAAAGAAATGTCTGTTTATGAAGGAGCCATCGCTCCTTGGAGAGGGGAAACTTCCAGAAGCTGGCTGGAACCATTACTAAAAAAGGGAATTGAATTTGATTTCCCAATTCACAGATCTTACAGCGAACTCACCCAAAAAGAACAAAATCTAATCTGGAAAGGGAATAAGTATTTCAAAGGCTTGGATGACTTTTTCAAAGAATTGGAAGCTAAAACTCATAAAATCCAATATCGAGTGATGCTTTCACGCTTTCGTGGCAGAACTACGTGCCCAGATTGCAAAGGAACTCGCCTTCGAAAAGATGCTTCTTATGTAAAAGTAGAGGGGAAATCAATTATTGACTTGGTTTTGATGCCAATCGATGAGGCATTGGCATTTTTTAATCAAATAGAATTGCCAGATCATCAGGCTAAAATCGCAAACCGCTTACTTAAAGAAATCCAAAGCCGCTTGGAATATATGGACCAGGTGGGATTGGGTTATCTGACTTTAAACAGATTGACCTCCTCTCTTTCTGGGGGAGAATTTCAACGAATTAAACTCGCTACTTCTTTGGGTTCAGCATTGGTAGGATCCATGTATATTCTAGATGAACCAAGTATAGGATTACACCCAAGAGATACGGATCGATTGATTGAGGTTTTGAAGGCTCTTCGCGATATGGGAAATACAGTGATCGTGGTGGAGCATGAGGAGAAAGTCATGAAAGCTGCCGATCAGATTATAGATATCGGTCCAGATGCAGGCGTCAATGGTGGAGAACTGCTTTTCCAAGGTCCTATCGAGGACTTGATGGCTTCGGCTCAAACTTATACTGCGAAATACCTTCGGGGCGAAGAGCAGATTTTCAAAAAGGACGGAAACCGAAAATGGAAAGACAGCATCCTAGTAAAAGGCGCCAGAGAAAATAATCTGAAGAATCTTACGGTTAAGTTCCCTTTGAACACCCTAACCGTAGTAACAGGAGTATCTGGTTCTGGAAAATCAACTTTGGTGAAAAAAGTATTGTATCCTGCTTTGGGAAAAATGCTGGGCACTGTAATAGATGAAAGTGGTAAGTATGATAAGATCGAAGGAGATTACAGATCCATTTCACAAATAGAGTTTGTCGATCAAAACCCCATCGGAAAATCTTCCCGATCCAATCCGGTTACTTATGTAAAAGCATACGACGCGATCAGAACACTATTTTCCGATCAACCAATATCGAAGCAGAGAAATTATAAGCCAGCTTTCTTTTCTTTCAATGTGGATGGTGGCAGATGCGAAGCTTGTGCAGGGGAAGGAATCACGACTGTGGAAATGCAGTTTATGGCAGATATCCATCTGACTTGTGAATCCTGTAAAGGAAAGCGTTTCAAAAATGAAATTTTAGATGTCAAATACAAAGAGAAAGACATCTCGGAGGTTTTGGCTATGACCATTGATGAAGCGATAGAATTTTTCAAAGGGAAAACTCAGATCATCAATAAGTTACTACCGCTTCAGGAAGTAGGACTAGGATATATCGGCATGGGGCAAAGCTCCAATACACTTTCCGGAGGAGAAGCTCAGCGAGTGAAATTGGCATCCTTCCTTGGCAAAGGAAACCACAAATCAAATGATCATATCCTGTTTATTTTTGATGAACCGACGACAGGGCTTCACTTTCATGATATCAAAAAACTTCTTCACTCTATCAATGCCTTGATCGACCAAGGCCACTCAGTGATAATCATCGAGCACAATACAGAAGTGATCAAATCTGCCGATTGGGTGATCGACTTGGGGCCTGAAGGAGGAAATAAAGGTGGTTATTTGACTTTCGAAGGTACTCCGGAGGATCTAAAGAAAGAAAAGGAGAATTATACCGCGAAGTATTTGAGGGAGAGTTTTGTTTAAGGTCTCACGCAAAGGCGCCACGGCGCAAATATTGTGACATGTGCTTATAAGTTTCCGTCATCAGTTTTTATATGTCCAAGTCTGAAGACTTGGACCATTTACAGATCAACTAGCGCAAGTCCCCTGACTTGTGCTTAACTGCTGTTCGAGTTTGCAATCTCTATCTCCTTTCTCAGGATTTACATTCCGAATACTAGGGATTTCTTTAAATCATTTCATCAAAAACTCCTTCAACCCCACAGCCTTTACTTTTTCAGAAAGCGGATATCCTACATCGATTCTGCAAATCACAATTCCTTCCTCCGCTCCCGTATCTTCCATGGAGATCTGAAGCCCTTTGGTAAGTTTAGGTGAAAGTGTGTTTTTGATTTCAATGGCAGTTTTCACCAGTCCATTTTTGACCAAAAGCAAATCACATTCTGCTCCTTGATGCGTTCGGTAGAAATAGTACTCGTATTTCTCGCCAAAAGTCGCTGTAATCTGCTCGATCACAAAACCTTCCCACGAAGCTCCAATCTGTACGAAATTTTGCAAAGCTTCCATTGTCTCCACACCGGTCAACGAATGCAAGATGCCTGTGTCCCGGATAAATACCTTGGGAGATTTAACCAAACGCTTTTTGATATTCTGATGAAATGGCTGCAGAACACGAACCATAAAGGAACCTTCCAGATATTCCAGATAGCGATTCACTGTAGGGCGTGTAATCCCCAAAGCTCGAGCAAAACTTTCTCCATTCCAGATTCCTCCTTGTGCATTGGCAAGCATGATCCAGAATCGCTCCACCAGTCTTGGATCTGTACTCAAACCAATCTGTGCCAAGTCTCTTTCAAGATAAGTTTTGATAAAATTCTGTCTCCAAACCTGGCTTTCCCGATCGGTTTTCGCCAAAAAAGACAATGGAAATCCACCACGAATCCAGAGCTTCTCTAGTTCGTTATCTTCTATTTCTCCCAAGAAAAATGGTGTCAATTCCAAGTATCCAATCCTTCCAGCAAGTGAGTCGGCACTTTTACGAATCAAATCCGGAGAAGCTGAACCCAAAAGAATAAATCTGCCCGGCTCGCGCTGCTCATCAATCAGACTTCGCAGTTCAGCGAATAGTTCCGGCATCAATTGAATCTCATCGAGAATCACCGTTTTATTCACATGCGCTTTCAGAAAAAGCTCAGCATCCACCAATTTAGCTCGGTCAGAGGCTTTTTCCAGATCGATATAAATGCTGTCCTTCTCGAGTTTCAGGTTTTTGACAAGTGTCGTCTTACCCACCTGTCTTGGTCCAAGGAGTCCAACAGCTGGAAAAATGGTAAGGTATTCCTGAAGTAATAAGAAAACTTGTCTGTCTTTTACCATGAAAATCGAAAGTATCATTTACGGATTTCATGGTAAAAATGATAAATTTAATTCATAACCCAAAATATTTACCATGAAAAACGAAAGTTTGATTTACGATTTTCATAGTAAAATAATCAGAAACCAAAAAAAGGGAGAGCCATTTGACTCTCCATTTTCTGAAACCTAAACCCTTTAACCTTTTATGCCACACATTGACTGACATTGCCGACTGTACCGCCATTGATGACATTTTGAAAACCCTTCTGTTCCAAAATGCTTTTTGCTTGGGCACTTCGGTTTCCGCTTCGGCAGAATACGACAATATTTTTCTTGCCTTTAAATTTTGCCAATTGACTACTGATTCGGTCCAGAGGAATGTTTACTGCTCCCTTGACAGACCCAGAGCTAAATTCACTTGAAGAGCGCACATCGACTAGAAATGCACCTTCTTGAATCGCATCGGTCAATTTAGTATTGCCTGTTGTTCCGAAAATTGCTGAGAAAAACCCCATATCTATTTTGTTTTATTTACAATGATTTTTTTGCGAGATACCAATCCACCTGTTCTAGGGACTTATCCGCCTTTCTTTCTGCTAGAGCTTCCAATGTTTTAGGAGCCCCGACGATTACTTTTTCACCTGGCTGCCAGTTAAGAGGCATGGCTACTTTATACTCATCAGAAGTTTGCAAAGCCAATAAGGTTCGCTTTATCTCTTCCATATTTCTACCCACATTCAATGGATAGTACATTATCAACCGGATCTTACCTTTTGGGTCTATGATAAACACCGCGCGAACTGCTGCTGTTTCACTTTCTCCGGGCTGAAGCATTCCATACAATTTGGCAACTTTCATATCCAAATCCGCGATAATGGGAAATTCGAACAATACCCCTGTTTTCTCATCTACTGCATTGACCCAGGCAATATGAGAATGAATGCTGTCAATACTCAAGCCCATCAATTTGGCATTATGCTTTTCAAAAAAATCACTTTCCAAAGCAAATCCACTCATCTCAGTGGTACAAACCGGAGTAAAATCCGCTGGGTGGGAAAATAAAATAACCCAGCTTCCTTTGTTATATTCTGAAAATCTAAGATTTCCGATGGTAGTTATTGCATCAAAATCGGGAGCCATATCACCGATTCTTGGCATTGAATTCATTGTTTCAGTTTCCATTATTCTTATGCTTTTTTTTTAAATTCTATGACTCAAATTTCGCTCTGAATAATTTAGGAAAAAGCAACTTTTGTCACACAGTACACTAAAAAAATCCTCCGAAAAAAATGATAAATTAACTTCTCGCTTTGCCTAAAATCCAGCTCGTTTTTGCAGGCAGAACCAAAAGACACTTACTTTTAATCAAAGCCTATCCCTCTTTCTGTGAAATAAAATCCTTTGGGAAGCGTATCTCGTTTCCTTTTTCCTTCCATTCCTTCATTCCTCCGGAATAGTTTTTCACTTGGTCAAATCCATTCTTACGAAGCAAAGAATAAGCGATCGTAGCTCGATCACCAGTTTGGCAGTGAACCACCACTTTCTTGTCTTTCTTAATCTTATCCAAATTGTCGGCAAGAGTCCCCACAAAAACATGCTCAGCTCCCTCGATATGTCCTGCATTAAATTCAGTAGTACTTCTTACATCTACCACTTGTACCTCTTCTTTCCCTACCAATCCTTTGAACTCCTCAAGATCAATCACATCAGCTGCTTGCAAGTCCAGATCTAGATCAGAAACATCCTCAATAAATCCATACATATTATCCAAACCGATTCTCATCAGTTTTCTGGTCAGATCTTCCATTTGACTTTCCTCAGCCACCAGGATAAATTGCTCTTGATAATTTAAAATCCAGCCAGCCCAAGTAGAGAAAGAATTGTTTCCTTGGATATTGATACTTCCAGGTAAAAATCCTTTAGCAAAATCTACTTTGTTTCTGGTATCAATGACTTTCAACCCATCATTGTAGGCCTTTAGAAAATGCTCTTTGCTCAAATTGGTATGCTTTGGCACCTCCACAAGAAGTGGCCTATCCACTTTGTTTAAGTGCTTCATCATGGCAAAGTATGTAGGTGGTTCTGGCTGTCCTTCCAGAAGATAATCCACAAATCCTTTTTCATCAGTTGCAAACTGAAAAGCCCAGTTCCTGATTTTTTCATATCCGATAGTGGAACTTGGAACAGCCCCCAACGCTTTACCGCAAGCAGATCCTGCTCCATGACCCGGCCAGAGCTGCACAAAACTTGGTAACTCAGCAAAGCGCTGAATGGATTCATGCAACTGCTTGGCTCCCTTTTCCTGAGTTCCCACGATGCCACCTGCTTTTTCCAATAAATCTGGTCTACCAACATCTCCTACGAAAACAAAGTCTCCTGTGAAAACCATGACAGGTTGATCCGTAGCAGGATGATCCGTCAATAAAAAACTGATACTTTCAGGAGTGTGACCAGGAGTATATAATACTTCCAAAGTAAGATTTCCCAAGTTGATTTTATCACCATGATGTAAACCCTCATGTTCAAATTTGTATTGCCATTCTTCAGGCCCTTCGTCAGATAGATACATTTTGGCACCAGTGACTGCAGCCAGTTCACGAGAACCGCATAAGAAATCTGCATGAATATGAGTTTCTGCGATATGCGTGATTTTCATGTTGTTTTGCCTGGCAATTTCCAAATAAACATCAATATCCCGCTGAGGATCAATAACCATCGCTACATCATTTGCTTGGCAACCAATGAAATAACTTGCCTGTGCCAGAGTTTTGTCATATACGCGCTGAAAATACATTTCTTCTTTCTGTTTTTAATTGAAGCTACAAAATTCACCCTATCTAGTTTCCCTAACAGCAACTTTTGTCACATTAGAAAGATTCTTTCTACCCATTCATTTCCAAAATGATCTACAAAGCTGCCTCCGTTCCATTCATTACCTTTTTTTTAACCGGTGCAGTACCAAATGCGAATTCCTTTTAACTTCATGGCTTCATTCTATACCCTACTTTATGAGAAAACACGTACTTCTAACATTGTTAGTTTTTTCGGTCACGATTTGCACATGGGCTCAAATCCAGACACCCGAGCAATTTTTAGGCTATAAGCCAGGTGACCGATTCACTCCGCATCACCGAATGGTGGATTATTTTGAGCATGTAGCTGCCAATAATCCCAACGTTCGATTGATCCAATACGGAGAAACCAACGAAAAGCGCCCTCTGATTGTAGCAATAATAGCTTCCGAAGAAAACATGGCACGGATTGAGCAAATTCGTGAGGACAACCTGAAAAGAGCGGGCGTTTTGGATGGAAATCCTTCTACTGCTGTGCCGATAAACTGGATGTCTTTCAATGTTCACGGAAATGAATCTGTGGGTATGGAAGCTGCAATATCTTCTTTCTATACGCTAGCAAATCCTGCAAATGGCAAGTCTCAGGAATGGTTGAAAAACCAAGTGATCATAATGGATCCCTGTATCAATCCTGACGGAAGAGACCGTTATTCCAACTGGTACAATCAGAAAATGAATACCACTCTGCAGCCAGACTTACAATCTGTGGAGCATAATGAGCCTTGGCCAGGAGGTCGTGCAAATCATTACCTTTTTGATCTGAATAGAGATTGGGCTTGGCAAGTACAAGTAGAGTCTCAGGCTAGAATGAAGCTTTATAATCAGTGGCTTCCACAGTTGCACCTGGATTTTCATGAGCAGGGGATCAATAATCCATTTTATATGGCTCCAGCAGCTGAGCCTTTGCATGAGCAATTGACTCCTTGGCAACATGAATTTCAGGACACTTTCGGCAGAAATACTGCCAAATACTTCGATGAAGCAGGTCGTTTTTATTTCACAAAAGAGCGTTTTGACTTACTCTACCCTTCTTATGGAGATTCTTACCCTATGTTTAACGGAGCGATCGGAATGACCATCGAGCAAGGTGGCGGTGGTCAGGCAGGTATCGGAGGATATAATTCTGTAGGAGACACGGTCACTTTAAGCTATAGAATTGCAGGACATTATACTGCGGCGATGTCAGCTGCCGAGGTTACAAGTCTTCATTCGGAGAAACTTCTAGCAGAATACGCGAAGTTTTATGATGAAAACTCATCCAACCCAAAAGGAAAATATAAAAGCTTTGTGATCAAGGGAGAAAGCAATCCTGCGCAGGTTGCCAAATTACTTACACTTCTTGACAAAAATGGGATCACTTACGGAAAAGCTGGTTCAAAATCCGGCTTAAAAGGCTATGAATACCAAAGCGGAAAAAGCCAGACTTTTTCTACTTCAGAAAAAGATATCATCATCAATGCTTACCAGCCAAAATCGGTTTTGACTCAGGTTTTCTTTGAGCCAAATCCAGCGCTTCACGACAGCATCACTTATGATATTACAAGCTGGGCTTTGCCGTATGCGTATGGATTGGAAGCTTTTGCAGTAGAAACCAGAATAGATGCTGCTGGCGAATACGAAGCTCCTGAGTTCACAGCAAATCAAGCTGAAAAAACTCCAGTTGCCTATATGGCTGCTTGGGAAGGAACCAGGGATGTTGCTTTCTTGGCAGAATTGCTGAATGCCGGAATCCGTGTGAAATATCCAGAATTTCCTTTCGAAGTGGAAGGTAAAAGTTTCCCGGCTGGATCACTTCTGATCACCAAGGGAGGAAATGAATACGTTGCTGACTTTGATCAGAAAGTGGCAACTATCGCCAATAACTATGGAATCACGCTTGCCTCAACAATGAGTGGCTATGTGGACAAAGGAAAAGACTTTGGCTCACCAAATATCCGAATCATTCAAGCTCCAAAAGTAGCTTTAATTGGAGGCTCTGGTACTAATTCATTAAACTATGGTGCTATCTGGCATTTCTTTGAGAAGGATCTGAATTATCCATTGGTGAACTTAGAGCTTGAGAATATGGGGCGTTATGATCTAAGAAAATACGATGTAGTGATCATGCCTTCGACTAGAGGCGGTGGGTTATCAAAGCCTGCCATGGATCATGTGATGGAGTGGGTTCGCGCAGGCGGTAAATTGATTGCGATTGATGGTGCTTTGAATGCATTTGCCAATAAGGAAGGTTTCGAACTGAAAACTTTTGACACGGAGGAAGAAAAGAAAGCAGCCGAAAAAGAAGCAACAGCCTTAGCAAAAGAGGAGCGATTAACTCCTTATCAAGAAGGGGAGCGAGTTGCCATTTCTGGTGGAGCTGCAGGTGCGATTTATGAAATAACTATGGATGAAACTCATCCTTTAGGCTATGGAACAGGTGGCAAATACTATACTTTGAAAAATAACTCTAGTCGCTATGCCTATTTGACCAACGGAGTAAATGCAGGAATCATTGCAAATAATGATGCGTATCGAACTGGCTATATTGGCTATAAAATCAAATCCAAAATGGGCGAATCAATGGCCGTAGGAGCTGAAAGAGCAGGAAGAGGGCAAATCATTTATTTCGTGGATGATCCAATATTCAGAGGATTTTGGGAGTCTGGAAAACTCATTTTGAGTAACGCGATCTTTATGGTAGGACAATAAGGACTATCGAGATATTAATATCAAGTATCAAGACCGGCTGAGAAATTAGCCGGTTTTTTTGGCTTTAAGAAACTATTTTTTCATTTTGAAACAATAAATCCCCTTTTAAATAAAAAAGGATCAGAAATTGTTTTTGAATCGATTAAATCCAAAAATCAATCTTTATATTTTGTTGAAATTCAACCTATTGCCTTTAAACCCAAAATTATGAAAAACAACAGACGCGAATTCTTTAAAAAAGTCGGAGTAGGCACAGCAAGTTTAGGACTTGCAGCAACTGTACCTTTTTCGACAAGCGCTAAAACCTCCAATCACAATCCTTCTGCTGGTCAATTCCTTCAAATTGGGGATGATATAGCTGTCGCCAATACAGACACAGGTAAAATTCGAGGTTATATCCTTAACGATGTTTTTACTTTCCTGGGCGTTCCTTATGGGGCCGATACTTCCGGTAAAAATAGGTTTATGCCTCCACAGAAACCTGCAAAATGGGATGATATCAAACCGACCATTTGGTGGGGAAATACAGCTCCGCAAATTATGGATAATCGCTATGCAAGTCCAGATTATTCTTTTGCAGACCATTGGAATTACGATGATGTAAGTGAGGATTGCTTAAAATTGAATGTTTGGACTCCTGCTTTGGACAGCAAGAAAAGACCGGTTTTGGTTTGGCTGCATGGCGGTGGATTTACAAATGGAAACGGCATCGAACAAGACGGTTACCATGGAGAAAACATCAGTAAAAATGGAGATATCGTTTTTGTCTCTATCAATCACAGACTGGGTCCAATTGGTTTCACGGATCTATCGGGAGTCGGGGGATCAAAATATGCTCACTCTGGAAATGCTAGTCAATTAGATATTATCGCTTCTTTAGAATGGGTTAGAGATAACATATCCAATTTCGGTGGCGATCCTAATAATGTCACTATCATGGGACAATCAGGAGGGGGCGCTAAAGTAACTGCGACAATGGCCATGCCAGCTGCAAAAGGATTGGTTCATAAGGGTGTTCCTTTAAGTGGTTCTATGCTAGTGGCAAATGACCAGGAATATTCCAGAAAACTGGGTGAATATGTCATGAAGGAAGCTGGACTTACCTCTGCAAATGTGGATAAACTACAGGAACTAAGTTGGAGGGAATATATTGACATCGCCAATAAGGCCTTAGAAAAGATGCGAAAAGAAAACCCAACTCCAGGTTTCAGAGGTGGTTTTGGACCAGTTGCTGATGGGGTAAATATCCCAAAAGGAGAATTCTTTTCGGATCCAAATGGATTAGCTTCGGAAATACCAATGTTGGTTTGTACTACTTTTCATGAGTGGAATCCTACCCGAACTTCCCCAGAGCTAGAAAAGATTGATTGGGCAGGAGTGGTGGAAAAAATCCAAGCTCGATTTGGAGCTGATTCTGAAAAAATAGTGACCGCTTATAGACAAGATTTTCCTGAAGCTTCACCAGCAGATATTTGGGCAATGATACTTTCCAATAGACAAGGAGCCATCAATACAGCTAATGCAAAATCCAACCAAAAGGCACCTGTTTATGTGGCTTGGTTTGGATGGGAACCTGAATTATATAGTGGTAGAATGAAAGCTTTCCACTGCATCGATATTTGTTTTTGGTTTGATAATACAGACCGAATGTACACGCATACCGGTGGCGGGGAGAGACCAAGAAAGTTATCCAAAGCCATGTCGGCATCACTTCTTTCATTTATGAGAACGGGGGATCCGAACTCAGGAGCTTTACCAAATTGGAAAGAATATTCTACAGAGGGTGGGGAAACGATGATTCTCAATGATGTGAGTGCCTTAAAAAATAATCCTGACAAAAAAGGAAGAGAAGCTTTACCAAGCTAATTAAGGATCAATTAATCAATTATTTACCATCGCTCAGGTTTGTTGATACAGGCCTGAGCTTTTTTATTACATTGTGTATTGGCATTCAACTCAATAATAGGAACCCAATGAAAAAGTCTTATTCCATTCTGCTGATCTTAACTCTTTTTTTAAACTTATCCACACTTGCACAGATGTCCCAACAAAGCAGGGATAGCATAGCAAAACTCACCCAGGCAGACCATCAATTGATGATGCAGAAATTAGGGATAGAATCTTTAAGACCTGGTCCTTCCGGGAATCCTTCCGCTCCAAATGCTGCCAACTCGGATGAGTCAAAAGCAACTCCTTATTCCACATTGCCAGATCCACTGATTTTTGAAAACGGTGATCCTGTAAAAAATAAGATGGATTGGGAAAGAAGGAAGACTGAAATAAAAGAACATTTTGGATCGGAAATTTATGGTAGAATACCAGTAAATACCCCTTCTGTATCCTGGGAAATCATTGAAGAAAAAGACAGTCTGTTTGGGGAAATACCAGCAAGGTTTAAAAAGTTGGTAGGCCGTGTGGATAACTCATCCTATCCTGAAATCGAAGTGAAAATAGAAATGATGATGGCAACTCCTTTGGAAGCTAAAAAAAGTGTGCCCTTAATCATGCAGTTCAGTTGGATCTGGCCAGCAAATATGCAGCGCCCAAAACCAGAAGGTCCCACTTGGCAGGAACAAATGCTAGCTGAAGGATGGGGATTTGCCATGTTAATTCCTACAAGTTTCCAAGCAGATAATGGCGCAGGTTTAAGAGCTGGAATTATTGGATTGGTCAACAAAGGTCAGCCAAGAAAATTGGATGATTGGGGAACTTTGAGAGCCTGGGGATGGGGAGCAAGTAGGGCTTTGGATTACTTTGAAACCGACCCTGATGTCGACGCTACAAAAGTGGGAATCGAGGGACTTTCAAGGTATGGAAAAGCAGCATTGGTCGCCATGGTCGATGAACCTCGTTTTGCCATTGGATTTATTGCTTCTTCCGGAGCTGGTGGCGCAAAAATCTTTAGAAGAGTATATGGTGAGCAGGTAGAAAACCTTGCCTCCTCAGGAGAATATCATTGGTTTACGCCCAATTTCATCAAATATGCAGGTCCTCTGACTCCGATGGATATGCCTATCGACGCACATCAAATGTTGGCGCTTTGTGCCCCAAGGCCGGTTTTTATTTCCGGGGGAGATCCAGAGGTCGAAGGCCATTGGATCGATGCAGTTGGGATGTTTAAAACTACCGTTGCTGCAAGTCCGGTATATGAACTTTTAGGAAAGGAAGGACTAAAAACCGATCAGTATCCAGGGACAAATGTCGGGTTATTGGACGGTGACCTTGTTTTTCGTCAGCACGATGGAGGGCATACAGAAGGGCCAAACTGGGGATATTTCATCAAATTTGCAAAGCGATATTTAGGAGAGTAATTTGGTCTTTTCTTTCCTATGAAATGAAAAACGCCCAATCCAATCTATGTACTTCATTAGCACTTTCATCACATTTTGCAAAAACACTTAATACATACTTTCCAGTTAGAAAAGGCTTTTTTATCAATCTTTGTGCTGCCTTTCAAAAGAAAAATTTAACCAAATGCAAATCCACAAACGATCTTTACTCCTTTTTTCCGCTTGCCTTTTTTCATTCCAGCTAGTAGCTCAGGATTTACTACCACCTTTACTTCCTTGGAATGGAAAAAGTAAAAGTTTAATTGTTGATTCTTCCAATCCTTGGATAACTCCAAGTGAACTTACTGGCTTGACCGAAACTCCGAGCTATGAAGAAACCATGGCTTGGCTAGAAAAACTAAGTCAAAGTTCACCCTACATTGCCATCAATTCAATTGGTGTAAGCGAACAAGGCAGAATCATCCAAATGGTGATGGTTTCTAAAGACCAGGACTTTACTGCAGAAGAGTTATCCACATCCAAAAAACCATTAATTCTATTTCAGGCAGGAATTCACGCAGGAGAAATCGATGGGAAAGATGCGGGTATAATGCTTTTGCGAGATATAAATGTCGGGGATAAATTAGAGCTCCTAGACTATGCCAACCTACTTTTTATTCCAATTCTAAACGTAGATGGACATGAAAGAAAAAGTGAATATGGACGGGTCAACCAGCGTGGGCCGAAAGTAATGGGATGGAGAACTAATGCCCAAAATTTGAACTTGAATAGGGATTACACCAAACTGGAAACAGCAGGGATTCAGGCGATCACAAAAGTTATCAACAGTTATGACCCGGATTTATATATCGATATTCATGTAACTGATGGGGCTGATTACCAATATGACGTGACTTATGGTTTTGTGGAAACAGGCGGGTATTCTCCTGAAATTTCTTCTTGGCTTTCAGAAAAATTCAAGCCTGAAGTGGATCAAGCACTAAAAGATCAAGGTCATATACCTGGACCTTTATTGTTTGCAGCAAACGGGGAGGATTTTACAGAGGGAAATATTGCCTTCTCTTTTAGCCCAAGATTTTCACATACCTATGGGGATATAAGACATTTGCCTTCCATTTTGATTGAGAATCATTCCTTAAAGCCCTATGAGCAGCGGGTTTTGGGAACCTATGTTTTCCTTGAACAAACTATTAAATCTGTTGGAAATCATTTTGCCGAACTACAAAAAGCAATCGCTTCGGACAAAGATCAAAGCATGGAATCAGTAGTTGTGAAATACGGTTTTCGAGATACTCCGGCTGATTCAGTAGAGTTTTTGGGTATTAAATCAGAAAAAGTCACTTCAGAGCTCTCAGGAAACGAATATGTAGCCTGGAAAGGTGAAGCCATTACTCAAATCGTTCCGAGTATATTAATGGACAAACCTGTTTCTTCCGTTCCTGTCCCTGTCGCCTATTGGATTCCTATAGAATGGGCTGAGGTGATCCAAAAGATGAAAGATCATGGAATTGAAATGGAAGTTTTAAAGGAAGCTAAAGAGGTGAACCTAGAGTTTTCCACAGTAACCGATTTCCAAATGGTAAGCAGGCCTTATGAAGGATTAATGCGTTTTCAATCTTTTGGACTGAATAAGGAATATCGAAAGGTTACACTTCAGCCGGGGTCTGTCCGAGTGAAAACAAAACAAGCATTGGGAGAACTTGCAGTTATTCTAATGGAACCAGAGTCTGTGGACAGTTTTTTCCAGTGGGGATATTTCAATTCCATTCTTGCACAAACAGAATATATGGAAACGTATTTTATGGAGCCCATGGCAAAGCAAATGCTTGAAAATGATCCAGAGTTAAAAAAGAGATTTGAAGAAGAAAAAGCAAAAGATGAAGAGTTTGCAAACTCTCCTCGAAGAATCTATCGCTGGTTTTATGAGCAAACGCCCTATTTCGATCAAAACTGGAAAGTAATTCCTGTGGGAAGGGAATGGTAAGGAAAGTGAGAAAGCTAAAGCTAAAAATTTTAAAATAATTTGCTGATCCAATGAAGTAGGAGTAAAACCTACGAGAATTTTTCGATAAGGAAGTCATGCTAAAACTTTATCGGGAATTTGACCTATCAGATTATGAGTCGAAGATTTCATTTGTCAAGGAAGAAGCTGGGAAGGATCGACAATTCTTCGATGAGGATGTTTTCGATAAGAAGCTATAGAATATGATCACTGATTGCTATTTAGAAGCGAGAAAATATGCTGAATTAATCCCCCATCTGTAAAGAGAAGTTGAGCTATCTAATCTAGAAAATAACCAGTTTTACTTTTTCCTAATTTGGTTATTAATTAGAAGCCAACGAGAAACAGCTAATTTCTATGGCGCATTTAAGTGGAGTGAAAAGGCTATTGGTCTATTCGAACATGCCAGCTCATTCGATAAATTGTATGTATTCAAAGAATATGCTGATTTAGCCTTAGTTTCAGACAAGAATTTAATCCGCATTACAGCTTCATTATTGAAGAAATTATTACCGATTTAGGATTCTCAAAAATCAGAAGAGCCATTGTCCTTATATAAGGATTATTTTTCTTCCAATACCAAAGAAAAATTGACGCCAAGGATGTTGTTGACTTTGATAGTTCCAAGAAATTTCACCGGGGGTTCGATCTCAAATTCAGTGAAATGAAGTTTACGCTCTCCGGAAAGAAGTGCTTTCTTACCGTTTTTTGCCAAAAATAAACAGGTAATCGGATAAGTCTTGGAGACGCCTGCCAGGGTTATCTCGACCTCGCCACGTAGATTTTCCTGATTGATATTCTCTGATTCTTTGATCAAGTTCAAAAATTTAACACGGATATGAGGATACTCTTCCGAATTGATTGTCTTTAGAAAATCTTTGGTCATCATGGAATTGAAGCAATCAAAATTCTGGCTTTTCAGAGTGATTTCTCCGTTCCAAAAAGATGAATTCCCATCCGGTGCAACACTTTCTGTCAATATTTCTTTTCCCTCGTACTCGTTAGATGTACATCGAAAACTCGAAACGTTGGTGGTTCCGATAATCTCAATGATACTTTCGTCGGAAACTTCCCAAATTCTTGATTCAGAAATCTCTTCGGTTGGCTTCATCAACACTGAAATACCGATTAATACTATTTGGATAAGCCTCATCTCTTTAATAATAAAAGTCAAGTTGGTTTATCACTAAACCAACTTGACAGGATTTGAAATAGATTAGAAACTAATGGCGGCTTCGAGATTAATACCGTCAAATTTTGCTCCGTTGTATTTGGTTGTAGCTTCAAATCCGTTTTTGTATTCTTGGTTTACATACTCCAATTTCACAATGACATTTTTGGTCATAAACCAGCCACCTCCAAGATTTAACCGACTAATTTCAATTTCCTGCGTATCGGCTTCGGTATTTTTGCCTTTCACAGTATTGTATCTGCCGCCAAGATAGAACTGCTTTGTAGTTCCAAATCGATAAAGAAGCTCTCCAGAAAGCTGGGTAAATTGTCCATTCCCTTGCTCCTCTGAGTTATTCACACTTTCTACTATTCCAAAGAATTCAAGCCCTTTGTATTTCATAAAAGGATTAAATTGTAAGGCACTCATTTGCTTAAACCTTGGATTGAATCTGCCTTCAAAGTCATTCGCAGGTCCTTCCAAAGGCTGCAAAACGTTGTAATATCTTGCTCCAGCCCGGTCTCCCCCATAGAGCCAAGAGCCCGTAGTGGTACCATTATTCAAGTACCATGAGCCAGTTAGCCTAAATCTAAAATCCTCCGTAAATTGTTTATCCACACCTAGTTTGCCATAAAAAGACACTTTGTTGTCGGTGTTGTCGTTTACGATGACACTTTGGTTTAATTTACCATTGGTAAGACCTAAGACTGCGATAAAGCTATTTTTTTGAACAGTAACTTCTCCGAATGCTTCTGTGGAAAAGGAGTCCATAATATAGTTCCCGATAAATGGGTTGTAGATTACGCGGGCATTATCAGATCTTCGAAAATGAGCATCTCCATAGTTAAACTCGTCCATCCCGAAGGTGATTGTCGTGAAATCCATGACTCCATCTAAAAACCCCTCTTTGATAAATCCCAGTCGGTCGATTTGAAGATACCCTCCTTTTACCCAGGCTTCGTTGTGGTGCTTGGAGGAGAGATAGGTTCTAAGGTGTAGCCTCATACCATCTGCAAGCTGCGTATTGATATTAAGATTGGCTGAGGGTAGATTTAGATTCGAGCCCAATTCCACTAAATTATTCAGTGAATTTGATTGGTTGATAGATTGAAATTGAAGTGCAAAATCTCCTCCGATGAATACTCTAACTTTATCAAAGCTTCCTTTGGCCTCTTTTGGAGTTTCGAAAACATTCAATCCTTCTTTACTATTTTCCCTAAAGTACTGAAGTTTTGTTTTTTCTTGAGCTATAGTAATACCGGATGTTAGCATTGTGCCAAGAAGGATAAATCCCCCCAAGGCGAAACTGGATAATTTCATAATGGCTTAGTTTAAATTAATTTTTTGGAGAAAAACTGGCTTCAAAAGCTAGGATTAGTTCATCACCGGTTTTTATTGTCCCGAAGACTGCAGTAGGAGCATCGATGTTATATTCACTAAAAAGAACAGGGTGGGATCCTTCGAATTTTACGATATTTCCGCTCATCGAATAGGTTACCTGTAAGGGAATAATCTGTGATTTGCCAGCAATAGTCAATTTGCCTTTGGCTTTGACCTGTGTGCCGATAACACCCATGAATTCCGTCAATTCAAATTTGATAGAAGGATATTTTTCAGTTGCTAGCGCTTCATAGGCATTTTTATCCATGGATCCTTTGCCACTTTTTAGGCTTTTCACCGGCATCTCTATAGTTAGAGAAGTGATTTTAGATAGTTTGCCATTTTCAAAACTAAGTTGAGCCGATCCTGTGCTTCCCTCCTTGGCTATCATCTCCCAGTCATGAATAGTGGAAGTCCCGGTTACTGTGAATTGCTGGTCCCCTGTCAGATGGTAAGATTGCTGTGCAAAACTCGGAAGCCACATCAATAACGCCATTGGCAGAATTAGACAATGGGTGAATTGATACCTTTTCATTTTGTCTCTTTAGTTGATTTGAATTATTGATAGGTCAAAACTAGGTAGTACAGTGGGGCCATCCATTGAGAAGAATCTTTATAAAAAGTGATTTAAGTCACATTTATTCAGTTATTTAAAATTCGTCTTTTGATCTGACCGAACCAGTTTCAAATCCATAAAAGGGTTTTGCATATATCCCCTTTAAAGTGCGGGTATTAGTATGCCATTTTTTTGAGCCAAGCAAAAGGTGACTGATTACGTCCTAATTCTTGGTTTAGCCGAACATTGCGTACTTCCAGACCGGATTTTATAATTTAGTTTATCCTGAAAAGGCAATTCCCTTTAATACATTTGGAATCTGTTTTTTACATTTCAGTCGCGGAAAATGACGCTTGAGTCAGATTGAATTTTTTAAGCTATCCTTAGCCCTCATATTTGGATCAATTAATGATTCGATATGAAAAGCCACTTTTATTTAACTGCTTTATTTTTCTTTATCCACTTAGGAGTTTCTTCCCAAACTCTTATTTCCGGTAAAATTCTTGACGAAAAAGGCCAAGCTTTACCCGGTGTCAATGTTTTTATCAAAGGCAGTTTTGATGGGGGAAGTAGCTCCTTAGAGGGCGATTTTAATTTCAAAACTGATCTTGAAGGAAGTCAAAGCTTAGTTTTTCAATTTTTAGGCTTTAAAACTAAAGAAATTGAGATTAACTGTGATCAAGAAAAAGTAACTGTTCCAGACATCCAACTGATTGAAATGATCACTGAAATGAATGCAGTCACCATTTCAGCGGGTGCTATGCAAGCATCTGATCAAAGTAAATCAGTCATTCTAAAGCCAATTGATATCGTGACCACCCCAAGTGCGATGGGTGATATCATGGGTGCGTTTCAGACACTTCCAGGTACAAGCACTGTTGGAAACGACGGACGTCTATTTGTAAGAGGCGGTGATGCAAGTGAGGTTGGGATTTACATTGACGGGATGCGTGTAGGAAATGCTTATGGAACTACCACCGGAAATGTGCCTACCCGTACCAGATTTAACCCCAATTTATTCAAAGGCACATTTTTCAGCACTGGAGGCTATTCTGCAGAATATGGGCAGGCCCTTTCTTCCGCTTTGGCACTTAATACAAAAGATTTATCTATAAGAAGTCAGGGTGATTTAAGCCTAATGACAGTTGGAGGTGGCTATTCTCATACTTTGGCAAATGAAAAACAAAGCATTACCGCTAGTGCCAACTATTTCAATTTGGAACCTTACCAAAACCTCATCAAACAGGAAGTTGATTTTGAACAAGCACCAAATTCATGGGATTTGGAAGTTGCAGCACAAAAGAAAACTGGAAAAAATGGCTTGCTCAAAGTTATGGCAAGAACTGAATCAGGAGGGATGCAATTATGGCAGCCACTTCCTGGAACAGATAAAAGAATCCTCGTCAATCTAAAGAATGACTACAGCTATGCACAGGCCAACTGGAGAACCCTATTAAAAAAAGATTGGATGATTTTTACTGGAATATCCTACTCCAAAAATATTGATAATATCGCTTATGATAGCTTAAAAGTGAATCGTACCAATGAGCTTGTCCACATAAAAGCTACAGCAATAAAAGACTTTTCAGATCGCCTTTCGGCAAAATTTGGAATGGAGCATTTTAGCCACCCCTTTTCAGAAAAACTGGTGGAAGAAAATTTGGTGAGAGATTTCAACGATCAAGAAAGCTATCTATTCACTGAATGGGATTACTACTTCAACAAAAACTTGGTGCTCCGATCAGGATTAAGAGCAGGTCACAGTTCTGCTTCAAAAGAAAACTGGCTTGACCCAAGAATCTCCCTTGCTTATCAATTAAACGATAAAGGTCAGCTTTCTTTTGCAGCGGGTAAGTTTCATCAATTACCTGTGGAAAACTATCGAGTTTTGAATAATAACCTTCAAAATTCAGAATCAGACCACTTGATTTTAAACTACCTGTTTTCGAAAGAAGGCTTCACATTCAGGGCAGAAACCTTTTACAAGTCATACGAAAATTTAGTGACTTTTGAAGGAACCCCAGAAAGCCCTTCAAATCTAGAAAATGGAGGTTCAGGATATGCAAAAGGAATAGATTTCTTCTTCCGGGATCGAAAAACCTTCCAAAATACAGACTATTGGATTACTTACAGTTTTGTGGATAGCAAGAGAAGCTTCAACCAATTTCAAACTCAGGTACAACCAAGTTTTGCTCCTAAACACAACTTATCTGTTGTGCTCAAACATTTCTTCACCTCCTTAAAATCTCAGCTTGGGGTATCATTTGCCTATAACGACGGCTATTCTTACACCAATCCCAATGTGGATAACTCACCAATGAATTCGAAAACCAAAAGCTTTCAAAACCTGAGTTTATCCTGGAGTTACCTGCCGAAACCAAACTTGATCATACACCTCGCATGCTCAAATGTATTGGGTAGAGATAATGTATTTGGATATACCTATAGCCCACGGGCAAATGAGCAGGGAGTTTTCGAATCAATCCCTCAAGGGCAAGTAGCCCCAAGATTTCTCTTTTTGGGAGTATTCTTGACCCTTTCAAAAGATAAAACAGCAAATAATTTAAACAACCTTTAATTACTAAAATCATGAAAAAATCAATTCTAACTATCGCCTCCTTATTTATGTGGATAACCTTTGCTATTGCTGCAGATCCAGCTTATGAAGCAGCCATGCAAAAGCAAATCAACGCCATGAAATCCATTCCTGATTTGGAAACTTCCAAAGAGGTCATAAATGGATTTATTAGAATTTCAGAAGCGAAAAACGAAGAATGGCTTCCATTATATTATGCAGCCTATAATCAAATCATCACAGCATTCCGATTTGATGTCAATAAGGATCAGTATTTGGATCAAGCGTTGGATTTAGTGAAAAGAGCCAACCAGATATCCCCAGACAATTCTGAAATAACAGCTCTTCATGGATTTGCGATTATGGGCAAATTAAGTATAGATCCTGCTTCCCGTGGCCAGGAACTTAGCCCCCAGGCAATGCAACTTTTTGGGAAAGCAATTAATCTAGATAAAGAAAACCCAAGAGCAGTAACCTTAATGGCACAAATGGAATTGGGAATGGCCCAGTTTTTTGGCTCAGGTCCAGAAAAAGCTTGCGGTATGGCGAGAATGGGTCTAGAGCTTTATAAAAAAGAGGAAGCCAAAATCACAGATGTTTACATCTTGCCTACATGGGGTAAAAAAGATGCAGAAGAGGTTTTATCAAATTGTAAATAATTTAATTGTGTTAAATTTATAAAAGAGCCTTTCAATAGCTGGATAACCGGCTTATTTGAATTGGCTCTTTTTTATTATCTTCCAACAATGCAACAACACCCAAATTCGGTTACTTGTAAAAGAGACAAGAGTATATGGAATGATCTGCCTAAGTTTCTAATCATCAACTTATGTATTGCTTTGGTGCTAATGGTACTTTTTTGTCCCAGTTGTTTCCTGAGTTGGGATGGAATAATAAATATTATTCCTGATTTTTTTTACAGCTTCACGATCTCGATGGCATTGAGTTTTGGAGGAAGCAAAGTAGAAGAGTTTTATGATTCACGATATTCTTGGATATCGTACCCCGTAAAAAGACTTTTTCTCAATATTATTACCTATCTGGTCTATTCCTTTATTGTCTCCTTTATTATTGTCTCCATTTATGCATCCTTTCTGGGACAGATCGATCTTTCACCATTTCCTTGGATGCCAGTTTTCGAGGCAACAATGATACCATTGAAAATAGCCTTTGTTTTTATGGCGATTTTTACGACTAGAAGTTGGCTATTGGAATGGAGAAAATCTGCGATTGAAGCCGAGCAATTGAGATCTGAAAAACTAGCAAGCCAATATCAAGGGTTAAAAGACCAATTAAACCCCCATTTTCTTTTCAACTCATTAAATGTGCTTTCCAATTTAGTTTATGAAGACGCTGACCGTTCGGCAGAATTTATTCAAAAGCTGTCCCGGATTTATAGACATGTTTTGGACGTTCAAAATGAAGAATTAATTGAACTGGAAAAGGAAGTCTCTTTCGCCAAAAATTATTTAGAACTTCAGAAAATTCGATTTGAAGAAAGTCTGGAATTCAAGATTGAAATTGACAACTCTAAAAATTATTTTATCCCCCCTCTGTCTCTTCAATTACTATTGGAAAATGCCATCAAACATAATGAGGCAAGCGTTGACAACCCTTTATTTATCCACATCATCCAAAAAGAAGAAGAGCTTTGGGTCTCTAACACGTATCAACCCAAATCGGTCAATATTGAATCTTCAAAAGGAATTGGTTTAGAAAATATACGACTGCGATACCAGCATTTAAGTCAAAAAGAATTGAAAGTCTCCATCACTGAAAATGAATATCTTGTTCAGCTTCCATTATTAAAGTTATCCACCTAAAAGAGAGAGTCTCTCATGGAGTCAAACATGCGGCCAAGGATTGGAAATCAACTTATTAACATATGAGAATAGTTTTAATTGAGGACGAAAAACCTGCAGTAAAAAGGCTTTTGAGCCTACTGGAGCCTATTTTTCCAAAATCGGAGTTTATCTTTGACTTGGATACTGTGAAGAAATCCATCTTATGGTTCAAAGAAAATCCAGCTCCGGATTTAATCTTTTGTGATATCCAATTGGCAGATGGTATCAGCTTTGAAATTTTTGAAAACATCAAGTTATCCACACCAATAATCTTCACAACTGCTTTCGATCAATACGCCATAAAGGCTTTTAAGGTAAATGCTATTGATTATTTATTGAAGCCGATTGATCCAGAAGATTTACGCAAAGCAACAGAGAAATTTCAGGCACAAAAATTAAATTCAGGAGTAGATTTATCCCTACTTCAAAAATTAATTTCAGTGGAAAAACAAACTTACAAAAGTCGCTTTTTAGTAAGATTCGGAGAGAAAATCCAAAGTATTTTGACTGAAGAAATTACTTTCTTTTTCAGTGAGGAAAGAGTGACATTACTACAAACAGAAGAAGGTAAAAAATATGTGTTAGATGCTACTTTAGAACAAGTTGAATCACAGGTTGACCCTAAGTTGTTTTTTAGGATTAACAGGAAATACCTTTGTTCTTATGCTTCGATTTCTGATATTTTCACCTATTCAAACAGCAGGTTGAAAATCAAATTGCATAATTGTCAAGATGATGATATTTTGGTAAGTAGAGAAAAAACGTCAACTTTTAAGAATTGGTTAGATGGTTAACACATTTTTTCAAAAATGAAGCAAGATTTTGACAGTGATAAGAAACAGGAAGAGTTAACCTGGCTAGAAAATCTACAAAGAAACAGTTGGGAACCTGAGGTCATCATTTCCGGGATTACACTTGCCTTTCTATTTGTTTTCCCAACAAAAATTTATGAGTTCTGTGCCTATATCAATCAGGAGCTCGGGGTAGGCTATTTGTTTAGCGTTTTATTGATTTTCTACTTGACAGCGATCATCTCGGTTTTTAAAATTTTTTTTGTGGTGCATTTATGTTTACGGTTTTTTTGGACTGGCCTTTTGGGGTTAAGCTATGCATTCCCTGAGGGAGTAATCAATGAAAAGCTCTTCAAAATGGCACAGAATTTCAATTATCAAAAGCCTGATAAAATGGTTCTACGGATGGAAAAAATCTGTAGTATGACGTTTGCGTATCCCCTTTCACTGGTGATTACATTCTTGGTATTCACGCTTTATTTAGGAATTCTGGTTAGTTTATATGTCTGGCTTGACTTGACCTATTTTACCACTTACTTAATTTTCATAGGTTCAATACTGCTTTTTTTGATAATGCAGTTAAGTAAGAAAAGGTCAAAATTAAAGACTTGGTATTCGCAAACTATTATCAGTTCGATCGGGGCTATTTATCAAAGTAATTTAGGAAAGTGGTTCGCCATATTTTATGGCCTTTCCATTTTTCTATTAGCACTTCCAATAATTGCTTCAGATGTGCAAGATTTTTCACTTTTCGCCAACGAGCGTGACTTGAATAATTTTGAACAAGAGTGGCCTGCAAAAAATCAACATTTTGAAGATCAGCATGACCCAAGCAAAAGGTTCTCTAGGGTATTCCTGCCATCTGAGGAAATAGTGGATGATTATCTTAAAATCGGAATTGCAAGATTTGAAGGGGACAGGAAAATTCTCGAAGATCTAAATTCCCGGTTTTCAGCCAGCACTGATTCATTAAATTGGCATGAATTGAATGAAACTGCGGATTTGCATCGTATCTATATTGATGATTCGTTGGTAACAATTACTAAGTGGGAGAAATATAGACTTCCAAATACTGGCCAAAGGATTTACCAAAATGTTATTGATATCAGTAATCTAAAAAATGGGATCCATCACATTCGAGTAGAAAAGCTATTGTTGATCTATGGATTTACGAATAATGAACCTGAATTTAGATTTAGAAAAAACTGGGCAAAATTCAGTTTTATCAAGAAATAGATTCCAGATAAACTATTTTTTTTGATTCAGAAAACTAAACTCTTGGATATGAGAATTGTGTTTTTGCCTCTTTTTAATATCCTCCTTTTTTCCGCATGTTCTTCTACGTCCGAAAAACAAATTCCAAATTTAAATTTGGAAGATCTCGTTGTGGACACCTTGTATTTAGATAAAGATACGGTGACTAAGGATATTGGATCAGATTTCAGGTTTGTAAAAAAAGGAACCGATGAGTTTTTGGTCACCTCGATTAAAAATAGATTGATGGAATACTCTTATCCTGAGGGCCAACTCATTCGAGATCAATTTTACTATGAAGAAGGACCAGATGGAATTGGAAGTTTTATTTCAGGTAGTTTTGTAGACGACTCGACAGTTTGGTTTCTATCTAACAATAAACTTATCGAGGCGGATCTATTCGGTAAGGTTAGAAATAGATTTGATTTACCAGAAGTTTCTGAAAAAAGGTTAGCGGCAAATTACAGTACTCTTATTGGAAATAGAATATATAAATCTGGCAATAATTTGATCATTGCTGATGTACCCTATGTTCTTAAAGAACCAAATTTGGACTATGAAAACTGGATTCTAAAGTTTGACCCGGTAAATTCAAAGGTGGATCATTACAAGTTTAAATATCCAGCGTTTTACAAAGAGTTTCTTGATGATCCGAATCTTGGCCCTTATTTAAGCACCTATTCTGCCAATGGATTAGAAATCATCTCTCTCTCGATCAGTGATTCTTTAATTATTATAACTAATAAGGGGAATAGAAAAGTCTATGCAGGTTTAAAGGATGAAATGAAATTTCTCCATGGCACCACGACCCAAGAAGGGGAATGGATTGTATTTCAACCTGATCATAATTCCAGCAAATTCAGTTGGGTAGATTATGATCCCACCTCTCAAATGTATTTAAGGCAAGCGATTGTCGCAACTGATACAGAGGAAAACAGAAGTCAAGGAAGAAACCCCTTGACAAAGCTTGTGATCTTGGATAGCGCATTCAATAAAATAATGGAAGTGATTCTTCCTTCTCCAACAAGGGGGTTCCCAACTCCCAAAGGCTATTACATTAATATAGGTTATCCACATTCAGAAGATGAAGTGGCTTTCGTCAGATTGGATTTCTCAAAAATCATTACCTCAAACTAATGAGGCTTTTTGTAATAATAACTAGGTCCAAGTCTGAAGACTTGAACCAAAATAACAACTGCGTTCTTTGTGAAATCTTTGTGAACTTCGCGGTTAAAAAAAAGAAAAAAAAAGCGAGACTATTCAGTCTCGCTTTTTACTTGAAGTTCTATTTCCTCTCCAGATTCATCTAGGAATCTGTATTCCGTCACTGGTAGGGAAGAATCTTTGATCAGTTTAATCCATTTGTAATACTTGAAAAACCATTTTACTCTGCGGCTGATAATGCCGGTAGTAAAATATGCGTGCAGGTAGGGATGCAGCCCGATGTGGATATTAGCCACATTTTGGATAGTTGCAATATGCTCCAGATCTTTTTCCAACTTATCGGCTATCAGGATAGAAGCCTGAATTTTGCCGGTTCCATTACAAGCTGGACAGGTTTCTTTGGTGACAATATTTACTTCCGGCCTTACTCTTTGCCGGGTGATTTGCATGAGCCCAAATTTGCTCAGCGGCAAAACAGTATGTTTAGACCTGTCAAGTTTCAGCTCATCTTTCATTGCTTCATAGATGACCTTTTTATTTTCGGCCTTTCTCATGTCTATAAAGTCAACTACGATAATACCTCCCATATCACGGAGGCGCAGCTGTCTGGCAATTTCTTTCGCAGCGACCAGATTTGTTTTTAATGCTGTTGATTCCTGGTCACTTTCCTGATTGGATTTGTTGCCACTGTTCACGTCAATGACGTGAAGGGCTTCGGTATGTTCAATAATGACATAACCTCCCTGAGGAAGGCTAACCGTCTGTCCAAACAGGCTTTTGATCTGTTTTTCTATTCCAAAATTTTCAAATAGCTTCGCTTTACCATTGTAAAGCTTAACAATTTTTTCTTTTTCAGGCGCTATAGACCTGATGTAGGATCTGATCTGATCGTAAGTTGACTCTTCTTCTACGGTGATTGCATCGAAGGATTCATTGAGTAGGTCTCTCACAAGTGAGGAAGCCATACTCATCTCTCCTATTACCTTGTCACGGCTTTTTGCTTTCAGCAGTTTCTTCATCCCTTCTTCCCAATTAGTGAGAAGATTACGAAGGTCTTTGTCTAATTCAGTGACAGATTGACCTTCTGCCACAGTGCGAATAATCACACCAAAGTTGGCAGGTTTGATAGAAGTGATGAGCCTCAAAAGACGTTTACGCTCGTCATTGCTTCTGATCTTCTTAGAAACATTTACTGAATCTGAAAAGGGAACCAATACGAGGTAGCGACCTGGTAGGGAAAGCTCGCAGGATAGTCGGGGTCCTTTTGTGGAGATGGGTTCTTTGACGACCTGAACCAACACTTGATTATTTTTAGACAGGATGTTGGAAATTTTCCCAATCTTGTCTATTTCAGGGTCGTTTTCGAAACCCTTCAACATGTAATTGCTATAGTTGTTGTTTCTTACCAGTTTGGTAAACTTCATCAGGCTGTTGAAATTCGGACCAAGGTCTTGGTAATGAAGAAAGGCATCTTTTTCATAACCTACATCAATGAAAGCTGCATTGAGCCCATTGACGATTTTGCGGACCGTACCCAAATAAATATCCCCAACCTTGAATTGATTATCCATTCCTTCGGAATGCAATTCAACCAAGCTTTTATCTTGAAGGAGTGCAATTCGACTACCACTTTGAGCAGAATCAATTAATAATTCCGTACTCAAAATCGTGTCTAATAAATATGTAAATGAACGTGTTTAATGAAACGAGAATAAGAAGAAGTGATTACTTCTTCTTATGTCTGTTTTTTCTAAGTCTCTTCTTACGCTTGTGCGTAGCGATCTTATGTCTTTTTCTTTTCTTACCGCAAGGCATAGTTTTTAGAATTTAAGTGATATAATAATTTACAGCTTGTCAAGATAGCCTTGGATACTACTTAGGATCATTTCATCCCTTGTCATTTCCTGTACTGCCTCAAACTGGGCTTTTGCTTTATTCTTTTGATTGGCTTCAAAATAGCTTACTCCAAGATAAAATTGGCCTTGAAGATTTTGAGGGTGGTATTGAATCAATTCCTCAAATCGCTCCGCCGCACGCTTATACTGACCTGATTGTATCGCCAAGATACCCATATTAAACAAAGCATCCTCATTTTGGGGATCCTGCTCGAGAATTTCCCGGAGCATGGTTATGCCTTGCATTGGGTTCGATGAAGAGACATAAGTCATCGCGACTTTGGTTTTCAAATCCAATCGGGTGGGATCTTTTTCCAACACCTGATTTAAATACTTTCGGGTTTGTTCTGATGTGTGAGATACCTTTGCTGCATCTAGTGCAAAAGTATAAGCTTCATAGAATGAATTCCCAGCCTTCTCGGCAAGAACTAAACTTTTGCTTTCCTCTGCAGCTAGCCCATAATAATATCCTGCACTATCAAAAATTCCCAACTCCTGATAGATAGAACCAAGAGAATCAAGTAATAATTCCGAATTTTCATCCTCACTACTTTCATTCCACCTACTCCTAAGCGAAGCTATTAAAGCTTGCTGATCAGGGCTTAGCTCAGTCTCATGCATAGCTACAGAATTTGATTCTGAGGTCTCTGCCCCTGCATTTTCCTCTGAAATTGCATCGACTTGCCCCTCATTATCTACCACCACACTTGGTAAAGCATACAAGCCAACCACTGCGATGATTCCGACTATGATGAGAATGAGCTGAGTTTTTTTCATGCCAAATTATCTTCTCAGATTAATCCTGAGGAGCCAATTCTTTGATTTTTTTACTGTTTTTGATCTTCTCTACAAACACTTTAGAAGGTTTGAAAGCCGGAATGTAGTGCTCATCAATTACGATAGCTGTATTTTTGGAGATATTACGCGCGATTTTCTTTGCTCTCTTCTTATTGATGAAGCTACCAAATCCTCTTACGTAAATGTTTTCTCCCTCAGACATAGAATCTTTTACTACCTTAAAGAAGGCCTCAACAGCCTGTGTAACATCATCCTTCTGGATTCCTGTTTTGTCTGAAATCTTAGTGATTACTTCTGCTTTTGTCACAGTAATTTTAATTTAGAAATTATGAAATAAGCTTAACAACCTATTAACCAAGTGTTTTTGGGACTGCAAATGTACAAGAACCAAAGCAATTAAAAAACAAAATGGTAAAAATTAGCTTGATTTGTATTGAAGAAATTTATTATCAATGAATCATAAAGATACTGACCTTCAGGTATTTTCGCACCAAATTCTCTCTTGGTATCGATCAAATCCAAGAGAATTACCTTGGAGAGGAACAAAGAACCCCTACAAAATATGGCTTTCTGAAATTATTCTTCAGCAGACTCGAGTTGCTCAAGGAATGCCTTATTATTATGAATTTGTTAACAATTATCCAGCTATCCACGATCTTGCAAACGCTCCTGAAGAAGAAGTCTTGAGACTTTGGCAAGGATTGGGATATTATAGCAGAGCAAGAAACTTGCATGCTTGTTCAAAATATATCTGCTTCGAGCTTGGAGGAAAATTTCCTGAAACTTATGAAGAGCTCCTTAAACTAAAGGGGGTCGGGAGTTATACCGCTTCAGCCATCGCAAGTTTTGCATTCGGCGAAGCCAAAGGAGTTGTAGACGGCAATGTTTTCAGAGTTCTGGCAAGATATTTTGGTATTGAAACAGACATAGCTAGTTCAAAAGCAAAAAAAGAGTTTGAATCTCTCGCAGATGAAATCATCCCAAAAAACTTCCCTGACGAATATAACCAGGCAATAATGGATTTCGGGTCCAGACAATGCGTTCCTACAAACCCAGACTGCGCAACATGTCCATTGCGAACAAAATGCTTCGCTTTTAATAATAATGTGGTGAAAGGGCTACCGGTTAAAATCAAAAAGATAAAAATCAAAGAAAGAAATCTTCATTACTACATTATCAAATGTGGAAAAGAATGGGTCTGGAAAAAAAGAGGTTCGGGGGATATTTGGGAAGGCTTATTTGATTTTCCAGTTGCTGAATCGGAGAAATCCACGGAACAAGTGAATTGGAAAGCATTGGAAGGAGAGGAAACCCTACACTTTGATAAGAAATACCGACATATTCTGTCGCATCAGAGATTAAACGCAACTTTTTCTGAGATAGAAATTCCCACAAAAAATCATGAAAAACTATCTAAATGGTGCAATGAAGAAGGTTTTATATTGGTTAACGAAGAACAGATAGATTATTTAGCAAAGCCCAAATTGATCGTAAATTTTTTGACTGATCAGGGTATTTGAGTAACTTCAATCTTTCATTTTTTGAATTATTAATCATCAAAAATTATGGCTGGAGTTAACAAAGTAATATTGGTAGGCAATCTTGGAGCTGATCCAGAAGTAAAATATCTTGAAGGTGATAATGTTGTAGCAAACTTAAGTTTAGCAACAACTGAAGCATATAAAGATCGAAGTGGAAATAGAGTTGAGCAAACCGAATGGCATGACCTCGAGCTTTGGGGGCAACAAGCCAAAATAGCAGAACAATACCTCAAAAAAGGGAGCCAAATCTATGTAGAAGGAAAAATCAAATCTGATAAATGGACTGATGAGCAAGGCCAAAACAGAAAAAAAGTAAGAATTAGAGTTTTGAGTTTTACCATGCTTGGTGGAAAGCCTGAAGGTTCTGGTCCTTCTTCAACCCAATCCAGCAGCCCGCAAGCCAAACCATCTCAAGCTCCAATGCAATCTAGCGGAGATAAAATGGTTATGGATGAAGGTGATGACGATCTTCCATTTTAATTCAAGTCCTCCGAAAGTTATTTTCGGAGGATTTTTTTTACTTTTGTGGTAAACATTCTGGTTTATCCATGGACGACCCCTATCCGAGTTATCATTTACTCGCTCAGATCAGCGAACTAAGTGTAAGTTATCTGATCTTTAATAGTTTACTTTTTGTATTATTATTAATAGGATCCGCCCTTGTTTCTGGTTCAGAAGTAGCATTTTTCTCCCTTTCAAATGATGATTTAGAGTCTCTCCAATATGATCCGGCCAACAATGCCAAAAAAGTGATTCGATTGGTAGAAGCACCAAAAAACTTACTTAGTACAATTCTCATATTGAATAACCTCATCAATATTGGTATTGTCACTTTAACAACATTCGTGTCCTGGTCTATTTTTGGGATGAACGCAACAGGAATAATTATTATTCTTGTCCAAACTATAGGAGTAACTTTTGCAATTGTCTTTTTTGGAGAGATAGTTCCTAAAGTTTATGCATCAAAAGCTAGCATGCAATTCAGTTTAATTATGGCACCTAGCATCAGTTTTTTTAGCACCATACTCAAGCCAATTTCTCTTTTCCTCATGGCTATGAGTAATCTCATCGAGAAAAACATTCAAAAAAGAGGGTATTCACTTTCAGTAAATGAGCTAAATCAAGCTTTAGAAATGACTACTGAAGATACTCCAGAGGAGGAAAGAGATATATTAAAAGGCATAGTCAATTTTGGAACATTGACGGTAAAGCAGGTCATGCAGAGTCGAATGGATATAACAGCCATTGATGAAGAAATGGACTTTCATGAATTGATGGACAAAATCAATAAAAGTGGATACTCAAGAATTCCTGTTTTTCAAGAGACAATAGATAATATATCAGGAATCCTATACATCAAAGATCTTCTTCCTTATATAGACCGGGATGAAACTTTTGCCTGGAAGGACTTAATTAGAAAAAGTTTCTTTGTCCCTGAGAATAAAAAAGTAGATGCCTTATTAAAAGACTTTCAGCTGAAGAGAGTACATATGGCAATCGTCGTAGATGAATATGGAGGAACCTCGGGATTGGTAACTTTGGAGGACTTAATAGAAGAAATCATTGGAGAAATCAATGATGAGTTTGATGATACTGATGATATTTTCTTTCAGGAATTGGACCCCAATACTTTCATTTTTGAAGGAAAGGTTTCCCTGAATGATTTTTGTAAAAAACTGGAATTAGACTCCCAGCTATTTGAAGAGGTAAAAGGTGAAAATGAATCTCTAGGAGGGCTACTATTGGAACTGAATTCTAAACTTCCGAAAAACGGAACCAAAATTAAATTTGAAGATTTTGAGTTTACAATTCTTGCTGTTGACGCCAGAAAAATCAAAAAAGTAAAAGTTCACCTACTTGGAAATGAAAAGGATATTACCGGCCCTTATACTGACTGATATTTTCAGTAAATATTTTGATTTTTAGTTTATTGATATTTTCGAAATATTATTCTGCAATTATCTTAATTCATTTCTGCACAAATGTGCAAACTCTTAATTTCCCGGAAAAAATTTAATATTATTTAATATTTTTTTTTGCTAAACCGATTTTTACCAAATCAACAGATCTTTTCCGGTTTTCTAGCGTTTTTTTAACCTCAATTCTCTAAATTTATTGTTTCTTTTGATAAACCATGGGTTTATTAAACCCTCAACTATTTTATGGAATAATCAATAAAGTTAATTTTCATAAAAAATTAAGCATTTAGAAAGGGGGTTTGTTGCCTAAATTTTAATGAAAGAAAAATTTTCTGTATTTTTTGGAAATTTTGAACCTATTAAATTCTAGAAAAAATGCAAAAAGGGTTATATCGATCGGAGTTTGAGCATGACTCCTGCGGTATTGGTGCGGTTGTCGACTTGACGGGAGTCCCTTCCCATGAGACAATTAGCGATGCCTTATACATGCTTAGTAACATGGAGCATCGTGGAGGCAGGGGATCCGATCCAAAAACAGGAGATGGAGCAGGCGTATTAATTCAAGTACCGCATCAGTTCTTAAAAGATATTACAGTAAGGTCGGAGATTAACCTTCCTGAAGCTGGATATTATGGTGTGGGAATGACTTTCTTTCCAAAAAACAAACAGCTGTTTCATAAATCTAAGGAGCTGCTCAATCAAATCATTGAAGAGTTAGATTTTGAATTGATCGGGTATAGACAAGTACCGGTTGACGAAACAGTTCCAGGGTCTGGAGCCTTGGAGGTCATGCCTATTATTGAACAGCTATTTGTTAAACATAAGAAAGGTCTTATAGGAATTGACTTAGAGAGAAAGCTATATTTATTAAGAAATTATGCTACTTCAGAGATCAATTCCAAGATTCCTGGGGTTAATAATTCCTTCTATTTTGCAAGTTTAAGCAGTAACACGCTTATTTATAAAGGACAGCTAAGAACCGATCAGGTATTGGCTTTCTATAAGGACCTACAAAATAGCAAGATTGAATCAGCTTTTGCCATAGTGCATTCGAGATTCTCTACCAACACTTTCCCAAACTGGAGATTGGCGCAGCCTTTCAGATTCCTTTCACACAATGGTGAAATCAATACCATCAGAGGTAATGTCACCAAGATGAAGTCTAAGGAAACTTTAATGAAAACAAAGTTTTATTCAGATGAGGAACTGAAGAAGCTTCTTCCAATTACAAATAGTCTTAATTCGGATTCTGCGAATTTGGATGCTATGGTGGAATTGCTGACTCTAACGGGAAGATCACTGCCACATGCCATGATGATGCTAGTACCTGAGGCTTGGCAAGATAATGAAGTGATGGATCGGGACAGAAAAGCCTTCTATAAATTTCATGCCTCTTTAGTAGAACCTTGGGATGGGCCAGCTGCCTTATTATTTACAGATGGAAAATCTGTTGGCGCCACTTTAGATCGTAATGGTTTAAGGCCGCTTCGGTATTTCATTACCAAGGATAAAAGATTAATCCTTTCTTCTGAAGCAGGAGCATTGCCAATCAGAGAGGCCACGATTGAAGAAAAAGGAAGGATTAGTCCGGGAAGAATGCTTTGGGCCGATCTGGAAAAGCAAAGAGTTCTATTTGATGAGGAAGTAAAAGGAGAAATCTGCACAAGACAGCCTTATGAAAAATGGGTTTCAGATCAAAGAGTCAAGCTTCGACTGATGCCTGATCCTGAGAAGCTATCTCATCCTTACAATTTTGAAGATCTTAAAAAGTGTCAGACAGTATTTGGCTATACATCTGAGGAGCTAAAAGTAGTGCTTGCTCCGATGGGGAATACCGCATATGAAGCGATTGGATCTATGGGTGCTGATACACCATTGGCAGTTCTTTCCAAGGAAAGCCAACATATTTCCAATTATTTCAAACAGCTTTTTGCTCAAGTTAGTAATCCCCCCATCGATCCTATTCGAGAGCGATTGGTGATGTCCTTATTTACTAGAATTGGGGAAGGGCACAATATTTTGGAGGAAAGTCCAAAGCATACTAGACAAATTCACATTTCTCAGCCAGTTTTATTAAATGGTGATTTGGATAAGATCCAAAACATGGAACACCTAGGCTATAGAAGTCAAAAAATATACGCACATTTCAATACAGATCATCAACCGGGAAGATTATTAGAAGCTTTAGAAAGTCTTTGTAAGGAAGCAGAAAAGGCGATAAAAGAGAGTAAGAATATTCTTATTATTTCTGATAGAAACAGCTCGGAAGAGTGGGCTCCAATCCCTTCTTTATTGGCTATCGGCGCGGTTCACCACCACTTGGTAAAAAATAATATCCGAACTAAGGCAGGCTTAGTTTTAGAATCTGGTGATATACGGGAAACTCATCATTTTGCAACTGCCATTGGCTATGGAGCATCCGCAATTAACCCATACATGGCTCTTGAGTCACTCTTGGAAATGTTTGAAAATGGACGCCTTCCAAAAGTAAAAGAAAGAGAAAAAGTATTCTCAAACTATCAGGAAGCTATTGGGAAGGGATTGCTAAAAGTGCTTTCTAAAATGGGAATTTCTACACTTCAGTCTTATCAAAGTGCTCAAATTTTTGAAGCGCTTGGTTTAGGACCAGAAGTAATTGACAGATGCTTTAAAGGAACCATTTCTAGAATTTCGGGTATATCATTCGACGATTTGGCTGAGGAAGTATTAATCCGCCATAGAGCAGCATATGGAACAAAAAGTCCCGTCTTGGAAACAGGAGGTGTTTACCAATGGAAAAGAAGAGGAGAAAAACACCTTTTCAACCCAGAAACCATCCATTTACTCCAAAAGTCTACCAGTCTTAATGACTTTAGAATCTATAAGAAGTTCGCAAATAAGATAAATGAACAATCCAAAGATGCACTTACTTTAAGAGGTCTTTTTGAGTTCAAAAAAAGAATAACTGTACCAATCGAAGAAGTAGAACCTGCTTCCAGTATTATGCGCCGATTCGCCACCGGAGCGATGTCTTTCGGTTCCATTTCTCATGAGGCTCATTCTACTTTGGCGATAGCGATGAACAGAATCGGCGGTAAAAGCAATTCTGGTGAAGGAGGGGAAGATGAAATTCGTTTTGCCAAAAAAGAAAATGGCGATTGGGAAAGATCTGCGATCAAGCAAGTCGCCTCAGGTAGATTTGGGGTAACAAGTAATTATTTGACCAATGCAGCTGAGCTTCAAATCAAAATGGCTCAAGGTGCAAAACCAGGTGAAGGTGGTCAGTTACCAGGCCATAAAGTTGATGATTGGATCGGGAGAGTAAGACATTCGACACCAGGAGTAGGCCTTATTTCACCTCCACCGCACCACGATATTTATTCTATTGAAGATCTTGCTCAATTGATCTACGATTTGAAAAATGCGAATAGAAAAGCTAGAATCAACGTAAAACTTGTATCTCAAGCTGGTGTAGGAACTGTAGCGGCCGGTGTAGCTAAAGCTATGGCAGACGTAATTTTGATTTCAGGTGCTGATGGAGGTACAGGAGCATCTCCTCTTAGTTCTATCCGACATGCGGGATTACCATGGGAGCTAGGATTATCTGAAGCCCATCAAACTTTGGTGAAAAATAACCTTAGAAGTAGAGTTACATTACAAACTGACGGTCAATTGAGAACAGGTCGTGATTTAGCGATTGCGACTTTACTTGGTGCAGAAGAGTGGGGTATTTCTACGGCAGCATTAGTTGTAGAAGGATGTATCATGATGCGTAAGTGCCACTTGAATACCTGCCCAGTCGGTATTGCTACTCAAAATGAAGAATTACGAAAACTATTTACCGGTAATCCTGATCACGTAGTAAACTACTTTAATTTCTTGGTTCAGGATTTACGCGAGATCATGGCATCTCTTGGATTTAGAACAATTGACGAAATGGTAGGACAAAGCCATATCCTTCAGTCAACTGGTCATTTGAATCATTGGAAATGGGATAAAGTAGATCTTACTCCTATATTCCATAGAGTGGAAGTTCCAGACCATGTCGGTATTCATAAACAAATTGATCAAGACTTTGAACTGAAAAGGGTTTTAGATCGACAATTGATCAAAGCGGCGCATCCTTCCTTAGAACAGGCGGTTCCATCTACTGGAAACTTTCAGATAAAAAATACGGATCGTTCAGTAGGAGCAATGCTGTCGAATGAGATTTCCAAAATATTTGGTAGTGTAGGATTACCTGAAGATACCATCCATTTCAAATTCACTGGTTCTGCAGGTCAAACCTTTGGTGCATTCTTGACGAAAGGAGTGGATTTCGAATTGGAAGGAGAAGCAAATGATTACTTCGGTAAAGGGCTTTCTGGCGGAAAATTAATTATCTATCCAAGCAGAAATTCAAAATTCAAACCAGAAGAAAATATCATAATCGGAAACGTCGCATTTTATGGGGCGACCTCAGGAGAGGCTTATATCAACGGAAAAGGCGGTGAAAGATTCTGCGTAAGAAACTCAGGTGTCAAAACTGTAATTGAAGGCATCGGAGACCATGGATGTGAATATATGACTGGTGGATTAGTCATCAATCTTGGTGAAATAGGTAGAAACTTTGCCGCAGGTATGAGTGGTGGAATCGCTTATATCTTGAAAGAGTATATCACAGAAATTAATCCAGAGTTGGTAGACATAGATATCTTGGAAGAAGAGGATTTTGCAACAATAAAGTCCTATCTAAAACGACATATCAAGCTGACTGAAAGTGAGTTAGGGATAAAATTCCTTGAGGACTGGGATAATTCCAAAGAAAAATTTATTAAAGTAATCCCTAGAGATTACAAAGCTGTTTTACAAAAAAGAGCTTCAGAACAATCTAAATTAATGGTGTAAGATGGGAGCGATAGAAGGTTTTTTACAATTCAAAAGAGAAACGCCGCAATCAAGAGACCCAAAAGAAAGGGTAGGCGACTATAAAGAAATATATCAGCCATTTTCTGGCGAGCAATTAAATCATCAAGCGGCAAGATGCATGGACTGTGGAGTTCCATTTTGTCATAGTGGATGCCCTTTGGGAAATGTGATTCCAGAGTTTAATGAAGCTGTTTTCAATAATGAATGGGAACAGGCCATTAACATTCTGAGAAGCACAAACAACTTCCCAGAGTTTACCGGTAGAATATGCCCGGCTCCTTGTGAAACAAGCTGCGTTTTGGGAATAAATAAAGATCCAGTAGCAATCGAATTGATCGAAAAAAACATTGCAGAAAAAGCATATGAACTTGATCTAATAAAGCCAAATCCACCTGAAAAAAGAACGGGTAAACAAATCGCTATTATCGGGTCTGGTCCAGCTGGGTTAGCTGCAGCTGATCAGTTGAACCAAGCCGGACATGAGGTGACTGTTTTTGAAAAAGACAATAAACCAGGCGGGTTGCTTCGATATGGTATTCCTGATTTCAAATTGGAAAAATGGGTGATCGACCGAAGAATTGATTTGATGAAAGCGGAAGGAGTGATTTTCACTTGCTCAACGGAAGTTGGATTCAATATCAAGGCAGAAAATATTCTTCGAAATTTCGATGCCGTTGTTATTTGTACTGGAGCAGGACAGCCTAGGGCATTGAGAATTAATGGAGATAATCTGAAAGGAGTGCATTTCGCCATGGAATTCCTTGGAAATCAAAACAAGGTGATCAATGGAGAATTGAAAGAAAACCCGATTTCAGCAAAAGATAAGCATGTATTTGTGATCGGTGGTGGCGATACAGGAAGTGATTGTATTGGTACCTCAAACAGGCATGGAGCAGCTTCTATAACACAACTAGAGTTATTGCCTAAACCTCCAAAGCAAAGAACAACAATAAATCCTTGGCCAGAATGGCCAATGACTTTGAGAACTTCAAGTTCTCACGAAGAAGGTTCAGAAAGAATGTTTTCTATTCTCACAAAAGAATTTGTAGGAAATGAAAATGGAGAGGTGACCGGATTAAAATTGGTAGATATTGAGTGGATAGAGAATGGAGGCAGGATGACTTTTGAGGAAATTGAAGGTACTGAAAGAATCGTTCCGTGTGAAAGAGCATTTATAGCAATTGGTTTTACCGGTCCAGCTCAAGATGGCCTTTTGGAGGCTTTCGGAGTAGATACGATGGAAAACACCCTGCCAAAATCAAAAAATTATCAGAGTACTAACTCCAAGGTTTTCCTTGCCGGGGATATGCGAAGAGGCCAATCTCTCGTAGTTTGGGCAATTTCAGAAGGTAGAGAAGCTGCTGTCAAAGTAGATGAATATCTTATGGGAAGCTCTGCTCTGCCACAGAAGGATGAATCCTTTTTTCAAGTGGAGGAAGAAATCGCAGGTATTGATTGAGTTTAAAAACTCATATTACCAATAGAATCCCTGTTTAGTTGACAACCCTGCGAAACAGAAAGCCATCCGCTTCGGCAGATGGCTTTCCTATTTTTAGTTACCTGACTTTTTTCGAGGCATATCACCTCTTTCATGGATTTCTCCTCCTGGTCTTCTAGCTCCCCTATGTCTATTAGATTCTTTTAACTCAACCCATTTAGTTCGTTGCTCTTCAGTCAAAACTTGCTTTATTGCTTCGTCTTGAGCCTTCATTTCTACCCTTCTTGCATCCATCTCAGCTTTTCTTGCTTCCATTTCTGCTTCTCTTTTCTTGGCATTTTCTAGATTGATAGCTAAAATCTCCGATTTCTGTGCCTCAGACAACTCTAGTTGTTTCGCCATCATTTCTGTTTGCTTTTGAGCTCTTTCTTCAGCAGTAGGTCTCTCTTTTGTCTTCGCCTCTTGAGCGAATGCCGTGATTCCCACCATAAAAACCAACAGCATTGCAATAGTTAATTTTTTCATCTTGTTTTCTGGTTTGTTTGTCATTTAGACCAAGTGAAATGCAGGAAGTTTAATCCCTATTTCTTATTCCTTGTTAACAAACCTTAAAACCTATTTTCCCTCAATTAACTCTTTCCTTTCACTAGCCTTTACATATTTTGGCTTGATCAATAACCTTAAACTCGGATCAAAACTGAGGTAATTCCAAGCCCAATCCATGAAGATGATCAACTTATTTTTTACCCCTAAAATTGCCATTAAATGAACAAACAACCAGGTAAGCCAAGCCATCAATCCTTGGAATTTTATAAATGGCAAATCCACAACGGCTAGCTTTCTACCCACAGTTGCCATCGAACCCAAGTCTCGGTAATGGAAAGGCTTCATTTCTTTGCCTATAGAAAAATTGATTAAGTTTCTCCCCAAATTTTCTGCTTGTTGCAAAGCTACTTGGGCAACTTGAGGATGGCCTTTTGGATAATTTTCTTCTCTTTGCAAAGCCACATCGCCCAAAACATAAAGCCCTTTTTCGCCTGGTACTTGATTAAATTCATCCACATAAATCCTTCCGTTGGGAGCAAAATGTTCTTTTCCTAAGCCTTCAATAAAATTTGGCTTAATCCCTGCTGCCCATAGCAAAGTTTGAGTGCCTATAGGGTTTTTACCTTCCAGTTTTACCTCTTCCCCATTATAATCATTAACCTTTGTTTCTAACATGACCTCAACCCCCAATCCTTGCAAATATTTCAAGGAATGATCCTGTGATTCTTTAGACATCGCAGGAAGTAGTTTAGGTCCTGCTTCTATAAGCACTACTTTCATGTTACTAAAATTCAATTCGGGATAGTCTTTTGGGAATACATTATTTCTCAATTCTGCCATAGCTCCCGCGAGTTCCACACCTGTAGGTCCACCGCCGACAATAACCACATTCATCAAAGTCTTTCTATCTTCTTGTTTCTCAATATTTATGGCTCTTTCATAATTTGAGATGATCTTATTTCGAATGTATAGCGCCTCTGAAACAGTTTTCATCGGAACAGAATTATATTCAATTGATTTGTTACCAAAATAATTGGTATCTGCCCCCATAGCTAACACCAAATAGTCATAATCTATAAATCCATTGTCTGAATAAAGTCTCTTGATTTTTGAATCAAATGACTGTACCTCTGCCATTCTAAAAATGGTATTTGGAGTATTGTGAAATATCTTTCTTAAAGGGAATGAAATGGCACTTGGCTCCAAACCTGCCGTGGCTACTTGATAGAATAAGGGCTGAAACTGATGATAATTGTTTTTGTCCAGTAAAATAACCTGATATGGACCTTTTATGAGTTTTCTAGCGAGTTTTAACCCTCCAAATCCACCTCCAACAATAACGACTTTAGGAAGATTGGATTCTGGGATATTAGGGATTGGTTTTTGTGCGGACAGTAACATGGGCTGAAGGTTTACTAACCTTACGGAATTGATCAACTAAAAGACAAAATTTCAAGCTGTTTTTCCATTTTCAAATTTGCCTTTCCTATGATTAGCCCTTAGATCAAAAGATTTGTTATTTTTACCCTCCAAATAAGGTATATCCATGGGAAGAGCATTTGAATTCAGAAAAGAGAGAAAATTCAAGCGATGGGACAAAATGTCCAAAGTATTTACGCGACTGGGAAAAGAAATAGTGATGGCGGTAAAATCCGGAGGTCCTGACCCAGCATCAAATCCCAGATTAAGAACCATTATCCAAAATGCCAAGGGTGCCCAAATGCCCAAGGATAGAATTGAGGCAGCCATTAAGAGAGCTTCAAATAAGGATGAAAAAGATTATGAAGAAGTAGTATACGAAGGATACGGGCCTTTCGGTATTGCCGTAATTGCAGAAACCTCTACTGATAACATTAATAGAACTGTAGCAAATATACGCTCTTACTTCACTAAGGCAGGAGGATCGTTGGGAACTTCCGGATCAGTAAGTTTTATGTTCGATCATAAAGCTGTTTTCCGTTTTGCCCAAGGTGATTTGGATATGGAGGAGCTAGAACTGGAATTAATTGATTTCGGTCTTTCTGAAATTGATGAAAATGAAGGTGAGTTATTTGTTTATACAGAATTTGCTGACTTTGGAACAATGCAAAAAGCTTTAGAGGAAAAAGGAATAGAAGTGATAAGTGCTGATTTCCAAAGATTCCCAACTACTTTGACAGAACTTACAGAGGAGCAAGAAGAAATAATCAATAAAATGATTGAGAAGATGGAAGAGGATGATGATATCAATCAAGTATTTACAAACATGGCCTAGACATTTGTCTGGGCATTTTTATAATTATGATCTTTCCCAAAAGAAAAAATTTTCAGGATTCAGAAAAGCCACTAATAATTGTTGGAAGTAAAAATCCAGTGAAAATTGATGCTACAGAATCCGCTTTTTCGGAAGCATTTTCGAAATCATTTTTAGTAAATGGAGTAAATGCATCCTCCGGCGTCTCCGATCAGCCATTCGGAAGTATTGAAACATTCCAAGGAGCCAAAAACAGAGCCAATAATGCTAGGAAAACTTTTCCTGAAGCAGATTATTGGGTTGGAATTGAAGGCGGAATTGAGGAAGATGATCATGGAATGTTTGCTTTTGCTTGGATCTATATAGAAAATAGAAAAAATGCGTCAAGCCAATCAAAAACAGGAACCTTCTATCTTCCTGATGAAATTAGGAAACTTATCAAATCTGGAATGGAATTAGGGGCCGCAGATGATCAGGTTTTTGAAAGAGAAAATTCCAAACAAAAAGGAGGCTCCGTTGGGATTCTGACCAGAGGTACGGTTGAAAGAAAAGCTTATTATTCTCAGGCAATAATTCTTGCCTTAATACCATTTCTAAATAAAAATCTCTTCTAAACAGGTTTCAATCTTTAAAAATATTAATTAAAGCCTCTGAATTATAAAATTATTTGGTAATGATAGGATTTTTCGATTTAAATAGCTTTTTTGAACCGTTAAATGTAGCTACATAGAATCGTAAGAAAATAAAACCTAAAAGTTGTTTCAATCACCCTTAATTTTGACTCAACGGTAGACCTCCCTTCGGGAGGTTTATTTTTTTAAGTTCCTCAAAAAATTCCTAAGAGCAACTCTCCAGTCAGGATCTGCATCCCATTCAGGCCCTATGTAAAACTCATTTCTAACTATAAGTTTGATATAATATTTTACAACAATTCTGTTTGAAGATTCACCTTCTGGGATCTCGACACCCATACTTTTCATCATATCAGATTCTCTAGCTTCAACTTTGACTAACAAAAATTGAACTCTATCGCGAATCAATTCTTCATCAGTCTTTGCTTCAGTCAACCATTCTATTTCATATGGATACTCGGCCTTTAAAATTTGTTCTATGCCTGACTTCTGGGCTTCCTGTTCAGCTAAAATAGTAGCTTGGGATTTACCGTACATATCAAATCTGAAATAGCTCAAAAGACCAGTTTCTGCAGATGAACCCTCTATTGGGATACCCAACTTAAATACCTCTAAATTTAAAGGGTTTGCTTGCAAGAAATTTTGACTTGAAGAAGATTCTGATTGACTAATGCTAGGAAATTCCGGAACATCTATCACGAGAAGATTTTTTGACTTATTCGTGTTACCAATAGCTGAAAATTGATCTGCTGCTGACTGATAATCTGAACCGCTGACTCCAAATAAGGTAGTGGATGGAATTATTTGGGTGTCTCCTGTAAAAGGCGCTACATGAATCGAGGTATTTGTCTTTTGTCGTGTAACAAAGATGATATTTTTAACCAAACGACTCGAAAATGAATTTGCGTAATCCGATTGAACTGCATCAGAAATTGCAACTTGCTCCAATTCAAAATATGCAACAGGGTCACCACCAGCCTCTACAATTGCTGAATGGATGCTATCAGCTAAAACCTTCCATGTCATGGATGGTCTTGCTCCAGGATCATTCGATACCAAAACCACTGACTTCCCATTGAAAAAAGTCTCAGGTATGGTACCTTGACCTAAACTCAAAGAGGTAAATACAAAAACAAATATGCCTGATAAAATATATTTCATGTGAAGGAATAGGTGAAGTCCTTTTGCTTAGTAATTTTACGAATATACATAACGCAAAATATTTTCATTGATGCATGTTCTTTTGAAATCAATTCTCATTTTTTCCTTGTTCCTTCTCTGGTCAACTTCGATAGCTCAACAAGTCAATAGAAAAAAGCTTTTAAACAATATTGAATATCTCTCTTCAGATGATTTCATGGGAAGAGAAACTGGAAGTGAGGAAAATCTTAAAACGAGGAAATACTTAATTGAACAGTTTGTAGAGCTAGGAATACCATCCCATTATAAAAATCACGAGCAACTTTTTTCTTTTGAAGGCAGAAGGGATAATAAACGATATGAAGGTGCAAACATAGAAGGATTTATTGCTGGAAGTAAATCTCGAAAATTGATTGTAATCACTGCACATTTTGACCATGTTGGTGTTGGTAGGCCTATCGAAGGAGATTCAATTTATAATGGAGCTGATGATAATGCTTCTGGAACCGCTGCACTTTTGGCGTTGGCAGAATATTTTTCTAAAAACCGACCTGAGCACAGTATGATATTTGCGGCTTTGGATGGTGAAGAAAAGGGACTTCAGGGAGCAAAAGCTTTGGTAAGAGATTTTCCTTTTCCGATCGAAACTATCGTGTTGAACATTAACATGGACATGATATCAAGAAATGAGAAGGGTGAGCTCTATGCCTCTGGAACTTTTCAAAACCCACATCTAAAACCAATTTTGGAATCGGCCGCTTCTGGTCAGAAACCAACCTTGGTTTTTGGGCATGACTTACCAAATACAGGCAGTGATGACTGGAGTAATTCGTCCGACCATGGAGCATTTTTGGCAAAAGGAATTCCTCATATCTATTTTGGGGTTGAAGATCATCCTGATTACCACAAGCCAAGTGATGAATTTAAAAACATTCAACCTGATTTTTATTTTGATGCTGTAAATCTTATTCTGAAATGTATTCTTGCTTTAGATAAGGAATTACTGAAAGAATAAGGTTATTCCTTCGAAAAGCCTGAAAGGATGCGTAATTTGTTGGCTATATCACAGACTATCCTACTGAATTTTGCCAAAAACAGACTTCATTACCAAACTTTTAATCTGGCGGCTCAGACATCTGAGTAATCAATCCTTTATAATCATCTTAAGTGGAATAATAGGGGTATTATCCGGTTTGGCGGCTGTAATTCTAAAAAGTGCTGTTCATGCCATTCAGGTTTTTCTGACAGAAGACTTCTATAACGAATACGCCAACTTTCTTTATATCCTTTATCCCATGATAGGGATAACAGCGGCCTTTCTTGTCGGAAAATATCTTTTTAAGGACGTAGGTGGACATGGCATACCTGATGTACTCTTTATTATTTCAAAAAAACAAAGCCTTATTCCTAGGGTGAAAATGTACAGTCGTTTACTTACCTCCGCATTAACAGTAGGTTTTGGAGGATCTGTTGGCCTTGAAGCTCCTATGGTCGTAACCGGCTCTGCAATCGGTTCTAATACAGGACTATTGATGCACTTAAATGCCAAAAAGAGAACATTACTAATTGGCTGTGGAGCAGCCGCAGCTATTTCAGCAATATTTGGAGCTCCAATAGGTGCCGTCATTTTTGCTATTGAGGTTATTTTGTTGGAAATAAGCACAGCAAGTTTCATCCCTCTATTGATTGCTTCCGTGATGGGATCTTTGACTTCAATGATCTTAATAGGAAAAGAAGCGATTTTCCATTTCACCTTTAATGAGACATTTCGCGCCTCGCATATGCCTTATTACCTTTTGCTGGGAATTTTATGTGGTATCGTTTCCCTTTACTTTAGTAGGGCGGTTAGAAGGACTGAAATAGCTTTGGAGGGATTAGAAAGTCAAACCATGAGGATGCTCTATGGAGGAGCCTTTCTCGGATTTATGGTATTCTTTTTTCCTCCTATATATGGAGAAGGATATTCTACACTAAATCAATTAATTGATGGGAAGTCTGCTGAAATTCTAAATAGAAGCCCTTTTTTCTCAGTTATAGAGAACCCTTATATGATTATCATCTTTTTGGTTTTAATCATATTGGTAAAACCAATTGCGTCTGCGCTGACTATTGGTAGTGGGGGTAGTGGTGGTGTTTTTGCACCTTCTTTATATGTTGGAGGAATTGTTGGATTTCTATTTGCCTATTCGAAAAATCTTTTCGGTTTTCATATTCCATTGCCTTTAGCCTCTTTTACTCTAGTTGCCATGTGTGGCGTCATGAGCGGTGTTCAACATGCTCCATTATCAGCTATATTCTTGATCGCTGAGATCACGGGAGGATATGAATTATTCATCCCTTTAATGTTTGTATCGGCTATTTCTTTCACTACCACCACCTATTATCAGAAAGACAGTCTATATTCCTTGCAGTTAAAAGATAAAGGAAAGTTTTTACCTGAGTCAAAAGACCAAGAGCTCTTAGAACTTATCGATATTACCCATGTCATAGAGCGAGATTTACTTCCTGTTCATCCAGATGCCAAATTGAAAGATCTTACTGGTCTTGTTAAAATCTCAAAGAGAAATATTTTCCCAGTTGTAGACGAAAATAAAACCTTGAGAGGAATCATCACGCTCGATGATATAAGAGATATCATGTTTGACCCCGCACAGCAAGACTCTGTGTATATACGAGATATAATGCATAGTCCTCCAGAAATTCTATTGGCAACTGAAAACATGCAAAAAGCAATGGAGAAATTCGAAAGTTCAGGTGCTTGGAACCTTCCTGTTATAGAAAATGGAATCTATTTAGGCTTTGTTTCTAAATCAAGAATTTTTAATGCATACCGAAAGCGTCTGATTAGACAAAAGCAAGATTAAGCCAGTTTAGAATAAAATTTGGAATCGAAATTTATCCACTATTTTTTATTTTTTTCTTAGACGTTTTTTTCAAGTTAGCTTCTTTTATCCACAAAAACACCTTTGTTTAACGAGTCTTATATACTTATAAATCAATTACTTAATACTTGCTTGTGGAAAAGTGTGGATAAATTATTGAAAATGTGGATAAAATTTTCTTGCAAATAACAATCTTTAAATAGAGCCATCTGAGGCCATTTTTTTTCATACCCAAAAGAAAAAATTCATGCGTCTCGAACCAATAATTTAGGCTCAAAAAAGCTTGAAATAGAATATTATTCTGAAAAGAAAAATCTCACATTTATTGTCATGGTACTTATTGAAACATGAATCTAAATAATCTTGTTTTGGGAAAATTCAAGATTAAAATAATACAATTTTAACCCACCCAGTACAAAAAGTAAATTCCTAATTCCCAATCCCAACTGGGGCAAGATTATTCATTTGTCTTAAAATCCAGGCCTGCCTTCCGATGATATATGGCGTAGGCCTTTTGGGGTTCCATCTGATCGGGTTGGGAAGCACAGCAGCGATCATTGCTGCTTCATTTCTGTTTAGCTTAATGGCGGGTTTATTATAATAATTCTGGGCAGCTGCTTCGATTCCATAAATTCCATCTCCCATTTCAATGACATTCAGGTATACCTCCATGATTCTCTCTTTGCTCCAAACCAACTCCACCAATACCGTAAAATAAGCCTCCAGGCCTTTTCTTACATAACTCCTACTTGGCCAAAGAAATACATTTTTGACAGTTTGTTGGGTAATTGTACTTGCCCCTTTAATATTTTTTCCCTTTTGATTTCCTTCCCATGCTTTTTTCATTGCGTCAAAATCAAACCCATGATGATCGAGAAATTTTTGATCTTCTGAAGCAACAACTGCTTGTGGGGCATTTTTGGAGATCTCGCTAATAGAAACCCAATCTTTAGCCAGCTTAACCTTTTTCTCCGAATCAAAAGTCTGCTCGAAAAGACGAATCACCATCAACGGAGTCACAGGAACAGGCACAAACCTGTAAATTATAGTTAGACCAACGGAGATTATAAAAAACCACATTGCGGTTTTCCATAAGAATCTCCAAATCCATTTAATCAATTTCATAGACGATTTTTAAACTCTTGCTTTGGCTTGGATAAATTGGTAAAACAAAACTCCTTCTGGATTCGAAGCGATTTGATCCAAATCTTGTTCCATTTGCAAAACATCGGCAGTATTGACAATTCTGTCGGCCAATAAAGCTTCCGAGCCGCTTTTCATCAATTCTTTCCAGTAGTTGGCTATTTTTTTCAATTCTTTAGACTGAGTTTGATCTAAATGAAAACCACTTCTCCTTAATTCAATCTCTGAAAAACCCGATTCCTTCAAAAGATTCCCCAATCTTAATCCAACATCTGGATCACCTCCAAGATTCTGCTGCAATTGATTGTATGCTTGATAGTAGCGATCCAGACCTGGTAAATGAGGATAAAAATGAAAGCTAGAATTAAATACTTCCGTTATATAAATCACAGCTCCTGAAACCATGTTTTCATGGGCTTTGGCTAATACTACTGCTGGATCATTCAAATGCTCTAAGACCCAACAAATAAATACTCCATCGGCTTTTTTCTTCAACTGAAGATCTCTGGCATCCTTATTCAAAAAATGGATTCTTCGATCCATAAATTGGGTTAGGTTATGCTTGGCCTTTTTGATTTGCTTTTTCTCAATCTCCACACAAGACAATTCAATGTGAGGATAAAGAGAAAGTAACATATGGCTTTGGGCGCCAACTCCGGACCCAATTTCCAAAACATGCTGGCACCCAGTAAAATCAATCCATGGATAAATCAGAGGTGCCAAGACTCCTGCTTGCGACAAAAGCCTATTCTGCTCTTCAGGGATATATCCGTGGATGTATTTTGTCATTTTTTTCTTTCAAAAATATCACAAAAAAAGGGACAAAAATGCCGATCTCTCAAAATGTGAGGCATTTCAAGGATTAATAACTTTCCGCAGAGTAACCGGAGAGTTAAGCTGGACCGAAATAGACTCCATGATAAACTTCAAGTCTTGATACTCAGAAGCAGAAAAAGTATATGCAGACAGCTCTATCCTCGCAGAAAATTTAAGGTCTTTTTCTCCCAAGATCGACTGATAAGTAAACTTAACTTTCTTAGATGGTATAGTCAACGTCATGGGTTCGGGATAATCATCCACAACAAAACCCTCTGGAATGGGAATCGTCGCATTGATATTTTCAAAAGATGGGAATTCATATTCAACTGGTAGCAACCTAGATTGCTGAGTAAATGGATTTTTTAAATATTCAGAATATTGAAAAGGCCTGACAACAATCAAGTTGGGTTCTTCTGAGATTAGTTTAGAATTAAAGCTTATCGAAATACTCCTTTTCGAAGAAAGTTCATCCACCAGCGAGAAATTTTCAATTTCTCCATATTCGATTCTGGTATCTTTTTTCCAAACCTTTTCATCAGCTTTTAGGCCTTCTAATAACTTCCCAAATTTTAATGCCTCATGATCAAATAGTTTAATTTGATTTTTATATACAAATCCAGATGAGTCATTCCAATCCAACTTAATATTTTGGATGCTTCCTGACCGGAATTGATGCTGAAGCTCCTCTAATCGACCGTGATCTTTTTCCAGTATAAATCCTCTGTCGACAAGTTTATGGTGTGGCAATAGCCCAAATGGAGTGATTGAGTCACTGGCGTCCAACAAATAATCTTTGTCCTCAATTTTAGCTTTCACAATGCCCGATTGAAACTGATTGATAAATGGCACCTCAATTAATTGGCTTCTTCCTCTGAATCTATCATTGATCAAGACCATGTCAGCAGCTATTCCTTGTCTTCGGAGTAAATAGGCAAGCAATAAGTTTTTGTCAATAGAATTCCCTTCTTTCTTTTGAAAAAGCCCATATATAGAATAAAATGGTTCTAGCCAATAAGATCTTTTTAATTCGATATTGTTGGATACGTATTCGAAGATGGTTTTGGCCTGATCCAATTTGGAAAGCGAATCCAATTTCAGCTTTGGAAATCCCGGGATGGTTTCTGGGTCAGCGTGAACATAGCTTTCTACCTCATCAATTTCTAACCAACGATTTGCCAACTGATTCCAAGTGGCATAGACCATTTCGGACTCTTCCAATTTGTCAGGATTCACATACTCACTAGAATATAGATATCCATCTACCCGCTCTTCATAGTTTATAAAATTTCCGACATATGGTTCATTAGGCAATGAAGGCACATCCCTCCTTTCCCAAGAAAAAAGATTCTTTTTAGGGCTAATCGTGGCAACTTCTGCTACCTTTTTGCCCTGCTGGATCATTTGATATTGAAAAAAGTCAGGAGCTTTAAAAGTAAATTTACTCACCAAAGCAGGGTAGGTACCTTGGAAACTCCAACCTTCCAAAATCCCATATTGGTGATCAATTTTCTTGTACGTATATTCTATAATACTCCCTTTTTTTACATGAGGAAAGATCAATCGAATTTCAAATTGACCATTCCCAATGTTTACTTCTTTAATATTTTCTTTGGTCAACATCTTAGAGATCCGTTGGCCATTTTCAATATAAGATACCTGTGCTTCTACCTTGACTACATCCTCTACGAGTGATTTTCCACGATAAAAAGGGATAATTATATTTCCAAAATTTTCTACCTTATCATCTAATACTTTATATCTAAAATGGTAATTCGTATGAAGACCATTGACCATAAAGTAGCTATTTGCTTCTTCCCATAAAGTCACTATCCGTGCATCTGGCTCGAACGGTACCTGTGTCAAAGACAATTCCTCCTCAGAATATTGACCAAACTCAATCTGAGAATAGGAAAGTATAGGGTTCAATAAAATCGAAAAAACGAGGAATAGAATTCCTCGAGAACACGATCTCATTATGGATTCACTTTTTTCTTTAAGACCACAGGTTCATTTAGTTTTGACGCGATAGATTCCATCAGGTACTTCAAATCTGCATACTGGGCTGCTGGAATTAATGGATTCTTTACCATCAACTTGGACGCTACTACCAACACATCATTCATGGGCTTTGCACTATAAGAAAAAATGATCGAATTGCCAGCTATCGTCATCATTCCTTCCTCAGGGTAATCATCCAGTTCATATCCCTCCGGAATCTTGATATTGACATTGCTAGTCTCCGTAAATGCATATTCAAAATCCACAGGGAAAATTCGATATTCCTGGGTAAAAGGATTTTTGGAAAAAGAAGAGTATTTAATGGGGTTGAAAACAATCATATCTTGATCTCCAGCAGATTCTAAAACTATTTTAAAATTTGTAGAGACATAATTCTTTTCCGTTAAAGAGTTGTCAACCTCTATTTCCTTGATCGACATCATCCCATCACTAGAAAACAACTTATCCAATGGTTCTTTTTGTTTTTCCAGATTAGATACCGCTTTGTTCCAGTCCAATCCTTCGTAATAATAATGACGTAAGGTATTTTTCATGACCAAATCTGACCCCTCCAAATTTACTTCGCTGAAATATATTTTGTTGCTGGAATGTTTAAACTCCAGTGGAATTAAAGTGCTTTCTCCTTGTCTTAGATATAGTCCTGCCAGGACATGTTTATCCAAGTCCACATACCCAAAAGGTGCAACTTTATCTGACAAATCCAGGTATTGAACTTTTCCATCCAGTTCCGTTTTTAGTAAAATCTCATCAAACTGTGTCAAAAATGGAAAAGGTACAATGTTAGTCCTTCCATTTCCTTTACTTCCTATCAAGATAGGATCGCAGGAAATGCCCTGAGACTTTAAAATACCCATTAGCAGTAAACTCAATTCTTGAGGACTACCAATTCGGGTTTTTAGCAATTGGTTAATTTGTTGGTCTGCATAGATAAAGTCCTCCCCTTCAGCTGTGAAATTATCACGGACATAGTAATAGGCTTTCTGAGCAATTTCCAATTGGGTATCCCCACTGATATCAGCGTCCAATAACTCTTTTTCAATCGGGTTGCTCCGATAGAATCCTTTATCTCTATAAGTGGAAATCAATTCATCACCCAGCAACTCCCAAGTATTCAGGACATCTTTCCATTGCGGCCCCATATTATCAGTATTAGTCTGATATTGAGAAAGCTGAAACTCTATTCTTTCAATATAATCCCTATAATTTTTCATATAAGGCTCCTCTTTAAGGGAAAATAGATTTCTTAAAGTCCACTTGTAAATACCATATTCATTGGAGATTTCAGCATTATTGATGAGGTTAAAACCTTGAGAAATCATTTTATAATCAAAGTTTGGATTCATCTTGATCTGATAATGGGACCCAAGAGTCGGAATAGGATTCTGGAATGTCCAACCATCCAAAAATGTCAGGTTTTTATCAGCTTTTTTATAGGTGTATTCCAAAATTGAACCCACTTGAACATTGGGAAAAGTGATCCTCATTTCTCTTAATCCATTACCCAGATCTACATCAAATATATTTTCTTTATCTAATTTGATAGTTTCTGCTGCCGTACCGTTGAAATTAGTAATCTGAGCTTTAACGGAAAAAATGTTTTCGGTTTTGTTATCTCCTAGGTAGTACCTAACTCGGACATCTGCATGCTCTTTACCAGCATCAGAAAGAATTTTGACACGGAAGAGATAAGTCGTCTCCAATAATCCACTGAAGAACTGGGATTCTCCTTCTTCCCATAGTACCACAGCACCCGCATCTGGTTCGTATGAAACCTGTTTAAAATTAATCTCCTCATCTGAGAACTTGCCCATTTTGACATTTTGGGCATAGGTGAATGATGTCGTTAACAGAAAAACAACCGTAAAGAATTTATTCATATTAATTGGTGGGGGTTTCTGGTTTTAAAAAGATGTAAGTTTTTACAGCTTTTGAATTGATCTTTTTTATCAAATCACTCTTTTGATCTTCTTCCAAATCGGCCGGAAAAGTCAAGTCTATTTCTCTTTTGACAAGTAAGTTATTTCCGTCAAGTGAACTTTCGATCCTAATTTTGTTCCCATCTTCTTCAAAGACCATTGGTTCTAAATTCGTCTCTGGAGATAAAATTCCGCCTAAGTCTATGCTGAATGAGTCAGTTTTTACCAAGCGATTGCTGGAAAGCATATCGCTATGAACTGGCCCCATAAATGATTTGAGGATAATCCTTTTGGAGGTACTTTGGGTAAATTTTTGGATGACTCCTTTATAGCTTGTCTTGGCAACAGGCACAGAGTCTTGGTTTTCCAAATCGATAGACAATTCATCAATGATCAACCCTGATACAGGAGAGTTTTTATTGAAAAAATCCTTTTGCTTTCGATCGTCGAGCCTGTTTTTCACATACATCAATTCCTCTGCAAAATTCCCGGCAGACTCTAAATCTGTTTCGATGAACGCATCTCCACGAGGATCAATTTTAATAGAAGTAGAAGAAATAGATTTATTCCATTCGGAGTTATCGTATGTCGGGGTTTTGGTCAGATACCCCCCGCCATTTTTGGTTACCAAGACATGTCTATTTTTAGTAAATGACCCCAAATAACCTGCAGGAAGCATATTGGAAGTGCATTCCAGCCAAATCGGATCTGATTCCGTAGGCACTTGCAAAATCACATGATTAAATTGGTTGGAAGGAAAATCAACTTCAATATCATCCTCATCTTCCCCTGCATAAACCAAGGTATAATTAGATTCTATCCCTGCTTCTGTAAGCATAGCTCTCATGATATTAGTAAGACCTTTGCAATCACCGTATGCATATTTTGCCACCTCGTCTGAACTTATGGTTTGCCAGCCACCGATCCCAAGTTGAATGCTTACATATCTGAAATTTTGCTGGAGATAAGAATATAAAACTTCCACTTTTTGGTAGGGACTTTCCAACTCATCAGTCAGCTGATGGATCTTTATTTTTAGATCATCTGGTAAAATGTCCCTTCCTTCATTCAATTTAAAAAGCCAATCTGCCAATCCCGACCAGTCATTCATTTCTCCAGAATAACTTTCCATTCCGAACTTGACAGGTGCCAACAACAACCGATGATCATCATCTTCATCCAGATCCGGCTCCTGAATTGGTAAATCACTTTCCTTCCAACTGATGTGTACCATTCCATTTTCTTCTTTTTGCTCCCGGTTTCCCAACAGATTCAGCTCTTTATATCGTAAGCCCATTTCCTTAGGATAGGAAACAGTCAAGGTAGAATTATGGATTTTTTGATTATATCTCTGTACAGGGATCCAAGTGGGAAAGAAAAAATTTGTTTTAGACTTCGTCTTAGTAGTGATATTTATTTCCACTGGGAAAACTCCACTTTTTACCTCGTAATATTTACGCCTATTATCATCAAAAACTGTAGAATTTGAATAAATCGCTGCATCACTCATATCTCTGAGTTTCGCTTTTTGGAGTGTTTTTCCTGTTTTTGGATCTTTAACTTCCAGTTCAAAATTCTCAATCTGGTTTAATCGATCATAAAAAAGTGAGGTATAGGCATGACCAAGTCCTTCTACCGAATGGATGGTAAATTTCTTTTCAGTAAGATAGGTAACCTCGAAATTTTCGGAAATTGTAATGAACTGATTTTCGGTAAGTTCTGAGTAAAACTCAACAGAATCTGTTTTGGATGCGAAAGCAGAAGCTTGGTATAAACTGAAAAAAATCAGAACTCTTAGTAGCGTTTTTATCATGAAAATCTATGGGGATAATTTCGCCGAAATTATAAAAAAAGTGACAACAAACTAACTAATATTTTGAATAAAAAATTTAGGAGAAAATCCTCCTGATTATTTGAATTTGGCATTCAGGATGTTGCATTACGTTTAGGATAATTCTCCTTGTAATTCCCAGCAAAAGTTCCCTATTTTGATTTTTTACAAAAAGACAATTAAATGAGCCCAATCGAAATTGGAAGTTTTGAGGATTTTGAAAAGCATAGTGGTAAAGATTTAGGAACCTCAGATTTTTTCCAAATTACCCAAGATCAGATCAATTTATTTGCTGATGCCACCTATGATCACCAATGGATTCATACTGATCCGGACCGTGCAAAATCCCAAGGAGCATTCGGAAATACCATTGCTCATGGCTATTTAACACTCAGTATTGTCCCTCACTTGTGGGAGCAAATCATAAAAGTCAATAACCTAAAAATGATGATCAACTATGGTATAGAAAACTTCAGGTTTGCACATCCAGTTTTGGTCAATGATCAGGTAAGATTGGTGGCTAACTTAAAGTCAGTCGTGAATCTCCGTGGAACTGTTAAAGCCGAGGTTTCGGTTAAGCTTGAAATCAAGGATCAAAAAAAACCGGCTTTCACCGGTGTTTTAATATTCTTATACCATTTCAAATAAACAATTCAACTTACGTTGAAAACACCTCCCCAAATACTGAGGAGGTGTTTTTTTTTAATTCAATCTATCTCTTTCTTCTGAGCTTCCAGTACTTTTATTCACTCTAAAGCTTTCGCCTTTTGCAAATCTATAACGAAGGGTAAATCGAACTCCCTGATTACTTCTGTATTGCCTAAATGAAGTATCAATATCTGCAAAATCAACTTTCGCTTTAATAACTTGAGTTCTGAATAAGTCTGTTCCATTTACGGCAATCGTCAATTTATCTTTCATAATCGTTTTGGTCACACCGGCGTCAACCCATCCAAAACCTGCTAACTCGCCCTGACCCCAAATTTGTGGACCTAAATACATTCCTACAACTTCAAGTTTGAATCCTTTTGGAAGGTTAATATTATGTTGAGATCTAACCATAAATGACGTCTGCTCATTGTCCAGGTAATCATCCCCAATCTGAGACGTATATCGGTTATAATTTACCTGAAGCATATTTGAAGTTCCCCACCATTCACGGATTTGAACTGGCACCATTGCTCTGAAATTAGCGTTTGTGGTTTTGTCAAAGTTGTCAGTAAATGTTGTTGTGGTTCTGGCCTCATCATCTTGAATAAAAACCTGGGTGAAGGCATCTGTTGTTTCACTGTATCCTATGGAAAACTGATAGGTTCCTTTGATCACGTGATTCATTTCCAAATTATTGGAATACTGCGGCTTCAAATTTGGATTACCCCTCTCTGATGTCAATGGATCGATGTAATATACAAAAGGGTTCAGCAACCTATAATTTGGTCGTGTAATCCTTCTATTGGCGTTATATACAATCTGATAGTTGTCAGAAATTTTGTGCTGAACAAAGGCACTTGGAAAAAGATTGAAATATTCCTGGGTATTGATTTGCTCTAAGGTGACAGAGTTACCTTTTATGTCTGAATATTCTCCTCTAAGGCCTGCCTGATAACTTAGTTTATCTGAAAATTTCCCTTTGTAAGAAACATATCCTGCCAATACATTTTCATTGTATATGAAATGATTACTGTTTGGATCAGGTTCGAAAGGTCCGTCTTCAATCGAGCGGGATAAGTCTAAATTATTGTCAGACTTTACCCAAGAGCCTTTAATACCAGTTTCAAGTGTACCCTTCCACAGAGGCTTAACGAAATCCACTTTCGCAGTGAAGATATTATAATACATATCGTTCAAAGTATTCAATTTCCCACTGACCAGATCCGATTGATCTTCACCAGACCAGACGGAAGTGCTAAGCAAAGATTCGCTTCCGGAATTCATTCTGGTAAAATCTATATCAGCAGTAAGTTTGGTTCCTAAAGTATCCAAGTTTCCTCCGTAATGTAAGTTCCCAAAGAATCTATTTCCTCCTCCTTTGGAATCATTATAGGAATCCAAATACGTTATTTCATGAATACCTGGAGTAGTAATGTTTGTCAAAGAAGGATTGGTGGTGGTATTATCAAAATCAGAGGCCTGAACATTCAACCCAATGTTATGATTTTCATTGATTTCATAATTGGCGGCACCATTGAAAAAGAGGTTTTTATTTCTCTGTCTTATTCTTGATTCCTGCAGGAAATTGGATATGCCATCTTCAACTTGAAAATTCCTTTCGATATCCAACTCATTTAGATTTGCATTATGATTATAATTCAAATCCGCATTGGTGGACCATTTCCCTTTTTTCACATTTAAAGAAATCCCTGCGATAGGCGCCCAAAAACCATTGTATTGGCCACCTGCCTGAACATTTCCAAAAACTCCATCTACTGTGTTCTTTTTTAGTCTAATATTGACCACCCCGGCTGATCCTTCTGCATCAAATCTCGCTGATGGATTATTGATCACTTCAATGTTCTTGATGTTGTCTGCAGGCATTGCCCTTAAGAAATTGGCAAGATCCAAAGCACTCATGTATGTCTGTCGATCATTGATCATTACGACAACTCCCGTTCGCCCATTTAGGTTGATGTTTCCATCTTGATCGACATAGATTCCTGGTGATCTCCCGATTACATCCAAAGCGGTAGCTCCCTCAGCCATCACAGTTCCTTCCACATTCACGATCATCTTATCTGGTTCTATGGTTATTTCCGGTCTTGTGGACTGTACAGTCACTTCATCAAGACCTGTGGCCTCATCATGGATCTGCAATTCACCCATTTCTTTGATCAAGCCTGGTTTCAAATCAAAAGCTTCTGATTCGAAAGGCTTGAATCCAATGGATGAAATAACAAGTTTCACCTTTTCTGTTTTCGAAGACTCGATTAAAAACAATCCATCTTCATCAGAAACGGCTCCATCGACTAAATGTCCGTCGTTAATTGCGATCAAAGCAACATTTGCATAAGGAACTGATTTTCCATTTTGATCAAGGATTTTTCCTGAAATCTTGCTGAAATCCTTTGCAGCAAGATTGCTCATTCCCAATAAATAGGTGAAGAGTGTTAAAAAAAGTAAGTTGGTAGTTTTCATTTTAATAGAATATGTGTGTTGATTATACCACCTATTGAAAACAAAATGCCAATACCAAAAAAACCGTCCAGAAAGGCCAAATAAGCCGATTTTTAGAGACTCAAAAAAATTCACTGTTTCAAAAACGTACAGTAATTCGATCGCTTTTAAACAAAAAATCCCCAACTTAAAAGTTGAGGATTTCAATTTTTGTCCGAGAAATATTACTTCGCAGCAGCGTAACGCTTGCTCACTTCATCCCAGTTTACTACGTTCCAAAAAGCAGAGATATAATCTGGTCTTCTGTTTTGGTAGTTTAGGTAATAGGCATGCTCCCAAACGTCAAGTCCAAGAATCGGAGTGCCTGGACATTCAGCAACATCCATCATTGGATTGTCTTGATTTGGAGAAGAACAAACACAAATTTCTTTTTTTGTATCGATACAAAGCCATGCCCAACCAGAACCGAATCTTGTTGCAGCAGCCTTATTGAACGTTTCTTTAAAAGCTTCAAATGAACCGAACTTTGCGTTGATTGCTTCTGCAAGTTCTCCCGATGGAGCACCTCCACCGTTTTGAGAAAGAATAGACCAGAAAAGTGAATGATTGAAATGACCTCCGCCATTATTTCTTACTGCAGTGTTAGATCCAGCGATCTTCAATAATTCTTCCAGTGATTTACCTTCTAAATCAGTACCTGCAATTGCATTATTCAGGTTAGTTACGTATCCATTATGGTGCTTTGTATAATGGATTTCCATAGTCCTTGCATCGATATTTGGCTCTAAAGCATCGTATGCATAAGGTAGTGATGGGAGTTCAAAAGCCATATTGCTAAAATTTAAGGTTAAACATTAAAATTAAAATCGTTTAAAAGATATGATTAAGGAACTGGTAGAGAAGAAAAAAAATTCCCTGAAATCCATATTCCTTTTAGTTTCTCAATTTTTTAAAAAATTCCAAAAGCAATTGTTCAGACTCCAAGGCCATCGGACCTTGAAATAATTTTGTTTTAGGGTGCAAAATTTCAGTATTACATTGTTTAAAACCTCTTTTTGGGTCTGCCGCAGCAAAATGAACTTCTCCTATTTGTGACCAAAAAAGAGCTCCTCCACACATGACGCAGGGTTCTAAGGTTACATATAATTTACATTCATTCAGGTATTTTGAGCCAAGGTAATTTTCAGCTGAGGTGATAGCTAGAATTTCTGCATGGGCTGTCACATCATTAAGCATCTCTATTTGATTGTGTCCTTTACCAATCACTTTGTTTCTACAAACAATAACAGCTCCCACAGGTATTTCTCCTTCCTCGAAAGCAATTTTAGCCTGTTTAAAGGCCTCATTCATAAAATACTCGTGAGAAAACAACTCCAATCCAATTACCTGAAAAATGACATAATCTCGTCTCTGATCCCTTCATTAATAATAACGGCCAAGAGTAGAGAAACCAATAATCCAATAAAGGCTTTGCCGACATCATTTCTTGCTAACCTATATGCCCTATTAACCCAATCTCTCCTTTTTTCAGGCTTTCCGGCTTTTCCAAGGGCAATTGCTAATTCTCGGCCCCCAAGAAGCCCGATGAACACCCAAGTAGTACTCATTGGAACTTTACTGTGAATCTTAAAATAAAATAAGATGATCGCATAGACGAAATCAACTATAGTCGCTGCTCTAACGTCAGTAACATTGGCTTTTTCGTTGACAATCGATTGGATTTTATCCCCTTTCAGGTAAAACAAGAATCCAAGTCCTAGGAAAACAAATCCTGCATAAGCTGAAAACTCATATACATTTAATTGTCTTGGAAGGAAAACAGCAATATTGGCAGCATCCTGCATGATCCAAACCGCCCAAAGTGTACCAGAAGTGATCCACTGTAAAAATATCCAATACGGTTTGGGTTTCCCTTTCAGGTAATTTTGTACAAATTTCTCCAATAGAAACCAGACTACAATGGCTATCCCAAATGCCAAAAGATAACCAACAAAACTTTTTTTCATTACATCAACAATCGTCCCTGCGCTATAGGTAAAGACGTTTAGTAATAAAAAGGTAGTGGAAACTGGCATTCTCATCCTTGTCATTATCAAAAGGACTATGGGAGCGGCCAACTGCAAGAAAACAAAACTTTCCGGAGCCTTATCAAGACCCTTAGTTGAAAGTCTTTCATAACTTACATCTCCGCCAAAAGTAACCCAACTATAAGTTACCGTCGCCACAAAAATTAAACCCATAAAAAGCCAAAGCCAATACCACTTTTTCTCCTGATTGGAGGCGATGAATGTGCCAATCGTTTGAATACTGTCATTTGCAATGGCAGAATAAGCGGCTAAAGCAAATCCAAACCACATTGCAGCATAAGTATAAGGAAGAAGTAATCCGGCAACTGAAATTAAAATACAGATACCAATCAAAAATTGTTTTTCTTTTTTGGCAAAATCAAATAAAGAGTAGGCGGTTTTACTTAATTTTTCTTGGTTAATATTTTGGTCGAGAGATTTTTTAGCCTTGGCCATTTCTTTATTTTCTATTTGGCAGCAAAATTAAGGAAGATAATTTCCTATGCATGTTAAGAAATTGTTAACTAAGCGCAATTTATTTTTTATAACATGGATAATACCTTGTATTTCGCAAAAAAAATTCAAATTTTACGATTTATTTTAATGAATAGTTTGATTTTCTTTATCCTCAGGCTCTGAAGAGAGGTAAGATATTTATCAAGGGGCGGTTAAATTAAAATGCCTGAAATGGATTTATATGATCAGGAAAAACCTGTAGCAAACAAAACCAAAAGCTTTATTTTAATGCTTTTGGCGATCATATTATTCATTTTTTCAATTGATCTACTAACAGTTGCCATGGGGCAACTTAATAACACCGTAGCATCAGATATTCTCAAGGCAACCCAAAATCCATTTGTCAGTCTATTTATAGGTCTTTTGATGACTGCATTAATTCAAAGCAGTTCCACGGTAACTTCTAGCATCGTTGCCATAGTCGCAGCAGGGAACATGACCTTAGAACAAGCAGTACCTATGGTGATGGGAGCAAACATTGGCACTACTTTGACATCTACTTTGGTTTCCTTTTCTTATATCATGAAGAAAAACCAGTTTAGAAGAGCCATTTCAGCCGGTATTCTTCATGACCTTTTTAATATCATCACCGTTTTAATCCTTCTTCCACTGGAATTTTATTTTCGATTCCTTTCCAAAATCGCCCACGAAATAGCTTCACTTTTCCTAACAGATGAAAATTTTGACGGCTCGTTTGATTATAATAAAGTTTTTACGAGGCCTTTTACAGAATGGATCTCTGATATAATTCAGATTCCTTTTCTTACGTTGGTTATAGCTATTTTTCTGGTATTTGGAGCAATCAAATTATTATCCTCCTCTGTTTATAAAGCTTTTGTTTTAGATAGTTTTCAGGATATCAATAATTTGATTTTTAAAAGAACCTATTTGGCTTTTATTTATGGGATGTTTTTTACCGCTGCTGTTCAGTCAAGTACCGTTACCACTTCTTTGGTAGTACCATTGGTAGCAAATAACAAAGTCACTCTCAAAAAATCTTTTCCGTTTATAATAGGGGCTAATATCGGAACCACTATAACTGCAGCAATTGCAGCTTTTTATAAAACTGAGGCAGCAATCGCTCTAGCAATCGTTCATTTCCTTATAAACTTCTTCGGCGCTTTAATTATTCTACCTTTTCCTGTTATCAGGAATCTCCCTGTAAAATTGGCCTCTTTCATGGGCAGAAAAACAGTTAAAACACGCTTTATTGGTTTTGCTTACATTCTTTTGACCTTCTTTATTATTCCTTTTTTATTGATTTATTTCAGCAATAATTAAGTAAATCTTTGTCTCCAAGCATCGATTAATTCTTTCGCAGAACTAGTTCCTATTCGATCAGCTCCTGCTTGTATCAGTTCGATCGCAAAATCCAATGTCTTAATCCCTCCTGATGCTTTAATCCCAACATGAGAGGCCAAATGGCTTCGCATCGTAACTATATCTTCCACAGATGCTCCCCTTGAAGCAAAACCAGTGGAAGTTTTTACAAAATCAGCTCCGGCATCTTGACAGATTAAACATGCTTCTATGATCTGGGATTCACTGAGATTGGCAGTTTCTATAATTACTTTTAAAATTCTTTCCTCTTCATGGCACACTTTTGCAATCTGAGCGATTTCTATTTTTGGCCAATTCATACCCGAATGGTAGGCAGTTTGAGACCAGACTAAATCCAGCTCATCTGCTCCTTGCTTGATGGCCTCCTCCGTTTCAAAAACTTTTGAAGCAGTATCTGAATACCCTAAAGGAAAACCGACCACAGTTATTAATTGAATATCTTCCTCTTTCAGTTCTCTTTTCACTTTTTTCAGCCAAAATGGAGGGACACAAACCCCCACAAATTGTTCTTCAATGGCATCTTTGACCAACTGATCAACTTCTTGATTCGTCATGGTCGCTCGAAGTAGGGTAGATTCTAAATACCTATGAAAATTCTTCATTACTAGTTTAAGATTGGGAATTTACAAAGTCTGCCAAATACATAAATTCTAAGGTAAGATCGCCATCTCTTGCCAGTGTAGCTCCCTCTAATATGGGAGAAACTTCCTTAGCCAATTCAGGAATGACCCATTGGATCAGTTGATTCCCAAAGTCCTGACTGGACTCCCTTGGCAGTTCGCAAGGAAGGTTATCAATTGCCATCACAGATATGCTAGTTTGACTACCAAATGGCTCAATTGCTTCTCCAGTATTTCTATCTACATCATAGACGGGTTCCAAGATATTCGATGTCTTGACTGTGGTAGGTACAGAACCATGAATATCACAGGATATATCTGCAATCACTGACAATGCAAAGTCAGGATTATTTATGTCTTTAAGTTCGAAAAGTCTCGGGGCTTCGGGATCCCAATAATGCGCTGAAATCAATATTTCCCCTTCTTCGGCAAATTTTAGAAAGTGGCTTTCATACTTTTCTGGGTAGAAGTGGAATTCTTCCCTATCAAATCCGCCATCAGATTTTCTTCTGTTAAAATCTGAAGAAAGTAAGACCACATAAACAGATTCCTCAAAATATTGATGCAAAAAATCCTGAGTAGAAACTTCTTTGATTCCCAATTCCTTCAAAATTTCCACTGCGCCATTTCCAACTCTACCAGATCCTGTCAAGATGATTTTTATCGGAGGAAGCTGTACCTTTTTCAGCTCTAAATTTAGTTCTCTACGATCGAAGCATTGATAAGCCCTTTTGATATCAAAAAGGTCAGTTTTTTGGCCGTAGGTCCACAAGGCATTGTACGCTCCAACTATCCCAGCCCATCTACCAAAGGCAACTACCCGCTGACCGTTTTCATTTTTTAAAACTTCATAGTCCAAAAGTCTGATGTTCTTATCCAGAACAGCTTTTAAAAGCCCTCTATTATACTTTTGCTTCTTGATCGTATGAGAAAAAAAGAAATAGGTTTTATCTGGAATTAGATGATCGATCGGAACTTCCTTTACTCCAAAAATAACATCACAATCTTCCAGGTCTTGCACTATTTCAACCCCCGCATTTTCATATTCCAAATCTGAATAGCTTCGATCAGAACTGGATTGAACCTTGAATAAAAGTTTCCCTTCATAATCAGCATGAATTTGCTTGATTTGGGATGGGGTAAATGGCGTACGCCGATCTGGTGGGTTTTTTCCTTCGCGGATAATTCCGATTTTCATGTGTTTATTATTGTTTTTCAATGGTCACATAGCATGTCCCGATATTGTTTCGGGAGAATCTTGCAGTACTGAAAATCATACCAGCATGTGACTTTTAGTAATGCTCGATTTCATAAAAATAAGGTTATCGGGTAATCAAATTACAAATGGACTATATACTATTAATTTTTAGCTGGTGCATATTCTATGTGACACATAGCATTTTCGCTTCTGCCAAGTTAAAAAGAATTCTAAAAGTCCGGTTGAAAGAAAGCTTTAAATGGTATCGCCTTTTTTACACTATTTTCTCACTACTCCTTTTTATGGCAATAATGGTCCAATCCATGCTAATTCCTGCACAATCCTTTTTAGCTCAGAAGCCAATAATGACCTATTTAGGCTATATGATTGCCACATTTGGTACGATTATCCTCGTGAAATCCAGCAAGCAAATCAGAATGAAAGAGTTTTTGGGATTGAAAAAGGAGTCTAATTCCACACAACTGATCACTACAGGACTTTATGGGAAAATGAGACATCCACTTTATCTGGCTCTTTTAATGATTTTTCTGGGATATGTGCTGGTTTCAGCCCAATACACCGCATTGGTTCACTTTCTCTGCCTAGTTGTTTATTTACCATTTGGAATTTATTTTGAAGAACAAAATCTGATAGATCAGTTTGGAGAAAAGTATAAGAATTATCAAAAAAATGTCCCGATGCTTTTCCCAAAATTGGGCAAAAAAAAGAGGGCTTAGCCCCCTTTATTAATCTATTCCCCGGAAATAAACATCAAATATTAAGACGGAATTAGGAGGGATTCTGCTGTTATTTTCAGAGTTCCTATACCCATAAGGTGAAGGAATAATTAACCTAGCCTTAGAATTAGGCCTCAATCTTCTAAACGCAATGTCCCATCCTGTTATCACATTTCCTCCTCCCACTACGAATTTAAATAAAGAGTAGGTTGCCCCTTCTACATAAATGTTGTTATCTCTCGCAACAATTTCACTGTTCGTATCAAACACAGTTCCAGTCTCCATTAAAGATCCGGTATAATCCGTATAGGCAATATTTCCACTCGTTGGTCTCGTACCTTCTCCTTCTTCCTGTACGATAATAATCACCCCACTTGGATCATGAATTCTGCGAATACTATCCACTTGGGCTGTATCGAGGTAAGCTGCAATTTTTACTGAATCAATCGCCAGATTTCCATCGACATCATAGACTGGTCCTGTATTAAATGGGTTATTTGGCTCACATCCTAAGAGAGCAAAAAATAGAAATCCTAAAGCAAATGCGAGTTTTTTCATTATAAATTATTCAGTTGGACCAGGAATCACCTCAACCAGATCCATTTCGAAGATTAAAGGGGAGTTTGACGGAATTTCACCATTTGGATTTCTTCCATAGCCTGACCCCGAAGGAATAAAGATGGTTGCTTTATCTCCTTGCTCCATTTGAGCCACTCCATATTCAAACCCAAATATTAGATAACCTAAACCAATTCTAAATTTAAGTGGACTATAATCTCTATTTGATGAAAACAAATTATTATCTCTGGCAACAGATTCGATGGAAGTATCAAATACATTATCATTCAATAATTTTCCTGTATAATCTACACGTAAAGTATCTCCAAGTTCAACAGGAATTCCACTTCCGGAAACCTCCTGCCAAATAATACGAATCCCATACGTCGGATCATTATATTCCTTCACATTGGTCAAAGAACTGGCTTGGATATAATCTTCAATTGCTTCAACATCTCGAGCATATACTGCCTCAGCAGACTCTTCTTTATCAATACATGATGTAATGGAGGCTGCTGCAAGTACTAGAGCAAATAGTGAATACAGTTTAATTTTCATTGTGTTGGTGTAGTTTAATTATTTGTTCGATAAGTCAAAGCGGACTTATTTCTGAACATCCATTACCTCTACGTCAAAAACCAAAATAGCGTTTGGTCCGATTGCACCTCCTGCTCCGTTTTCTCCATAAGCTAGCGGAGAAGGAATCAAGAATTTACCTTTGGATCCTTGCTTCAATAACAACAAACCTTCATCCCAACCTGGAATAACCTGGCCCATTCCTACATTCACTGGAAGTGGCTCATAAGGTCTGTTAGGATTGAAAACGTTATGTTCTTTGGCCAATGATTCAATAGAAGTGTCAAACAAAGTCCCATCTAAAAGATAACCTGCATAGTTCACATACATGGTAGTACCCGGAGTGACGGCATCACCCGTTCCTTCTTCTTCAATCACGTAATAAAGTCCGCTCTCAGTCTTATTCGCATCTAAGCCCTTTTCCGCAACATATGCTTCAATAGTTTTTGCTTCTTCTGCTACCAATTCTTTCGCTCTTTCGGCACTCTTCAACTCTTCAGCTTCCATTGTTTGATTGAAAAATGTCTCAATTTCAGCCTGATCCATAATTTCAAATGCTCCAAGACGAACTTTAACCATGTCATCTTCTTTCAAGAAAGGAGGGAAATTTTCTCCGAAAATAATTTTTGCAGTAGATTCAAATGCGATACTATCTCCTTTACGAAGGTTTAAGAAAATCTCATCCATTCCATTTGTAGCAGGGATAGAATCGTTGGCCTGTAAATATCCAGGAAAAGGCTGAGTGGCTGTGGAGTAAATCACAGAATCACTGGCTGTGGTGATTTCTAGGTTATATAACAAGAAATTACCATTCGGAGCTTTTTCATTTCCTTCTTTGACATAGGTATATTCAATCCCGTCCTTTTCGGTAACTTTTTTCTTTTGACAAGAAGAGATGAGGGAAATGCCCAGCATCAACACGATGATAGCCAATAGGCTTTTGTTATTTTTCATAAATAAATTTGAATTTTCAAGTATAAGTGGGTGGTTTTTTTAGCTTTTAACTAGCTCCTACTGTCTCTTTAGGAAAAAGTGACTCTTGATTTTTCTCCACCAAAGTTTCGAATTGCTCTACAGTTTCTTTTAGTCCCAAAGCTGACTTTCCTCCTGAGGCGTTTTTATGTCCACCACCATTGAAGTATTTCGCAGCAAATTTATTGACTGCTACTTCGCTGGATGATCTAAAAGAGATCTTAATGCCATCTTCTCGCTCAGAAAACAAAGCAGCTAGTTTTATGCCGTCCAAAGATAAAGCATAATTGACCAAACCTTCTGTATCTCCTGTCCTGCTTTGATATTTTTTAAGATCTTTTTTGCTGATAGAGAAATAGGCAGTGTGCAAATCCTCCCGCACCACTAACCTTCTGCTGATTGCAAAACCGATAAATTTAAGTCGGTTGACAGAATTGGAATCATAAATCCAATTGGCAATCTGCGAACTGTTAGCACCAAGTTCGATTAATTCCGCCACAACCAAATGAACATTTTTGGTGGTATTAGGATGTCTAAAACCACCTGTATCTGTCATGATTCCTGCATAAAGACATTCGGCAATATCCTTGTCAATCAGGTTTTTATCTCCTAATTCATCAATTAGCTCATAAACCAATTCGCAGGTTGCAGCAGCTTTGGTGCTGGAATATTCAAAGTCTGCAAAGTCTTCAGGATCCTGATGATGATCAATATTGACCACATAAGCATCAGATTCACGAATCATCTCTCCTATTTCATTTACCCTGTTCAGCACAGAGAAATCCAGACAAAAGATAATATCTGCCTCCTTTAACTTTGTAATAGCAATTTTCTGATCTTCAGGCTTGCTGAAATCCAGCACGTCATCATTGCCTTTCATCCAGTTAAGGAAGGAAGGATAATCGGATGGAGTCACCACACTTACCTCATGTCCCTTCTTGATCAAGTAGTTAGCAAGACCCAAAGAGGAACCAAGTGCGTCAGCATCTGGCTTCACATGAGTGGTAATGAATATTTTTTTGGGAGATGAAATTTCTTTCTTAAATGAGGCTAATGCTTCCATTATATAAAATTAGCGGCACTATTGGCTCTAAGTAGGTCGCAAAGGTCTGTAATTTTTTGACAAATCCCAACTTGTGCATTTACCTGAAAATTAACCATCTATGCCATAAATAGTTTCAAATACTCGGAAGATGTATTTAAATACCCTATTTTTGCGCCCGAATTGAACCAATGTAAATAAGATAACCCATGGCAGCAAACAGAACATTTACCATGATTAAGCCAGATGCTTTTGAAGCAGGCAACTCAGGCGCTATTCTCAAAATGATTGAAGAAGCAGGTTTCAAAATCGTGGCAATGAAAGCTACCCAATTGACACCCGCTATCGCCGGAAAATTCTATGAAGTTCATCAGGAAAGACCTTTCTATGCTGATCTTTGCAAGTATATGTCCTCAGGGCCCATCATCGCTGCTATTCTTGAAAAAGACAATGCCGTAGAAGATTATAGAAATTTAATCGGTGCCACTAACCCTGCAAATGCCGCTGAAGGTACGATCAGAAAGATCTTCGCTAAGTCTATCGAAGCAAATGCAGTACACGGGTCAGACTCTGACGAAAATGCTGAGATTGAAGGAGCTTTCTTTTTCTCACAATTTGAAAGAATAGGATAAAATAGTACTACCCAATCTATTCCTAAAGCACCTCATTTTGAGGTGCTTTTTTTGATTAAAGTCAATTCTAATTTCTCATCGGAAATGAGTATGGTTTTAGATTAGCTCTAAAGTTCAATACTCACAAGAGATACTACGAGATCTAGAAATAAGTATCTAGATACTCCAGATCAGCCAAAAACAGGAAATAAGCCATTTTATTAAACCAAGGATGGATTTTTATACTTATTTCTAATACGTAATTTTTTAGACTTTTATTTGTAATTACGTATTTATACTTATATTTGAGTCTAAATTACGTAGATATGAAATCGAGCATTGCAAGCAAACTTTTAACAATTGATGCTTTTAGTCTATGCGAGATTCTCCCGAAAAAATATCGGGATAAGCTATGTGATTTATAAAAATCAAATTATACACACATGAAATGCCCATTAGAAGTGCTTCTCACACAGGGGGATGATTATCCAGGGCATTCCATATGGCCGTTAAAAAACAAATTATAAACAGATGAAAAAGATAATCATCGTAGGAAATGGCATGGTCGGATATAAGTTTTGCGAAAAACTTGCTACTCATCCCAATCGGAATCAATTTGATATTCTTGTTTTTGGAGAAGAGGCGAGGCCCGCATATGACAGAGTCCACCTCAGTGAATATTTTTCCTTAAAATCTGACGAGCCACTTTTACTCGCTCCGAGGGCTTGGTATGAAGAAAACAAAATCAAACTGAGAACTTCAGAAATGATTTCTGAAATCGATTCGGCGTCTAAACTGGTCGTCACTCATAAAGGGGAAGCCTTTCATTATGATTATCTAATTCTGGCGACTGGTTCATCTCCATTTATTCCTCCTTTGGAAGGAGTTTCCAAACCCGGAGTTTTCATCTACAGAACTATCGAAGATTTAGAGGCAATTGAGGTTTATGCAAATAAAATGAAAGCTGAAGGCAGATTCAAAGCCGCAGTTTTAGGTGGTGGACTTCTCGGTTTAGAAGCTGCAAATGCTACCAAAGAATTGGGCATGGAGACACATGTGATTGAATTTGCACCCCGTCTGATGCCAAGGCAACTGGATCAACCAGGAAGCGATCTGCTAAAATCAAAAATTGAAGAACTAGGTATCAAAGTTCACTTGAGCAAAAACTCGAAACAAATCACTGGCGAAAGAGGCATGACGGGAATTGAATTTGTGGACGGAGAAACCCGCCCTTTCGATATGCTGGTAATATCTGCGGGTATCCGTCCGAGAGATGAGTTAGCTGTAAAAGCTGGTTTGGTGACAGGTTCTCGGGGTGGCATAGAGGTCAACAACAAAATGCAGACATCTGATTCCGCTATCTATGCGATCGGAGAAGTAGCACTATATAATAATGGAATATATGGTTTGGTAGCCCCAGGTTATGAAATGGCTTCTGTAGCGCTGGACCAAATAACCGGTGGAAATAAATTGATGAGTCCATCGATAGACATGTCCACCAAACTGAAACTCGTCGGCACAGAAGTCGCTTCGTTTGGAGATCCTTTTATCGAGGGAGAGGAAGTCACCGCCATCCGCTATGAAAACAAGCAAAAAGGAATTTTTAAAAGAATCAATATCACCAAAGATGGTAGCAAGCTTCTGGGAGGAATTTTGGTGGGTGACTCCTCGGATTACAATTCCCTTTTCCAACTTTACCTCAATGCTATTAAACTCCCTGAAAATGCCGAGGATTTAATTTTAGGAGCAAGAGGTGGAGAAAGCAGCTCTTTAGGGTCAGCTTTGGACTTACCAGATACTGCCCAAATCTGCTCATGTGAATCTGTGAGCAAAGGAGCTATTTGTGACTCATTGAAAAGTGGAGCCTGTGCCAATCTCAAAGATGTCATCAAAGCTACAAAAGCCTCCAGTTGCTGCGGAGGATGCAAACCTATGGTCGTGGATTTGGTAAATGAAACCCTAAAATCCATGGGTCAGGAAGTGAAAGAAACTGTTTGTGAGCACTTCAACTACAGCCGTCAAGAGTTGTATGACTTAATCAAAATCAACAAAATCGCAGGTTATGATGAGGCATTGGACAAGTACGGCAAAGGTCATGGCTGTGAAATCTGCAAACCGGTAATGGCATCGATTTTCGCCAGTATTTTTATGGAAACAGCCAATCGACAAGTTCCAATCCAGGATTCCAATGATAGATTCCTTGCCAATATCCAGCGAAACGGTACTTACTCTGTCGTACCACGAGTACCTGGAGGGGAGATTACACCAGAGAAACTGGTTGTGCTGGGCAAAGTGGCCAAAAAATATGATCTCTACACCAAAATTACGGGTGGTCAAAGAATAGATTTATTCGGAGCCCAACTTCATGAATTGCCTTTGATCTGGAATGAATTGATTGAAGCTGGTTTTGAAAGTGGCCATGCTTATGGAAAATCCCTGAGAACAGTTAAAAGCTGCGTAGGATCCACCTGGTGTCGATTTGGAATGCATGATTCGGTGAGTTTTGCAATCCGGATCGAAGAGCGCTACAAAGGTTTGAGATCCCCTCATAAATTGAAAGGTGGAGTTTCTGGATGTATCCGGGAATGCGCCGAGGCAAGAGGAAAAGATTTCGGAATAATAGCCGTGGAAGGTGGATGGAATCTCTATGTCTGTGGAAACGGCGGAGCTACTCCAAAGCATGCTGTTTTGCTCGCTTCCCAACTGGATGATGAAACTTGCATCAAATACTTAGACCGATTCCTGATGTATTATATCAGAACAGCCGCTCCTCTGATGAGAACAGCGCCTTGGTTGGATAAATTGGAAGGAGGAATTTCCTATCTCAAACAAGTGATAGTGGAAGATTCCCTTGGAATGGGCGAAGAACTCGAAAGAGAAATGGAGGATTTGGTCAACAAATACACGTGTGAGTGGAAAGAAGCTATCGAAAGCCCGGACATGATGAAACGGTTCAAGCACTTTGTCAACACAGATGAAAGTGATGATCAATTAGTATTTGTGCCGATGAGAGATCAAAAAATGCCAAAACCTTGGTAAAAACTATGGAAGAATTACTTAAAAACTATCAAAGCGTTGAACTTCAGAATGTCCTGAATTGGGTCTCTGTAGGGAAGAAAGATGATTTTCCGGAAAATGGAGGTGGATGCATCAAGTACAAAGGAAAACAAGTAGCAGTTTACTATTTCAAGAGAACTGACGCCTGGTATGCCTGTCAAAATCTCTGTCCACATAAAATGGAAATGGTCCTTTCCCGAGGAATGATCGGAGATGCATCCGGCATTCCCAAAGTCGCATGCCCTTTACACAAAAAGACCTTTTCTCTGGAAGATGGAAGCAATTTAAATGGTGAGGACTTCAGCATTGCCACTTATCCAGTAAAAATAAAAGATGGAAATGTATATATTGGTTTTGCTGATTAAACCAATTTACCATGAACCCCTATCAAATCGCACTTGCAAAAATCGATGAAATAAATGCTGAAGATCCTATCCTAGAGGAGTTTGAGGGAAAACCAATCGCCAAAGAATTACTTTATTCGAAAAGGATGAGTGAGAAATTGGAGTCTTTTGAACCAGGAGTACCCGAATATTTGAAAATCGCTGCAAGAGCTCAACACATCGGAAGATGGAAAATACCAAGATCTGAATATCCTATGGATCGCGTGGGCTACTTGAGATGGAGGGAAGAATTAAAAAAAATGCACGCAGAAATTACTGCAGGCATTTTACAGGAAGCTGGATACAACAAAGAATTCATTGATAAAGTGACGCATTTGATTCGCAAAAAGCAATTGAAGACAGATTCAGAAACCCAATTATTAGAGGACGTAATCTGTTTAGTCTTTTTGGAAAATTACTTTGAAGATTTCGCTGCAAAGCACGAAAAAGACAAGATCATCGATATCCTGAGAAAAACGTGGTCAAAAATGTCTGATAAAGGCCATAAAGCCGCATTACAACTTACTTATACCCCACAAAGCTTGCTCCTTATCAAAGAAGCTGTTTTAGAATAACAATGGCTCAAAATACCAAAACCCTAGATCAATATACCTTTAATAGGCTTCGCCGCTTATATATTATCGCTTTGGGGGCCATCGCGATATCATTGCTCACCAGTCAATTTCTGATCCGCTCTTATCTCAATGATCAAAATGATGACAGCAAACTGATCAATGTGGCCGGTCGACAAAGAATGCTGAGTCAAAAGCTCACCAAAGAAGTGCTTCTTTTATCCATCAATAGATTAAACCCAACGACTTCCGCACTGATCGACAGCATCAATACTACCAAATCAGAATGGGAAAAAGCCCATCAGGCATTGCAATTCGGAGATGAACAATTAGGATTAGAAACTGGAAACAGCCCTGAAATCTCGGAAATGTTTTCTGCGATCCAACCTGCTTACGATCAGGTCATCCAGTCCACTCAATCGATGATTACGCTTTCGCAATCAGAGTTAGAAGATGAATCTATAATCAATAATGAATTGTTGACATTACAGTCTGCTGCATCCCAATTTTTGGCACAGATGGAAAAAATCGTCAATCAGTACGATGACGAGGCGAAAGCAAAAGTTGCAAAACTTAGAAAGCTTGAAATTGGAATTACTGTTTTCACTCTTTTAGTACTATTAGGTGAGTTTTTAATCATCTTTTGGCCTTCGGCAAAGGCGATGAAAAATAGCATCCGAGAGTTACTGGAAGCCGAGAAAAAAGCAATTAAAATGGCAAAAGATGCGGATAAGCTTTCTCAGTCCAAAGAAAAGTCAGTTCGGGAATTGCGCGCCTTAAGCCAAGCAATGGACCAGATTTTACTTTTCGCCAGAGTGACGCCAGAAGGCTATATCACGCACATGGGAAATCAGTTTTCCAGGCTTTTACAAATTAAAAAGTTCAACTTGAACGCCAAGTTTTCTGACATGATTTCCATCCATGAAAAAGAACAACTTATGATGGACCGAATCATTTCGGAAAACAAAAAATCTGGCTGGCAAGGTGAAGTAAAAGCATCCAATAAAGAGGGAAAAGAAATTTGGCTGGACTTCTCAATGCTTCCTTTTAGCTCAGGAGAGGATAAATCTGAATTGATTATTGTCTGCCTAGACATTACAAAGAGGAAAGAGGCAATGCATGAAGTGGAGCGACTGACCAAAGAAAGCTTTGAGGAAAAAATGCTCCAGCAAAAAGTTTTGAGTAGACAGATTATCGAAAATCAGGAGAATGAGCAAAACCGCATCGCCAAAGACATTCATGATGGAATAGGTCAAATGCTGACTGGGTTGAAATACCTGTTAGAAAGTGTTGAATTGGAGGACCCAGAAAAGGCCAAAGAAAAGATTGAAAAGCTAAAATTATTGACTAGCAATATTATTAAAGGAGTAAGAACTGCCACATTCAATTTGACCCCACCGGAACTCAAAGATTATGGCATTGTATCCGCCCTTACAGAACTTACCCAGGAACTGGAAAAATTGACGGATAAGAATATTGTCCTTTTTAATAAAACAGAATTCAATCAGCGTTTGGACTCTTTGGTGGAAATCAACTTATACCGAATCACCCAGGAAGCCATCAACAATGCGATCAAATATGCGGATTCAACCCATATCATCGTCACTATCTCACACAGTGAGAAAATTCTGAGCATCATCGTGGACGACAATGGAAAGGGATTTGACAAAACGAAACTCAAACCAAAGCCAGATAAAGATGGAGGTATGGGACTTACTTTTATGCAAGAGAGAATCAATTACATCAATGGAAGACTTTTTATCAATTCCTCGCCAAATGAAGGCACTCGCGTCACTTTGAATGTCCCCATGAATTAATTCTCTAGCCTTTTATACGTAAATTTGCTTAATTTACTACGTATTAACTTTAGAACCCATGACTCATACCCAAATAATTCTTGCTGATGATCACGAACTTGTCAGAGATGGAATCAAATCACTTTTAGAAAACGAAACTCGTTTTGAGGTAATTGACGAAGCATCTGATGGTGTGGAAGCATTAAAAGTAATTGCCAAAAAACAGCCTGATTTGCTGATTGTGGATATCCGGATGCCAAATATGAATGGGATCGAAGTAGTAAGACAATTGACGGAAAAGTACCCGAAAGTAAAAAAACTGGTGCTTTCCATGCATGATTCGGAAGAGTACGTAGTAGAATCCATACAGGCTGGCGCTGATGGATACTTATTAAAAGGATCCTCCAAATCAGAATTTATTAAAGCGCTGAACACCATTGCCGATGGAGGTAAGTATTTCACCGGTGATGTTTCAGCAATCATCATCAATAATTTTGTGGGAGGAAAAGTAAAACCAACCCCAAAAACTGAGCCTGTTCCAGAAGAATTGGCTGCCTTGACCAATCGTGAAAAACAGATTTTAGAGCTGATTCTGCAAGGAAAGGGGAATAATGAGATTTCGGAAGCATTGGAAATCAGCAAGCGAACTGCTGAAGTTCATCGGTTTAACCTGATGAAAAAACTAAACGTAAAAAACCTGATCGAGCTTACCAATAAGTCCAAAGAGCTTAACTTGATATAAACTACGTATTTTATACGTATTAAAAACCTCCCAGATAGGAATTTGGGAGGTTTTTCTATTTTATCGATAATTATTTTACGTATTTCATTTATTAAATAAGTATTTTTACTTACTTTTATTTCAATAAAATTAAGTAAAAATGAAACATCACATCTCACACAAAGCAACACGTTTGAATCTGACAGATTTCAGAAGTGTTCCTATCCGTACTTTCTGGATTACCTCGTTGGCGTTTTTCATTTGTTTTTTTGCTTGGTTTGGCATAGTTCCTTTTATGCCGGATGTGGTGAAAGACTTAGGCTTGACTCCGGCACAGAAATGGAATGCTACAGTTCTGGCAGTGGCAGGAACGGTATTCGCCAGATTAGTAATCGGTAAATTATGCGATAAATACGGCCCTCGTATTTGCTACACTTGGTTATTGGTTTTAGGATCAATCCCGGTTATCCTAAGTGGTCTAGTACAAACTCCCATGCAATTTTATCTATGTAGACTTTTCACGGGCTTCATCGGTGCATCTTTTGTCATTACTCAGGTACACACCTCCTTGATGTTTGCCTCCAATGTGGTCGGAACAGCTAATGCAACTTCCGCCGGATGGGGAAATTTAGGAGGAGGAGCAAATCGCCTGGGAATGCCGATCATCGCAGCATTGGTGATCAGTTTTGGGATTGCTGAAGGAGACGCATGGAGATATTCAATGGTGATTGCAGGGATAGTTTGTTTTTTGACTGGGCTTCTTTATTATTTCTACACTAAAGATACTCCAGAGGGAAATTTCGATGAACTGGAAGCAAAAGGAATCGATCTACCAAAGCTAAAAAAAGATAAAGTTGGCTTTTTGGAAACCCTGAAAGATTATAGAGTTTGGGTGCTTTTCATCGTTTATGCCGCATGTTTTGGCATCGAACTTACAGTCTATGGTACCATGGATGATTACCTTCAAAACACTTTCCAACTTGAGCGGATCACTGCAGGAAACATCGTACTTTCTTTTGCCTTGATGAACATATTTGCTAGGACACTGGGAGGATTTTTTGGAGACAAATTCGGCAAAATCAATGGTCTGAAAGGAAGAGTATGGTTTCTCGCTGTGATTTTGGTAGCTGAGGGAGTCATGCTGAGCGTATTCTCTTTGGCTAGCAGCCTAATTTTAGGAATCGTACTTCTGATAGCATTTAGTTTAACGGTACAAATGGCTGAAGGAGCTACTTTTTCTGTCGTCCCCTTTATCAATAGAAAAGCCATCGGTTCGATTTCGGGAATTGTCGGTGCCGGAGGAAATTTTGGTGCATTTTTGGCCGCTTTGTTTTTGAGTTCAAAATCTTCGGTAGCAGAAAAAGCAGCCCTATTGGCGAGTGAATCTTTGGGAGCGGAAGCAGCTGCAGCCGCACAATCTGCCGCAGCCGCATCAGCTGTATCAAGCGGATTTTTGGCAATAGGGGTGATGATCGTATTGGCTGGAATTGTCACTTTGGTTATCAGATTCAGCACAGCAGATGAAAAAGAAGCTCAAATCGAGTTGGAAAAATTGAAACCAGAGTTCGTTCCAATAGAAAATTAAACCCGTCAATTGTTTAAATAAGCTCCTTGAAACTGGATTTCTAGCTTTCGAGGAGCTATTTTGAATTTAATTGCTCTAAACCTATCAAACTTTAACTCGTGATTGCTAGCAAAAAAATAAAAACCACTTGTTCTTATTGCGGTGTCGGCTGCGGTATGCTTGCCAGCGTCAACCAACAGGATAAAGTACTAGTGGAAGGAGATCCTTCACACCCTGTCAATAAGGGAATGCTTTGCAGTAAGGGAATGAACCTCCACTATGTGGTAAACGATACTTCAGACAGGATTCTTTATCCTGAAATGCGCTGGAGCAGATCTCATCCCCGCGAGCGAGTTTCTTGGGATGATGCAATGAATCGTGCTGCTGGAGTTTTCAAATCATTGATTCAAAAACATGGCCCCGATAGTGTAGGTTTTTACGTTTCTGGCCAATGCCTTACCGAAGAATATTACATCGCTAATAAACTGGTCAAAGGATTTTTAGGAACCAATAATATTGACACTAATTCTAGGCTTTGCATGAGCTCGGCAGTAGTGGCTCAAAAAAAGACTTTTGGAGAGGATTCCGTTCCGATTTCTTATGAAGATATTGAATTGGCAGATGTTTTTTTAATTGCAGGTGCTAATCCAGCCTGGTGTCATCCCATCCTTTTTAGAAGATTGGAAAAGCACAAAGAGAAAAATCCAAATGTAAAGATCATTGTAGTAGATCCGCGGAAAACAGATTCAGCAAATTTTGCGGACTTGCATTTGCAATTGATTCCGGGAACGGACATCATACTTTACAATGCCATCGGCAGAAGATTGATCGAAACTGGTTTTATTGATCAAAACTTTATCGATAATCACACCGAAAATTACCTCAAATACAGGAAGCAGGTCATGTCGGTTTCCTTGAGCAATGCCTCCAAGCAATGTGGGGTGCCGATAGATGACATCCGCATGGCTGCTGATCTGATCGGTACATCTGGTGGATTTATCAGTATGTGGGCGATGGGTTTAAACCAAAGCGCAATTGGCACTGATAAAAACTTTTCACTATTGAACCTCTCTTTGGTCACTGGAAGAATTGGAAAACCAGGAAATGGCCCTTTTTCACTGACCGGCCAGCCCAATGCTATGGGAGGAAGAGAAGTCGGAGGCATGGCCAGCCTTTTGGCGGTGCATAAAGAACTTTCCAACCCGCAGCATCGGCAGGAAGTGGCGGATTTTTGGGGAGTGGACCAGATTTCTCCAAATCCCGGACTCTCAGCGACAGAAATGTTTGACGCTTTGGAATCCGGTAAAATGAAAGCCGTTTGGATCATATGTACCAACCCATTGGTCAGTCTTCCCAATTTGAAAAGAATGGAAAAGGCGATGTCAAATGCCAAATTTGTGATCGTACAGGATATTTCTCATAAATCTGATACCGTCGCCTATGCAGATCTGGTACTTCCAGCAGCCGGATGGCTTGAGAAGGAAGGAACGATGACCAATTCGGAGCGAAGAATTTCTTATCTGAATAAAGGCATTGATCCTCCGGGAGAGGCTCGCCCAGATGTGGAAATCCTTTGTGATTTTGCGAAAAGAATGGGATTCAGAGGCTTTAACTTTTCTAATGCGGAAGAAATTTATGAAGAGTATGCTGCCATGACGAAGGGCACCTCAATTGACATTTCATTTTTGAATTATGACCGGTTGAAAAACGAGGGGAGTTTCCAATGGCCTGTTCCCGAATACCGACATACTGGTACCCCGAGACTCTTTACAGACAAAAAATTTCATACTCCCTCCGGGAAAGCAGTTTTCAATTTACCAGCACAAATCGAAAATACCTCTGAGAAGCCTAGTCCGGAATTTCCAATGATTTTGACAACTGGTAGAATCCGAGATCAATGGCATACCATGACTAAAACCGGCAAGGTTTCGAGACTGAGAACTCATTATTCTCATCCGGTTTTAGAGATGAACTCGATAGATGCCTATAACGGCAGAATAAAAGAAGGCGATGTCGTGGAGATCAAAAGCGAAAATGGGGTTGTTCGTGTCAGAGCCAAATTGTCAAAAAACATTCGTGAAGGCGTGGTCTTTTTGCCAATGCACTGGGGAAAGCAATTGCAAAACGATCTCAACCGCGCTAATAACTTGACTTTCACGAGGGTGGATCCCCAATCCAAAGAGCCTGATTTTAAGTTCACCACAGTTTCTGTCAAAAAATACATAAAACCGGTAGAAAAAATCATTGTCATCGGGGCTGGCGCTGCTGCTTTCCGTTTTATCCAAAATTATCGGGAACATAATGAAACGGATCAAATCCATGTCTTTTCGAAAGAACCCAATCCATTTTATAATCGGGTTCTATTGCCGGAATATGTGACAGAGGAATTGACATGGGAACAATTGCAAAAAATCAAGGAAGAGGAACTAAAGAAGCTAAAGATCAACCTCCACACTGATCTTTCGATAGAAAAAATTGACCCAAACAATCAAGTAGTTTTGGATAGTAAAGGAATAGCATATCCCTTTGACAAGCTTATTTTGGCCACTGGAAGTCGTGCATTTGTGCCTAAAGATGCCCAACTCGATATGCCGGGAAGATTTACGATGAGGAATAAAACAGATGCAGATCGCTTCAAAGAATATCTGAATTCTACTAATCTCCCTCCAGAAAATCAACATGTGGTGATTGTCGGTGGGGGTTTATTGGGACTGGAACTTGCAGCTGCTCTTCAACATACACAGGTAAAAGTAACGATCGTTCAAAGAGCCTCCCGATTAATGGAGAGGCAGCTCGATCTAGTCTCCAGCAAGCTCCTTGCACTGGATGTACAAGAGCGGGGAATTCATATTTATTTTGACAATGAGGTCAGTACGGTTTTCGATGAAGAAGATGAAAAATCATTGAACATCACTTTAAAAAGTGGAAAAATAATTCAGGCAAATGCGATTGTATATGCCATTGGAACGCAGCCAAACATAAAAATTGCAAGTGAAAATGGCATCCTCTGTGGGAGAGGTGTCAAAGTAAACCAGCATTTGCAATCTAACTTTCGGAATATTTTTGCCATTGGGGAAATAGCTGAATTCAACAATCAACTTTTTGGAATCACCTCTGCTGCCGAGGAACAAGCCGCTATTTTAGCTAATTACATCGCCGGTGATGTCAGCAGCTCTTATGACGGATCCGTTTTGATGAATATTCTGAAATTCAAGGACTTGGAACTTTGTAGTATTGGGGACATTATCATTCCTGAAAACGATGAAAGCTTCGAAGAAATCATTTTTACCGATATCAGCCGACGCTATTACAAAAAATGTATCGTCAAAGACGATTTGCTTGTAGGAGCAGTTTTGATGGGAGATAAAAATGAATTTGCCGAATTTAAGACGCTCATAGAAAACAGGATTGAGCTTTCCGAAAAACGAAAATCCTTATTAATGGGATCTTCGGAAACCAGACCCGTTATCGGAAAATTGGTGTGTAGCTGCAGCCGGGTTGGTGAAGGAAATATCAAAGAAGCAATTGCTGGTGGGTGCTCTGAATTTTCAGAACTCTGCACTCAAACAGGTGCTGGCTTAGGCTGTGGGAGTTGCAAAACAGAAGTTCGTGAGATACTTAACCAATCAAAAGTAACGGCATGAAACAGTCATTTTCAAGAGTCATCGTCAAAGGCGGAGTTTTATCACCGGCAGAGCTGAAGCAAATTCTGGAACTTGCAGAACATGCTGGATTGGATACCATTTCTTTGGGCTCAAGACAGGATATTTTATTCATCAGTGATGAGAAAGAAATTGAAATTGCTCATCAGGAAAAATTTCAGATTATTTCTCCCGAAAATGAAGGAGCTGAAAATATAGTTTCGTCTTATGTTTCTGCGGATATCTTCTCCAATACTCCCTGGCTGACAGGCGATCGCTATTTGTATATTTTAGAGCAGTTTAGACAAAAATCCGGATTAAAAATCAATGTCACGGATCCAAGACAGCGTTTGGTCCCGCTTTTTACAGGACACCTAAATTTCATCGCTTCTGAACACGAAGACTATTGGTACCTCTATGTTCGGCTTCCCGAATGGGAAAAAACAGAAATGTACCCTGCATTGATTTACAGTTGGGATCTGGCAAAAGTGGCTGTTGCCATCGAAGAGCTTCTTCTAGAGGAACCCGATTCTACAAGCATGCTTTTCGAATTGGTCAACGATGCGGTGGACACCAATAATAGGACGGTTGACCATCCGTTGGAAGTACCGTTTTATCCTTTTCCCTATTATGAAGGAATCAACCGAGTCGGAGCTGATTCATACTGGTTGGGCCTATATTGGAGAAATAACAAGTATTATACTGATTTTCTGAAAGTCCTCTGCGATCTATGTGCCGATTGTAAAATCGGTAAAATTTCCATCACGCCTTGGAAGTCTATCATCATCAAAGGAATTCCGGAAAAGCTCAAATTAGAGTGGGAAAAACTACTCGGAAAGCACGGAATTAACGTTCGGCATTCTATGCTAGAGTTAAATTGGCACTTACCTGTCAACAATAGATCTGCATTGGAACTGAAAGAATACCTCGTTTCCAATTTTGATAAAAACGACATCAGTACCTACGGATTGACCTTTGGTATCACCGATTACAACAAAAAAGCGTATTACTTCACTTCTATCATCATTGAGAAAAATGCTCCGCCAAAGGGCTTGGAAGAGTTGAAAATCAGAAGCACATACAATCTGCTCTACGCCAAAAATTTTGATCCAAATACCCAGGAATATATTGTTCATGTTCAGGAAGTGGACAAAGAAGAATTACCAAATTTATTGATAGAACTTAGTAAGATGTATTTTGATCAATTGGGTAAGGAGCCAAGCAAATCAGAAAAATCGGTGCCTTCAATGGAGCTAAGCGTAACGGAAGCCTATCAGTGCAAAAATTGTCTGACAGTTTACGATCCAATTTATGGAGATCAAACTCAAAATATTCCTGCAGAAACTTCTTTTGAAGAGCTACCAAATGAATACGTTTGTCCAGTTTGCGAAGGTCCAATAACTGATTTTGTAAAAAAGAAGTTTACCAAGCTTTTGGATTAATTTCCCATTTATCAACTTTCTAACTAACAGGCTCAATATCAGCCTGTTTTTTTATAATTTTTAAACAGAATACGTAAATAAATACGTATTTATATTTTTTAATATTAAGTATTTATACGTATTTTTATACGTATAAACTACTCAACCTATGACACGAATTCTTACTACCCTATTTCTGATTTGCTGGTTTCAACTTAGCCATGCGCAGACTTTTACATTGGATGCGGATATCCGTCCCCGCTTCGAATACCGACACGGGTTTGGTAATTTGTTTCCAGATGATGGAAAACCAGCTGCATTTATCACCCAAAGGTCGCGACTCAATTTTGGGTACCAAGATGGCAAACTCAAAGTATACATGAGTGTACAAGATGTAAGTACTTGGGGTGATACCCAACAACTGTCGATTGGGGATGGAAACAATTCTTTTTCCCTCTTCCAGGCTTGGATGAGTTATAATTTTACAGAAAACTGGGCTTTAAAAGTTGGGAGACAAGCGATATCCTACGATGATCAGCGAATTTTGGGAGAGGTAGATTGGACGATGCAGGGACGTTTCCATGATGCTGCGATGCTCAAGTTCTCAAAAAACAAATTTGATCTGGATCTCGCACTTGCCTTCAACCAAGAAACTCAAAAAACTCTAGGCTCGGATTACCCTATCACTGGTCTTTTTTCATACAAAGTCATGCAATTAGCTCACTTAAAAAAAGCTTGGGACAAAGGCTCTATAAGCTTTTTGTTTATGAATAATGGATTCCAGAAATATACAAATGAGGTGGTTCCGGCTCCTGATGGAGTTTATTATAGACAGACGACAGGCACTTATTTTAACTTCCCTCTCTCTGTCTTTAGCATCACTGGATCGGCCTATTTACAAAGTGGTAAAGCCAATGCAAACACGGATTTATCAGCTTACCAATACATGCTTGAAGCAAAATTCAAACCGGGAAAAGTTGCTTTTATAGTAGGTTTTGAATCACTCAGTGGGACAGACCAATCTGGTTCGGAAAAAAACAATTCCTTTTTTCCTCTTTATGGCACCAATCACAAGTTTAATGGATACATGGACTATTTTTATGTAGGAAATCATGCCAATAATGTCGGTTTAAATGATGCCTATGTCAAAGCTCAAATTTCTACCGGCAATACATCAAATTTAGACGCAACCCTGCATTATTTTTCAACTCAGGCAAGTTTGGGAGATGGACAAGAAAGCTTTTTAGGAACGGAACTTGATCTTGTTTTTAGCAAAACCATTAGCAAAAATATCAAAATGAATGTGGGCTATTCACAGCTCTTTGCTTCAGAAAGCATGAGTACAATCAAAGGTGGAGTCAGTTCAGAAAACACAAATAACTGGGGATGGGTCCAACTGATTGTAAATCCAAGGTTACTTACTTATACTTTCAAAGAAAACTAAAACCCTGATTTCCGCAGGCTCAATAATTGCTTTAAGTTGGAATTGACACCAAAATTACGGTAGGCTATTCCAACTTTTACGCATTCTTATTCCTATGAAAATCAAAAAATCTGCATTCAACCTTCTTCAAAGCATTACAGTTTTTTCACTTCTGATTTTCTCTTTTTCTTGCCAAAAGCCTTCTATCGAAGCAAATCCCAGTAAGAGTGAATCCATAGGACCAAAAAATGGCTCACTTTTAATTGGAGGAGGTGGAAGAAATGATGGAATGACCGATGACATGTGGAAAGTATTTTTTGAATTGGGAGGTGGAGATTCTGCAAAACTCGTAGTGATTCCAACAGCTTTTGATGAGGCATCCATTGACTACGATCCTGAGTTTGAAATCTTAGAAAGGAAATTCAGAAACCTTGGATTTAATGACATACAATTTATGCACACCCGAGACAGGAGCATTGCTGATACTGACCTATTCGTGGAGCCTTTGAAGACAGCGACGGCCGTTTGGTTAACAGGTGGCAGGCAATGGAGAACTGCAGATGCCTATTTAAACACCAAAACTTATACGGAATTAAAAAATGTGTTGGAACGTGGTGGAATTATAGGCGGCACTTCAGCAGGGGCATCCATTCAAGGCTCCTATTTGGCAAGAGGAGGAAGAGAATTAACGGATAATTATAACATAATCAGTAATCCTGAAGTCGGTTTTGGCTTTGTCACAAATGTCGCTTTTGACCAACATCATTTAGCGAGAAACAGGCAACATGATATGTTTGATTTATTAAAAATAAGACCTGAATTACTGGGAGTAGGGATTGATGAATATACTGCTGTGTTAGTGCAAGGAAATGAATTTGAAGTCATAGGAGATCGATATGTGGCTATTTATGATGGAACATTCTGGTCAAACTATTTCAATGAAATTGATACCCTGGAAACGGGAAAGGATAAATTCTACCTTTTGAAAAATGGAGAAAAATACAATTTAAAAGAGCGGAGGGTACAGCGAAATAAGTTTCTGTATCGGCAAAAACTAAGTCCAAGTGAACTAGAAGAATATGTCGGGGAATACTTATTTGAGAAAAGTGAAGTCTTTTGGAATAACATCATTATTGAAAATGACTCCTTGAAATTTCAGGTAGTCAGGCGTCAAAACGTCCAAACCGCCAATCCCATTTATGCTTATGGGAAAGATATTTTCTTTGACATTGATGCAGAATTATGGTTTCATTTCAAAAGAGATAGTATTGGGAATATAATTGCCGTGGATAAAAGGACCCATCAATTTATTGAAGTAGAAAGCCAACTCTTTATCAAAACTTCGAAGGATTGATGGTTGGAATGACTAACCACTAACCCACTTTTTTCAATTTCTTAGATCTACATTTCTTAGAGCCCCGACTTAAAATCCTTATATTCAATACACTAAGTTCCTAAAGCTGGTTGGTAATGGATAGTAATTAAATTCCCGGCTATAGGAATTTAGCTTTGCACAACTGTTCATTACAAAACCGGAAAGATGAAAATATCCCAAACATCACTTTTTGCCGCCCTTTTTTTACTCCTCATTTCATCTTGGGCGACTGCTCAATCCAGCGAATATGTTTTAAATGAAAAGGAGCAAAAACGCACGATTGATTCCATAGGATCATATTTGAATGCAAACTATATATTTCCCAAAGTTGCAGAGGAAATGCAGCAATTGATTCAAACAAATTTCAAAAACGACGAATACAAAACCATTACAGATCCTAGGGAATTTGCAAATAAACTCACGGAAGACCTCCGGTCTATCAGTAAGGATTTACATCTCCGTGTCAACTACGAGCCTGAGCGAATTGCAGAAAGCAATAATGCCATTTCTGTGGAGGAAAGAGCCATTTTGGAAAAGCGATGGGCTGCAGAATTGAGAAGAAATAACTTTGGCTTTAAAGAAGTGAAAATCCTGGATGGAAATATAGGATATCTAGATTTGCGGAGCTTTGATCCTCCGGAATATGGAGGGGAAACAGCAGTGGCGGCCATGAACTTCCTCAGTAATTCGGATGCCTTGATCATCGACTTAAGACAAAATGGAGGCGGGAGCCCGATGATGATCCAATTGATTTCAAGTTACTTGTTTGATTCGGAGCCAGTTCATTTAAACACCTTTTATAGGAGACCATCCGATGAATATAGCCAAACTTGGACTTTGCCACATGTCCAAGGGAAACGTAGACCTGTTATAGATGTGTATGTATTGACCAGCAGAGGCACTTTTTCTGCGGCAGAGGAATTTTCCTACAATCTAAAAAATCTGGAAAGGGCAACTTTGATCGGGGAAACAACTGGCGGTGGAGCGCATCCTGGAGGTCCAATGAATGTCACGGACAAGTATTCAGTTTGGATTCCACAGGGCCGTGCGATCAATCCAATAACAAATACCAATTGGGAGGGAACAGGTGTGAAACCTCACATAGAAATTCCTGCCGAGGATGCCCTGCTTAGAGCACAAATGGAGGCATTTGGGAAGTTGGCAAAAGATGCCCAAGACAGTTCCCAAGCTGATTTTTATACTTGGTATGCAGAGGGTTTGAAAATAAAGCTTGACCCTCCAGTAATCGATGAAACAAGCATTCTCCACTATGTAGGTTCTTATGGACCAAGAATTATTACATCAGAGGATGGCACCCTATTTTACCAAAGAGAAGGTAGAACGAAATACCCTTTGATTCCCATGGGAAATCATTGGTTTATCCTGGATGGCTTAGATAGTTTCCGGATTGAATTCCTTTTGGAAAATGATCGGGTTGTTGCTTTGGTAGGTCATTATGACAATGGAAATGAGGACAAGTCGACTAAGAATTGACATCCTAAATTCGGCTTCCATGGACCATTTTTTGGCACTTTGCTCACCAACCCTCAAAAAATAATTTGAGTAATAATCACGCTTTTAACAGATTAAAATAAACATTCGGCCTTTCAACCTAGTTTATACTTAATGTAAAGAAGCAATAAGTACATTTTTAAATCGTTGAAAATAAAGAATATAAAGCCATATTATATGAAAGCCAAATCTTTAAAAACCAGATTTTTTGGAAGTTTTTTCTTAACTGCTCTTCTCTTATTCAGTCTTTCATCTTGTTCAGATGACGACGCAAATCCCAATGGAGACGACGGAGAACCGTTTGACAATTCGGAGATTACCTTTCTATTAATGGACGAAGATGCGATTGACAATGGTAGTGAGCCCAATAATTTTTCAGAAACAGAAGTCAATGATCAGATTGCTGATATTGGTCAGCGTCAGACACTTGAATATTTTCAGGAAAATATCGGTGAAGTAATCAACTTATATTCAGGACAAGTTGGAGATGAAGGTTGGTTTGCGTTAAAAAACATACCAAACAGCTGGATAAACACTGGCCCTACAACAAACGGATTACAAAATTACCTGACACCTGGGCCAGGGCTTGGCGCTTCAGGAGACGACCCTGAAATTTTACTTGATGAAATACCAGACGTTATACCATTAAGAGCTACTGGTTTAAAAATGCTTGAAGGCCAAACAGTTTATGCCGTGGTATACGACAGTGATATTTCCGTGAATTATGACCCTATTGAGGCTAATCTACAAGGGGCTAACTTGGGCATAGTAGCACTTGATATCCTCAACGTTACAGAACGAACAGATGGGTCAAGTTCTGACCTTCCTATAATTTCTATTCGCATACGAAATACCACAGAAATTGGAGGTTTGACTTTGAGCATTTTTTCAAATGCACCTATTCCTGAGTCATCCTCAGAACCATTTGATGTTTCGCCACCTACAACCCCCCCGGCAATAGTACTTATTCCTGCTCAATAAGTAAAAGTCCTTTCCACTCTTCGAGTTCCAATGAATTTCAAGAATACATTCTCGAAACAAGATCTTTGGAATTCCTAAAACTTGGTCTGTATCTTCTCAGGGCGAAACAATTATCAGATGCCTCTGAGGATACATGCCAAGGCGATAATAATAAATCAGGTGAATAACTTCTCACCCCCCAATCGCAATCATACTGCGATTATCAGAGTGCAGATTCGGGTCGGATAATTTTTCCAGACTGTCCATGCCGGCCCGAACAGCCTTTTTATTATTCAGCTCCGTTCGTTGTCTTCATAGACCGAAATAATTAACAATTCTCCTGCGAGGATACAGGCCAAGGCTAAAATAATAACCCAATAAGTTAAACCTTCACCCCTAAATCATACTTCGATTATCCGAATGTAAATATTTAGGTCGGATTATTTTTTCTACCTCTATTTAGGCTGAAGGCAAAAAAAATCATATCAGATAGAATAGGCATAAAGTATGAATTGAAAAACCTATATTTAAAATGAAAAACAATCTGTTTAAAGAAATACTTTAGCATTTGTAGCGATTGGGGAAATAGAAATAATTTGATTTGAGAGTTACATACATGAAAATGTTGGCTGACATAAAAAAGTGAAAAGTGAAAAAAAATATTTTGGTAACAGGGTCTCATCGTTCTGGGACAACATGGACAGGAAAAATAATATCCAAAGCAAAAGGGGTACACTATATACATGAGCCTTATAATATTGGAATTAACAGAAAATACTCTCCATTAACATTTTGGTTTGAGTATATCTCTGATGAAACACCAACAAAGCATAAAACTAAAGTGAAAAAATACATTGACTCATTCAGTAATGTATTTGAATTAAATAGCCTTAAAAGACTCAGTCAAATAAGGACTAAAGAGGAGTTTTATTCCTATATGAAAGATTTAGTAGGTTGTTTGCAATCAGAAAGGACTCTTATAAAAGATCCAATTGCAATAATGTCTGCCGAATGGTTATATAATGATTTTAATATGGATGTTGTTGTCTTAATTAGGCATCCTGCCGCGTTTGTTTCTAGTTTAAAAGCTAAAGACTGGCAATTTAATTTTAGTAATTATCTAAATCAGAGTTCATTAATGAATGATTACCTTAATGAATATAAGGATATAATTGAGGAGTATTTAGAAAAAAATAAAGACATAATTGATCAAGGTATTTTATTATGGAATATAATACACAATGTTATTGATCATTACAAAAGTAAATATGGAGATGAATGGGTTTTTGTTAGACATGAAGACTTGTCATTAAATCCTAATGATGAATTTAAGAAGATATTTTCAAAAATAGATTTGTCTTTCAATTCAGATGTAGAAGACTATATTAATAAAACAACTACAGGGACTGTTGATAAAGATATAGTGAAAAATTCAACCCCAGTTTCAAACGTCGAGAGAAATTCCAAAGAAAACATTAAAGTTTGGAAAAATCGATTGTCCGTTGAAGAAATTCAAAGAATAAAAAGTGGGACTGAAAAAGTTTGGAAAAAATTCTATTCTGAGAGTGATTGGTGATTTTTTCACTCACCATTTTGTAGGAGGAATGAAAGAAGATTTGGTAAATATCAAGGTTTTTAGCCCGCTCAAACTACTTAGTAGTTATACAGAGAATTAAAACAATAGTTGTCACTACACAATTAGCTTCTCACCCCCCAATCGCAATCATACTGCGATTATCAGAGTGCAGATTCGGGTCGGATAATTTTTCCAGACTATCCATGCCGGCACGAACAGCCTTTTTATGGTAAATGGACTCCAAAATCAACTTTTCCACATCCTCGCCGGCTCTTAAAGCTGTCAACAAATCAGTTTCCTGATTGGAAAAAAGACAGTTTTTAATTCTCCCATTGGCTGTCAAACGGATTCTGTTGCAAGTCCCACAAAATGGATTGGTCACCGAAGAGATCACTCCAAAATTCCCCTTGAATCCCTTGATCTGAAACTTCCTTGCCGTCAGATTCTCCTCATCTGGAAGGGCTATTAGATTCTCAGAACCAAGCGCGGATCCCACAGTAGACAAAACTTCCTGTTCAGAAACCATTTTGGATCTATCCCATTTATTCCCATCAAAAGGCATAAACTCTATAAAGCGAGCAGAAATCGGTAAATCCTTTGTGAACTTGACAAAGTCCACAACTTCGTCATCATTCAATCCTTTCATCAGCACAATATTCAACTTCACTTCAAATCCTTCTCTGATAAAGAGGTCTAGATTCTCCAAGGTTTTCTCATAGCCAGATCTTCGAGTGATTTCTTTAAATCGCTCTTCTCTAAGCGTATCCAGACTGAAGTTGACCTTTTTGAGCTTGTGTTTTTTAAAAATCGGCAGAAAGCGATCCGCCAAAATTCCATTTGTGGTAATTGAAATATCAACATCAAACTGAGACAATCGGCTTAAAATATCCTCAAAATCCTTTCGAAGCAGAGGCTCTCCACCTGTCAGACGGATCTTTTTTACACCTAAATTCACAAAAGTTCGGGCGAGACTTTCTATCTCATCGGCATTCATCAGAAACTTGGAAGGAGTCAAAGGAATTCCCTCTTCGGGCATGCAATACTTGCATCGCAGATTGCATTTCTCGATCAAAGAGATCCTGAGATAGTCGTGTTTCCTACCAAACTGATCTTTGAGTACCTGTAGATTTTCAGTCTTTCCCATCATGCTGCGTTCCTCTCAATACTTTAAATACATGCAATAAATGCGGAAAAACCGCATCCATAGACTCTTTGGCTCCATTCGTTGATCCCGGCAATGCCAAAATTAAGCAATCTCCAATTGTACCTGCCACCGACCTCGACAGCATGGCGTAAGGCATGATTTTCTGTCCATAACTTCGGATGGCTTCTTCGATTCCTGGAATTCTTCTCTCCAAAATTGGCTCCAATGCTTCCGGTGTAACATCCCGTTTGGATAATCCAGTTCCCCCAGCAAAAATCACCAGCTTGGTGGAATCGGCATATTCCAATGCCTTTTGGCGAATTTGTTCCAATTCGTCAGGTATAATCTCATAGGAAGCAATGTCCACTCCCATGCTTTTCAATTTTTCCAAAATGGCTTTCCCGGCCAAATCTTCTTTGATTCCTTTAGAAACAGAATCCGAGCAAACAATCACTGCCGCATTGATAGTATCTGGACTTTGCTGTTTAAAGCTGCTTTTTCCTCCTTTTTTCTCCACTAGTCCCACTTCGCGGATCACAATTCCCTTATCAATAGGCTTTAGCATGTCGTACATGGTCAATGCAATCACCGAAGCTCCATGCATGGCTTCCACTTCCACTCCTGTTTTATAGACTGTTTTCACCGTAATGAAAATATGAATTTCCATTCCCTGAATCTCATATTCCACCGCCGTATATTCAATCGGAAGGGGATGACAATCAGGAATGGTGATATGTGTGTTTTTCACCGCGAAAAGACCCGCCACTTTGGCCATTTCAAAAACATTGCCTTTAGGTACTTTATTTTCTACCACCGCCGCGATTGTCTCAGGCATACTTACCTGAACAATAGCTTTCGCCTTGGCAACACGTAGGGTGGTTATTTTATGCGTAATATCTACCATTTCTAATTTTATTCCTCTGCCAACTGAAAACTGCTCAACTATTCACCTTCCACTGCGATTCTTCATTTTCGAAAATCTCCTTTCCAAAGATCGGAACTTCCGTTTTTACCTGATTAACCAGCCATTCGGTAGCCTCATAAACTTGTTTTCTTCTTGGCGCAGAAACAAAGACGAAAATGCAGATTTCTCCCACTTTCACATTACCTAAGCTATGATAAATATGTAAACAAGTCAGATCAAACTTCTCGAAAGCCGCTTCCCTGATTTCATGCAATTTTTCATTGGCCATTTCTTCATAATTCGAGAACTCAATCGATTCTACCTTTTTGCCATCCACCTCATCGCCTCTCACCTGTCCCAAAAAGATGTTGTGCGCACCAATACTATGTTTGCCTTGATGCTTTGCAATGGAATCTGCTATAAATGCTGGGGAAATCGCTCCCTCAAGAAATACTTTTTTCATGTGATTGCATTTTGGTTTCAAAGGCCACATGGAATCTCGCCTTTTGAAAATTATGTCTAATAATGGCTTTATATATCCTGCCTTCCAATTCTGAATGCTGGCTCGATTTCATCTGTTTGTAATTGTAATAAGTCTTTTGCTCCACCTCGAATCAACTTCAAATTCTTAAATCCTTTGTTGGAAAGCAACTCGGCGGCTTTTCTACTTCGTACGCCAGATTGGCAAAAGATCAAAAATTCTTTTTCTATGTCTAATTTTTCTGATTCCAACTCCAAAACAGAAAGGGGAACTTGAATCATATTCTTAAGCTTCACCCTCGGCTTTTCACCAATTTCACGAACATCCAATAAAATGGATTTTCCTAAATTCTCCTCTTGCACCTGAATAATATCAAAGGAAAGAGAAATATCGGGCTTTTTCCTCAAGGGAGCCTTATCAAATTCAAACACTTGCTGGGAATTAGTAAGCAAATCGTAAATCAGAAGTTTGCCGGAAAGAACTTCCCCAATTTCCAGAAGAATTTTCATCGCTTCATTTGCCTGAAGCATCCCGATTAGACCTACTGTTGTACCCAAAACCCCTGCTTCTGCACAATTTGGAACGGATTGATTTTCCTGAGGAAAGATATCACGATAAGTCGGCCCATTTTGATAATTGAAAACCGAGACCTGTCCTTGAAACTGATGGATAGAACCGTAAACGAAGGGTTTTCCACATTCAACACAGGTGTCATCGATCACATAGCGAATAAAAAGATTATCTGTGGCGTCAATGATCAAATCATAATTCTGGAAGATTTCCTTGGCGTTTTTGCCAGTCAGGAATTCTTCAAAAACGGTAACTTCTACGTCAGGATTATTTTTGGTTATGGCACATGCCGCTTCTTTAGCTTTGTAATTCCCAAGCTGATCTGGAGCATAAAGTACTTGCCTGTGAAGATTGGATTCTTCGATTTTATCCCCGTCAATAATTCCGATTTTACCGATACCCGCTGCAGCGAGATAGGGTAAAACTGCACAGCCCAACCCTCCAGCACCAACCACCAAGACAGAACTGGACCTCAATTTTTGTTGTCCGGAATCTCCCACTTGGGGCAAAGTGATCTGGCGGATATATCGATTCATATCAACCTCCTGAGAATGGTGGCAAAAATGCGATTTCATCTCCATCGGCAATTTGCTGATTGGAGTAATTTGAAACAATCTTTTTATTCACTGCCACTTGAAAATTATATTCACCCAACTGATGTCTGGAAGACAAATCAGAGAGAATTTGAGATAAAGTTTTATTCTCCACTGCAACATTTTCCGAATTGCAATTCGCTGCTTCTGCAATTAATCCGAAGTATTTTACCTGAATCATATGCTTTAATTTTTCTATCAATTTACGAATGGAATTGTATTTAAATTCTGAAAAATGAATTCATCTTCCAAAGTATAGTCCATTTCTCCTTTGTGTTTCTTCGATGCTAAGTGGACTACTTCACCGATTACAATCACCGCCGGAGCCGCAATCTTCTCTGCCTCCATCAACTGTTCAATCGTCTCAATTGTTCCTATTACCTCTTTTTGCTCAGCTTTAGTTCCATTCTGAATGATTGCCACAGGCATCTCTTGCTTCCCGAGTTCCTGATAGATATTAGTGATTTCGGCAATCTTTCCCAATCCCATCAAAATCACCACAGTAGAAGTAGATTGAGCGGCCAAAGCCACATCTTTGGATAATTTTCTAGAACTGGTCGTACCAGTGATCACCCAAAAACTCTCAGAAACACCACGAGAAGTGACAGGAATCCCAATACTTGCCGGCACAGAAACACTGGATGAAACCCCTGGAATCACAGTCGTATCAATCCCAAATTTCTCCGCATATTCTTGTTCTTCCTTACCACGTCCAAAAACAAATGGATCCCCTCCTTTTAGTCGAACCACATGCCCAAATTCAAAAGCATAATTGACGATCAATTCATTGATCTGATCTTGAGTGTGGGAATGCGTTCCTTTTCTTTTTCCTACCGGAATTTTCAGTGCTTTATTGGCATAATCCAGAATTTCTTCATTTGCCAGAGCATCATACAGAACGACATCAGCTTTCTGAAGCGCTTTGATCGCTTTTAAAGTCAAAAGTTCCGGATCTCCTGGACCTGCTCCCACCAGAGTGAGATGAGGGGATTTTCCTGTGATAGTATTCATGGCTAGGTTTGTTAGGTTAGGCTATGTAATTCTGCTTTGGAATTGATGTTTTTCAAAGCGGATTGATTCGATGAAGTCACAAGAAGCTTTTGGGGAGAAAGGCTTTCTACCAAAGGACAAAGCTTCAGGTGATTTTCGTCTACTGCTTTTTGAAAATCAGAAAGTAAAGACTTTTGATAGCATCCGATCAAAGGATAATCATGCGACCCATTCGACAAATAGCTGATGCTCTTATCAGATCGAATAGATTGAAGGACCAATTCAGAAAGGACCTCGGTAGAAATCATGGGTATATCGCAGCTCAAAATCAGATTAAATTGTGATTTGGAATCAGAAAGGGCAGTATAAATTCCTCCCACAGGTCCTTTGTCTTCGACCAAATCAGAGATCATTGGCAAACCAAAACGGGAATATTCCTCGTTTTTAGTAACCAATGTGACATTTTTACTTAACGGAAATACTGCATCGAGAATCCATTGTAGAAAAGTTTTACCCTGAAATTCCACCAAGCCTTTCTCGGTTCTCATTCTTGAGCTTTTCCCTCCACAAAGAATGTAGACAGCAATATTTCGGTTGTATTTACTCATTTATAATCTGAAAGGAATATACATCACTTCGTCTCCATCTTCGATTTTCCTCACATCATCTGGCACAAAAAGAAACGCATTACTCTGGGTAAATGAAACCAACATGCTGGAAGCCTGCTTTGGATATACCTCCAAAACTCCACCTATTTCACGAACCTGAAGAAATAAAGCTTTATTGAACACATTGGAGTATTGGCCCTTCATTTTTCCTTTTTTCAAGTTGATGTCAATAGCAGCAGATCCATTCAATTTTCGGATCGCAGCAACGGCATAAATCAGAAAGCATGTCAAAGAAGAAGCAGGATTTCCAGGCAAAGCAAAAACTTGCTTTTCTTCTTTTTTACCGTACCAAAGAGGCTTTCCTGGCTTTTGATTGACCTTATAAAATTTCTCTTCCACTCCATTTTTCTCCAATGCTTCTTTTACAAAGTCATAATCTCCAACAGAGATTCCTCCAGAAATCAACAATAAATCAGCTTGCAGCCCTTTTTTGATCGCTTCGAAAGTAGATTCTTTATCATCTAATACATGATCGGAATGAATCAAATCCACATTTTCTAAAGCTAATGCTGCTTCCAACATCACTCGGTTACTTTCATACACTGATCCGGGCTTCAGGTCCGTTCCTGGGGCCTGAAGTTCATTTCCCGTGACAATCAGTGATATTTTGGGTTTACGTATGACTAAAACCTCGGAGATGCCTAATCCTGCTAAAAACCCTACGATTGCCGCATTGATTTTGGTGCCTCTTTTTAGGACAATCTCCCCCTGTTTTATCTGTTCGCCGATCGGTCTCACATTGGTACCAAGCTCAGGTTTTTTTACAATGCGGATGCCATTTGATGTTTTCTCGACATGTTCTTGCATCACCACCGTATCTACCTGATCCGGAACTCTTGCACCAGTAAATATTCTCAAACAATCCGATTCAGAGATCTCAAATTCCTCATAATCGCCTGCTTTGCTCTCCCCGATAAGATTCAACTCAACCAATTCTCCATGCTGAAATGCATAGCCATCCATCGCTGACTGGCGAAAGGGCGGTAAATTGATCGGAGCTTTAACATCTTCAGCTAAAATAGATCCATTCGCATTTGCCAAAGGCAGAATCGAGGATCCCAAAGCTTCTGTGTTTTGATCGATGATAGAAAGTGCTTGAAATACAGAAATCATGAATTTGATGAACAGAGTACTAAGATAAGTAAATTAAGTATTATTACGTATTTTTCTAAGTATTTATTTTAATAATTGGCATTCCAGAGTTCGTATTTGAGCATCCAGAATAGAAATCTAAGCAAACAAAATTGAAATGAGGGAATCTAATTTTAACTGGAATAGAATAAAATTCGGCGCATTATGGAATAAAAAAGCCTGAAACCAAGTTGATTTCAGGCCTTTAATTTCAGATTTCTGACTTTTTATTTTAGACTTTTTTCCTTACCAGCTTCCTCCAGCGCCACCGCCGCCGAAAGATCCGCCACCGAAGCCGCCAAATCCTCCGCCACCTCCTCCGAAGCCGCCGCCGCCGCCGAAACCACCACCTCTTCGTCCACCGCCGCCGAGCATATTGGCTAGCATGATAGTAGTCCAAAGATCAACTCCACCGCCTCGACCACCCATGTGGTTATCATTGTCCTTTTTATTTCGGATCAAAGGAATAATCACAAAGAAGAAAATGAAAATTAGCAGCAGGAATATTGCTCCTCCACCTTTCCCTTGTGACTCAATATCTTCTGCTTTATATTCCCCAGAAGCCAATTTGATGATCATATCTGTTGCCTGATCCAACCCTTGATAATAGGATTCCATTTTGAAACTCGGAATTATCAATTGCTCCACGATCCGCTTGGCAAGTGCATCTGGAACAGCTCCTTCCAGTCCATATCCTGTCGCAATGAAGACTTTTCTGTCATCCATAGCTGCTAAAATCAGAATTCCATTATCATTTTGAGAACCCCCGATTCCCCAGGACTCGCCTAATCTAAATGCATAATCTGAAATGTCATATTGACCGACAGACCGCATCATCACAATAGATATTTGAGTAGAGGTACTGTCGTTATATGCCACCAGTTTATTCTCCAATTGCTGCTTTTCGGAATTGGAAAGCGTATTTGTAAAATCATTTACCAGCCGAGGTGGGTTCGGAGCAGGCGGAAAATCCTGCGCAAAACCCCTCCCAGCTAAAAGTAGAAGGATTATTACAAGAGATCGGATCTTAGGATCCAAAAGAAATTTCATCTGGAAGTTCGTTTATGTCTGAATCACCTTGGAAAGGAAAATGGTCCCCAAGTTGCTTACCGGCTTCTTTGATGCCTCCGATCAGACCTTCAGTAAATTCGCCAGCCTTAAAATGGATGGTCATTTGTTCTTTTATTTGCTCCCAGAAATTATCGGGAACTACTTGATTGATCCCTGAATCGCCAAGGATTGCAAATTTTTTGTCTTCCACTGCGAGGTAAAACAATACTCCGTTCCGATCCTGGGTTTGGTACATTTTTAGTTTATCAAAAACCACCACGGCACGGTCTAGCACCTCGCCTTTACAGCGGCTTTCGATATGTACTTGAATTTCTCCGGAAGTAGCAACTTCTGCGGATTTGATCGCATCAATGATTGCTTTCTTGTCCGCAGAAGAAAATAACTTTTCTGCCATAATTTTTATTTAAAACTGGACTGTTGGAGCATTTTCTGATCCAGCAGCAGCTTCGAAATAGCCTTTGGCCTCGAAGCCATACCATCCCGCAAAGATGTTGTTCGGGAAAGTTCGCAGATTAGCATTATAAGCCTGAACAGACTCATTAAAGTTCCTTCTTGCAACTGCTATTCTGTTTTCTGTGCCTTCCAATTGTGCTTGAAGTTCCAAAAAGTTTTGATTTGCTTTGAGATCAGGATACCTCTCTACCGTAACTAATAATCTGCTCAAAGCACCTGAAAGTTGATCTTGGGCTTGCTGGAATTGAGCCAGTTTTTCAGGGGTCAAATCATTCGCATCTACATTAACCGATGTGGCTTTTGCCCTTGCTTCAATCACTCCTGTCAGGGTTTCCTGCTCGAATTCTGCATATCCTTTCACTGTATTTACTAAGTTGGGAATCAAGTCAGCTCTTCGTTGATATTGAGTCTGCACTTCTGCCCATTGACCGTTGATTTGCTCTTCAGTCTGCACAAATTGATTGTATGTTCCTACTGCCTTGGTGTACATATAAATGCCCACCACAGCTAATATCAAAATAGGAATCAATAGCTTTTTCATAGTCTGTTTTTTGGTTTAGAAATCTGGATTAATCACGAAAATTGTCGAAGGATGTTCAATATTTTCGGTTTCCATAGGCCCAAAATTATCATTTTTTAATCCAATCTAGATAATACCTGGTTAAATCTGCTTTTTCAAAACAATCCGAAACCGCATATCTTCAAATTTTGTAATATCCATCCCCTCATATCTTCTGATTTCTAATTCAATCTCCCTTCCCTCTTCGGATCTAAATAATTTGTTTATCTCTGAAAGTTCCCAAATCATGATTGGAATTTTATTGATTGATAATATTTCATCAAAGGCCTGGATTCCTATTTTACTTGCTGGAGAGTTCTCTCTCACTTGACTCACGTAGATCCTATTTTCGTCAACTGTTACTTTCTTGACGCTCAATCCACTCATGTCATATTCAAAAGGGGAGTAAAATTTTTCGCCTCTATGTATTAGCATCCTCTCTCTTGGATAATCAACTATTAATTTCATCCTTCCCAGTATTTCTGCTCCAATGCTTCCTTGTCTTCCTGATTCTTTGATTACATAGCTAAATGGAGTCTCTTCAGGATAAGAAGTAAGTACACTATCAAAATGAAACCCAGAAATATTCAAACTTTTTACTCTTCCAACAAAGCCATACAGTTCTCCGCCTAGACTTTGACCCAATTCTGTTTCAATAAAAAGCTCAGGCAAAGTGATTTCATTTGAGGTTTCTTTATTTAAAAGTAAACCATGGTTAGCTCCAGTATCGACAAGTAACTTTGGATAAAGGACTTTTCCGGATTGTTGCCTTACTTTTGCTTCTATATATGGTTTATGATTTTCTATGGACAAAGGCACTTTTCTATAAAAAGGGGGCCTCCATTTCATTGCTTCACTGGTATAGAAACTGATCATCCCTTTATCGTAATCGATTTTGACCGGGTTATATTTAAAAAATTCATACCCGATTATTCCATATACAGGTACTCCTATCACCGCTTCAAGCTCTAAAAAATCCTCTTCTAAGACTAAAATATTTTGAAAACGCCCTTCTACAGGGCCTAAATCAAAGTGATTTGTGGGTGATACATATGCTACCAAACTAGCCGCTCCATCTGCACCGACCAAATTGAGTTGCCTGGAATAAGACAATTCCATTGCATCACCCAAATTCTTACTGAAAAGTATATTTGCTCGAACACCGGTATCTATTAGAAAATTAACGGGGTAAGTCCCATTAATAGAAACCGGAATGATTATTAAATTATTGGAAGCATAAAACGGAAGATCAACTTTTCGCATTTCTTCTTTCATAAAAAATCCAGGAATCTGAGCCCACGATACACCTGTTTGGACTAACCAAAAAAATAGCACTACAACTATCTTAATTTTCATATCAGCTGGAAAATCTGGGTGGCAGATTTAATTTAACTCTTTTTGAAAAAAGTGCATAGATTAATTATTATTCATGGAGATACAATAAGTTTTACGCATTTCACTAGTCTTTGTTAAATTTAGAATAAAACCAAATAAGGGCATATTGGTTACGCTTCCTTGTCAAAAATTTAAGAATCCTCCATCTTTAATTTTTACCAACCCAAAACATGGCCGATAAAGCACTGATAGAAAAAGCGAAAAAGATTTTCGAGAACTTCCTTACAAAGCAAGGAAGCCGAAAAACACCTGAAAGATTTTCGGTCATAGATGAATTATATTCTTTGCCTGAAGATGAACATATGGATGTGGAAGGACTTTTTCTATCCATGCGCAACAAGGGCTACACAATCAGCAGAGCAACTATTTATAATACCTTGGATCTTTTGGTAGAAAGTGGGCTGGCTGTAAAACATTTGTTTAAAGACAAAGTAGCACTCTATGAACAAGCTCTTACCTATAAGCATCATGACCACCACGTATGCAACCAATGCCGTAAAATCAAAGAGTTCTCCGATCCAAAGATCAACGAAATCAAAGAGACTATAGGTGAAAAGTTTAAATCTTCAATAAAAAGTCACTCCCTTGTTCTTTATGGAGATTGCCTGGTCGAGGACTGTGAAAATAAGCCCAATTTGCTCTAATTCCTTTTGTTAAAAATCCTCTTATAAATCGGAATTCTATATCCAAATTGAAGTAGCATTGCAGGATATAGTAATAGAGTCAGTACCATAAATGGGGCTTCAAAATTAATTTCATCTTGGATAATGCTCCCTTTTTCAGCTTTGATAACGCGATGTTTATGTTTCCAGAATTTTAAAAAGAAAGGCAATTCTACCCCTTGATCAATAAAATAGAATTCCTTATCCGTCGTTTTTTCTTCAACAATTTCACTCACCCATTTCTGCCGAAACAATAAAAAATTCAATTCTAAGGATACTAAATCCCCTTTTTGGGAGCCATCAAACCTAACTAGTTTAACTGGAGGAAATGGCGGACTCAGCTTTTTAAACAATGATTCGTTGAATCCTTCCTTCACACTTAGGAAATCCTGTTCTACATATGTTTTGATAATAATTTTCATTCTTCCAGATCAAAAACTCAACACAAAAAGAAAAAACAGAATCAACCAAATCCCATCCATAAAATGCCAATACCGGGTGAATAAACGAATCCTCATTTTCTCATATGGGTTTGTCAATAGTATTAAGTTTTTGATTTGATCTCTTTGAATCTTACGGAACTGAATCCACATGATCACTGCAAAAATCATAGCTCCGATCAAATGAAATATATGGATTCCAGAAAGTACATATAGAAAACTTCCACTGGGAATACCGGTAAAGTTTATACCCATATTTGTCAATTCCATCCATCCTACCAATTGGGATAACGTAAAAGCGATCCCCAAAATCAAGGTATTTCTCAATGCCTCCTGTAGCTTACCTGTATTTTCTTCACTATAATATAGCTTCATTTTGCCGGCAAAATGTCCGCTCAAAATGATGAGGAATGTAGATACTAAAAAAGCTAATGGCACTCGATGATTCAGGCCTTCTAATTGATTAAGTCCGGAAGCAAGAAATGCGACCGTCAAAAAAAGGAAAATCAGACCACTCCCCAGCATGGCCAGATATAACATTGTTTCATAAGGATGCAGATTTTCCAGTTTTTGGAACCAGGTCTGTGAATCTTTTGTATTCCCCATGACTGCTAAACATTTTAAGTGTCCTAAGGTTCAGAATTCTCTAAATCAAATCAATTTCTCCTTAAAGACAACATAATGCCTTAAATTTGGGCCAATTCACCTAACACACAACTCATTTCATTTTGGATCGACAGGCATTTCTCTCCATCTACCAATCAGACCCGATCTTTCAGACACTTTCGCATGAATTAGGTCAGAAAGAAAAATTTACCCTTCAGATAAAAGGTTTGTCTGGAAGTTTGGACATGGTACTTTTTGCAAACCACTTTCAGCAGCATGGAGGTTTTCATTTAATCATCGCGCAGGATAAAGAAGAAGCCGCCTATCTAAATTCTGATCTTCAGAATCTGTTGAATATAGAAGATCACATGATTTTCCCGTCCAGTTTTAAACGGGCTTACCAATACGAAGAGGTAGATAATGCCAATGTCTTGTTGAGATCGGAGATCCTAAACCAGGTTTTGGAGGCCAAATCAACATCCAAAGTAATTATTACCTATCCAGAGGCACTTTACGAGCGGGTGATCAATAAACGATCTTTGCTTGAAAATACCTTTACAGCAAGTGTTGGCGAGTCTGTGGACATGGAATTCGTGGCTGAGATTTTAACTAGCTATGATTTCGAGAAAAGTGATTTTGTCTATGAGCCAGGTCAATTTGCTATCCGAGGGGGTATATTGGATGTTTTTTCATTTTCAAATGAACACCCTTATCGTCTTGAGCTATTTGGAAAAGAAATAGAAAGCATCAGAACATTCGACCCAGAGAGCCAGCTTTCTATAGCCAGTGTGGATCAGATTTCATTGATTCCAAATGTCCAGACAAAACTTTTGCAGGAAGTCCGTCAATCTTTCCTCAGCTTTTTACCAGAGGAATGCAAGATTTGGCACAAGGACTATCAACTTACTCTTGATGTCATGGACGAATGCTTTCACAAAGCTGAGCAGGCTTTTGACGTGATCGCAAAACAAACACAAACGGATAAGTTAATGCTCAAACCAGCAGATCTTTTTGAAAAAGGAAAAGATTTTGCAGAACTAGCAAAGACTCATTCCCAAATCGAATTTGGTAAACAGTTTTATCTCAAAGGAAGTAAGCAAGTCAAGTGGGACAGCCAACCTCAGCCTTCGTTTAATAAGAATTTTGATTTGTTGGTTACCCATTTCGGAGAAAACGAAAAAAAGGGATTCACCAATATTTTAACAGCAGAAAACGAAAAGCAGATCGAACGCTTGCTGGGAATTTTCAGAGAGCTTGACCCCACCCTTCATGTCCAAAGTATGCTTTTAGGGTTGAGGGAAGGATTTGAAGACCGTATTCTCAAATTGGTCTGCTATACAGATCATCAACTTTTCGAACGGTTTCACAGATACAAAACCAAAAATAAAGCTAGCAAGTCCAAAGCTTTGACCATCAAAGAACTAAAGGCATTGCATCCTGGCGATTACGTTGTTCATATTGATTATGGTGTAGGGAGATTTGCCGGATTAGAAAAAGTAGATGTAAATGGCAAGCTTCAAGAAGCGGTAAGGCTTGTCTTCCGGGATGACGACTTACTCTATGTCAATATCCATTCTCTTCACAAAATCTCCAAATATTCCGGACAGGAAGGGACCATGCCTTCTATGTCCAAATTAGGTTCTCCTGAGTGGGATAATAAAAAGAAAAAGGTAAAAAGGCAGGTCAAAGACATTGCAAAGGATTTGATTGAATTGTATGCCAAACGAAGGTCTGCTCCAGGTTTTGCATTCAATAGGGATTCGGTCCTGCAGGTAGAATTAGAGTCCTCTTTTATTTATGAAGACACTCCAGATCAAGCATTGTCAACTGCTGATGTAAAAGCTGATATGGAAAAATCCTATCCTATGGACCGTTTAGTATGCGGTGATGTTGGGTTTGGAAAGACGGAAGTTGCCATTCGAGCAGCATTCAAAGCCGTCAATGACCGGAAACAAGTGGCTATTTTGGTTCCGACCACCATTTTAGCCATGCAGCACTTTCAGACTTTTAGCGAAAGATTAGAAAATCTACCAGTAAAAGTAGAATACATCAATAGGTTTCGGTCCGCGAAAGAAATCAAAGAAATCATCACTCAGGTAAAAACAGGGGAGATTGATATTTTAGTGGGAACACATAAAATTGTCAATAAAGATATTGTCTTCAAAGATTTGGGACTATTGGTTATTGATGAGGAGCAAAAGTTTGGAGTAAAAGTCAAAGACCAATTGAAAAACCTGAGAGTCAATGTAGATGTACTGACATTGACGGCTACTCCAATTCCAAGAACACTCCATTTTTCACTGATGGGAGCAAGAGATCTGTCCATTATCGCCACACCTCCACCCAATAGGCAGCCAGTTACCACAGAGGTAGCCACTTTTCAAGAAGAAAAGATCAGAGACGCAGTAGCTTATGAATTACGAAGAGGAGGGCAAGTTTTTTTCGTTCACAATAGAGTAGGTGAAATAGATAGTATTGCCAATTTGATCATGAAACTTGTGCCCGATGCTCGAGTGGTTGGAGCTCACGGACAAATGGATGGAAAGAAACTTGAAAAGATAATGGTTGATTTTATTCACCATGAATATGATGTTTTAGTTTCAACCAACATTATCGAATCTGGACTGGATATTCCAAATGCCAATACCATCATCATCAATCGCGCTCATATGTTTGGATTGAGTGATCTTCACCAAATGCGAGGGAGAGTTGGTAGAAGTAATAAAAAAGCCTTTTGCTTCCTATTAACACAACCCATGTCTGGCCTGACTCCAGAAGCAAGAAAACGTCTTCAGACGCTGGAAGAATTTTCTGATTTGGGAGATGGCTTTAAAGTGGCTATGAAGGATTTAGATATTCGTGGAGCCGGAAATTTGCTTGGTGCGGAACAGAGTGGGTTTATTACAGATTTGGGTTTTGAGATGTACCATAAAATCCTGGATGAGGCTGTTCAGGAATTGAAGGAAAATGAATTTGCCGCTTTATTTGAAGTTGATCTGGCAGAAAAAGTAAAAGTACTGGTACAAGATTGTACTATTGAAACTGATTTGGAGTTGTTAATACCTGAAGAGTATGTGACCAATATTTCAGAACGATTAGGTTTATATTCCAAACTCGATGCAATCAAGAATGAAGAGGAATTGGCAAAATTCTCTACCATGCTAATTGATAGATTCGGGCCATTACCAAACTCTGTCGAGGACCTCATGGAAACTGTGAAGCTCAGGTGGATGGCTGAGCGACTGGGAATTGAAAAATTAAGTTTAAAAGGAAATCAAATGAAGTGTTATCTACTTCCCTCATCCAGAGATGATTTCTATTCATCAGTCATTTTTGGAAAAATCATGAAATTTGTTCAGCAACATGCTCGAAGAAGCAAAATAAAAGAGCATAAAAACCGTTTGATTCTTACAGTAATAGAAGTACCAAGTATTTCAAAAGCTCAAATTGCTTTAAAAGAAATGACAGAATCCTAAATTAATGAATATTTAATTGGCATAAATATTGCATTTTTTCCTATCGATTTTGTCGAACACTTGAAAATTTGCATGTTAGCGACCTTTTCTTAAACTTGCGTTCGGTAAAATTGATTGGAAGTAGTCTGTATTGCTTCTATATTTACAAATTGATCTAGACCTTTAATACAAATACATATGCGTCTGAGTAACAAATCATGGGGAATGTGGACAGCGACTTTAGTGATCGTCGCAAGTTCTATTTTAACCTCTTGTAACAAAACTCCGGGATATGGTAGAAGAACTGCCAACAACCCCGGGAAAAAGAGTGCGACAACAGGAGCAGAATTCAGTTTTGAGGAAAACGACTCCACTAACTTTTTTGTGGCCAGAAATGCAGAGCAAATTCCTGGTCCTAACTTGAAATTTATCCAAGGAGGTCGAGCTGTTTTAGGTTCACAAGAAGAAGATGTAATGGCATTCCGAGATAATCAGGAAAGAACAGTTACCATTTCCAATTTCTACATGGATGAAACTGAAATCACGAACAATGACTACCGTGAATTTCTTTTCGCAATGAAGAAAAATGTGAGTGCTGATTCAATTTTGAAATTAGAGCCATCAGAAAACGTTTGGTCTGGGGCAATGTCATTCAACGACCTCTATCAATCTTACTATTTCAGATTCCCAGGGTTTAATTTCTATCCAGTAGCCGGTGTTTCTTGGACCCAAGCAAATACTTATTCCAAATGGAGAACTGAATATGTACAGGAAATCGTCAGAAAAGAGAGAGAAATTGATTCAACATTCACCAAAAACCAATTGATTGAGCGTGGAGTAGCTATGGCTGATTTCCGTTTACCAAATGAAGGTGAGTGGGAATATGCTGCTAAAGCAATGATTGGAACTCAGTACCTAGACGAAAACCAAGAATATGGCAGAATCTATCCTTGGGATGGCCGTGGTGTCAGAAATCCATATAATGTAAAGAGAAAAGGAAAGCAAGGTGATTTCTTAGCGAACTTTAAAAGAGGTCGAGGTGACTATGCAGGTATCGCAGGTAACCAAAGAAATGACGGAGAAATACTTCCTACCAACGTATATGATATGGCTCCAAATGATTTTGGCTTATATCACATGGCTGGAAATATGAATGAATGGGTTTATGATGTCTATCGACCACTTTCTTATCAAGATTTCGACGATTTAAATCCATTGAGAAAAGATGGATACAATGACGAAATAGACACCTACGAAACTTCCATGCTAAGCGATGAGTTTAGAGTTTACAAAGGAGGATCTTGGAAAGATGTCGCTTATTGGTTGGCTCCAGGAACTCGTAGATTTATGCATCAAGATTCTGCTACCAACTCTATCGGTTTCAGATGTGCAATGATCTCGATCGGAGAAAAAGGAAAATAATCCTAAATATTATAATAAGAGCCCCGAAGCTTTAAGCGTTTCGGGGCTTTTTTATTTCCCTAGAATCAAGGAATTTTGAAGAATGGAAGAAAATCAAGGAATCCGGATCAATAAATATCTAAGTGAAGTAGGTTTTTGCTCCCGAAGGGAAGGAGATAAATTACTTGAAGCAGGAAGGATTACCTTAAATGGAAAAATTCCTGAAGTCGGCACCAAGGTAATGCCCAGTGATATCGTGCGTGTGGATGGAAAGCCAATAGGCAATCCAATTCAAGACCATGTTTATATCGCATTCAATAAACCTGTGGGAATTGTTTCTACAACTGACACCAAGGGTGAGAAAAACAACATGATCGATTTTATCGGACATCCCCAGCGGATTTTTCCAATTGGAAGATTGGATAAAGACAGCGAAGGGCTAATTTTCTTGACCAGTGAAGGTGACATTGTCAATAAAATTCTCCGCTCTAAAAACAACCACGAAAAAGAATATATAGTCACAGTTGATAAGCCAATTCACGATCGTTTCATTGAAAGAATGGAAGCTGGAATACCAATTTTAGATACAGTCACTGATCCATGCAAAGTTGAAAAAATCTCCAGATTCAAATTTCGAATTATTCTTACTCAAGGCCTAAACCGTCAAATCAGAAGGATGTGTGAATTTTTGGGCTATGAAGTAAAGCAGCTGAAGAGGATCCGTATCATGAATATACATCTCGACATTCCAGTTGGAAAGTGGAGAGACTTGACGGAAAAAGAGCTGAAGGAATTGAATTATCTTGTTTCAGATAGTTCCAAGACTTTTGATTAGACTTTATTTTTTCTGGTAGACTCTTACATAACCCACAACATACTCTTTTGGAAAATTGGTCTTGCTTGGATCTCCGCCATTTGATCCCAGAGCTAAGTTGAGCAAAATGTAATGAGGTTGATGAAAAGGATTAAATCCATCGGGATTTAACGTTTGTTCTAAATCCACTTCATTCAATAGCTCTCCGTCCAGATAAATCCGAATGTATTCTTCTGTCCAGTCCATCTTCCAAATGTGAAATTTTTCGGTCCAGTTTGGATCCTTTTTTATAAATTCTGAAAATGGAATTTTCGCTTCATCCCAATTAGCCCTTTTGGTAGAATCTGCCCAAGCAGCATTGGCAAGGATCGTTTTTTCTCCTTTTACCTGATAAAATTCCATCACATCTATTTCACCATTTGCCGGCCACGGCTTTGAAGCTCCTAAAGTCCAAATAGCTGGCCACATGCCAGAAGCCGTATCGATTTTGGCTCTTACTTCCAAGATTCCATATTGAAACTCATATTTTCCCCGGGTGTTGATACTTGAAGAAGTGTATTCGGCAAATTCTCTTGACTTCTTCCAATTGTTACTTCCAGCTTCGTAGCCTGTGTTTTTTATTCTTTCTCTCCTTCCTTCGATATGAAGCATTCCATTTTTTTGGCTTGCATTGGTCTCCTGATACCATTGAAGCTCATTATTCCGTACAAACCCCCTTTCGAAGTTCCACTTAGCTGCGTCAACTTTACCTTCCTTAGTAAACTCATCTTGCCAAACCAGCTTGTAATTATCTGGTACCTGAGCGATTGTACTACTAAAAATCAGCATACAAAAAGTGAAAGAAAGTATCTCGGAAAATGGACTCATTGAAGTTCGTTTTATCACCCAAATTAAAAGAAATCTATTTGGCTTACGAGCAATTTACTAGAAAATCTAAAAGAAAGAATTTTATTAATAGTTAGTTTTTCTAAAGTGATTCTTCTCATAAATGCCTGTTCTTCATCCATTTGATGTATTTTTTTCGTAAAAACAGTGTACTAAATCAAAAATATCATGAACACGATCACCAAAATTGAACACTGGGCGGATTCCCATCATCCGCGATGGATTGATTTTCTAAGAATTATTTTAGGCCTATTTATTTTCTACAAAGGCGTCCTTTTTATTTCTGATACAGATGCCTTATTAGCATTAATGAAAAATGCTGATCTTCAGTTTGTAAATCTGGGATTGGCTCATATTGTAGCTTTTGCCCATCTGGTAGGGGGAATACTGATTGCGATGGGACTTGTCACTAGGTTCGCCATTGCTTTTCAGATTCCGATCTTGCTGGGAGCAGTGTTATTCGTAAACATCAATCAGGGCTTTTTATCTGCCTCCAACAATTTAGAGTTTGAACTATCTCTTCTAGTTTTGATTCTTCTCTTGGTGTTTTTGATTTATGGCTCAGGAAAATTCTCAGTAGACCATTGGATGAAAAAACATCCCAACGAATAAAATATCAGTTATCGACTCGGCGATAAGTTAATGCTCCAATACAATTAGCCGTATTTCCAGAAGGCGTATCGTTGCAAGGATATAAGAGATCAAACGATCTGTTATTTTCCGAAAAAGTAAGTGTGCCAGTTTGTAAAGGCACTCCATCTATCTCTACTTCTTTCAATTGATCTTTTGGAACATAAAAAAGGTAAGCATCCAAAGCAAGCACATATTGTTTTTCAATCACTTCTTTGTACGCCTCTCCGCGTAGTTCATAGCTTCCCGTCGAATGGCTATAATAACCCAAAACGGTGGGAGAATCACTTTCCCTTATCAGGATATTCTTCTCAAGTGTACCCGTAGGATCAAAAATATATTGGTAAATAAAAAAGAATTCTTGATCTGAGTTATAGAAAGCATATTCCCAGGTTCCATCCAATGGTGTCAAGGGCAGCATCTCTTTGTCTTCTTTACAGGAAAAGAAACCCAAAATAATAACAGAGAGGAAGGTGATTTTTAAGAGTTTCATAAAATTCTGATTTCAAATTAATTTGGAAATATTAAACCCTTCTCTTATACGAAAAAAACCTACGAGTGTAACAGAATATTTCAATTCGATAATTTCCCTTCCAAATGGAATACTAAAGTTTAGGTGCTTTTCGATGTTTTGTCCCATGCTCAAAACTGTAAGTCAGTCGGATCAAGGTAGGTTCAGTATTAATTCTTCCAAGAAACTGTAGTCAGGAAGAAATAAGTAACAGAAATACAAAATAAGAGACAAGTCTATTCCTAGTTGGAAAATCAAAACAGGGCTAAATCTTCTCGAATTTCCGGACAGTCCGCTCTGTCATCACATCTCCGGTATGCTTGGTACTTTGTGGCTCAAAAAGCAGGATCCAAACTTCCTCCTCGGCGATCGGGAAATGCTCCACACCTCTTGGGATAATTAACATTTCTCCTTCATTGAGAGTAATGCTTCGATCTCGAAATTCAATCCTGAGTGTTCCTTTGATAATAAGAAAAAGCTCATCCTCTCCCTTATGATCATGCCAAACAAATTCCCCTTTGACTTTGGCAAGCTTGACATCTTGGCCATTGAGTTCGCCGATGATCTTTGGACTCCAATGCTCCTTGATCAGAGCAAATTTTTCGTTGAGGTTGACTTTATTCATTGTGAGGTCTAGAAATTTTTTGATCTGTAATTTACTAGGAATTTTAGGGGATTAAACGAATGAAATGATTTTTCTACTCTTAGAATAAATAACCTAGCCCACCATTTAAATGGTAGGCTAGGTAAGTATTTATAAGTAGGAAAAAGATTTAAATGGTTTCTAATATCCTAGATCAAAAAAATAATTTCTATTTCAATTCAAAAGGATAAATCACTTTCCAATCATTCTTCATATCAATTACGGTCCACCCTTTACTACTTGCTTCCTCAAGACCTTTATCCAGTCTACCTACAGAAGAGTCTTTGTCATAGGCCCATTCACGTTCTGCATCCGTATGGTGCAAGTAGAGTTGAAAAGATTTATGTTCATTGGAATCTGTCCATTGTAGCATTTGTAAATCTCCATCAGAGTTGCCAGAAGCGAATACTGGTTTTTTGCCGATAAATTTATGAATCCCGATAGGTTTCCCTTCTTTATCATCTATAAAATCTATTTTGGGTAATCTCTTAATGATAGGATTTCCATCATTGTAGTCAAATTCGGTAGCAATGCTGCTTCCTACCACCTGATCAGAAGGTATTCCGTATGCTTCATAAACCCATGGCCTCATAAATTCAACCCCTCCACCTGATACGATGAAGGTTTTAAATTCATTGGCTCTCAAATAGTCCAACAGTTCTATCATTGGTTGATAGATCAATTCATTAAATGGTCTATCAAACCGCGGATGTTTTGAAGTGGCTACCCAGTCTTTCACGATTTGCTCAAATTCCACAGTGGTCATACCAGCGTGGGAGGCCATGACCAGTTCCAAAATGCCCTGCTCGCCATAGGAAATCAGAGTTTTCATGTCGTTTTCCAAAACCGACTTGTAAGGTTGTTCTGTTTTCCACTCAGGGTGTTCGGAAGCCAAAGCTTTTACTCGATCCATGGCAAAAAACAATTGGAAGTAGGCAGGCTGTTCTGACCATAGATTACCATCATTGTCAAATGTCGCGATGCGATCTACTACAGGAATAAAGTTTTCGCTCGAAGGATTGGTTACATCGCTTACGTAATCAATAATTGACTGCTTTGTAGTTCCCTCATTCCAAGAACCTAAGTAAATTTCTTCTTTGGAACTATCAGGAATAGCCGCTGAATCGGTCGGTTCTGGAGATTGACAGGAAACGAAAACCAGAAAAGAAGTAAGAATGAAAAGGAAATAGTACTTTTTCATAATTTAAACGGGTTTTTGTAACTATCCACAATTGGATAAAAAAAGTGCCGGTCAAGATAGGCCGGCTTTAGAAATGTTATTGGTTATTCGCTTTGACCATATTATTGATCTTTTCTTCTACTTTACTCAAACTCCAATCTCCTGCAGTTTGACTTGGCGGATAATCCTGAAAAGTAGACAAGAAATTAAATGCATATCCCTGCATGGCAATCAGAATATAAGCTCTATCAATATACCAGTCGTAGTAAGTGTTGGAGCCATGCAAAGCTTTTTCAAATGGATCTCTTCTCAGATTAAATAAGTATGGAGCTCTTAATTCTACAAATGGCTCTAACCAGATCTGAAGTTGTTCAGCCCTGTTTTCCATAAACATCGCTTTCCAATCTGTATATCTCAAAGCTGCAACCGAACCACCATCGTCCACATAGATAAACCCTTTACGAGGAGATTCATCCACTTTACCCGTTAGGTAGTCCAATTGATTTACTCCATCGATGTAGTTTTTATAGGTACGACCGCCCATGGTTACGCCGTTTTTGATTTTCTCGGCTACATTCGGGTCACCTGCCATGGCAGCAAAAGTTGGCAACCAATCTTCATGCGATACTATTCCGTTTAATGTCTCCCCGGCAGGGATTTTTCCAGTCCATTTAATAAAAGCTGGAACCCGGAAAGCTCCTTCCCAGCTACTATTCTTTTCGCCATGGAACGGAGTAGTTCCTGCATCAGGCCAAGTATTATAATGAGGTCCATTATCTGTCGAATACATCACCACGGTATTATCAGCAATTCCTAACTCATCCAATAACGCCAATAATTCACCCACGTGCATGTCATGCTCTACCATCCCGTCAGAATATTCATCTTGGCCACTGATACCTCTATTTTCATCCTTTACATGAGTTCTAAAGTGCATTCTGGTCGCATTCCACCAGGTGAAAAACGGTTTACCATCAGCTACCTGCTTTTTGATAAATTCTTTGGCAGCCGCAATGGATTCATCATCAATGGTTTCCATTCTCTTTTTGGTCAAAGCTCCAGTGTCTTCGATTTTCTGACCGCCATTTCCATCTGCCCAGCTATGGATAACTCCTCTTGGACCATAAACTTCTTTGAAGGTTTTTCCATTTGCCAAAACCATATCCGTAGGATAATCCAAGTTTTCTGGCTCTTCCTCTGCATTTAAATGATACAGGTTTCCAAAAAACTCATCAAAACCATGCATCGTAGGAAGGTGTTCATCGCGGTCCCCTTGATGGTTTTTACCAAATTGGCCTGTAGAATAACCAAGATTTTTCATGACTGTCGCCATGGTGATATCGGTCATTTGCCAACCTTCCTGAGCCCCAGGCATTCCTACTTTGGTCATACCCGTTCTTACAGGTACGTTCCCTCCAATAAATGCTGCCCGACCAGCCGTACAAGACTGCTGTGCATAATAATCTGTGAATCCAACGCCTTCGCGAGCGATTCGGTCAATGTTTGGGGTTCTATAACCCATCATACCACGGTTATTATGGCTGATATTCCAAGTCCCAATATCATCTCCCCAGATCACGAGAATATTAGGTTTGTCTTGGGCAAAAGATACTACTGGACTTAGCAGCAGTAGAACTAGGAGGTTTTTAAAAATTGATAACGTTTTTTCCATAATAGAACTATTTAAAATAATTAGAATATAAAAGAATGATTGATCCCATTTAGGTTTAAAATTTGATTTTGAAACCAGAGTAAAACTTGCGAGTTCACGATAACAAATAAGGTTAAATTGAAAAGTAAACAATTTACAAATTTCCCTTTATCATCAAAAACATCTAATCAAAGATAAAGTTTTGCCTTTGATAAAGATTCTGTTCTAAATGTCAAATCGCTTTATTTGTAAGGATTCAAAAAATCTTGACAAATTACCTTTGAAAATTATTCCTTAGAAATCACTGATTTCAGATATCCACGGGGAGTATATCCTGTGATTTTTTTGCAGCTATTTGTAAAAGTGGTCCGGTTTGAAAAACCACATAGTCCTGAAATTTGGTCTAAGCTTAGTTTTTCATGGGCGCCATTTAAAACAATTTCCTCAAATTCTTTGATCCGATGACCATTTAGCCAAGTATTGAAATTAGTCCCATAACAGGAATTAATGGCTGGCGAAATCTTGTAAACCGGAATGCCGATATCTCTGCTCAAATCATGGAGTGTATAGCTTTGGCTTGTATATGCTTTTTCCTCACTTACATATTTATCTATGGCTTGGCAAATGGATAAATCCCCTGCATTTATTTCTTCAGGTTTTAATTCTGGTTTTGAAATTCCCTTCTTTTCCTTGTCATAAAAACCCCTTTCTATATAAAATCCATATAAATAGGATGGCTTAAAAATCAAAAAGACCCCTGAAACGATTAACGTGGATGACACACAGAGACTTTGAATCTTTAAATTATAGGAACTTTCAATGAAATAATTCAGGAAAAATCCAGGGATTACCGAAATACTATAAAGTGAAGTAATGACTAAAATAAAACCGACGATCGTAAGGTTATTCCTATTATTCTGTGAGTGAAGTACCGTTTTATTTTTCCATAATATTCTTAGCGTCAAGAATAAAAATAAAATAAGCCACAAAAACCTCAGGTAATATTGGAACCAATCCACGGTAAAAACGCCCTCCTTAAACACAAAATGACCATCCCCTAATTGCTGTGAATAAACGATTTGCTTTTTCTCTTCCAGTGGTAAAATAAAATAGGGAAGGAAATCGATGAAATAGAACAAAGCAGGCAAAAATACCCACCAATAGCGTTTTAAAAAGGGTTTGCTAGAATTGAAAAAAGTGTTTTCAGTGAAAAAATATAAAAATGGAGTCACCAAAAATGCCGCTATGTTCCCGGTTCTGGAGAAATGTGCATAACTCTGAATCATCTCCGTGCGATATAATTCAGATATGATTAAACAGTACCACAACAAAAGTAGAGATACTCCCAACAGCCAATTAGCTGACTTTTTCTTGATTGAAAAAATAATCAGGACCATGCTAACAACCAAGCCTAAACCAAGGCCAACTCCTGTTAAAATTTCTAGCATTTTGATCCTTTCATTGCTTAACGAAAATTAAAAATGAGGAAAAATATCCTTTCGATTATTCTGCTTTAGATTTTAATTTCTATGAAAAAAATTCTCAAATAATTTACACCCCTTCATTTTAATTATTAAAAGTTTAAAAGTTAGTCTGTTTTAAATTCTATTTTGGAAACAATAAAACGACAACGGCTCTCCATCCCCAATCTGCTTTTCCGCCATCTGGACTAGCAAGGTTAAATCTTGGACCGACGGCAAACTGTGTTTTCTGCTTTCCCAGACTGGTCACCGCGCTGATCGTTGGGTTCAACCAAACGGTGGTGGACGACGCTTTCCAGTTTTGTGTCCATTCCATATTAGCACCTAAGCCTGCCCCTGATTTCCAATTGTAAACGACAAATGGCTGCACAAACATCTGGCTCACGTCCGGTCTATCTGCATTCCCCGCCACAGACCAGATTTGATTGATCAAGCCACCGATGGTCCATCCGTTGATCTGCTTCAAAGCTACAGCAGTAGGCCCCATACCAAATTTCTTCGTGGTCAAAAAATCATTGGTTCCCACCGGAAGCAACAAGGCTGGGCCGACTCCCCAAGTCAACTTCTCCGAATTGGTAGGAGAAAAGAATGCCGACATGACTGCATCTCCAATACCAGCTTGCTTTTCTCCCGGCGCTGTAATATTATATTGGGTAATAACAGGAAGAACAATTCTGGTGATCATATTCCAATTTTTTGAAATCGCAACTGGTACCACAGGTTGAATATTCATGGTATTTCGGGAACCATTAAATTCTCCAATACCATAATCCGTATTGTTTTGAAAAGGAACAGAAATTAAAGAAGCGATCGGATTAGCTAGTTTTTTGGCCAGCTCTGCGGCATCTTCTTGGGCATAGGTAGAACTTAATCCAATTGCTAGGCATAATGCTAATAGAAGTACTTTTTTCATGATATCAAGGAAGGTATGGACTCGTGGGTTTTACAAAAATGGATAACCACCCATTTAAATTTAAAGAATTGTTTTGATCCACCTCCCTTTGTTTATAAGAAAGTAAAAAGTGACTTGAGGTTTATGATTACGAAAGACCATTCAACTCCAACTCGGAATTACCTCTCCCAACGAGCCTGTGGTACGAGAAGATAGCTCCTGCAAAGCCTCCAATGCGCAAAATGATTAATCGCAAAAGTCACAGAGGTTTCCTCATAGTATGCAAAGAAAAGTTACCCCTGCATTCAGCGGATTTCAAAAGGGGGATATTCTAATACCATGGGTCATGAAAGCTACCTTAGGTTTGACCACTTCGTAATCATCCTTGCAAATCAGTAAGCATTCGTTTTTACAATCATCAAATTGAAGATCCTGAAGATATCCAACTTTTCAATAACCACGGGTGTCTTCTACATCAAATGGGCCCCGTGGATAAACAAGATCTTAATGGAACCGGGTATAAATTACAACCAACAGAATGGAATTTTTCCGAATTAAACAGCTTTAAATAGCTCTTTTATCCACGATTCAAACCATTGATGGCTTTTTAGGTAGTAATACCAGCAACCAAGGTTAAATTAGATACCGGAACTAAACCCCAATAAGTATGACAAGAAGATTTACGTTCAAAATGCTACTTGGCTTGATCGTTTGTTTGGGATATGCAGAAGCCCAGGCACAGTCCAGCTACCAGAAGCCTGCCAAGTCCATCATGGATTTGGTCAACGCACCGAGCACTCCTTCGGTAAACTTCAGCAAAAATGGAGATTGGATGCTTCTCCTCGAAAGAGCTGATAATCCAAGCATCGAGGATCTTTCGCAGCCAGAATTAAAAATAGCCGGTTTGCGAATCAATCCTGCTACTTCAGGCCCAAGTCGTGGTCGGGGAGTGGAAAATATCAAAGTAAAAATGACCCAAAGTGGTGAGGAAAAGCAGATCTCTGGTCTACCTACCAAACCGAATATGGGTGATTTCTCTATGTCACATGATGAGAAATACCTGTCTTTTACCCAGACGGAAGCGAATGGGATCAGTCTTTGGTTAGTGGATCTCACAACTTTTGAAGCAAGGAAACTGACAGATGCCATCATCAATGATGTCTATGGAAATTCCATTCTTTGGACTCCAGAAAATCAACTCCTTGTAAAAGCTGCGAATCCGACCCGAGGTACGATCCCACAAAGACCAGCTGCACCGGCAGGTCCTATCATTCAGGAAACTTCGGGCGATGCCGCTCCAAGCAGAACCTATCAGGATTTATTATCTGATCCTTACGATGAAGCCTTGTTTGCTTATTTCATGGACTCTCAACTCATGCTCATCGATTTAGATGGTAGCAAAAAACCAATCGGACCTAGCGGGATGATCAAAGGAATGGACTTATCTCCGGATGGTTCCTATCTAATGGTTGATTTGATCCAAAAACCATTTTCATATTTAGTACCAGCATCCAGATTCCCATATGATGTAGAAATCTGGTCAAAAGAGGGTAAGAAAGTGAAGACCTTGGCTCAGATTCCTTTGGATGAAAACAGACCAACCGGCTTTGATGCCACAGTAACTGGTCCAAGAAATATCAGCTGGAGAGCTGACAAGCCGGCGACATTGTATTGGGTAGAAGCTCAAGATGGAGGAGATGCACGAGTTGACATGGAAGAGCGCGAAATCGTCTACACGTTGACCGCTCCTTTTACCGCACAGAAATCTAAATTGGCTACTTCTCCATACAGGTTTGCAGGAATTGCCTGGTCAGATGACAATTTTGCCATCATGAATGAACGTTGGTCTAGATCCCGCAAAGAAGTTCGATCAGTAATAAACCCTTCTGATCCTTCTCAGCCAAAAAAAGTGATCATTGATAGATCCTCTGATGATTTGTACAACGATCCGGGAGATCCTCTTTACACAGAAAATGAATATGGCAGAAATGTGCTTTTGAGACAAGGAGACTTGGTATTTATGACCAGCCCGGGAGGCTCTCCTGAAGGAAATATGCCTTTCCTTTCTACTTTCAACACCAAAACAAAAGAGCAGGAAATTCTTTGGAGATCTGAAGCTCCCTATTACGAGCGCGTAGTGAAAGTTCTTGACGAGAACGGAACTGAATTTATCACTTTGAAGGAAAGTACTGATATCCAACCAAATTATTGGTTGGTAAATACTAGAAAGCGGATAGCTCCGATGCAGGTAACCGACTTTGCCAATCCTTACGAATCTTTAAAAGGAGTACAAAAGCAATTGGTAACCTATAAGAGAAATGATGGATTGAATCTTTCCGCAGTCATTTATACTCCTGCGGGGTATGATGCTGCCAAAGATGGTCCCCTTCCGGTATTAATGTGGGCTTATCCAAGAGAATACAAATCAAAAGAAGTTGCTTCTCAGGTGAGAGGTTCAAAATATGCATTTACGCGATTGAGCTGGGGTTCTCCATTGTATTGGGTCACTCGAGGCTATGCGATAATGGATCAAACCGAGATGCCGATCGTCGGTGAAGGTGAAAAAGAACCAAATGATTACTTTATCGATCAGTTGGTCGCCAATGCAGAAGCGGCGATCGATCACATTGTAGAGTTAGGAATTGGGGATCGAGATCGAATCGCTGTGGGAGGCCATTCCTATGGTGCCTTTATGACTGCCAACCTACTTTCCCATACCAATTTGTTCGCGGCAGGAATCGCAAGAAGTGGAGCTTATAACAGAACTTTGACTCCATTTGGATTCCAATATGAACAACGAACTTATTGGGAAGCACCTGAAGTGTATTTCAATATGTCTCCTTTCTCTTTTGCACATAAAGTAGAAACACCGATTCTACTTATCCACGGACAAGCAGATAATAACTCCGGGACTTTTCCTATTCAGTCCGAGCGATATTACAATGCTTTGAAAGGTCATGGAGCAACTGCAAGATTGGTTTTCTTACCAAATGAAAGTCATGGCTATGCTGCTGAAGAGTCTATTTTACATACCCTTTGGGAAATGGACACTTGGTTGGAAAAATATGTGAAAAATAAAAACCAGATTAAGAAGGAAACAGAGTAAGTTTATCAAACTCAAATTTGACCCTCTCCGAAATTTTTTTTGGAGAGGGTTTTTTATTTCTTCGTTGCCAATGACTAGTTTTTTTCGTTGTTTACTAATAATTTCTTTCAAATTTATTCAATCTGTTATGAAGCACTTGATTCTCTTATCAACCCTTATTGTATTCATCACTTTTAAAGTTTCTGCACAAGAAATCAAGGAAACGAAGTTTACTTCAAAAATTGAAGAAGTAACGGTTTTTCTGTCAGGAGCACAGATTTTTGAAACTTCTTCCGGTCAGATTCCTTTCGGAGAGTCCTTTGTGGTGATCAAAGGCTTGTCACCCTACCTTGACGAAAAGAGCATTCAAGTAAAAGGTCAGGGAAATTTCGTAATTCAAGCGGTCAACAAACGAATCGATTACCTCTCTGATCAGAAAGTTAATGTAGAGGTCAAACTCTTGGAAGATCAAATTAAGGCTTTAGAAAAAACAGAAGAAAACTCTGAAGTACGCTTGGATGTACTCTCTCAGCAGGAAAAATTACTTTCAGCAAATCAATCTATCGGTGGAAGCCAAAATGGGTTGAATATGACCCAGCTAAAACAGGCGATGGATTTCTATGAGAGTGAACTCACCAAGATTAAAACTGAAGTGAATCAGTTGATGACAAAGCTTGAGGAAAGCAATTTGGAAAAGAATAAGCGAATCAATCAGATTCGAATTATTCAGGAATCAGGAAACAAATCCACTTCAGAAGTCAGGATTCGGGTGAAAGCGGATGTTGCTGGTCTGGCAAGTTTTGGATTGAATTATTTGGTGGCAAATGCTGGCTGGTATCCCAAATATGATGTGAGGGTAAAAGATGTGAATTCAGCGATGAAGCTAAATTACAAAGCCGAGGTCAACCAAAATACGGGAGTAGATTGGAACAATGTCAAGTTGCGTTTTTCCAATGGAAATCCAAACCAAAGTGGACAAGCGCCTACGCTTGACAAATGGGAGTTGAATTTTGCAAGACTAACAAGCTACTCTCAAAAAAGGAGCACCTTCACCAGTGTATCGGGAAGAGTATTTGGAGAAGACAGGGAACCCATTCCTGGCGCTTCTGTCTTAGTCAAAGGGACAACTATTGGTACAGCTACTGATGTAGAAGGGTTTTATTCCTTGAGCTTGCCTCAATCCGCGTCCTCTTTGGTCTATTCATTTATAGGCTATTCTTCTAAAGAGTTCCCAATTACATCCTCCTCTATGAATGTTTTTTTGGAACCTGATACCCAAATGCTGAGTGAAGTTGTTGTTACTGCGTATGGTAGCTCCAATAAAAGAGCATTAGGCGATCCAATTACGATAAGAGGAGGTTCGGCTGTTTATGAAGCTGCTGATGAGATAAGGGCCGCGCCATCGATTCAAACCATTGTCCAAGAAAATCAAACTACTGTGGAGATAGAAGTAGCAGAACCTTATACAATAAAATCCAATGGTGAAAAAACCATGGTAGACTTAAAAGCTTATGATATTCCGGCGCAGTATAGTTATTCGGCGATTCCAAAAATCGATAATGATGTTTTCTTAATAGCTGAGATCAGTGATTGGAGTCAATACAGTTTGTTGGAAGGGGAAAGTAACCTGTACTTTGAAGATGGATTTGTGGGCAAATCTGTGTTGAACGCCTCCAGTCTTCAGGATACGTTGCAGATTTCTTTGGGAAGAGATCGAAGCATTGTGGTGCAACGTGAAAAGAATGAAGAATTCTCAAAGAAGAGGACCATAGGTTCGAATATTACAGAAAATCGCGAGTATAAAATCACCGTCCGAAACAACAAATCCCAGACGGTCACCATCAAAGTCGAAGATCAAATCCCTGTTTCGGTAAATTCTGAGATTACCGTGGAAGCATTAGAGCTTTCCGGAGGAAAACTTGATCCACAAACTGGAAAAGTAAGCTGGATCATCCAAGTTCCTGCTGGTTCTCAACAAGAGCTTAAAATGCAGTATGAAGTAAAATATCCGAGAAGGGAAAAAGTCATACTAGATTAAAAAACAAGGCTCAGGATATGTTCTGAGCCTATTTTTTTATTTGGATGGAACAATCCAATAATTTAAAAACCCGGAAGGAGTTTCCAGGACGACTTTGAAAAAGTTTGGATTTGGGTTTTTTATTTCAAAATCTGTCAAGCCTTTATCTAAATCAATTTCTCCAATTTCCTTATAAACATCCTTTCCTCCCGTTTTGAAGTCGTTTGTTTTACTGATCCAAACTTTTCCTTTTTCACCTTTTGATAAAGGCCTCCAGCTCAAGGACAAGATATTCCCGCTCAATTCGGCTTTGAAGTTACTGGCAGAAACTGGCCCTATAAATGGCACGCCGTCCAGCTCCATTGCTTGTTCTTTAGGGATCTTAAGTCCCATAAAGTTGGCGATCGAAGGAAAAATATCAACGGTTTGTCCCATTTCTGTAAAGTGAGCATTTGTATTTTTTGAATTACTTGCAATCCAAATGCTTCGCTCTCTATCACTTTGGCCTCCATGCCCATGCCCATCATCCTCTCTTCCATGATCGGTGGTAATCACAATAAGCCAATCTTCGTTGAAATTAGCTTCACGCTCTTTGATCGCATCCCAAACCCTTCCGATCTGAACATCTGCTTTCTGAACAGCATCTACAAATTGTGGGCTATTGCCATACTTATGCGACATATCATCGGTAAACTCCAAGTACATCCATGATAAATCTGGAGCAATTTCAGCTATTGATTTCGCGGCCTCTTTTGAAACTTCCTCATCAATTAAATGGATGTAGTTCTTCTCTTCATCATGAGGATAAGTTAAGGTATCCAATTCCAATCCATCGAAATGATAATCTATCTTTAAATGATCTGTTTGTGGAAGTCCATCTCCAGCTAGTTTTGTTCTGTTATCCAGCCAAGTAGAGAAAATAGCTGTTTTCTTTTCGGGAAACTGATCTTTTAGCAACCGAAAAATGGTGGGATACTGGTAGTTTGGGTTTTTAATATCGTTTCCCCAGACATTATGTTTATTCGCCCAAACTCCTGTTAGAAGTGAATTATAACCTACTGCAGAAATAGTTGGGGTCTGGCTATACCCGTCTTTTTCACCTCCCATTGTCGCTTTGGTAATCCCTCCTTCGGCAATGATTTTATCCAGATTTGGAGTCGCAACAGAATCGATCACATCATCTGGAATGCCATCCACGATGACAAAAATTACTTTCTTTTCAGGAAATTGCTTTTGACAGCTTTGGAAAATAACTACTATAAAAAATAAAAAGAAGTATTTCATACGTTGGATGTCAGATACCAAATCTTAAAACCTCTTTTCGATGCCGATTCCATAAGAAGTGATATTATAAACATTTGCCCTAAAATCTTGATTAAGAGAACCAAAAACCTCCCAACCATCTCTTATTTCTACACCATATTCAATAAAGGCTCGGGTTACAAAATAATCTTTGCCTCTGACAAATTCTCCTCCAGTTCCTAAGCCAAAACCCCAATGTTTTCCAATTTTATAAACCCCTGCTATCAATAGTGTTATAGGCCTTTCTCTTTCTATTATGTCTCCATTTTTTTCGGACTCAACAAAAAAATTCTCATTTAAAAGGTCAGTATGTAGGCCAATTGTAAATTTTTCGCTGATCCAGTAATTGTAATCAATTGCAATGGAAGGGACCGATAAAAACTCCTTTTCGCCTTGTTCATTTCTTGCCTGACCAATTCTGGCATGTCCCAAAATAAATGCAATACTGTGTTTTCCTTCGCTTTCTTCGATCCTTTCCTCAGTTTCTTCCTTACTCGTTTCCTGAGCAAAAACTGGGGAATTAAAAAATCCGATGAGCATAAAAAGTGAAATGCAATAAAAGTTTTTCATGGTTTCAAGATTAAAATATCATCAAAATTAATCCATTTGTGTTCGAAAAAAAAGCAAGGACTTCTCCTTGCTTTAGTTGCATAGCTAACTTAAATGACCCTTTACTCACATTTTATCTAAGGTCATTTCAAAGAACTGATACCAAGTACCGCCGGAATTTGCCTCTCCGATTTCATGCCATTGGCCTTTTTCGTTGATGGTGATCACATACCTGACATTTTCTACCGGATACCAATAAAATACTTGATCAATCAGTTCTGCTTTGAAAGTTCCATGCTGGTTGCTTTGAAGAAATGAATTGAAATCATATTTCGCTATACCCTCGGCCATAGTAATTATTGCGAGTGCGTTGTGGACAACTTTTCCTTCAGAGGAACCTTTACCTTCAATTAAGAGAGCGGTCCCATTTAATTTCAAATTGACACTTTCTGTTTGATCAAAGACCATTTTCTCCCTGCTTTGATTCATCATCCATCCGCTTCCACTCCATTCTCCAACAAGAAACTCTATTTTTTTAAGCTCTTGTTGAGCTTCTTTATTTACCTCAAAATTTTGAGCATTTGCCATAATCGGAAGGCAAATCATCCAGACAATTATTAACTTTTTCATTTGTAAATTGGTTTATGTTATAAACTAAAAAAGGAAATTTTTTTATTCAATGTAATTTTTAAGATTTTCCACATACGCTTCAAAAGCTTTTACTCCGACAGGAAGTATGCTACACGTTGTCAATGGTCTTTTTCCTTTGAAAGACTTTTCGATTTTGATATATCCCGCTTTTTCAAGCTTATCCAATTGTACACTCAAATTACCAGCAGTAGACTCTGTTTTTTCTTTAAGGAAAGTAAATTCCGCTTCCTCCACGCTTAATAATAGTGACATGATGGCCAGCCTTAATTGGGAATGAAGAAGTGGATCTAATGGTTTAAACACGGTCACGATAGTTTTTTTTCAGATAATATCCCGGCACAAGATATCCCAAAACCATGGCAATTCCTGACACTAAATATTGATCAATTACCGGTAATGTAAATGCAACAATTGCTCCCAAAGCCAGAACAAATCCTCCGATTTTTACCATGTTCACACGTATCAATACTCCTGTGACAAACATCCCCAATGAAGCCAAAATCAAAATAATTGGACTATGATTAAATTCAAGAATATTCATAAAGGTCAGCACAATCATAATTCCTACAAATACTGCCAACCAAAGTTGATTCAGCACCAAATCCAAATGGGTTTTAATCCTAGCTTTTCTGCCTTTTTGTACTCCGTAAATGATACTTGCAATTACTGCTGGAATAACCAAAAGCCACACTGCATAGGGATAAGCGAAGTCGGTCTTTTGTAAAGCATACTGCCCAAAATTACACATCGAAATAACCCATCCCCATAGAAGGATTTGAAAACTGCCATCTCCAGCGGCTTCACGTTTTGCTTTACTGATCATGTCAGTAATGAGTGCGAGGGAATCTTTACTACTAAGTTCTTTTTCCATAATTTTCTTTTTGTTTTTATAAACAACGAAACAAATATAAATTGGTTTACATTATAAACCAATTTATATTCAAATAATAATTAATCAATTGCTTGAATCAGAGAAAGATGCCTAATTTGAGTAATCAAAGACCTTCTGATCCATGAAAAATATTTTTGATCCCGCAATAAATAACGAGCTGATAGACCGAATCAATCGGCTAACACCTGAAACAAAAGCTCTTTGGGGCAAAATGAGTGTAGATCAAATGTTGGCCCATTGTTGTGTAGCCTATGAAATGGCCTTCACAGATAAACACCCAAAACCAAATGGATTTGTCCGGTTTTTATTAAAATCATTTGTAAAAAAAGGAGTCGTAAATGAGAAACCTTATCCAAAAAACAGCAGAACGGCACCTGCTTTTATTATTTCAGACCATAGGAACTTTCAAGAAGAAAAGGCAAGGCTAGTTGCATTTATTAATCACACATTCGAATTAGGAAAAGATCATTTTGAAGGCAAAGAATCAATTTCTTTTGGCCCCATGACTTCCTCAGAATGGAACAATCAATTCTATAAACACTTGGACCATCATTTGACCCAATTTGGAGTATGATACATCCAGCAAAATCTATCCGAACATTTATTGGCTCTAAAAATTTTGAGGAGAGTACACTTTTTTATAAAACTCTGGGTTTTCAGGTTAAACTATTGAGTAAAGGATTCTCTCTAGTTACCGTAAAAGAAAATATATGCTTTTATCTCCAAGATTATTATTCTAAAGAATGGTGCGAAAACTGCATGGTCTTTTTGGAAGTGGAGAATCTTGAATCCTATTGGGAAGCAATGAAGGTTTTAGGATTGCCAGAAAAATTTAAAGGCGTAAAGCTTAGTGAAATAAAAAACGAAGAATGGGGAAGCGAATTTTTCCTGCACGATCCTGCCGGAGTTTTATGGCATTTTGGTGTTTTTAAAAACAACTGAATTTTTTAACTATCTTTTTATTTTATATTTCGTTCAAAATCAGTAGTTTAGAATTACTAACACTAAACCAAAATCATATGAAGAAGTTAACCTTATCCTTTTTGCTTTTATTTTTTATAAGCTTTGGACTTTTTGCTCAATCAGAAGATCCAAAAACAGAAATGAATAAATTCCTCTCTAAATCTGTCAAATATCCAACAGAGGCCAGAGCCAATGATGTCTCAGGAAATGTTACCATTTCGATCCAATTTGACGAGGCGGGCTATCCCGTCGGCGAACCTGAAATTTATGGTGGTGACGAATCACTATCTGAAGAAATACTTAGGACCTTTGCGCTACTCAGAGAAAACTGGAATCCTGAATATTTAGATGGAAAAACTCCGGGAGAAGAATATTTGATGAGTTTTAAATTTATCCTTCAAAAAGGTGAAGAATTCATCAGTAACCCTTTGACAAAATATAAGAATCAGAAGCCATTTGATCCTTTAGAAAGTCTGACTGAGGCTATTGAGAAAAATCCTTTTTCATCAAATTTATATCAGCAGAGATCGGAATATTATGCAATGAATGGCGAAATGTGGCTTTCAAAACTCGACTATAATCAAAGTAAATTTTTGAAGGAAAATGAGATTACGAATATTGTAATCGTAGGATATGGTTCCACAAATCAACCTAAGGCTTTATAAGGCACCCATCTTTTCACCAAAAAAGAGAACTGAAACCGGTTCTCTTTTTTATTTCCAATCAATTTTGGTTTTATCGCTTCAAAGCTAACTTTGTAAGAAACCTGTTAAAATGAATTCCCAAAAGTTTAGTATAATCCTTTTGTTTGCATTATCCTTTTTTGGATGTTCTCAAGATAAGCCCTCCGAACAAGAAACCGACGAAACGAGTGAGCTCCTTGAACAAAAACGTGAAGGCCTTCCAATTGGAGACAATTCTATGACTTCTTTAGATTGGAATGGTACCTATTCTGGGATTGTTCCATGTGCCGATTGTGAAGGAATAGAAACAACCTTGACCTTGAATCGGGACATGACCTATACCATAATCACAAATTATCTAGGAAGAAATGATGCGCTGGAAGAAACTTATAACGGCACATTTAGATGGGATGAAACAGGGTCAAAAGTAATTCTTGAGGGAGTAAAATATGCGCCTAGTCAGTTTAAAGTTGGAGAAAACCGAATCTGGCAACTGGATCGTTCTGGAAACATGATTACGGGAGATTTGGCTGATCATTATATTCTGACCAAAAAACCCTGATTATTTAAATCGAATTATTTTACCATGAGATTTTGAAGTCATTTCAACTGGTATCGAATCTGTAATTTCATTATAGAGTAACTCTACCAGTTTTTGTTTCAGATAACTTCTGTTTAAAATAATACTAACCTCCCTTGTAGGCGGAAATCCTGAAAAAGGTCTTATTCTGGACTTTTCTTCCTCCGAAAGATCAAAAGTCGCCAACTCTGGAAGCAAGGTAACCCCTTTGTACTTATTCACCATATTTCTTAAGCCTTCCAAAGAACCACTTTCGTAATGAAAATTACTGGGCCCGCTTAAACTTTGATCACAAAGATTGATGACCTGATCCCGGAAACAATGTCCTTGTTGTAGTATCCAAAGATCCTCTTGCTTTACCATTTCGGGGTTAAATTCCTTTTCTCTGAGCAAAGGATGATCCTTCGATAGATAAGCATAAAACTTTTCATAAAACATCGGCTTCTCTACAATTCCATTTTCAAGTAAAGGAGTAACCGCAATCCCAAGGTCTAATTCATCATTTTTAAGCTTTCTTATGATTTCTTCAGTGATCATTTCTTGCACCTCCATTTTTACTTTTGGAAACTTTTCAAGAAACTTCCTGATAAACCTATGTAGTAAATAAGGAGCAAGGGTGGGAATAATTCCAAGTTTGATCACTCCGGAAATATCTCCTTTCAAATGGGCAACTAATTCCAAAATCCCTTTACTTTCCGACACAACCCTTTTAGCCTGCGAAATAATTTGGACCCCAATCTCAGTTGGGATGACCGGCATCTTACTTCTATCAAAAAGAATGACTTCAAGCTCCCTTTCCAACTTGCTGAGTTGAGCGCTTAGCGTAGGTTGGGTCACAAAACAACTTTCTGCTGCATGTCCAAAATGCCGATGCTTATCGACTGCGATTAAATATTCAAGTTGTTGGATAGTCATAATATGGCCTTAGGGCTTAAAAGTATAAATTTTAAAAAATAGTTTCTACCCAAAGCTGGATTGATATGATTCCCTCTGATCAAATTCCACTCAAAAAATTTCACTATCCTTCAGAAAAGCAGTAATTTATTTGCGTTTAAGGCTAATTAACAATTGTGAACCCTAAAATTAATACTAATGAGTAAATCTTCTTTTTCCAGGAGAAAGTTTCTTGGCACTTCTCTTCTCAGCACCATTGGACTAAGTAGTATTCCTGCTTTTTCATTTGCAAAATCACCTCTTGCTTTTAATCCTGAATCAGGAAAAGTAAAATTGGGATTTATTGGCGTAGGAAGACAGGCAATGGGGCTATTGAATAATATGATGAAAAATCCTGCTGTGGATGTGATTGCCGGAGCCGATGTTTATGAAATCAAACTTCAAAGGTTTAAACAAAGAGTGGCCAAGAATTATAGCGAAAACAACCGTGAGGCCAAAGAAGTAACACTCTATTCTGATTACAAGAAACTATTGGCAAACCCTGAGGTAGACGCAGTGGTCATTGCTTCTCCAGACCATTGGCATGCAATGATGGCAATCGATGCTTGTCATGCAGGAAAAGATATTTATCTGGAAAAACCCTTAACATTTACCATCCAAGAAGGTCAAGAATTAGTAAAAGCAGTTCGTGCCAACAGTATCGTACTTGCTGTCGGAAGTATGCAGAGATCGGGTGCCAATTTCCAGCATGCAGTCAGAATGGTTCAAAAAGGAAATCTTGGTAAGATCTCCGAAGTATTGGTAAATGTAGGAACACCTCCGCATCCAAAACCATATGATTTGCCTAAGCAGGAGATTCCAGCTGGCTTAGATTGGAAAACTTGGACAGGGCCACTTCCTGAAATTCACTACAATGAGGAATTGAATCCTTCAATTAGCCTGAACCCTGAGCAAAATGAAAAAGTCTGGGGAGCATGGAGATGGTACGAAGAAACTGGTGGAGGGCTAATGACCGATTGGGGGGCTCACATGATTGACATAGCGCAATGGGGAATAGGCATGGATAGAAATGGCCCAGTAGAGATTATTCCCGGAACTGATTCTAGCCCATTGACTTATTTTTACCCTAACGATGTAAAAGTCCATATTGCTCCTTTTGATGAAGGTAGACAAGGTGTTAAATTCATTGGAGAAAATGGTTGGATAAAAGTTTCCAGAGGTCAATATGATACGAATGTTTCTAGTTGCGAGAGGAAATTTTCAAATGAAGAAACTGGATTTGGTGCTCACCACATCGACTTCATTGATTCGGTTTTGATCAGAAAAGATCCGATCGTTCCAGTCGAAATTGGACATAGTAGCTGCACTGCTTGCACGCTAGGTAATATCGCTCACAAATTAGGCAGACCTCTAAAGTGGGATCCAATTGCCCAGGAATTTATAGATGACTTTGAAGCTAATACACATAAACATTATGTCTACCAACATGGATATAAACTAGGTTAAAAATTTATTTCTTTCCCTCCAAACTATTCCTTCTCATGAAATCTAAGCTAAAAATCATCCTGGTAGCAGAATTACTATTGCTCTTGGCTTTCCTCTTTTCCAGATGTTCTAGTAAGACTACAGAAGAAAGAGATAATGAAATTGCTGTTTCTGAAAACAAAGAATCAGGTTTTGTAGCAGATCCACAATTCATGGAAGAACAGCCAATTTCAAAGTTGGCAATTGGAGATAAAGCACCAGATTTTAATCTGCCTGGGATAGATGGAGAATTCCACAAGCTATCTGACTACGATGACTCTGATGTTTTGGTAATAAACTTCACTTGTAATCACTGTCCGACTGCACAGGCTTATGAAGATCGATTTAATCAGGCAGTGGAGGATTACAAAGGAAAAAGTGTCTCATTCGTAGCTATTTCTGCCAACAGCCCAATTGGAATTTTACCTGAAGAATTGGGATATACCGACCTAAGTGACACGTTTGAAGAAATGAAAATACGTGCGAAGGATAAAGCTTATGACTTCCCATATTTATATGATGGCGACAAACATGAATTTTCTTTAGCCTATGGTCCGGTAGCTACTCCACATGTTTTCGTGTTTGATAAAGACCGAAAACTCACTTACTCAGGAAGAATAGATGCTTCAGAAAAACCTGGAACAGCCAATGCGGAGGATTTGAGATATGCCATAGATTTAACCTTAGAAGGAAAGGATCTTCCCTCAGACAGAGCTCAGACCCCTTCTTTTGGATGCTCCATGAAGTGGGCCTGGAAAAATGAATACACCATTAAAACCAATAAAGCTTGGCAGGAAAAGGAAGTTTCCTTAGAAAAATTGTCCCCAAGTGGTCTTGCTGATCTTCTGAAAAATGAAACTGACGAACTATTGCTTGTCAATTTCTGGGCGACCTGGTGTGGCCCCTGTATTATTGAGTATCCGGAATTTGTCACGATGCAGAGAATGTACGGGGAAAGAGATTTTCAATTTGTTTCCATCAGCATGGACAATATTGAGCAAGAATCTAAAGCTTTAAAGTATCTCAAAGGAAAAGCCTCCGCCCTTCCTAACTACATCATGGATACCGATGATAAATATGAGGTGATCAAGGTTGTAGGGAAGGAATGGGATGGAAGTTTGCCCATCACCCTTTTGATCGAACCCGGAGGGAACATAGCCTACTTTGTTCCAGGTACCATAGATGCATTAGCACTTAAAAAAGAGATTGTAGATCATCCGATGATTGGCAGATATTTTTAAAGTTTTTGTTTTAAGTTTTATCAGTTTAAATTGTATAAAATATAAACTGCTGTCTTTTTATGTATTCTCTACATCAACTTTCCCTCGAACTTTATAGCACATCAAGGTTACTGATTCAACTTATCCAGAGCAGATTGAAAGAATTTAATCTGACGTATCCGCAGTATTTGACCATGAGTGTGCTTTGGGAAGAGGATGGAATTTTAGTAAAACAGATCGGTGAAAAACTTCATTTGGACTCTGGAACTTTAACTCCACTTATTAAAAAGCTGGAAAGTGTAAACTATGTAAAACGGCACCGTGGTGATTCTGATGAAAGGACCGTGCATGTTGAATTAACTTATCCGGGAAAATCACTTCAATCAAAAGTTCAAGAAGCGCTTCTTCCTTTGGAGCAAAAGCTGAACGAAATTTCCAAGTTAGAATTATCAGATTTAAACCATTCCCTTCAAAACTTGTTAGAAAGCGTAGAAACGCTAAAAAATTCTAACTGGGAATGAAAAAATTAAATGTTGATTATACTGCTGTTGCCATAAATACCGGAGGTAGAAAAGGACATGTCAAATCTGATGATGGTTTATTGGATTTTGACGTAGCCATGCCAAAGGAAATTGGGGGAGACGGAGGAAAAACAAATCCTGAACAATTATTAGCCGCTGCATTTTCAACTTGCTTCGGAGGCGCTTTGGCTTCAGTCGCTGGAAAAATTAGTTTGCGTGATTCCGAAATCACAGCTAAAGTTCATTTAGGAAGTTTTGGTCCTGAAGATTATGGAATCGCTGTCGATATTTATGTAAAAATCCCTCAAGCAGATTCTTTAGAGGAGGCCCAAAAACTTGCAGATTCAGCCCACGCAATTTGCCTAATTTCTAAAGCGACGAGAGAAAATATTGAAGTTAATGTGAAGGCAATCTCATAAATGCATTATCAAATTTCACCCTTTTTTCATTAAATCACGACAATTCCTTTTTCAAATTTTTGCCGATCAAGTAATGCTTCTAGAGCTATTGGACCTTGGGCGAGTGAATATTCCTGAATTTTTGGTCCTACAATTTTTCCTTCCAATAACCACTTTTGAAGCTGTAGCAGATTAGCCAAATTCTGATCAGGATGATTTTTGGAAAACTGTCCCCAAAATACTCCCACGATTTCACAGCCCTTCAGTAGCGGTAGGTTCATTGGGATTTTTGGAATTTCTCCATTAGAAAACCCCACAATTAAGTATCTCCCATTCCAAGCTACTCCCCGCAAAGCGGGATCAGTAAATTTTCCCCCAACTGGATCAAAAATCACATCTGCTCCAATGCCATTTGTCAGATCTTTGATTTTTTGTTTCAAATCTCCTTCCTCATAATTAACGAGTTCATCAGCTCCTCGATCTTTACAAAGATTTAATTTATCATCAGTGGATGCCGCTGCAATCACCCTTGCTCCCATTATTTTTCCAAGTTCAACAGCGGCCAAACCAACACCGCCCGACGCACCCAAAACCAATAAAGTTTCCCCTGATTTTAATCTTCCCCTATCTTTCAATGCATAAAATGAGGTACCATAATTATACAAAGTCGCTGCGGCAAGCTTAAAGTCCAATTCATCCTGAAGCTTAAAAACGCGATTCACATCAACTGCGACTTGTTCTGCCAAGCCTCCCCAACCACAAAGCCCGAGCACCAAATCTCCGCTTTTAAAGTTATCCACATTTTCACCCAAGCTAATCACTTTTCCAATTACTTCTCCTCCGGGAGAAAATGGAAGTTCTGGCTTGGATTGATACTTATTTTGGATCATCAAAATATCTGGAAAATTTACTCCGCATGCCATCACCTCCATTACGACTTGGCCTTTCCCTGGTACAGGATTTGGCAGTTCACTTAATTTCAATTGATCTGGCATTCCAAAATGCTCACAAAGAATCGCTTTCATTCGTTTTTATAGAATTCCAATTAAAAGAAAAGTAAGATTTAAAGTAGGCAATTCCTCATTAAAAGGATAATTTTGAAGCTTGCACAACCCAATAATATACTTCTATGGCTGTTAACGATTTTATCAATAATAATAAAGATCGCTTTTTAAATGAATTGCTAGACCTACTCAGAATTCCATCTGTCAGTGCAGACCCAAAATTCAAAAAAGATGTTTTTGCTGCTGCTGAATTTGTAAAAGAGAGTTTGATAAATGCTGGAGCAGATAAAGCAGAAATTTGCCAGACAAAAGGCTATCCAATCGTTTACGGAGAAAAAATCGTTAACCCTGAATTCCCAACGGTCTTGGTTTATGGACATTATGATGTGCAGCCTGCAGATCCATATGAATTATGGGATTCTCCACCATTTGAGCCTGTCATCAAAGTAACCGAAGAACATCCTAATGGTGCGATTTTCGCCAGAGGTTCTGCTGATGACAAAGGGCAATTTTACATGCATGTGAAAGCTTTTGAAGCGATGATGGCATCCAATGATTTGCCTTGCAATGTGAAGTTTATGATTGAAGGCGAAGAGGAAGTCGGCTCCGACAATCTGGACAAATTTGTCATAGAAAATAAAGAAAAGCTGAAAGCAGATGTGATTCTGATTTCAGATACCCACATGATAAGCATGAAAGACCCTTCTATCACAGTGGGACTTCGAGGTATGGCTTATATGGAGGTAGAAGTGACCGGAGCCAATCGTGACCTGCATTCTGGAACTTATGGAGGGGCAGTAGCAAATCCAATCAATATCCTTTGTGACATGATTGCTTCTTTGAAAGATGAAAATGATCACATTACAATTCCTGGATTTTATGATAAAGTTGCTGAACTGACTGCTGAACAAAGGGCAAGATTGAACGAAGCTCCGTTTGATCTGGATGAATACAAGAAGAAGCTGAAAATCACCGATGTAAATGGAGAAAAAGGGTATACGACCATCGAACGAGTGGGGATTCGCCCAACATTGGACGTAAATGGAATCTGGGGAGGATATACGGGGGAAGGAGCAAAAACAGTATTACCATCCAAAGCTTCCGCTAAAATCTCCATGCGTTTGGTACCAGACCAGGATTGGCATGAAATCTCCCAACTTTTTGAAAAGCATTTCAAATCTATTGCTCCAGCTTCAGTTACTGTCAAAGTAAAAGCACACCATGGAGGAGCTCCAGCAGTGGTTTCTGACAATTCGATCGGATATCAGGCCGCAGAGAAAGCGATGGAAGAGACCTTTGGAAAAAGACCAATTCCAACCAGAGAAGGTGGATCCATCCCAATTGTTGCTTTATTTCAAAAAGAACTGGAAACTGATCCAATCCTATTTGGATTCGGTTTGGATACAGATGCACTTCACTCACCAAATGAACATTATGGAGTGGAAAACTATTTTATAGGAATAGAGACCATAACTGCTTTCTTCAGACATTTCAAAACATTAAGTAATCAGTAACTCAGGAACTTATTGAAGCTTCAATTCCTTTCGATTACAATCATCCTCGAATCCATGAAAATCTCTAGATTTCTACAGATTACGGTAGCAATACTTTTGTTTCTGAGCTTTACACCTTTTGTACAAGGGCAAATTATATCCCCTCCAAAGTGGACCATCAAGCTAGTTCCAGAAAAAACGGTTATAGGAGAGGAATCGACGATAGTATTCGATGCACAAATTCCTATTGGCTGGTATGTATATTCGAATGATTTTGATCCAGATTTAGGGCCAAATTTGACAATTTTGAAGTTAGAGGAGTCTGAAGATTACAATCTGAATGGGGAGCTAAAAGCAATCGATCCTAAAAAGAAATTTGACGAAACATGGAAAGGGGATGTCACCTATTTCATGGGAAAGGGGAGATTTGAACAAAAATTGACACCAGTTTCGGCTTCAGGTATAATCAAAGGAGCTTTGGAATACCAGATGTGTTCGGATGTCACAGGTCAATGCATCAATTATGAAGAGGAATTTGAAATTTCTTTTGACGCTATTTCTGGACAAAGTTCGGTTAATTCAGAAGCGGATGTTTCCGAAAAACCAGAGGAAGATAATCCTTTTGAAATGGTGGAAACCAATACAGAATCCTCTGATGAGCAAGTTTCAGATTTAGATACCAATGAATTTACAGCTGAAAACACAACGGAAAATGAATCCTTGATGGGATTCATGGTCTTGGCTTTTTTGGCTGGATTAGCGGCATTGCTTACGCCATGTGTTTTTCCAATGATTCCTATGACAGTGAGTTTTTTCACGGGTCGGGCAACTAGCAAAGCCATTGGAATTCGAAATGCATTTATTTACGGCTTTTCGATCATTGCTATTTATACAATTGCAGGTACAGCCGTAGCAGCCATTCAAGGTCCTGAGTTTGCCAATTGGCTTGCCACTCACTGGGTTCCCAATCTCTTTTTCTTTGGAATTTTCATCTTCTTTGCCTTAGCATTTCTTGGACTTTTTGAAATCAACCTTCCATCGAGTTTTGTCAATAAAGTGGATGCCAAAGCCGAGAAAGGCGGATTAATAGGAGTTTTCTTTATGGCCTTCACCTTGGTGCTGGTGTCATTTTCCTGTACCGGTCCAATTGTGGGTTCAATCTTGATTTCCTCTGCAGGAGGGGAATTGGTCAAGCCGATTCTTGGAATGTTTGCTTTCTCCTTGGCCTTTGCGATTCCTTTTACGCTCTTTGCGATTTTCCCGGAATGGATGAGCCGACTTCCAAAATCTGGCGGCTGGCTGAATTCTGTTAAAGTGGTTTTAGGCTTTTTGGAACTTGCATTGGCATTCAAGTTTTTGTCGATCGCAGATTTGGTCTATCATTGGGGTATCTTGGATCGGGATATTTTCTTGGTCATCTGGATTGTGATTTTTGCTGCTTTAGGACTATACCTTTTAGGAAAAATCAAGTTGCCACATGATGCTCCATTGGACTATATCGGTGTCCCGAGACTTCTTTTAGCTTTGGTTACTTTTATGTTTGTGGTCTATATGATTCCGGGATTATTCGGTGCACCGCTGAAACTTTTGAGTGGATATTTGCCACCGATGACAACCCAGCAATTCAAAATTGGAGAAGCGTATTCCGGTGCTGAGGTAGAAAGGGCTCCAGTTAAATACGGGGACTTGCTAGAAATTCCTTTCGGAATACACGGTTACTTTGACTATGAAGAGGCTTTAGCTTCGGCTAAAGAGCAAGGAAAGCCACTGCTGATCGACTTCACAGGACATGGATGTGTAAACTGTCGAAAGATGGAAGAAAATGTCTGGGCGGATCCTCAGGTTTTGACTCGCTTGAAAAATGATTTTGTAATGGTGGCAATGTACATCGATGAGCGACTTGAACTTCCGGAAGATAAATGGTACACTTCTAGCTATGATGGCAAGGTAAAAAAGACACTTGGCAAGCAAAATGCCGACTTTCAGATCACTCGATTCAATAACAACGCCCAACCTTATTATGTGATTTTGGATCATGAAGAAGACCTCCTTGCCTCTCCTCTTGGCTATGAGACCGACATTCAGGATTTTGTAGAGTTTTTGGATGGCGCGAAAAGGGAGTTTGAAATAAGGAATTAAAATGATTGAATCAGAAGAATCTTGCTAGTTTATATTTCTGAATTTTTAGTTCCTATCATCCCTCAATTATCCGATTCTTAACTGCCTTCTGAACCGCTTCAAGTTTGGAGTGAACTTGAAGTTTACCGTAGATATTCTCGATATGCTTACGGACAGTTTTAGGAGAAATAAAGAGATTTTCTCCTATTTGATTAAAATTATGCCCTTTGGAAGTATGCTCAAGAATCTCGATTTCACGGGCCGTCAGATTGATCTCCTCCAGTGGTTCTTCAAAGTTTGGTGGGTTTCTTAGCAACTTCAGCGCTTTCATCGCAACAGAGGGAGTCATTACCGCCCCTCCATCTAAAGTATCCAAAATACCCTGATGCAAGGATTTGGCATCTACTTCCTTGAGCAAGTAGCCATGGGCTCCTGCTTTAATTGCTTTAAAGATATTCTCATCATTATCGAATACCGTAATCATGATGATTTTGATCTGGGGATATTTCTTTGTGACTTCAGCCACCGCCTCAATTCCGTTCATTTTTGGCATCTCAATATCCATCAGGATAAGGTTAACATTGGGGTCTTTCTCCAGTTTTTCTAAAAATTCAATCCCGTTGATTCCATGAAATTTAACCTCAAGGTCTTCAAAAAATGACAGCTTTTCCAAAATTGCTTTGAGTAAAAATGTATTATCCTCCGCAATTGCAATTTTTATAGCCATGATGATTCTTAAAACTTAATAAATACAAATTTCCGTTCCCTGATTTTCTTGCGAATCAATTGTAAGGTTTTTCCCAATTCGATCCGCACGATTCTTCATATTTTCAAATCCATTTCCAAGCTTAGTGGTTTGGATTCCTTTTCCATCGTCATTGACACATATACGAATTGAATCACCGTTTTTAGAAAAATTAATAGTGATCTTGGTTGCGCTAGCATGCTTTATAGAATTGTTGATTGCTTCCTGCACTACTCTAAAATAATTGATCCCTTCCATTGAATTGAGTAAAAACTCCTCGTCCAAACCATTGTCCATTATCAATTCAAACTCAATACTAGGACAAGACTCTTTAGCCTTAGCTATGAAATTAGCCAATCGGCCCTGAAGATCTTCCAAGCTGACATTCTCCTTATTCATCGCCCAGATCGTATCTCTCAATTCTCCAACGGTCTCCACAGTAAAACCAGAAATCTGATCAATTTTTGAGGCCATTCTTTCTGGACCAAGTTCCACCGATTTCAAGTTATTTAGAGAAGACACGATAAAAGTCAACTGTGCTCCAATATTGTCATGTAAATCAGACGAAATCCGATCTCTCTGCTCATTAAGGCGCTTTTGGGTTTCTTGCTCCGCATAAATAGCCTGTAATTTTGCCTCTTGCTCGAGGTGTCGATTGCGCATTTTTTGACGGTAATAAATGAAGAAGGCAAGACCTATGAGCGAACTAGAAAAAATCAAAGCAAGCAGAAGTTGGTTATTCCTATTCTTTACCAAAAGCTCATTTTCTGCCAATGCGGCTCGTGACTCTGCCAATTCCCTTTCCTTGGTTTCCACTTTATACTTGGCTTCAAGATCTGCCATAAGCTTCACCCGCTCGTCTTTGAAAATTGAATCTTTGAGAGCACTATATTGCTCCAAAAAATCTATTGCATCCGGTAGTCGACCTAGCAATTTATTGAATCTATATTGTTCCTGAAGGTAATCACGTTTTTTCTCTGTGGACTTGCTCAGTTCTACATATTTCGCTGCTGAATCTAACATACTTTCTGCCTCACTAAAATTTCCAAGACTATAAGCGATTGTACCAAGGTTGGTATAATTCGTAGCAGTACGGCTACTACTTTTTGCTTTAATATTTAAAGTGAGTGAAACATCAAGCCATTTTTTAGCCTCAGAATAGTTATTTTGCTTCAGGAGCGTGTTTCCAATATTATTAAATGTATGTGACACCCTCATACTATCAAGGTTTTCAAGATCAGCTATCACTTGATAATGATAATATAAGGCACTATCGGGCTTATCCCAATCGTCAAAGTTAATCGCGATTGCATTGAGAGCATAGGCCCTGAAGAGAGGTCTGGCTTTTGGATAATTTTCTAAAAGATTCAGAGCCTGTTTACCGTAAGTTACCCCTTTGTCATATTGCTCCATATCGTGGTAAATCACAGAAATATCAAAGAGGGCAAATGCCATATAATTTGAATCCAGCACTGACAAAGCATGATTATAGTGCTCCTGAGAAGAGGAAAGCGCTTTTTCCCAGTCCCCAGCAAAACTATTAATACGGGAAAGCGAAATTAAAGCCATGCTTTTAAGGCTTGTTTCAGCTATTGGGTCGATAAGATTAATGCTTTTATGAAAATAGATTTCCGCACTATCGTATTCCGATTCGGAATAAAATCGATCAGCAATGAAATAAAAGTAAATACCAGTGTCGCTAGATGTTTGAAGATTCTTTTTTTCCAGCTCAAAAATGAGTGACGCTGAATCTGGATTCAGTACAGTTCTTCCTAACCTATCTCGTAAAGACTGGGAATAGGAAAACGAAATCACTAAAAAAGCTACTTGAAAAAGAGTGAAGGTTCGAAGCATACGGGTCAAATGCGCTAACCTTCTAAAGATAAAAAATGCTTCTTTAGTTTATGCTTTTTAATAGATTTTTTTAAATTATTTCTTGATCAACCGTAAATCTCTTGCAAAATCTGAGCAAGTCGAACACTAGCAGCAAGCAATCTCTCCTCCACTAAAGCTCTATTTTCAAAACCATAATTATACGACAATTTCATATTTTCAGGGAGTTTATAGACCATAGGTCTAACAGCTACAGCTTCTTTCAACCAATCATCAATAGTTGAGTTGCGATATTTATCTTCCATTTCAGAAGTAAGCCTTCTAGATAATTCATTGCCTATTTCAGTATAGCTCATATCCCAACCATCTATCATACCAGAATCCCACACTGAATGTAGATTAGACTGTTGTCTAAAATATTCAACTTTAATATCATTTCCACCACGATCTTCACCTGTACCAACATGGAGTGGCTGATGAATATCTTCCACCATATGAATCAGCATTTTCAACTTTTCAGCTTCTTCTTTTGGGCTTAAATTACCTGCTTTTAATTCGGCCTTTAACCTATTGATAGCTTCGTATGCATTTCCTCCCTTTTCTTGTAATTCAGGATTGTATTCACCATTCTTACTTGTCAGGTAATGCCAAGAATTAACGTAATCGTAAGCTCTATCAGATTTGATTTCATCCATCCAAATTCCGCTTCTTCCAATAGACATCGGATATATCACACTTTCAACTTTTTTACGCGTTGAGTTTTTCATCTGCATAGATGCCATATAGCCGATCAAATAGTGGCCGATTTGGCCCCAAGCAAATGCCTGAGAAATCACCAATGACATGCTAAATGTCAGAATAAGCGTTTTATTGATTTTCATAGCTTGTAAATTGCCTGTAAAGCTAATTAGTTAGTAAGGAAAAATTGTGTCTTAACTATTAAGAATTTTGTAATTCTGAAACGGCTAGCCAGGCCATCAAACCTGCACCAATTTCCAAAGCATCTTCTTCAATATCAAAAGTCGGAGTATGTACTCCAGAGGTAATTCCCCTGGCTTCGTTTCTAGTGCCTAAACGATAAAAACATCCGTTGATTTCCTGAGAATAATAAGCAAAATCTTCTGCTGCCATCCAGATATCCAAATCCAACACGTTTTCAGCCCCTAAATAATCGATTGCTGCTTGTTGGGATCTTCCTGTCAGTTCTGGGTCATTTTTTAAGAATGGATATCCTTTACGGATTTCAAAATCAAGCTCTCCTCCCATTCCTTCTACAATTCCATGAGCAATCTGAAGCATCTTTTCATGGGCTTTTGCTCTCCAATCTTCATTTAGAGTTCTGAAAGTTCCTTGAATCTTAACCTCGTTTGGAATCACATTAGTTGCTCCTAATGCTTCCACGCGACCAAAAGAAAGAACAGATGGAATTTTAGGACTTGCAGCACGGCTAACTACTTGTTGAAGCGCTACAATCATGTGAGAAGCAATCAGTATCGGGTCAATTAAAGTTTCTGGCATAGCGCCATGGCCTCCTTTACCTTTGACAGTAATATACAATTCATCTGCACTGGCCATATAGATTCCCTTTCGGAAACCAACTTTACCTGCATCAATAAAAGGCATTACATGCTGACCAATAATTCCTGCAGGCCTTGGGTTTTCAAGGACTTTATCCCTAATCATCAAAGATGCTCCTCCCGGAACTACCTCTTCACCAGGTTGAAAAATCAATTTGATGGTCCCCTCAAAATCGTCTTTTAATTCATTAAGTATCTTGGCTGCTCCCAATAATGATGCGGTATGCGCATCGTGCCCACAAGCATGCATAACACCTTCATTGGTGGATTTGTATGGAACATCATTCGCCTCGATAATTGGCAAGGCATCCATATCTGCTCTGAGAGCAACTACTCTTTTGCTTGGATTTTTTCCTTCGATAAGAGCTGACCATCCGGTTGTAGCTTTCTTATCAATCTTCGTAATACCTAAAGATTTTAGCTTCTCTTCAACAAAAGCAGAAGTCTTGAATTCAACATAAGAAAGTTCTGGATTGGCATGCAGATGTCTACGGTTGGCGATGACTTCTTTCTTGTAGGCCTTAGCCAGTAACTTAATTTTGTCTTTCAGCATTCGAATCTAAGATTTCAGGGGCTTCATATTCTTTTCGCTGAAATCTATCCTGAATAATTCGTGCAGTAGGAAACTGAGATTTGATCAGTGAAAAGCTCTTCTGAGCCTCTATTTTATAATTAAACTTGCCAACCTTCACAAGGTAGCGGGGCTCTTGGTATTGCATTTCAGCTTTGATCTCTGGGAAGTTTTCTGTCAGCTCCTCTTGTGTCTCAAATGCTCTAGTTCTATCGATCCCTGAATAAACCAATACGGAATATCCGTTGAAATAAGGCTCCGATACATTTTTATCATAAATCTGGGTGATCTTTTGATCCAACTCAGCGTCAACTGTCTGAACGGAAGTACTGGGTATATTACTATCTAAAGCCGCCAGTTCTGTTTCATAATCAGGATATAAGGGCAATGATCCAGTTATATTTTCTTGATAAGTAGCATAAGCGGCTGCACCTCCAGTAGTAGACTTACCGGACTTACACCCTATAATAATTACAAATAACCCAAGAATCCAAACAGACTTCATATGCTTAATTTAGTCGATTACAATACATTTACCCTCTTGAAGGTCCTGCTCTACACTTTTGTACTTCACATCAGATTTTGTGGTTCCATTGGTGTATTGAACAGTCACTTTATCATTTCTGCCATAGGCTTTTTCAGACTTTCTTGGAGCCACCACCTGTGGAGCAGATCTTCCTGCACTAGCAGCGGCGGCAGCGGCACGATTTGCTCCTGGATTTAAAGTACTTGAAACTTCCGCTTTAGATGCTTGACCCTGAGGTTCAGCTGATCGAGTTGGTTGTGCTGCATGAACCTGACTTGGATCTTGCTTAGGTAAGTCTGCTCTTGAAATAAAAGAAATCATGTCCTCATTCAGTTTACCAATAAACCTTTTGAACATTTCAAATGCTTCGAACTTATAGATCAAAAGCGGATCTTTCTGCTCATAAACAGCATTTTGTACAGATTGCTTCAAATCATCCATGTCACGAAGATGCTCTTTCCAGTTCTGATCGATGATGGCCAAAGTCACATTCTTTTCAATAGATCTGATTAGTTCACGACCGTCACTATTGATCATACCCTCCAGATTTACCACCACACCGATTTGTTTGATACCATCAGAAATCGGAACCATGATGTCTTTAACAGTAGCACCTCTTTCTTCCTGAACTTTCTTAAAGATCGGAAGCGCAGTGCTCCTTATCATTTCATTCTTTTTCTCGTAATTATCAAAAGCTGCTTCGTATAACTCTTGAGTTAAAGTCGCTGAATCTTTTGATTTCAAATCTCCTTCGGAAATTTGATAATCCAGCCCTAGAGAAGTAAAGACATTCAATCTTAAGTCCTCTGGATCACCGGTAGATTTACCCATTTCAATGTTGCTTTCGCAGACATCATACATGATATTCAAGATATCTAGCTCGAGACGATCCCCTTTTAGGGCATTTCTTCTTCTCTTATAAACGACTTCTCGCTGTGAATTCATCACATCGTCATACTCCAAAAGTCTCTTTCTTGTGCCAAAGTTATTTTCCTCCACTTTGGTCTGAGCTCTTTCGATAGATTTGGTAATCATGCTATGCTGGATCACTTCTCCCTCTTCCAATCCCATTCTATCCATCAGCTTGGCAATTCTTTCCGAACCAAAAAGTCTCATTAAGCTATCCTCCAAAGACACGAAGAATTGGGAAGAACCCACATCCCCTTGACGTCCGGCACGTCCTCTCAACTGTCTATCTACACGTCGTGATTCATGCCTCTCGGTACCAATGATCGCTAGACCACCTGCTTTTTTGGATTCGGGTGAAAGCTTGATATCAGTACCACGCCCAGCCATGTTTGTTGCAATGGTTACCGTTCCTGATTGTCCAGCCACAGCAACAACATCTGCCTCCCTTGCATGCTGCTTTGCATTCAGCACTTGATGCGGTATTTTCTTCAACGTAAGCATTCTGCTCAATACCTCGGAAATCTCAACAGAAGTAGTACCTACAAGGACGGGTCTCCCTGCAGCAACCAATTCATTGATTTCGTCTACGACTGCATTGAACTTTTCACGAACAGTTTTATAAACTTTATCTTCTCTGTCTGATCTTTGGATAACTCGATTGGTAGGAATAACTACCACATCCAGCTTGTAAATTTCCCAGAATTCTCCAGCTTCAGTTTCCGCTGTACCAGTCATACCGGCAAGCTTGTGGTACATTCTGAAATAATTCTGAAGAGTAATAGTCGCATATGTTTGCGTCGCATCCTCCACTTTCACATTTTCCTTCGCCTCAATCGCCTGGTGCAAGCCATCAGAATATCTTCTTCCTTCCATCACACGACCAGTCTGCTCATCGACGATTTTTACTTTTCCATCTACAATGATGTATTCGGTATCACGCTCAAACATGCAATAGGCTTTCAGTAACTGATTTACAGTATGAATCCGTTGAGCCTTCACACCATAATCCTTGATTACTTCTTCCTTTCGAATAAGCTTTTCTTTGTCATCAAGCCCTTCTTCTTTTTCCAGATCAGCTATTACGACACCAATGTCAGGAAGTATGAAAAACTCTACGTTTTCATTTTTTGTGGTCATCGTTTCAATACCCCGATCCGTCAGATCAACCACATTTGTTTTTTCATCAATAGTAAACAAAAGAGGCTCATCTGCCTCAGGCATATTTCTTTTATTATCCTGCAGATAGTGATTTTCCGTTTTTTGCAAAATAACTCTGATACCAGGTTCAGAAAGGAATTTAATCAATGGCTTATATTTTGGCATTCCTCTAAACGCTCTGAAAAGTGCCAAGCCCCCATCTTTTTCGTTTCCATCTGCAATCAGTTTTTTTGCTGAAGTCAAGAAGCCCTGGATCAGTTTTCTCTGCTCGTCCACTAAGGTCGCTACACGAGGCTTCATGTCGTCAAACTCATGAACATCTCCTCTTGGTACCGGCCCAGAAATAATCAAGGGAGTCCGAGCATCATCAATTAATACCGAATCGACCTCATCGACCATAGCGAAATGGTGTTTCCCCTGTACCAGGTCTCCACCGTCTCTTGCCATATTATCACGGAGATAATCAAAACCAAACTCATTATTCGTTCCATATACAATGTCACATGCATAGGCTTTTTTTCTTCCGGGAGAGTTTGGTTGGTACTTATCTATACAATCCACTGATAGACCGTGGAATTCAAAAAGTGGTGCATTCCATTCGGAGTCACGCTTTGCTAAGTAATCATTGACCGTAACAATGTGAACACCTCTTCCTGCAAGTGCATTTAAGTAAGCAGGAAGGGTAGAGACAAGTGTTTTACCTTCACCAGTGGCCATTTCGGCTATTTTACCATTATGCAAAACCATACCGCCTATTAGCTGGACATCGTAATGGACCATATCCCATACAACTTCAGTTCCAGCAGCTAGCCAGCTGTTATGCCAAATAGCATGATCTCCATCAATCTCAACATTTTTCTTCTTTGCAGAAATTTCTCGATCAAAAAGATTCGCTTTTACTTTCAGTTGCTTATTCTCTTTGAATCTTCTGGCAGTTTCTTTTACCACAGCAAATGCCGTTGGCAATACATTGGCTAAAATCTCTTCAAGTGATTCATCCCGCTGCTTTTCAAGCTGATCTATTTCATTGAAAAGCTGATCCTTTTCATGAATAGCATTGGCTGGTAATTCATTGATTTTTACCCTAATCTCACCGATGCTATCATCAATAGTTTTTAGGCGATCATTAATCCTTCCTTTGATTTCATCTGTTTTGCCCCTTAATTCATCATCCGTGATGGAAGCAAAGCTTTCAAAAATCTTATTGATCTCTCCTACTTTAGGAGTCAACTCTTTTATATCTCTATCGGACTTTGTACCAAATACTTTTGCGAGTCCTTTTGCAATTAATTCTAACATATCGAATGAATGTGATTCTCAAAACGGGTCTTAAAATTAAACCCTTTTTATTACAATTGATAATGATATCCGGCTACTGCCAGATGATCCTTTTATTCTAAATTTTTATTTTTCCGCAATACACCTGCTCTGCCGGACCGATAAGCCAAATATCAGTAAATCCTCCATTTGGCCCAGAAGTAAATTTTACGGATAACTTACCTCCAAGGGTATTGATTTTTATCTCAGCAGTATTTTTATCTTTTCCAAATACCAATGCTGCTGCAGTCACGCCTGTACCGCAGGAAAGTGTTTCATTTTCAACACCTCTCTCATAGGTCCGCACAAAGATTTCATCTTCAGAAATAGGCTCAACAAAGTTAACATTTGTTCCAGCTGGAGAATAGGAATTATCGTATCGAATAGTCTTTCCCTCTATTAACACCGGATAATCTGCTAATTTTTCTACTAACCTAATATGATGAGGAGAGCCTGTATTCACGAAGAAATCATCCGCTTTCTCCTCAATCTTTTCTACTTCTCCCATTAGTAACTGAACTGATCCATCACTAATTTCTGCTTCATGGGGTCCGTCTATGGCCAGAAACTTCGTTTTCTCATTGACAATTCCAAGAAATGAGGAAAAGGCAACAGCGCATCTAGCCCCATTCCCACACATACTTTGAGAGCCGTCAGCGTTGAAATAAATCATTTCAAAATCATACCCTTCTATGTATCGAATTAAAATAAGTCCATCTGCTCCGATTCCGAATTTTCGATCACAAAGTTTAGCAACTAAATCAAGGTCTGAGGTATCAAATGTCTCTGATCGATCATCAATCATGACAAAATCATTTCCTGTTCCCTGATATTTATAAAAGGTAATTTCCATAGGTTTTTCCAATTGTCAGTTTTGAGTTCAAAAACTCAACCAAGTGACATTGGGTTTGCAAACTTAAACAACTTGTCACAAAATCAGACTTATTGTCTGATTCTCAATTTAAATAAAGACAGATATTGGTTGCTGATATGGGCTGTAACCAGAAACTTTATGTAACCTAAGCCCCCGCTCAAGATAATCCCTTCATAAAAAGACTGAGAATTCCGGTCTTTTTCATTTATTTCGAATAATCATTTAAATAAACCATGCAAGATCCTAAGTCACTTACCTCTGTTGCCCTTTTTCACGAAACATTCAAGCATCCTGTTTTAGCCGAACCAACAATCCCCTCAGAAGTACGCTGCAATCTTAGAGTTTCCTTATTGGCTGAAGAGTTAAAAGAATTGGAAGAAGCAATCGAAAACAAAGATATGGTGGAGATTGCTGATGCACTGTGTGATTTACAGTATGTGCTATCTGGTGCTATTCTTGAGTTCGGGTTAGGGGAGAAATTCAAAACACTTTTTGATGAGGTACAGCGGTCTAATATGAGCAAAGCCTGTAAAACCGAAGAAGAAGCAAAAGCAACTGTGACACATTACGAAGCCAAAGGCACACCAAGCTTTTATGAAAAAGAAGGGGATTTATATCTTGTATTTAGAGAAGGAGATCACAAAACCTTGAAATCAGTCAACTATTCACCAGCTGATTTAGCAGGAATCCTTAAAAAATAAGCTTAAGAAGTCTTTAGGCTGTTGCCCTGATGATTTTTCAATTCTATAATTCGGGCCGGCATATTGAAGCCGGCCTTTTCCAATGCTGTAAGCACCTGTATTATGGCTGTACTTTTTACCACGGCATCCGATATTGTCCTGTCAAAGGTGTCCACCCAAAAGTTAGCTTGAATATTCAATGTGCTTTCCCCGGCTTCCACAACCCATACTTGCGGTTCTTTAAGGTCATCTAATACTCCCGGTACTTTTAAAAGGGTGGATTTGATCATGTCAACTGCTTTTTGGTATTCCGAACCGTAATCAAGACCAATCATAAAGTCATAGCGTAAGTATCCGTCTATCGTGAAATTGACCAAGGGGTTTTTTAAAATCATTCCATTAGGGATAAAAATATCCTTCCCATCAAAAGATTTTATTTGAGTATCACGAAGATTTAAAGTCAACACCTTACCCTTGATCCCATTGATATCTACAAAATCACCCACTCGAAAGGGTCTTTTGAAGGCTAGAATAATTCCAGCAAGAAAATTTTCTCCTATATCCTTTAGAGCAAAACCAATAATAAATGCGGAAATACCAGCACCCGCCAATAAACCAGAAACCACACCCGTCAGACCAATCAGCCTGAATACAACCAATAGTCCAATTAAAATGACAAGGGAACTGAAAATCCCGGCCAGAAAATTTGCCAGCAAATCATCATCCATCCTTCGAGTCAGACGACTTCTCAAAAAGGCTTTAGATTTTTTTGCTATGAACAGGAAAATCAAAAAAGTGACAATAGAAATTCCTGAAATAATCAAAGCATGCTTCAGGGTGGGCCAATCCAAGGATAAAAAGTCAAATTCTTCCATGGGATTTAAAATACGAAAAAATTAAATAGTTCAGATCATCCTATTAAATCATAGGACGAATTCCTTTAAAAACAAAAAGCCCCGCATTGCTGCGAGGCTTCTGTACCAGGAGCGGGAATCGAACCTGTCTGCTACAGGCAGGCCCGCACGACCGTGAGGTCACAAGATTTTAAGTACCTAGAATTGTTTGTTTCCCTTTTGTGGTTTTCAAGTATTTTTCAAATTCTCTCGCTTCCACACGAGTTGGAAAGTCTTTTGTGAAAATTAGTTCAAACGGACGATAAGGACGAGTGGATTGCTCATAGCCTGAATTGTGACGGTTAAATCTATCACCCAAATTTGAAGTAAGGCCAACATACAGGTATTTCCTCACTTTACTTGATATTGCATAAACCGTAAACATGATAGAATATAAACAAAAAGCCCCGCATTGCTGCGAGGCTTCTGTACCAGGAGCGGGAATCGAACCCGCACGACCGTGAGGTCACAAGATTTTAAGTCTTGCGTGTCTACCTATTCCACCATCCCGGCTTCACTCCGGCATGTCGGAGCTACTTCTACTTTAAACAAGAAAGCCCTTGAATCAAGGGCTTCTTCGAGCGAGAGACGAGATTCGAACTCGCGACCCCGACCTTGGCAAGGTCGTGCTCTACCAGCTGAGCTACTCTCGCATTTTTCAAAACCCAAACGTACTCTGAGTGTTTTGTGGATGCAAAGGTAAGATCGGAAAATAAAATTACAAGAATTATTGCTTGAATTTTTATCATTTTATTTTCCAAAAATCTGATTCCTTTGATTTACAGGCTTATATCAAAGTCATAAGAGGCTAATATTTTAATCATTTCTCCTAAGTTTCTTGCTCCAAGCTTTCTTAGTATGTTCTTCCTATGTGTAGAAACAGTATTAAAAGAAATATTTAAGTGATTGCTAATTTCTTTGGACTCTAAACCATCCAAAATCAATTTCACAATTTCTTTCTCCTTTTTTGTTAGAGATATTACGCGATTTACAGGAGAATTTTTACTGACAAAAATCCGAGTTCCATCTTCTTTGAGATAGGAGTAATTCCAATCGTAATTTTTTGTTTTTGGTGGAGTCTGCAATTTTACAATGATATGCAGATCCATTGCAAAATTTCCTGCCCTATCAATTATATAAGGTTTTACTCTACCCATCATCCAGAAAACCTCTTGTGTAGTTCGATGAACCCAGCGTGTGGTATAAGAAAATTCAAAATTGTGCCTCTCCTCCCATGACAATTGATGGAACGAATCAAAAACAATTTTTTGAAAACGGAATAATTCTTCTCTATCCTCTGGATGAAGCATTGTAAATGAGGTCTCCATTCCTTTTGAGCGAAACATAGAGGTAGGATATCCAGTTAACTCCTCTACATTGCCAGCAAAAAAAGCCAAACTAAGGTTTCTATAATCAAAACATGCAATCACCAAACCCTCCCTCATGCCAATTGTCTGGCTCAAGACTTCAAGTTCGGAAAGCATTTTTGATTCATTTTCATATTCTTTAAACTCCTGATCTTTCCAAGAGTGAAAAAATTTTGAATATTTATCCTGTTTTTTCAGGTCCTTTAAAAGCACCTTATCCATAAAACCTTTTTAATAATGTTTAAATGCTTTTCTAATATACAAAATTAGTTTTCAACTAGCCGTCTAATTTTTTCTTTATCTCATGCAATTTCAACAATGCTTCTATCGGGGATATTGCATTGATATCTATTTGATCAATTAACTCTTTTGCTTCCTGGATTTTGGGATCCAATTCAAATAGACTCAATTGATAGTTATTCTTGGGAATCGATTTAATATTATCCTTTTTTTCGGCTACCGCTTTGTCCTTTTCCAAGTGGCCCATGATTTCCGAGGCCCTTAATACGATTGGATTTGGCATTCCAGCCATTTGAGCTACATGAATACCAAAACTATGTTCACTTCCTCCTTTTTTTAATTTTCTCATGAAAATCACCTTATTACCTACTTCTTTGACCGACACATTAAAGTTTTTTATTCTCGGAAAATCCTCGGTCAATTGATTTAATTCATGGTAATGTGTTGCAAAAAGGGTCTTTGCTTTGAATTGAGGATGATTGTGCAAATATTCTACGATAGACCAAGCAATAGAAATCCCGTCATAAGTAGAGGTCCCTCGTCCAATCTCATCCATCAGCACCAGGCTTCGATTGGAGAGGTTATTCAAAATACTGGCTGTCTCAGTCATTTCTACCATGAAGGTTGATTCTCCTTTTGAAAGATTATCCGAAGCACCCACGCGGGTGAAAACTTTATCAATAATCCCAACTCTTGCAAAAGAAGCCGGCACAAAACTTCCCATTTGTGCCATCAGTACGATTAATGCTGTCTGTCTCAGTAAAGCAGATTTACCAGCCATATTTGGTCCTGTGATGATGATAATCTGCTGACTATCATGATCCAAATAAACATCATTTGGCACATAATTTTCACCTAATGGTAACTGCTTTTCAATCACAGGATGTCTGCCATCCTTAAATTCCAAGGTTTCTGTTTCTGATATTTTAGGTCTTGTATATCCACTCGTCAGAGCTATTTGAGCAAATGATAACAAAACATCCAATGTTCCTACCACTCTTGCGTTTTGCTGGATTTGCGTCACATACTTGGCTGTTTCGTGCACCAATTCCATAAAATACCTTTGCTCAATGCCCACCAACCTTTCCTCGGCATGAAGGATCTTCTCCTCATATTCCTTAAGCTCAGGTGTAATATATCTTTCTGCGTTAACTAACGTTTGCTTTCTGATCCACTCCTGAGGGACTTTGTCTTTGTGGGAATGAGTGACTTCCAGATAGTAGCCAAAAACTTTGTTATAGGCTATTTTCAAAGATGAAATGCCGGTTTTTTGTACTTCTCGCTGCTGAAGCTGCACCAGAAAATCCTTCCCAGTATTGGCTAAATTTCTATACTCATCCAATTCATCATCCACTCCATCTTTGATTATTCCCCCTTGATGCGTTAGCATTGGAGCATCTTCTTTTAGTTCATTATCAATTTTTTCTAAAAGAAATTCACAAAGATTTATCTGGTCAGAAAGGCGTTTTAGTGTAGGATTTTTTTGGATTTTGAGGAGCTCCTTAATCGGCATTAAAGCTTTCAAAGCTCTTTTGATTTGATTTATTTCTCTTGGATTGGCTCTCCCCACGACCACTTTTGAAATCAGGCGTTCCAAATCCCCGATTTGCTTTAACTCACCCAAAATTTCATCAATCAGAGTCGAGTTTTGATAAAAAAAGTCAACTACATTCAAGCGCTCTTCAATCGCATTTTTCTCTTTCAAGGGAAGTACCATCCACTTCTTCATCATCCTTGAGCCCATGGGAGTTACCGTTTGATCCAAAATTTGAATCAAAGGGACCCCTCCTTCATGCTGTGGATAAACCAGTTCCAAATTGCGAATGGTAAACTTATCGAGCCAAACATATTTTTCCTCTGCAATTCTGGAAATCGAGGAAATATGCTGGATCTCTTTGTGCTCTGTCTCTTCCAAATAATACAAAATCGCTCCAGCTGCAATAATCCCCAATTCTTGCTCTTCTATCCCAAACCCTTTAAGGTTAGCTGTTCCAAAATGGCTTTTCAGTTTTTCATAGGTGAAATCAAATTGGAATACCCAATCCTCGCAATGAAAGGTAATAAAATCGTTCTTTAGGAGCTCCTGAGCTAACTTTTTAGAAGTTTTTGAATAAATTATTTCTGAAGGGGCAAAGCTTTGGATCAACTTTTCTATGTAAGATGAATTTCCTTCAGCAGCCATAAATTCGCCTGTAGAAAGATCAAGAAATGCTATTCCAAGCTTTTCCTTCCCAAAATGTATTGATGCCAGATAATTATTTCGTTTTGTATCTAAAACCTGATCATTGAAGGAAAGGCCGGGGGTCACAAGTTCGGTGACTCCTCTTTTGACTATTCCTTTTACAGATTTTGGATCCTCCAATTGATCACAAATAGCTACTCTGTTTCCTGCACGAACAAGTTTTGGAAGATAAGTATCCAAAGAGTGATGAGGAAAACCCGCAAGTTCGATGTGAGAAGCTGAGCCATTCGCCCTTTTTGTCAAAACGATATCCAGAATCTTACTTGCTTTGATAGCATCTTCTCCAAAAGTTTCATAAAAGTCACCAACTCTAAAAAGTAATAAAGCACCTGGATGTTTCGCTTTGATCGCATTGTATTGCTTCATTAAGGGCGTTTCTTTGCCGTCTTTGGACTTACTCATGTGGTATACTTACTTTTATGCTAATTTTGGAGAGATATTCGGCGGGAATATTCCCGAAAATAAGCCATTCATAAAGCAGAACAAAAAAGGATGAAAAAATTAAGTATGAATGAGCTGGAAAGGCTCTCAATTGAAGAGTATAAAGAGGTAAAAAAATCACCAATAGTTATTGTTTTGGATAATATTCGGAGCCTAAACAATGTTGGATCTGCCTTTCGAACAGGTGATGCCTTCAGAGTAAAAAAAATTTATCTCTGTGGAATTACCGGGAAACCACCACATCGTGACATTCAAAAAACCGCCTTGGGGGCGACAGAATCAGTTGATTGGAGTTATTATGAAAGTACGAATGAAGCGATCAATTCACTAAAAATTGAGGGTTATAAGATTTGCGCTCTGGAACAAGTAGATCAGTCCATTTTTCTCAATGATTATAAACCTTTAACGGAAGAAAAAATCGCTTTAGTTTTTGGAAATGAGGTATTTGGAGTGGAAGAAGAAGTTTTAAAAAACTGTGATACAGTCTTGGAAATTCCCCAACTTGGAACCAAACATTCTCTGAATATTTCAGTGACATTGGGAATCGCAGTTTGGGACTTGATGGTGAAGATGAAGCAGTTTTAGTTTTTCTGAAATCTATATCGGATACCAAATGATCCTCTAATTACATCGTCTCCAAATCCGATTATCGGAGCTGCTTCCATATGAAAACCGAAATCTTTTTGCTCAAAAGGATAAATATTCAAACCAACTGGAATTACTATTCCATCGATAAAACCGACTCTTAATCCCGCGCCGCCATAAAATTCAAAGCGGTCGGTTTTTTTAAAAATATAGTTTGCCGCAAGTTCTGCTGTTAAATTCCCGAAAGAAGTATCGGAGCCCAGCCTGAATTCGGGAATAAATTTCTCTCCAAACTGATAATTCACGCCCATAAAAGGCAAATTGCTCTGGTGAAAACTAATTGTCGTTTGTGAAAAAGCTGTCACAGAAAACAGACCGAAAAGAGCAATTAAATAAAATAAGTTTTTTCAATTGTACAAAATTAAGTTGTGTAAAAGATTAAAATCCAAGTTCACTAAGCTTTATATGTGTTTTAATCATATTTGAACTAGCTTTTGCCACAAGTTTACCTGAATCTTTAGTGATTACGGCATCCCAATGATTTATGTTTGATCCAGAACGAACTAATTTTGCAGATACTTCTAATTTCTCTCCTATTGGAGCAGATGAAAGAAAATCAACACTCAAGTTGATGCTTGTCATCAGGTATTCGCTTCCCGAAACAAAATTTGCTATCCCAATTGCGTCATCCAGCATTAAAGATGCCACACCACCATGGAGAACTTTAGCAGGATTGCACATCTCATGTCTCACCAAATATTGAATTTTAATGTGATTATTCGAAATCTCCAATAGTGTTCCTGAGAGCCAATTACCAGCAGGTGACGGGGTTTTATCTAATTTCATTCCTATTTGTGCTGAAAAAGACTCTAGAGGTGTTGCCATTTTATAGCTTTATTTATTTTCCAATAATTTAAAATAATCATCTGCAATTTCTTTTACAGCTTCTCTTTCTTCCTCAGTTTTCCAAATTCTCTTCCACGTTCCTTCTATTTGTATTGAGAAAAGCACATCATTTTTCAACCAGGGCCTCAATTCTTGTAAATAAGAGAAGAAGAGGTCGTTATTTCCATTTTCGAAATGAAACTGTTTGTTCCCATTTAAAGATTCTGCTTTGATGTGAATCGGCCAATTGACATTTTTCGGCTCAAAATAAATATATGATTCATCTTTTAAGGAGTTAAGAATAATAACAAGGTTTAGGCTTTCTTCATTTCCGCTTAGATCTAATTTTTTATGCCGAAAAAGAGCCATTTTTGCATCCGCTCTCACCTCTTTATCATAGTAGATTGCGCGAAGATTCATAAAAAACAAACGATTAGAATCATTTACCTTATACGTTTGATCTTCGCCTGTATTGTCAGCTCTTTTTTCATTGAAAAATGATAAAGCAAAGACCAAAAAGACTGATGTTAAACCAAAGATCTTGAGAACTTTAATAAGTTCCCGAGTGAATATTGGATCCCTAGAAAAGCTTTTTCCCATACCTAGGTAACTGAAATTCCCTAGAAAGAGTTGGATATTAGTGCACGTAAGAGCCAGCATTGATATCAATACTAGCGCCAGTTGCATGGTCTGCCATACCTGAGCAAAGTAATGTTACCATTGGAGCGATGTCTTCTGGTTTAGTAAGCTCAGTTAAGGCTATATCATTCAGGGCAAAGCCTTCTCCATATTCAGAAAGAATTTCCTTTGCCATATCAGTTCGGGTGAAACCAGGAGCAATCAAAAATGCCTTAATCCCAACTTTTCCATAATATCTTGCAATGGATCTGGTCAGACTGACCAGCGCTCCTTTTGAAGCAGCATAAGCCAAATAGTCCGTGGTATCTCCTCTAAATGCCGCTCGAGAAGAAATATTGACGATTCTACCAGTTTGATTTTTTCTAGCTTGATAAATGAATTCTTTACATAAAATAGCGAGAGACGTGGTATTTACTTCAAAAGTCTCATTCCAGATTTTTGTCCATTGATCTGTTGGTAAATCATCCGGAGCAGATTTAGCAATTCCTGCATTATTCACAATTCCTGTAATTGCTCCATATTTATCAACTAATCTCGGAATAAAGCCAATGACTTGCGAAGAATCAGCTAAATCACATTTTTCTACATAAACAGGGTTAGACAATTCTGCTTTTAATTTTAGAGCTTCTTCCTCATTAGCATTGAAATGAATGATCACCTCTGCACCTGATTCTGAAAGTTGCTTGGCTATTGCTCTCCCTATTCCTCTTGATGCTCCTGTTACAAGAATTCTTTGACCTTTTAGTGATATGTTCATGGATTCAAAATGTTGTGATCACCATTTTTCCCTTAGAATAAGAGCCTGAATATGCCCTAAGTGGTGTTTGCCATGCCAGCAATACATCAGGGTTACTTCCTCTAGCGGTACGGATTTTTGAGATTCTGGATGAAAATATGTTTTTGCAAAATCTGTTTCAGTCATTTGATCTAGAATTGTACCCCATTTGAAATGAATATTTTTCAAAATCCCTATTGAAACTTCTATTGGTAAACTACTGTCATTAAGATTTGCCCAAGCGGCTTCATCATAAGGCTTTATTGTTGGGTTATCCTCGGTCAATGCCAGCTTAAACCTTATAAATGCATTAATATGGCTATCAGCACAATGATGAATAACTTGTCGAACTGTCCATCCTCCAGGTCTATAATTCGTCTCTAATTGCTTTTCGGACAATTCTTTAACGGTAGACTCCAAATATCTTGGGAATGATTTGATCTCTTCAAATGCTCTTTTCAAATCATCCAATGAAATTCTATCCGGTTTTTGAAATCTACCAATTGGATATTTCAACAAATCAATGTCTATCATAGTGAATTTTATTTTCCTGCAGCAATTGTTGCCAAATCTACAGTTTTTGCCCCATTAGCCAAAAGAGCATTTGCGCAAGAACATAGGGTAGCTCCAGTGGTAATTACATCATCCACCAGTAAAATCCTTAAACCAACTACTGATTTTGTGGTAGCAATTGCGAAAACTTCTTCTACGTTTTCCATTCGTTGTATTCTTGATTTCTTGGTTTGAGTTTCTGTAAATTTTCTCCTCGTTAAGAGATTTTCCCATGGAATGTTTAATCCCTCTGAAATCCCTTTTGCAAATTCTTCACTTTGATTATATCCTCTTCTCTGTTGTTTAACAACATGTAAAGGAACTGGCACTATCGTATCCCAAAAAGCAGAAAGTCCCGCTTTGGCCAATTCTTCGGCATATAGCTTCCCTATTTTTTTTCCTATCTCGGGCTTATTACGGTACTTGAGTAATTGAAGAATCTTTTGACTCTTTCCTTCTTTTGTGTATCTCAAAAATGACATAGCCATTCCCACATTGCTCAATCCTTTTATTTTATCTGTGAGATCATTTTCATACGGCATTAAATGATATAGAGTCCTTGGGAGTGATCCAATACATATTTTACAGAAATCTTTCTCAAAATCGAAAAGGTTTCTACCACATATCTCGCAGTTTCTAGGAAAAATTAGATCAAAAAAATCTTTAAAATAATCTAAACGCATAAGCAAAAATTTCTGTTAGTAATTACGGAGGCAGAATACCTGTTATATTTGCCTGTAAATGTGTGTCCTAAACTGTTAATTTAATGAATCTCATAGAAGAATTCAATGAGTACAGAGCCAAAATGAACGATAATATTTTGGCCGCTGATAATAAAGTGATTAAAAGGTTTTTCAATTTAGACACCAATGCCTATGCGGAAGGAGCTATTGATGTCAAAACCAAAGAAATGTTGGGTTTAGCTTGTTCCATGGTTTTGAGATGTGATGATTGTATTAAATATCATCTTGGAAAGTGTAAAGAATTAGGATTGAATAAAACAGAAATATTTGAGGTATTTTCAATCGCAACTTTGATAGGAGGGTCTATAGTTATTCCTCATCTAAGAAGGGCAACAGAATATTGGGAAGAGCTTGATAATCAATAGTTTACAAAATGTTTAAAAGAGATCTTGATCTAGAAAAAAGGTGGTCAAAATTATTAGAGGGACTTAAAGAAACGATTGGAAAAAAACCATCCGATCTAAATGGCGTTTTGTTTTTAATAGGTGTTCAAGAATTAGGACAAGGGAACAAAATCTTCTCTAAAGAGCAAAAGCAAGATTTAATGCATATTGCAGTTTGTAAAGTTTTAAGCTATGACGGTTTTTACGAGTTAGATTATGTAGATCAGGAAGGCTGGCCACATTGGACTCTTATCAAAGAATTACCTCATTTTGACTTACTAGAACAAGAAAAGCTATTAAAAATTCAAGTTCTTGAATACTTTGAAAAAGAGTACGAAATAGAAATAAAATAACCCATGAAAATTGTCTCCTATAATGTGAATGGAATTCGAGCAGCAATGAACAAAGGATTTGTAGAATGGCTCGAAAAAACTAACCCAGATGTTATTGGTTTACAGGAGGTTAAGGCATTAGAAAGCCAAATAGACAGCAGTATATTTAAGAACTTAGGTTATGAAATATATTGGAATCCTGCAGTTAAAAAGGGATACAGTGGCGTCGCTATTTTAAGTAAAAAAACACCCAAATCAATAAAACACGGAATAGGGCTAGACAAGTACGATGATGAAGGAAGATTATTAGAAATCGAATTTGATAATTTCTCATTTATTTCAGCATATTTTCCCTCAGGCACAACTGGAGATATTAGACAAGGATTCAAGTATGAGTTTTTGGATGATCTCTATGGGTATATTCAAGACTTAAAGAAAATCAAGCCAAACCTTATTTTAAGTGGGGATTACAATATTTGTCATAAAGCGATAGATATCCATAATCCTATTTCAAACAAAAACAGTTCTGGTTTTCTACCAGAGGAAAGGGCATGGATGGATAAATTCACCAATTCTGGGTTTATTGATACATTCCGACATTTAAATTCCGAGCCACATAATTATACCTGGTGGAGTTATCGGGCAAATGCCAGAACAAAAAATTTAGGTTGGCGAATCGATTATCATATGGCAACAAACGGAATGTTAGATAAAATTAAGAGGTCAATAATTTTACCTGAAGCCAAGCATTCTGATCATTGTCCAATATTATTAGAATTAACTGATTAAAACACAACTGTTGATCATTGAATAAAAAAAGCAGATGAAATCAATAAAAATTTCCATCCCATCACTCATAGAAAACATAAAGATCATCGAAAGTTTCATCGATAATGCGAGAGAAAATTTCGAAATAAATGATGACATCTATGGAAATATTATGATTTCCGTTACAGAATGTATTAGCAATGCCATTATTCATGGAAATCAGCATGACAAATCCAAATTAGTTCATCTTGAATTATTTATGGAAGACGAACTATTAAGGTTTGTTATAGAAGATGAAGGACCCGGTTTTGACATTAATTTATTAAAGGATCCAACAGAACCAGAAAACATTGAAAAAACAGGAGGAAGAGGAATATTTCTGATCAAACACCTTACTGACGAAGTGAAATTTGAAGAGGAAGGCAGAAAGACTGTTTTGTCCTTTTATATGTTCTAGATCATGGCAATTAATTTCTTTCAAGAAGAAACTTCTTTTCAATTAAATCAAAAGCTCCTTCGGAAAAAATGGTTGAAATCAATTGCAGAAAAAGAAAAATTCAAAATAGTAGATTTGAATTATATTTTTTGCAGTGACGAATATCTTTACAAGATCAACGTAGAATACCTTGACCATAAAACTTACACTGATATCATTACATTTGATAACTCTGAGGAAGAGCAAAAAATAGAAGGTGACATCTTTATAAGCATAGACAGAGTACGGGAAAATTCAAAAAAACTCCAAATTCCAATTCAAGACGAACTTAGTCGAGTTATCAGCCATGGTCTGTTTCATTTAATGGGATATAAAGACAAGAAAAAAGAAGAGGCTGAATTGATGCGGTCAAAAGAAGAGTTCGCAATAAATTTATTTCAAAAAATCTAATGTTCCACGTGAAACAGCAAAAAACAAATCCAGGTTTAAAGACCAATTGTTTCACGTGAAACAGTAAACAAAATTAATCATGTTTCCAAAATATGATGTAATAGTAGTAGGCGCAGGACACGCGGGCTGTGAAGCTGCACATGCTGCAGCAAAAATGGGTTCCAAAGTACTCTTATGTACAATGAACATGAATACTATTGCACAAATGTCATGTAATCCTGCGATGGGAGGGGTTGCAAAAGGTCAAATAGTGAGAGAAATAGATGCATTGGGAGGAATGTCCGGAATCATTTCAGACAAATCCATGATTCAATTCCGAATGCTAAATAGGTCAAAAGGGCCGGCTATGTGGTCACCAAGATCCCAAAATGATCGAATGAAGTTTGCAGAAGAATGGCGTTTGGCATTAGAACAAACGCCAAACGTGGACTTCTGGCAAGAAATGATTACAGGCGTTTTAGTAAAAGATGGCCGAATAAAAGGAGTAAAGACAGGAATTGGGATAGAAATTGAATCAGAAAGTGTAGTTCTAACCAACGGCACATTCCTGAATGGATTAATTCATATCGGAGAAAAACATTTTGGAGGAGGAAGAACAGGAGAGTCAGCAGCGAAAGGAATTACAGAACAATTAGTATCTCTAGGTTTTGAAGCTGGAAGAATGAAAACAGGTACTCCACCAAGAGTAGATGGCAGAAGTCTAGATTATACTAGAATGGAGGTTCAATATGGTGATGAAAACCCTGAAAAATTTAGCTATTCTGATGAAACAAGCCCTATAAAAGAACAAAGGACATGCTGGATTACTTATACCAACAAAGAAGTTCATAGCACATTAGAAGAAGGTTTTGATCGCTCCCCAATGTTCAATGGAAGAATTCAAGGATTAGGTCCAAGATATTGTCCATCTATAGAAGATAAAATAAATCGATTTGCAGAAAGGGAAAGGCATCAAATATTTGTAGAACCAGAAGGATGGAATACAGTAGAAATATATGTTAACGGCTTTTCTACATCACTACCGGAAGATGTACAATACAAAGCAATTCGCAAAATAGCAGGGTTTGAAAATGCTAAAATGTTTAGACCTGGTTATGCCATAGAATATGATTATTTTCCACCAACTCAATTAAAATTAACCTTAGAAACACAGCTAATAGAAAACCTTTATTTTGCTGGTCAAATTAACGGAACCACAGGATATGAAGAAGCCGCGTCTCAAGGATTGATAGCAGGTATTAATGCAAGTTTGAAGATTCAAGAGAGAGATCCATTCTTACTTAAAAGATCAGATGCCTATATCGGAGTACTCATTGATGATCTTATCAATAAAGGGACTGAAGAACCGTATAGAATGTTTACTTCCAGAGCTGAATTTAGGCTGTTGTTAAGACAGGATAATGCAGACTTAAGATTAACACAGCTAGGATACGATATTAATTTGGCGAGTCAAGAAAGGCTCGATAAAATGCTTAACAAAAAGACCGAAACAGCACGGTTAATCAACGATCTAAAACAGAAAAAACTGTCTCCAGATCAGATAAACAAGGCATTAGAACAAATAGGAACCTCCGAAATAAAAGAAAAAATATCAGCAGAAAAACTCTTGAAAAGGCCTCACATTGGTATAAAAGAATTGATGACTCTGGATCCAGATTTTAATACTTTCCTTTCACAATTCTCCCCAGAAGTAAGAGAACAAGCAGAAGTTCAAGTTAAGTACGATAGCTATATCGAAAAGGAACAGCAGATGGTAGAGAAACTCAGCAATATGGAAAATTATAAGATTCCTATAAAATTTGATTACTTGACTATCACGGCACTTTCCAACGAAGGCAAACAGAAATTAAATAAAATCAAACCAGAAACTCTAGGGCAAGCATCAAGAATCAGCGGTGTTTCACCAGCCGATCTTTCCATACTTACAGTTTATTTAGGAAGATAATCATGGCCGAAAGACTCAGTAAATGCCCACTCTGCAAAAGTGGGCTTTTTCTTAATTATACAGAAGTAAAAGATCACGCAGTAAGTAAGGAATCATTCATCGTATGCAGATGCCAGAAATGTTCTTTACTTTTTACAAACCCAAGACCAAAACAAGAAAAGATAGCGCCTTATTATGATTTTCCTGAGTACTACTCTCATGACAGAAATAATAAAAGTCTTACACAATTCATTTACAATAAAGTTAGAGATTTTGCTGTTTCTGAAAAGGTTAAGCTTATCTCAGAATTAAAAGGAAATGGTAAGTTATTAGATTACGGTTGTGGCACAGGAGAGTTCCTTAATGCAGCAAAAAATAAAGGATGGAAAGTAAATGGTATAGAACCAACAGCCAAAGCAAGGAATACAGCAAACGTCACACTGGATAATTCTGTCCATGAAAATATTGATGAAATCAATGAAAAAAAGAAATATGACATCATAAGTCTATTTCATGTATTAGAACATATTCACACCCTAAGAAAAACAATAAAAGTACTTTTAAATCACTTAAAATCAGATGGTTACATAATAATAGCTATACCAAATCCAGAAAGCTATGACGCTAAAAAATATGGTAAAGATTGGGCTGGGTGGGATGTACCAAGGCATTTATATCATTTTGATCAGATAGCTATGAAAAATTTTGAACAACTATTTGATTTAGAATTAATTAAAGTAAAACCAATGCCCTTCGATAGCTATTATGTGTCTTTACTTTCTGAAGGATATATCAAACCAAAACAATCTATTTTATCCAAATATTTAAAAGCTTTAAAGATTGGTTGGAAATCCAACCAATTCGCAAAAGGCCAAATAGGTCAATATTCGAGCAATCTATTTATTTTTAAAAAGAAGTGAAATACAGGTTATACATAGCATTTTTATTAATTGCTTTCCTTTTTAATTCTTGTGCAAAGCAAAGTACGCCAATGGGAGGTCCAAGGGATGAAGATCCTCCGGTAGTTTTGGAAATGTTTCCTCTAGACCAAAGTCTCAATCAAAATCCCCAAGAAATTTTAATTGTATTTGATGAATATGTAAAACTTGATAATCCAACCAAGAATATCATCATAACACCTAAATTGGATAAAGATCAACTCGTAATTACAGCCTTAAAAAACACTGTAAAAATTGAGCTTAACCAAGAGCTCGAGGATAGTACAACCTATGTATTCAATTTTCAGAAATCTATCCAGGATTTATCTGAAAGCAACCCAACAGAAAATTTAAAACTTGTCTTCTCAACAGGTACAAGCATCGATAGTTTAACTTTCTCAGGAAAGGTTAACAATTATTTCCCTCAAAGAGGGTTTTCTTTTGATAATGTTATCGTTGGGCTTTATGAATATGAAGATACTACTGACGTTTTTACTGCCCAGCCATATTACTTATCACAAACAGATTCGTCAGGAAATTTTTCTATCGGCAATATTAAAAAAGGAAACTATAGAGCCTACGCTTGGAACGATGTCAACAACACCTTAAAAGCCGAGTTCAAGAGTGAAGACTATGATTTTATTTTGGATACAATATCAATAGAGTCAGATATAAGAGGGGCCGTATTTAATATCTCAAAAGCAGATCAAACTCCAATAAAGCTTACCAGATCTTCAGAAACAGGAAGTAATTACGATATCGTCCTTAATAAGGATCCTTTGGATATTGAATTGATTAATGATCAGATAGGAACTACTGTATTCTACAATATCATTGATCAACGGATAAGATTGTATTCAGGTATAGCCTTAGATGACAGTATTAAAGTTGATGTTAAATTACAAGACTCCTTAAGTTTCAAAGTAGATACTACTATCTATGCCAAATTTAAAGAGTCTGAAAGGAGAGCTGAGAAACTTACTTTCACCTCAAACTCTGGAAAAAGCTTCTACCAGGAGTTATTAATTGAGTTAAACTTCAATAAACCAATCACTGAAATTAATTATGATTCATTGTTCATTTCATATGATACTGCATCAATCATAGCAATCAAGCCAGAAATGATAGCTATGCCTGATTCATTAAAAAGAGATATTTTGAACATTAAACTTTTCATTCCAGATTCACTTCAAAAAGAAATTTTTACGATTAAAGCCTCAGATTCTACATTTAAAGACTTAGAAGGTCAATACAATGAGGCTGTGCTATCATCCAACTACCGAAAACTAAAGAGAGAAACGTTAGCAGATGGGGTATCAGGTCAAATAATAGGAGGTTCTCCACCCTATATTATTCAATTAATTGACTCAAAATCTCAAATAAATAGAGAGGTCTATCTCCAAGAAAGCAATAATTTTTCCATTTCATTGGTAGAACCAGGTACTTATAAAATCAGAGTTATAGAGGATCAAAACAACAACAAGAGGTGGGATCCTTCAAACTATCTAGAAAAAAGATATGCAGAGAGAGTTTTTTACTTTCAGGATCAAGAAACCAAATCACAGGATATTGTAATAAAAGCAGGATGGACTATAGATGATTTAAGGATCATTGCCAATCCAAAAACAGGCTTAAATTAGGCTAAAAACGTTTGTTGATAACTTAGGAAAAGCTGTGGAAAATCAACGATAAAAAAGGGACAAAAAAGGGGTTATCACCATTTCCAAAAGAAGCAGAAAAAATGACTAGTACCTTGGGGGATAAGTGAAGATATGTCCACAAGGATCAATCAAATAATCCACAGGGTTTTTACCAACAGTAAATAAATCTTTAAATGGAACAAAACAGTGGATAAAAAACCAATTACTTGAAAAATAACATTTTACATGTGGACAAGGATGGTATAACCTTAGGGATAAATAAGATTAGAGATCCTGAAACCAGTGGAGAACTTTTTAAAATTTATTTGTCCACAAATCCACAAAGCTAATAACTATAACAGTTCTTTTATTTAAATAATCTATAATAACTATTAGAGTGTTGATAATGTGGATAGAATAAAGAATCTCCGATTTTTTAGTAACTTATTTTTGATAACCCAAAATTCAGAAAATGACCCTCGAAAGATTATTTGATCTAGTACTTTTTCAGATCAGTGAATACGATAAAGAAGTTGCTTTAGCTTTTAAAGAAAATGATGTTTGGAAAACCTATTCTTCAAGGCAGCTAAAAGAAATTGTAGATAATCTCAGTTTAGCTTTTTTAAGTTCTGGAATCTCAAGTGGGGATAAGGTTGCTATCATTTCTCAAAATCGGCCTGAATGGAATTTCATTGACCTAGCTTTGCAACAAATAGGAGCTATTTCTATTCCAATGTATCCTACGATTACTTCCGAGGACTTTAGATATATTTTTGAACATGCAGAAGTCAAAATGATTTTTGTCGGCGATGATGAAATTTTTGAAAAAGCCAACTCTGTTGCAGGAAATAGAAAAATTTACAGTTTTATAAAATTAGAAGGGGTGGATTTTTGGGAAGATTTTATGAAAACCGGTGAAAACGGAGATTTGGCTTTGCTTGAAAAATCAAAGTCAGCTATTAAAACAGATGATTTATTCACCATTATTTATACTTCTGGTACCACGGGTAGACCTAAAGGTGTAATGCTAACGCATCAAAATGTGATTAGCAATGTGATTTCGGTTTCTGAAACGCTTTATTTAGAAAAAGGAAAGAATAAGGTTTTAAGTTTTTTACCGCTATGTCATATATATGAAAGGACAGCTTCCTTTTGCTTCTTATATATGGGATTGTCAATTTATTATGCAGAAAGCTTAGAGAAAATAGGAGATAACCTGAGGGAAATAAAACCACATAGTTTTAATACAGTTCCTAGACTTTTGGAGAAAATTTATGAAAAGATAGTCTCTAAGGGATATGAACTATCAGGGATTAAAAAATCTCTTTTCTTTTGGGCTCTCAAATTAGGAAATGAATATGATCTTTCTTCTGATCAAGGGAAATGGTATAATTGGCAACTGAAAATTGCTAATAAATTAATTTTTAGTAAATGGAGAGAGGCATTAGGAGGAAATATCGTTCAGATAAATTCTGGAGCTTCAGCCTTACAACCCAGACTTGCAAGAGTATTTTGGGCAGCAGGGATAAAAATATGCGAAGGTTATGGTCTCACTGAAACTTCTCCCGTTGTTTCAGCATCCATTTGTGACTATGATGAAATCCGAATTGGATATGTAGGAAAAATAATAAAAGATGTAGAAGTAAAAATTGCTGAGGATGGTGAGATTCTTGTTAAGGGACCCAATGTGATGCAAGGATACTATAAGCAGCCTGATCTTACTGCAGAAGTACTTCAAAATGGATGGTTTCACACGGGAGATATTGGAGAACTTGATGGAGAATACCTCAAAATCACAGATCGAAAAAAAGAGATGTTCAAAACCTCTGGAGGAAAATATGTCGCTCCTCAGGTGATCGAAAATAAAATCAAAGAATCGAGCCTTATCGATCAAGTGATGGTTGTAGGTGAAAACAGAAATTACCCTGTGGCCTTAATCATACCCAGTGAAGATGGATTAAAGGAATATTGTAGGCACAAGGGTTTTCCTTTTACAGAAATGAAGGAAATGATTCAAAAGCCAGAAATCCTTGTAAAATATGATAGAGTTATTGAGGATATGAATAAATATTTTGCAAAATGGGAAACTATAAAACGGTTCAAATTGCTTTCTGAGCCCTGGGGAGTTGAATCGGGAGAATTAACCCCAACCTTGAAATTGAAGAGGAAAGTTATACTTTCTAAGTACCAGGCAGAGGTAGAATCAATCTACAATTCATAAATGATATTTGATCCAGATCAAATTATGCAATTCTTTTCCCATGAACAGAATTAATCTGTTATTTCAAGATTTCCAAAAATGATTTTGAAAACTCATAAATAATTAAATTTTATTCTGAATCATCATAATTTTTTCTTTTTAACAAATTAATATATTGAATTATTTAAAATAACAATTTTTAATTTGTGATGCATGCATAACTTTTTTAAGAATATAGTATGCATGCATACATAATTTTCGTTACATTAGAAGTCCATAGATATTGGATAATAACAGAAGTATGAAGCGAGAAGAGACAGTTGATTATCACATTAAAAGTTCCTGGCATGCCATTTCTAGGATGTATAATCAGAAGGCAGCGGGAGAAGGTTTTACAACTGCTATTGGATTTGTCCTGATAAGTATCAATTCCAAAGAAGGAACTCCCGCTACGAAAATTGCTCCGATGATGGGCTTGGAAACAAGAAGTCTCACTCGAATGCTAAAGAATATGGAGGAAAAGGGATTAATCTTTAAAAAACCTGATTTGGTAGATAAGAGATCCGTTAGAATATTTTTGACTGAAGAAGGGAAAAGGAAAAAAGAGATTTCTATCAACACGATCAGAGAGTTTAATGAACAAATCAGAGAAGTAGTGAGTGAGTCAGAATTGACTGATTTTTTTAAAGTTTTTGAGAAAATACAGTTGGTAATTGACCAAGTACAATCCGAAGGATCGGAAGAAATTAACAAAATCATATTTGAATTATAAAATTATTATTGGTGTCGGCCAAGAGTTTATAAAAACCCAAAAAAGATGAAAAGAGCCATAAAAAATGTTGCCATTTTAGGTTCAGGAGTGATGGGATCAAGAATTGCCTGTCATTTTGCGAACATTGGTGTACAAGTACTTTTACTGGATATAGTTCCTTTCGAATTGACAGAGGAAGAACAAAAGAAAGGATTAACGAAAGAGCATCCAGCTGTAAGAAACAGGATTGTTTCAACTGCATTGCAAAGCACTTTGAAATCAAATCCTTCTCCGATTTATGACAAGGAATTTATTTCGAGAATTAAGACAGGAAACTTTGACGATGATCTTCCTAAAATCAAAGATTATGATTGGGTAATGGAGGTTGTTGTGGAGCGTCTCGAGATCAAACAGTCACTTTTTGAAAAGGTAGAGAAGTTCAGAAAACCCGGGTCTCTTATTACTTCAAACACCTCTGGAATTCCGATGCACATGATGTGCGACGGTAGATCTGAGGATTTTCAAGTCAATTTTGCCGGAACTCATTTTTTCAATCCACCTCGTTATTTGAGGTTATTGGAAATTATTCCAGGACCAAAAACGAATCCCGAAATTGTTGAGTTCTTAATGGACTATGGAGATAAATTTTTAGGAAAAGAAACGGTTTTGTGTAAAGACACTCCTGCTTTCATCGCCAATAGAATTGGTGTTTATGCTATTATTTCGGCGATGCATACGATTGAAAAATTGGGGATGGGGGTTTCGGAAGTGGATAAATTGACTGGAACAATCATCGGAAGAGCTAAGTCTGCGACCTTCAGAACCATGGATGTGGTAGGTTTGGATACCACTGTGAATGTGGCAAACAATCTATACAAAGCTTTGCCACAGGATGAGTCCAGAGAAAAATTCAAACTCCCAAAAATCGTTGAGGTTCTATACAACAATAAGTGGTACGGAGATAAGACGGGTCAGGGATATTTTAAAATGATCCGTCATAAAGACGGCCGCAAAGAATTAAAAGAAATTGATTTTAACACCTTCGAATATAAAGATGTAGAGAAACCAAGTTTTAAGGCTTTGGAAGCATCTAAGGGAATAGAAAACTTAAAAGAAAGGATCAAGTTTTTGGTCAATTTCGAGGATAGAGCGGGTGAGTTTTATCGTACTACTTTTTATGATTTGTTCAGATACTGCTCAAATAGGATTCCTGAAATTTCGGATGAACTATACAGAATTGATCAGGCAGTGAGTGCTGGTTTTGGTTGGGAGTTTGGACCATTTGAAAATTGGGATATCCTCGGAGTGAGGGAGACGGTGGAAAAAATGGAAGTCGCTGGTGAAAAAGCCGCCTCTTGGGTTTATGAAATGCTGGAAGCAGGAAATGAATCTTTCTATAAAGTCATAGACGGCAGGAAGCAATATTATGATATTCCGAGCAAAACCTATAAGGAGATTCCTGGCATCGAAGATTTCATCATTTTGGACACTTTGAAATCTGCAGGTAAGAAGGTTTGGGGAAATTCAGGTGCTTCTATCTTTGACATGGGTGATGATGTGATTGGACTGGAATTCCATACCAAAATGAATTCCATGGGTTCGGAGGTTATAGAGGGAATAAATACCGCTATTGGGATGGCGGAGAAATCATATAAAGGAGTAGTCATCGGAAACGAAGGAGCAAACTTTTCAGCAGGGGCTAATCTTGGAATGCTATTTATGTTAGCCGGAGATCAGGATTTTGATGAGGTCAATTTGTTGATCGCTCAATTCCAAAGCACCATGATGAGGGCTAGGTTTTCATCAGTTCCTGTAGTTGTGGCACCACATAATATGGCATTGGGCGGAGGATGCGAACTTTCACTACATTCTGACCATGTCCAAGCTCATGCAGAATTGTACATGGGATTAGTAGAAGTAGGAGTTGGATTGATACCAGCTGGAGGTGGTACCAAAGAAATGACCTTAAGATTCTCAAATAGCTTGATCAGCGGTGATGTTGAGCTAAATCAATTGCAAGAGTATTTCATGAACATTGCGATGGCAAAAGTTTCTACATCGGCCCAGGAAGCAAAGAACTTTGGTTATTTGAGAAAGGGGGATGGAATCACTTTAAATCGCAAGCGCCAATTAGCTGATGCAAAATCAAAAGTAATTTCCTTGTTTGATGAGGGTTATACGCAGCCAATAGAACAGAAAAACATCAAAGTGCTTGGAAAAACTTCACTGGCATTGTTTGATGCCGGAATAACGGGAATGCAGTATGGAGCTTACATTTCTGATCATGATGCAAAAATTGCCAGAAAATTAGCCTGGGTGATGTCAGGAGGAGATTTATCCACTTCAACTGAGGTATCGGAAACGTATTTATTGGAATTGGAACGGGAGGCATTTTTGAGCCTAACCGGAGAGAAAAAGACGCTGGAAAGGATTCATAGCATTCTATTCAAAGGAAAACCGCTGAGAAATTAGTATCAAGAATCAAGTGATAAGTATCAAGTAAAGCAAAAACAGAAGTCAGAATTAACATTTAATCTTTCTTACTATGCACAATTTCAAAGAACTTAAAGTATGGCAGAAAGCAGTTGATTTAGCTGTAGCTATTTATAGCGTCACTAAGTCATTCTCAAATGAAGAAAAGTTTGGTTTGATTTCTCAAATGAGAAGAGCAGGAGTTTCTATTCCATCAAATATTGCAGAAGGTTGTGCAAAAACTTCAAGTAGATCATTCATAAACTCTTTAGAAATAAGTCTTGGAGAGAGTTTTGAGTTAAAAAATCAAATGATCATCTCGGAACGAGTTGCTATTCTCGATCCTAATACTGCGAGAGACATAGAAAAAGATCTTGTAGAAGTTCAACGGATGATAATGGGACTCAAAACTTCTCTTGAATCAAAGTCTTGATACTTGATTCTTTTTACTTGATACTAACTAATCAATTACAATTAACTCGAAATCTAAATTACAATGGAAGCATATATAGTAAACGGATATAGGTCAGCTGTCGGAAAAGCAAAAAAAGGAGGCTTTAGGTTTTACAGACCAGATGATCTTGCTTCAGATGTTATCAAACATTTGATCGCAAATACGCCTGGACTTGAAGCCAAGCATGTAGATGATTTGATAGTGGGAAATGCAGTTCCTGAAGCGGAGCAAGGCATGCAAATGGGAAGGATGATTTCCCTTTTGGCATTGGGAGTTGATAATCCCGGTTTTATCATCAATAGATACTGCGGATCTGGACTAGAAGCCATTGCTTTGGCAGTCGGAAAAATCAAAGCAGGAATGGCCGATTGTATCATTGCAGGTGGTACAGAAAGTATGTCGCTAGTTCCTATGATGGGTTATAAAACTGCCTTGAATTATAAAATTGCAACGGAGCACCCATCCTACTATATAAGTATGGGTCTGACTGCTGAAGAGTTAGCACAAGAATACAGCATTACCAGAGAAGATGCGGATGCTTTTTCTGTAAAGTCCCATGAAAAAGCCTTGGCGGCAATTGAAGGTGGGAAGTTCAAGGATGAAATCGTTCCTGTAGAAGTAGAAGAAACATATTTGGATGAAAAAGGAAAAAAGAAGACAAGGAAGTTTGTGGTGGATACAGATGAAGGGCCAAGAGCAGGAACTACAAAAGAGGTTTTAGCAGGATTGAAGCCTGCTTTCAAAAATGGAGGTCAGGTAACTGCAGGAAATTCTTCTCAGACTTCAGATGGAGCCGCATTTGTGGTTGTCATGTCCGAGAAATTTATGAAATCCTTGAATCTTGATCCTGTCGCAAGATTAATGTCTTATAGTGTAGCAGGCGTAGATCCGAGAATCATGGGTATAGGACCGAAAGAAGCAGTTCCAAAAGCTTTGAAACAAGCAGGACTAACTTTGAATGATATTGATTTAATAGAATTGAATGAAGCGTTTGCTGCACAAGGATTAGCTGTGATGAAATCATTGGATATGAATCCGGATATCGTCAATGTAAATGGTGGAGCGGTAGCCCTTGGTCATCCCCTAGGCTGCACAGGAGCGAAACTTTCGGTTCAGATATTTAATGAATTGAAAAGGCAAAATAAAAAATACGGCCTAGTGACTGCTTGCGTCGGTGGTGGCCAAGGCGTGGCTGGTGTTTATGAGTTGTTGAAATAACTCAGAGATGTAATTCAGGATTAAAAAAAGTAAAAACCATAGCAAATGGCAACGAACGAAAAATCAATAAAAGGGGGAGAATTTCTTATCCAAGAGACCGAAGCTCAGGAAATTTTTATTCCTGAGGAATTTACCGAAGAACAAAAAATGATGGCTCAGGCCTGCCAGGATTTTATTGACACAGAAATCACCCCAAACATTGAGGAGATTGACAGCATGAAGAATCCTGATTTGGTGCCTTCTATTTTCAAAAAAGCAGGAGAACTCGGATTGTTGGGAATATCCGTTCCTGAGGAGTATGGAGGAATGGGAATGAACTTCGTCACATCCATGCTGATCGCTGATATCATTGGTGCTGCGGGATCTTTTTCAACCACTTATGGAGCACATACTGGAATTGGCACATTACCAATTTTGTATTATGGTACAGAAGATCAAAAGCAGAAGTATCTTCCAAAACTTGCGACAGGTGAATGGGCAGCATGTTATTGCTTAACCGAACCAGATGCTGGGTCTGATGCAAATAGTGGAAAGACAAAAGCGACGTTGACTTCAGATGGGAAACACTATCTGATCAATGGGCAGAAAATGTGGATTTCAAATGCTGGATTTGCTGACTTGTTTATAGTATTTGCCAAAATCGAAGATGATAAAAATCTTACGGCATTTATTGTAGAGAAAACATTTGGCGGAATAACGATGAATGAAGAGGAAAAAAAGATGGGAATAAAGGGTTCTTCTACCCGTCAAGTTTTCTTCAACGATTGTAAAGTGCCTGTAGAAAATATGCTTTCTGATCGTCAAAATGGATTTAAGATCGCTGTGAATATCCTGAATATAGGACGGATCAAACTAGGCTCCGGAATCCTTGGAGGTGTAAGAACTGTTACTACCAACGCAATCAAGTATTCAACCGAGCGTAAGCAATTCGGGGTAAGCATCAATACTTTCGGAGCGATCAAATCCAAATTGGCTGAAATGGCTATTAGAACCTTTGTTTCAGAATCATTATGCTATCGGGCAGGCCAGAATATAGAAGACCAAATAAATGCTTTTGTGGCGGAGGGGATGGACGAAAATGAAGCAAAGCTAAAAGGTGTGGAAGCTTTTGCCATGGAATGTGCAATAGCAAAAATTCATGGTTCGGAAGTGTTGGATTATACAGTGGATCAGGGGGTTCAGATTTATGGAGGAATGGGCTATTCTGCGGAAGCTCCCATGGAAAGAGCTTATCGCGATTCTAGAATTGCTCGCATCTATGAAGGGACAAACGAAATCAATCGAATGCTGATGATCGGCATGCTATTGAAAAGAGCAATGAAAGGCGAGATTAATTTGTTTGAGCCGGCAATGGCTGTTTCTGCTGAACTTACCTCAGTGCCTTCTTTTGAAACCATTGATACGTCAGAGCTTTTTGCAGGAGAAAAAGAAGTTCTTAAGAAACTGAAAAAGGTATTTTTGATGGTAGGCGGAAAGGCTGCAATGGCGCTTCAGGATAAAATTGAAGAGGAACAGGAGATCATGATGAACCTGGCCGACATTATGGTCGAAATTTATGCAGCTGAATCAGCAATTCTTAGAACGGAAAAATTGGTGGGAATGAATGGTGAGGATGCGTGCTCAAATCAAATCGCCATGTCCCAAGTATATCTGTCTGAAGCTATAGATAAAATCAATGCCGCAGCAAAAGAAGCAATTGCCAGTTTTACAAAAGGAGATGAACAAAAGGTAATGCTAATGGGCTTGAAGAGATTTACCAAGGCCGAATTAGTAAACACAAAAGAGCTTAGAAGACAAATTGCCGATCACATGATTGAGCAAGGAAAATACCCATTTTAACTAAACAGGGATTTATTGGTGAAACCTCTGGTACTATGTGCCAGAGGTTTTTTTATTTTAAATCCTGATAGAAAAGCAATAATTTTTTCTGTATTTAACAAAAACTCCCAAATTAGTATCGATGAAAAACTTAAATAACCTTTTTATAGTAACTCTACTTTTGTTTACTATTTCATGTACCTCCAACAGTAAAAAAGAATTTGGGGTAAATATCTCCACCGATGTTGTTCAAATAAAAGCAGGAAAAGTCCTTTTCGATCAAAATTGTTCTACCTGTCACAATTTCAATGAGAATGCGATTGGACCAAATTTGAGCGGTTTGACACGACAAGTAGAAACAGATTGGATCAAAGGATTTATCAAAAACCCTTCTGAATATATTCAGGCTGAGGATGAAAGAGCCTTGAGACTTTTGGCTATTTATAAAAATGAAATGCCGGCATTTCCATCTTTACAAGATTCGGATCTCAATTCCATTTTAAGCTACCTGCATACGTTCGAGACACTTCCGATCGAAATTTTGGGAGATACTACCTCAAATTTAATCCCTGAGAAAATCCAGGATTCAGGGATACGTTTGGAGTTGGAGTTTTTCGCTCAATTACCAGCTTCAGACAACACTCCAGCTTTAGCTAAAATGACTAAAATGGAGCCTATCCCCAACACAAATCGATTGATGATAAATGATCAACGCATTGGTATTTATGAGTTGGTTGACCAAAAACCCCAACTGTATTTAGACTTGCTAAAACAAAAACCTGATATGGTCAGCCAACCTGGCTGGGCTACAGGAGTGGGTAGTTTTGCTTTTCACCCTGAATTCCTAGAAAATGGTCTTTTCTATACTGCTCATACAGAGCCAGGCGGTACACAACCCTCTGATTTCGGTTATACAGATAGTTTGAATGTCTTCATGCAATGGGTCTTGACAGAATGGAAGGCGGATTCACCTAATTCATCCACTTTTAATGGAACCAATCGGGAAATTCTACGAATAGATAATTCTTCACAAGCTCATGGAATGCAAGAACTTACATTCAATCCTTATTCAAAGAAAGGAGATGAGGACTTTGGGTTACTTTATATTGGTTATGGTGATGGAGGGACAGTAGAGAGACGATTTGCTTACATCTCTAATCACGGTGGCGCAGGAATTTATAGCAGTATTTTGAGAATTGATCCTGCTGGGAAAAACAGTGCCAACGGAAAATATGGAATCCCAACAGTCAATCCATTTTCAGGAAATCCAGAAAAAGCAGGCGAGGTCTTGGCCTTTGGTTTCCGAAATCCCAATCGGATCTTTTGGAACGAATCGGGACAGTTATTTGCCACCGATATCGGGCAGCACAGCATTGAAGAGATTAATCTGATTGAGCCTGGAAAATTCTATGGCTGGCCTATCCGTGAAGGAAGATTTATGATTAATCCTTTTGGTAGCTTCCGCACCCTTTATCCATTGCCAGAAGATGATGCTGAGAAAGGGGTAACTTATCCGTTGATTCAGCTGGAACATGATGAGACTGTGGCAGTAATCGGAGGATATTTTCTTTCAGAAGGAAAACTTGAAGGCAATTTCGTATTTGGAGACATTCCTACAGGCAGGTTATTTTTTGCTGATCTGAATCAGAAACCAAGTCCAGAAGTAAAAAGTATGAAAGTCATTTTTGAAGGAAAAGAAACAACCATGGAGGAATTGGTAGGCGGTAGAGTGGATTTGAAATTCGGAATAGATGCTGAAAATCAAGTCTACATTATGAGCAAGAACCAGGGAAAAATCTATAAAATCATCAATGCTCTATGAAAAAAGGATTGAAAACTCTCTCAGCTTGGGGTTTTGGGTTATTATTACTCACCACATCCTGCCAAAATCAGGAAGAAAAAGTTGAATTTGTAGTTAATGAAAGTGCTATCGCCAGATTGGATTCAACGCTCCAGAGTTATGTCAATTCAGGAAATGTAGCAGGGATTTCAGCGTTGATTTTTGAGAAAGATCAGGAAGTTTATTTCAATGCTTTTGGCTATGCTAATAAAGAGAAACAAATTCCGATGGATCGGAATACCATTGTGCAGATCTATTCGATGACCAAACCGATAACGGGGACGGCATTGATGACACTTTGGGAAGAAGGAAAATTTCAATTAGATGATCCTTTGGAAAAATACGCGCCGGAATTTGCCAATATGAAAGTCTATCAGGGAGTTGATGAAGAAGGGAATATGATTTTGGGGGAAGCTGATCGACCTGTTTCGATTCGAGATATCACAAGACACACAGCTGGTTTTCCAAATCGAGATAATATTCCCGGCTTGAGCGAAATGATGAAAGAGAAAGATGCTCGAAGTTATGAAAACACGCTAACTCAAATGGCCGAGAAAATTGGAAGCACTCCGCTTTGGTTTCAACCCGGAACCCAGTGGGAGTACGGTCAGTCTGTGGATGTTCAGGCATTTTTGGTCGAGCGGATTTCCGGATTGCCTTATGCAGAATATGTTCAAGAACATGTTTTAGGGCCATTGAAAATGAGTGATACCCGATATGTAGTTCCCGCAAAAGATTTAGACAGGTTTTCAGCAGCTTATCAGCGAACAGGCGAAGGTCAATTGACTCAAATGCCAGATTCTTCAGCCCATGCTTTTAATCTAAAAAAATGGCCATTGACACCCGGTGGTTTTGGTTTGACATCTACCTTGGATGATTACATGACTTTTGCCAGGATGCTGGTTAATGAAGGAACGATAAATGGAACCACTATTTTAAAACCTGAAACGGTGAAGTTGATGGCGACGAATCATCTTCCTGATTCTGTTACCGAAAGATCTTGGCTTCCAAGTAAAGGAAGAGTTGGATTCGGAATTGACTTTGCAGTAAGAACGGATCCACCTGCCACATCTGAAGAAATGAATGGCGTGGTTGGAGAGTTTTTCTGGGACGGAGCTGCAAGCACCTTGTTTTGGGTCGATCCAGTGAATGACTTGACTGCTGTCATGTTTGTACAACTTTTCCCTTATGATGGTATCAAATTGCATAAAAATTTTAGAGATGCGGTTTATGGTAAAATTGCCATAAAACCGACCCAATAGACTTGAATCAAACTAACATGAAGAAATTTTTTAAGAGAATATGGACTTGGATTAAAGGAAAACTAAACCTGATCAAACCAGGCTCATATGCCATTAAAGGAGCAGCGATAGGATTGTTGGTTTTGGTTTTGATCATTTTTGCGATAGAGGTTATCGGGATGAGTATCAACTTCAAAGATCCTTGGCTTTTAGCATTTGGCCTACTGATTCTATTGGCAGTGTCCTTGGTTTCTTTCCTTACAGTGAAGCTGATCAAATTGATTTTTGAAATTCCTCGCATTTATAAGCAAGTACTGATTGCATCTTTGATCTTGCTCAGCCTCGTCCGACTAAACGATGATCGCTTTGGAATTTATATGATCTTGGTTTTCTCACTTTTTGGAGCAGGAATTGCCATGTTTTGGAAAGGACATTTTCATCGATTAACTGTTCCAAAGAAAGTTGTTTCAATCTTGGGTTTTGCTTTAGGCATAGCTGGGATAGGGTTTTTGATTTATTTCGGAAGCCTTCGAGGTTTAGAAATGGACGAGCAAATCAATGCTGCCAAACTTACAGCGGATAAAGTTTCCATGATTCAGGCTCCTTCACCTTCTGAAAATGGAAGTTTCAATATTACCACTTTTACGTATGGCTCTGGAAAAGACTTGAGAAGGGAAGAGTTTGGTGAAGCGACAACTTATCAAACAGAATCTGTTGATGGGCGTGCTTTTATTGACAACTGGGAAAAACTTGGCGGTTGGTGGAGAGAAAAGTATTGGGGATTTGATTCCAAAGAATTACCGATTAATGCAAGAGTATGGATGCCCGAAGGGAAAGGACCATTTCCTCTTGTTTTGGTAGTTCACGGCAATCATCCAATGCAGGATTTTTCGGATCCTGGATACGATTATCTAGGAGAATTTTTGGCCTCAAAGGGAATGATTCTAGCCTCCGTTGATGAGAATTTTATCAATGGATCCTGGACAGATCTTTTTGGAGGATTGGAAAAAGAAAATGATGCTCGAGGATGGTTATTGCTAGAACATTTGCGGGTTTGGGAAAACTGGAATAAAGACAGTTCCCATCCCTTGTATGGCAAAGCAGATATGGAAAAAATTGCCTTGATGGGGCACTCTCGGGGCGGGGAAGCTGTAGGTCATGCAGCAATGCTAAATGACTTGGAATATTATCCAGATGATGCTTCAGTCAAACTGGGTTACCATTTTAACATCAAGGGGATCGTTGCGATTGCTCCTGTGGATGGGCAATATAAACCCGGAGGATCAGGGACAAAATTTGAAAATGTGAATTATCTCAGCTTTCATGGTGCCCAAGATGCTGACGTGACCTCATTTGCAGGGTCAGTGCAATATGAACGAATTAAGTTTACTGACAGCACCTATCATTTCAAATCTGCTGTTTATATCTCAGGTGCAAATCATGGCCAATTCAATACTTCTTGGGGAGATAACGACATTTTAGCAACGTTCAAAGGCATCCTAAATCGTAAGCAATTGATGCCTGTGACTGAGCAGGAGAAAGTAGCGAAAGTTTATATCGGAGCATTTTTGGAGGCAAGTTTGAATAATAATGAAGCATATCTACCACTATTTACGGATGCTAGAAAAGGAAAAGATTGGCTTCCAGAGTCGATTTACCTTAGTCAATTTGAGGATTCCAACACTCGTATTTTGGTAGATTTTGATGAAGACTTTGAACTGACAAGCATTTCATCCGGTGGGGAAGCTGATGGAAAAAACCTAAGTGTTTGGCGAGAAGGTGAGATTGATATGGAATACTCGAAAAAAGGAAGTCGGGCAGTTTTCTTGGGTTGGAATTATGAAAAATTAAATGAAGGAATTGACACGCTTTGGAAAGATGGAGCGAAGCCTATTCTTCCTGATTCGGTTTTAGCAAGCTATTCGATACGTTTGGATTCGATGAGTGGTAGGCCAGATTCTACTTCTGTATTGATTTTTTCTCTTGCAGAATCTAGTGAAAGTTCTAATCCGAAAAGTGGCGGAAAATGGAAAAATGAAAAAGATTCCAATTCAGATGAGGAAAATGAAGAAGTAGAAAATGATTCTGGACAAGAAGAAACGAATGAGGAAGAGGTTGCAGAAAAAGAGGATGAAGAAGCTGAAAAAAAGCCTGAAGCTCCATTGGATTTTACGATTATATTAGTGGACGAGTCAGGCGCAGAAGTCAATTTTCTATTGTCAGAATTTTCCCACCTTCAGAGACAAATCAAATCAAGGGTTTTGAAAATAGATTTCTTGGACAAGAAGGATCATTCAGAAAATATCTTTCAAACATTCTCTTTTGATCTGGAAAAATTGAACTCCAAAAACTCTAATTTTTCTATTGATGCATTACGTGAAATTAGGTTCCAGTTTGATCAAAGTGAAAGTGGTGTTATCATTTTAGATCAACTTGGGTTTTCAAAAAAAATAAATTTGGTAAACCTCTGATTGTATCTATAAATTTTTAGATGATTTGTTCATTTATCCTATTAAAATGCCGCACAATGAATTTTGTGTGGTTTAATATCATCTATTTTGTCATTTTGACAAATTGAAGAGATTTGTCAATAATCTAAATTCTCCCTAAACCTAAAAAATTGATTTATGAATCATTACACAAGGATTCTGGCATTGATGGTACTCCTGATTTCCTTTGGATTAAGTTCTTGTAAGAAATCTGAGCCAATAGATGATCCTACCGTGAAACCTGATGAAAATCGGTTTACAAAAGTAGTTTTGACAGAAGGAATGGATGAACCCATGGAAATGACATTTCTTCCTGACAAAAGGATTTTATTGGTAGAAAGAAAAGGAGGCGTCAAAATATTTGATGAAAAAACCGGTGAAATATCCTTAATCGCCACGATTCCAGTGAATACTAAATACACCAATAAAGAAGGTGTGGTGAGAGAGGCAGAGGAAGGTTTGATGGGAGTTATTGCCCATCCCGATTTTGCGAATAATCATTGGGTTTATTTGTATTATGCTGATCCTGTGGATACACAACATGTTTTGGTTCGCTATGAATTGAATGGTAATACATTAGTTGAGGAGACTAAAAAGACACTTTTGGTCGTACCCACACAAAGAGAAGAATGTTGTCATACCGGTGGAGGAATGGTGTTTGATCAGGAAGGTAATTTGTACCTGACTGTTGGTAATAATACCGTAAACCCTCGGTCGGGCTCCTCAAATCTGGATGAAAGACCGGGTTATGAAAACTCCGATGATCAAAGAGCTCCAGGAAATACCAATGATCTTAGAGGAAAAATTCTTAGAATCCATCCAGAAGATGATGGGACTTATACGATTCCAGAGGGAAATTTATTTCCGGCAGGAACGGAGAAAACTAGGCCAGAGATTTACACCATGGGCCATAGAAATCCTTGGAGACCTACTTTGGATAGTAAAACAGGATATTTGTACTGGGGAGAAGTAGGTCCTGATGCATCAATTGATAGTATTTGGGGTCCAAAAGGGTATGATGAATTTAATCAGGCGAAAGGCCCTGGATTTTTTGGATGGCCTTATTTCATTGGAGATAATTACCCATACAACAGACATGATCTGGCCACAGAGACTTATGGAGAGCCATTTGACGTGAATAACCCAGTCAATGAATCTGTCAATAACACAGGGTTGAGAGAGTTGCCGAATCCAGTGATTCCGGCATTTATTTGGTATCCTTATGGAGTTTCGGAGCAATTTCCAATGCTGGGGAGCTCTGGTAGAAGTGCTACAGGAGGTCCGGTTTTCAGAAAAGCTGATTTTTCAAAAGATGCTCCTTATGTTTTCCCAGCCTATTATGAGGGGAAATGGTTAATTGTTGAATTTATGAGAGGTTGGATCATGTCTGTGAGCATGGATGAAAACGGAGATTACCTCTCTATGGAGAGGTTCCTTCCTGAGGAGAGTTTTAGCTCGGCGATCGATATGGATTTCGGTCCAGATGGAGCACTATATGTTTTGGAATATGGAAGTGCCTGGTTTAGAGGTAACCCAAATTCTAAATTGGTAAAAATCGAATACAATGCCGGAAACAGAAAACCAAACGTAAGTGTAGCTGCAGACAAGCTCGCCGGATCTGTACCATTTACAGCAAACTTTACATCTGCTGGAACAGGTGATTTTGACAATTACGATCAAGGAAAACTTTCTTACAATTGGGCAATTACTTCAGATAATGGAACGACGATAGATCTTCAAGGAGAAAACGCTTCCTATACTTTTGAAACGCCGGGTTCATACAAAGCCACTTTGACTGTCACAGACACAAAAGGGGAAACCAATTCAGCAAGTCTGGATTTGGTTGCTGGAAATGAGAAACCTGAAGTAAGTATTGACTTCAATGGGAAAAACAGAACCTTCTACTTCGGTGATAAGTCCTTGGATTATCAGGTATTAGTATCGGATAAGGAAGATGGAAGTACAGCAGATGGATCTATCAAAAATGAAGAAGTGGCAGTGACTTTTGATTATGTACCAGCTGGTTTTGATCCCATTGAAATGGCTTCTAAACAAAGCGGTGCTGAGTCAATGGCAGTTCTGAACATCGGTAGAAATCTAATAGAAAGCAGTGATTGTAAATCCTGTCATCAGTTTGATTCTACCTCGATTGGTCCTAGCTATGCAGATGTTGCCAAAAAATATCCTAATAATCCAGCGAACGTGAGTATGCTCGTTGGAAAAGTAATCAATGGTGGTAGCGGAGTCTGGGGAGATCATGCGATGAGTGCGCACCCTCAACTTTCGGAGGCTGATGCAAAGCGTATGATTGATTATATTTTCAGTATGAATGAGGTACAGCCTACGGTTACCTCTCTTCCATTGGAAGGAAAAATAAATCCAGAGGTGCCTGAAGGAGAAGATGGCCAAGGTGGTTATTTGCTGAGAGCCTATTATTCTGATAAAGGCGCAGGAAATATCACCTCACTTTCCGGAGAAGACTTTGTTGCTTTAAGAAATCCTTTTATTACCCCACAACTTTCTGAAATCCGAAAAGGAGTCCAGTTATTGACCACTCCGAGTATCAATTTCTTTATGGTAGGAGATCAGTCTTACGTTGGTTTCAAAAATATTGACATGACCGGAATTAAGGAAATCATGCTCTATTTGGGAATCAGTGCAAGGAATAATGCCAAAGGGGCTTCGGTTGAAATCAGAATTGACTCTCCAACCGGGCAAATTATCGGCCAGACAGAAATGGTTTCCCAAGCACCAGCTGGAGGATTTAGACCACCTGCGGGAGTTTCTAGAACGGAGTGGATGAGACAAAATGCTGCAAAACCATTTGCAAAACTTGCAGAAGTAAGTGGCAGACATGACATTTATTTTATATTTAAAAATGCAGATGCGAAAGCCGAAGATATCTTGGCTTCCATCAATGAAATACAGTTTAAAAACTAGTTCTTAAACGTTTGAATCAAATCTTTTTGAGCCGCTTGAATGAGGTGGTTGAATTAAAAGAAATAAAGATACAAACCCAGAATAGCCAAAGCCCTGAACTTTTCGGTTCAGGGCTTTTTTAGTTTTAATTCTGGCTTAGTTTTCTTTTATTTTGGTAGTATCAGGCTTAGTTTCTTTTGGTGGGGTCAAAAAACCTTTCAGTAACTTTTTAGCTTCTGATGCCGCTTTATCTTTTGTAGCGTTGGTTTGTGTTTCCAATACTTTTTTGACACTGTCCTGAACCACTTCCGCTTTGAGCTTCATTTCTTTTTTGATGCTGTCTTGGGCGGCATTGAATTGCTCGGTTGCTTTGGACTGGAGAGCCTGAGTTTCTCCGCTTACTCTAGCCTTGAGGGCATTTGAAAGTAAAGTTTCTATACTGTTTCCTCCTGCCAATGCGATTTTAGGGGAATAATATGTTCCCGATAAATTAAGTGCCAAAGGAATTTTAGTGTTTTCATCCACTTGATTTCCAGAAATTGAAGCAAGTAAGGTATTGGCTTGCGCCCCGAATTTCCCTGCTGGAATCTGCATGTTTACCAAGTAGTTGATAGATCCATCAAATCCCGCAGACCCTTGGACATTGGCCTCATAATCCCAAAGTTTTACATCAAAGGGCTTCACATCCATCACTCCATTTTCGATTGAAATAGGGATACTGATGTTTTTGAGTGTAAGGGTATTGGCATCTTTGAGTTTTGTCAATGAAGTGATCCCTTCCAGAATCTTACTGTCTTTTAAAGCTGTTTCAGCTACTTTCAATAATCCAGATCCGTCTAGACTTGCCAAAAGTGGCATCATATCCTGCCCCAAATTTCCGGAAAAACTTAGATTAGAATTGAATTTTCCAGTCAGGTTTTGGGCGATTGGAGCGAAAGCTTTAACGGTGTTAAATGACTTAAATGCCTCTGCGATGCTCAAATCAGAAATATTCAGATCGAAATTGAATTTTGGAACCGTTAAATCTCTTGGATCATAGGTTCCCTGAAGCCCAATGCTACCCCCCATGGTTTTCATGGAGGCATCACTAAAGCTCAAAACCCCATTTCTCAACGTCATATTTCCCTTCATATCTTTCAGGGTCATATTGTCATAAATAACTTCGTTTGCCGCCACCGTCATGGTAAAATCAATGTTGCTTGGGAGCTCAATAACTGTAAGTTCAGTGTTTGAAGTATCTACATCCGCAGTTTCAGTCATCCATTCATTGACATTAAATGACGGGCTATTCAATGCCAATTGACCTTTCAATGTTCCATTTTCTCCTAAGAAATAGTCCATATAATTGGAAAGAGAACCTTTTGCCTGTACAGGACTTTGTCCAAGTTTCGAGTCAAACTGCGTTAGATTGATGCTGTTTGGATTAAACTCAGCTATGGCTTTGGAAATCTCCACCCCTTGAGGAACATCAGTAGAGGTATATTTAAAGTTGTCCACTTCCATCTTGCCCTTTGTTTCCAGTTGCTGGTATCGTCCAGCTTCCACCGCAGCATAGGATCCTTTGGTAAAAATATCAGCCTGGATTCTTCCTTCCATTGTCATATCCTCCATTGGGAAAATTGCCAGAATTTTTTTCAGATCCACACCTCCTTTTACCTGTCCATCCCAGTTTAGATCTTCAAAATGCGAGATCTTCATGTTTCCTTGGATTTTTTCATCTTCTAAGTCAAAACCAAACTGACCTAGGTCAACGAAGAAATCATTCATCTTTCCGCTTTGGTTTTGGATCACTGCTTGAATGTTGATGTTCTCGATTGGAGCTGGATAGTCAGAATTTTTAGCATATCCATTTACCAACACTAATTTTGCATCGATGGCAGGAATGACTCCTGCGACGGAATCATATCTTCCTTTTGCGGAAGCGTTTATATCAAGATTGCCTTTCAATTCCATTCCTTCTATTGGAAAAATTGAGGTAAGTTCCTCTAGATTCAGCTTTCCATTAAGCGCCGCATCCATGGTATAAGAGACTAAATCCGAGAGAAAGAATTTCCCGGAAATTGGGTTACTTCCAAATTCTAAATTAAAGTTTGGGATAGAAACTGAGGTATAGTCTAAGTTATCAGTTTCGTTTTTCACCAGTAGATCGACATTGACATTTTTCACTGGTCTAGGGAGATCTGGATATTGGAACATTCCATCTGCCACTTTTAATCCGATGTCAAATGATGGAAACTGTGTTTCGTTGTAGGTTCCTTTGACTGTTCCATGAAAATCCATTGTTCCGGAAGTTTCGAGGCTGGAAAAGCTTTCTGAATAAATACTGGGGACCAAAGAAAGAATACTCTTGAATTCATTGTTTTTGCCTGCAAAGGCCAGGTCCATATCGATGTCATCCTCAGGCATGGCAAAATATCCTGAGAAACCAAAAAGAAAATCATTCAACTGAAAATCTCCTTCGCCAAACGTAAATATCATATTGGCCATATCGATAGTTAGGAGCGTTTCTCCTTTGAATGATTTATTGCTGAGATAGCTTGTACCTTCGTAAGTGATGTCCGCAATCAAAGCTTCAAGCGCTACAGGGAGTTCATAAACATCAGAAGTAAATTCTCCATTTCCCCTTGCATTGATGCCTCCAAGTGCCATAAAGTAATCCAATTGGCGATCATCATAGACCAAGTTGAGATCATTGATTTCTATTAAATCCACTCCGATTTTCATATTGCTCTCCTCTGAGGCGATAGAATCTTCCGAAGGATAAGTGATATCATAATTTGCAGTACCATCCTTTAAAACTTTGATATAGAGGCTACCGCCATTGAGGTGTACTCCTGTCAAAGTAGGATAATCATCAAAGAGGACAGATTTTAAATTGAAATCAATTTGAAGTTCATCTAATCTAGCAAGCGTGTCTGATTGAAAAGGAGCATTGCCAACAATTCCAAAATCTTTCACATTTGCGGAGATGTCAGGAAAATTCCTGAAAATACTTAAACTGATATTGTCCAAATCATAAATCACCTTCGCATTCACGGATTGGGCAATTTCCTGGTCAATTCGGGCAGCAATCTTGTCCTTGAAAAGGAATGGAATCGCTATTGCCGAAGCAATCAAAAAGAAAAATATACCTGATATAATTATTATAGTTTTTTTCATAATTGTTGAGATTGGGCAATTGGCCTTCATTCACAAGTAACAAGGATTGAATTGCAATGTCAAATACGTAGAGTGATGACGTATCGTCTTAATTTATAACAAGATTTAAGCCGATTGGATATAAATTTTTTGAGCGAAGTATAAAAGGCCATCGTTCTAAGAGAAAGATGGCCTTTTGAAGATTAGAGGGATAAATCAAGAACCAGGAAAAGAAATTCCTTTAACTCTACGGTAGAGATTAAGCGCATATTTATCGGTCATACCAGAAATGAAATCTACAAGCGATCTAAGAAGAGGATAGGGATTGACTTCCGCCCCCCAACCTTTGAGTGGAAAATCTTCTGGAAGGAGACGTAAAATACTTTTGTCCTGACCGGAAAATCTTTCAGGATGGTAAAACTGATGGTACAAAGCCTGGGAGAACACTGAAAACAAACCTTCCAAAACTTGAAAGCCTGCGGCCTCTTTTTCTAAAACCACTTTGGATCTATAAATTTTATCCACAGAAATGGCAGTTATTTTCTGAAGTGCTTTGGCAGATGGGATAATGTCTGTGAGTGCTTTATCAAAATTCCCTTTGCACATACTCTCCTCATACTGCGCAAAAACATCTACAGTTTCATTGATCAGTTCCCCTATAGCCAAAGCCCTTAAAGCACCTAGATTTTGGGTATTGCTGCGGTCTTTCAGTTTTTTGGGATCGAATTTTTCCTTTAATATAGGAGCTAGGAGTTTGACTGTTTCTTCAAAACTTACCAAACCCAAAGTACAACCATCTTCGAGGTCAATGATGCTGTAACAGATGTCATCTGCCGCTTCTACTAAAAATGCCAAAGGATGACGGAGCCAACATTCAGGGCTGGATTTTTCTATACCCAAAAAGCTTCCCATCTGTTCAAAATCAGCTAATTGGTTGATAAAAAATCCATACTTTTTCTGGCTTCTTCTTGCGATATCCCGATGCGGAATAAAGCTCGGTCTTGGGTATTTTGTGAATGCAGCTAAAGTGGCATATGTCAATTTCAACCCGTTGGATTTGGACACTAACATTCTGAAGCCTTGTGCATTACCTTCAAAATTGCACAGGTCTGTCCACTGCTCACTTCGCACATGAGATTCCCAGCATTTTCCGGCTAAGTGAAATTTAAAAAAATCAGAAATGGCTTCCTCTCCTGCGTGTCCAAAAGGTGGGTTTCCTATGTCGTGAGTCAAAGCTGCCGCTGCGACGATAGCTCCAACTTCATAAGCTGAAACACCTGTTTTTTCCAAAACAGGGTATTTTTTTAATAAAAGCTCCCCCGCGGCTTTACCCAATGATCTTCCCACGCTGGAGACCTCCAAACTATGTGTCAATCGAGTATGTACAAATGCTTGCTCAGGCAAAGGAAAAACCTGAGTCTTATCCTGTAAATTTCGAAATGGGGCCGAAAATATGATTCGATCATAGTCGACCTCAAATTCACTTCTCACTATTTGCGTTGGAATGAAACCCGGTGTATCTCCAAATCTTCCCCGGGCCAAAAGCTTTTCCCATTTCATCATCCCCAAAAATACTAAGCTACTTTTATATTCCTCTTATTAATTCTAAAATGTAGACTGGCATGGACATTGGATTTGAAGGCATTCAATTAAACCAACAATTTTCTAATGAGAAATCTATTTAATTATTTTATGTTGATTGGAGTAATGCTTTTTGCTGTAGCATGCTCAAATGATGATGAATCTCCAAATGGAGGCAATGCAAGAGTAAATTTTTACTTGGTTGATGCTCCTGGGGATTTTGATGAAGTTTGGATTGAAGTATTATCCATTCGAGTGAAAGCGGATGATGATTCTATGGACGATGATGATCAGGGAGATGATGACGATGAATTTGGATGGGTTGAAATTCCTTACGATGAATCTAGTCCTTATGTGAATTTGATGAGTTTGACTGGAGAAAATTCCTTGTTTCTAGGCTCAGAAGATTTTCCAGAAGGAGAAATCGATCAGATTCGATTGATTTTAGGAGATGATAATTATGTGGTAAAGGATGGAGTTCGATCTGATTTGAAAACGCCAAGCGCTCAGCAAAGTGGATTGAAAATTAAAGTTGATGAGGACATTGAAGGAGGGATGAGTTATAGTTTGGTAATTGACTTTGATATTGCAAAATCTATTGTTGTCGCAGGAAATTCTGGAAATATTATCCTTAAACCTGTATTAAGGGCTTATTTAGAAGAGGCAGCATCTGGGGTTAAAGGTCAGCTTTTTCCTGCCGATGCTTCACCTGTGGCGGTTAATGCACAAAAAGGAGATGATCAGTATAATACCTTTGTAGATGAAAACGGGAACTTCAAAATACTTGGAATGGATGATGGGGTTTATACCTTTACATTTACTCCAAATGATGGGTATCAGATTCTTGTGATTGATAATGTATTGGTGGAGGAAGGTGTCGTGAAAACGATGGATCCTATCACCTTGCTTCCGAAATAGGAATTAACAATTAAAGCCGGTTTCGACCGGCTTTTTTTATGATTTTTTGTTCAATCATGGAAAACTTAATTTTTGAGTAGTTTTAGGCTAAATTTACCCTGTGAAAAAATCTGTTTTTAATTTAATTTTTGTCCTTTCAATTTTCAGCCTTTGGAGTTGTAAAGATTTTGATACGAATCCAAAAGGATTGGTAAATATTATTCTGATAGATGCTCCTGCCCAGTGGGATTCAGTATTTGTAGAAATACTCGGAGTAGATGTGGAATTGATTACTTCTGGAAAAACCGATGGCACGATCGAGACATTTTTTCTTCCTTATGCTCCCGGAGATAAAAAAATAGAAGTCAGTTCACTCATCGCAGGAGAAGCTCTCCTCTTAGGAAGAGACGAACTTCCTTCCGGAAAAATACTTAAAGTAACCATGAAATTGGGGAATGAATATTATTTGTATCTGGATGAAAAGAGATACAACATGCCTTTGGTTGATCCCTCCTCCAAAGAAGTCCCGATAGTAATTGAAATGGATGTGGACCCAGCAATCTCTTATGATATCGTATTGGACTTTGATCTAGAAAAATCGATTAAAGTGATCAATGAAAGTCCTTTGACTCTTCAGTTGGATCCAGTGGTGAAAGCCTATAAAGGTGTAGGAACAGGAAAAATAAGTGGAGTAGTAACTCCTACAGCTCTTCAGCCAGCCATCTATGCCATCCAAAATGGAGACTCTATAAGTACTCACTCCAATAGTTCTGGCACGTACAATTTTATTCTTCCTGAGGGAAACTATTCATTTTATTATGACCCAAAAAATGAATCGTACGCAGATACGCTAATCAATAACATAGAAATCGTAGCCGGTGAAACCAGTACGTTAGAGTTGATTACTTTAAAATTGAAGCCTTAATATGAATGCCGAACTCTATATGAAGAGGGCCTTGGAACTCGCTGAATTAGGGAGAGGAAATGTTAGCCCGAATCCATTGGTAGGATGCGTGATAGTGAAGGGGGACATTATAATCGGCGAAGGGTACCATCAAAACTATGGAGAGGCCCATGCAGAAGTGAATGCGGTAAGTGATGTTAAGGATCAACAATTATTGCATGGTGCAACTGCTTATGTTACGTTGGAACCATGTGCTCATTTTGGCAAAACTCCTCCCTGCGCCAATCTTTTGGTAGAAAAGAAAGTGGGTAAAGTAGTGATCGCAGCGATGGACTCAAATCCACTTGTTGGAGGAAAAGGTGTTCAAATTTTAAAAGATGCTGGAATAGAAGTTCAGATTGGAATTCTAGAAAAGGAAGCGAGATGGCAAAACCGAAGATTTTTTACTCAAATTGAAAAGAAAAGGCCTTACGTAATACTTAAATGGGCACAGACTCAAGATGGTTTTGTGGCGAGAAAAGATTTTTCATCAAAATGGATCAGTAATTCTTCAAGTAGGCAACTAGTGCATAAGTGGAGAGCAGAGGAAGATGCAATTCTTGTAGGGAAGAATACTGCAAAATATGATGACCCTGTATTGAATGTGAGAGATTGGGTGGGGAAAAACCCTTTGAGGGTGTTAATAGATGGAAATTTAGAATTGCCTCAAGAGCTGAAGTTGTTTGATCAAACTGTACCAACAATTTGTTACAATACACAAAAATCTGAAGTAAAAGAAAACCTTGAATTTGTAAAATTGCAGACTGGGTTTTTTATTGAGACGTTATTGGATGACCTTCAAAAAAGAAAAGTTCAGAGCTTGATCGTAGAAGGAGGATGTTTTTTATTAAATAAATTCCTAGATTCTGAACTATGGGATGAAGCTCGGGTGTTTACTAGTCAAATTAAATTTGGAGAAGGAATTCCGGCACCTGTAATTTCGAAACCTGTCTCAGAAATAATACCTGTTTTAGAAGATCGACTAGCTATTCACTATCATGTCTGAAAATTTATATATCCCAGAATCAGCAACGAAGGCCGAAAAATATGAGGCTGTTATCCCACAAATAAAGGCTTTGATCAGTGGCGAGCCTGACCTTTACGCCAATTTGGCCAATATTTCCTCTGCTTTAAAGGAGGCATTTGGATTCTTTTGGGTAGGATTTTATCTGGTGAAGGAAAATCAATTGGTATTAGGGCCTTTTCAGGGGCCTATCGCATGCACTCGAATTTCCATAGGGAAAGGTGTTTGCGGAACTGCCTGGCAAGAAGCTAAAACCCAACTTGTACCAGATGTGGAGGCTTTTCCTGGACATATAGCCTGCAGCTCCTCTTCCAAATCTGAAATTGTAGTTCCTGTATTCAAGGGAGACCAAGTGGCCATGGTCTTAGATGTGGACTCCGATCTTTTAGATGATTTCGATAGTACGGATAAGCTTTATCTGGAGAGATTGATGCATATTTTGGAAGCTCATCTTTAAAGGGAATTAATACAAAACTCCCTTACGATCTCCATCGTTTCCTGCTTTCTTTCGATCATACCGACATGCCCGGTATTTGCTAATTCCACATAGTGAGTAACCACTTCTTTATGTGCTCGACTAGCCTCTAATGGTACTGCCGTGTCGAGTTCACCTGCAATGAAAAGCTTTTGACCAGAAAAATTACGTAAAACTTCAAACCGATCTTTTCGATCTCTCATGGCTTTGGTCGATGCAATCAAACCTTCTAATGAACAATTCTTTGCTTGATCGATTGCTACCTCTATTTTGGATTTTAGCTCGTCTCTCCTATTCTCAGGAAATAACGGAGGAACAAAAGAGGTAACAAAGTTATCAACGCCATGCTTTTGAAGGAAGGTAACAGTACGGTCACGCATACCTTTTTTCTCCTCGCTATCCGCAAAAGCGGTTGAATGAAACAATCCTATGGCTTTTAATTTTTGGCCCATTAGTTCTGCCAAGGCCAGCGTCACATATCCTCCAAATGAATGTCCAATAACAATGGGATTTTCAATGTTATTTTCTTCCATCCATTCTTCTAGAAGAACGGCGATTTCTTCAAGAGAGATTGTTTCTCTGTTAAGATTTGAATTTCCAACACCCGGAATATCAGGGCAAATGACACGAAAATCAGAAGATAATCCATCCGTAAAATCCTGCCACATTCTGCCGATTTCACAGAAACCATGAATCAGGATAAGGGGATTTCCCTGGCCTTTTTCAAAAAAATGAATGCTTGACATAATTTGGTTTTAGAACGATTTGACCACATTGGCCATACTTCTCACGGCTTCTGCAATTCCTTCTGGATCAAAGCCACATTCTCTATGTAATTCCATTTGTTCACCATGCTCAATTACCTCATCTGGAATTCCTAGGCGCTTGATCTGAGCCTGATAGCCGTGATCCATCATCCATTCAAGAATTGCGGATCCAAATCCTCCTAAGATGCATCCATCCTCAACAGTGATGACTTTTTTGAATTTGCCAAACACCTCATGAAGCATTTCCTCATCAAGAGGTTTCACAAAGCGCATGTCATAATGAGCAGGATTTAATCCATCTTCTAAAAGAGTTTCACAGGCTTCTACGGCATAGTTACCAATGTGTCCAATTGTCAGAATCGCTATTTCCTCTCCTTCCTTGATAATTCTTCCCTGGCCTGCACGAATTTTCCTCATAGGAGTTTTCCATTCGGGCATAACGCCTTTTCCTCTTGGATATCGGATGGAATAAGGCCCATTGTGCAAAGAACCAGAGTACATCAAATTTCGAAGTTCCTCTTCATTCATTGGAGCTGAAACCACAAGATTAGGAATACATCTGAAAAAAGCGATGTCATAGGCACCATGGTGCGTTGGGCCATCTGCTCCTGCAAATCCAGCCCTATCTAGACAAAAAACAACTGGAAGATTCTGTAAACAAACATCATGAATTACTTGATCATATGCCCGCTGCATAAAAGAAGAATAGATGTTACAAAAAGGAACTAGTCCTTGTGTAGCTAGTCCTGCTGAAAAAGTTACCGCATGTTGTTCTGCTATGCCTACATCAAAAGCTCTATCCGGCATGGCTTTCATCATGATATTCATTGATGAGCCTGATGGCATGGCAGGAGTTACTCCCATGATCTTTTCATCTATTTCGGCCAATTCCACTATCGTATTTCCAAATACATCTTGATATTTAGGTGCTTGAGGAACGGATGGTGTTTTCTTGAATATTTCTCCAGTTACCTTATCAAAAGTACCCGGCGCATGCCATGTAGTTTTATTTCCGTTTTCGGCAGGTGCATATCCTTTGCCTTTTACAGTGACGCAATGCAAAATTTTTGGTCCAGGAATATCTCTCAAGTCCTTGAGGATTTCAGCCAAATGATTTACATCATGTCCATCTACTGGTCCAAAGTATCTTAAGTTGAGCGATTCAAACAAATTACTTTGTTTTAAAACGGCTGATTTAATAGCTCCTTCTACTTTGGAAATAACTTCTTGAGCGCTTGATCCAAATTTGCTGAATTTCCCTAAAACGTTCCAAACCTCATCTTTCACTTTATTATATGTATGAGAAGTGGTAATATCTGTCAAATAATCCTTCAGTGCTCCCACATTAGGATCAATAGACATACAGTTATCGTTCAGGATAATTAAAAGGTTAGAATCACTAACACCGGCATGATTCATGGCTTCGAAAGCCATTCCTCCGGTCATAGATCCGTCTCCGATGATTGCGACATGTTGTTTTTTTATGCCTTTATATTTGGAAGCCACAGCCATCCCCAATGCTGCGGAAATGGAAGTACTGGAATGGCCTACGCCAAAAGTATCGTATTCGCTTTCTTTTCTTTTAGGGAAACCCGAAAGACCTCCATACACTCGATTTGTATGAAACAATTCCCTTCGTCCGGTCAGTATTTTATGACCATAAGCCTGGTGGCCTACATCCCATACTAATTGATCCTCAGGAGTATTGAGTATGTAGTGTAAAGCAACTGTCAGCTCTACAACACCTAAACTTGCACCAAAATGACCTCCGTAAACAGAGACATTATCGACAATAAATTGACGCAGTTCATCACAAATCTGAACAAGTTTATCTTTTGAAAACTTTTTCAGATCAGCTGGGCTGTTGATTTGTGCTAATAATTCTCCTGGTTGAATCAACATTTTTTGTTTTTCTGGTGCTCGAAAGAAATAACTATCATCCGAAGACTTTGTTCTAAAAGCTTTTATGAATTCATTCTAAGCCTTTTTTCTTTCTTTCGCTTAAGTCCAATTAATTTAAGCTTAATTGAATATCTTTGGCTACAAGGTGGCAAAATTAACCAATAATTTAAATATCCCTTGAGTTTCGAAATCAAATTACCGCTTTTTGAGGGCCCGTTCGATTTAATGTTATTCTTTATTGAACGGGACGAACTGGATATTTACGATATTCCTATATCAAAAATAGCCAATGATTTCCTGGATTATTTGCATCATTTGGAGCAAATGGAAATTGAGGTGGCGAGTGATTTTATCCTCTTTACAGCAACTTTAATGCGGATTAAATCTAAAATGTTGCTTCCTAGACCTGAACTTAATGAACAGGGAGAGGAAATAGATCCAAGAGAGGAATTGATTAGAAACCTTTTGGAATACAAAAAGTATAAGTCTGTAATACTAGATTTGGCTAACCTTGAAGAAAATAGGCTTTCCAAAGAAAAAAGAGGAAATATTATTTTCGAACTTCAGGAATTAAGCAAAAGTGAAGACGTAGATGCTGAAATGCAGCATGTTGATTTATATAAATTGCTTAAGGTTTTTCAACGAAGTATGAGCAAATTTGCTTCGAGAAAGGACGAAACAACACATACTGTTATCCAATATCCATACACGATTGAGCAGCAAAAAGAATTTGTCCTAGAAAAAATAAGTTTTAAAAAACAAGTATCATTTTCTGAATTTATCACCTTTAAACCAGACAAAATTTTTGTGATTTACACCTTTTTGGCCATCCTTGATTTACTTCAACTCTCAAAAGTGACAATCATTATTGGAGAGGGTTTTAATAACTTTTGGGTAGAAAAGACTGAGCCAATCCCTGCAGGCTAAGTATGAAGTTGGATAATAAAAAAATCTTTCAGACTCTCAACCCCAACAAGGTTTGGTTCCCTGTCATTATTGGTCTTGGGATAGTATTTGCCATGTTTTATTTTGACCCATCGATCAATGGGGAAACGTTAAATGTCGTTTTTGATGCGTCTTTGATATGGATCTTTTTAGCTGTCGTGGTAATTCTCTTCAGAGATGCAGGTTATGTTTATCGAATTAGGGAAGTTACGAATAGACATCTTTCTTGGAGTAGAGCGATCTATGTAATTATCCTTTGGGAATTTGCTTCTGCTGTGACGCCTTCTGTAGTTGGAGGAACTGCCGTTGCTATTTTCATTTTAAATAAAGAAGGAATAAAACTAGGAAGAGCGATCGCCTATGTGATGGTCACGGCCATTTTGGATAATCTCTTTTTTGTCATTGGGGCACCGATCATTCTCTTTTTTGCAAAAGGAAATATCTTTCCAGAAAGTAAAGTATTAGAAAACCAGCTCCAGAATAGCTTGCAAGCAATTTTTTGGATTAGTTATGCGCTTTACGCTTCCTACAGTTTAGTGATGGCTGCAGCTCTTTTTTATAGACCGAGAGTTTTCAAATGGCTATTGATTAAACTATTTTCCATTAAATGGCTTCGGAAATGGAAGCATGATGCGGATGGATATGGAAATCAGATCATCGAAGCTTCAAAAGAACTTGCAGGCAAGAATTACAAATATTGGATCCCTATTATTTTGGCCACCATTTTTATTTGGACATCTCGATATCTGATGTTAAATGCTTTGATTTCCGCTTTCGTGCCTTTGGAAATTTTTGAGCATATCATCGTTTTTGCCCGTCAGGTGATCATGTGGATCGTAATGATGATTTCTCCAACTCCAGGAAGTAGCGGGACGGCCGAGTTCTTCTTTGCTCAGTTTTTCACTCAATTTCTTACAAAATACACCTTTGTCACAAGTATTTTGTGGAGGCTTCTGTCTTATTACCCATATCTTATTCTCGGGGCATTATTCTTGCCGAGATGGATAAAGCAGGTGTTTTTTAAGAAAAAGAAGGAAAAATTGCAGTGATATGCTTCAAAAAATGACGATTAAGCAAATTGCTGAAATTACTAAAGGGAAGCTTTTAGGAATGGATGGAGGCAATTTAATCACTCAAATAGCGATTGATTCGCGACAGATTATTCATTCCAATGAATGCCTTTTTGTCGCTTTGAAAGGGGCAAAAGCAGATGGAAGTATTTTTATTCCTATGCTTTTAGACATAGGAGTTACATGTTTTGTGGTCCCCTCTGATTATGAAGTTCCAAAGTTACTTTTAAATCAAGCCTCATTTGTCTTTGTAAAGGATACTCGCAAAGCCTTACAGAATTTAGCTAGTTTTCAACGGAGTAAATTTCTAAAGCCTGTAATTTCAATTACTGGGAGCAATGGTAAAACTATTGTCAAGGAATGGCTGGGTCAGGTTTTGAGTCAAAAGTATCAGGTGGTCAAAAGCCCAAAGAGCTATAATTCTCAAGTTGGGGTGCCACTATCGATTTTTGGAATAGAAAGAGATCATCAAGTTGCCATTTTGGAAGCTGGGATTTCAAAATCGGGAGAAATGAAAACTCTTGAAGAAATGATCCGTCCAAACCTTGGGATTTTTACCAATATCGGGACTGCTCATCAGGAAGGGTTTGAAAGCATAGCGCAGAAAGTTTTGGAAAAACTGATCCTTTTCGAAAACTCTGATTTTCTTATTCATTGTAAGGACCAACTGTTTTTGTCTCAGATTATTGAGGAAAATTTCCCCATTGGAAAATTGATAGGCTGGTCAGATGAGCCTGGCGCAGATTTTACCAGATCGGTTAAACTCCATGATAAAGGGGCGAAAATGTTCCTATTGAAATCAGATTTAAACACCTATACTTTTCAAATTCCATTCCGCGACCCTGCTTCTCTGGAAAATATCACGCATGTCATTGTAGCTGCATTAACTCTTGGGCAATCGTCAGAGTCTGTGCAGGAAGGATTGAATCATCTGAAGTCAATAGATATGAGGCTTACCCTCAAGCCAGGTGTAAATGATTCACTATTGATCGATGATACGTACAATAATGATCTGGCTGGCCTAAAAGTAGCTTTGGATTTTATGCAGCAGCAAAGACCCAAGAAAAGGAAAATCCTTATTCTATCAGATCTTTTGCAACAAGGGTCTCCGGAAAAAATATACAGTGCGGTTTCAGATTTGATTGGCAGCTATAATCTGGACAAGATCATCGGAGTGGGTAATGAGATTTCCTTACTTAAAAAGGATTTTCAAGGAAAATTCGAAAATTTCTCCAGTTCGGAGAAACTGTTAGAATCCCTTCATCCAGAAGAATTTTCAAATGATCTGATTTTGATCACTGGAGCAAGGCCATTTGGTTTTGAGAGAGTCGTCAATAAGTTGCAGCAGCGGATTCATGGAACGACTCTGGAAATCAATCTCAATGCGCTTACCCACAATTTCAATTTCTACAAGAAACTCATCAAACCAGAAACCAAAGTGATGGTAATGGTAAAGGCTTTTGCTTATGGGGGCGGTGCAGTAGAAATAGCCAATCATTTACAGACGATGGGTGCCGACTATTTGGCAGTGGCATTTACGGATGAAGGAGTGACGCTTCGGAAACACGGGATATCTCTTCCAATCATGGTTTTGAATCCTTTGGAAGAATCTATAGAACTATGTAGTGAGTTTGATTTGCAACCAGTGGTTTTCAGCCCGGAGTTTTTCAAGTCGGTAATCAGTTATTGCCAAGTAAATGAGAAAGGCTTATCCATCCATTTGGATTTAGATACCGGAATGCATCGATTAGGGTTTGAGGAGAACCAGTTGGAGGAATTATTGGAGCTTATTGCCCAAGGTGAAAATATTGAAATAGCCTCAGTTTATACCCACCTAGTCGGAGCAGATGAAGAAATCCACAGAGAGTTTTCTATTGAACAGATAGAAACTTTCAAGAGGATGAAATCTAGACTTAAAGAAATATTGCCGTCAAACACGATATTTCATATTCTAAATTCCGCAGGAATCGCGGCCTTTCCAGAATTTCAGTTTGATATGGTTCGGTTAGGAATTGGGCTTTATGGCTTAGAAGTTACTGGAAAGTATCAAGGTGCTCTTCGAGCCATCAGTACGTTAAAAACAACTATTTCACAAGTTAAAACCTTGGCTTTGGGAGAAACAGTGGGGTATTCAAGGAAAGGGACTTTACCCCAAGGAGGAAAAATAGCCACACTTTCTATCGGATATGCAGATGGTTACGACAGGCGCTTTTCCAATGGAAAAGGATATGTGTTGATTCATGGCAAAAAGGCTCCAATCGTGGGAAATGTTTGTATGGATATGTGTATGGTAGACGTGACGGGATTTGATGTGAAGGCAGGTGATGAGGCGATTATCTATGGAGAGCAGATTTCTTTAAAGGAACTTGCAGAACGAATCGGGACAATTCCTTACGAGCTATTAACTAATATCAGCACCAGGGTAAAGCGAATCTACTATTTGGATTGAATGGCGAAGCCTGAAATTTTTTCCTAAATTCATTTATGCAAATTACGAAAAAGAGGCTGGCACATATCGTATTTGAGTCTGATGATTGGGCATCAAAAACCTTCGATATTGTTTTACTCTTATTGATTTTTGGAAGTATCCTGATTTCTATTCTTGACTCCGTCGCTAGTCTGAGAACTGCTTATGGAGACTTATTTTCATGGTTGGAATGGATCTTTACTGCCTTATTTACCATAGAATATATTTTAAGGGTTTGGCTTTCTCGGAGTTCGAAGGGCTATATTTTCAGTTTTTATGGAGTCGTTGATTTATTGGCCATATTACCATCGTACGTCAGCTTTTTTGTAGTCAATTCCCAATTATTGGCAGTGGTCAGAGGCTTGAGATTATTAAGGGTGATCCGAATTTTGAAACTGGGAAGGTATGTTTCTGAAGCAGAATATCTGCAAAGATCTTTACGCGCCAGCTCTCATAAAATCATGATTTTTATAGGCTTTGTCGTGACGATTGTACTGATCATGGGAACTCTGATGTTTATCATCGAAGGTCCAGAGCATGGATTCACTAGCATTCCTGTTGGGATGTATTGGGCAATTGTAACCTTGACGACGGTAGGCTTTGGGGATATTACTCCTGCTACGCCCTTGGGTCAATTCGTTTCTTCCATTATCATGTTAATGGGTTATGCGATTATAGCTGTACCGACTGGTATTGTAAGTACAGAAATGGCTTCCCAGCGAAGAAAAGCAGACGCGAATAAAATGAGAATTTGTGGCAATTGCGGTAAAGATGATTTAAAGCTAATGGATAATTTTTGTGGAAATTGTGGAATTAAGCTTCGCTAATCCTCCAAATTCAAGAACTTTTGGATGTTTTTTATTTTTCCAAAAAGTAATAGAATATCATTTTCTACCAGTGTGTAATCTGGTGTAATCACTCCCACCACTCTTTTTTCCAACGTTTTGATTCCAAGTAAATTGGTTTTGTCTTCGAGCTTAATAACCGTTAAAATATTGAGGAAAAACTCTTTTCGTATATCCGCATCTGAGACTTTTAAACCTGCATATCGTTTTGGGAGTTTTACTTCAATAATGTTGTATTCATCAGATATTTCCAAAGAGTCCATTACTCCTTTCATCTGTAACCTGTTCGAAAGTCTATCAGCAGTTTCTTCTTCGGGATGAATAATTTCATCCACACCAATACTTCTAATCACCGTTTCATGCAAATCATTGATCGCTCTAGCGATGATTCTTTTGACATTGAGCTGTTTGAATATGGCGGTGGACATGATAGAAGCTCCAACGTCCTCTCCTATTGCGATGATTACAACATCGCAATCTTTTAAAGGAAGGTTTTTTACCGCCTGAGTGTCTGTGGCATTCATGGTCACGGCATGGGTGATTTTATCTTTGAATAAATCTATGCGGTTTTCACTGTTATCCACACCAATCACTTCATGGCCCAGGTTGGTCAACCTTATGGCGAGATAACCTCCAAAATTTCCCATACCAACAATGATGTATTTCATATAATTTCTCTAGTTTTTCTAAGTCCATTTAGAATCTCGCAGGTTTGAAAATCATTCCAGTCTTGTAGATTCATTGTCATGCTCGATTTCAAAGCTTGGTCAATTTAAGTAATAAAGACATTTTCCTCTGGATACTTGTATCGGTGCTGGCCAGCTTTTCTAACGATTGCAATTAAAATCGTGAGAGTACCTACCCTACCCAAAAACATACAAATCATTATGACAATTTTGCTGGCAGTTCCAAATTGTGAGGTGATTCCCAAACTCAATCCTACGGTAGAAAATGCGCTAAATACTTCAAATGCTACATCTATGAGAGAAAGGTGAGGATCAAATAACATGACAAAGAAGATTCCCAAGCCAATCACCAGAAAGGATAAAGCAATAACTGCGAATGCTTTTCGAATGGTTTCATCTGCTATTTGTCTCATGAATATTTCAACTCGCTTTTTTCCCGTAGCAATACTGAGTGTATTTAAAATAGCAACTGCAAAAGTACTGGTTTTCAAACCTCCGCCTGTGGAACCCGGAGAAGCACCAATCCACATTAATATTAAATAAATCAAAATGGTTGGGACAGTTAGCATGGTCATATCCACCGTGTTGAAACCGGCTGTTCTTGGAGTTACCGCTCCAAAGATGGTGGTTACTATTTTCCCATAAGGGCTAAGGCCTTCTAAAGTGCTGTCACTTTCAAAAACCCCAAATGTGATAATCCCTACCACCAATAATATTCCAGTTGTATAGAGCGAAAGTCTTGTGCTGATATTGCTCACTCTTGGGATATGCCGATAAGATTCTATTTTAAAAAGGCTTTTTGTTCCTCCGACTATCACATGTTTTAAATAATTGTAATAGTTGATAAATACCGGGAAACCTATTCCACCAAGAATAATGGCAAGCGCAAGAACCAAATGCATATGATAAGCTGTCCTAAAACCTGATTCATATAATCCATTACTCAGTGTAGAAAAACCTGCATTGCAAAAGGCTGAAATTGCATGAAAAACAGCAAAGAAAATTTGATCACCTTTTGTTGCGAAAAGGGAGTCATCTGTAAAATAAAAAATCAATAATCCAGCTAAAACTTCAGTTAATACCGTAAAGAAAATGATTTTAAGAAGTGTGGAATAAATCTCGCCCACATTGTTTTCATTGATGTAATCGCGAATAAAAAGTTGATTTTCGATCGAGTAATTTCCTTTGAAAAAGAAACCAAAGAAGCTTGTAAATGTCATCATTCCCAGACCTCCGATTTGGAATAAGATCATGATGATCGTTTGGCCAAAAAAAGTAAAATCGTTAGCCGTATCGAGAACTATAAGTCCAGTGACGCATACCGCTGATGTGGAGGTGAATAGAGCATCGATAAATCGAATACCGTGGGTTGTGGCATGTGGAAGGCTCAAAAGAATAGCCCCTATCAAAATCAAAACCATGAAACTCATGATAAAGACAAGAGTTGGGCTGGCTTTTAGCCGGTTAATCGCGAGGCTAAACTTGCTTATTTCAATAAAGAATAAAACGACAACTAAAATGTTGACGAGAAAAAATTGTCTTGAATAATCCAGGATTCCTGCTGAAAATTCCATTCCAAAGACATTCCATCTGAGTAGAGAAAATCCAATTAGGAATAAGGAAAGGAGGATTTCCATGATTACTCTCCCCACTAAGACCGAGGGTTCATTAAGAAGGATTTTTAGAATGTATCCAACCCCAATTAAAATTAAGCAAAGTGTAAATACAAAAGATGAGATAGCATAAGCCAATGGAGAGGGGTCATATCCCAGTTGATAAAGCAATAGCCCAAACGTAATGAAACTGCTGTACCGAACTACGCTTTCAACAATAGCTTTTAGCTTTCGCAAAAAGTATAAATTACGATCCGGGTTTGAAAAAAATTTAAGATTCAATTTCATAGAAGAATAAGCGCCTTAAAGAGGTAGCAGCTTTCCAAAAGTTTAATTTTTTAACCATCGTTTCAGGGAAAAACAATTCTTTTTGGGATAAATAAGAATCTTCCCTTCTAAATTTTGGGCGGAGTAAATGCTTGATTTGCCACTGAAAAGATAGGCAACCAGACATGCAACGCCCAAGAAAAATCCTGATTCTATTCCAAATAATTCCATTCCCATTACTGTACAAGCCAAAGGAGTGTTGGTAGCTCCAGAAAACACTCCGACAAAGCCCATGCCTGCCAATAAAGCCAAAGGTAATGGGATCCAAGTTGAAAGTGCGTTTCCAAGAGTTGCTCCTGTAAAGAATAAAGGAGTGACTTCTCCACCTTTAAAACCAGCGCCAAGTGTAAATCCCGTCATACCGGTTTTTACCAACCAATCATACCAAGGCAAGGGTGTTTCAAAAGCTTCTACAATCCTCGGAATGCCCAACCCTATGTAGACTGTAGTGTCCGAAATCCATACAATTATTGCGATCAAGAGTCCACCAATGACCGGACGCAGTGGTGGATAAGAAATCAATTCGGAAAATTGACGAGAAAAAAAGTGCGTGGTTTGGGCAAATAATCTTCCTGAAAATCCAAAGGCAATTCCTGCAGGTATGATCCAAAGGAAGTTTACAAATGTGAAATCTGGTACCTCAGGAATGCTATAATGAGTATGGCCAACTCCCCATAAATTTGAACATACATAGTTCGCTACAATGCCGGTCCAAAACGCCGGAAAAATTGATCTCCACCTGAATTTTTTATTGAGCATCCATTCCAAAGCGAAAATAGCTCCAGCGAGTGGAGTACCGAAAACTGAGGCAAATCCTGCAGAAACTCCAGCGATCAGAACTAGTCTTCTATCCTCTTTGGTAAGTTTAAACCACTTGGTCAATTGATCGGCTAATGAGCCTCCCATTTGCACTGCGGTACCTTCCCGGCCTGCTGATCCACCAAAAAGGTGGGTTGCGATCGTTCCAAATAAGACCAATGGAGCCATTCTTAGAGGAATCGGTTTATGGGTTTTATAAAGTTCTTCTAAAAGTAAGTTGTTTCCCTTAACCGAGGATTCTGCATACTTATAATACGTCCATCCGATTAAAAACCCGCCCAATGGCAAAAGAGCGATAATCCATAGGTTACTTTCCCTAGTCTGGCCAGCCCAATCCAATCCAACCAGAAAAAATGCAGAGGCTGTTCCGGCAAGCAATCCGATCAATAAACCAAATCCAGTCCAACGAAATAAATAAGCTACCAGTGATGTGAAGTTCAATGCCTCTTAAAGAAGTTTCGCCCAAATTAGGCATAGAAAATGAAAGAGTATAAACAGAAAATGAGTAATCTCAAAAATTGAAATTAACATATTCCCGATTTTCGGGTTAACTTCAAAAAAAGCACCTTATGCAAAATGTCCTTATCACCGGAGGTTCAGGTCTGATTGGCCAAAGAATCACTGCTTTATTGGAAGCGCAAGGGAAATCTGTGGCTTGGCTAAGCAGAAGCACTCAATCACAAAAATCATTTCTTTGGGATATAGAAAAAGAAAGGATTGATCCAGAGGCAATGGAATGGGCGGATGCAATCATCCATTTAGCTGGAGCAAGTGTAGCGGACAAAAGATGGACTGAAGAGCGGAAGAAGTTGATTTTGGAATCAAGAACCAAATCCACTCAGATGCTTTATCAAGCAATAGAAAAGGCAGACAAAAAGCCGGATACTTTTGTTTCTGCCTCTGCAATTGGTTTTTATGGCTTTGATACGGGCTCGTCTTTGATGGAAGAGCCTTCACCTGCCGGAAGTGATTTTTTATCAGAGGTTGTGGTTGCATGGGAATCGGAAGTGAAAAAAATAGAGAGTCTTCATTTGCGCACGGTCATCCTTCGGATAGGCATTGTATTAGACAAAGAAGGTGGAGCATTGGGAGAAATGCTTAAGCCGCCAGTTGCCGCACCATTGGGAAAAGGAGATCAATGGATGAGTTGGATTCATATAGAAGATTTGGCTAGAATGTTTGTCTTTGCTTTAGAGAAAACAACCCTTCAGGGAATATTCAATGCAGTCTCACCAAACCCAGCCACCAATTATAGATTAACACAAGAGGCTGCCAGAGCAAAAGGAAAACTATTTGTAGGCATTGGGGTACCTTCTTTTGTTCTAAATCTAATGCTAGGCGAAATGGCTGGTATGGTCACTGGAGGCAATCGCGTTTCCTCCCAAAAAATCCAAAAGGCAGGTTTTGAGTTTGAATTCCCCATACTTATCCCTGCGCTAAAGGAGATCTTTAATAAATAGTCAAATCCTTTTATCTCTCCCTATTAAAAACCAAAGTATGGTTCCTAAAAATGGAACTATGATCACAATCAAAAGCCAGATTAATCGGTCATTGGAGTTGTGAAATTTACTGATGAGAACGTCATAAATGGTGAAACCATAGATAGCCAAGCCCAGTAATTTGAAAATAAACATAGTAAAGAGATTAAGTTTTTTGAGCTTTAGCCCAGGACAAATTTACTGATTGGACCTATCACCTGCGTAATAAGCAGGATCAAAAGCCAAATGTGTTTTGTTGTAAGATCAGATTACATCGATCAATCAGTAAATCATAAGGTGAAATCTCGGAAGATGACTGTTAAAGAAGAAATCTACCAATAATAATCAGGTCATTATTTACTTCTATATCCATGTACTTCTTCAATTATTTTAACCATTAAACCAAAATAGTTTTTTTTAAGGAATCTAAATAAGAATTTAGGAGAAAGTTTGAATCCATCTATCCCATTGAAATCGAGTTTGAATCAAGTGTCAGACTGAGGTTTGATTATCAACTAAGATTTCATGTGATCAATTAAAATCAATTATAATCCCATGAAAAAGGCTACTTTTTCCCTTCTGTTTTCACTTATTGCCCTTTTTAGTTTTGGCCAGGTAGAGTTGAACTACTATTTGCCAAAGGGTTTTACCTACGATCCTAGTATTCCAACCCCGAAAGAGGTCTTGGGATATGAAGTTGGAGACTGGCATGTAAGCCATGATCAATTGGTCATGTATATGAAAGCTGTGGCTGAAGCTTCTGATAGAGTAACTATCGAGGAGACGGGCAGAACTTACGAAAAAAGACCACAGGTTTTACTGACGATTACTTCCCCAGGCAATCACGGAAAAATAGGTCAAATCAAAGCCAATCGCATGAAACTTCGGGATGCGGGAGCTTCTGTGGATATCGCAAATATGCCGATTGTGATGTTCATGGGTTATTCTGTTCATGGCAATGAGCCGAGTGGAGCCAATGCTTCTATGCTGGCGATCTACCATTTTGCTGCCGCAAATGAAGTCGGCCCTGAATTGGAAAATATTGTTTTGCTTCTGGATCCTGCGATCAATCCTGACGGACTCAACCGATTTGCTTCCTGGGTAAATTCCCATAAATCTTACAACTTAAACGGGGATCCAAATGGAAGGGAATACAATGAAGCTTGGCCAAGAGGTAGAACAAATCACTATTGGTTTGATTTGAACAGGGACTGGCTTCCGGTACAGCACCCAGAATCCAGAAACAGAGTCCGTGTTTTTCAAGATTGGCTCCCAAACATTCATTTGGATTTTCATGAGATGGGAAGCAATAGCACCTTCTTTTTTCAACCAGGAGTTCCAGCAAGAATGCACCCGCTTACTCCAGACAAGAATTTTGAACTCACCAAAAAAATAGGTGAATACCATGCTAAAGCATTGGATCAGATCGGTTCCTTATATTACAATCAAGAGAATTATGATGATTTCTATTACGGAAAAGGATCTACTTACCCAGATGTGCAAGGATCAATAGGGATTTTATTTGAGCAGGCTAGTTCAAGAGGTCATTTGCAAAAAACAGACTATGGGATGCTCAGCTTTCCATTTACTATTCGAAATCAATTTACCGCAAACCTATCCTCCTATCAGGCGGCTAAAGAAATGCGCCAGGAGTTGAATCAATGGATGAAGGATTTTTATTCAGATATCAAAACTGAAAGCGATGCAGATGTGAATAAGGCATACATCTTTGGAAGCCAAGAAGACGATGCAAGAAGCTTTCATCTTGCTGATTTGATTATTCAACACAATATTGAAGTTTTTAGTCTCAAAGAAGATGTGACTTTAAATGGTCAGGAATTCAAGAGGGATAAATC
>CBFHWO010000001.1:222800-225022 GCA_965659625.1 uncultured Algoriphagus sp. | reverse complement strand
TGATCAAAGCGATGTTTGAAACCAGAACATCTTTTGCAGATAGTTTATTTTATGACATCTCGGCTTGGACCTATCCAATGGCTTTCAATTTGGATTATCAAGCGCTGAACAGCAGGATTTTGAACTTGGCCAGTGTTGAAAAAGTAGATAAGACCAATTTGAAAATGGCTCCAGGAAAAGTGATTGGTGCTCCGGGAGCCTACCAATATGCCATGGAGTGGACAGATTATTATGCTCCGAAAGCGGCAAATAAATTGATGAATGCAGGATTTTTGGTTCGTGTAGCTCATGCAGAATTCGAAACCCCAGATGGCAAGAAATTTGGTCGAGGGACAATTTTGATTGGCAAGGGAGATTCTAAAATGGATGAGAATGCCATGTATCAGAAATTGAATGAAGTTGCCGCTTCTTCCCATGTAGATATTCATGCGATTACTACAGGATATACTTCAGGAATCAACATGGGATCTACGTTTACAGATCCATTGGACAAGCCTGAAATCGCGCTGTTGGTAGATGGTGGAGTAGATAGTTATGAAGCTGGCGAGATCTGGCACTTATTGGATCAGCGTATGGAAATGGCAATCACTTTGCTTCCTATGGACGCGATCGGCGGTACGACTTTGGATCGATATAATGTAGTCCTGATGCCTGATGGACGCTATAATGGACTTGGGAAATCCGGAGCTGCAATTCTAAAAGAGTGGGTTTCTGAAGGAGGAACTTTGATAGCAAAAGGTGGAGCTTTAAGATTTCTAGCTCAAAATGAAGTTGGGTCTTTTACTTTCAAAAGTGGATCAGAACCTGAAAAAGGACTTCAAAAAAATTATGCTGATTATGAGAATGAGACCGGGGCCAAGGTGACGGGTGGAGCAATATTTAATGCTAAACTTGACTTGACCCATCCGATCGGATATGGCTATACCAATTCAGATATTCACACCTTCAGAAATGATAACTTATTTATGGAGCCCTCCGAAAATCCTTATTCCAATCCATTGGTCTATACGGAATCTCCTTTGGCTTCCGGGTATTTGCATCCATCAAATCTGGAGGGTTTGAAAAATGGAGGAGTAATCAGAATTTCTTCGGTGGGTAGAGGAAGAATAGTCGGATTTGCAGATAACATGAATTTTCGGGCTTTTTGGTTCGGAACGAACAAACTCTATCTTAATGCGATCTTCTTTGGACAAACCATAATAGGTGGAACAGGAAGGTAAAATCAACTATTAAATGAATCAAAAGTCCCATGTCAGAGTTGCTTGGGACTTTTTTATTTGGCACTTTTTCAAGAAAGTTCCAACCAAATTTTGAATAACTCCGTTTTACAAGTTATTATTTCGCAATCTTTTTGAATCAGCCTATAATTCAATTTTACACCCTAAAGCACTTATGAAAAAATCTTTACGTCTTGATTTGAAACTCATCGCATTCTTTATTTTAATAGGATTTTCCTCAGTTTCATACGCTCAGGAAATGAGTTTTGAAGAGTATAATCCTCCATCCACCCTAAAGGTTCCTGAGCATCCTGTTCAAAGAGCCAAATTTCCATTTGTAGATATTCATAGCCATCAAGGAGGAATCAATGAGGAAAAAATCGATCAGTTGATTGGCGAAATGGATGAATTGAACATGGGAGTATTAGTGAATCTAAGCGGGAGAGGTTTTCGAGGAGGAGATAGTAATGCTCAGCAAGAGTATATTAAGGGTATGCTGAAGGAATTCAATACTCATGCACCAGGTAGATTTATGGTTTTTACCAATTTGAATTTTGCCGGTTTTGGTGATGAAAACTGGATAAGAGTAGCATTAAATGAATTGGAAGAGGATGTAGCTGCCGGTGCTAGTGGATTGAAAATCTATAAAAGTTTGGGCTTGAACGTGAATGATAATGAAGGAAAGCGTGTTCCAGTCAATCATCCTGATTTGGACCCTATTTGGGCAAAAGCAGGAGAATTAGGCATTCCCGTTATTATTCATTCAGCAGATCCTGCACAGTTTTGGCAGGAAATGGATTCAACCAATGAACGTTGGTTGGAATTAAAAACTCATCCAAACCGTCAACGAGGAGCGGACAATCCTGCTCCATTTGAACAGATTATGGCAGAGCAACATGATGTATTTGCGAAGCATCCTAAAACAACTTTTATCAATGCTCATATGGGCTGGATGGCAAATGATCTCGATGCAGCAAGTGCTCATTTGGAGAAATATCCAAATGT
>CBFHWO010000001.1:217303-222713 GCA_965659625.1 uncultured Algoriphagus sp. | reverse complement strand
GCTTTTTGGGAAGGATGCTTACAATAAAGAGGAGTACTATACTTATTTCAGAGTGTTGGAAACAGAAGATGAATATTTCCCTTACTATAAAAAGTACCATGCATTCTGGGCAATGTATGGCTTGGGACTTTCCGACGAAGTGTTGAAAAAGCTCTATTATAAAAACGCGCTAAGGATCGTACCGGGAATGGATAAGAGTGTATTTCCAGATTGATGTATTTCCCTATTTAACTACGGGAGACACAGAGGTCTCAAAGATTTAAATTTCTGTAAATTTTTAAGACCACTTCTACCAATATGTAAAGCTTCTTTACATACATCGATCTTTATGTAAAGGAAATCGAAAATTCTTGGAAGAGAAGGGTTATATTATACTGAACCCAACTATTTTCCCATGATACCAGAAAAACCAAGAATCAAAGGAACGTTGAAATACCTCGTTGTCTTGGTTTTGGTGCTTTTGGTGACGATTTTTCAGGATTACTTGCATTCCCGATACAACGATTATTCCTTTTACGCTTCGGAATCCTTCCTTTTCAATACGTTTTGGATTCTGATTTTGCCCGTTTCACTTATTTTGAATCTGGCTTTTAAGAAGATTTCTTCCTTTGTCGGGATACGAGTTTTATTAGTAAAGAGGCTCCTTTTTGTATTTCTGGCATCCATTTTCCATATCCTTCTTTTTTCAGGTTTGGTGCATTTGGTTTCTGAGCTTTTCTATGAGTACACCTTTACTTTTTTTAGGAATTTGAAATACACCTTATCAGAGGATTTATACAAATACTTACTGATCTATTCCGTGATAGCTTTGGTCCTTATTCGAAAAAAGAAAGCCAATCTGATGGAAGCACGCAAATACACTGACCAGATAATTACCGGCTCCGCAAGGACAAAAACTGTGATCAAGACTTCTGATATTTTCTTTATTACAGCGGAATCCCCTTACATCGCTATTCATACTTTGGACAAAAAGCAGCTACATACTGCAACGCTCAAATCGATTTTGATGCAGTTGGATCCTGATAAATTTGTAAGAATCCATAAGTCCACTATCGTAAACCTCAATAAAGTGACTTCCTACAAATCCAGGTTAAACGGGGATTACGATATCCAGCTTTCCAATCAGCATGAACTACGATTGAGTAGAAATTATGTGGATAACTTCAGGGCAAGATTCTCTGCATCGCAATCGTCTTGAGGTACTTTTCCCACAGCTTACCACAGTTGATTTTTTCCAAATAAAACTTTTTACAACCTTTTGGGAAAAATGAAAATCATGGGCAAATCCTTCTTATTTCTGCTTCTGTTAGGCTCTATATCCTGCAATGGCCAAACTACTTCATCTGATAAAGTGGTTGGCGGTGTTTGTGAGGGCTGTGAAGCTATCTTTGAATTTGAAGACAAGAATTTATTGGCAGTTGACACCTTACCGCTTTTTTTGGAAAGCGAACCCAAGCTTAAAATTACTGGCCGGGTATTTCAAAAAGATGGAAAATCCCCAGCATCGGAAGTGCTTATCTACATTTATCACACGAATCGGGAAGGCATTTACCAAACTAAAGGAGACGAAGTAGGTTGGGCCAAACGCCATGGTTTTATCCGAGGATGGGTTAAAACAGACAGTGAAGGAAATTATATATTTTACACTTTTCGACCAGCGGCTTACCCTAGTCGCGATGAACCCGAGCATATTCACCTGACAGTGAAAGAGCCTGGCAAAACAGCGTATTACATGGACGAATATGTATTCCTGGATGACCCGCTATTACGAGAAGAAAAGCAAAAGAATTTGCCAAATCGAGGAGGTTCGGGGATTGTGAAACCAACTCAAGAAAATGGAATACTGACTATTCATAGAGATCTGATTTTGGGCAAGAATATTCCGGATTATGACTAAGGCGATTTTATATTTGATCTTGATTCTTGTCTGTTCGATTTTCACGCTAACTCAAAGTTTCGAAAGCAGTCGTTCAGATTTTGTGGAACTAAATGAGTCAAAATCAACGGGAGCTAGCGATACTCTGGAACTTGATATTGGCAGGTCCAAAATTTTTTGGAAAGGCACAAAAATGATGGGATTGGGCAAACATGAAGGCGAAATTGAAGTTGAAAATGGGTTTCTCTTCTTTCAGGATAATACATTAAGTGGTGGAAAAGTAAGCGTGGATATGGAAACGATTACTGTTACGGATATTCCCAAAACTGACCCTATTCCGATAAGAAATCTCACGAATCACCTCAAAAGTCCAGACTTTTTTGATGTGGATAAGTATCCTCTTTCGCATTTTCAAATCACAAAAATTCAGCTGACTCAAAATGGAAAATTTCAGATTTCAGGCTTACTGACTTTAAAAGGTATTTCTAACCCTGTTTCGTTTGCAGCGGAAAAAATCAGCAAGGAGCGATTCAGTGCAGCTGTTAAAATAGATCGCTTTGATTGGGATATTGCATTTAGTGGAAGCTGGGTGGATCGAACACTTGTGGATAGAGAATTCAACTTTGGATAGAATTAGCGTGCTATTGAGAGATTGTTTGCTTTATTTAAGGAGATAAATTTTCCAACCAGGTGCAGTATTTTAAATATAGAAGCAAAAATGATGGGACTAAGGGCCCTAGAACACTAGGCCAGATAATTCTTGCTTCTGGGTTGATCGTTATCCTTGTACCCCTTTTTGCTGATTTGGATACAGAACATCTGAAAATTGCCTTAGTTGGTGGCGGAGCATTATTGATTGGAATAATTTTAAGCTCTCTTAATTCAGGAACCCTTTTTGATTTTCAAAGCAGAAAATTCAAGGAATATCAGAGGATACTCTGGTTTGAATCTGGAGAATGGGAAGCGCTCCCAGAAATAGACCAGGTAGAATTGATACAGCACACTTTTCGAACATCTTTTATCCCAAATGGCATTACTCCTACAATGAATGGGCAGGTCACTAATTATAAAATAGTCTTGTTAGCAGATGGCACCAAGTTCCTAGCGCTTGATTTTAGTCGAGAAAAGGATGCGATTTCGGCTTTAGAGGAAATAAAGAATGCTTTAAGACTTCTGTGAGACTTTATCCAAAAGTCTAAAATCTTTAACCTCTTTCCCTTCGAGTTGCTTTTGCCAGCGATCCAATACGGGTTGTTCCAAATGAGCTTCTCGGAATTCATCTGGATTCATGATCGGAATACCTTTAATAATAGGATAAAGTCTCGCACAGGTTTTGCAGGTCAGCCAGCCTTCCATGATGTTTTCTTGATCATCGGTAAGGATGGTTTTCAATTCTAGATCTTGCTTATCAAATGGACAGCAAAGCTTGTCTATGGTCTCTAGTTTCATGATTTCAGTTTGGAAAGTGCCTGTTGATAATTTAAAATTGCCGCATTAGGGTCTTCTGCGCTCATCACGCCGGAAACAGCAGCTATGCCGTCAAAGTTTAAGGATTGGAGTTTGTTGATGTTACCCGGATTTATTCCTCCGGCCAGAAAAATGGGTATTTCTGTGAGCTTCCGGGTTTTCCGAATGGTTTCAAAATTTACCAACTCGCAGCTGTTGCTAGTGCTGGAGGGAAAAATGGAGCAAAAGGAAAGATAATCCACTCCCATTTCAATTGACTTTCGAATGGCATCTAAATCATTGTTGATCGTAATTCCCACTAGTTTTCCCTGATAGTGGAAAGCCCTCAGGCAATCGACAGAAAGTTGGGAAAACTCATCAAAATGCACTCCATTGAGATCAAAAAGCTCCACCCATTCAGGATGATTATTGATTAGAAGCGGGGTGTTGCTGTCTTTACAAAGTGCTTTTATTTTGATGATGAGTCCTGACACTGCAGCTGGCGATGAGAAATTATCCCAAATCTGAACGGCACAAGGTTTTGCTTTTAATGCGCTGGCTAAAGCTTCCAACAGTTGGTTTTCTTCCTTGCTAGGATCAATCACCAAATAAACTCCTCCAGGTATTTTTGATACTTTTTTCATTTCCAGCCTGATTTTAAAGCTTTAAAATAGGCAGTCCAGTACGGATCAGTTTCCAGATAAAAAAGGGGAGCCGCTGTATCATGTTCCTTCAACATAATCCCAAAATCCTGAGATTTCACTTTTCCTACAGCCGTACATGCAATTTTTGATTGTCCCAGTCTGGAAATAAGGCTTTCGGATTTTTCAGCATTACAGGAAATTACCATTGCTCCTGCGCCTACACAAAAGCGTGGATCTAGATCAAACAGCTTTGAGATCGCCGAGGCAGTTTCTCCCACTGGCATCAGCTCATTTTCAATCAAAGCACCTTTCCCGGAAGCAACCATCATTTCATAGATTGCGCCCAGTACTCCGCCTTCCGTTACATCGTGCATGGCTGTGATTTCAGGATATTTCTCTGTTTCCCCAGCGGCAATCAGCGCATCAGAGAGTGATGATGTTTGATAAAATTGCGCACAGGCAGATTGGAAGATCTCATGTCCACACCTGTTTTTAACGGACTCAGGAAAGCTCATCCCCAAAATAGCCGTGGCAGTAAGTGCACAGGATTTGGTAACCAAAATCACATCTCCTTCCTGGGCTCCAGTTGCACAGATTATTTCTGATTCAGGAGCAATAGTGATCAGCGTCCCGCCTCCGGCGAAAGTTGAATTTTGGCCCTGAACAAAACCTGTGTGCCCGCCTGTAATTGCTATTCCTATTTCTTTACAATAGCAATCAATGAATCCCCAATAGGTACTAAACTCTTCATCACTCATCGTATCAGGAAGATTCAGTACAAACTGACCATATTGTGGGCCAAAGCCAGTTGTAGCCATGTCGTTTGCCATCAAATGCACGCTAAGCCAAGCAGATTCTTGCAAACCTAAGGAAGGAATCAATGATAAGGGGTCACTGGTTGCTGCCATGGCTATTCCACCTGGCAGAGAAGTGATGGAGACATCCACGCCAAAAGCGGGTCCTTGCTTCACTTCTTTGCGCACAGCACCTAATCGCCCTAAGAGTAATTTTTGATAGCCTTCGTGATTGATTTTCCCTAGATCCGCCATCAGTCTACGTCTGTAAATTTGACATACAATCCAAAGAAATCTCCATATGGAACACTCCATTGCTGCACGGGAAACCATTTGGGTAGTCCTGTACAAGACCATTCTATCGTGTATTCTCTACCCTGTAGCGCTTCTTCAATGATTTTGATGAGCATCGCTGGGGTATAAAAAGTAGCAGTAACGTAGAATGGGTTTTTACCAAAAACTTGCTGGACTCTACGTCTGAGTACTTTTGGGGAATTCCGGTTCATCATTCCCATTGCAATTCCATACTTGGCAACCCGGGCTGATTCTCGGATCACTTTTACAGGATCTTTGTAGTATTCAAAAGTCGTGATGAATGCAAGGGAATCGAATGTGTGATCCTTGAAGGGCATGTGGTGCGAATCCGCCAT
>CBFHWO010000001.1:0-217259 GCA_965659625.1 uncultured Algoriphagus sp. | reverse complement strand
AAGGGGAAATATCCCCTCCGGTAGCTTTAATTCCTATTTTCTTCCACCAGCGTGTGAACCGTGTCGTACCGCATCCAAATTCCAGAAGCGTTTTGATCCGGGTGTCTTTGGAGACCAGCTGCTCCATGACTTTCTTTTGCCAGACTTCTGCTCTTTTGTAACGTCCCTCGTACCAAAGCTCATAGGTATCTGTATGAGCCCGGTTGAAGAACCATTCAGGGCGATTTTGCCAGTTTTGCTGGGCTATTGGAAGAATTTCAAAGTGTTTTTTCTCGAGTTGCATGACTTTCTGCTCGTTTGATTTCCGCTAAAACTTCATTGTCAACCCCAACATTAAATTGGTACCGGCCATTGGGTAATAATAGTTTTCAGTAATCAATTCTCGACCAGTATCGCCTGGTACGAAATAACTGAAGGTATAACCATTCGGCTCATATAGTTCATTGAAGATATTATTGACCAATAGGTTCAGCTCCAGACTTTTGAAAAACCTCGGCTGTATCTGATAGCTCACTCGAAAGTCATTGGTAAAGAAGGGATCCAGAGACCTGCTGTCATTTGCCGAATTATCCAAGTATTGCTTTCCTACGTACTTTGACATCCAATTGAGGGATAGGTTATCAATTGGCCTGAATTCTATAATGGCCGAAGCAATGGTGTTTGGCGAAAAAGCAATATCGGTATCCTCGTAGGTAAAAGCTTCCTGCTGAAATTGCTCTGTGCTGTAATCATCCACGTATTCAGTAAACTCCTTGATTTTGTTTTGGCTTACTGTCAGGTTTCCACCTAATGTCAGTGCTTTCGAAATCTGATAATTTCCAGAAAGTTCGATTCCTGCCCGATAGGAATTTGCCACATTCTCCCGGATATAAGCTCCTACATCATTGATCTGACCGGTTAAGATCAGTTGATCTTTGTAATCCATGAAGTAGAAATTGGCATTGTAGCTGAATTTTCCAGTTTGGGCCCTCACTCCGGCTTCGATGTCATTCAGTCTTTCCGGCCTTGGGATTTCGGTAATTGGATTGTCTGTAAAATCAGACCTTTTCGGCTCTCGATTAGCAACCGCATAGCTTGCATACCATATTTGGCCATTGTTTCTCTCATAGCTCAACCCGAATTTTGGATTGAAAAAGGTATAGGTTTGTTGTCCATCCACAATTCTTAGATCATCATTCACTCCAAAGAAGGTGTAATCAATGCCTCGAACTTGCAGATCACCAAAGAGATTCAACCCTGGTCTAATTTCATGAGTAGCTTTTAAATAAATATTCCGATCATCTTTCACGGCATTATTATCATAGTAACGATCTCGAATATTGGTAGCTCCGGCAATTCTTGCCCAGATGATCTCTCCAAAATGATCACCATCGTATCTATTGGCTCCACCACCTAAATTCACATCCCATCTTCCGTCATCTGAGATATAATTGACAGATGCAATTCCGCCAAAGAAGTCATTGTCCAGCCATCTTCTGCGTATGATATCTGTACTGGAAATGATCTCTTGCCCGATTTCTACATTAGGAAGACCGTAGCTGGCAAAATCATCATCTTCCCGAAATTGTTCATAATATCCCCGACCATAGGTATAATGGAGAGCAGCATTTGTTTTCCAGTTTGTGCCGATTTTTCCTGTATAGATCAACTGATAATGATCTTGTTGGTAATTATCAGTTTCATTGTCGTAGGTATAATAGTTGAATGTCCGATCATCCTCCAGCTTAGATTCTGGAAGTCCGTACCAAGCTTGGTAGGTTTGCTCTTGTCCTGAAAACACATTCAGTTTTACTACATGATTTTCAGAATAGTATCCTGCAGAGACAAAGAAGGATTTCAAATCTGAAAATGCCCTGTCCACAAAACCATCGGATGTGATTTTTGAAAGTCTGGCATCTACAGCGAAATGGTTATTGAGCAACCCAGTTCCTGCCTTTACAGTATGTTTCCAAGAATTAAATGAACCCACGGAATTTGAAATTTCAGCATAAGGATCATCTTGTCGCGTATCAGTTTGAATATTTAGACTGGCTCCAAAAGCAGCAGATCCATTGGTGGAAGTTCCGACTCCACGCTGGATCTGAATATTATCCACTGAAGAAGCAAAATCAGGCATGTTGACATAGAAAACGCCATGAGACTCCGCATCATTCATCGGAATTCCATTGACAGTCACGTTGATCCGGCTTTGATCTGAGCCCCGAATGCTCATGCTGGTGTAGCCGATTCCGGCCCCTGCATCTGAATTCGTAACCACAGAAGGAGTGAAATTCAATAAAATCGGAAGATCCTGACCTAAATTTCGTTTGGCTAGCTCTTCTTTTTCAATCGTCTGGAAAGTAGTGGGAGTAGTTGCCGAAGCCCTTGTTGCAGAAACGATAAATTCTTCTGTCAAGAGTTCGGTTGGTTTCAGTCTGATTGTAAGTTCCTCAGACCTAGGAAGAGTAACTGGCTGTACTAGACTTTCAAATCCCACATAAGAAACACGAAGGATAATTTCACCAGCATTTAATTTAGTAATAGTAAAAGCGCCGTTTTCATCGGATACAGCACCTCGACCTTGTTTTTCTGTCCACACTGAAGCACCAATTAATGGTTCACCGGAATCAGCGTCCAAGATTTTTCCATTGAGACTTTCTTGTGCCCAAGCGGAAATTGCAAACAGGCAAAAAGCCAAGTTTAGCGTTATTTTTTTCATCTGTTATAAAAGTTTTTGAATGGTCATATGGAATCTCGCAGGGTTAATAATCATCCAAGTGTTTGACTATTTAGTAATGCTCGATTTCATGTGTTTTTCCCTTGCGGGTCCATTGAGGTTAAACATGAGAAAACTTAGGGGAAGTCTTCCGTGATTGTTTACCCGTCTGCACAACTGGTACAAAATAGAAAGCGCAACTGCGCCTTTTCGCGAATTCGATTTGGTACTACGTTATGCTGCTCATTTCCCTTCGCCGGCATTACCCGGATCAGGTCTTATGGGTATGATCTCAGCCCGAAATTTTTAGGCACCCCTTATGATCTTATTACAAAGGTAATAGGGAAATACATTTTTGCAATGCGATGAATGGATATTCCTACTCTCGATGGGATAGCCTTCCCGAATCTTTTCCTTAAATTCCATTTTCAAAAACCCATCAACCTATGAAAATCTATAAGCTACCTTCAGGAACTCTTCTTCAAAAGAACGAACACTATTATTTGGGCCCCAGCCTCCAGTGGAACGAATTATTAGGAAGGGAAAATCTAAAAGAATACCTAAATTTTGAGTCAAAAGAGTGGAGGAGCCTAGAGCAAGAAGAGGTTGAAAAATTAATGGAAATTGGATTATTGTCTCCCATGGGCGATCAGGAAATTTGGGCCGCAGGAGTTACTTACTATCGAAGCCGAACCGCTAGAATGGAAGAAAGTCAAGATTCAGGTGGAGCAGATTTTTACGATAAAGTGTATGCTGCGGATCGACCTGAGTTGTTTTTCAAAGCTACGGCCAGTAGAGTCTCGGTACCTGGCGGCAAACTGAATATCAGAAAGGATTCAACTTGGGATGTGCCTGAGCCAGAATTGACTCTTTTGATTTCTCCGGCTGGTAGAATTCAGGGATTTACCGTCGGGAATGACATGAGTAGTAGGAGTATCGAAGGAGAAAATCCCCTCTATTTACCACAGGCCAAAGTTTACCAAGGTTGTGCTGCTATTGGACCTTGCATTTTGGTGCAGGATGAAATACTGGCTGATGTAACGAAAATAAAGCTTGAAATTTTCCGTGATGGTCAATTGGCTTTCACGGGAGAGACTGACCTTTCTCAATTGAAGCGCAAGCCGCTGGAATTAGCAAGTTGGTTATTTAGGGGAAATACATTCCCAATTGGCTGCTTTCTCATGACCGGTACGGGCATCGTCCCTGATGACTTCACTTTAGGAGAAGGAGATCGAGTTAGGATTGGGATTGATGGCATTGGTGAATTAGAGAATACAATTTCAAAAATCTAAAAATGAGGGGATGGCCTACGATGAATACCTAGTGGAGCGGCTTACCAATAGTCTTAAAAATCGAGGGATCAGTTATTCCAACAAAAAAATGATGGGAGGAATGCTGTTCATGGTTGATGAAAAAATGTTAATGGGCTTGTTGCGCGATAAGAAGTCAGGTAGAGATCAACTCATGGTTCGGGTTGGGGAAGAAGCACAAGAATTGTGTATGAAAAGGACAGGTTGCCTGCCAATGGAATTCACAGGTAGGCCTATGAAAGGCTTTGTATTCGTTGATCCTGAGGGATTTGATATGGATGAAGACTGGGAATTTTGGGTAGAAATGGCATTAAATTTTAATCCCAAAGCGAAAAAGAGTAAAAAGTAAAACAAAAATTAACAGAACTGATTTTGCCTTGGCAAAGTAATTGAATCCATGGATTAGTGAATTCTAATATTAATCTATGAAGCAGTTTTCAATTTTTGCAGTTCTTACATTTCTTGCACTTTCATGTAATTTCAATGAAATGCCAGAACAACGGGATGAGAGTCAGAAATGGGCTTTGGCAGGATATCAAGTCGGTGTTTCAGGTGATTTGAAATACACGAGTATTAAGGATTCGGCCTATGTTTATTCCCTATTACCTGATGGAAGTTTTACAAAAACTGTCGGAGAATATAAGTTGGAAGGATCGTACGAAAAAAGTGTTTCAGATGGTCTGACCCGATTTAAATTTCTTTACAACACCACAAACAGTTTATTGGTGCATAGTTGTACTCCCGATGCAGAAGACTACTTCATTAATAGCAAAGGACAGCTGGCAGGGACTTGGGATGCCTGCGATGGGCCAAAACTATATTTTGATAAAAAATAAGTAGAATCAGGAGGTTTTTTACCTCCTTTTTTATTTACCTCTTAGGTTTTACTTTTAGGGATGAGTCAGTTTTTCCAGAAAAAAATCAGATTATCACCATTCCCTTCTGGGTATCATTTGATTACAGATAAAATAGAAAACGAAATTCCCGAAATCAAGAAGATTAAAGTCGGGTTTTTACAGGTATTTATACAACATACTTCCGCGGCCCTGACCATCAATGAAAATGCAGATCCCACCGTCAGAAAGGATTTCCAGACATTTGTCAATGAACTGATTCCGGAAGACTATCCTAGATTCGTTCATACCTACGAGGGGCCAGATGATATGCCTGCGCATATTAAAGCCAGTTTTTTCGATTCAGGCCTTCAAATCCCAATTTCACAGGGAAAATTAGCATTGGGAATATGGCAAGGCGTGTATTTATGTGAATTTCGGCGGGATGCTTCAGGGAGAAATTTAGTTTTAACCGCATTTGGTGAAACTTTCTGAGCAAAATTCCTCACTATCCGAAAATTTGACCATTGGTATAATAATGTTCAGATGCTAACCGTTGACCGATACTTTTGCGAAGTACCACTCGGCTATGCGGAACTATATTTTATTTTTCCTCTTTTTTCTTTTGCAATCGTTTTCTGTGTTTGCGCAGACAAATGTGCCTAACAATGCCTTTGCTTTTAAATTACAAAACCCGATCGTTTTGGATGGCGAGTTAGATGAAGAAATCTGGCAAGATCCAGAAGGCTGGAGTACAGATTTTATGCAATATTTTCCTTCAGACACCTCATTGTCTGTTACCAATACTCGGGTAAAAATCGCCTTTGATGCAAACAATCTTTATATCGCAGCCATTATGGAGAATAATGGCCCAAGAGAATATGTTTCTACGTCATTGAGAAGAGATTATCGTGGACAACAGAACGATGGAATTACTTTTGTTTTTGACACTTTCAATGATAAAACCAATGCGTATCAATTTGGAGTAAATCCATATGGGGTACAGAGAGAAGGATTATTGGCAAATGGTGGAATAAGAAGTGAAGACCTAAATTTAGCTTGGGATAATAAATGGTATACAGAAGCTAAAATTTATGAAAATCATTGGCAGGTGGAAGCAATAATTCCACTTTCTACCATTCGATTTAAAGATGGAGCTCAAAACTGGAATGTAAACTATTACAGGATAGATAGTCATACCGGTGAAAGAAGTACTTGGTCTCCAATACCGAGAAATTTGTCGATTATTTCAACTGCTTTCAACCGGAAGTTGATATTTGAAGAACCTCTAAGAAAAACTTCTGCAAATATTTCCTTGATACCGTATATAGCAGGAAAAACCTCTAAAAATTATCTTGAAAACACCAGTGAAAAGTTTACTCCTGCAGTAGGTGGGGATGCCAAAATTGGGATAGGTCCTGCCATGAATCTGGATTTAACATTCAATCCAGATTTTTCCCAGGTGGAAGTGGATCAACAGGTTACTAATCTGGACCGATTTGAAATATTTTTTCCAGAAAGAAGACAGTTTTTCTTAGAAAATGGAGACCTCTTTGACAGCTTTGGATCAGGAAGATCCAGACCTTTTTTCTCAAGAAGAATTGGAGTGGACATTGATTCAGCAACAGGTCAGAATGTCCAGAGTAAAATAATTTATGGAGCTAGACTCAGTGGGAAAATAAACGATAATTGGCGTTTGGGAGTGATGAATATGCAAACCGCTACAGATGATGAAGCCGGTATTTCCGGAAAGAACTTCTCAGTTGTCGCTCTTCAAAAAAAGCTTTTTACCCGCTCAAATATTGGAATCATTTTCGTGGATCGAGAATCACTTGCTCTGGATGAATATCAATCTCTATTTAACCCTGAGGACTATAATAGATTAGTTGGGGTAGATTATAATCTAAATTCAGCGGATGGAAAATGGACAGGAAATGCATATTACCATCGGACGTTTGAATCTAGAGAAACGGTGAAACCTTACTCTTTAAATTCATTTATCAGATATAGTGATATCAATTGGGCTTGGGGCTTCAGCTATAGGGATATTGGAAAAGATTTTAACCCAGAAGTGGGATTTCTTCCCAGAGCAGATTATAAGCGTATTAACCCTGATATATCCTTTTTATTTTATCCTAATTCAAGGTTAATCAACCGTCATGGGCCAAGATTGGATTTTGAATTATTATGGAATGAGGCAAACGGAATTACAGATAGGGATATTAGTTTAAGCTATAACGTCCAGTTCAATTCCTTTTCCATTTTAACAGTTACACAAAAAAACAGGTATGTGTATTTATTCGACGATTTTGATCCTACTCGGACAGGTGGAGAAAAGCTCCTAGCTGGGACAGATTACAATACCAAAACATTGCAAGTAGAATACAGCAGCAATCCTAGAAATTCATTTTTGATAAAAATGGAAGCGGAAGGGGGAGAATATTATACAGGTAATTTCCTAAGAATAGTCAGTGAATTAGGGTTGAGATTGGGTTATAAGGCTAATATCTCTATGAATTTTAATTATGCGAGAATTCGGCTACCAGAGCCTCAAAGCGATGCAGATTTGGTTTTAGTTGGACCTCGAATCGACCTCACATTTACTAAAAATCTTTTCTGGACCACGTTTATCCAGTATAACAATCAGATTGATAACCTAAATATCAATACGCGTCTTCAATGGAGATTTGCTCCTGTTTCTGACTTCTTCCTGGTTTATACAGATAATTATTTTCCGGAAAGTTTCATTCCAAAACAACGGTCTTTGGTGTTTAAGCTGAATTATTGGTTGAATCTTTAAGCAACATACTTACCCTGTAAATCCTAGCGCGATGTCTTCTTTGAAGTAAAATAGGATAAAAATTTGCCAAAATATTCAAGAAAAAATTAACCAAAGCCATTTTCCAAAAGCCCAAATAGAGACTCCAGAAGCTTAAAATTAAAAGAATTAGAAATGGTAGCAAATGCCCGAATTCTGATCTTTTTGATTCATTGATAAAGTGAATAATTCCTGATTTTGTCCCATTAAAATAGTCCTTTTGCTGTTTTTTATTTTTCCAAAAAGTCTGCAAAAGGAAAATTTGAAAAATAATCACTCCCAATTTTTTGGTGATGGAGAGAAGTTTTTTTGGATTGGAAATTTGGTAATAATATTCAGGCAAAAGTCTATAGGTAGGCCAAGCAAATCCGATCAGAGCAAAAGATCCAAGGACAAAAATATTTGCTAAAAAAGTAAAAATAAAGACCTCCAAATTGTTTACCGATTGTATTTTATCCCAATCCATCAATAGTTCGTATGACCTATAAAACAGGAAAATACCTCCAATGGAAAGTAATATTTTTTTTAAATCCGATTTGATTTTCAAGTTGATTTGAATCTAAAGTACTTTTCCAATTTCTCTCCAAGAGATCAATTTAATATTGTTTTTTTGAATAAGATTTTTGGCTTTTTCACTGGTAAAAAAATCAAAATCTGCCTGTCTCCAAGGTGCGTGATACGTGTCATGTTCTGCTGTTACGGCATTCATTTCTTCATCATCAAATGCCAAATGCACTAAAATCACATGGACTCCAGGCGGTAAGTTTTCAATGGCATTTGTATAAAACTGCTCCATTCCTTGCTTATAATCCTCTGGGTTTGCCATGATAATTTGATCGATCACAGGAATATTTTCCAAATCTATCCCTTCAAAAACAGCCTGATTGGGTTTAATCACACCTTCCATAATCTGAGCGTTGACCATGGCAGGAATTTTTAGCTCTTCCGCAATCTTCAAATAAGAACGCATATATTCCGGTCTTCCATAAAAAATACAACCCATATGCGAATCCAAGTGGGTAGGTTTAATTCCCATTTGATTAGCCGCTTCGATTTGTGCCCGAATTTCGATTTCTACTTCTTCCGGACTGGCATTTGCCGTCACAGGGCCACAATCAGGATACATAAAACCTTTATCATTGCTTAGCCCGGGAACTTGCGTTCTTCCAGCTTTGGGAGGCCAATTGAAATTTTCCCATTCGTTGGTAAGTGTGATATGAATTCCTATGTCGGCGTTTGGGATTTGCTTTGCCAAAACGCCCACCTCGCCAGACCATCCGCTAGGAATCATCATGCTGGTAGAAGTGACCAGCCCATATTTCAAAGCTGCGAAAGTTGCTTTGTTTTGGGAATGGGAAACACCTACATCGTCCCCATGTATGATCAATAATTTGTCTTCTTTGGAGTAACCTAATTTTTCTGCTAATGTCTGCGAAAAGGAAATGCCTGGAAGTAAAACCAAAAAAAGGAGGTAAAAATTAAGTCTTTTCATCTTAGGATTTTATTTGTTCTAAGTTAAAGTTTTCTGCTGAATGGGCTAATCTGTCAAACCTAATTCCTATATGATTTTGACTTGATACTATAAATCCAGATGTAGGAAAAGAACCCTACAAATACTTGAATAATTAGAAAATACAACCAAGTATTGAGCTCTTTCAACGGTTCAAAGTTAATCGCGCTGTTATAATATAGCTTTGAAATGACCAATGCCAAGATCGAAACTGGAAGAATTATAGCCAACCAGAAATTAAAGAATGACCGATAAAGGAATGGGATTTTCTTTCCCTTAGGGGAAATAGGTGAATTGGGTTTTTTCATAAGGCATTCTTAAAGTTTTGCATCAATTCTTGCTTTTGCTCCAGTCATTAAAATTCTTCGAAAACCATCTTTTGTATCGGTACTGACTTCTTTGCCCAAAACTTTCACCTTTGAATATTCCTCCGGAATCTCGATCGAAATCCCCCATTTTTTTTGGCTTTGCTCTACCTCAATTGAAAGTTGATCACCGGACTTTTCATAAATTAGGGAGATTTCATTATCGCCAATAATCACTTTTTGGATGCTGGCATTTTCCCAATCAGTTGGCATTTGAGGTCGGATGTAAATCACCCGGTTTCCGGCATCTGGCTGAATCCCAAAAAACTGAGTTATGATAGGCACAGCAAAACTGTACATATTCCAAGCTTGAGTGAACATCCCATAATCCGGGGAGACCTCATAGATCGATCCAGGCAAAGCAAAACCAAAACTACGGGTCATTCGCTTTAAATAGTCCAACGCTGCATCAGGATTTCCATAGTTATTTTCGCCAATAGCTTGCACGCCTGTTGGCAAAGTCATGACGGCTCCAGTATAAGAGAAAATTTTACTTCCAGAAAAAGCCCCTTCTTCATTTTCTGCCTGTTCATCCCGATCGATTCCAGTCACGAAGACTCCAAATGGATTGGTGTATTTTCTTCCCGTTTCCAATGCAATTTTTGCTTTTTCTGGATCAGCAATTCCAGTCTCCATAGGGGTATTTACCACCCAGTTATGATAAAGGACAAAACCTTGTTTTTGTTCTTTTGGCATCGTGGATAACTTTTCTTTTGTTGCTTTCAATTCTTCCACTGCCCAAGGCTTATTCAACGTGTCTGCACGGATTATTGCGCCATCAATAAGCTGTAGCGCTTCTTCTGAAGTTCCTATAAAATCGGCATAGGATCCGAATTCTGGCACCCAAAAATCGTGATTTATTTTTTCTGCCAAAGCATCAGCTATTTGTTGATAACTTTGAGAAAGTTCAGGTTTTCCGAGGATTTCAGCCATTTGTGCTGCATCTGAAAAGGCTTTTTGGCTATAAGCGGCGACATCGATCATCTCGGATTCCAATCCATGGATTTCCATCATGCCATACCCGTCGGGCAAAAGATTTCCATCCTTATCATTTTCTTCAAGTAGCCAGTTCAAACCTTTCTCTATTCCAGGAAAGTAGGTTTCTAGAAATTCCCGATCACCAGTCCAACGATACACTTCCCAAATTGTGGAAGCCCATTGAGGAGTTTCATTGATATTGCCGGGATTAAATACTGCTCCATTGGTACTGACCTCATGGACGATCCGGCCGTTTCCATTTTCCTTTTCCGAAAGAGAGTGAATTAATTCAATGGTAGAATAAACCAATTCTTTTCTGCCAGTAGTTATCAATCCTTGAATGGTATACTCGCTGTCTACACCAAACCACCAAGGATAATCCTGTAGGCCAGCTCCAAAACCCCGACCAATTCCTGGAACATCCCGAATCAGCCAATCGGTATTATATTTGATCCATTCATATGCCTGTTGAAGTTCAGGATCAGGGATTTGGATCTCGGCAGTTTGCTTCAATTCTTCGAAACGAAGCATTTTATTATTCCACTGTTCCCAGGTTTCGTTTCTCAATTCAGCTAGTGTTTCCATCGCTTGGATTTCACTGGTAGTAGAGCCGGCAATGAAAATCGGAATGACGAATCTTTGACCGCTTGAAATAGAAACTGTCGTGGATAAACCTGCAGCGCTACCTATTCCTTTGGGTTGCATCCTACAAGAAATTTCGGATGGAGAAATCTCTAACTCTTGTGAGGTCCCCCAAACGGTAAACCAGTCATTTTTTTCATCTTTTCCTGTAAATGTATTGGTGAGTTCGTCGTAGGCGAGCTGATCCTGGCCGTCAATCATCCCAGTTCTTTCTCCTAGCCAAACAGGCATCAAATCCACATAGGCATTGAAATTAAAATCGAAGGAAATATCAGACTTATCCACATTTTCAAATAGAAATAAAATCGTCATACCTTCTTTCCCATCAGGGACAAATTGCAGCCTTTTGACTTTTAGATGATCATCAATTGTTCCAAAATCATTGATATTTCCGATAGGATAATTAGTAAAGGATTTTGCTGTATCTAAACAATAAACTTCTCCATTCATAGCGACAGAAGCCGTAAATCCATCCATCAATTTGATCGGGTGCATCCAGATTCCTCCCATTTCACCCTCCACGTGCCATCCCATGTCGGGAAATGAACCGTCTTGATTTCCAATAAGGTAAACCCGATCTCCTGCACTTGTAAATGGACTCATCAAATAGTCCGATTTTCCTGTTAGTTGCGGTAATCCGGCAAGACTTTCCCAGATTCTTTCATTCGGAGATTTTGGGTTTGTACATGACAATGCCATTGTCAAAAAAAGAAAAAGTATGAGTTGCCTGTTCATAAAAGACTTGTTTAAATTTTAAAGTAGGAAATTTTACAGGAATATTTTTCTGTAGGTACAGCAAACACTTGGATTAAACATCCGGTTGAAAAAATATGAAGTTTAATCGAGTGATCGTTTGGTTTCGAAATGACCTGAGAGTAAAAGATAATGTTACTCTATCCAAGGCCTTACAAAGTGGCAAAGAGATTTTACCTGTTTATTGTTTTGATCCGAGAATGTTTGATAAGACAGCACTCGATATTCCAAAAACAGGGGCTCATCGTGCAAAATTTTTGGTCGAGGCTGTAGCCGACTTGCGTGATACACTCCGAGAGCTTGACGCAGATTTGATTATTCTGCAAGGAAAACCTGAAGAAGAATTAGTCAAACTGGCAGAGAAGTATGAGGCCCAGGCGATTTATTTTTCGGAGGAAGTTACTTCGGAAGAAAAATATGTGGAGAACTCATTAGAATCAAATGCATGGGCGAAAGGTATCGCTACGGAAAGCTTCTGGCAGAGCACGCTTTATCATTTGGAGGATCTTTCATTTCCAATTAATCAATTACCTGAAGTATTCACTCAATTCAGGAAGTCAGTAGAAAAAATGTCTGAAGTGAGGGACGAATACCCAGGCCCCATTTCTATAAATTATCCGGGAACATCAGTCATATTTAGTTCTGGAGAAATTCCAAAATTGAATGATTATGGATTGGAGGAGTCGAAACCAGCATCAAATTTTGTGTTAGGTTTCGATGGTGGGGAAAGAGCAGGACTTCGGCGAATCCAATCCTATTTTTGGGAAAAAGATTTATTGAAAAATTACAAAAAAACCCGGAATGGCCTGATCGGAACGGAATTCAGTTCACGTTTTTCAGCTTGGTTGGCTTTGGGGTGTTTATCGCCCAGAACTATTTTTTACGAGATAAAGCGATATGAAAAAGAGCGGATAAAGAATGATAGTACATATTGGCTGGTCTTCGAGTTGGTTTGGAGAGATTACTTCCGCCTGATCTGTAAAAAGCATAGTGATCTTGTTTTCCAAGTTACCGGCATCAAAAAACAGATGGATACTTGGCGCAGAGATAAAGGGGATTTTCATCGCTGGTGCGAAGGAAGGACGGGAGTACCATTCGTAGATGCAAACATGCGGGAGTTGAATAGAACCGGTTTCATGTCGAATAGAGGGAGGCAAAATGTCGCAAGTTTTTTGGTCAATGATTTGGGGATTGACTGGACTTGGGGAGCAAGTTATTTTGAAAGCAAGCTGGTCGACTACGATGTTTGTTCTAATTGGGGAAATTGGATGTATGTGGCGGGAGTGGGAAATGACCCAAGAGAAAACCGTTATTTCAATATTCTCCGTCAGGGGAAAAACTATGATAAAAATGGAGATTATGTAAGGTCTTGGATTCCTGAATTAGCTCCGATCAAAGGCTTTGATATTCATCAACCTAGTGAGGTTTCCACCTCCGAATTAAAAGAGTTGAAAATTGAATTGGGGAAGACTTATCCACATTCCATGGTGGAAATGGCAAAGTGGGTTTAGTGGATGATTTACCACAAAAGGCGCCAAGGAAAATCTTGCCGCGGTTCGTGTCTCCACGAAACGCAATTTTCTAATTTTTTTACCAGAAAATCTTTTACCATTTTACCATCGTTTGTGGCTCAGGAAGTGTTTGTTTTTGGTATAAAAAGTGAGTGAAGACAGTCACTTTGGCGAAGTCTTTTCATCAGCTTTGTTTTGTTGATGTAGGTAATTCGGTTTCCAAATAATAAAAAACCAACCGATTGCCCAGAAGGAATAGTAATAAAATAGACTAAAATAAGTCCAAGGCTCTTTTAGAAAATCAAATTCAAATCTTAATTCAGGATATACATACCCTTCTATAAAAAAGACCACTGGAATGGAGAAACACAGTGGAAACCACCACATTTTCTTTAAATAGATTTTAAAAAGTTTCATCGATAAATTTAATTGCTAAATCTAAAATCTTTCAAATCAGCTGGAATCAGTTTTTCTCTTTTTGATTCGATTTGATATAAATAGTCTCCTAATTCAGCAAAAAAAGGAAATCCAATTTCATCATATTCGTAGACATCATCATTTAATGTTTCATCAGCATTTACATAAATTACCGCAGTGACAAAAAACTCCACTCCTTTTTCAAAATCCACATAATAACTGGCATCCAGAAGATGGCCGTAGGCTTGACCTGTTTTATTGAATAGGCGGATTGTTTTGGGGATCGGGCTTTTATCTCCTCCATCCAGATAAAATTTAGAATAAGTGTCCCAGTATTCTGATTGTGGATAACTCGGGATTTCACTTTCACCGGGCAGCATACTCATGTATTTTAAAATGAGGTTTCGTTGATCTTCATTTAAGTTAAATCGCTCAGCATCCGGAAATGCCATTGGGAAAATGATTCGTTGGATGACTCCATGAAGATCTGTAATTGCAAACTTGTTTTTGGACGAAAAGTCCATTCCTTGTTGAATTAGGGAATCTCCACTATAATATGCTCGTCCGATTACCGGCTTTTCAGGATTGGAATAAATCACTTCAGTTTTTCTTGCAGGAATTTCATGAATCAGATTTCCAGACTTATCCACAAATCGTATTGGGTTAAACATCCGATTTTCTTCCACACTTGCAGGGAAACTTAGACGATGATTTATGACCGTATGATTCAGGCCTTTATCAGCTAATTTCTGATTGATATATTCTTGACCAAGCAATTCATAAAGCCGATTGTAAGCATCATTGTCTGATACTAATAGAATTTTTTTAATGTATTGAGCGATACTTGGAAGTGAATCAATTGCTGAGTTATCCACATAAGCAGGAAGTTGGGAAGGATGAATTGAATCAGTTAGCATAATGGTATTCTGATCTAATCCAGAAATATTTTGCTCCTCCAGCCATTCCAAGGCTAGAATCGCAACAGGCAATTTCACTGTACTTGCAGGATAGAAATTCTTCGAATCATTCAAATTGAAGGCATAATCCGTCATCATAGGATTGCCATGTTCATTTCTGTCTATTTGAGTATAAAGAATCTGAACCTGATACTTTTCCTTATTAGACAGGACTTCTTTTAGTAATGGAAATTCATCCAATCCATCCTGAAATGGAATTATTTCCTTTGGTTGACAGGATGAAAAAATGATTATTAAAATCGAAATCGATAGAAATGCGCGCATGAATTACAATTTTGTGGAAGACAATTCAATTAGCTTTTCGGCTAAAAGATCCAAGTCCTCTTTCCAATGAAAGCCCGAAATAACAATCCGATTTAGACGAGGATCAGTTGTAGTAGGATATGGAAAAGACGAAGTGATGAAACCGCCTTGTTCCAACTTTTCCACCCAAGCTTCTGCCAAGTAGTTGAAAACAGGATATTCCGAGCTGCCTTTGATCTCTGTGAGTTGGGAAATTTGTTTTTGAAAGTAGTTAAGATTTGTGGATAACTTCATTTTTTGTTTCCTGTAAAGTTCCTGACTTTCCAAGAAGGCATGTAAATATCCGGGTGGACAAGGAGATGCGCCACCGTAGATTGGTAGCTGAAGAATTTTAGATTTCGTGTTACGATCACAAAGAATAATCCCAGCCGGTAAACCTAAACCTTTTCCGATCGATCCAGAAACGACCACATTTGCTGTAAGATTTTTCAAGTTGGAATAGGTGCCGAAAATTCCATTTCCAATAACCCCCAACGCATGACTATCATCGATCAAAATTGTCAGTTCATGTTTTGCCCCGATTTTATCTACCCAAGAGTAGTCATGAATATGACTGTGTAGAGGATCAACTGCATTCCCTAGAATCAGGATCTTTTGTGCAGGAAGCTTTTCGCTTTTGGTAAGGCATACCTCCTTCCAATCTTCAAAACTTTGTCGTGCATCTGGTGCCAATTCTTGTGGAAGAATGGCCGGATGTGTATCCGGAGCGATCCAAATTTCCGAAGTTTCTTGCTTTAAAAGACGCAAAGCAGCGGTCCCTGCCAGATAACCTGAACTCATTACCAAGGAAGATTGAGACAGGGCCGAATCTGCAAAAAAAGACTCAAATTCATCATAAACTGCCAGGCGCACGTTATTGCCTCGGCTTTGCCCATGATTTAATCCGTAGCGTTTGAAACCCTCAAAGACTTTTTCCTGAAACTCCGGCACCATCCCTATTCCCAAGTAAGAAGTGCCGCTGAAATAGCGGTAGCTTTTTCCTTGGGAATCGATGATCCGATCAATTTTTTGTTCTAGGTTAAAGATGTTCAAAGCAACTGTTTTTACTTTGCAAAAATCTGACTAGGATCCTGAAATGATTTGAATTCCAAGGCGTTTCCGCAAGGATCCAAGAAAAACATGGTTGCCTGCTCCCCTACTTCGCCTTTGAAACGGATATAGGGGTCGATGACAAATTCGATTCCATGAGTTTTCAATTTATCTGCTAGTTCATGCCATTCCTCCCAAGGCAAAATCGCTCCAAAATGCCTTACTGGGACGTTTTTGCCATCTACAGCATTGGTTTTGGCTAGGGCCAACTCATCAGGTTTGATGTGGGCAGAAAGCTGATGTCCAAAGAAATTGAAATCGATCCATTTGTCGGTGCTTCTTCCGATCTCACAACCGAGTAAATCTCCGTAAAATTCTCTGGTCTCTTCTATATCCCGGATCGGGAAAGCCAGATGAAAGGGTTTAAATTGGCTCATTATGCGTACTTTCGTGTTAAATTTTCCGCTTCAATTTAGTTTATTATTTCTTGAAAAAAATGTCAGAAACGAAATCTGTGTCTTTGGTTTTGAGCAGCGGTGGAGCAAGGGGATTAGCGCACGTGGGAGTTATTGAAGAATTGGAAAGAAGGGGCTATAAGATTGCGGAAATTGCTGGCTGTTCAGCCGGGGCTTTAGTGGGAGGTATGTATGCTGCGGGTAAAATGAATGAATTCAAAGACTGGATTTGTCATTTGGATCGGGTGGATGTATTTTCCTTGATGGATTTCACTTTTTCCAGCAGGGGTTTTATCAAAGGGGAGAAAGTTTACAATGCATTAAAAAAAGTCGTTCAAGATTGTCAAATTGAAGATTTACAAATTCCGTTTTCTTGCAATGCGGTAGATTATAAAACTGGAGAAGAAGTGGTTTTTCGATCTGGAAGTCTTTATATGGCAATTCGTGCCTCTGGGAGTATTCCTACAGTTTTTCAACCTGCGCGAAATCATAAACTTGAATTGATTGATGGAGGGGTTTTAAACCCTGTTCCAATTTCCCTTTTGAAAAGGTCTCATGAACATAAAGTGATTGTGGTAGGCCTGAATGGAACTGATGCTGAATTGATCTCTCCACCAAAAAAAGATCCAACTGGCATGAGATTTATCTCTTTACCTGGCTGGCTAAAAGATTACCGTGTAAAAATGAAGGAATATTTTCCTGAACAGGAAAAGATGGAGAAATCAACTTCTTTGAGTTCAATTAATTTGATGACTAGATCTTTTGATTTGCTTCAGGATCGGTTTTGTTCCTTATTGATAGAAAAATATCCTGTGGATGTCACGATCCGGGTAGCAAGAAACCAAGCGGGAACATTAGAATTTCATCGAGCAGCGGAATTAATTGAAATTGGGAGGCAAAAAGCTGCAAAAGCATTAGATCTATGGGAAAATGGAAATCTCTGAGCTAAATAAATTATTGGGTAATATTGACATCTACTTACTGGATCAGATACTGAAAGGAAGGTTTACCAAAGAGATGAAAATTTTGGATGCCGGTTGTGGAGAAGGTAGGAATGCAGTTTATTTTATCAATTCTGGCTATCAGGTTTTTGGGATGGATCGGGAAGAGCTGGCCATTCAATACCTTCGATTTCTGTCAAAAAGCTTAAATCCTAGTTATGATGCTCATCGTTTTCAAGTGGGTACCATGGAAGAAATCCCCTTTCATAAGGAGGCCTTTGATGCAGTGGTTTGTTCGGCGGTTTTGCATTTTGCAAGGGATGAGGAAAATTTCTGGCAAATGATGCAGGAACTCACCCGGGTTTTAAAGCCAAGGGGGGTTCTTTGGTTTCGCATGTGCACAGGATTTGGAGGAATTCTGGATCAGAGTTCTGAAATGGGTGGTGGAAGATATCGATTGCCCGATGGTTCGGAGCGGTTTGTTTTGCAGCAAAAGCATTTGGATAAAATCCTTGAAATGGGATTTCAATTTTTGGAAGTGCCCAAGACGGTTTTGGTTTTGGAACAACGGGAAATGGGGATATTCTTAGTTGAGAAGATCTGATTTTTAGTGGATAATCGCCAACGTGATATTTTTGTCGTTGTCGATGAGATCTTCGGCCACACTCCCCAGTAAAAGATCGTCATCATCGGATTTACCTTTCTTGGAAATGATAATCAAATCGGCATTAAATTCTTGAGCTTTTTTGAAAATAACTGTACCTATAGGCTCATCTTGGGCCAGTAAAGTGTGAAGCTCAGCGTCGATAGTTAGTTTTTTCTTCAATTTCTCAAATTTGGCCATAGCTTCCTTTTCCAGACTTTTTTGGATAGTCTTTTCTTTACTGAGGAATGGGAAATAATGTATTCCTAGTTTTAGAACGTGTATCGGGATCAAAACTGCATTTGTATTGCGGGCGATGAGTTCTGTAACTTCAAGTACACGGCTCGAATAGGAGGAAAAATCTATGGGAGTTAGGATCTTACTTATGGTAGGTTTTGCAGATTCGGGTACCAATATCAAGTTGCACTTAAGAAGGCGGACCATTTTGTTGCTAAAGACCCCCGATCCTTCAAGTCCCATCTTTTTTCCTAAAAAGAAGAGGTCAAAATTACTCTTGTTGATCCATTGAACCAGCTCGCTAAAATCTGGTTTAGGATGAATGTATATGCGGATATTAGGGTTGCCTGACCCAAAAACTGCTTCAATGCTTGATTGGATTTCTTTGTGAATAAGCTCTTGTAGCGTTAAATTCTTTTTGTCCAAAACAGCTTGCAAGGCAGTAGAAACTTCTTCGATTTCTATTTGATGAATGATACAAAGCTCGTCAAAGTCAAAAAGTTTATCGTACCCTTTAATGAATTGAAGGATCTTTTCATCCATTTCAGTTAAATCAGCTGCTAAAGCTATTTTTTTTAGATTTTTCATGTGTTTATTATTGATTTTAATTGGCCACATGGAATCTCGCATGGTAACCCTGATAGCAATCGGGGCATCCCAGTGTGTGACTTCTCAGTCATGCTCGATTTCATCTCAAATTCATTTTATCATTGTCGTAAGACGGGATTATCAAATTTCATTTAGTTTCCTGAGATTTCCCTTCGCTATTTTTAATGCTTTTCTTGATCTTTTTCTCGTATCGTTTCTTGTCAGTTGGTTTTTCAAGTTGTTCCAATTCCAGAAACTCTGATTTTAATCCTTTATTTAATGAATAGACCATTAATAGCAGGATCACCAAAAACGGAAGTCCTGTGGTGATGGTCGCAGTCTGCAAAGCACCTAATCCCCCTCCGACCAGAAGAACGGCTGCGACAGCACCTTCAGTGGTTGCCCAAAAAACTCTTTGAGCTACCGGGGATTCCAGTTTACCACCTGAGGTAATATTGTCAATCACCAAAGATCCGGAATCCGAAGAAGTAACAAAGAATGAGGTCACTAAGAATAGACTAATAACAGAGCCTAAAATACTTGCAGGAAACTGGTTAATAAAAACAAATAAGGCGGTAGAAGTATCTGCAATGATGGCATTGGCCAATTCATGGTTTCCGGATTGTGAATCCAAATATATGGCAGATCCACCCATGGCAGTCATCCATAGAAAGGTCAGTAAAGAAGGAATTAACAACACCCCAAAAATAAACTCCCGAATGGTTCTTCCCTTTGAAACTCTGGCAATAAACATTCCTACAAAAGGGGACCATGATATCCACCATGCCCAGTAAAAGACAGTCCAATCGCCTTGCCATCCCTCATCTTTAAAGGCTTCGGTCCAAGTAGAAACAGCAATAAATTCACTTAAATAAGTTCCGATATTTTGAGGAAATCCCCTGAGGATATATAGTGTAGGACCAAAAATCAATACAAAAAGAAGGAAAATAGCTGCAATTCTAATATTCCATTCGCTTAAAAATTTGACCCCCTTGTCTATCCCCGAGACCACAGAAATCGTGGCGATGGAAGTAATAGCTGCTATTAGGATTACCTGGGTAGTAGAGGTGTTTGGAATTCCGAAAAGATAAAACAAGCCACCACTTAGCTGCTGGACTCCAAAGCCTAATGAGGTGGCCAATCCGAACAAAGTTGCCAGCACTGCAAAAATATCGATGATGTCTCCTATCCAACTATGGATTCTATCGCCCAAAATGGGATAGAACACGGACCGAATGGTAAGAGGTAGTTTTTTGTTGTAGGTAAAAAAGCCCAAAGCCAATGCGACAATGGCATAAATAGCCCATGCGTGAAGTCCCCAATGGAGAAAGGTAAGGTTCATGGCACTTTGGGCCGCTTCAGTGCTATAATTTTCCGAAGTGGGTGAGTTTGCATAATGGCTGACAGGTTCGGCCACACCCCAGAAAAGTAAACCAATCCCCATTCCAGCACTGAAAAGCATTGCAAACCAGGCAGAAGTAGAGAATTCCGGTTTTGCATTCTTCCCACCAAGTCTGATTTTGCCATATTTGCTAAAGCCCACAAAGATGCAAAAGAGGAGAAAGAGGTTCACTACTAAGATAAAAAGCCAACCTGTTTGATCAGTAATAATATCTTTGATGCTTATAAAGATCTGCTCCATAGGCTCCCCAATCCAGAGCGTAAGCGTGATAAAAAAGAATATCAGAAAGGTGGCTGGCCAAAATACCGGGGGATGGATATCGAAGTATTTATTTTTCATTGTAAAATGTTTTTAGAAATAATAACCGAGGTTAATGTTAAGCCTCGTGTTCCAATAGGGATCACGGTCGATAGGATTGCTATCGCTTATGGGTTCCAAGTAATTGATACCCCGACCTGTTCCGATGGAGTTTCCTCCAAAAGAATCGGAAAGCCAGGGTTGGTTGATTCCACTGGCAATATCAAAATAGCAAAATATTTTCCCCGCGCTAACCAATGCTCCTGGAACGAGCATGTGCGTAGGTTCAAAGCGCTCATTTACACCATTTAATCGTATTTCATTGAATTTTTGCATGAAGGTATAGTCCGTATAGAGCTGAATGTTCCGGATGGGACCCCATTTTAAAGGGATGTCAAAGGATGCACCTATTGTATACATCGCAGCTTCGGAGGCTACATCATAAGAACCAAAACCATAAGCCCCCATTTGGACAAAATCCAACCTTTGACCATTATCGTCCTGTACGTTATTGAAGTTGTAGTAAAGAGCTTGTGTCTTTAGATTCCACCTCCCCCAATTATTTTCAAAATGAATGGCTCCAGCATATTGTCGACCTTTGTGGGTGGTTTGCTGATTATAAACCTCATGCGTTTGGAGAGATAGGCCGATTTCTCCGGAATTCAGGAGTTTTGCAGCTCTTAAATTGACTTGTCTTCGTTCTATATTACTATTCCCGGGGATTGGGATGACATCGTATGAGTATCTCGCAGAGGCTGGAACTCCAAAAGTCAATTCGTTGGTGCCTCGCGGTTCTGAAAGTAAAAAGTAAGCAAGGTTAAACCTCCAAGTTTCAATTTCTTTTGTAAAGTTAAAACCGATCTGATGATCATCTTCCAGACCCACATAATAAGGAGTCATAAACCACCAACTGTGAGAGGCGTAGGTCAGGAGTCCGAAGGGGACCTGGGTGATTCCTAATTGTAAATTGGTGCTGGGATTGAAGCGGTATCCAATCCATCCATATTTGATAAAGTGAGTATTAAAAGTTGGGTAAAAGCGGTACTCAAAAGATAACTGAAGTCCATCACTGTAGGAGTCCACATTGATTCTCCAAGTGTCCCAAGTCCAATCATTTCTTAATTCTGTTCCTAAAGGAAAAGTTTGGCCTTCATAGATCGAGTAAATGGTATTTAGTCGGAGTGCACCTCCAATTTTTAGCCAAGAAGTATCTTTTTTTGTTTCTTGAGCAGCAAAGTTTACAAATTCAAGAGTGGCTTTGGAATGGCCATAATCTTTAACAAAAATATTGGATAAAGCGGAGCCTCCCTTGACTGAATCTGCAGGTACAGCTATTGCTAAAATAGAAGATGAGACAAGCAAAAGCTGGAAAAGTAAAAAGAAACTTAAACGAATCATTGGCTGTAGATTTTTCCTACTTCAAAAGATTTGAGCTAATTCCTTATTTATTAAGTTAAGGCTTCTTAATGGTTAAATGAAATTGATTTACTAATAATTCTAGAAAGAATGAGATTATTCCATTGTTATGGTCTCTTAAAATAGATCACTCAAAAGGGATCTTTCGGGAATAGGACAGCCGAGGAATGAGAAAAAAAGGAATTTAAAAACTAGAATTGAAAGTGAAGAAATAGCCTTTGCCACAACAGGATCAAAATTTCATCCTGATTCAGGATTTTTAAGAAAATACTTTAAAATATCTGGAGGTACATTCACCTGTGTGTTAAAATAATTAAAGCACAAATTAATTGTAAACAATTTAAAAATATCCTTTTAATTAGCTTTAGAGCTCATAATAAACCTTCTACTTTGCGAGTTCGGATGCATTGGCGATCCGGGGCCAAGAGCACAAGATGGTTGGCGACGGGTTTACAGGATTTTTCACCCCGCTAGGTGGAGGTACACTTTGTGATATTTTGTTAGATAGTTATCCGCTTCTTTGGATCGGAGAGGTAAAGTTTTTGGAAGTACTCAAGACGGTTCTGACCCAGCGGGAAAGGAGGGTTTTTCTATAAGTGAAAAGAGATAATACCCTGCTGGTATTTTAGTTCAATTCCTTATGTTTTGAGTAGGATCTTGGTTTGAAATTTCAGAATTTCTGATGCGACGGTTTTTCCGAATTCTGGGGCACAGCCATCCAAATGTCCTCCATCTATTTCTACTAATTCAAAAACACCCTTGTTTAAAGATTTCCAGTTTTTTATATCCTGTGGGGAGGTAATTATGGAGCGCTTGGAATAGAAATATAACAAATGGGATAAGGAATTTATGGGGCTTCCTAGCCTTATATATTCTGAAACTGCCTGAACAAATAAACTTGGTTTTTGCTTTTTGAAGTTACTTTTTTTGAGAAAATACTGAGTTAAAATAGTAATGCTTTTGCCAAAGGATGCCCAAGAAAAATCATGTTTCAAAGTCCAGATCATATACTTTAATCGAGAATAACAAAGCTCCCCAATGCTACTTTTGGATTTTTCGGTATAGGAGATGCTGTCAAACATAACTACTGCACCTCCCATTTTTTCAGCAATTTTTCCAGCTATCCAACCATTAAAACTCACTCCAATCCAAAGGCAAGGCTTTATTCCTTTGGTCATATCGCACCAATGCCGAATTAATGTTTCAACGTTCTGATTTTCAAGAATTTTGAAAAAGTCCAATCGAAGGCAGGCTAGATTAAGTTCTTCCTCTTCCTGCAAGAGATGTTGTTTGATTTCCAGAAAAGAATCAGTGTACCCGCTTTCTAAAAAAATAATCCAGCCGGCTTCCGGATTTGGACTTTGGCTCCAAATTTCCAAATAAGGAAAGGGCCTTTTTTCTTCGCTGTTGATAAAGTTTGCCAATTTTCGAATGGAGCGAAACTGGTATAAAATGGAAGAATCCAGCGTTTTGCCTGTTTTTTCGGAGATTTCCTGGAGAATAATTTCAGCCGTCAACGAATCACCTCCCATCGAAGTGAAGAAATCTGCGTCTACATTGGAAATCGTGATACCTAGCTCTTTGCTCCAAATTTCATGTATTAGCCGCATCATTGGGTCTTTGATCTGAAGATTGAGCTCTTCAAGAGAGGAAGGTTTTACCATAAGCTTGAGGGCCGACAGATCAATTTTTCCATTGGAATTCAAAGGGAATTCATCGATAGATAGAAATCGTCTTGGCATGAGACCTATTTGATCAACTTGGGATAATTTTGATCTAAGATGAGTCTCGTCCCAGCATTTCTCCCCCGCTAGAAAAGCAATTAAAAACTCAATTTCAGTTCCATCTCGATCAATGATTACTTTACAATGAACCTGTGGAGGAAGATATTCCTTTATTTTATTCTCAAGTTGACAGAGATCAATCAATTTGCCATTCACTTTAACCAAAGCCTGAGACCTTCCCAGAAGCTGAATTGAGCCCTCTGAATTCACATAACCTCTATCGCCTGTTCGATAGATTCGTTGGTCGCCTTGGGTAGGGTGATATTTTAAAATCAAATTTTGAAAGTATCCCAAACTGATAGATGGCGATTGGACGATAACTTCTCCATGCTCACCTACTTGGCAAGGATGTCCAGATTCTGATTGAATGAAGACTTGTTTTTTCCGAACTGGAAATCCATCGTGGAGTTGGATTTGATCCAATGAGGGTTTGAATTTCAAGGAAGAAATAGTTCTTGTTTCCGTGCTCGCATAGGCCAGCTGCAAGATTGTATCAGGTTGAAAAAAGGCTTTGATCAGGTCAACGTCAGATGTGCTAATAGGCTCACCGCCAAGACACAAAAAACGGATAGTTTTTGATTTTTCACGAAGTTGTGATTTTGTTATACGGCAAATACTTCTAAATGCAGAACTGGTCAAAGTACTAAATGAAACCCTATTTTCTTGCCAAAAATCAGGGATTTCAGATAACCCTTGCTCAGTTAAAGTGTGGATAACTAATCCTGCTCCGCTACAGAGAGCCGGAAAGATGCTCGCTAATGATGAACTGAATGAAGCTGCAAAAAGAAAATCGATCCGGTCTAAAGAAGTAATCTGATTTTCCTCTAACTGTCTAAAAGTATCCTCCTGAATGGACTGAAAGTCATGAAGCACGTATTTCGCTAAACCAGTACTTCCAGAGGTGGCAAATACACAGCATCTTCGGTTTGTAGTGTCTATTTCTTGGCTCCAGCAAGGGGAAAAATCCAGTTCAGAATCAGATGCGGCAAACAAGTCTAGCGTTCGACAAGGTAAAGACTTTAAGACTGGAAGATCAGTTATTAGCAAAGCTAGCGGTACCTGTGCCAAAAAATCATCTTGTATCTGATGAGGAACAAAGAAAAAATAATTTCTGGAAAGTAGTACAGCCAGACAATAAAGGACCTCTTCCGCTTTATCAGAGAGGGCTATTCCGATGCATTGATCTTCGAGTCCCAAAGAATGCAGATAAGTAGCTCTTTGCGTAGCTTGCAGAAGGACTTCAGAATAAGTGTAATTTTTATTTGAACTAATAAGCGCAAGTGAATCAGGGTTTGCTCTGGCTTGGGCAAGGATTTTATTCAGCATTTCGATAAACTAACAGTTCCTGAGATAAGGTCATCCCTGCTTTGATCATATTTTTATGGCTGATACTGTCCTGGTAAGCCCAGGAATATATTGGGACTTGGTAAGCCTCTTTCCTACAAGTTTTTATCCTCCAGGTGAGTGCTGCTTTGTGAAAACCTCGATTTCGAAAATTTGCTAAAACCGCACCGACTGATAGGATTTGGAAATTAGCGTGCTGATAGAGTCCTGTAATTCCGATCTTTTGCTCATGCCATCGGATAAAATAAAACTGAATGCCCTGTATTTGGAGTTTCTGGAAAAAGTTTTCTTCCACAGATTCGGCATGACGATTTTCAGCTTCAAAACATTCAAGATAAAGCCAGGCAAATTCTTGAATAGTACGCTCAGTGACACGCTCAAGCGAAAATCCCTCGAAATTATAATCTTGGAATTCATCTATAGACTCTAGCTTCATCAGGGAGATTTTCTTAAAAAAAGAATAATCAGCCTGCTTATCCAATATGGATTTAGAAAGTGAATCCCCTGAATCAATTAAAATTTGATGTTGATTTGAATTGGTATCAGCATAGAATTGCCTTACCCATTCAAGTATTTCGGAATCCTTTATTTTCCCGATGCAATAATTAAAATAATTAACGGGCTTAAATTTTAAGAGAGTCAGATCTTCAGCATGTGAAATAAGAATAGAATTTCTGACTGAAGGGTTGTTTTGAAATGCCTCAAGTCTTAAGAGGTCATATTGAAGTAATGTGTTCATAAATCAAGAAGGAGAAATAAGCTGCCGTGTGGCTCTGGGAGGAGGTATGACTTCCGAAATTTCTGGTGGCGAAGATAATACACAAACTTGTTATTAACTTATGAGTAGAAAAGGATTGGGTAAAGATTTAAAACTAATTCTGTTTTTAAAATCACCAGGTAAGTAAGGGAAGAATACTCCAATGGGTATCTTTCCTTTAGCTTGAGACCAAATTAGTTTATGGAATTACAATATGCGCTTGAATTAACAGGAACCTTCGTCTTTGCGATATCTGGGGCATTGGCGATCCGCGAGCGGGAGCACGATATGTTTGGAGCTGGATTTACTGGCTTTATCACCGCAATCGGCGGAGGAACCCTTCGTGATATTCTGTTGGATAGTTATCCATTGGTTTGGATCGGTGATGTGAAGTTTTTGTATGCCATTTTAGTTGGGATTTTGACGGCATTTATTTTTCCAAACTTCCTGAGCAAACTCCGAAAAACCTTTTTCCTGTTCGATACACTTGGAATCGGATTTTTCACGGTTTTGGGAGTGGAAAAAGCCCTGAGCTTAGGGGTAAGACCGGAGATTGCTGCGATTATGGGGATGTTTTCTGCGGTGATGGGAGGAGTGATCCGGGATACGTTGACCAATGAAATCCCTATTCTATTCCGTAAAGAAGTGTATGCTTCCGCCTGTTTGGCAGGAGCGGTTTTATATGTGGTTTTAAATTATTATGGAGTGGATCGGGATTACAATATGTTGATATCCATGTCTCTTGTCATTAGCATTCGATTGATCTCCATGAAATATAAATTAAGTTTGCCCAGACTGGATTAGGAAGTCAGAAGGATAAAGTGAGAAATCTCAAATCAGAAAGCTGAAAAATGGGAACTACCTAAGTCATTTCGACCGAAGGGAGAAATCTCTTTTCTAATTCATTTTAAAATCAAAAACAAAAAACTCCAATTCTTCGGTATCCCGGTTTTGTACCCAAAACTTACCTTCCCTGACAAAGTAAGTGACAACACTAAAAGGTAATTGAGAAAAACTTTCTTCATGAATTAATTTATAATCCTCTGAGAAAATAAGCAAAAATTGATCAGGGATCGCTCCTTTTAATTGATTCTCTCTTCTTTTACTAGCTATACGATAATATCGTTTATTGGCTGAATCATAAACTAAACTTCCATAGTTAATTTCTAATCCTTCCTTTTCCAAAATCTTAGTAACATCTGATGTAGAGCCAGTTTTTGGGTAATTACCTTCCTTTCTTTTCGGGATTGTTGTGGGTTCGAAATCATAAAAATTCCAACTCTTTGAAGTTGGATCCAAGACATAAAAGTCAATTCCATCATCGTGATAGATAAAAATTTGATTTACGAAATACTCAGCTTCTAGCATCCCACTTAATGTTAATCTGCCCAGATTAATTTCAAGGGCTTTTCTATATGCCATACTATCAAGGAAAACTTCATTGAAAATGGAGTCTTTGAGATTAATCCATCCAAGAGATTGGCTTTCTTTACCGGAAAAAGGTAGGCCAAATAGGAATTGATGGTCTTTGGAGATTTTGGCATCCTGAAAAAATTGCTTTTCATTTCCCACTTTAAAAATGGAACTTAAAGTAGGAGAAGTACTCAACAGTTTTCCACTTTCATCTATTGAAAACAGGCTTTTTGGGTTGAGAAATTGGATCGTTCCATCTTCGTTTGGAACATAATCAAATGTTGCTCCAATTCCTTTTGGACCTTCTTTTTCAAGTGGAATTGAATGGACATGCTCCCTGTTTTCAAGATTTATTTTTTCAAGAGCTAGGTGATAATCATCGAAAAAATATAGAAATTTTTCATCGGGTGAAAGTTTGGTTTTAGGAATACCGTGGGCAAGGTAGATAAGATGATTTCCAGGGTCAATTTTGACGGTATCCAATTGATAAGAAAACCCAGATTCATTTGATTCTTTATTCTCAATAATATTTCTCCCACAACTAAAAAACCCTAAAAAAATCAGAGCTAATAGGGTTCTATTCATTTTCAAAATTCGGTTTTAGTCGAATAAAAGCCAGTTCATCTTCCAGATTGGTATAGGTATATAGCATTCCGTCTTTGATAAACTTAATCCTCGGTATATGGGTCCAATCCACTTCCAATTTCTCCTCATGGATCTGATTTAGATCTTTATCAAAAGCTGTGAGAACGTAGACAAAAGAAGGACTCTCTGGATGAGTTGATTTGGATTCTCTTGAATACCTCCAAAAAATTTCATTCGATTCATCGAAAACGAGCGAACTGAAATACACTTCCATCTCTTTGAGTTTAAGTGCTAGATCTGAATTGGTTTCTGATTTATAGTTCCCTTTTTTGATATCTGCTGTAAGCTCACTATGATATGATTTAACGCCTAGGCTGTCTTTTGCAATGTGATATACCAATACCTCATTTTTTGCAGAAGTACTAATAATCAGTTTGTCCTGATAAAAATCAATGGATTTGGCATCCCCTGAATTTATTTTAGAGCCACTTTCAAAAACAGTCGTGTAAATCAACTCCTTCAAGTAATCGAGTTTGTCAGTGGGAATAAGTTTTAACCTTTTGGTTTCTAGATCAATTAAAGCAATACCGAGAATTTCGTTTTCAAAAAACAGTTCGTATATCCCTGCAAATCTTGAGCCCTCCCGATTTAATTTTCCGTAAAATGGAGCGATTTCCGCTTTTTCAGGGAGCGTATCCCCATCAATCGCTTCTGGGTAAAAATACTGGCTTGATATCTTTTGAAGATCGGGAGTAAGAATGGTGAATTTATGGATGTTGAAAAAGCAAAGATTTCCATTCTCCAATAATTGAAATTTTGAAATGTGCTCTGGCCCCACTCCATTTGGGCCTTCCCTTTCGAAGGATATTTTCTCTTTAAGGATATGATTTTCAAGGTCAATTAGTTCAATTTTATTCCCCAGCTGATCAATATTTATAAATAATCTTTCATCGTCTGAGATATCGGAATCCATTAGATCATATTTCAAAAACAAAAAGTCCTCCCCCGCATCAATTATCACTGTATCAATCGTGTAAGAAAACCCAAAATCAGTTGAAGTCAATTCCTGTTTACTTTTCTCAGAATTACAGCTAAAAAAAGCAATTGCTAAAAGTAGAAATGGGTATTTATTCATTTTCAAAAGTCGGTTTTAGTCGGATAAAAGCCAGTTCGTCGTTTTCATTTAAAAAAGTATAAATCATCCCTTTTCTGATTCTAGTTTGGTATGGAAATACAAAATCAGATGATAAATGATGTTCTCCGATCATCTCCAAATTCTCATCTACCCCTGTAACCACTGTTTTATAAACCAAACTGTCCTCTCCCACTACTTTATCCAGTTCCTTCGAAAACCTCCATCGACTTCCAGTTTCCTGGTCCAAGTACCATTTTCCAAAGGTAACTTCTTTCATTCTTTCTCTTCTCAGTCTGTGAAATTCCTCCATATCTCCTACAGTGATTGTTTCTACTGGAACAGGCTCATTTCTCGTGATTTTGCTGTCATAGAATTTGGTAATCATACTGTCCAACCCAAAATCATAAATCATAAGCGTATTTTTTGCCGAACTGGAAAGGAGAATTTTGTCCTTGGCAGGCTCGAAAAACACGACTGATGAGTTAGCTCCTTGAACTCTTCCTTCTACGCTTAAGATGATGTTGTTTTCAGTAATAAAATCCAGCTGATCTGTAGAGATTATTTTTCCAGTTTGATTTTGTAAATCAACCCAAAGGATTCCTTCTGGAATGGATCCATATCCTGGATCTCCATAAAGTGCTGCAAAATAGTTTCCATCGGATGAAATGCCACTGGATTGAATGTTCATCTCAAATCCTGCTGGAATTAGGTTTTTGATGAAATCTACTTTAGCTAGATTTAGATTCAGTGTTTTCTCCCCTGTTGCATCCAGCTTTGTTATGGTGTAGCCATTATAAAATAAATAGCTTCCATCTGCCAAAATCATAAATGTTGAAGGAAATCCTCCGATTCCATTTGGCCCTTCTCTTTCAAGTTGAATCAATGAATCCAGCTCCAAAGTCTCCAGATTTATTTTCTCCAATTTGGTTTTTGGCACATTGAAATTATACAGAAAATCTCCTGATGGGTCCAGAGATGAAATGTTTAGAAAGTAATTCAAAAAGAGAATTTCGTCTTTGGAATCTATTCTGACAGTGTCCAAACTGACTTTTAATTCACGTTTTTGTTCTACTGTTTGAGAAGGCTGACTACAGGAATAGATACAGCATGCAAGGGGGAAAACAAGGAAAAGTTTATTCATAAGAAATAGTCGGCTTTAGTCGCACAAAAGCGAGTTCATCATCTATATTTAAAAAACTATACAGGATTCCATCTTTGAAAAACCGAGCGCTAGAATTAGGTAGGTTTTCTATCGTCTGCTCCTTGAGCATCGTATAGTCAGTATCGAAAAATGTCACCACATCCTTCGTCACCACTGAATCTGCAATCATTCGATCCATGTCGGTGCTAAATCTCCAAAGGAGATTCTCTTCCTTTTGAAAGTTCATCGGCCCAAATTTGACCTGCTTCGCTTTTTCTTTATTAGTTTCAAAAAGAGCTTCCCGAGAATCTACCTGAGTTGGAAAGTTTTTGACCCGCTCATTTCCTGTGAGGTTTGCTTCGAATGTTTTATGAAGTAAACTATCCCTGTTGGCATCATAGAGGTAGACCTCATTCATGGCTGTATTATTGAGTACTAACTGGCCATTGATAAAGTTCATATAGGAGGATTCTCCCATGGACATCATGGCGTTTCCATTCATTTCCAGCATGATTCGGAATTCATCAAGCTTTGAAATGGCATCGGTTGGGACGAATTTCACTTCCATTGTTTCTAGATCAATCACGGCCAGTCCTTTGGCAGGTTTTCTGAAACTTTCATCTTCCAGTTCTCCAACATAGGTTTTCCCATCCGGCGAAAATGTTCCCATGTAACTGACCACTTCTGTTTCGCCAAATTCGTATCCGGTTAATGTGTTTTTATCGAATTCGTATTTTTTTACCAATTCACCTTTTGGACTGATTTCTACGATTTTATTGAAGTCAAAGAGCATCAGATTGCCATTTCCGATTACCTGCAGTTTGGAAATAAACCCTCCACCAATGCCATTTGGACCTTCTTTTTCGAGCTGAATAGTCTCGTTCAGCACTAATGCATCCATGTCTACCACCTCCAATAGAAGAGTTTGAGGATTGAGATTATAGAGGATCTTTCTGTCCTGGGTCAAATCAGAGATTCCTAATCCCCAGTTTAAGAAAAAGAAATGTTCTCCAGCATCCACCATTACAGTATCTAGAGAATAGGAAAATGCTAATTCAGAAGCAGAATTTTCATCTGATCCATTTTTGGATGAACAGCTGAATATCGCGATTGCAAAAATGGATAATAGATACTTATTCATAGTTAAGTGTTGGTTTAAGTCTTACAAAAGCAGCTTCATCTTCGATATTTAGAAAGGTGTAAATCATTCCGTCCTTGATGAAAATCTTATAGGGCAAAACAAAATCTTCCTGAAGCAACAACTCGCCTTCTTGTTCAAATTGAGGATTGAAAGCAGTAAGGACCGTTTTAAATTGAGCAGTGTCGCCTTTCATCCTGTCTAACTCCTTCGTAAATCTCCAGTAGACTTTATTTTTCTTGTCATAATGAAGCGCACCATACTTCACTTCATTATCAGTTTCTTTCATCAATTTTCGATATGCCTCTTGATCATCCATTCTGCTGGGAAAGCTGGTAGTTATTTCATAGCTGGTAAATTCACTGGAATAGGTCTTGGAACTGATTGAATCAGTTTTCAAATCGTAAAAGTAGAGTTGGTTGACGCCACCGTTTGAAAAGATCAGGGTATCGCTTTTTGAAAGTAAATGATAAGAAGAAAACATTGCGCCTGCCGGATTTTCATTGAAATAAAAATTGACCCGGTATTTTTCCAGGCTTTTGAGAATATCGACAGGTTTGAAGTAGAATGATTCATTTTCCAAATCAAACACAGCAATTCCCAATGGGGCACGTTCTAAAGATTGATCTGCATAAAAAGTGATCAAAGAATTTCCGTCCTCAGATAGTATTTGGTTCAGGTCGATCCGCAAATCCTCAGGTAATTTTTCCCCTTTAAAGTCATGGTTGGTAAAAGTAAAAGTTGAAAGTTTATTTCCATCCTGATCAAAACGGAAGAAATCGTAGCTATTAGAAAGGTAAAAGGTGCCGTCATTCAGTAAGTCAACACTTGAAATGTAAGGATGTCTGATGCTATTTGGACCATCCAAACTCATCGGGATTACACGTTCCAGTTTCAAATTTTCCAGATCGATGATTTCCAGTCCTGGTTTTTCAGCCCCAGTTTTAAAATTGTATAAATACCTTCCATCTTTCGAAAGATCAGAGGCCGTCATTTGCCAGTTGACATGGATAAATTCATCTCCGGCATCGACCATGACCGTATCCAGTTCATAGGAAATTTCAACAGATTTACTTGCAGTATTTTCAGAGCTTTCTTTGCTGTTGCAGCTGGCTAAAACTGCCAGTAAAACCAAACATTGAAATCTGGGATTTTTCATAGTATGTTAAAAATTAATGGTTAATTCCACCAAAGCAGGTTCCTCGCCCACATTAAATAAACTATACAATTTTCCCCCATGAAAGAATTCCATATAAGGCATATAGTAGAAATCTGGAATAAGGGTTTCACCGGTAAGAATAAAATTCTCATCATAAGAAAATAGGTAAGCTTTTGTATAGTCTTTGTTAGTTGTTCCAATTCGGAAATATTGTTCCCGCTTCTCGTCCCAGTAAAATTTCCAGAAAGTGATCTGATTTTGCATCAGTTTTGCCACTTCTTTTCTTCTCTCTTCGGAGTTTACCTTTGATGGGAATTCTCCGGTTTTAGACTTTGCAACAAGTTTATGAGGGAACGTATGAAGTACCAATGAATCTTGCTTCCAATCATAGGTATAGATATCTGAAGTGGCCCCGCTAAAAATGATAAATTGACCGTGGAGAAACTGCGTAGAAAGGAAATCTCCGGATTGAACCATTCCATCTTCGAAGATTACCTGGTAGTTTTTGGTCATCTCAAGCGCCGGTAGTTCCATTATTTTTCCAGACATTGACTCCAACTCGATAACGGCAAGTTCTGTGACAGGAGCACCGAATTTTGATGGAAGGCTCACTAGCTTCTGCTTATCAGGACTGATGTAACTGTTTTTTGTGAGCTGGTAGGAGGCATCCAGATTTATACCCGAAATGTTTTCATCTCGGAGCTTGTAAGATTTCAGCTTTTTTCCATCTAGACTGTAAATCCCCGATCGAACAACATCAGTAAAAAAAAATTCCTCACGAGGTAGAGCCTGAAAGTAATTGAAATAAATAGGGATGACATCTGGGCCATCTCTTTCGAAGGGGTGACGGGAAACTAATTTCCTCTCAGCCAAATCATATACATGCATTTCCTTTTCCGGTTCATAGAACAGATATAGGATATTGCCATCTTCACTGAGATCATAGCTGGAATAACTGTCAGCCTTCAAAATTTCTTCTCCGACATCCAAAACAAGAGTGTCAATGGAATAGGAAAAGCCTTCAAGGAGATTACCCGATTCGGTATTTTCTCTTGCTCCTTTTCCACCGCAAGATGCCAAAAACACTAGTCCAATAATAGGTAGTATTTTTCTCATAGTTTCCTAAAAATCAAACGTAAACACCGCGAAGCCTAGCTCGTCTTCGACATTGACATAGGACCAGAGCTTGCCGTCTTTGAAGAAGGGGTATTCTGGCATCGTAGTTAATTCTGCTAATTCCGTTTCCCCTAAGAGCTTAAGGTCCTTGTCAAAGGAATAGAGAAATACCTCTGATTTCCTTGGAGCCTCCTCATTTACTTTTGGAAGTAGTTTGGCCCCAAACCTAAAAAACCGTTGAGATGATTCATCCCATACTAATTTATCATAACGGATCTGGCTATTTAGTTTTGCCATTTCTGCCTCAAATTCGCTTTGGGAAGAAACTTCATTTTGAACTTCACCGGTCTTTTCAATTGCAGTGATCTGGTGGGGAAACTCCAATAATTGTAAAGAGTCAGTAGTAATATTATAGCGATAAATTTTGCTCGTGACAGAGGATGAGATGTAAAGATTTTCATCAAAAATCTGAAGATTAATTTCTTCTATATAGACACTCATCATTTCATCGCTTTGTAAAACGATTCGATATTCACCTGCTTTATCCATCACGGGAATGTCTATTATTTTACCAGTTTTGTTTATAGGATCGACAATAGCTAAATCACGAGTTCCAGAGAAGAAGTCTCCTGGTAATGAAAAATGAGTTTTCCCATCATTTGAAAGTAAAACACCATAAGAAAGTGGGTTATCATCTTCTTGATCTAAACCTTCAATATCTTTTTGAGATAAATTTAAATCGAGTGTTTTCTGACCAAAGCGGTCAAAAATCCCTGAACTTCTAAAACTTGAAAAAACGAACTTTTCACCTGCCAATAGTTGTACTCCTGAAATATATTGTCCAACACCATTGGGACCATCTTTTTCAAATTGGAGTTTTTCTAAAAGTTGTAAGCTTTCCAAATCGATAACAGCCAAACTCTGATCGACTTCATTGTATACATACATTTTTTTCTTGTCTGCTGAAATGTCAGCAAGCCGTAATCCCCAACTCAGATTAATAATTTCCTCACCTGGATCCACTATAAGGGTATCAACAGTATAAGTCAGGTCTTCGAGAACATTAGCGGATTCAGCATTTTCTGAATTTCCTTTGTCCCCGCAGGATGCAAGGATGATAATCGAAAGAATGGGTAGAATTAGTTTTTTCATAATTTATTAAAAATCAAAAGTGAATATGGCGAAGCCTAGCTCGTCTTCGATATTTACATAAGACCAGAGCTTGCCGTCTTTGAAAAAGGGAGATTCGAATCTGTATTCGACATTATCTAATTGGGTCTCTCCAATCAGATTTAAGTTTTCATCATAGGCAAAAAGAAAAACCTCTGACTTTTTCTCCAGTTTAGGATCCTCTTTAGGGATCAGTTGATAACCAAACCTAAAGTATTGCTGCCTTTGCTCATCCCAAAGAAATTCATCAAAGCTTAATTGATATTTGAATTTTGCCCATTCAGCATAAAACTCATTTTCATCTCCAACTTCATTTTTTATTTCGCCTGATTTTTTGGGCGAAACTAATTGGTGAGCAAATTCAATTAATCGTAATGTATCAGTTTGATAATCATAGATATAAGTATCAGAAGTTGAGGAGCTTGTTATGAATATTAAATTGTTTAATGTATTTAATTTAACACCTTCCCGAACTCCCATCACTCTTTTTTCCTCCTGAAGATGTACTTTAAACTTTAATGTTGGAATAAAATTGGGCAGTGAGATAGTTTTCCCTTTTTTGAATTCTGGTTCTACAATGATTAATCTGACATCAGTAGGTGTATGATAAGAACTTGTCAAGGCAAACATCAGTTTTCCATCATGTGAAAGCTTGGCTTGATTTGTAATTAGTCCACCCTCATCTATATCTAGGCCTTCTATTTCTTTGAAATTGAATTTTAGACTCTTTTCTTTTTCGCCTGTTTTGAAATAGGTTCCGACATTTATGGAAGAGGAGACGAATAAGAACCTTTCATTACTCAATGGCTGTATAATTGGAGGATTGAAACCTATGGAATTGGGACCTTCTTTGGAGAATTGGTGGATATCAGTCAATTCGAGGGTTTCTAAATCTATTTCATTGATTGAAGTTTTATTATAATCATAATAATAAAACTTCTGCACGTCTAGGGAAACGGTGGAAAACCTGGCCCCATGTCCGAGATTTATGATTTCTTCACCTGGATCCACCACAACTGTGTCTACAGAATAAGAAAGGTTTTCTAGAATGTTTTCTGATCCAGAATTTTCGGAACTGCCTTTTTCATTGCAAGCTGAGAAAAGAATGAGGCTTAAAATGGGAAGTAGTTTTTTCATTTGCTTATAAATCAAAAGTGAATACTGCAAAGCCGAGCTCATCTTCGACATTGACATAAGACCAGAGTTTACCGTCTTTGAAGAATTTCTTCGAAAAGGGATCTACAGAAACTTCGGTCTCTGCAAGCTGATTTAGCTCTTCGTCAAAGACCGTAAGTACATTTCTGAAAATCAATGAGTCCCCGATTTCTCTGTCTAGTTCTCGTGAAAACCTCCAAAACTTCTCGTGATTCTTATCAAAATAGAAAGGCCCGAATTTGACGCCTTTTTCTCCTTCCTTAATGAGGTCACTTAATTCATTGATTGTCTCAGCTTCTGTTCTGACTGGAATTGGTTTTTTATCCTGGGTCAATTCAGAGTGAAAAGCCTTTTCATTTGTTTCTTCATTTTCTAGATTCAGAATAATCGCTTCATTGAAATAAGCCGTGGAAATGATTAATCGATTATTTACCAGTTCCAGGTAGATCGGTTCATACCCTCTGTTACTCAATCTTCCCTGGACAAACAGGGAGTAGGTATAGGGCACGATTCTATCAGCCAGATCAAGTGGAATCTTTTTTACGCTACCATCTTCGAGTGAAACAATTGCAATCCCTTGAGGTACTTGTTCCTGATTTTCATAGATGCTAAAAAGGAGATTTCCTTTAGTGATCTTTGGGTTAAACATGGATAACCTCTCAGGTTCTAGCCCTGACAAAGCCTCAGCAGTAAGTTGATAACGTTTCATGGAGCTCAAGTCAGAACTAAAAAATCTTACTTCCTCAACCCCATAAAAAACTAAATCCCCGGTCTGATCGAATTGGATGGCATAGGGCCATCCTGTGCCGAGAACTCCTTCTTTATCTGTGGCAATCTTGCGGCGCAACTTCAAGCTATCCAAGTCAATTACTTCCAGTTCACTTTTGGGCGTAAAATTGAAAAGTAGGCTTTCGTCATTGGATAGACTGGAATGGCTTAAGCCCGTTTGAAGAAAGATAAACTCCTCACCTGCTTCAACCATCACAGTATCCACACTGATTTTAAGGTCATCCCAATTTTCGTTGTTTTTGTCGCTGCAAGAGAAAATTAGCGAAAGAAATATTAACGTTAGTAGCTTTCTCATAAGTTTTTAAAAGTTAAAAGTGAATACTGCAAAACCGAGCTCGTCTTCGACATTGACATAGGAGTAGAGCTTGCCGTCTTTGAAGAAAAAATCTCTTGGGAATTTTAATTCTTCAGCCAATTCCGCTTCGCCAATCAGTTTGAAATTCGGATCATAGGCATACATAAAAACCTGGCTGGATGTAATTTGCCATGATTCATCAATAGTATTCGCCTTTCTTCCAAATCGGAAGTAAAGCTTTTTAGATTCATCCCATTTGAGCGGCCCAAAATACATTCCCATAAAAAATTTCCTCATTTCTTCTTGGTACTCATGGTCTGATTCTACAACGGTTTTGAGTTTGGTCTCATTGGCTGTTGGGCTGAGCTGATGGATAAAAAAGTGATAGGTCAGGGAATCAGTCTCTAAATCATAGCGATAAAATGCACTGCTCGAAGGGCTTAAAGCCAAAATCTGATCGTTTACCTCCTCCAAATACATGGATTCTTGAAAAACGGACTGTGTGGATGTCCCAATTTTCAAGTCAAAAATCCAGTCCATCTCCTTAATTGGGAAATTGTCTATTTCGTAGGCTTGAAGATCTATTTTTGCAAAAGTTCTGGGACCTTCATACCTGATTCCTGGCAGGGAAAAAAGATGTTTTTGATCTGCTGAGAGCAGGATACTATAATTCAATTCATCCAAATCTGTAGAAACGGGAAGTGATGAAATCGAGAGGTCTTGGAGTCGAGTACCTTCTTTATTATAAATTCCCATGTGATTGAAAGCAGTGATGAGGAATTTGTCTTCGCCAAGTGATTTGGTATTCAAAACCATGTCACTGGTTCCATTTGGACCCTCTACTTCAAAATCATAATCCTGCTCCCAAGTCAACTCATCCAAATTGATCTGCTGGATCTGGTTAGACAGTAGATTATAAAGAAAAAGGTGTTTCCCATCCTCAGAAATAGATGATGAACCCGGTCCTCTGTTCAACTCAAAAATTTTTCCTTTCGAATCGACCATGACCGTATCTACTGAAAAAGTGAGGTTTTCTAAGATATTCCCAGAGTCAAGATTGTTGGAGTCCTTTGACTTCTCGCAAGAAAAAAATAATACCGGGAAAAAAATCAAGACCAGTTTCCGCATTCTAAAGAGTTTAGAGAGGAAATTAGTTAATTCATTTCAAAATTGTTAGTTAATAATTCTAAAAAATTAATTTTAAGCGTCTCACGTTTATTGACTTATTCATTTTACCATTCGTTTCTGATTTTCAATGATTTCCAATTCCGTATAATTAGCAGTAAAAGTAAAAGCACCGTCATAGCGAGGTACGAAGCAATCTAGTCAATGACACACTGGGATTGCCACGTCGGCTTAAGAGCCTCCTCGCAATGACGTTTTAAACCACAAGCCTGCCTACTGAAAACCGCCTACTGAAATCTATTTCACCAATTCCATAAGGGTTCGGAAGGCCAAGGCGTTTTCACCGTATCTAGCCTGTGTTTCGTATCGAAGTGCATGGGCAAAGCGACTTTCGTATTCGATCAGTTTGGCAGTGCTTTCAGCATAAAACTGAAGGCTGTAATTAGTCGCATGATCGTCAGGGCTGTTTAACAAACGGAAAAATTTATGCTCCAAAAAAAGGCCCGTCGCAAAAATATCAGGAATATGCGTGTTCTTCATCCAATGGACAAAATCCTCCTCTACCTCATTGGAAACAGTGAAAGTAATATTGTAAAGAATCATAGCGGGAGTTTTTAGCCGTAATTTCGTTTTTTTGCAAACAGATTTGAGATTTCAAAGTTAGGAATCCCAACGTGAAAAACTGAATTTACCGCCTTCAAAGCACCCAGAAATATGCACAAAGTGGCCAAAACACCTCCCGAGGCTCAAAATAAAAGATTGATCATAGCCCAAATTGTGGTGGCCGCTTTGTACCTGGTAGGAGCTGTTGGCCTCAGTATTCCGGAATATAGGCCTCTGTTTCAGTCTCTCACACCCGCCCAACTTCTGGTAACTTTGGTCTTGATATTATCTTTTCATAGAGGTTGGACGGATGTATTTCCGATCGTTGCGGCTCTGGTATTTTGGATTGGATTTGGGTCGGAGGTCATTGGGATCCATACTGGATTGCTTTATGGGGATTATGTATATGGTCCAACTTTAGGGCCTAAACTTTGGGAAGTTCCTATTGTCATCGGAGTCAATTGGTTTATTTTAGTCTATCTGACTGGATCAATCTTTTCAAAAAGTATTGGGAATGATTACTATGCCGCTTTTATGGGGGCTGCGGCCATGACGGCTTTTGATTATGTGATGGAGCCAGTTGCCACCGCCTTGGACATGTGGTATTGGAAGTTTGATGTGATTCCTTTGGAAAACTATTTGGGCTGGTTTGGAGTTTCTTTTTTGATTCACCTGATCTACCGGAAAGCCAATTTCGAAAAGTATAATCCACTGTCTGTCTTTCTTTTGATCGCTATGATTCTATTCTTTGCAGTGCTCAATTTCACACTGGACTTATAGTATTCTTAGGTTAAAAAGAGTTATTTGCCCTTGTTAAAAAAAAGATTTAGAACAAATTACTAGTAGTTAAGTTTTCTATTAAATGATGAAAGCCATAGGTTTTATTTTGATTGGTTTTGGGCTGATGGAATTTTCAGGATGGGCAATTCATAAATATTTGATGCACGGACCTTTGTGGATGATTCATAAAACACATCATCAGCCAAACAAATTTGCCTTCGAATTGAATGATCTCTTTTCCTTACTCTTTGGAAGTATTGCAGTGGTATTAATCGTACTTGGATTGGAAGAGTTAGATTATAGATTTTGGATGGGAGTGGGGATAAGTTTCTATGGATTACTGTATTTCATTCTTCATGATGTGTTGATTCATAAGAGAATCAAGTGGTTTCAAAAACCAAAAAATGCTTTTTTAAGAGGCATATTTAAAGCCCATCAGGCTCATCATCGGACTAATAAAAAAGACGATGCCGTTTCTTTTGGTTTGTTTGTTGTACCTAGGGAATATTTTAAAGAGGAGAAAAAGTGAGCACGTATTCAATAAAGGACTTAGAGCAATTATCGGGAATCAAGGCGCATACCCTTCGGATTTGGGAGCAGAGATATGATCTGCTTAAACCTAAAAGGACAGATTCGAATATCAGATATTATGATGATGAGGATTTAAAATTAATCCTGAATGTCTCCTTATTATATGATAATGGATTTAAGATCAGTAAAATCGCTTCGATGCCTCATGAGTCAATTAGAGAAGAAGTATTGAATCTTACAGAAAGGTCTTTAACGCATGAGGACCAAGTACATGCTTTGACCATCTGTATGATTGAAATGGATGAAGATAGGTTTGACAAAATTCTTACGACTAATATTATCAAAATTGGTTTTGAGCAGACCATGCTCAATATCATTTATCCGTTTCTCTCAAAAATCGGATTGCTATGGCAGACTGGTGCTATCAACCCCGCGCAGGAACATTTCATTTCTAATTTAGTTCGTCAAAAGTTAATTGTGGCGATTGATGGACAGATTTCCAGCGGTTCAGGCAAGAAGTTTCTTTTGTTTTTACCGGAGGGAGAATTGCATGAAATTTCATTGCTCTTCGCTGCCTATCTTATTAAAAGTAAAGGACACAAAGTGATTTACTTAGGTCAAAGCACACCATTCAAAGACGTAGAGTCTGTTTATAAATTATTAGAGCCAGACTTTCTGTTAACGGTATTGACCACTTTGCCAGCAGGTAAAACAGCCCAAATGTATATAGATATACTTTCGGAGAAGTTTTCAAAGTCTGAGATTTACGTTTCAGGATATCAGGTTGTTGGACAAGATTTGACATTTGGACCAAATGTGCGCCAGTTTACCTATATAAGAGACATTAAAGAAGTTTTGGAAGAGATAGGCCAAGTTTTTGTAGAAAAGTAGTTTATCAAAAACATGAATAAGTTAAACAAAAGCATTTTTTCGGAAATGCTTTTTTTTGCTTTTAGCTTCCTTTAATGCTTTAAAATCTACCGCTCATACATTTTTGTTTAAAAGAATTCAAATAAACTCAAACAAATGCTTGTTTTTTTGTTTAATGAATATTAGATTTACTTAAACAAAAAAATCAATAGCCATGACGACTCTAGAATTTAGCTACTCCCTAAATAACCTTTCAAGTTCTCTGAAACCATTTGCTATGAAATTGACAAGAGACATTGATGATGCGAATGATTTATTGCAGGACACAATGGTAAAAGCTTATACCAACAGAGAAAAATTTGCTGAGGGTACAAACCTGAAAGCTTGGCTTTATACAATAATGAAAAATACGTTCATCACTAATTATCAAAAAATGGTGAGAAGGGGGACTTTTGTAGATACTACTGACAATCTCCATTATATAAATTCCAGCAATGTTCAAATTGAGAACGGGGTCTTTGGAAATTTGGCTATGGATGATATTTATGAGTCAATTGAGAAGTTGGACGAAGTTTTCAAGACACCATTTCTAATGCATTACAGAGGTTTTAAATATCATGAAATTGCCGAAAAATTACATATTCCTATTGGAACTGTGAAGAATAGAATTCATATTGCCCGTAAGCAGTTGAAGGAAGATTTGATGGTTTATAAGCATAAAAATTGATTCTATGTCCCAGAAACATGCGGTAGTTATAGGTTCGGGTTTTGCCGGACTTTCTGCGGCTACGCATTTGGCAGCAAATAATTTTAAAGTCACATTAGTAGAAAAAAATGAATCCCCGGGTGGTAGAGCTAGGAAGTTCGAGCATCAGGGGTTTGTTTTTGATATGGGGCCAAGTTGGTATTGGATGCCTGATGTTTTCGAAAAGTATTTTGCGACTTTTGATAAAAAGCCATCTGATTATTATGATTTAATTCGTCTTGATCCGTCCTATGCCGTGATTTATGGTGAAAATGATATTCTTGATATTCCAGCGAATTTAGAGGAATTCAAGAAAATGTTTGAGGCTATTGAACCTGGTGCGGGTCTTCAACTTGATAAATTTTTAGAACAAGCAGCCTATAAGTATCAAGTTGGTATCCATGATTTGGTAACAAAACCTAGCAGATCCTTATTTGAATTCACCTCTCCATCGTTGTTGAAAGACATTTTAAGAATGGATGTTTTCCAATCCATGGCGAAGCATGTCCGGAAGTTTTTCAAATCTGAAAAAATCATTCGTTTGATGGAATTTCCAGTTTTATTCTTAGGAGAAACTGCAGAAAATATACCTGCTTTATACAGTCTGATGAACTATGCAGATATAGCATTGGGAACTTGGTATCCAAAAAAAGGGATGCATGAAATAATCCGAGCAATGGTGAGTCTCGCTGAAGAAAAAGGGGTGGAAATACGCTATAATTCTGAGGTTGAAGAAATTGAGATAGAACATGGAAAAGCAAAGACAATCAGGCTAGTTTCCGGAAAGAAGATAGAGGCAGATGTGGTTATAGCAGGAGCAGATTATCATCATGTAGATAAGCATCTGATAAATCCAAAGTATAGTAATTATTCAGAGGAGTATTGGGATAAGCGTGTTTTGGCACCTTCAAGTTTGTTGTTTTATTTAGGAATAGATAAAAGGGTAAAAAATCTTCGTCATCACAACTTGTTTTTTGATGAGCCTCTGGGGCCTCATGCCGATGCTATTTATTCGAATCCAAGATGGCCTGAAAAACCTTTATTTTATGTTTCGGTTCCATCTATAACAGATAGCACAATCGCCCCAAAAGGGATGGAAAACATGTTTTTATTAATACCGCTAGCTCCTGATTTAGAGGATTCTGATGAATTGCGAGAAAAATATTATGACATAATAATGGAGAGGCTGGAAAAAATTACTGACCAGGAGATTAGATCCCATGTGATTTTCAAAAGATCATATGCACATAGCGATTTCAAGTCTGACTACCACGCTTATAAAGGAAATGCCTACGGCCTCGCAAACACGCTAACGCAAACAGCGATTTTGAAGCCGTCTTTGAAAAACAAGAAAGTTTCTAATTTGTATTATACAGGACAGTTGACAGTACCAGGCCCCGGTGTTCCGCCGTCTTTAATTTCAGGTCAGGTGGTAGCCAATGAAGTAATAAAGGAAAATAATTAGTGAATAATCGATATATTAATAGTAATGAACCCGAGAGAGCTATTTGATCTTACGACTTTTGAGTGTAGCAAACTGATCACGCAACGATACAGTACCAGCTTTACCTTGGGAATAAAAACGCTTGATCATAAATTTCATATGCCAGTATATGCTATCTATGGATTTGTGAGGTATGCTGATGAAATTGTGGATACTTTTCATGATCAGGACAAGGAAAAATTATTAGCTAGGTTTAAAAAAGATACTTATGAGTCTATTGAGGCTGGTATTTCTTTAAATCCTGTATTGCATGCTTTTCAGCTAATTGTAAATAAATATAAAATAGATCATGAGTTGATCGAAGCCTTTCTTCATAGTATGGAGATGGATCTTGATTTTAAAACATATGATGATAGTAAATACCTAGAATACATTTATGGGTCAGCTGAAGTTGTAGGGTTGATGTGCTTGAAAGTCTTTTGCGAAGGAGATGAAAACGAATATGAAAAGTTAAAAGGACCTGCATGTAAGCTCGGAGCAGCTTTTCAAAAAGTAAATTTCCTTAGAGATATTAAGAGTGATTACGAAGAAAGAGGGAGAGTTTATTTCCCAGGGGTGGATTTTAACCATTTCGACAAGAACATAAAAGAATTGATAGAAGATGACATCCAAAAGGATTTTGATGATTCTTTAACTGGAATAGAGCAATTGCCTGAGGGAGCGAAACTGGGGGTTAAAGTGGCTTATCTTTATTATCAAAAGCTTTTTGATAAAATCAAAGGCTTGCCTGCAGAAACCATAACACAGACAAGAATCCGGATTCCTAACTCGAAGAAAATTTCCCTTCTGATAGGAACTTATTTTGTCAACAAATTAGGGATTTCTTAAAATGGAAAAGTATTTATACTTAGGTGTTAATATTTTTGCAATTTCTTTTCCTTTGATCAGATCCTTTGAGTCAAAAATAAAGTTTGCTACTAAGTGGGGGGCATTATTTCCGGCAATATTGATTACAGGTGCATTCTTTTTAGTCTGGGATCATTGGTTTACCAAAATGGGTGTTTGGGAATTTAATCCAAGGTATATTTTAGGGCTTTATCTTTTTGAACTTCCAATGGAAGAATGGCTGTTTTTCCTGACGGTTCCGTTTGCCTGTATATTTATATATGAGGTACTGATTTACTTCTTTCCAAAAGATCCCTTGAAAGCTTTTGGGAAACCCTTTGTTTACGTCATGGTGCCATTGTTGATTGGTTTTGGGCTCATGCATTTGGATAAATGGTATACTTCTGTTAACTTTTTTATAGGAGCGATAGCATTATTTGTTCATTTTCTGGTTTTCAATGACAAGTATTTAGGAAGATTCTTGTTTGCATATCTTGTCCATTTGATACCCTTTATCCTATGTAATGGCGTATTAACTGGAGGACTGACTGGTGAGCCGGTAGTGATTTATAATAATTTAGAAAATCTTGGGATTCGGATTTGGACGGTTCCAGTTGAGGATACGATATATTCGATGACCTTATTGTTGATGAATGTTTCTTTCTTTGAAAGATTTCGAACCAAACAAACAATTCGATCTATTGAAAGTTAATAGGCTATGAAAAACCTTCAAGTACATATTGATGATCATTCGGGCTTTTGCTTTGGTGTTGTCTATGCCATAGAAATGGCAGAAGAAATCCTTGATGAACAGGGATATCTTTATTGCTTGGGTGATATTGTACATAATGATGAGGAAGTAAATCGTTTGACTCAAAAAGGTTTAAAGATTATCAACCATGAAGAGCTGGAAACTTTAGAAGATCAAAAAGTTTTAATAAGAGCTCATGGCGAGCCGCCATCAACGTATGAGTTGGCGATAAAAAATAACCTTACATTAATTGATGCAAGTTGTCCTGTGGTCTTGAAGTTACAATACAGAATAAAAAATTCATTTGATAAAGACGAGACGATCTATATTTATGGAAAGCATGGACATGCGGAAGTCATTGGCCTGCTAGGCCAAACGAGTAATAAGGCGGTAGTTTTTCAGGATATCTCTGAATTAGATTTGGACTCTTTACCAAGAAACATCACCCTTTACAGCCAGACTACTAAAAGCACGGACAAGTTTTATGAAATCAATGAAATTTTAAAGAAAAATGGGATTTCTGTAAATACCAATGATACGATTTGTAGACAAGTATCAAATCGTGATAAGGAATTGAGAGCATTTGCGGAGCGTTTTGATAAAATCATTTTTGTGAGTGGGACAAAGTCTTCCAATGGAAAGGTTTTATACAATGTTTGTAAAGAGAAAAATCCCAATACATTTTTTGTGTCAAACGCAGGACAAATTGAATCAGATTGGTTTAATGAAAATGAAACCGTAGGCATTTGTGGAGCAACATCTACTCCAATGTGGCTGATGGAACAAGTTCGTGAAAAGGTCTTGACTTTCTGAAAGAACTCAACGTCCTTGCAATTATGAATGCAGGAAACCTAACATCCTCAAAAACACAAATCGGCCTAAAAGGAATAGTGATTGCATTTGGCGTAATTTCCGCCTGGTTTATTTCTCTTATTTATTTATTGGGAATTGAGATAAATTGGAGTAATCCGCTTATCTATTTGGCAATCCTATTACAAATGCATCTGTATACCGGGTTATTTATCACAGCCCATGATGCAATGCATGGGCTAGTTTCATCCAATAAAATTGTAAACAATGTAATCGGGGCTTTTGCAGCGCTTCTTTTTTCCTTTAATTTTTATTGGAAATTGTTTCCAAAGCACCATGAACATCACCGTTTTGTAGCTTCCGAAAAGGATCCCGATTATCATGAGTCTGACCGTTTTTTTCCTTGGTATTTTAGCTTTATCAAGCAATACCTGAGTGTATGGCAATTTTTATTGATGGCGATTGCATTCAATATTCTCAAATTATTTATTCCTGTGGAAAACTTACTTGTTTTCTGGATGCTGCCTGCCGTGTTATCCACATTTCAGCTGTTTTATTTTGGTACGTATTTGCCACATCGGGGAGAAAGCGACAATAAGCATCATTCCAGGACTCAGTCTAAAAATCATTTGTGGGCCTTTATTTCCTGTTACTTTTTTGGCTATCACTACGAGCACCATGACTCGCCAGGAACGCCTTGGTGGAGGCTATGGAGAGAAAAGGAAAAATTAAATGTAAAAACAGACAAATAAACTAAACTTTTTACTGCTAAAACTATTTTAGTTTGGAACCCTTGCACGAATGAAAACACGAGTACTGACAACTATTCTCTTTTTAATCTCTATCTTATCTTTTTCCCAAGGAATTATCCGAGGAAAAATAACAAACCCAGTCAATGGTCAACCAGTTGCTTTTGCAAATGTGCTTGTATTGGACTCAGATTTTGGAGCTATTTCAGATGAAGATGGCCTTTATGAAATAGAAAATATTCCTACTGGGCTTTATAATGTAAGAGCCAGTTTTGTGGGTTTTAAAACAGAAACCAAATTTGAGATCAGGGTAACTTTAGCTAAATCCGTCCAATTAGATTTTGAACTTCAAGAAGATGCCTCGGAATTAAGCGAAGTTGTCGTTAGTTCTGATTTTTCAAGATCGGAAGAAACTCCACTCTCTGTGAGGAAACTTAATAGTAATGAAATAGAAAGATATCCTGGTGGAAACAGAGATATTTCAAGAGTAATTCAGGCTTTGCCCGGAGTGGCGAGCACTCCTAGTTTTAGGAATGATATTCTGATTAGAGGAGGTGCTCCCAATGAAAATAAATTTTTTGTAGACGAGATTGAGGTTCCGGTGATAAATCACTTTTCTACCCAAGGTTCCTCAGGAGGACCTGTTGGAATCTTAAATGTTAATCTCATTAAGAGTGTTGACCTGATTGCCGGGGGCTTTCCGGCAAACCGAATGGATGCATTGAGTTCTGTTTTTGAAATTCAATTGAAAGACGGAAATAGGGAAAATATGCAAACTCAAATGACACTTGGTGCTTCTGAATTGACGCTTTCCAATGAGGGGCCGATTGGAGAAAATACAACCTATTTACTTTCTGCCAGAAGATCCTATTTACAAGGATTATTTAAAGTTTTGGAATTGCCTTTTTTACCAACGTTTAATGATTTTCAGTTAAAGACCACGACCAAGCTAAATGATAAAACAGAATTGACATTTTTAGGTGTGGGAGCGATAGATCAGTTTGTGCTAAACGAAGAGATCCCGGTGGGTGAAACAGGAGAAGAATTGGAAAACCGCTTGTATTTATTGGATGTCTTGCCTGTGCAGAGTCAATGGAATTATACCACTGGTTTGAAGCTTAAACGCTACAGAGAAAATGGTTTTTGGACTTTTGTACTAAGTAGGAATATGCTAAATAATGAGGCTGAGAAATATTATAATAATGAGGAAAGTCCTGAATCAAACCTGCTCTATCGCTACATATCCCAAGAATCCGAGAATAAATTTAGGGCTGAAAATAGCGTATTTGGATCTGGATATTCCATAAAATATGGGCTTAATTACGAGTATTCAAGGTACTATATCAAAAACTTTGATAGGTCTACTCTAGCGAATTCTGGAGAGGTGATAGATGTAGAATCAACCTCAAATTTTAATGAATATGGAGCCTTTATTTCTGGGACCTTATATTCAAAAGATGAGAGATTATTGCTTTCTGGAGGGATAAGAATGGATGGTTCGGATTTTGCAAAAACTGCTTCAAACCCATTCAATCAGATGAGCCCGAGAATTTCTGCTTCTTATCAATTGAAGCCTAATTTATTTGCAACAGCAAACGCAGGGATTTATTACCAAAAACCTCCTTATACTGTTTTAGGGTATCAGGATAATTCTGGGCAATTGGTCAATCAAGATTCTGATGTCAGGTATATACAAAACAGTCAATTGATCGCTGGATTGGAGTTTTTGGCTCCAGAGAAAAACCGGAGATTTACGATGGAGGCTTTTTACAAAAAATATAGAAATTATCCATCTTCGATCAGAAATGGCATCGCGTTGGCAAATTTGGGAGCTGATTTTGGGGTGATAGGAAATGAACCAGTTGTTTCTGATGCAAAAGGAAGAGCTTTTGGTTTGGAGTTTTTGGCTCAGCAGAGATTGTTTAATGATTTTTATGGAATTGCCTCATTGACTTTGGTAAGAAGTGAATTTACCAATCCAAATACAGAAGGATTTATTCCGTCCTCTTGGGACAATAAGATTATTGTTAGTTTGACTGCGGGCAAAAGATTCACTAATAATTGGGAAGTCGGGATGCGATGGAGATATCTTGGAGGGACACCCTATACTCCTTACGACTACGATGAATCCTCGCTGATCACTAATTGGGACCTTCGGGGACAGCCTATCTTTGATTATTCTCAGATCAATGCCTTTCGCTTAAATGCCTTTCATCAATTGGATTTAAGAGTGGATAAAAAGTATTTTTTCCCAAAATGGAGTCTCAACTGGTATGTGGATATTCAGAATGCCTACAATTTTCAGGCAGAGCAGGCCCCTTTGCTTATTCCACTGAGGGATGATTCGGGAAATATCCTTATAGACCCTACTGATCCAACAAGATATCAATTGAAATACCTTGAAAATACGGCAGGAACTCTGCTTCCTACTGTGGGAATTATTGTAGAGTTTTAGATTAAAGAATTTAGTAACTGAATTATTCGATTCGCTTTTGTTTCCTCTGTAGTACTATTGAAAATATGCTGGACCCAACGCTTTTGTTCCGCGTCAGACAAGGACTTAAATAAGTTTAGTTTGCCAGGAAAATCCTCTAAACAATCGACCAATTCGCTGGGGATTTCAGTAGGGATGGTATCTTCAATAATTTCAATGGAAACAAAATCTCCCGCTTCTTTATTGATTTTTTTTCTTAATGGTTTTGAAATAGGTAAAAACAGATTTCCATCTCCTAAAGGCATAAGATGTTTTCCTTCAAAAGGAATTTGATCCACCGATCCTCGGACTCGAATCATCCCAAATGGCAAATTGGATTGTTTGCTATCAAAGTGAATTTTAGCAAAGGTCCAACCTCCTTTGCCTGGAAACTTTTCCAATAAAAACTGCCCAGTGATTTTCATAAAAAAAAAGCAGGCTTTTAAACCTGCTCACGTATGATTTTCAAATTTATTGAAATCTCCATCGGATATTGAGACCGAAGACATTTGCAAAGAAGTCCGTGGTTTCAATTAATCTGAAAGTTGGCCTCCAATCTGCTCCAATCACGATTGGGACTTCCTCAAAGGCATATTCTATGCCTATTTCACCTGCAACTCCAAGTGCAAAAGGGTCTCCAATAAACAAAGAAGGACCGAATCCGGCATACCAGTTGAAATCACTTGTACTGATAGGTTTAAAGATAGGATTCCAAAGGGCATCAATTCCAACTCCCCCACTTCCAAAACTTACATCAGCATGAATCCTGCTAAAATCCCCTAATGCAAAAACCCCATCAACGGCAACATTATTTCCATAGAAATTTCCAAAACGAAGACCAACTTCTTGAGCATTAGTTTCAAGTGTAGCAGCTAGTCCAAAAAACATGACTAAGGAAAGAATTTTAAGATACTTCATGAGCAATTTTTGATTAAGTATAAGATAAAATAGTCTACAAATATTTAAATTTTATTCTAATTATTCATTTTGAGATAGAAATTATATAAAATTCCTTCTAAAATAACTTGATCTATTTCTTTCTGAATTGACAGATCCGTAGATAACGGGCTTGGTACTTTCAAACAGAATAGTTACTTGATTTTGCCTAAAAGCTTCCCGATCAGGGCCTTGTTTTTTTGAACGCAAGGTAGAAGTTTCTGAAAAGCTAAAAACTGAAGAGGTTTATGAACCCAATAACGTGCTTTAGTAAGCGTGACAACTTTTCCCCCAAAGCCTTCCTTAAACTTTACCACTCCTTCACTTCCTCCCATGGATTTATCATAAAAGTCATACCCCTCTTGAATTTTCTTGAATAAATTCATCCCAAAGCTGCCATTCTTTGGTGTCCTGAGTCCAGTAACTAGTGATTGATTCCAAAAATTAGTGTGTTTTCATCCAAAGTTGCTTCTATCTATTTAGAGGGTCAAATGATTTTGGAAAAACATTTAAAACTCTATTGAATCATTCCGCTTGAACTCTGTTTACCTTACAGAGTACCAAGTGTGAGCTATTATGAAAATTTTTGAATGTGGTAATTGTGCCTATCCCCTTTATTTTGAAAACTTAAGGTGTGAAAAATGTGGTCGCTTCACAGGATATTCCGATTTGTATCGGGAAATGAAAACATTCACCTCCAAAAATGGATTGTTAAAATCTGATACAGAGGGGGATTTATTTAAATATTGCCGGAACACAGATTCTGGAGTTTGTAACTGGATTATTCCTGCCAATAACGAAAATGACTATTGTCTGGCTTGTTCACTAAACCGGATAATTCCTGATTTATCTATACAAGAGAATGCTCAGAAATGGCAAAACCTTGAAATAGCTAAGCATAGACTGGTTTATCAATTGGTAAGGTTGGGACTTCCTGTAACTCCAAAAACCAAAAATTCCAAAAACGGACTTTGCTTCGATTTTGTAGCAAAGCGAGGTGACCCAAAAGTAATGACAGGTCATAACGATGGGGTAATAACCATAGTACTTTCAGAAGCAGACATCGTACACAGAGAGTATGTGAAAAAACAATTGGGGGAACCCTATCGAACCCTAATTGGCCATTTTAGGCATGAAGTTGGGCATTATTATTGGAATTTATTGGTTGTTAACAATCCAAAAATTCTTACAGATTTTCGTGAAATATTTGGCGATGAACGAGTAGATTATAATCAAGCGCTGAAAAATCATTATCAAGTAGAGGCTCCTGCCAATTGGCAAGAAGGATTTATTAGTCAATATGCCACGTCACATCCTTGGGAAGACTGGGCGGAAACTTGGGCTCATTATTTACATATCATGGATATGACGGAAACCTCAAACTTCTATGGAATTGAAGTGAATCCAAAAGTGAAAGATCCCAGTTTTAAAGGAACGGTAGATTTTGACCCTTATGAAATAAGTGATTTCGGAAAGATATATACGGCCTGGGCCCCTATTTCATTAGTGATAAATAGCTTGAACAGGTCAATGGGAGTATCAGATATGTATCCATTTGTAGTGAGCGAAAGGGTTATTCAAAAAATGAAATTCATCCATAACCTTTTGTATAAATCAAAAATGAATTGATCAATCTAGTTTCTTTCCGTTCACTTCGACATTCTTTATGCTAAATCCATTGACAATCGTAGGATCAAAACCTACTTTTTCAGCTTTGATTTTTAGATTTTCAAAACTGAAATTAGCCAATCGATCATGCTCAGTAATTGCCACATCGAAAAACACTTCGCACTCCAAATTAATATTTTTCATCGTAATATGATCAGAAAATGAAAGAGGCACTTCTTCTCTTCCTTTCAGATCAAAAAACTGTGTCCAAGGCTTCACATAAATAAAACTACGTGCTTGTCCAGTGATATTTTCTACTGTGATATATTCATAATGTTGTGGTGTATCTGGTCGCATTTTAAGCCAAAGTAAGCGTATGGCATCTTTCACTTTGACATTTCTCATGATCACATTTTTGTTATGTATTGATTCACTTCCATTTGTCAGCGCCGAGTGACAAAATCCAAATTCGCTGTCCTCAATAATGATATTAGTATTTTCACCATTATTTGGATCTTCATCTGCCCAAGGTCCTTTGCCTCCCTTTAAAGCAATTGCATCATCATTTACAGCGAGATAGCATCCTTTGATTAGCACGTTATGTACTACATCCAAATCTATCGCATCAGTACTAGGAGCTTTGACAGGTTCATGTGGAGAAGTGATCGTAAGATCAAGTAGCTTGATATTAGTACATTGATAATAATGACTGGACCAAAAACCTGCATTGATCAACTTGACATCCTGAAGTTGCACATCATTGCTTTTCCATATGAAAACTAACCTTGGGCGGGAAACTTCCAAATTGGTGCAGTTAGGATCCTCTTTTCTTCTTTGCCAAAAAGCTTCCCAAAATTTTAAACCATTTCCATTGATGGTACCATTTCCTGTGATGGAAAAGCCGTCAACTCCATAAGCATTCACCAAAGCAGCAAAGTAGTCCAGGTTTTGGCCTTCCATGCGAGAAGGGATTTTAGGATAATTAGCAATATCATCTGATCCTTTTAAAACAGCTCCCTCTTCCAAATGAAGATGCGTGTTTGGTTTGAAAAATAATGCCCCGCTAAGAAAAGTGCCTTTTGGAATGATAATTACTCCACCACCACTTTGACTTGCCAGATCAATAATCCGCTGGATTTTTTCGGTCTGCAAAATGGTACTGTCTGCGAAAACTCCGTGGGAGGTGATGATATATTGCTTACCTAACTCTTCAAGCTTCAGTTTGGAATAATCGTGAAACCAAGGAGAAATTTCTGTTCCATCTGGCCAGAGATCTTGGCGTTTTTCAACCTGAGAAAAGAGCAATTGAGAACTAAAAAAGATAATCAGCAGAAGACATTGGAACTTATTCATTGGGGAAATCATAATTAAAACAGGGGATCTATTTTAGTTCAAATTAATAAATGTGGCTGGCAATGACTATCCCTTACCATCCTTCTTTCTCCACTTCTAGAATTTTTTAGGTTTGGAAATATAATCCTTGTTGCTTTTACGTAAATAAATTCTTTCTTTTTGATCCAGTTATTTAAAGAGTTAGATCTCTTTTGAGATCTAAGTTAAATCTAGAAACAATAACATTTATCACTTTTGATATGATCACACACTCCGTTTTTTTTAAATTAAAAGTTCCAAATGGATCTTCTGAAGAGAAAGCATTTTTAAATGCCATCACAAAATTATCTTCAATTTCTTGGGTGAAAAACTTTCAATTATTAAAGCAAACTAGTCCTAAAAATGAGTTTGACTATGGCCTCAAAATGGAATTTGATAATCAAGATTCCTATGACTCGTATAATGAACATCCTCACCACGCTCTTTTTGTAAAAATGTATTGGGCAGATTATGTGGAAGAATATATAGAGCTGGATTATGAGAAAATTGATTTAGTCAATTTTCCTTTCTGATTTAAAATTTTCCCTGCTCAGAAATTTCAATTTTCATCTAAATTCAACATAGCTGCTTTTTTATAAGTTTTTATCCATACCATGATAGCAGGGGTATATAAACCATAAACCATTCCTCCCAAAAAAGAAGCCCAGGCCACCGATTGGGCTCGTATTAGCCAAACTAACAGGATGGAAAGTAAAGGCACCGTAAACATGATCACGATCCGAATCTGCTGATATTTAGTATGCATCTCTTCATACTTACTTAAAGAAAGGATTTCTTTATTCCTGATAGCAATAAAATAAAACCAAAAAAGGACAAAGTAGAGAGCAAATGCGATTGAGCCATAATAGATCATTAAATCTGGAATTTCTATGGGTGAAATCTGCAAGGAAATGTCGGCACCAAAGATTAAATTGGTCAAAAAGAGGGTTAAAAAACGAAGAGGGTAAACATAAAATATGATCAAGGCTATGAAGAGTGAATTGAGGAAAATAAGCCAAGATCCTCTCAAAGTATACATTTCAGAAAACCGAACATGCTCTTGCCAAATCAAAATCAAGAAACCTATACTGATTAAAAATGCAGGGAGCGTTTTTGTGAAAACAATTAAATCCTCTAGTGAATCGGGACTGGAAAGGTTGAAAATCAATAAGGTGACTGCTATTCCAAAAACTGCATCCGTAAGGTTATCCAGTCTCGATGGACTTTCTCCTCGGTAGGTAATATTAGGGTCTCTATTTCTAGAATTAAAAAGCTGACTGCGCATTTGCGATTAGGAGATTATATAAATCAAGACAATCGTTTTGGAACAAGTTAAATACAAAAAATACTGAATATCAGTATTCTATAAAATTATTTCTGGATAATCTCAAGAAAAATGATGGTGTCAACCTTCAAAAAAAAAGAACGTGAATGGGTTACTCCATTTTCCAAAAGATGATTCCTCCCGCTTGTTTACCCATATCCACCGATGCTACTTTTTTAGAATTTTTAATATCAATGACATCCATAGTTCCAGGTTCGCCGCCAATTCCTTCTACAGAAACAAAGGCATATTTGCTATCCGGTGATATGGTTACCCCATGTGTTACCATTCTAGTGTTTTTTACCCGAGGCAATTCCTTTCCTTTTTTTAGATCCCAAACCCCTGTTTCACCGCTTCCCTTATAAGTTGCGACGAGGTATTTTCCATCAGGAGTAACATCAAGATTGTAAGGAGCTTTTCCTGCCGGAAATCTATTGGTTACCTCCCATTTTTCTAAGTCTACTTCCACGATATCATCGGTGCCATTTCCTGCTACATAGACTTTTCCATTTGTAGGATGAGGGATGGCCCAGGTAGGTTTGGTCGCACTGTGATACATCGGTGCAGATTCAGTCATCATGGAATGCCCCATTTTTGAATGATCCATTTTGCTGTGATCCATGCCTTCCATGGCTGGTGCATCCTCCTTTTTTTCGTCCAGATTAAGTTTGCGATTTACTTTCAACTTGGTAGTAGAAATCTCAAAAAGTTCTCCGGACATCATTCCCACTGAATAATGAAGTAAACCATCTGATGAAATTCTTGACCCATGTGGCATCACCCCAGTTTCAATGCGGTCAATTTCTATCATTTCCTCTGGGTCAACTACAGAAACGGTGCTCGGAACCATATCACCATGAAGATCAAAGTTTACACAATAAAGCAATCCGGTTGCTTTGGAAATTTGAAGTGAGGCAGGAAAAAGGCCCAATCGAACAGTATCGACCACTTCATTGGTTTCTGTGGCAAATTTATACAGGGTTCCATAAGGATTGCCATGAGCCAATGATAGGTACCAATATTTGCCATCAGGGCTTATATTGATTCCATGTGGACCTTCGATTTCAGCTGGCCAAATCCCCACAGGTATGGTTTGCTCTATGGTTGCATTTTTCCCATCAAACTTGATCAATGCTACTTCATCTTCAGATTCAGCAGTGACATATACATAGTAATCCTGCGCATTTGCAACAAAACACGAGATCAGAATGAACAAGAATGTCAGCCCTTTTCCGATTCTCTTAAAAACTGAGTTTTTCATAATCCAACAATTTGAATGGTATCTTACTTCGCTTGTTCAATCTTCGCATTGTCCGGAACAATAGGCTTTAGCTTGGCGGACCAAAGCCCGCTGTTCCAATCTGAATAGAAAATATGTCCCTTGTGAGGTTGGGCGCCCCAGGTAAATGGTGCATTTGCAACAAAACCGTCTGGATCCTCTGGAACTATCCAGGCAATTTCCCGTCCTTGTCGATTTAAGTCTCCTAGGAGTTCACCACTAATATCTACTACACGAACCCCGCCATTGTAGAAGGCAGCATAAAGAATATTATCCTCTATCCAGAAATTATGTGAGCCTGCAAATGGAACTTGAAACCATGCCACTTCTTTTGGGTTTTTCAGATCCGTAAAATCAATAATGTGTAAGAAACCAGCGGCACGACTAGGTTTCCTTCCGCTCGGATCTAAGCCGTATGGAAATTCCTCATCCCCAAGGATTACGTAGAATTTGCCTGTTTTTTCATCTTTGTATGGGAAAGCTGCATGGTTGGATCCACTTGGATACGCATAACTAGCAAATTGAACAGGATTGGAAGGGGTTCCGCCTGCAATGCCATTTCCAACATCGACAAGTTGTACACCATCGCTCCAGTTAGAGGAATAGGCAATTCCGTCATGTACCCAAACATCGTGGATAGAATGTCCCGGCGTATCCAACTCAAACTCTCCAACAATTTTTGGGTTTGCCGGATCTTCTATATTGATAGAATAGTATTTTCTGCCAGCGCTTAGTGCATACACGTGATTCTTGTAAATGAAGACGTTGTGTACTCCGCCGGTAAGGTTCTCAGAAAACTCTGAAATCACCTTTGCATCTCTTGGATTACTGACATCAATGATCACTAATCCATTTTTTCTGTTGGAAGCTCCTTCTCTTGAAATGACCGCTACTCTGCCGTCTTCTGAAACTTTCACATCATTGACCGTTCTGGCGTCCACTTTTACTGAATCAATCAGCAGAATACCTGCCGGATCAGTAACATCCCAAAAGTAGGCAGTTCCATCTGCTCCCCAAGTTCCAGTTACCGCATAATCCTTACCATCCACGCCTTCCCAAACCCAAAGGTCTGAGGTGTGTTTTTTGTTCATGGATCCCTGACCTACAAGTTCTATTTCTCTTCCAACATTTCTTGTATTGGCCTGAACGGTAACTGAAGCAGCCGCACGTCCAGAAGTTGCGTTAAGCACATAGACACCAGGTTCATCTGCTACGAATTTTCCATTTTCGTTGATCAATCCAGAAGGAGCCGCAGAAACATTAAAAGATTCTCCAGTAAATGAATAATTGATTGGGGCATCACTCACCTCGTTTCCGTCCTTGTCCAAAGCAATTGCAGTTAGCGTAAAAACGTCCCCAGAGCGTCCTTCAACCATATCAGACTTCAAAAGAATTTTTGCAATTGGGTTTTCAATTACATTTATTTCCAAGGTTTCTTTCACTCCATCAACAATGGCGCTAATGGTTGCTTTCCCCGGCGCCTTAGGAATCAACTTTGTAAATGGAGCAACTGATATAATATTTTCATCAGAGGAGGTCAAATTGATCACTTTCTCCGGCCTTTCAAATCCTGCTTGGTCAGTTACTTCTATTGTCAATGGGACAGTGATTCCGGTATAGATATTTTCAGGAAGCGCACCAAAGGAAATTTTTGATATTGCAGCAGGTTCTACATTTACAGTGATATTGGATCGAAGTTGAGGATCGCCCGGGCTAATGACAATAACATCGAACTCACCGTGTTTTATTGCTTTTGCTACTCCTGTGCTGTCAACTACATCCAAGGAGCGTCTATTTCTCGAATAAAAAATAAAATCTCTACCAGAAATCTTGTTTCCGGAAGCATCGACTACAGCTGCTTCCAGTTGGACGGTCTGCCCGATTTTCATGTTGACTTTTTCAGAATTAACCTTTAGAGTTAGGTCTTGAGCTTGGACCAAACCAGCACTCAAAAATGCTATAAACAATAAAATAAAAATCTTTTTCATGGGATTGGTGGTTTTATGGATTCTGAATTTAGTGATTCCTCCATACTAAACCATAGAAAATTTGCCAATTGAGAAAAGCTTTTCCCAACTGTTACCGAAACGGTCTAATTTTTCAGCCAATCAAAAAATCTTCTGATAAACCTCCTCCAGCTTGCTGACGGCCAAAACTTGAATTTTGTACTTACTAAGATCAAGTCCTTTAACAGCATATTTTGAGACAATAATCTTTTTGAAACCCAACTTTTCTGCTTCAGAAATTCGGTTTTCAATGCGATGAACGGCACGGATTTCACCACCAAGACCCACTTCTCCTGCAAAGCAAATTTCCTCTGAAACAGGTGTGTCTTCGTAGCTGGAAATTAGAGAGGCACATACCGCCAGATCCAATCCTGGATCGTCTACTCTTAATCCGCCAGCCACATTTAAAAATACATCCTGCTGACCCAATCTCATTCCACCTCTTTTTTCTAAAACTGCCAGTAGCATATTGAGTCTTTTGGCATCATGACCGGTGCTACTTCTCTGCGGTGTCCCATAGGTTGCAGGACTTACAAGCGACTGAATCTCAATTAATAAGGGACGATTTCCTTCCATCATGGCACCTATTGCAACGCCATTCAGGACTTCTTCTCTCTGAGTTAATAATATCTCCGATGGATTGGCAACGGGCCGAAGTCCTTCTGTTCGCATCTCATAAATTCCCAATTCGTGTGTAGAGCCAAAGCGATTCTTGGAAGTTCTCAGAATTCTATAAGCCAAATGTCGGTCACCTTCGAATTGTAAAACGGTGTCCACCATATGTTCCAAAACCTTTGGACCAGCAATCGAACCGTCTTTGGTGATATGCCCAATTAGAAAAACCGGAGTTCCTGTTTCCTTGGCAAATTTCATGAGTTCGGCGGTACACTCCCGAACCTGTGAAACTGATCCTGCTGCAGATTCAACGTATTGGGAGTTTAGAGTCTGAATGGAATCTATGACCAAAAGGTCAGGTTTCAATAGTTCGATTTGTTGAAAAATATGCTGTGTGTTGGTTTCTGAAAGCACATAACATTCAGGATTCTTAGCGGACATTCGATCTGCTCTCATTTTGATTTGAGCTTCACTTTCCTCACCCGAAACGTAGAGAATTTTTTTGTTTTTCAGGATCAATGCTATCTGTAGCATTAAAGTAGACTTGCCAATCCCAGGTTCTCCTCCTATCAAAACCAAAGAACCAGGCACGATTCCTCCTCCCAAAACCCGGTCCAGTTCATCGTCCCCTGTTACATAGCGAGGCATTTCCTCGTAATTGACCTCTTGGATTTTCTTGGGGGTGGAGGACTTTTTTGTACCTGATCCGCTAGGCTTCCAGCTACCTTTTCCAGTTTCTTCTTTTTGGATGACTTCTTCTACATAGGTGTTCCATTCTCCACAGGCAGGGCATTTACCAAGCCATTTTGGGCTTTGAGCGCCACAGTTTTGACAGAAAAAAGAAGTTTTGATTTTGGCCATTGGGGAGTACGAAATGAGAATTACGATTTACTAGATTTAGAGCAACTTCAGCCCTGGTTATTTATTAGTAGGATTTAAAGATATGTAATGTCGATGGTCTTGATACTAATCTCTAGCATCTTGATACTTTTTAGTGTGCCTGAAGCCAATCATTTCCCATTCCGACCTCAACCTCGATTGGAACAGACATTTTGATGGCATTTGACATAAGGCCGGGGATATTGCTTTTCAGAATTTCTACTTCATCCTTATGAGCATCAAAAACTAATTCATCATGAACTTGAAGGATCATTTTTGATTTTAGCTTTTCTTTTTTCATCCATTGATGCACATCAATCATAGCCACTTTTATCAGATCAGCAGCCGAACCTTGAATTGGCGCATTAATGGCATTTCTCTCAGCAAAACCCCGCATCGTTGCATTGCGGCTATTGATATCTCGAAGGTATCTACGTCTTCCCAAAATAGTTTCTACATATTCGTCTTTCTTGGCCTTTTCGATTGCCCCATCCATGTATTCTTTTACCGCTGGGAATTCCTTGAAATAAGCATCAATGATTTCTTTGGCCTCTGTTCTTGAAATAGCCAATCGCTGGGATAAACCAAAAGCGGAGATTCCGTAAATAATTCCAAAGTTGGCGGTCTTGGCTTTTCTACGCATATCTGAAGTCACTTCCTCTAAGGGAACTTGAAAAATCTTTGCAGCGGTTGTTGCATGAATATCTCTTCCATTTTTAAAAGCTTCAATCATCGACTCATCTCCAGAAAATGATGCCATGATACGTAACTCTACTTGTGAATAATCTGCCGCCAAAAGAATGTGATTTTCATCTCTAGGCACAAATGCTTTCCTTATTTCCCTTCCTCTTTCAGTTCGGATTGGAATGTTTTGAAGGTTTGGGTTGATGGAAGAAAGCCTTCCTGTGGCCGCTACAAATTGGTTGTAAGTGGTATGGATTTTACCTGTTTTTGAATTGATCATAGTAGGCAAAGCGTCTACATAAGTAGATTTAAGTTTTACCATTTGGCGATAATCAAGGATAGCTCTTGCTATTTCGTGATCATTGGCAAGCTTACTTAAAACCTCTTCTCCTGTCGCGTATTGTCCGGTTTTAGTTTTTTTCGCTTTTGCATCTAGCTTTAATTTATCGAAAAGCACATCACCCAATTGCTTTGGGGAAGCTAAATTGAATCTCACTCCTGCTAATTCGTAAACTCTATTTTCGATTTCCTTACTTTCTTTTTCCAAAAGAATGGACATTTCAGCAAGACTTTCTGTATCTATTTTAACACCCTCAAATTCCATCTCTGCAAGCACATTGATCAATGGGTTTTCTACGTCATAGAAGAGCTTTTCTAATTCATTTTCTTTTAAAAGGGGATCAAGTTTTTCTTTCAATTGCAGGGTAATGTCAGCATCTTCAGAAGCGTATTCAGTCACCTCATCTTCCTCTACATCACGCATATTGCCCTGATTTTTCCCTTTTTTACCAATCAATTCAGTGATGGAAACTGGCTTATAATTCAGGTAATGCTCCGAAAGCCAATCCATAGAATGCTTCCCTTCCGGCTCAATAAGATAATGTGCCAGCATAGTATCATACAGCCCACCTTTTACTTCGATTTCATAATTCTTCAGGACTAGAATATCGTATTTAATATTTTGTCCAATCTTTAGAATCTTTTCGTTTTCGAAAACAGGCTTAAGTAAATTTAAAATCTCTAAGGTCTCATTTTTATCAGAAGGACAAGGAATATAATAGGCCTCTCCTGCCAAATAAGAAAAAGAAATACCTACTAATTCGGCTTCCATCGCATTGATTGACGTAGTTTCTGTATCAAAACAGACTTCATCCTGAAGTAATAAGTAAGAAACCAACTCCTCGATGGCGTCAGCACCTTTTATTTTATGGTATTGGTGAGAGGTCGTATGAATTGTCTCAGCATCTGGAGTAGGGGCAACATTGACAGATTCTTCTTCGAAAATAATTTCTTGTTTAGAAGCAGAGGAGGAAGATTCTCCGAATAAACCCAATTGATCATTTCTTTGAATGGAAGCCTTTTTAGTATTTCCATTTTTGAAAATCCTGCTGGCCAAAGTTCTAAATTCCAATTCGCCAAAAAGTGATTTCAAGGACTCTTCATCAAACCCATCATATCGCAATTCTTCTTCGACAAAACTGATGGGGACATCTATTTTGATGGTTGCCAGTTGTTTAGATAAAATGCCTTGCTGCGCAAAGTTTATGACATTTTCCTTTTGCTTTCCTTTGAGATCCTCAGTGTTTTTGATCAATTCCTCCACAGAACCGTATTGTTTCAAAAGCTTTACAGCTGTTTTTTGACCTATTCCTGGAATTCCCGGGATATTGTCTACTGCATCTCCCATGAGGCCTAGCATGTCGATCACTTGATCTACTCGCTCGATATCCCATTTTTCACAGATTTGTTTTGGTCCCATCACTTCCACCCCATTACCCATAAAAGCAGGTTTGTAAAGAAAAATATGATCGTCCACAAGCTGTCCATAATCCTTATCCGGAGTCATCATATAAACAGTGAATTGCTCTGATTCGGCCTGTTTTGCTAAAGTTCCTATGATATCATCAGCCTCAAAACCATCCATTTCAAGGATCGGGATATTAAATGCTTTTACAATTTCCTTGACCCAAGGAATCGCAATTCCGATATCTTCCGGTTGTTCTTGTCTATTCGCTTTATAAGCTGCGAATTGAATATGCCTGAAAGTCGGGGCATGTGTATCAAATGCCACCCCAATGTGGGTAGGTTTTTCCTTATCCAGTACTTCAAGAAGGGCATTGGTAAATCCAAGCATAACCCCTGTATTCAAACCTTTACTATTTATTCTTGGGTTTTTACTAAAAGCGAAATGGGCTCTATAAATAAGTGCCATAGCATCTAATAAAAATAATTTGTGTGCTTGTTTTTGGGACATTATTAGATTATTTTAATAAGATATTCCTGAGTGATTAGGCTTGGTAAGTTACAAAAAATAGCCTTTGGAATGGTTTGATTTTTACCATCAAATTATGTTGGAACAAAAATTGACACCCCTATTGATCAACTAAATAACTAACCTTAAACAATTTATATAATGAAAAAGCTAATCGCGATTTTTGCCTTGTTTATTTCGATCCAATTCATTCAAGCTGAACCAATCAATAAGAAGGATTCAAAGAATGATAACACTGAATTGACAGAAGCACAAAAAATAAGAGTGGAGGAAATGAAGCAGAGATTGGATGAGATTAAAACAATGGACTTTAAGTCTATGAGTAAGGATGAGATCAAAGATATTCGTTCGGAATTAAAAGAGATGAAGGAAGAGGCAAAAGCTGATGGGAAAGGTGTTTATCTTTCTGTTGGGGCGATCATTATTATTATTTTACTATTAATCCTAATACTTTAATTTCATAAATAAATCAAAAAAGGGGGCAAATCATTCGATTTGCCCCCTTTTTTGATTTAAACTCCTCTTGGAAATTCTTGAAAAGGAAATTCTAACAACTAGTTTTGATCCTTTAATTCTAAAAAGTTTTTTACCTGAAGAGCTCTTAAAAAGATAATAACTAGCGGGATTAACCAGACTAGTTCATTCATTAAAAGGTGAAAACCACTTCGTTTGTTCCATCCAATTTCAGGCAAAAAGCCAAGTGTAAACCAAATTGCTAAAATTATCTTTCCTGTAATTCCAGCGATAATCATATAAACCCAGCTTACAGGATAAAATGCGCTGACGAAAATGATCAATCCTACAACTATTCCTAAGATTCCATAATACTCAGTTGGCAGGGGAATGACTTCTTTACTACCCAATGCTAACCAGGATACAAGCTCGGTCCCAAACCATTTAAAAAATGCCGACCAGGCAATTGTATACATTCCTGTCAATAGAAGGATCCCTCTGAAATGCATTGGGAATACAGGAAATGGAGTTTGTTCATCCATGAGTGGTTTGATTTATTTTGGTTTATTGAAGATCTTGAAAGAATTATCTCCTAGATATTATACAAAACTATCCAATGAAAATTAATAATCGAATTCGTCATAAAGGTTTTCTACTAATCTTGGGCGCATGTACCTGTCTGGGACTTGGTTTCACTATTGGAAATAGGGTTGGAGAAATCACTCCAATCGCTATTGAAGAAGCATCCAGCTTATTTGGTCTATCATTTAATGCCTCAGAAAAAGATAGTATGATCAGCAACTTAGAAAATCAGCTGGCAAACTATGAAACTCTTCGTAAGGTTGAATTAGATAACTCAGTAGCACCAGCTTTGGTTTTTAATCCGCTTCCAAAAGGCTTTACTCCAGACCTAAATCAAAATCCGTATGATTGGGGCCTTGATGAATCGATCAATTTACCCGAAAAAGAATCTGATATTGCCTATTTGCCTGTTCATGAATTAGCGGTGCTTATCAAATCTAAAAAGATAAGCAGTGAGCGGCTGACCAAAATTTATCTTGATAGAATTAAGACCTATTCCGATACACTTCAGTGTTTAATTACGCTAATGGAGAATTCAGCATTGGAGAAGGCCAAAGCCATGGACCAAGAAATAGCTGCCGGAAAATATAGAGGGCCACTTCATGGCATTCCTTATGGAGTCAAGGATTTATTGGCTGTGAAAGGAACAAAAACTACTTGGGGTGCAGAACCTTATAAGGAACAGGTGATTGACCAAACTGCGACAGTTGTCAACAAATTAAATGAAGCAGGTGGAGTTTTGGTGGGAAAATTTACGTTGGGTGCTTTGGCAATGGGCGACGTGTGGTATGGTGGAAAGACAAAAAATCCTTGGAATCTTGATCAGGGTTCAAGTGGATCTTCTGCCGGATCAGCCTCTGCTGTTAGTGCTGGACTGGTTCCATTTGCTATTGGTACAGAAACTCTGGGTTCAATTGTTTCTCCTTCAACAAGAAACGGCGTGACTGGACTGAGGCCTACTTATGGAAGAGTTAGTAAAAATGGAGCGATGGCTTTGAGTTGGTCAATGGATAAAATTGGACCGATTTCAAGATCTGCATTGGATGACGGTATTGTTCTTTCTGTCATTAATGGCCCAGATATTAATGATGCCAGTACCATTCCTTCAGCTTTCAATTTTGACGCTAAAAAATCTGTGAAGGAACTGAAAGTAGGCTACTTTAAACCTTATTTCGAAGGGGAAAGAGCGAGTAAAAATGATCAAGAAGTTTTGGATTTGCTCAAGAATCAAGGAATTGAGTTGCACCCCTTAGAATTGAAAACATCCATCGAGGCAGGGCCAATTGTCATGATGCTGATGGTGGAGGGAGCTGCTGCATTTGATGAATTAACACGCTATGGTTGGGACGATCAGTTAGTTGGTCAACATAAGGGAGCCTGGCCAAACTCTTTCCGGGCTGCCCGCTTTATTCCTGCCGTGGAATATGTACAGCTTAGTCGCCAGAGAACTGTATTGATTCAGGAAATGCATGAGTTGATGCAAGAATATGATGTGATCATCACGCCTTCCTTTGCTGGTCCTCAGTTGAGGATTACCAACTTAACCGGCCATCCAGCCCTTTGCTTACCCAATGGATTTAATGAATCAGGTAGTCCTACTTCTATTACGTTATTGGCAAATCTTTTTGAAGAAGAGAAATTGGTCATGCTTGGGGATTTTATCCAAAAAAATTCAGATTGGCAGGAAAAACGACCTCCTCTTTTTAACCAATAAAAAATGCCCCAATGAGTTAGATAACTCATTGGGGCATTTCAGAAAGAAGCTTCAATAAAACCTTAAGGAACCCATAATCTTTATGTTATTGGGCTTTAAAAACCAGATTTTTTGGGTAGTCTCAATAGAATAATGATCCAATTTTTTGGTCACATTCGAGATGTATAATTCTGCATTGGTCACTGAGCTATAGAAGATATTTTCCTTCGCCATTTTGAGTGTAATTAAATGAACTTCATCGTTGATGATGCTGACAGTGATATTTTTCACATCACCTTTGGCTTCTGGAAATAGATTATGAATTAAATATTCATTTTTCACTTCCGTATCATATGAGCTGACCAGAGAAGTTTTGTTGATATCTGCCTCAATGAATATAGCTAACTCATCACGCCATTGTTCTTCAGTTAAAGAAACATCGACAGTTGTTTCTACTCCTTCTACTCTGGATATTTTGGTCACTTTCGCTTCTTCAAGGCCTTTAATGGCCATGTCCATATATCCTTTCAGATCGAAATAGGGTAAAACCTCAAGCTTTCCATTATTATTTCCTCCCACATTACAAGCGGAAATCCCAAATAGGAGGAATAGGAAAATTAAACTGTATTTGAATTTCATTAAGTTAATAAGATTTCTCCGGTCATATCTTTTGGGATATTGATTCCCATGAGTTTTAAAATAGTGGGTGCAAGATCCCCTAATTTTCCGTCTTTCACATGAAGTTGATCTTTGTTGTCCACCATAATGAAAGGTACCAAGTTAGTAGTATGAGCAGTATTTGGAGTACCGTCTTCATTGATCATCATGTCACTATTACCATGATCTGCGATGACAATGATCGTATATCCATTTTCTAATGCAGTGTTTATCACACTTTCTGCACATTTATCTACAGCTTCACAAGCTTTTACGGCAGCATCAAAAACACCAGTATGCCCAACCATATCTGCATTAGCAAAGTTTAGACAAATAAAATCAGCACTTTTTTTCTTTAGTTCCGGATTAATTTTAGAAGCTATTTCAAACGCGCTCATTTCGGGTTGCAAATCATATGTTGCTACTTTCGGAGATGGGCAAAGTAATCTGCTTTCACCTTCAAAGACGTCTTCTCTTCCTCCGGAGAAGAAAAAAGTGACATGTGGATACTTTTCTGTTTCAGCAATTCTGATTTGTTTTTTACTGGCATCTGCTAAAACTTCCCCAAGAGTATGGTTAAGGTTATCTTTTTCGAAAAGGACATTTACGCCTTTAAAAGTATTGTCGTATCTGGTGAATGTGATGTAATCAACATCAAGTTTTTTCATATTGAAATCCTCAAAATCACGCTGAGTGAGCGCTTGGGAAATTTCACGACCCCTATCTGTTCGAAAATTAAAGCAGATCACTAAGTCACCTTCTTCAATTGTTGCCAAGGGTTTGTTATCAGTACCTACATGAATAATCGGTCGGATAAATTCATCCGTAACGCCATTTTCATAGGATTTGCGCATTGCAGCTAGGATGTCTTTGGACTTTTCTCCTTCTCCTCTTACCATAGCATCGTAAGCAAGTTTCACTCTTTCCCAGCGATTATCTCTATCCATGGCATAGTATCTTCCTATTACAGAAGCGATTTGGCCAGAAGAGTGATTTAAATGAGATTGAAGATCTTCAAGGTAACCAATACCTCCTTTTGGATCAGTATCCCTTCCATCTGTAAAAGCATGGATAAATACATTATCCAACCCATTGGTTTTAGCAGCGTCACAAAGTCCTTTCAAATGGTTGATATGTGCATGAACTCCTCCGTCTGAAAGAAGTCCCATAAAATGAGCCTTCTTTTTTGCAGCTTTTGTTTTTGCAAAAGCCTCAACAAGAACCGGATGATTATTGAGTTCGCCATTCTTTACAGCAAGATTGATTTTTACTAAATCTTGGTACACCACTCTTCCCGCACCGATGTTCATATGGCCTACTTCCGAATTACCCATTTGTCCTTCGGGTAAGCCTACCGCCAAACCTGAGGCTTCAAGTTTTGCATGAGGATATTTCGTGTACAAGCTGTCAACAAAAGGCGTATTAGCTTTATCTATTGCAGAAACAGAAGGATTGGTGGCGATTCCCCAGCCATCTAAAATCATTAAAAGTACTTTCTTGTCCATGAAGCAAATATATTAATTTTCGTTCCAATCCCGACTTTAAAACGTATTCTGACAGGATTTGATTGTTCATTTTACTAAACCGATTGCGTATCCAAAAGATTCTTTTTTTGGCTTAGTATTTGCCAAGGTAGGGTGATGACATTTTTGAACCTATTATTTTCTTTGTTCTTACTCTTTCATAGCCCAGTGAAAGCAGAGATGGAAGAATTAACCATTGATTCGGTTATTTCCGCCATCGATAATAACTCTAGTAGTGACCTTGCAAAGCATTTTGAATCTAGTATCTCTCTGAATGTCAATGGGCAACAAGGGAGTTATTCAAAAAATCAGGCCGAAATTGTTATCAGAGATTTTTTTAAGAGAAACCCTTCCCAAGGATTCACCATTGTTTACAGAAGTGAAACTAATCCAAGTTTAAGTTCCTTTATCGGAGATTATTTAAGTGGGGAAGGAACTTTCAAAGTTTTCATTAAGGTTTCACAGCAGGATTCGGATTTGAAAATTTATAGCCTTGAGTTTGTAAAGGGCTAAAAATTATTTTCAAGAAAATTTTCCTTACCAGCTTTCCAATTTCCCTATTTTTGAAGTATGAAACCAGTCTATCTGACGGATGAAGCCATCCTAGAATTTATTGAATCCGCATTTAAAGAAGATATTGGACCGGGAGATTATTCTTCTCTTGCTGCAATTCCTAAGGGTAAAATGGGGAAAGCCCAACTCCTAGTTAAAGGAGATGGAATCATTGCTGGAATAGAGATGGCAGAAAAAATTTTTAAAGCCTATGATCCTAAGTTAGAGGTGGACTTGCTTGTTTCTGATGGCGACCCAGTGAAATTTGGCGATATAGGTTTAGTTGTAAATGGACCTTCCGCTTCCATTTTATCCTCTGAGCGATTGGTTTTGAATTGTATGCAACGGATGTCGGGTATTGCGACTTTGACGCACCGACTCACAGGAAAAATTCTACATACCAAAGCTCGATTGATGGACACTCGAAAGACTACTCCCAATTTTCGATTAATGGAAAAGTGGGCTGTTCACATAGGAGGAGGGGTAAATCACCGGTTTGCTTTATATGATATGGTGATGCTTAAGGATAATCATGTGGACTTTGCTGGCGGAATCAAAGCTGCCATTTCTCAAACTAAATCTTATCTCAAAGTTCATAACCTAGATTTGAAAATAGAGGTAGAAACCCGGAATCTTGAAGAGGTCGAAGAAGTAATTGAAGTTGGAGGAGTGGATTATATCATGCTGGATAATATGGATTATGAAACCATGAGAAAAGCTGTTTTCATGATCGGTAACCAATTTAAAACTGAAGCTTCGGGGGGAATTACTGAAGAGACGTTGGTGGATGTGGCCGAATGTGGAGTTGATTTTATTTCTATGGGAGCATTGACTCATTCAGTTCAAAGCATGGATATTAGCTTAAAAGCATTTTAATCCTGCTTCTAAGAAATTTGGCTTGGTTTCTGCCTAATTGTAATAAGTAAACTGAACCAATCATGAAAAACATATTTTACATTTTCGCATTTGCTATACTGATTTCCTGCAGCTCCAAGTCCTTTCCGGATTCCAAATGGGACAATAAACAATGGACTGTTGTAGAAGTGATGGGTGTACCTATTCAGACCTCTGGGTCCGTTCAGGATGCGCATCTGATTTTTGATTCGGATGATAAGGATATTACCGGTTTTGGAGGATGTAACCGGATTTTTGGGCCTTATGAAATAGGAAAGAAAAGCACCTTGAAGTTTGGAGAAATAGGAGCTACAAGAATGGCCTGTCAAAACACAGCTTTTGAAAACAAATATTTGGAAACGTTAAAATCAGTTCGATATTATCAGCAGACCGGAGGTCAATTATTGCTTAAAAACGGAGACAAGGATGTTATTTTAAAACTTCAATAAGCTAGATCCAATCTTTCCTTTTGAAAAAGTAAAGCATTCCCAAAACGGCGATGCCCATTCCCCCTAAAACAAAGAAATAGCCGTTTTTCCAATGTAATTCAGGCATGTTGTCAAAATTCATCCCATATACTCCTGCCACAAAACTCAGCGGAATAAAGATTGTGGAGATGATCGTGAGCAATTTCATGATGTTATTCATGCGGTTTGAAAGGCTGTTCATATAAAGGTCCAAAACGCCCGAGGACATATCCCGAAAGACTTCCATGGTCTCGATTACCTGAATCGTATTTTCATAAAGATCCCGGATAAAAGGCCTTGTTTCTGGACTGATTTTTTCGTCTGCGTATTTGTCGAAGGCCCCAATTACTTCCCTCAAAGGGTAAACAGTTCTTCTCAAATCCATCATTTCACGTCGTTGACCATATAAGGAATTGAGTGTTTCATTCCCTGGAGCTGTCATCGCCTGAGATTCCAAATTTTCAATTCGTTCTCCTACATTTTCCATGACGATAAAGTAGTTATCGATCACCGCATCAAGCAATGCATAGAGTAAATAATCTGCTTTTCTCTGGCGAATAGCCCTTTTTGGATCGGTGAGACGATTCCGAACAAAATCAAATACATCACCTTTTTTCTCTTGGAAAGTTATTAAAATGCCATCTTTCAGCACAAAGCTTATCTGCTCATCATCAATTGGAGATTCTGGAGTAGGACACTGGATCATCTTCATCGCAGCAAATAGATAATCTTCAAAAGCTTCCATTTTTGGACGCTGATCTACATTCACAATGTCCTCCATGGTCAATTTGTGTATTCCAAAAAGCAAACCGATTTTCTCCAGCAACTCTACCTCATGCAGACCTATGATATCTATCCAAAGTACTTTCTTTTTCAGCGTTAGATGCTCTTCCAGTTGATCTAGTGAAATCGACTCCTCAAATAATTCCTCTTCATCGTAGGTGATTAAGTTGATTGCTACGTTTTCAAGTTTTTTGTCTCCAGTATAAACCAGCGAACCTGGAGGTAAGCCCAGTTTGAAGTTCTTTTTCTTTTTTTTCTTAGGCTTGAAAAGCTTCTGTACAGACTTAATATTGGGAACTTTGGGACTCATAAGGATATCGGATGAGGTTATTTCGATTTTAGAAAGTCGACATTTCTTTTCAGTCCAGCAAGTTTAGTGCGCTTTACTGCCGATTTTTTAAAAACCTTCCGGAAAGTTTCTTCGGTGATTTCCTGCCAATCCTTATTTGTGAATTCTTTGAGTTCAGGATGAGGATGGAATTTTGGCTCTTGATGAGGTTTAGAAAATCTGTTCCAAGGACAAACATCTTGACAGATATCGCATCCGAAGGCCCAGTTTTCCATTTGGCCTTTGAATTCACTTGGAATATTTTCTTTCAACTCAATGGTGAGGTAGGAGATGCACTGAGAACCGTTGACTACTCCAGGTTCTACAATCGCATCTGTTGGACAGGCGTCTAAGCATTTGGTACAGGTACCGCAATAATCTTTGGCAAGTGGAATATCTGGTGTCACCTCCAGATCGATGATGAGTTCGGCAAGAAAAAAGAAACTTCCTTGTTGCTTATTGAGCAACAGGCTATTTTTTCCAATCCAGCCCAAGCCTGCTTTTTGGGCCCATTGCCGCTCCATTATTGGTGCAGAATCCACAAATCCACGACCGTCAAATTCTCCGATTTCTTCCCGAAGGATTTCCAGAAATTCATTGAGTTTTTCTCGGATCACAAAGTGGTAATCCACACCATAAGCATACTTGGCCAGTTTGATGGAATCAGGAGATTCTGGTAGTTTCTGTTCAGGGTAGTAATTATAGATCAAAGAAACCACCGTTTTGGCACCTTCTACAAGTTTGGTAGGATCAAGACGTTTATCAAAGTGATTTGCCAAATAGCCCATTTGGCCTTGATAATTTCGATTCAGCCACTCTTCCAATCTCGGCGCTTCTTCCTCCAAAAATCCCGCTTTTGCAATTCCGCAGAAATCAAAGCCCAGCCGCTTGGCGGTCGACTTGATGATGGAAGCATGGTTTTCAGGTTGTGCCATAAAAGGGATTCTCTCGGAAAATTATCAAAGATTTCCTGGATTTCTAAAGTTTCGGCCTATCCTGATACCATTGCTCCTCAAATGTCTCTTTGATTTCTATTGGCGCAGTCAAAACTGACCAAACCATCCAAAGTATTAAACCTGGACTTGATAGGAATAGTAACCAAATAAGAAACATGGATAAATTTAACTGAATAGCAGTAACAAAAATGATGAGGACTCCTGTGACGATCCCCACCGGAATTAGGTAGTTTTTCATCTTTTTTGAGTTTTTGTGTATTAGATTAAACTCCAAAGGGACTTCACATGTTATAGATTCTATGAAAGGATTTCGATTCACTCAATATATTCCGCCAAAGGACCCAGAGAAAAATACCTTTGAAAATCTTTTGAATATTTTTCTTCAACTTATCACCATGACCGGTGGAGATGTTGGAGAGGCTTTAAGTTGGCTGACCAATTTGGACAACCGCTATCAGTTGACCAACCCCAATTATGGAATCGGTGACTTTTTCGAAGATTTGAAAAGTAAAGGATACCTGACCGAAGAAAATAAAAAAGGCGAATTTAAAATTACCGGAAAAGCTGAACAGACCATCCGTAAGTCTGCGTTGGAGGAAATTTTCGGGAAGTTGAAGCGTGGAAAATCAGGACAGCATAAAACTTCCCATTCAGGACAAGGAGATGAGCGGGGCACTGATCGTCGAGCTTATGAATTCGGTGATAATCTGGATCAGATTGCGTTAACAGATTCCCTTCGTAATGCACAGGCCAATCACGGTTTTTCGGGAGATTATCTTTTGACAGAGGGTGATTTGGAGGTTGCTGAAAATGAATTTCGCTCCCAGACTTCTACTGTCCTGATGATCGATATTTCCCATTCCATGATATTATATGGGGAAGATAGGATCACTCCCGCCAAGAAAGTCGCCATGGCTTTGGCTGAACTCATCAAAACCCGTTATCCAAAAGACACTTTGGATATTATCGTCTTTGGAAATGACGCTTGGCAGATAGAAATTAAGGACTTGCCATACTTGCAAGTTGGGCCCTATCATACCAATACGGTCGCGGGATTGGAGTTGGCGATGGATTTACTTCGAAGAAGAAAGAATCCCAACAAGCAGATTTTTATGATCACCGATGGAAAACCGACCTGTTTGAAAGTGGGAATCAAATACTATAAAAATGCTTTTGGGATTGATAGTAAGATTCTCAGCGAAACGCTGAAACTAGCTGCCCAATGCCGAAAGCTGAAAATACCGGTGACGACTTTTATGATTGCTTCGGATCCTTATCTGAAGGAATTTGTCAAAGAATTCACCAAAGTTAATAACGGGAATGCCTACTACAGCAGCTTGAAAGGGCTTGGCGACCTGATTTTTGAAGATTATAGAAGAAATAGAACAAAACGCTTTTAATCAACATGGACTACCAAAATTTGACTGGAAAAGAACTCACCCAAATAAAAACGCTCGGCCAACTCAAAGCTGCCGGCTACCAACCAAAATCCATTAAAGAAGAACTTCGCGATAACTTAATTTTGAAAATTAAGCATAAAGAAAATGTCTTTGAAGGAATCTGGGGATACGAAGAAACTGTCATTCCAGACATCGAGCGGGCGATTCTTTCCCGCCACAATATCAATTTACTAGGTCTTAGGGGCCAGGCGAAAACAAGGATTGCCAGAATGATGACTCAATTATTGGATGAATATGTTCCAGTGGTTTTGGATTCTGAATTGAATGATGACCCGTTAATGCCGTTGACCAGCTTTGCAAAAGAATTGATTAAAGAAAAAGGAGATCATACTCCGATAGCTTGGTGGCATAGAAATGATCGATACACAGAGAAACTAGCTACCCCAGATGTTTCTGTCGCTGATTTGATCGGTGATGTGGATCCGATCAAAGCTGCGACGATGAAACTGAGCTACAATGACGAGCGAGTGATCCATTACGGTTTGGTGCCGAGATCACATCGATCCATTTTTGTGATCAATGAATTGCCTGATTTACAGGCTAGAATTCAAGTGGCATTGTTCAATATCCTTCAGGAAGGTGATATTCAAATTCGTGGGTTCAAATTGAGATTGCCATTGGATATACAGTTTGTATTCACTGCCAATCCGGAGGATTATACGAATAGAGGAAGCATTGTCACACCATTAAAGGATAGAATTGAAAGTCAGATCATTACCCATTATCCAAAATCCATTGAGATAGGAAGGAAAATTACTTTGCAGGAAGCTAATCTGAAAGGAAAGCCTGTGGATAACATTTATGTTCCTGAATTGATGAAGGATTTGATCGAGCAAATAGCGATCGAAGCAAGGAATTCGGAATATGTGGATGAAAAAAGTGGGGTTTCGGCAAGATTGACAATTTCAGCTTATGAAAACTTGATTTCTGCTGCCGAAAGGAGACTTTATATGAATGAGGAAACCAACACGATGGTTCGAATAGCGGATTTGGTTGGAGTGATTCCAGCGATTACGGGAAAAGTGGAATTGGTATATGAAGGAGAGCAGGAAGGTGCCGGTTTGGTTGCTTACAACTTGATTGGTAAAGCCATTCGATCACAGTTTATCAACTATTTTCCATCCCCTGAGCAAAAGAAAAAATCAAAAGAAGGAAACCCCTATGTGATTCCGCTCGCTTGGTTTGGAGAAGGAAATGAACTGGATATTCTCGTTTCTCAATCGGATAAAGATTATAAAACAGCACTACAGTCGGTTCCGGGTTTAGAGGAAGTTGTCACTCAAATGGTCAAAAATCTTCCAGAAAAAGAGAAGGAGTTCTTTATGGAGTTTGCCCTTCATGGATTGGCAGAATACAGTCAATTGAGCAAAAATCTGTTAGATACAGGCTTGAAATTCAAAGACCTGTTTAGTTCCATGTTTGACATGGGACCAGGTGATCCGGATGACTTTGAGGAGGATGATTTATAGGAATTGATTTACCGCAGGGAATAGTAGCAAAAATCTCTGCGTCCCTGCGGTAAATACCTATTTCAAATGCACCAAAATCAGGGCAATCAATGCTGGAAATGCTTGAATCCAGAAGATTTTTTTACTTGCACTCAATGCTCCAAAAATCCCTGCAGTTAGCACACAGCCGAGAAAGAAAATTGCAACATAATTAGCCCAAGCTGGATCGGTGATAAGCAGTGACCAAACTAAGCCACCGACTAAAAAGAAGTTATAAAGACCTTGATTAGCTGCAAGTACTTTGGTATGTGGGAAAACCTCTTTTGGTATTTGTTTGAAGGTTTTTCTTCCAATCGTATCCCAAGCAAAGGATTCAAAATAGAAGAAATACAAATGAAGAGCGGCAATCAATCCGATCAAGATGTCTGTTACAAGTTCCATAGAATTAATGTTTGAATTTAAATTACACTTTTGATTCTAATTAATGAACTCTCAAATCTCTTCCAAGACTGATTTCCCTTTAGAGCAATCCCCAGATGTCCATTGCCAAGTTTCGTGGAGGCGGATTTTGCCGTTTTCCATCATTTCTGGGATAGATTTACATAGTCCAGTCATGAGTTCTCCTGAAGTATTTACCTGATGGTATCGCATATCGATTTCCCCGGAATCAGCCACTAAACCGATCAAATGACCTCTGACGATTTTTCCACCAGCGTACTCACACGTCAGAATATTTCCATCTTGTCGATACTGAAAAAGTGTTTCCGGGGAAGTTTCTCCGTTTTCAGTATTGCTCAATGGACGAAATGATTTGTTGTTGTAATCTAGTGGATGAGGCAGCATAATTATATTTTTAATAGATTAACGAAAAAACTTGATATTGTATTAGGAACTGCCATTCGAATTTAGCGGCTAATAATTTCATCTTTCTATTGATATGTAGAGAGTATTTTACCGTTTTCAGCGATTAAGAAAACGATCACTTTGATTGCCTTGGAACAAGTAATCAAGCTTATTTATTTTCCAATGAGATCAGATTCAGTGATAAAGTTTATTCGTCTTTGAAGGTAATCACGAACTTAGTTCCCTTGTTTACCTTGCTTTCAACTTCTATTTTTCCACCCATATTCATCACATGACTATAGACCAGATAAAGTCCGATTCCTTTACTATCCGAGTTTTCATGAAATTTGTCTCCCATACCAAAAATTTTGTGTTCCAGGTCTTTGGCATCAAAGCCTAATCCATTGTCCTGGAAAATCAACTGATTTTTAGACTCATTTACTGTTGTCCAGATTTTCATTTTTGGCGGGATACCAGGTCTGGAATATTTAATGGAATTAGTCAGGAAATTTAAGATAATGCTCTCAAAATAAGCTTTATTAAATTTGACTTCCTCGAAAGCGCTAAGATCAATCTGGATATCTGATTTAGAAGAATGAATCAATGATTTGATGGAATGAACCACTTCATTGATTGTGTTTCCAATATGGATTGATTCTTTTTTTGCACTGGAAATGTGGCTTTCCTGTAGATGGTCTACGTATTTGTTAAGGGTAGTTTTAAGATTATCTATCCCAAAATTCAATAAATCCAAAAGCTCTAAGGTCTCATGATTTTTGATTGTATTCTTATCGATAAGCTCCATAATTGACAAGAGATTATTGACTGGAGATCGCAAATCATGGGAAGTTGTAAAACTTAATTGCTTCAGGTTTTGATTGATACGGCTCGTTTTTTCTAAAAGTGAATTTCTTTCAATTTCTACTCTCTTTTTATGGGTGATATTTTTTGCTATTGCAAAAACAAGCTTTTGATCATCTATAGGCTGCGAAGTCCAGGATAACCAAATGAGTTCTCCGGATTTATGCACATACCTGTTTTCAAAATTTAAAAGTGGTTTTGATTTGACGAGTTCATCTCTTACTTCAGAGGTCACCTTTTGATCTTCATGATAAACAAAATCATTGATCGGTCTGGAATATAGTTCCTCAAATGAATAGCCTAAAGTTTCAGATACAGCTTTATTTATTTTTTTAAAATAGCCATCGTAACCTGCGATACAAAGCAAATCCGGAGTTAGATCAAAAAAACGCTCATATTCGAAAGAATTGTGATTCATAAAATCAAATGAGTGATTTTCCTATTGGTGAATAGGGTGAAAATAGGAGAGAAAATCCAATGATCAAAGACTGCAATTTTTTAAGAGTCAAAGTCTTTCATTTCCCAATCTATTATTTCATCTTCCAAATAATGAGGATAAATATTTTTATGGGCTTTTTTTACTTCTGCAATTAAAGAGGCTCTAAATTCTTCCACATGAAGCCCAGAAGCAGCTGCCATGAAAACTGGTTTAATGCCGGTTTTTTTCTCATACGCATCAGCTAAAGTTGGAAAGTCAAGAAAGTTAGCTTCTTCAAGTTCAAGCTCTGTCATATTCATTATTCCCTCCTCATCAGGCATCTGCTCTACCAAATCAATTTTATTGAAAACCAAAAGAACAGGTTTATCGCCTGCTTTGATTTCCTGAAGGGTTTGATTGACTACATTGATATGATCTTCAAAATTGGGATGTGAAATATCCACCACGTGAACCAGTAAATCTGCTTCGCGGATCTCATCTAATGTTGACTTGAAGGATTCTATCAAGTGAGTGGGGAGCTTCCTGATAAAACCAACTGTATCAGAAAGTAGAAACGGGACATTTTCCAACACCACTTTTCTCACTGTAGAATCTACCGTTGCAAAAAGTTTGTTTTCTGCAAGAATATCAGTTTTGGTGATGAGATTCATCAAGGTGCTTTTACCTACGTTAGTATATCCAACGAGCGCAACGCGAACGATTCCTTTTCTTCCTTTTCGTTGGGTTACCCCTTGTTTTTCGATATCGCGGAGCTTTGATTTCAGAAGTGTTATTTTATTCCGGATGTCTCGTTTATCAGTCTCAATTTCCTTTTCACCGGAACCACCCCTTGTGCTTGTGCCACCTCGCTGCCGCTCCAAGTGAGTCCATAGATTAGTAAGTCTAGGAAGCAGATATTGAAATCGAGCCAATTCTACTTGGGTTTTGGCTTGGGCAGTTTGTGCCCTATTTAGGAATATATCTAAGATGAGTAGCGAACGATCATATATTTTAACCTTGAGTTCATTCTCGAGATTTCGCATTTGCGAGGGAGAAAGGTCATCATCGAAGATTACCATATCCACTTCGAAATGCTCTACATATGACTTGATTTCTTCCAGCTTTCCAGATCCGATAAAAGTTTTGATATCCGGTTTTTCCATTTTCTGGGTAAACCGATAGATTGTTTTGGCACCAAGTGTTTCCGTTAAAAAAGCTAGCTCGTCCAAATGCTCTTCTGTTTCTCTTTCAGTCTGTCCCTGCCGGATGACGCTGACCATTACTGCAGTATCGACTTTTGGAGTGGTATCGTGTAATTTTTGAAGTTTTTTTGAAAATTTGCCCATGGAATTCAATTATCTGATAATAAAAGTGAGTCAAAAGATATTTAGTTTCATTTTTTAGTAAACTCTGTGTGAAACGAAGAAAATTTCTGCCGGACTCTTACTTTATCTACAAAGTTCGGGATATTTCCTTAGAATTGATTAGGATACTCCGCGTTGCCATGGTTATTTTACCATTAAATTGCTCAATTAGTTTGTCCCCATTGCCGATATTGGAAAGATCACCTTATCTGGAGTTTATAGAGATTTCTTTTGTTCTGGCTGACTAGAAAATAGGGAGTTGATGAAACCTGGATTCAAGATTAGCAGTCTTATTCCCATAAAGGAATTAGAAAAACGGTTCTCGGTTTAGAAAGATGCAATTTTTGCAAAAAATTTCTTTAGTAAAATTTTACAAACAGTGAAGGAGGAGTCTTTTGGAATAGTAAATTTCAACTTATTGATTGGATGTTAAAGGATACGGTTAATTCAGTAAACGATACAAAGAGGCAAAATTTAGAGAAATTTAAATCAATTAGTGAAGAAGGTTAAAAATGGGTTTTTTAGATTTATTTAAAAGGAAGGAAGTAGTTATTGAAGATCTGGATCTGAGTTGGATGCAAGTAGATATGCATTCTCATTTGATTCCAGGAATAGATGATGGGTCTAAAACGATGGAAGAATCTTTGGGACTGATCAAGCGTTTATCAGGTTTTGGAATAAGAAAGCTTATCACCACTCCCCATATTATGTCTGAGTATTATCGTAATACGCCGGAAATAATAAAAATGGGTTTATCTGATCTTCGCGAGGCGGTCAAAAGAGAAGGAATCGAAATTGAAATTGATGCGGCCGCAGAATATTACATGGATGAAATTTTTCTTGAAAAAATTAAATCTGGGGAAGAGTTATTAACCTTCGGGGCAAAGCATATTTTGGTGGAAACGGGGTTTATTAACAAACCTCAAATGCTTTTGGAGACATTTTTCCAGTTAGAAATGGCTGGTTACAAACCAATATTTGCACATCCAGAACGGTATCAGTATTTGATTGCAGACAAGCAATTGTTAGAGGATTTAGCTGATAGAGAGGTTTGTTTTCAGCTTAATTTACTTTCCCTAACAGGGTTTTATTCAAAGCAGGTAAAAGATTTTGCTGAAATGCTTCTGGAAAGAAATCTGGTGAAATTATTCGGGACAGATTGCCATAATCCTAGATATCTCGATATGCTTGAAACACTGCCCAAGTTCAAATCTTATGCAAAAATCCAAGAAATGGACATTTTGAATACAAGCCTTTAATCTAGTAAAGTGAAGATTTTTATCACTGGAATCACCGGTCTTTTAGGAAGTTATGTAGCAAAGGAGTTTGCTTTATTAGGAGAAATCCATGGTTTCAAAAGGCCCAACTCATCCACTAGATTACTAGATGGAGTTAATTTCCCTATTCATTGGCATGAAGGATCGATGTCAGACATTGGTTCGATAGATCAGGCGTTAGTGGGAATGGATTTAGTAATCCATTGTGCTGGAAAAGTTTCTTTTCGTCAAAGAGATGAGGAAGAGCTTTTTGAGGTAAACGTACGGGGAACAGCCAACTTGATCAACGCAATGCTCTATTCAGGCATCAAAAAATTGATCTATATAAGTTCTGTCGCTGCTTTAGGGAGAAACCCTGAACTATCTGTCATTAATGAGGAACATAAATGGGTTGACTCTCCACTTAATACAAAATATGGAACTTCTAAATATTGGGGTGAACTTGAAGCTTGGAGAGGAGAGCAGGAAGGTTTGGACCTAATCGTAGTAAACCCATCCATCCTTTTAGGTAAAATTAAGGACAATAGGAGTAGCACTTCTATCTATTCTTATGTTTTAAAAAACTCGAGTTATTACCCAAAAGGAAGTATAAATTTTTTAGATGTAAGGGATGCAGCAAAAATTATAAAGGAGCTTTTTATCAATAATTGCTGGGGGAATAGATATATACTGAATAATCAAAGCATGAAGTATGAAGAATTTTTCCGTAAGATGGCCACTGCTTTTGGCAAAAAAGCTCCGAACAAACCGGTTTCTGATTTTCTTCTCAAGCTAGGTTTGTTTTTCATTGGTTTGGGAAGGGGCCTTGGTCTGACAAAAAATCCATTGAATAGGCAAACGGCAATGATATCTCAACAGGATATTGAATTTGAGAATAAGAAAATAAAAGAGTTGTTACAATTTGAATTTACTTCAATTGAAGAGACCTTTTTATGGGCGAAATAAACTTATTTTTTTCACCTTTCGTTTGCTAAACATAACCATTGAAATCAATTCTGATTTAATTCAAGATTTTAAAGGAAAAATTAACAAATTGAGATTTTGAGAGATCAATTTATTTGGTATCTTAAATAAACTTAACTCATCCTAATGACTGGAGATCACGATCACGATTGGGAAAATGATAAAAAACTGGTAGAACGGTTTGAAAATTCCCTGAAATCTAATTTGGATTTGTACTTTGAAGAAGAGGAACTAGAGGATATCATTCGTTTCTACTTTGATCAGCAAAAGTTCCTTAAAGCGCTAAGAGCGAGTGAGTTTTCGCTTGAGAAATTCCCCTATTCAGTAGAAATAAAGTTGCTAAAGGCTCAGTGCCTTATTTTCAATGATGAATTGGAAGAAGGTCTCAGTATTTTAGAAAACATCAATAATATTTCACCAAATAATGAAGACATCCTTCTTGCTTTGGCGAACGCACATATTTTAGCAGGGAGTCCTCAAGATGGAATTGAGTTATTAGAGAATTTTATTCCCTTGGCTGAGGATAAAGCAGAAGTGTATTATTCCCTGGGAAATCTCTATCGGGCCACAAGTGATAATACCAAAGCCTCCTACTATTTCAAAGAAGCTGTCAAACAAAGGATCAATCACGAAGATGCGCTTTTTCAGTTAGCTATGATTACTGAAGAAGAGGGTTCCTTTGACGAAATTCTTCAGTTTTACCAAGAATTTATCGATCAAGATCCATATAGTGCTGGAGCTTGGTATAATCTAGGTGTGGTTTATAATAGGCTAGGAAGATTTGAAGAAGCTATAAAAGCGTATGATTATGCCATAATCATTGATGATTCCTTTGCTTCCGCGTATTTCAATTTAGGAAATGCCCTAATGAATACTGAGCAATACGAACTTGCTTTGGAAGCATATCAAAATACGATTAATTGCGAAGGTGCCAATGCTGAAAATTGTTGCTACATGGGCGCGGCTTATGAGAAGCTGGGCAAGATTGATGATGCTTTCAAATACTTCAAGAAAGCAGCAAAGCTTGATGAGGAATACGATGATGCTTGGTTTGGCTTAGGCATGTGTATGTTGAAAAAAGATAAATTTTTTGAGGCAATACATTATTTTAAGAAGGCAATAAACTTAAACAAAGAAAGTCCAAATTATTGGGTTGGGTTAGCAGACGCAGAGTTTAATCTTGGCAATTTACAAGCTAGTTCTGAAGCTTATGAAGAGGCTATCAACCTGGAACCCGGTATTTTAGAGACGTATATAAACCTATCTGTAATCTATTTTGATCAGAATCGATTCGAAGAAGCGATTGATGTCATCCGAGAAGGTATAGAGGAATTGCCAGAAGAGGCAGAGCTGTACTATAGAATGGTAGTTTTTCAAATCAAAATGGCTAATTACAAAGAAGCGTTTTCATTTTTGGAAAATGCATTAACTTTGAGCTACGATAGGCACGTGGTCTTATATGAATTAATGCCAGAGCTAAAAAAGCAAAAAGCAATGTCTAAGATCATCGCCCAGTATCGGGAGCAAAATCCCGAGACCTAACCTTATTAAAACCTAGCCAATGAATTATGAGCTAAAGAACATTCCTGTGCGTACTGAAAAGCCACGTACTACAGGATTTACTATGGCCATGGACAAGGGTCTGAGCCTAAGAGCAACAGAAGATTTTGTCGATAGCTGTTCCGATTTTGTAGACATAGTCAAACTGGGGTGGGCAACCTCCTATTTGACAAAAAATCTCTCCGAAAAAATTGCTATTTATAGAGAAGCAGGAATTCCAGTTTATTTAGGAGGAACTCTATTTGAAGCGTTTATAGTTAGGGACCAATTTGAAGATTACAGAAGAGTGTTGGATAAGTATGCATTAGAATACTGTGAGGTTTCTGATGGATCTATTTCCCTGGACCACGATAGGAAGTGTGAGTATATTTCTACACTTGCCAAAGATGTTACAGTTTTATCTGAAGTTGGTTCTAAAGATGCTGCCAAAATTATTCCCCCCTATAAGTGGATCGAGCAAATGCAGACGGAATTGGATGCTGGAGCCTGGAAAGTGATCGGTGAGGCAAGAGAAGGTGGAAATGTCGGTTTATTTAGAGATTCTGGTGAAGTAAGACAAGGACTTGTGGAAGAGATTTTGACACAGATTCCTGAAGAAAGAATCATTTGGGAAGCTCCTATAAAAGCTCAACAAGTTTGGTTCATTAAGCTTATTGGATCAAATGTAAACCTTGGAAATATCAGCCCAGCAGAAATTATTCCTTTGGAAACGATTCGCTTAGGCTTGCGAGGTGATACTTTTGACCATTTTTTAGGAGAAATTAAATTATAATTGGATCAAAACCAGTAAAGGCTGATCGGTATTGTTTCCGGTCAGCCTTTATTTTTGCCTATGGATCTTATAAAAAAATATTTTCTGAATTATCTCAAGGGCATGGCCATGGGAGCAGCCGATATTGTCCCCGGCGTTTCAGGAGGATCAATTGCTTTGATTTCCGGCATTTACAGCAAATTGTTAGATAGCATAAATGCCTTCAATGCAAAGAATCTAAAATTGTTGATTTCTTATGATTTCAAGCCATTTTACAGATCGGTCAATGGGACTTTTTTGCTGAGTTTGTTATTAGGAATCCTAACAAGCATTTTCACTCTTTCAAAATTGATCACCTATTTGATGGAGGAGCATCCCATTCCTCTATGGTCATTTTTCTGTGGATTGATTTTAGTAAGTGCTTTTGTGATACTAAAAGGAATTTATCGTTGGCATTTAGGAGTTATCCTAGCTATAATTATTGGAACGATTTCAGCCTATTTTATCACCGAATTGCCACCTGTCAGTTCGCCTGATGCGATATGGTTTACTTTTCTTTCAGGATCGATCGCTATTTGCGCAATGATTTTGCCCGGAATAAGCGGAAGTTTTTTGCTCTTGATTTTGGGTAAATATGAAACTATTTTAAATGCAGTTTCTGAAAGAGATGTAATGACCCTAGGAGTATTTGCAGCTGGCTGTATTGTAGGGATTTTATCTTTTAGTAGAGTGATATCTTGGCTTTTGAAAAAGTATTACTCCGTGACTATTGGTTTACTTTCAGGGTTCATGTTAGGCTCCATGAATAAACTATGGCCATGGAAACTAGTAACCGCTTTTAGGACTTCCTCAAGTGGTGAAGAGAAACCATTTTTGACGGAAAACCTTTGGCCTGGTGAATATCTCTCTCTACTGGGAAAAGACCCGAAATTGGTTGTAGCTATCGCAGCCTTCATTTTTGGGATTTTATTAGTGATCGGGATAGATCGTTTGGCAGCAATTTTCAATAAATCATGAGAAAGTTCGGATTAATTGGTTTTCCATTAGGACATTCTTTTTCAAAGAAATATTTCTCTGAGAAATTTGAAAAAGAAGGGATTCTGGGCTGCCAGTTTGAGTTGTATGAGATTCCTCAAATAGAAGATTTTGAGAAGGTTTTGGCAGAAAATCCTGAATTAGAGGGGATGGCTGTGACGATTCCTTACAAGCAACAAGTCATTCCCTTTTTGGATGATCTTGACCCGGCTTGCGAATTAATTGGAGCAGTTAATTGCATTAAAATCAAGGATAAAAAGCTAACTGGCTTTAACACCGATTATATTGGTTTTAAACATTCCCTTGAACTATGGATCGGAAAGAAAAGGCCAAAAGCCTTGGTTTTGGGAACTGGGGGAGCTTCCAAAGCCGTAAAACAAGCACTAAAAGATTTAGAAATTGAATTTCTTTCTGTTTCTCGATCAGAATCTGAAAATCAGATTACGTATCAAGATCTGAAAGAAAATCCTTCATTTTTAAGTGACTATCATTTGATCATTAACTGTACGCCTCTAGGTACTTTTCCAAAAGTGGAGGCAATGCCGGATATTCCATCGGATCAACTGACTTCTGATCATTTGGTGTATGATTTGGTTTATAATCCAGCTCAAACAAGTTTGATGAAGACTTGCTTGGATGTAGGAGGCAAAGCAAAAAATGGGCAGGATATGCTGGAACTCCAAGCAGAAGCAGCTTGGAATATCTGGAATGAATAAATTAGTATCATGAACAAAGCAATTCTTCTTATTCAATGTCCTGACCAAAAGGGAATAGTGGCTGAAGTCTCTAAATTTTTGTACTCCTACGACGGGAACATTTTGGAAATTGACCAGCATGTGGATGAGGAATTGAGTTTGTTTTTTATGCGTGCCGCATGGGAATTGGATTCATTTTCTTTGAAAAAAGAGGAAATCGCCCGGAAATTTGAGGAGGAAGTTGGAGTAAAATTCAACATGGATTTTAAACTTCATTTTAATTTTCCAAAGCCAAGAATGGCAATTTTTGTGAGCAAATTATCTCATTGCCTTTTTGATATTTTGGGACGACATCATTCTGGTCAATTAGAAGCCGATATCCCTTTGGTAATTTCCAATCATCAGGATCTAAAATCAGTTGTAGAGGCTTTTGGAATTCCTTTTCATCATATTCCTGTGACAGCATCTTCTAAAGTGGAGGCTGAAAATCAGCAATTGGAACTCCTACGGAAAAACAAGATTGATTTTGTGGTGCTGGCGAGGTACATGCAAATCGTTTCTGCGGATTTTATCAAGAATTTCCCAAACCGGATTATCAATATTCACCATTCATTTTTACCGGCATTCGTTGGAGCAAAACCCTATCACGCAGCTTATGAAAGAGGGGTGAAAATCATTGGGGCAACGGCTCATTATGTCACGGAAGAGTTAGATGCAGGTCCGATTATAGAGCAGGAAGTAGCAAGAGTTCGGCATCATAACACCATCCCTGATTTAGTACAGATCGGTCAGGATGTGGAGAAAGTGACACTTTCCAAAGCCATCAAATATCATCTGGATCGTAAAGTATTGGCCTTCAAAAACAAAACCGTTATTTTCTATTAAGGAATGACTTTCCTTGGAATGTCCTTTGGCAGTCGGGTCAGCATTTCATAATTCACCTGCTGGGTAGATTCTGAAAAAGAGGCAACAGTTATTTCCTTATTCCCTTGTTTGCCAATCAAAACCACCTCATCCCCTATTTCAATATTTTTCAATTTTGTGATGTTCAATGCAATGGCATTCATGGTGACGGTTCCTACCACTTGGCAATATTGCCCACCGATCAGCACTTGTCCTTGATTACTGAGCAACCGGCTATACCCATGACCATAGCCAACTGGCACGATAGCAAGTCTCATATTATTCAAGGCCATAAAACTATTTCCATAACCGACAAATTCACCCATTTTCACAGGTTTTATGCTCATAACTGTGCTTTTCCAGGTGATTAGTCTTTTTAGCGGGTTTTTATTGGCTTTTGGTAAAGAATTCAGTTTTGCATAAAAGGTTTCTTTGGTTGGCCAAAATCCATATCCTGCAATTCCAATTCTGACCATATCCATAATGGTTTCTGGAAAGATTAAAGTTGCAGCTGAACAAGCTGTATGATATTTATTGAATAAAATCCCTTTTTGGGTGAAGAATTCACGGAATTTTTGGTAAACCTCGATTTGGCTCTTTACTCTTACAAAATTACTGATGCTCTCTGCTCCCGCATAGTGGGTGCACAGACCTTCTAGAGAGATATGATTGGCTTCTGCTACTAAGATTTTGGTGAGTCTTTCTCTGGAACTCCATTCGAATCCAGTTCGATGAAAACCTGTTTCCAGTTCAATATGGATTTTGGATGGAATCCCTAGACTTTTGGAAGTAGAGATAGCAAGTTCTAATCTTTGGAAATCATACACATAAAAACTGATCCCTGCTTTAACAAGATCAGCCAATTCTTCGGGATACAGCATCCCTAAAATCATGATTTCAGATTTCTTTTTTGAGGAATTGAAAACTTCCCAAGCTTCATCTGAACTGAAGGTACTGAAATGTCTAATTCCTGCTTTTTCAGCGATTTCTACCATTTGTGGGATACCATGTCCATAGGCATTTCCTTTGACAACAGCTGAGATGACTGTTTTTGGACCTATTTCGGATCGGATATAGCGAATATTTTGGCGGTAAGCTTTGGCGCTAATTTCCAAATAGGAGGTAGCGATCATGAGATTTTAATTATTGAAATGAAAAAGTAAGACATGCTGCCACTTTATCCCAATTCTCGGTTAATTTTATTCTTAATCCTTTAAAATATTAAGAAATGAGCGATCAAAAATCTCGTTGCCCCTGGTGTTTGGCTTTTCCCGAATACATTGCCTACCACGATGAAGAATGGGGTAAACCTGTTTGGGATGATCAGACCCACTTTGAGTTTTTGGTTTTAGAAAGTGCTCAGGCTGGATTGAGCTGGGCGACAATTCTGAAAAAAAGGGAGGGTTATAGAGATGCTTTTGCCAACTTCGATTACAGACAAGTGGCGGAATTTCCGGAAGGCTATGTTCAGGAGCTTTTGCAAAATCCGGGAATTATCCGAAATGAATTAAAAATCAGGGCCGCTATCAATAATGCGAAACGCTTTATGGAAGTCCAAAAGGAGTTTGGAAGCTTTTCCAAATACATCTGGGGATTTGTGGGGGGAAAGCCAATTCAGAACAAATTGAAGAAAGGGGATCCATCTCCAGCCACGACACCTGAATCTGACCTTCTTGCCAAAGACATGAAAAAGCGAGGGTTTAAATTTTTAGGAAGCACTACCATTTATGCTCACATGCAAGCCACCGGGCTCGTAAATGATCACTTAGTGGATTGCTTTCGGTATAAAGAAGTGAAACTATAGTAGACTATAGCCGAAATTCCACTTCATCATTTTGGAAATCCTATTTCAAATAAAATTGAAAATGTATATCCGATTTTTTACCAAGAGCCAAATGAAAAGGTTTGAATTTCTGAGAAACGAGCATTGGACTGTTGACCGTCATCTGTGGATGATTATCCGCTTCTATTCATAAACATTATTGTATCACTGGCAGAATTGCGGATAATCATACAATTAGTCTACCTGCTGAATCAAGGAATTCACCTTGCAAAAAGATTAATCTCATCAAAATAAACTTTCCCCAAAGTCAAGTCGGGTACAAACAAACTGACCTGGATGCTTTCCGCATTTTTTGGAAAATTTTCCAAAGTAGTCTTCAACAGGAACCAATCAAAATCACCTTGAAAGAGCTCTTCATTTGTGGCGGATGCAATTCTACTTTCGTTATTTTTACCAGAAAAGACCTTCATTCCAATGTGAACTCTCCCTCCTAAAGTCAAGTCTACGACATCTTCTCCTTTCACAAAAGCCATGAGTTCCACCGTGTTTCCCGGTAATGGCATGGGGCCTGTATAGGTTTGTGTCCAAGTGGCAGAATTGGCAGTGGATCTTTCTTTATTTTCGATAAAAATGGATCGATTTCCAGTCAAAAAAACTTCCCGACTTACGCCATACTGAATTGTATTGGGGGTCATCGGTGCCCAAGGCAAAACATTATCAGGGTAAAGGGATAAATTGGGGTTCAAGAGCAGCTGACTTCCTTTGGGTAGGTAGTCTTCCTCACTCTTGCAGGAAATCAACAGGAAAAGTAGAAGAATCAGGGAAAAGTTTGTACCAACTTTCATAACTCAAGCAATTCATTCATTTTCAGATAGATCTAAGTTACTAGTTTTTCTTGTGGAGCTAAAGTTTCTTAAAAAAATCATCTTTGAATTTACCTTACGAAAAGATTGATTTCATCAAAGTAGGCTTTTCCTAAAACTCGACTATTTAAGCCAACGCTAACCCCTATACTTTTCACGTCACCTGGAAAATTGTCCATGGTAGCTTTGAGTAAATACCAGTCAAAATCCCCTTCTATTAAATTTATCGCGTTAGCTGAACTAATTCTTTCACCATTACTGGTATTTGCAACAAAGAAGATAGAAACGTTATTATCCTTTCTGAGGCTTTTAATGTTTTCTCCTTTTATATATGCTAAGAGCTCAACTGTGCTTCCTTCCACTGGCATGGGCCCGGTATAAGTTTGTGACCAACTTGCTACCGCAAATTCAGTACTATCCTTGTTTTCTATAAAAAAGGACCTGTTGCCAGTAAAAAAAATTTCTCTGCTGATACCAGTTTCGAATTGATCTCGACTTTTTGAAGATTCCCATGGGATAACCGAATCTGGGTATAAGGAAAGATTCGGATTTAAGAGTAGCTGACTACCTCTTGGTAGGTAGTCTTCCTCACTCTTGCAGGAAATCAATAGGAAAAGTAAAAGAATCAGGGAAAAGTTTGTACCAACTTTCATAACTCAAGCAATTCATTCATTTTCAGATGAATCTAAGTTACTAGTTTTCCTGTAGAGGTAAGAGTTTTTGATAGATAGACTAAAGAAATTTTTAAACTACCGTTTATAATCCTTGCATGGAGCTGCCTTCATGAATGAAAAGGGAATACATCTAAATCAATGGATTATTTGGAGACTGGATATTCTCTTAGGCAAAGGCAAAGAATACTAGCCAGACTAAAATCAGAATTGGTAGTAAAACCGGTAAAGAGAATCGGATGATATAGCCAAAAAAGGATGGCATTTTGATTCCACTTTGTTCTGCGATGGACTTCACCATGAAGTTAGGTCCATTTCCGATGTAGGTCATTGCTCCAAAGAATACGGAGGCAACTGCAATTGCCATTAATTCGAAAGCAGAATCATGAAAACCATCTGCTGCAAATTGTCTCACTTGTTCTATGTTATTGATATCAGCACCTTTCGAAGCCATGGCTGCTGCCAGGAAATTCAGGTAAGTTGGAGCATTGTCCAAAAATCCAGATAGAGTTCCTGTGCCCCAATACAAGGTATTATGCGTGATCAGAGAAGCTCCTTCTGGTGATTTTGCAAAGTTTCCAACAAGCTCTAAGGCTGGCATCATAGTGCCGAAGATTCCGATGAAGATAAAAGCTACTTCACGGATTGGCTCAAAATTGAACTCATTACCTTTGATCGCTCTTGAATCGGCAAATCTATAGGATAGAAATGCTACACTCAACATAATCACTTCTCGGAGATAGGAGAATTTTTGACCATCATATACTATTGCTGGAACGCCTTCAATCACATTTGGATCCAAGAATACCGAACAAATGATGATAAATAACCATCCAAAATTTTTCATTCCAATCAATGAAAATTTATTGGTGTAAGTGATTTCTTCAGGTTCGATTTCTTCATCAGCTGCCTTCCCAAATTTTCTATCAATAAAATAAAAGGCGACAGCAAGAAGCGTCAAAGCGAAAATCCAGGCAGGCCAGTTGTATTCCAATGTCCAGAAGAAAGGTATTCCTTTGAGGAAACCCAAGAACAATGGAGGATCTCCAATTGGGGTTAATGAACCACCAATATTACTTACCATAAAAATGAAGAAAATAATATGATAAGCTTGAATATTGCCTTTGTTCAGACGGATAAATGGTCTGATCAATAACATAGAAGCTCCTGTCGTACCGATCAAGTTGGAAATAAGGGCTCCAATAATCAGTAAAGATACGTTTGCAAAAGGAGTAGCTTTTTTGTCGATTTCAATCAGAATCCCTCCCGATGCTATGTATAAAGATGCCAACAAGGCAATAAATTGAATGTATTCTGCCATAGCATGAACTGGGGCGTGTACATTCTGAAGGATGAAAAGGTAGTAGAAGACAACTAAAATGGCGAGCCCAATCGCAATTTTTGGATAATTTTTATGCCAGAAATGCTCATAAAACAAAGGACCTGTCGCGATCATTAAAAGCAAAACAACAAAGGGGATTACGAGCCAGGCAGGAGCTATATGGTGCTCTGCGTCATCATGATCCGCTTCTGCACTATGCTCGACCGTAGCATGCTCAGAATCTGTTTGATCAGCTTGTGCTAAGAATGTTTCTTTCGTTTCACGTTCCTCGGCATAGCTTAGCTGAGGTTGTAAACCACCAAGAAAGAGTATTCCGAAAAGTAAAGAGAAACTTAAAATAATATTCTTCATTTGGCTAATTGGGGTCTTCTGGGCAATCTTTTCGGTTTAATTAAATAATATTTCCAGTGGTTAAGTCCCAGACTTGGGTTTTGCTAAACTACTGATTTTGGGTGAAACGCCCCAACAGAGAAATAACCGCTAGCAAGAATAATTGAAAAATTAACTTTTGCTAGCGATTCATACTACTAATTTTTATACGAGTTGAGCTAGGGCTATTTTAAAGGAGTTTTGAGCGATATTGGTTTTTTCAGGATTTTCAATAAATGTTTTTTTCAATGCTTTTTCAATTGTCCTACTGACATCATCAAATATGGCTTTGTCAGTTACTTCAGCCTTTTTACTCATCAAATAAGCAAATACCCTTGCCATTCCACAATTTGCAATAAAATCAGGTAAAACAGAGATTCTTCTATCAGCCCAAACGCCAATTGGTCCAAAGAATATCTCTGAATCTGCAAAAGGTACGTTGGCACCACAGGAAATTACTTCCAATCCAGCTTGTACCATACTTTCTACTTGGGACTGAGTAATTAATCTTGAGGCTGCTGCCGGAATAAATATTTCGCTCTGAAGATCCCAAATTTTTTCATTTATTTCTTCAAATGGAATCATGCCCTGCGCCACAAGTTTATTTCCCTCTCTGTCGATAAATAATTTTCTTACTTCGTCTAAGCTAAGTCCATCTTCCCGAATTATTCCACCCTCCCTATCAATAATGCCTACTATTTTCACTCCCTCCACAGCCAAGAAGCAAGCAGCTGCTGCACCCACATTTCCCCAACCTTGAATTACCGCTCGTTTTCCTTTAATATTTCCGCCCCAGATTTTATAATAATGTCTTACCGCTTCCGCGACACCATATCCAGTGATCATATCTGATACCGTGTATTTCTTTATGCCATTTGGAGTGAAGTGAGGATCCTCTAGCACTTTGGATACTCCTTGCCGAAGCTGACCAAGTTTCTTGATTTTCTCTGGTTCGGTGGCATGAAAATGACCATTCACAATGCCTTCTTGCGGATGCCATAGACCAAATGCCTCTGTGATCGGGATTACCTCGTGAATCTCATCTACATTCATATCGCCACCTGTACCGTAATAATTTTTTAGCAAGGGCATTACTGCTTTATACCAGCGCTTCAAAACTTCCCCTTTTCTTGGGTCATTTGGATCAAAATTAATCCCCGACTTTGCACCGCCAATGGTAGGTCCAGATACAGTAAATTTTACTTCCATCGTTTTGGCTAAGGACTCAACCTCTCTTTTATCCAGACCCTTACGCATCCTTGTACCACCGCCTGCTGCTCCTCCTCTCAATGAGTTGATGACTACCCAGCCTTCAGCCTCAGATTCATTGTCACTCCACTCAAAAACAATTTCTGCCTTTTTATTTTCGAATTTTTTTAATAATTCCTGCATTACTCTATGGGTTTATATTTCGATCAAAAATATGAAAAAATCACACCCAAAATAATTTTGTTTTTAGGATGGTTAGCCAAATATTGTTCCTCCTGAAGAATCAACTTTGGCATGAGTGACAGATGCCAGGCAGTTGTTTTCACCTCGTATTCTCAAAACTCCCAAAAAACCAAAAATCAGGGCTTCCTTAAATTCTATCAATTCCTTTGAAGCTTCAAATTTTTTCCATTTTGATTTTAATTGATAGTCCAATCGTTCCAAAAAATAAGTATGATAGGCTCCTCCTCCGGTTATTAATACATGAGGGATTTCTATTCTCGAGTAGGACTTTACAATTGAAGCTAGTTGAATGGCGTAATGCTCGGTGAGCGTGGCTAATTTATCCTTCTCGGAACAGGAGCTAGTTTGGATGATAGGAGTAAATACCTCTTCCATATCTTCTCTACCCAAAGACTTGGCTCCTTTTTTTTGATAGAATGGAATTTGGTTTAGTTTTTCAAGAAGCTCTTGATTTACAGTTCCTATTCTTGCCCATTTTCCATCTTCATCGTAGGGCCTTCCAAGTTGTTCAGCAATCGGATTTAAAAGTAAATTGAAAGGGGAGCAATCAAAAGCAATTCGTTTTCCTTCCGAATGCATGCTGATATTGGCTATTCCGCCAAGATTGAGGCAAAAGTCCATTTCAGGAAATAAGAGTTGATCTCCTATCGGAACTAACGGCGCACCCTGTCCACCTAATTGAACATCTAACATCCTAAAATCATTGATCACTTTGAATCCAGAGGCTTGGTGTAGGGCCCAGCCATTTCCAATTTGGACTGTCAGTCCTTTTTGAGGCTGATGAAATACGGTATGACCATGAGAGCAAACTGCCAAAGGCGTAACTTTCTTTTCTGAACAAAACTTTTTTGTTTGTTCTCCCATCCATTGGCCAAAATGCACATCAAGAAGGTGCAAGTCAAGAGCATTTAATAAATGCGAGTTTTTAAGTTGCTCTCCAAGTTCTGTTGGAAATGGAATTGTAATCGCTTCAAGTAGTTCAAAATGCCATTTTTCAGATTTTTCAAAATGGCAATAGGCCACATCCAAACCGTCTCCTGATGTTCCTGACATCAATCCGATGACCTGATAGCTTGAAGTACTCATGGGTTAAAGTATGTTAAGTAATGAAGTTTATAAAGATAATTTAAGACAGTAGAAAAGTCCTCTTTTTATTAATGCCTAATTTGCAGTCTATCTTTTACTGAATGGACAATTTAATCATTGATATTGGCAATACCAGAATCAAGTCAGCCTTGTTTAAAGAGGATGAATTGGTAAATGAATCGGTGTATTCAGATCTGCCTTCTGCCTTATTGGCTTGGAAAGGGCTTTCTTTTCAAAACTGCTTGGTGAGTTCGGTAAAATGGGCAGAGAAAGATCTGAAAATGCAACTTCCATTCGACTTCATTTTTCTGAAAAGAGATCTCAATTTTCCTATTGGGAATGAGTATGGAAGTCCTGCTACTTTAGGACTTGATAGGTTAGCTGCTGCTGTTGGGGGTTGGGAAAAGGCCGGAAAAGGGCCAGTTCTCGTGGTAGATTTAGGGAGCTGTATGACATTTGATTTGGTAGATGAAAATAATAGTTATCGGGGAGGAGCTATAAGTCCAGGCTTGCTGATGAGAGCAAAAGCAATGAACAGTTTAACAGCTAGACTTCCTCTGGTAGAACTTCAAGAAAAACCAACAGAATTTATTGGCACCAATACCATTACCTGCATGCAAATTGGAATTTGGTACGGGATAGAATTCGAAATTCTTGGCCAAATTCAAAAATATGAGCAAAAATTCCCCCAAATAAAGGTCTTTGTTTGTGGTGGGGACGCTCAATCTTTTGAATCATTAGCAAAAGACCACATATTTGTAGTCCAAAATTTAGTCCTTCATGGATTGAATTGTATTCTAAACCACAATGTTGAGTAAAATCAAATTGCAATTGCTGGGTGTAGCAAGCACCCTTTTCCTATTTTCTGAAGTGATGGCACAGTCATCTGCTTCTACTTACAGTGCCTTAGGTATTGGAGAATTTAATTATTCTGGACTGACCCAAAATCAAGCGATGGGGGGACTTGGAATCAGTTATGGCACTGGCTGGAATACCAATGTCGTGAACCCAGCTTTAACCACCTACAACACAATTTTTAATTTTCAGGCTGCTTTAAATTATAAAAGTATAAAAGCCAATAATGGCTCTGAAACGTCAGATGTTGATGGTGGAGGCTTGTCTTATGTGGCAATGTCTCTTCCCTGGAAGTCAGGAAAAGTAACCATGGGACTTGGTCTAAATCAGATAACCAGTGTGAATTACAGACTTCAGATAAATAGTGAGGTTGATAATGCAGATTTACGGGCCAACAATTTCATTCAGGGAGATGGTGGTATATCTGAGGCTTATTTAAATATGGGGGTTAGAGTTGCCAAAAATTTTAGCTTGGGTCTACAGGGTTCCTACATTTTTGGATCAACGATTCGAAATAATGTTTTGACACTTTTGAATGACAATGACAACCAAGTAGGTAATACCACGCAATATTATGAAAGATTAACAGTCAGTGATATTGGTTTTAAAGGAGGTGCACATTACTTAGTTAAGCTTTCTGATAAGAACAATCTGCACTTTGGTGCCATTTATCAGAATCTTGGCGAGGTTAATGGAAAAGCTTTTGCCAAATTGGCTGCTTTGGGCCAAGCTAGCGATCCCGATTCAGATGGTGATTTGATCGCCAATGATGAAAAAGGCAGTATATACATTCCAAATCGCGTTGGATTTGGAGTTACCTATGAAATAATGAATAAATTCGCTCTTGGTTTGGAGGGACAATACCAAGATTTTAATAAGTTTAAATCTTTCTTTGGAGATGACTTATCTCTTAAAGAGGCTATTAAATTTGGATTGGGATTCCAGATTGTGCCGGATTATCTTGCCATCGATAGCTATTTGAAGCGGACAACATATCGTTTTGGTTTGGAATATCAGCAGACTCCCTATTATCTGAACCAGACAAATATTAAAGATATTGGCATTAACTTTGGAGCTTCAATTCCTATTAATCAACTATCATTAGTAAACCTTGCAATGAAAGTGGGACAACGTGGTACTACCGATAATGGATTGATCCAAGAAAGATATGTGAACTTCACGTTTGGATTTTCACTTAATGATAACAGTTGGTTTTATAAACGAGTATTTGAATAAAGCATAAATAACCATGAAAATTAAATCAACCCTATTAGGTCTAGCAGCCGTTTTGATGGCTGGCCTGGTTCAAGCGCAAGATGGATGGAATTGGCCATCTGATCCTGCACAAGAAGCCAAAGCGAGAGAATTGAATGCAGCTTATACTGACTACATGAAGTCAGATCAGTTTGTGGAAGCAACAAAACCTTTACATTGGCTTTTGGTGAATGTGCCTCAGTTGAATGAATCACTTTACATTAATGGCACCAAAATTTATGATGGTGCAGCGAGTGCTGTAAGTGATGAAGCAAAGAAAGAAGTTTATCAGGACTCTGTAATCGCGCTTTATGAAAAAAGAGGTGAGCTTTATAACAATGAAGAGAAGTGGATTGAGAACAAAGCTTATTATGGATATCAGTACTATAAAGATGATAAGGAAAAACTGAAAATTCCTGTATCAGATTTCGAAAAAGCCTTAGAAATCAATGGTGCGATTAATTATCAATTAGTTCCAGCATACTTCAACTTGGTATATAGAAACTTTGCATACCACAGTGCCTATTCAGGAGAGGAAATACTCAATATGTATGATAAATTGAATGCGATTCTGGATGCAGAAGCAGCTAAAGGCACGAATGTTTCAAGCCAAAAAGGGAATATGGAACAATTGCTTGTAGCTATGGAGTTGATCGATTGTGATTTCATCGAAAACACCATGGGGCCTAAGCTTGCTGCAGATCCAACAAACGAGAAGTTGGCTGATCAGATTTTCAATTATTCTGTGCAGTATAAGTGTTTTTCTTCTGATGCTTTCTTGAGAGCATTGGAGATCAAGGATAACAACAATCCTACGTTCGCTACTTCTCAGGTAAGAGCGATGAGATATTTGCAGGAAAAAGATTACGAGAAAGCTGAGCCTGTATTGGAAAAAGCGTTGACACTTGCAGAAAACGATGCTCAGAAAGCGGAAGTTAAATTTGAACTTGCTAGAATTTATGGAGCAAGAGGTCAAAAATCTGCTGCAAGAACTGCTGCAAAAGAAGCGGCTGCATTGGACGAGTCTAAATCTCAAGATGCTTGGAAGCTGATCGGAGACTTATACATGGGATCTGCCAACGAATGTAGAGGTGGCGTAAGCCGTGCAAAAGATTACTCTATCTACATTGCCGCTTACAATGCGTACCAAAGAGCTGGTGACAACGCCGGAATGTCCCAAGCAAGACAAAGATTCCCGTCCAAGGAAGAATTGTTTACAGAAAGCTTACAAATAGGTGAAACCATCAACACGGGATGTTGGATCGGTGAAACTGTAACTTTGGCGACTAGAGATTAATTAGATTTAGTTAAATAGAAGGGCAGCTATCCGGCTGCCCTTTTTTCGTTTACTGCGATTCATATATTTTTCAATTATCTTTAAACCGTGAAAAACAGGTACCTATTAGCTATCGGATCCTTTTGTTTATTGGCATTTTACTCTTGCAGGGAAGATGTTGATGCATCTGCTTTAAAGGTTTATGATGGTCCAATAAATACAGCGATCAATATAAATCTAGTACAGAGTGATTCAGCGATCGTGCGATCTGAAATCAAAGCAGCAAAACAGCTTGAATTTGAAAATGGAAATTTGGAATTTCCGGAAGGAATAGAAATCGAGTTTTTTGATGTGGAAGGAAATGTGACCACTACCATGCGTGCAGATCGGGGATATTATTTGAGAGAGGACAACTTGTATAAAGGCGTAGGGGATGTGCAAGTGGAAAATAGGGTAAAAGATCAATCACTCAAAGCCGAAGAAATCTTTTGGGATCCCAACAAAAAGAAAATATATACAGAGAAGTTTGTCACCGTACGTGACGGGCAAACTCTTTTTAATGGAACTGGCATGGAAGCAGATGAAAGTTTCTCCAATTACAAATTGAAAAACATACGAGATAGTAGGACCTTACTTCCTGGAGAAGCAATGTAAATTCATGATATATTTGATCTTTAGAATAAAATAAATTGAAATTACCTGACGTCCTAATATTATCCTTTGCACTGGCCTTAGTCATTATAGGAATTCATCTTAGCCTTACACAAGGTGTTGAAGTTTCCTATCCTGTTTTTATGTTTGCAGTGGCCTTATTATTTTGGTTTCAATATCGAAGGACAAACAGCCCAAAAGAAACCCAAAGCCCAAAGCAGAAAACTAAAAAAAGAAAAAAGCATTAAGAATGGATATCTCGTATCTGATTTATGTTATCGTCACGCTGCTTTTTTCCGCTTTTTTTTCGGGAATGGAGATTGCTTTTATTTCTTCCAATAAACTTCAAATAGAACTTCAAAGAAAGCAAGGTTCTTTGGTAGGCCGTGTGCTAAGTACTTTCGTAAACAACCCCGGTCAATTTATCGGGACAACCTTGATGGGGAATACTGTTTCCTTGGTTCTTTATGGTATTTTTATGGCATTTCTTCTAGAAGATCCCATTGAGATGATGCTTCCTGAAGGCTTAAATAATGAGGCTTTTGTGTTGGTGCTTCAGACATTATTTTCCACGCTTTTAGTTCTTGTAACTGCGGAGTTTATTCCCAAAAGTCTGTTTATGCTCAATCCAAATAGCATGTTGACTTTTTTTGCATTGCCTTTTCTAGCTGTTTATTTTCTGATGTACCCGATCGTTTGGGCGGTTGTAGGCCTTTCAAGATTCTTTATCACAAAAATATTAAGGTTAGAGTATAGTGAAGACAGGCCTGTTTTTACTGTGACTGATCTGAATAGTTTTATCCAAAATCATCTAAACCAAGAAAAGGAAGAAGGTAGGGCCGATATTGATACCAAAATCTTTGACAATGCCGTCGAGTTTAAGACCGTAAGGATCCGAGAATGCATGGTGCCACGAACTGATATAGTTTCAGTAGAAATTGAGGACTCTATAGAGGATTTGAAAGGAGTATTTGCTGAGAGTGGCCATTCAAAAGTCATTGTTTATCGCGAGACCATAGATGACGTCATCGGTTATTGTCATCAGTTAGAGCTTTTTAAAAAACCCAAGACTATCGAGGAAATTCTTACACCTATTATCATTGCTCCTGAATCTGCTTTGGCAAACGAGCTGTTGATTGAATTCATTCAAGAGAGAAAAAGCTTGGCTTTAGTGGTCGATGAATTTGGTGGAACCAGTGGAATTGTTTCAATGGAAGATATCATTGAAGAGATTTTTGGTGAGATCGAAGACGAATATGATAATGATGATTTGATCGAACAACAGACCGGAGATTATGAATATTTGTTAAGTGCCCGTCATGAGATAGATTATTTAAATGATAAATATGGATGGGAATTACCCTACGGAGATTTTGAAACGCTCTCGGGTTTGATTTTATCTTTGACCGAAAACCTGCCTAAGAAGGGTGAATCGGTCGTTTTTGGGCCATATACTTTCACAATTATTACCAAGCAAGATCATAGAATTGATTCAGTTAAGCTCAAAATCAATAGCTCTGGGATTTTTTAGTTAAAGGTTTGATTCAGAATATATTTTGAATTTCGCCCCTAATGCTATTATTTTGCGACACTTCTAAAAAAGCGTAGAAATACAAATGGCGTTAATTAAACAAATAAGACAGAGAACGGGTCTCGCAATCGGTGTCATTGCCGGCGGGTTGATTTTATTCCTTTTGGGGGGAGATTTGCTAAGTCCAAATTCTTCTATCCTCAATTCAAATCAAAATATTGTCGGTGAAATCGCAGGTGAGGAAATCACCTACGAGGAATACATCGCAAGTGTGGAGCAGTTTAGAGCAGCTTTCCAACAAAGAACAGGTCGAGCTCCTTCTGAGCCAGAGATGATTTCTGTAAGAGAACAAGCTTGGCAAGCTTTGATTGTTGAGAAAGTTTTCAAAGAAGAATATGACAAACTTGGTCTGACTATTTCTGATGCAGAATTGGTGGATATGGTGCAGGGAAAGAATATTGTTGCAGAATTGCGCCAGCAATTAGTAAATCCTCAAACAGGCGAATTCGATAAATCTCAATTGGTTTCTTTTCTTCAATCCTTAGAAAATGCAGATCCTACTCAGCAGGCATTTTGGGCTCAACAAGAGCAATTGTTTGCAGACTCTAGATTGAGAATTAAGTATGACAACATGCTCACGTTCTCTGAATACGTTACTTCAGTGGAGGCTAAGTACGAGTATAAAGCAGCAAACACCATGGCGGATGTTTCTCATTTGTTTATCCCTTATTATGCAATTGCAGACTCTGCAGTTTCAGTGAGTGAAAGCGAAATGAAAGATTATTTAAGCAAAAACCAAAGCAAATTCAGAACGGGTACAAGTGCCAATTTAGAATATGTAAGTTTTAGCATTTTGCCAAGCAATCAAGATTCTGCAGAAGTTATTTCTGAAATCCAGGCTTTGACTGAAGAATTGAAGAATGCTGAAAACGATTCAACATTTGTCGCTAGAAACTCCGAAGCTCAGTTTCCTTTCTTCACCTATGCTCCAGGAACTGACCTTCCAGTTGGCTTGACTTCCAATGTGGATGAAATTGAAGAAGGTGCTACTTACGGACCTTTCGTGACTCCAAATTCAAGCTATGTGACCTATAAAGTGACTGAGAAATATGATGGCGCTCCAAGAATGAGAGCTTCCCATATTCTATTCAGCACTGAAGGAATGGATGATCCTATCAAAGATGCGGTTAGAGCACAAGCTGAGCAAGTATTAGCTGATCTGAAGGGAGGAGCAAATTTTGCTGTTTCTGCAAGTCAATATGGTCAAGATGGAACTGCCCAAAATGGTGGAGATCTTGGATACTTTGCTAAAGCAGACTTTGTTGAACCATTTGCAAACGCAGTATTTGCTAAAAATTCAGTAGGTCTTATTGATGAGTTAGTAGAAACTGAATATGGGTTTCATATCGTTGAAGTAACAGGTTTACCTGTAACTGAATATACTAAGCTGGCTGTATTGGAGCTTGAGTTGGTGGCAAGTGATGCAACAAGAAACGAAGCCTTCAGAAATGCTGATTCATTTGCAGCCGAAAGTGGAAACAGAAATGAATTCAAAGAAAATGCAGCAACAGATGGTTACAGAGTCTTAGAGGCTAGCAATATAGATGCAACGAGCAGAAACATCAATAATATCCAAAATGCAAGAGAAGTCGTAAGATGGGCTTTTACTGAGGCGTCAGAAGATGAAGTGTCTCCGGTGTTCGAATTGGATAATTCCTACGTAGTAGCCTCACTAATCAGTAGAAAAGATGAAGGTGATGCAAAACTTGCCGATGTACGAACTCAAGTTGAGGCTCAGGTAAGAAATGAGAAAAAAGCAGCTATGATTTCTGAGAAGTTGAATGGAAAAACTACCCTTGAAGAAATGCAAGCAGTATTCCCAGAAGCTTCTTTGAATACCACCCCAGACTTGAAGCTTAGTGCTTCTGTTATTCCAGGGGTAGGTTTCGCACCAAAAGCAATCGGTTCAGTTTTTGGATTGAAAAATTCTGGTGAAATGACTTCACCGATCAAAGAGGATGTAGGAGTGATTGTAGCGAAACTTAATAGCTTAACTCCTGCTGCTGAAATTGGAGATTATAGTGGATTCCAAAATCAATTGACACAAAGTGCCTCTCAAAGGACGTCCTATCAGGTGATGATGGCTTTGCAAGATCTCGCCGATATAAAAGATTACCGATATAAATTCTTTTAAATAAAGAAGCCAAGATCGGAACCCATGCCAAAAGGCATGGGTTCTTTGTTTAAACCTTTATGATTAAATAGAATAAAAGGGGTGAACTATGGATAACAATTTTGATAAAAAAAGCTTCAAGGAAAAATTAGAAGCTTCCGGGCAGTTTCCCATGCTTTACATGTTTAAATTCATTGTCCCAAGCGGAAAAGAAAGCGAAATAGCCGTATTCTTTCCAAAGAATGAGATAAAGATTAAACCAAGCTCGGGAGGCAAATATGTCAGCACTACGATTCAGGCCATGATGGAAACAGCGGATCAAATAGTTGATATATATGAAAAAGTTGCTACTATAGATGGAATAATCTCACTTTAAAGCAAACAAAAGATGTGGACAGAAGAAAATAACAAGCTGAAGCAAACGTTCAAGTTTAAGGATTTTCAAGAGGCCTTTGCCTTTATGACCCGGGTCGCTTTCCTTGCAGAAAGTGCCCAGCATCATCCAAACTGGAGCAATGTGTACAATCAGGTGACCATTGAGTTAACTACACATGATGAAGGTAACACTGTGACAGAAAAGGACCATTCGTTAGCGAAGGCGATTGATGAAATACTTAAATGAGCGAAGATACTCGTCCTAACCTATTTATTGTTCCGACTCCAATAGGAAACCTTCAGGATATCACACTTAGAGCCATTGAAGTTCTCAAGCAGGCAGATGTGATTTTAGCCGAGGATACTAGGACGAGTGGAATTTTGCTCAAGCACCTTGAAATTTCCAGACCTTTACAGAGTTATCATATTTTTAATGAGCATAAGGCGGTTGAAAAATTGGTAGAACGGATGAAGGGCGGAGATCATTTTGCCCTAATCAGTGATGCGGGTACTCCTGCAATTTCAGATCCTGGGTTTTTATTAGTTAGAGCAGTCATACAAGCAGGTCTCGAAGTTCAATGTCTTCCTGGCCCCACGGCCTTTGTTCCGGCCTTAGTCAATAGTGGATTACCAAATGATCGTTTTGTTTTCGAAGGATTCTTACCCCATAAAAAAGGAAGAAAGACGAGAATCGAAGGATTGATGGAAGAAGTTCGAACTATGATTTTTTATGAATCTACTCATAGAATCCAAAAAACTTTGGTGCAACTAGCAGAGGCCTTTGGTGAAGACCGACAAGCTTGCGTTTCAAGGGAATTGACCAAACTTCACGAGGAGAATGTACGAGGCTCGTTAAAAGAATTGATTGACTATTATCAAATACATCCTGTAAAAGGGGAAATTGTTCTTATCGTTGCAGGCAAGAATGCCAAAGCCTAATTTTCAAACCTATTTATTTTATGAAAACCCAAGATCAATTGAGTTTCCTTCTGGAACGAACGCAGGAAATCGCTAAAGAAGTTGGATCTTTTATCAGAAAAGAACGTCAGCATTTTGATGTGAATAAAGTGGAGCACAAAGGCTTCAATGACTTAGTTTCTTATGTGGATAAAGAAGCTGAAAAAAAAATTGTGGCTGAATTATCTGAAATTTTACCTGAAGCTGGTTTTATCACGGAAGAAGGTACCAATACTACCAAAGCTGAAAGATATAATTGGGTGATAGATCCGCTCGATGGCACGACTAATTTCATTCATGGAGTCCCTTTCTTTTCGGTAAGTATTGCATTGATGGAATATGACGAGGTTATTTTAGGGGTTGTCTATGAAGTAAATAGACATGAATGTTTCTATGCTATGAAAGGCGGGGGAGCATTTTGTAATGATACTAAGATCAAAGTAAGCTCAGCTCCTGATTTGTCCGCATCTTTAATTGCGACAGGTTTTCCGTATTACAATTTTGAATTGATCGATAAATATCTCGCGGCTCTTAAATCTATGATGCAGAAAACGCATGGACTAAGGAGATTTGGAAGTGCAGCCACCGATTTATGTTATGTAGCTGCTGGAAGAATTGAAGGATTTTTTGAGTATAACTTAAATTCTTATGACGTAGCAGCAGGTGCTTTGATCGTTCAAGAAGCAGGAGGAATTGTGACAGATTTTTCCCGAGGCACTAATTATATTTTTGGAAGAGAAATCATCGCCTCAAACGGTGCTATTCAGGATGAATTTACCAAGGAATTGCAGTCTACTTGGAATTGATTTTAGCCTAAGAAGTAAAACCAGGCCAATACGCTAATACCTGCAAGCGGGATTCCCAATCCTGCCAAAAGGGTAGCTAATTTTGGGCGCAAATCGAAACTAATGGCGACAATGGACCCCGTAATCATTGGGGCCATTGCACTTTCGAGGACAGTTACTTTAAAAGTGAGACTTTCTGTAGGAAGAAAGTTTCTATAAATGATCCAGACTAAAATTGGAGCTAGGATTAGTCTGTACCCCATACCCATCCAAAAATATTTGGATTTTATAGAATCAAAATCTAATGAAAATTTTAGGCCGATGGCAAAAAGAGCCAAAGGAGCCATAGTTTTACCTACAAATTTTAAGAGAGGCATCAGTATTTCGGGCGTCGGTATCTCCAAAATGCTCATTACCAAAGTTCCCATCAAAAATCCAAATGGAGGGAAACTGATAATTTTTAAGGGGATGCGGCTAAGTTTGCCACGCTTATGACTATAAAGTGATCCTACTAAAATAGATAAAGAGGAAACGAGTAAAAAAGAACCACCTTGATCTATTAGCAAGGCAACAGGCATTCCCTGTTTGCCATAAAGACCTTCTACAATTGGGAAGCCCAAAAATGAGGTATTGGCAAGTCCAGCGACAATGATTAAGCACCCTGTCAGGCCTCGATCCCATTGGAATATTTTTCCGAGCAACCCAAAAATTATCCATGAGCTGATAAAAGTGAACCAAGCTGCTGAAATAGGAATCAATAAGGCCCATTCCGCTTTGATTTGAGGGATATAGAGTAATGCCAATGCTGGCAAGACAATATTCAATAGATAAAAATTTGTCCACTTTGTTGCCTTCTCAGTGGGGAAACCGTCTCTATATTGGAGAAATAGTCCCAAAAAAAGACCCAATACTGCAATGATTACTGGAATCATGTGGTTTTAGGATAAAATAGCACAGTTATTAACATAAAATTAATTTTGAAATTTTGTATCATGTTGAAAATCAGCATACTTTTAAGCGTTCAAACCTACCACCTATGACGAAACTTGTACCGATTTCAATAGCCGGAAGAAAATGGATCCAGCTTTCGCAGTTAAGTTCTAATCAAGCAATGCAGTTTAAATCTTGGTTACCTGTCAATAGCTTAAAGAAAATCTTATTTCAGGGAATGGAGCTGAACGAATGTGTTGATTTCTCAACATACGAATATTGGTTTCGTTCTTACCAAGCATCTAATCGAAGCCAAAACGCGTTCGATTTTTAAGTTAAGCCAGCATTTTCTCTTTTTTCCTCAAAATACTTTTCAATTTCGGGATAGAATTTACTTTCCGCCTGAGGGATTCCATATAGGGTAATTTCGATATTCCCTTGACTTGTGTCTTGATTAACCTGAATACCTTCTAACATATAAACCAATTCGTCAAAATTTAATGGTTCAAAGCTCGAAGAAGGATAAAGCATAAAATCATTTCCATAAAAATCCACTGCTTCAAATTGGATTTTATTCTCTATAAAATGAGCATAAATACTAATTTGCTCACCCCATTGACTTTCCGGGTATTGCAACTTTACCAATAAGACGGAGTTTACTCCCTCTTCGAAATAGGTTTGCGGAGTGAATTTAAAATCAAACATGTCACTAAAATAGTGAATCCGGGAAAGTAAATCTTTAATCTTTGATCAAAGCTTTATTTGGATTGGAATATCAAGACTTTCAGGCTATTTTTGGGCTCGTTTTTGAGCTGCACCAGGTGGCTCGCTATCAAAGCTAATCCGCTTTCAAACCCCTGATTATGAAAAGAGATACGGTAATATTTGACTTAATTGCCCAAGAAGAGGACAGACAAAAGAGAGGAATTGAACTAATTGCCTCAGAAAACTTTACCAGCAAACAAGTAATGGAAGCTGCTGGAAGTGTTTTGACAAACAAATATGCAGAAGGTCTTCCAGGCAAAAGATACTATGGGGGATGTGAAGTAGTCGATGAAATTGAGCAACTGGCAATTGATCGTGCCAAGCAACTTTTTGGAGCAACGTGGGCAAATGTTCAACCTCACTCTGGGGCTCAGGCAAATGCGGCTGTCATGCTGGCTTGCCTAAAAGCTGGAGATGCAATTCTTGGGTTTGACTTGTCCCATGGAGGTCACTTGACGCATGGTTCCCCCGTAAACTTTTCAGGTAAATTGTATGAGCCTCATTTCTACGGAGTAGAAGAGGAAACTGGGAGAATTGACTATGATAAGGTAGAGGAAAAAGCCTTGGCAGTATCTCCAAAAATGATTATTTGTGGCGCTTCAGCCTATAGCCGTGATTGGGATTATGAGCGTTTAAGAGAAATAGCGGACGAAGTAGGAGCCTTGTTATTGGCAGATATTTCCCATCCATCCGGATTGATTGCAAAAGGTTTATTGAACGATCCTTTGGATCATTGTCATATCGTAACGACAACAACTCACAAAACCCTAAGAGGACCAAGAGGTGGTTTGATTATGATGCGTGAAGATTTTGATAATCCTTGGGGCTTGACCACTCCAAAAGGAGAAATCAGAAAAATGTCTTCCTTGCTGGATATGGGAGTTTTCCCAGGTACTCAAGGTGGACCTTTGGAGCATATCATTGCCGCCAAAGCCATTGCTTTTGAGGAGGCTCTTTCTGATGAATACATGCATTATATCTTGCAGGTAAAAAAGAATGCATCCGTAATGGCAGATCAGTTCGTAAGTCTGGGATATCAGATTATTTCAGGCGGAACGGATAACCATATGATGTTGATTGATCTTAGAAATAAGGATTTGACTGGTAAAATTGCTGAGCAGACCCTTGGTAAAGTGGATATCACCATCAATAAAAATATGGTTCCTTTTGATACAAAATCTCCTTTTGTTACTTCGGGTATGAGAGTCGGAACTGCGGCTATTACTACGCGAGGTTTGAAAGAAGAAGATATGATCAAGATCGTTGACCTGATTGACAGAGCACTGACTAATCATGAAAATGAAGCCGAATTGGCAAACATCCGTGCAGAAGTAAATGCCTGGATGAATCAGTTTCCATTGTACTAGAATATAAATACCACCTGTGGCATTAGATCAATATCAAGAAGAGGAAGAAGAAGGAATGTCCTTTTTGGACCATTTAGAAGCCCTTCGTTGGCACTTACTTCGATCCATCTCAGCTATTTTAATCCTGTCAGTAGCAGCCTTCGTTGCAAAAGGCTTTGTATTTGGAATCGTAATCCTTGGCCCTTCCAAGGTTGACTTCATTACTTACCGATGGCTTTGCAATGTCAGTGATTATGTAGGAATGGCTGCACTATGTATCGATGAGTTACCCTTTACGATCCAAAGTAGGCAAATGACAGGGCAGTTTACCATGCACATGACTTCTAGTTTTGTGGTGGGATTCATTGCTGCCTTCCCCTTTGTATTTTGGGAAGTTTGGAGATTTATCAGTCCAGGGCTTTATGACCAGGAAAAAAATGCCGCAAGAGGAGCGGTTTTCTTTGTCAGTTTATTGTTCTTTTTAGGAGCAGCATTTGGGTATTATATTCTTTCTCCTCTATCCATCAATTTCCTTTCGAACTATCAGCTGGATCCTTCGATTCTGAATGAATTTGACATTACCTCTTATATTTCTACCTTGACCATGCTCGTATTGGCTTCGGCCATTATGTTCCAGCTGCCAGTAGTGGTGTATTTCTTGGCAATGTCAGGATTGGTGACCTCCGGTATGTTACGGTCCTATCGAAGACATGCGATTGTTATTATCTTGGTTCTTGCAGCTGTCATTACACCTCCAGATGTAATTAGTCAGGTTTTGATTGCAATGCCTATCTTAGTATTATATGAAGCAGGGATTCAGATCGCCAAAAGGTTGGAAAAAAAGAGAGCATTGAAAGCTGAAAAAGAGGATATTAAAGATGCAATGGGTGATCAGGATTGATGATCAGTAACAAGTAACTTGTATCAAGAAAATAAAAATTAGAATTTAGAGACAAGATAGAAGACCTCATTATGGTCTTCTGTCTCCCGTCTTTCCTCAAAAAGTAATTATGGCAAAGAAATTAGCAATAGGAGGAGATCATGCAGGTTTTGAATACAAAGCCAAAATGATCAGTAAACTGGAATCCTTAGGGTACGAGGTGAAAGATTTTGGCCCATTCTCAGATGTATCGGTGGATTATCCTGATTATGTGCACCCTTTGAGTTCAGCAATAGAAGCTGGAGAATGTGACCTTGGAATCGTAATCTGTGGAAGTGGAAACGGCGTGGCAATGACGGCCAACAAGCATCAAGGAATAAGAGCAGCTATTTGCTGGAACGAAGGTCTTGCAGCTTTATCCAGAATGCATAATGATGCCAATGTTCTTGCATTGCCTTCTCGTTTTATCAATTATGATTTGGCAGAAAAATTAGCCGTTATCTTTTTGACTACGGATTTTGAAGGAGGTAGACATCAGAATCGAGTGAAAAAAATTGCCTGCAGTTAAGAAGCTGGAAGAAAGCTGTCTGTAGACAGAAGAAGCCCAAATCTGAATTTTCAGGTTTGGGCTTTTTGTTTTATGAAATCTGATTGCAATTTCTTTTAATAAAATAACGTCTTTCAAACTACTTCAAGAAGAAAAAGAACTATAAAAAATTACTCACTCTGGAGGATCAATCTTTCTTTGCTGGAATACTTAGGAGGGTTTGATTTCCTGATCATCCTTTTCATTATTATTCTTCACAATATATTGATTCCAAAAAGAGTTTTCCTTACTTATGATATTCTCAATTCTCTGTACAAATTCATTAAATAATGGTTTGGGATTTTGATAGTGTCCTGATCTGGTGAAATAAAGAAATCGCTCATGCTTTAATGTTTCGGCAGTCGTTCTGTATTCCGTCCACTTTTTCTCCAGTTTCATCGTGCTGGCAACACCACTTAAGATGGTAATTGACATTCCCAGAGCAGCACTCAATATTTTTCCAGACTCTAAAGGATCCCAAACTAATACGAATGGTATAAGAGCAGCAAAAGAAATGACTAGTCCTTCTTTCCAGATAAATAGCTTTTTGTTTAAAGCTGCTTTTTCTTCATACCAATCCAATTGTTTATCCACGCGTTCGGCTATATAATTTTCTTCATTCATGGTTTCAATACTATGATGATGGTCAACTCTAATATAACTGTCTGATTTAATGTTTTTTAATTTTTATTTCAGTTTTACCATTGACATTCTTCTATGTATTGAACTAATACCAAGCTGCTAAAAGCTGATGCTTCCACTAGAAACTTGACTTGCCAAGATCAAAGCATTATATAAATTGGCAATTTTGCCAGATTTAGAGATTTCTGAGAAAGATTTTTCTGCAACTTCTTTGTCACCAACATGGACTTTGAGGGGTATTGAAATTCCTGACTCCATAATAATTGCTTTCACCTGTGAAGCGCTTAGGTCTGGAAAGTAAGATCGGATCATTGCCGCCAAACCAGTCACCGCTGGCGCTGCCATGGAAGTACCATCTTGAAATTCATAGGAATCATTAGGCATGGTAGAATAAATTTGCTCTCCAGGGGCAAAAATGTCTACGTTATGTTTACCATAATTGGAAAATACCGCGACCATATCTGAGCCAAAAACAGGAGTCAATGCTCCCACAGTCAGGTAATTGTCCACAAATTCCTGTGAAATAGACTCTGGATGATCATTCGGGAAAGTAGGGTTTTCTGAGGAATCTAAATCAAGTCCATCATTGCCTGCAGCGTGGACAAATAGCACATCTTTGGAAGCGGCATATTCCATGGCCTCATAAACCCATTCTTTATTGGGAGAAAAACTCTTACCGAAGCTGGCATTGATGACTTTCGCTCCATTGTCAGCCGCATATCTAATGGCAAGTGCAATATCTTTATCGTATTCATCTCCATTGGGAACTGCTCTTATCGACATGATTTTCACATTGCTGGCGACACCATTTGCTCCTTTTTTATTGTTCCGGGTAGCAGCAATGATCCCTGCCACATGCGAACCATGGCTTTCGCCAGTTTCTCTGATATTGGGATTACCATTGCCATAATCCTGATCAGAAAAGTCATATGGATCATCGCCAACTTTAGTTCTTCCATTGAAATCCACATTTAGATTGTAATTTACCTGGGCCTCATAATATTTGATTCCTTCTTGCAGATTCTTAATCGCCAGTGGAACTTCATCATCCATACTAATTACCTGCACAAGCATCCCAACCAATTGCTCCTCTTGTCCATTTTTTGGCTGGTATTGTTGCAGGTCTGCTAGTGAATAGAATTCTTTACCCAATGCTTTTTGCATTCTTTGGTCTGCCATTCTAATCAAAGCTTCAATTTGTTTGAGTTGAGGCAGTGCTTCATTGGCTTCAGGAATCATTTCGTCTAATTTTGATTGAGCAGCTTTTTGATAGGCCTCGTCTCCAATCTTTAATCGAAGAATTCGGGCCATTTCCATCTGCTCGTTGTAAGATTCCCCCAAGAAATTATAACCATGGATATCATCGATATAGCCATTTCCGTCATTGTCAATTCCGTCACCTGACTTCTCGCCCGGATTGGACCAAAGTACCTCTTTTATGTCTTCATGGTCCAGGTCAATACCTGAATCAATCACGGCAACGATGACTTCTTCACCTTTTCTCTTTTTCAAAAGTTCGGCATAAGCACGGTCCACACTCATTCCCGGAATGGTATCTTTCTGTAAATCTAAATGTCCCCAATGTCTGGACTCTTGATCTGTGAGTTCGGCTACTTTCGAACTTGTATTGGTATAATTAATTGGCGGGGCGGTGATTAAGGAAGAGGAGTTACATCCCATCACTAGTAGCCCTAAGCTTAGCCCAGCCAAAATTTGAATTTTGCTTTTGATCATAGTTAAAAGTAACGCTCACTTTTGAAAGCGAGGGGAAAAATGAGTGTTAAAAATCGTGAAGTAATGGGGATTTATTTGAATGGGCGATTTGGAAGATCAATAGATAGTATCCCCCATTTCCAAAAGTGATGATATATCCATCTGGGTCTTTAATATCAAAGTCTTTCATTAATTTTTTGAGTTAGTGATTGATATAAACCTCCATCTAAAGATGGAGGGAAATTATGGAGTAGTCATTTGGTTAAATTTCTTCGAAAACCAAATGATTGAAAAATCATTGCCATCATTAGGAATGCGGCTTTAACCCATTCCTTTCCATCATAAATCACAATCAAACTGGCTTTAGCCAAAGTATAGCTGTATTGAAATGATTTTTAAAGAGGAACAAAAACCACCATCAGCGCCCAAGCTATTAGAAAGACCAAGAAAGGAATAAATAGGTAACCGATAATATCCCGGGCTTGTACTTTGATGCCAATTCCCATTACAGGAAGGACGATCAGTAAATAAAAAGGCTGAAGGCAATTTGTCAGAGATTCCCCAAATGCAACAGATAAACTGGCCCTTGCAACCATTTTGGTTACCTCTGCCTCAGGAAGACCCATTCCTATTTCTTTGACAGCATTGATAATGCTAGGTCCAACTACTGCAAATTCACCTCCGGCGGAAGGGATGGCGAAATTGACAATTGCTCCGTTGAGAAAGGCCAAAAGAGGATAGGTGTCGATAGTGGCAATAGATACCATCCATTTTGTCAACTCATCGCCTAATCCGGTATAGATCATAATCCCCATAATTCCGGCATAGAATGGGAATTGGAATAGAACCCCAGAAATATTGCTACTGGAGCGCTTCATGACAATTCCATATCGAATGGGCGTTTTATGCAAAAACAGCCCAATGACTATGAAAATAAAAATCATGATATTCAGATTAATATCCAGGCCTTTGTTGCTGAAGTGATAAATAATATAAGCCAAGCCCATGAATCCAAGAATATACTGGAAAATTGGACTGCTATTCAATTTGTCAGAAAAGGGATTTTCTGGAAGTTTCATGCTGTTTTCCTCTTCTTCGAGAGAAAGTTCCATACTTCGGTTTTCAGAGATTAACATTTCCTCTAGACTTTGACCTTTTTTCGGAATCAACAATAATAGAAGAAGGGGGCCAACGATAATTGAAAAAGCAATCACCGAGAGATTCAAATAGGAGCCCAGTGTATAGGAAGTAGGGATGGTGTTGGATAAAATACCTGCTTCTATCAGGAAATTATTTTCTGTATTGAGCAGAAGCGGAATAGAGCTGGAAAGGCCACTGACCCAAAGAATTCCAGAAAAATAAACACAAGCAATAAGGTAGGGATAATTAACTCCTTTGATCCGTAAGGCCATTTCTCTGGCCAAAACTGCAGTGATCACCACCCAGCCCCAACTGACGGCACCAAGTAGAATCCCTATCAGAATGATAAAAGGATAAAGCTGTTTGGGAGTGCGAATGAATTGGGTTCCTTTGAATAAGACACGCTTTACCCATGGGGAAAGGGCAATAGAATAGCCCGTGACCAATAAGAGAATCATTTGCATTCCAAATTCAAGAAGCATCCAAAAACCTTGATACCAGGCCTCAATGATTTCCATGATGGAGGCTCCTGTCCAAAAAATTGCCGAAAGAGCGGTGAGGATGGTTAATACCAATGCAAATACAAAGGCGTCAGGCAAATACTTTTTGAATAATTCAGTGAATTTCTCGCCTAATTCTTCTATCATAAAAGGTCATTTGGGTAGCATAAGAACGGAAACTATAGGCAGTGTTCCAATACCATGTACAGGGTATTTTTCTTTATTTGCCTGTTTTTCAGAGGGTTTTGAATAAACAGTTCATTCCATCTAAAGCTGGAATGGATTGATAGGGTAAGTTTATTGTAGTGAATGAAGATTGAAAAACCATTGCGAAGAATTGGAATGCAGTTTTATCCCATTCCAAAATCGATCTATGTCATCTCTTTTTTAAGCTTTCTACCTTCATTTTGGCATGTTCATTACTGGGATTGAGGCTAAATGACTTTTCATAGTTTTCAAAGGCTTTTTCAGTATCACCCAATTGTTCATAGGCTTCTCCCAAGCTATCAAAGGCGTTGTAGGAGTTAGGATAATTTACAGTGTTTAAAATAAAGTACTCCAATGCCTTTGATTTTTCAGCTTCGTTGCTTCTTTGTAGCAATCCATAACCTAAGCGATTAACAAGGCTCTCGGGTGGGTTAATAGTCCATGAAAGTCGTTTTGAAATTTCCTTAAAATGTTGGTCGAGTTGATCTATGCTCTCGACATCCCGATAAGAAATCCCATAGCCTTCAAAAATGCTAGAGATTCCATTGTGAAATGCAATAATAGGAACTGAGCTATGGTCTTCATTTTCAAAGTATTCCAATTTTGCTGGAAATACACCATCATACTTACTGTTTAGTGATTCATATAATCTCACATGTCGGTCCCGGTTTCTGATATTCCTTTTCCCCCAGTTTGCAGTGGCGAAGTAGATGTATCTCTTAAATGATTCAGGGTTAACTGCATCTAATTTTTTGTCCATGGTTTCGGCATCCCAGGAGCCAAAACTTGGGTCTATCGCAAGGAATGAATTGAAAATTGTATTTTCTTTCATGTAAGCATGTGTGGCAAGTAATCCACCAAGCGAGTGCCCAAAAAGGATTCTATAAGGTGACGTTTGGTACTCCTGATCCAGTTTGGGAATTAGCTCTTCCTCCAGAAAAGCCAAGAAATTATCTCCCCCTCCAAAATCATTCTCCCTTGCTGTGACAATCTTATCGGGAGTGAAATCTCTAGTTCGACTTACATTTTGAATGCCTACAACAATCATCTCTGGAATCTTTCCAATTCTCCCCATATAGTTCGCCATGCCGCTAATCGGATGAAAAAAGCTGCTGCCATCTAATACAATAAGCAAGGGATATTCTTTATAGGATGATTCTGGATTGCCATAAGATTCTGGAAGACTGACCCAATAGTTTCTGTCCTCATCCAAAATGCTGGAGTGAATTCTATGAGTGCTGCCGATTTCAATGGCCCCATTTTCTTGAGATTTTGCTTGCCTGATCGAAATAAGAAAGACGATCAGTAGGAGATGATATTTAAACATGGTTCTATTTTATTGAATCAAAAATTTCCAGTCCAAGCCATGAAGAACGGAAACAAAATTATTTTAAATCTTTTCCTTTACGTGTTTTTGAATTATAAAGGTTGGGTAATATTGAAAAAAGAGCAAACACCTCCAACCTATTTTAGCAGGCATTGCCTATACCCTCTTCATATCACGGTAGCGGGCATTAATTAACAAAAATACCCCATACATCATCATACCTAAGGCAACCAGCGATAAGACAATTGTTCCGAATTCGTTTTGAAGAAAACTAAACGCATCCTTTGTACCTCCAGCCTCTTCAGATCTGTAAGAAAAGGCGGCCCTGTAAGTTAGAAATGCTACTACTCCAATGACAATTCCCCTTGCCGTATGGCCAATTTTTCCTAGGGTAACCATCAATTTCTGTGCTTTTGGATCCAAATTTTGAGCTTTTACTTTCTTCTTATACAAATTGGTGTAGGCAATGACCATTTGAAAAATGGCTCTGCCTAGAAAGATGGTGGCTAAAATTAGGACAATGATCTGCCCAAATGGCTTGCTTAAGGCCGTTGCAATTAGGGATTCCTGACTGTCTCCAGTTCCGCCTCCAGATCCAATAAGAATCTCAATTGCCGAAAAGGCCATAAGACCATAGAAAACTCCACTGGAAAAGAAGCCTAAGCGATTTCCTATTCCTTTCAAATCTTTCCCTTCCTTGTCGGGATCCATGATAGCCTGATAAAAACGCCAAAAAACGTAAGCCACCAATCCAACGGCGGTGATTCCGAGCAAAATGCTGCCAAGCGTATTATTCTGGAGAAATTTCAGTGCATCACTGCTACCTGATTTGGAACCCCCAGAACCAATAGTGGCCATAAAAGTAAGTGCGCCTATCAAGATGTATACAAATCCCTTGGTGGCAATGCCAAATCGTGCAATATTCTCTTTGTTAAAATCCATTCTTAAATCAAAAATTGCCCTGGTTTGGCAAAATTTCTAATCGAATCAATTTAGGGGATTTTGTAGAGTTTCAGAGGCTTTGGGTAATAAAATGGGTTTCGCTTCTTCTGAATAGTTTTGGCTTACAAGTAATAAAAAGAAAAAGGTGAACTCCTCGACAGCTTTCGAGGAGTTCACCAAGCAAAATGACCTGAAGTAAATATCTTCTCAGATCTGAATCAATCTTCTACTTTATCCACGTTAATTTTCTCAATCTGCAAAGGCTGATACTTGACATAATAATTCTCAGAACCCGCAATAATAGGACTTATTTTTATCTCATTTGAAGAGGCCGAAAAATCAAACATCAACTCATTAAATTGATAATTGATATACCATGTGTCAGTAGCCCTACCTGTGACATTGGTCATTACTTTTTTATTTCTATAAGAACCGGGTTTTAACTGAATAGTCACGCGATACCGCTTACCCATTTCGGGTCTGAATCGCAAAACCAAGAATCTCATTTCAGGTAGAAATCCAGCCATTCCATTATTTATTCTTGGATAGTACTTGTTTTCCGGATGAACATCAATAGTTGTTTGGTCGGATCTATACCATCCGAAGTATTCAGCGACATACATATCCTTATCCTTCAATTTTTGAGCTGTGATCTCCCAGGATTCATTGGACTTCAGGTTTAACAAGTCATTCCTATTTACTGTAAGCGCTGGTATGCTTGCAATACCCTTTGGATCGAGCTTTTTCAATTGTGCATTAGAGATTCGATTTGATGGGTTAACCCGAATATCGATAGGTTTTATTTTCAGGTTTTTGCTACTGATTTTTCCAATGTTTCCAAACTGTTTCTTTGACATAATAAGCTTGTTTAAAAATGGAGTTTGTTAATCTTTTTCAGGAAGGATACAATTATTTCCAATTTTCCTGTTTAAAAAATATAAGGCTTTTTTTTGGTCGATGCAAAATTTGACAAATAGGATCCTAGCTATACTATTGGTAATCAGTTGTTTTCTAGTGGGTCGGATTGATTAATGATTCTTTTACAACTTTAGCAACTGTCTTTTCTGAAATGTTTTTCTTTTTACAATAATCACTTTGAAACCAATCAACTAAAAGTTTTGCTCCTTTGCTAGCGTTACATGACATGCAACAAAGAGTAATATTATCGGTCCCATTGATTCTAATATCATTAAGAATATGTTCCCATGATGGTTTAGATTTTCTGTCTCCCTTAGAATCAGAAAACTCAATCCCACAATAGACGCAACTAGAATCTCTTTCTTTAACAAAGTCCTCAACCTCTTTTGGAATACCCCATCTGTTAGCCATAGATTTACTTATTCTCCATCAAAAAAATCATGATCAAGTTCTTTGACTTCATATACAGTTTTAACTTGGACACCCACATTGTATTGATGTAGCAAGTCAACTAATTTTATTCCGTCAATTAAAATGATTGTATGATGTGCATCATGTGCTTTTTTCGTTGCTCCTGGATCAAAAGTTGAAGTGGTCACGAATACACCTTTTTGGGTATCCCCACTCATTGCACCAATAAAATTTCTAATATCCTTTTCACGAACTTTATTTTCACCATATCTTTTCGCTTGGATATAAATCTTGTCGAGCCCAAGTTTATCTTCATTTATTATTCCGTCTATTCCCCCATCTCCAGTTTTTGATGTTTCTACAAAATCTCCGTACCCCATTTTTTTTAGGAGAATTAGAATTACTTTTTCAAAGTAAAAAGGATCAATTGACTTTAACTTTTCTAGTAATTCATCTTTTACCTGAATATCAATAGAATTAAAGCCTTCGTCTATTAAATCTTGTGGAGAAGCATTTGAAATTTTCGAAGGAGTAGATTCAGAATTTGTAGACTCTTCATTATAAAACTTTAAAAAGTCATCAGAATTTTCCACTTGACTCAATGTCAGATTTGAAGAGTTTTGCATTAATCCCTTATCTGTGATTCTGACTAAACCTCTTTTTGGAAACTCTATGTATCCACCTTTTTTTAAATAAGATTTGCCCCAAGCTATTCTATTGAAAATTAAGATATCACCGCTTTTAGTTTTTTCCTCTAATTGCTCTTTAGATAAACTGTTATAGAATCTGTCAATAACCTTTTGATACATTTCTCGAGTTTGAAGTGTTTCTCCCGTTTCCAGTACTTTCAAAATAGGTATAAAAGTTTCGTGAAATTTTGGTATTTCCATTTGTTTAGTTCTTAACTCATGTTTATTTCCTCTTTCAATCTTTATTAAGCAATCGAGTTTTTATGAACTCTTAATTGATTTAAACCTTTAAGAACGGAAAATCAGCTTTGTGTTCCAATACCCTAGTACAGAGTTATTTTCCACTCACCCCTCCCTCTGATACCATCGAAAACTCAGATACCCAAAACCTACCAATCCCCAGAAAATAGCCATTAAAGTCAGGTTGTAAATGCTTAGGGCTATCACTGCGCCGGATTCCGCGAAATCATACCAGTGTCATGACATTGAATTTCAGCATCTAAAAATAAAAAATATGTCTTGCTCCTAACTATTGTCTTGGATTATGTACCTAGCGGGTGCATGACTTTTAATGTGGAAAGTTTATTCTGATTGCAGATTTTGCCAATTTTCTTGCAATTCCCCTTGAAAAATTACCAGTTATGAGACAATGGGAATAGTTTCCTTCAATTGGATCGTGAATATTTTTTAAGCCTAGTGAACCAGTAAATGAGGCTAGTAAACTATAAAGCCTAAATCTGTTAGAATCTTGAATTGATTTTGAATAGGTAGTCAGACGTGCGATGTCTACTGAGAGACCAACTTCACCAGTTTTCAAACTGAAGCTTGAAGAAGCTGGTGACCCATCATCTTTTATAAAATTAGGGTCTAGAAATTGTATTCGTCTAAGCAAACGATCATCACTTTTAACTTGCTCCATATTTAAAGTTTAGCCATTGTTGAAAAAATGAAGCATGTCATAAAGGTTGTCATGAAGTGTCCCTTCTAATTCTACTTCATCTAGTTTGTAGAGAACCAATTCAGTTTCGTTGTTTGGCAAGAAAAATAATTCGGCGGCTTTATTTTCTTTTTGAAATTCTATCATTATACCTCCATCAGCCTCAGGGGCGAGAAAGTAAAATGGTAATGAAAGTGAATGATTTTCAATCAAAAAATTTCTAGCATTTTCGATTGCTATCTTTGATGGAGATAATGAATTATAACTATCCCAGTTTGATTCTAATTTGGAAATTCGATCTAGCTTTTGAAACATTTCTGCAATTTTTTCTGAGAAGTGTCTTTTAGGGCTAAGAATTATACTTGAGGAATGAATGCCGATTGAATTTATCCCGATAGGTAATAATTGAGTTGTACTTTGGCTATTCGAATAAATTGACTCACTAATTAAAGCTTGCATAAAAATCTTTTTTACAAATTTCTTTAAATAAATTGGAAGTGCAATCATGGGCTTTGCTAAGCCAATCGGGTATATCTTCCATTTTTATATTACCCTGAAAAACTATTGCAGTTTGCCAAATAAATGTTTCTTCTTTTTGATCATTCTGGCTACTTGTAAGGCTTACGTTTAAAAAACCCAGATTGTTTATTTCAAATTCTTGCTCAAAATTTATTCGAGTTAATTTTCCTCTAGTGTTAAATTCATTTTGAAATTTAAATTGAAAATTACCTTGAACAAAATTTTCCAAAGAATCTTCTCTATAATCTGATCTTTTCACCACATCAATATAACGCAAAGTTAGTTGGTTGAAAGCCATTTCTCCGTAACTTTTCTTTAGAGCATTTATTGTTTCGGTAATGTTTGGTAAATAAGTTTTTTCCCATTCATAATTTTTTTCAGTTTCATTTATTGTGGCTATTCCAGGGCCTATTTGAACTACTGGCCACTTTCTTTCTCCAGACCAGAACTGATGAATAGTTTGATAATTAAGTAAATGAATTGGAATCTCATTTGGGAATTTCAATACATGAAATGGGAATTTGTTTTTTAGAGCATCTTGAAATTTTCCTAATGCAAACTGATATTCTGGGTCAATTAATTGGCGGCCAGTGGGATCGGGTTTCAAGGGCCATCTTAATTCAAAAATAGCTTCCTGTAGAGGAGCTTTTGGTAGTTTGCTCATAAGAGGGTTTTATTCAATTAAATTACATTTTGTTTTAGGAAGAAAAAAGAATATTAATTTTAAAAACTGAATCCACTCACCCCTCCCTCTGATACCATCTAAAACTCAGATACCCAAAACCTACCAATCCCCAGAAAATAGCCATTAAAGTCAGGTTGTAAATGCTTAGGTCGATCATCGCGATGACAGTAATCCCAAAGGCTTTGGTCCAGTGCTATTTTTCCGCCTTTGACTACAGCTATACGAACTCTTGGCACATGGTTGTGTCCTATTTTAGTTGAATATTCATTTTGGCCGATAAATCACATTTTACCAAAGATGGAAAGATCAGGCCATTTTCGATCGCTTTAATTGTATCTAGTTGATATTCTACTTTTTGCAGGGAAGGGAAACAAAAGCAAAGAGTAGATTCTTCATCCAAGTTGGTTTAAAGGAAATGAATCACTTGAGAATTTAAAAAATTTGTTTTTACCCCCTACTCCTCAGAATACCTAGCCGTAATATGTTGGACAAAGGAATCTAGCAAGCGGAATTGTTCATCATCTATCTCGGAACTTCCGGTCTCAAAATATACAGTATGACTGAGGCCGTCTTGAACATCAAATTGGAAGGGTGTAAATACTTCTCTTTCCACCTCATGCTCGGGAACACACTGTGGTCCTGGAGGGGTACCATGTATGTTCCATTCTCCAACATTACTTCCTGCATCTGCACCCACAGCACCCACATTAAATCCGCCCACATAAATTGAATTTGCTCCTCTCAGAGGAAAGGATATCCAGGCCAAACTATAGCCTACATATGCCCCAGCACCAGCCGTGGTCAGTCTTGCCAAGGTAAAATCAAAATCATTGAAAGTACAGATATCTTCCGTTTCAAAGTCTACCCAATCTCCCCAGCCAGGGTCTGCTCCTGGGGTTTGCAATCCAATCCCTATTCCTCCCCCTATAAACGATCCTTCTGCTATTTGACCAGTCCTCCTGTTTTTTAATTTTCCGATTGCAAAGGCTCCACCAATACCTGCGTGGCCAGCACCTCCTCCAATGGTCATTTTAATGGACCATTGATTCGTGGCATTGGCTTGACATTCTTCTGGAATCACGATGGATTCCGTTGATGGAGCTACTCCTTCTTCTTGCCGAGTTACCACAATATCAATATCTACCCGTCTCATCGTAGGATCATTTGCCTCTACATCTCCACCACCTTCTAGGATAGTTTCCCGGTCACCAACTCCTTCTGCCGGTATAGAAACTACTCCTTCATCTCTTTCACCGGAAACGGAAGACTCAATGGCAAACTCAATCTCTCCATGTCCTGTCATATATCTTCTGAACATTTCCTGAAATAAATATTCCACATTATTGGCCCGGTCTCTGGAAAGGGTCAGATTTAATTCTTCAGACGTACTTCGACCTGTATTTTCCCATTTGGGACTGGCATGGCCTCTAATTCCTCCTTCTATAAATGTTTTAACTGATCGCTGAATAGTTTCAGTATCTGAAATGTCGGCTTGACTTTGTTGGATGGTATGAACCAATTCATGGGCAAGAAGTTTTTTCCCCTCAAATGATTCGGGATTGTATTGACCGTCTCCAAAAACAATGTCGTTTTGGTAGGTATAGGCTTTGGCATTAATGTCATTTGCACTTTTATTGGCAGTACCATCACTATGTATTCGGACATGACTAAAATCTTGACCAAAGGCAGACTCCATGGACTCCTTTACCCCTTTTTCCAGTGGTTTTCCAGCATTTCCAATGGTATCTGATACAGAGGATGGGAGCGTCCTACTATTTTGCCGGCTCATGATACCATTTTGTTTAGGTTGTATGCCGGATGCATTCTCCTTTCTAGAAATGAAATCATTTGTTCCTTGTGGAGAAACTATCTGATTGGAAATAGCATCTGCCTCTTGCTCATAGAGGTCACCCGGATTATTAACTTTCAGTTTGGGTTGAGGTGATGCGGGAGAAAAAAATGAAACCTTCATCTTTCCCAAAGTTGAGGAATTTGAATTTTTTCGTTTTTGAGGCTCTTTCATAGATTTAAAAATTTTAAAATTTTACTTCCCTTCTTTTTCCATTTCTCTTTTGATGCTTTTGATCATCAACTCACGGGAAACCGAATAATTCTTGTTTTCCAAAGAGGCCAAAGAGATGTATTGTATAATATTTAAGATATGTGAGCCGGTCAATTCGTACTGTTGGGCAAGCTCTTTTAAGAGACGATCATCTTCCAAAGTGAATTGCTTGGGCAAGGTCTTTTCCCAAATCTTCAAGCGCTCCTCGGCTTTTGGAGCTGGGAAATATATGATGGAATTAAACCTTCTGATAAAGGCCGTGTCGATGTTATTTTTAAAGTTGGAGGCTAAAATGACCAGCCCGTTATAACTCTCAATCCTTTGCAACAAATAGGAAACTTCCTGATTGGCATATTTGTCATGTGCATCTCTGACTCCGGTTCTTTTACCAAAAATGGCGTCGGCTTCATCAAAGAACAGGATCCAGTCTTTGTTTTCAGCTTTATCAAATAAAGAAGATAGATTCTTTTCTGTCTCTCCGATATACTTGGACACCACCATGGAAAGGTCTATCCTGAAAACTTCCTTGTTGGTGTATTTTCCTAAAAGGGTGGCCGTTAACGTTTTTCCCGTTCCCGGAGGACCATGAAATAATGCCCGATATCCCGGTTTGATTTTCCTTCCCAAATCAAATTCCGATAAAAGGGTTTCTTTATGCTTCAGCCAAACCTGTAAGTCATTTATCTGATTCCAAACCATATCTGGAAGTACTAAATCTTCCCATGTCATCTCAGTTTGCAAATGTTCAGCAGGAAAATTTATACTCAAGTTTGGAAGACTGATTTTTCCTGTGGTAAACACCTCGACATATTCAGGATCCAAAATTAGTTGTCCGGCTAGCCTTGGTTCGCCATTTTTGACCGTATCCAGGGTTAAAATGTGGTGTTTGAATAAAGTATGGTTTGTGTCAAATAATGAAAAGAACTTCAATCGCTCTCGAATTTCGACTCCTGCCAATATGAAAAGGACTGTTTCACCTGTGGGAATCATTCCTCGATGTTTGTCAAGTTTAAAGCCTCCGAATTCAGGAAAATCCCCTCCGTTAGGCAAATATTTTTCTATGATCTTATCAAAAAAACCCGGAATAATATGTGGAACTAAGGCAGAAGCCAAAAGGATGATTTCCGCCTTTCCTAACTTATAATGCTTGATAAAATTTGATAACGGGGAATTATCCGAGAATTCAAACTCAGGGAAAGAGATAGGTTTTCCATTAAAATAATTCTCCAACCGTTGATTAGTGATGGTGTGAAGAAAGGATACCATATTTTGAAATTCATTTTCCATAATTTTCTAAAACATCCATTGAACGCCTCCATGAATCAGTATTCCTGTTTGTGGGTTGTAGGTGAATCTTAATCCGGCGCCAAAACCTTGATTTTCCTCCTCTGCCAAAGGCTGCAAGGCCTTCACTGCTCCCATGATATCATCGATATTGTCTCCATGGGATTGGTAAAAACTGATGGGGTCATCCATGCTTCCCAGATCACCTAATATACCACTAGCCCCTCCCCAACCGCGATTTACAGGGCCGGCCAAGTCAAAAGGCATGGGTAAAAGTCTAGATCCGTATCCTAAATTTAATCCGAATCCTCCAGTGGTAAGGTCTGCATTGGCTCCAAATCTGAACCGATCTTGAGAATAACCGAATGATAAAGCTGGAGAATGGGGATTAAACCCTAGCTCTGTGCTCATCGATGGAGTTCGTGTTCCCAATGTTAAATTTCCTCCGTAATTGTAGCCAAATCTAGTTCTCATCAATCCTTGGGTAAACTGAAGTGCCACCCGACTGGTATCGGCCTCCAGCATCCATTGGCCCAAAGAAAATTGAAGGGAAGGAGGCAATAGGTCATAATCGAACTCAAATTCGCTTTCTTCTTCTTCTGGGTCCGGACTTATTGTTTCGTCCTCATCGCGCTGGATTTCACCTATGGGAGAAGCGTTTTGTTGCACTACATGCGTAAGCTCATGTGCCAATAGCTCTTGCCCTTCGCGAGAACCAGGATTGTATTTGCTGGAATTAAAATAAATATGATTTCCATAGGTAAAAGCATTTGCATTAAGGCTATCACTTGCCTCTTTTGCTTCCATATTTTTGTGGATTTTCACACTACTAAAATCAAAACCTAGTTTAGATTCCATACTTGTTCTTACCTCCTCGGGTAAGGTATTTCCGGATTGGGAATTCGCTTTCAAAGACGATTCCAAGTAGTCAGGAACCTGTTGGTTAGTACCGGACATAGCTTCTGCAGAAGCCTGAGAAATTTGCGGCTTAAAAAACAAATCATGATCTTTTTGACCTGTTCTTGTTACTTTTTTGGCAATCGAATCAGCTTCCTGCTCAAACTTATCTCTGGGTTTATTTACATGCAATTTTGCCTGAAAAAAGCCTTTTTTGAAAGGACTTAGCTTTCTTATATCCTTACGTTTTTCAAATGATCTCATGAAATACCTTTCTTTAAATCCATTTCGTTAGGAAACTTTTTCCTTAAGGCGCTACGGCAGCTTCCCGTTCCTGAATAAAATCTTCTACGGTGACGGTGTCGCCCGCAGCATTGATAACCGTTACTTCCCCGCCACTTACTGTACGATTTTGGCGGCTAAACGTATGGAGGACCCGATAACCTTCATCACTTCTGAATGTAAAAGTCAAAGTTTGACCTCGTTGCCTCTCTCTTGTAAAACGGATGGTAGGATCATTAAAGATGTCTTGTAAAAAAGAAGCCTCGGCATCATTTCCCGCTTGATGGGCTCTTCTGAATTCCCTTGTTAAATTTCCGGATGCATCAACAGGGCTCAGGCTAGGAGAACCAATTCTTCTTGCGTAATCTCTTGCCATGGATCGCTCCGTTAAAATATGCATCAGGTTCATCTGAAAGCTGGTATCATCGCCTGCTAACAAATCCTCCAAGTCTAGGTATCCTGACATAAAAGAATCGATCAGCAAAGTGGAAAATCCTGAAGCACTGCTCCCTACCAATCCTGCTCCAGTAATGAGTCGTAAGGGCAATACAGCTGCACTATCTATAAAACCAATCATACTCCTGTCAAAGAATGTCTGATAAACCCCTTCCACCAATTCATATTCTAAAACCCGATCATTTAATGTATAGATGACCGCACTGCTCAAGGCATTCAAGCGATCTACCATTTCCTGCCTTCTCTCGAAAGCACTGGCTTCTCCTCTTCCCGGTGGTCTCAATTCGACCGTTCTTTGTACCATTTGTCTTCCCTTGGATTGTTGGACTACATGGGTGAGCTCATGGGCAAGAAGTTTTTTGCCTTGATTGGAAGTGGGATTGTATTCTCCTGAATTAAAGAAAATATGATTTTTATGTGTAAATGCCCTTGCGCTTAGTTTCTTGTTTAATTTTTGAGAATTGTCTCCATCATGGATTTTTACATCCCCAAAGTCGGCTCCAAAACGAGACTCCATCCAGGTTTTTGTTTCCTGATTCAAAGGTTTTCCATTGCCTTTTTCAGTGACAATCCCATTTTCGGTTTCAGGATCAGCAAATCCGGCAGAACTACTCCCTTTCATTTGGATACGTTCTTCTTCTTCGCATTCAGCACATTTTTTTTGGATGGTCATTGGTCCAAATGAGGAAGAGAAGTCAGATTGATTGGATTCTTTCATCACTTCTTCTGCCTTTGCATCTGCTTCTTGCTCAAATTTGTCACCCGGCCGATTTACAGTGAGTTTGGCTTGGAAAAATGTGCCTTTTGATTTTTGAGCGTTATGTTGAGTCGCTTTCTCCTTTAAATTTTCCACCGAATGTTTCCGTTTAATTCCAATCCACATACATCATTTCAGCCATCCACGGAAGTTTGACAAGTCCTATTCCCCATGGCAGCTTGTCCAAAAGGATATCTACTGTTTTTCGCTCTACTGTCAACTTCCATCCCTTATCCACTCGGCTTAATTTACCGGACCTTTGTAAGAAAGTCTCTCTTAAACCTTCCACACTTGTGTTTTTTAAAACTGTCCAATGCCCTAAAACTGTTTGAAGTAGTTCAGCGCACTCTTTTTTACTTTCTAGGCTTATTTCCTGGCTGAGATCCACCACTTCAACTATTCCCATACCACACAGGATCTTGTTCAGGACAAAGAAATTTTCTGTCAATTCATTCTCTCCAAAGACCAAAAACTGTAAAACCTTTGCAGCTAAATTTTGATGTGAAGGATCCTCAAATTTTCCGTTTTTAACCAACCTTAGATTTGTTAAAAGCCTATCAATAAATGGATGTAACAGAATCAATCCAGCATTTTCTATAAATATTTCTTCTTCAGAATTTAATGAATTTTCAACCAAATCCTGATTCGTTGCCAATGGGATTTCTTCTGAAGATAGTTCGGGTCTTTTCGTTTCAGTCTCTGGACTTTTTTGAAGAGTAGCCTTTGTTGATTTAGGCTCCTTTTTGTCGGTTGGGAAGTTGATGTTTTTAAAGATTTCCGGATAGTCCATGGATAAAGCTTTAATTAAGAGACGGATTTTATTTGAAAATTCTGGGTCTTTCGAAAAGGAAATGATCTTCGAAAATTCCCTTTGAAAGGCTTTATCCTTAATTAATTCTGGCGCCAATAGTTCAGGAAGGAGGGAAATACTCTTCAAGGGAGTGTTATAAATCAGAACTTTTAATAGCGCATCATTAGGTATTTCCTGCTTTTTTGAGGCAGCAGATAAAAATTCCAGAATCAATTTTTTGAGAACTTCTTCTTCTCTCTTTTTTTGAAAATAGTGATAGATCTGCGAGATTCTAGGATTTGAAACAGAGCTTATAAATTCAACTATTTTTGAAATAAATAGTGTTGAGAAAGATAGAAACAACCGGTCTCTAACGAAGGAGCTTTTTAGAACTGAAAAATTAAGTTTCTCCAAAAATGAAGTGTTAATTACAATCGATTTTTCTACTTCATAAGGAGAATAAAATGGGCTGTTCCATGGGAAATATCCTTTTTCCAGAAAAAAGAAGAACATTTCATTTGCTTTTGCCTCTTTGGTGAAATATTTCGGTTTCTGGGAAGAAGAAGGTGAAGCCAGTTCCTTCCGGACTTGCTCAAGCAAACTTTGAAGTAATTTTTCTTCCCAATTTTCACCTGTTAAATAACCGCAATCAAGGATTAAGGAATCAATGACCACCGTAGTATCGCTTCCGGCAATTTGATCAAATTCCTTATCCAGCGCAGGTTTCAACTTTTCATGAAAAACTAAAGCGAGCCGATCCTGAAGTCCAAGACCCTCCTCAATCCCTTCAAAATAGACCTGAAGGGAGGTGGTATGGACTTTATGTTTTTGGGATGGGCTCATTTTTATCTTTAAAGTATTGCTTCAATATTTTTTATTCTTCTTAGGTATTTAGGTTTTGTGTTGCCTTCCCCATTTTCTTGGGTTTGAGTGGAGGCGCTTGTAAATCCTGATTCTATTTTTGCGATCAATGCTGAATCTACTCTGCTAAAGGCTCCGGTTTCCCGTAATTCTGCCCAGCTTTTTGCATGTGCCTCTATGACATCAAATACTTTAACCATTGGGATTTTAGCCACATCATAATCCTCTTTTTGAATACAAACTAGGTAAGTAACCAACTGGCTAATGATTTGGTAAAGCTGGAATGCAAATGCCCTAAAATCCTTGAACTCCAAAATGATTTGGTGTAGTTTTTCAAGCCACTCATTCAATTTTGAAATCAAGTCTGTATTCCCAAAAGCACTGGAAAAGAAATCTATCTGCTTAGTGAAATTAGAACTGGAAATTGATTTCATGGAGGTAAAGAATTTTTTCACCTCTGTATACGATCCGAATGTTTCCAGGAATTTTTTAAAGCTTTCAGTTGCCTCAGTTTTATCGAAGGAGGCAAATGCTTCGAGTACTCCTGTTAATGGACCGCATGTTTTCACCCTAGTATCATTGTCAACAGGAGGTACTGCTACTTTAACGAGGACAGAATCACTGCTGCTGTTTCCTGCAGAATCCTTCACATCCAAATTGAACTTATATTCTCCTTCGAGCAAGCCCGTGACATTAGTTTTCACTTGGTTTGGAGTGAGCATGTTGGGAGTAGTCGGACCGCTCGCCAAACTCCATGTAAAGGTCAATGCCCCATTTTCAGGATCTTTTGAGTTACTTCCATCTAAAGTTACCCTGCCAGGACTATTAGCATTTTCGATCGTGATAGAAATATCAGCTCCGGCATCAGCCACAGGAGGGTTATTTTCTACGGTTCTTGCCGTAATTGTCAATGAATCTTTGCTGCTAGCTCCCTTATCATCTGTTACCTTTAACTCAAATACATAGTCGCCTGGAGCGCTCAATTCTGTGGAAGCCTTAACCTTGTTAGGCGTTTTTAATGTGACCTGAGGTCCGCTCACTTGAGCCCAGGCAAAGGAAGTAATGGTACCGTCTTCATCTTTCGAGGCAGAACCATCCAATGTGATTGCAATGGGTTGATTCGGTGCAATCGATAAAGTCTGATCCCTTCCGGCATTAGCAATGGGTCCTATATTTTCAGGTTCTTCCACTTCTGGAATGACATAGGCAATGGGAGGACATTCACTACAACATAAGTAAGGAAGATAAAAATCGGCGATCACTGTACCTTTTGCAATTGGAGTGGCTTGTTCCCTAATCTCTTTGTCTTTTAGGTTGAGCGCATCTAATACATTCTTCGCGCCTTCTCCTAGATTCAATCTCTTGATTAAGTCAGAGGCAAATTCAAATTCTGTTTTATTGAAAGATTTAATGCCTGTTGTACTTTCTTCCTTTGTGGCTTCTTCTGAGAGAAATGAAGACCTCAATCCAAAAGCATTATTTGTAGTAACTTTTGGGGTGGAGGATGCCAAAGAAAGTTCCGAAAAAAAGTTTCGATTAAAACTCAGGTCTGGTAAAGTCAAAGCTAATTCTGTCGCCCCATTATACACAAGGATAAAAGTACCACCCTTTGGCACTCCTGCTTTGTGTTCAATGCCAGGATGTTTTTTGAAATATTCGCTGAAATTAATAGCCGCATGATATTCCTCCAGTCTTTTCAGATATTCATCTTTCAAAGCAAATAGTTTTTCATTGGCGCACTTGAATAGCAATCCAGTATTTCTGGAAGAAAAATACTCTTTGATCTCCTCGTTTTCAGAATTGCTGGCCTCTTTGATCAGGCTTGCTACAGTTTTTGAATAGGGTGTCCATAATTTATTATAAGCTTCCTCATCAAATTTATCCAAATCGAAGGCTAGCAGGTATTTAACGATCTCTGCCAATTGCTGTAAAAAGATCAATAAGAGGTCAGGTTGCTTAATGATATAATCATAAAATGCTTTTTCATTTACGATAAAGGACCCTACATCTTTAGAAACAAAATCCGCAAGTTTTTCCCCTTCTTCCACATCTCTAAGCGCTAGATTTTTAATGATATCCTCGTTTGAAATACGTAAGGGCTGGTTATTTTGAAGATCTGCTTTAATGCTTTTTTGCATGTCCACCAGATTTCTGGATATATAAAAATCCTTGGTAAAATTAAGAGCACTCAAATTGAGGTTGGCCTCAATGGTTCTTTTAGGCCTTAAGTTACCCACATATGCCATGATCTGTTGGAGTTGACATACGATCCCAGTGATCATTACCCGATAATCCGAAGCTAGGTCTTCTACATGACATTTGATTTCTTTCCCATTTAGGATGGTAGATAAATCAATAGCATTGAGAGCTACCACTTCAAAAGGGAGGTTGAATTTGTTCTTTTGTTGGATGATTTCAGTCAGTGCAGGTCTGTAGCTTTTTCCAATATGCCCCTCGATCCGGAACGCATTGTAGCGCTCAAGGTCATAGAGCAATGGATTTTTTACAGGTTCTGGTGCATCTGCCTGTTTGGCTGCCCGATAACCCAAATTATACCTTTCATTACCGTTAAAACTTTTGTTGAAAAACCAGGTTGAATTAATGGTTTTCCAATCATAGTAATAGGGAATTGAACGAAGGCTGATGGCTTCAGACCCCAGATAAGATGGAGTAATAATGATGGATTCATTTGGAGATAATTTATCTCCGATAAAGCCAGTTATCATGGATACAAGTCTTTCTAAAAGGGAAGCTGCTTCCTCTATCTTTTTTGATTGACCATGAAGAATCGGGGAAGACTCAAAATAATTTCTATGGTAATTATTATTTCCCAAAAGAGTATCCTCACCAGCGATACCCAAGGTCAGATGTAGCGGAAAAGTCATTTCTTCCGGGCAACATTCTCCATAGACCTCTCTGATTTTGGAACGAAATTCCAAAAAGGCTTTGAACAGATCATCTACAAAGTCATAGAAATACTGGAGATAGATCCGTTGATTGTTACCAGATGAAAATTTCTTTTTAACGTTAATCAGATTAATTCCTTTTAGCGGATTTTCTTCAGGAAGATCAAGAAGTACCGCGTATCTATCCCAACACCTAATTAGATTTTCAGATAGATTATTTAAAGTGACATCATCCGTGATGGTTAAAAATTCCTGAAGAATATCTTCGGAAGTTTTCAGCTCTTTTACCGGGACATTGTATCGCTTCAGAAGGATTGAATTAAACCCATTCTTATTTTTAGTATCCAAAAACTTCTGATGAATCAGCAATACTCTAAGGGTAAACTCCATCTTACTACCTTTGTCATTGCAGTCTTGAGTATCACAGTTTTTTAGGTCTATTTGCTCTGCTTCCAAAAACAAGACCACAGCATAATTCTCCAATTTCAGGGATGTTAGAGGCTTTTTATCCTCAAGTTCTTTATCATTTGAAGGAATTAACTCCAAGATGTCTTTTTGACCATAATAGGGGATCTCGTTTCTGTTTTCTGTGCTACACTGAGTTAAAAAAGTAAGATCATTGGGTAAGGTTGGGGCTGTATAAGTCGTGTAAAATGAATAAGAAGTATCACATAGTTGTATAAGATATCCTTGAGAAGTTATTCCACATCCTTTGCTGACTATGATTTCTGAAGGGGAGGATTGGATTTCCAAACCACAGACAATGCCCCTGCCTAGGAGCTTGATGCGGGTCAGCCTTTCCTGCTGCTCAAGGTAGTTCAATAAGTTGTTCAAGTGTCCGTTGGACAATACCTGATCAGCTTCAAAAACGGGGTATGTCTGTAAAGGCTGCATGATTATAAATTTTGAGTTCCTAAAATTGTTTTACCCAGCATAACAGGGTTTTTGTCGGCATCACTTTCTTCACAATCGTGGAGCGTTGCCTTTGGATACACAGAGTTGAGTTTTGCCAATATTTCCACCATACGGTCATTGGCCTCCTGATACGTTGAATGGTTTATTCCATCCTTTTTGAACCTTGCGAGTTCATCGATCCATCTTTTATAGCTTGTCTCAAACTCTCTAAGTTTTTCATTGCTAACCCAGCAGACTTTTAGCTGGATATGGGCCGGAGCTTCTTCTATAATTTTCTTTTCGAAGTATTTGCGATAAGCCATAGTGTCAAAGTGACTTGGCCAATGAGGTAAAACCACCGAAGCTCTGAATGAATAGATATCTTCTTCGCAGGGACATTCGCAGTCATGTAGACAAACTTCCATCAACTTGAAATTCTTGCTTTTTGGTCTTAAAAGAATATGCTCAATCAGATGAAAACCTTCTGGGTCTTGGCAATCTCCGGTTAGTTCAGATACAAGTTCTTCTATCACCAATTCTGCTTCTTCCTCCTTGGGAAAAGTAATTTCACTCTCTAGAATGATGGAGTTCCCTTTTTTGAGTTTTACTTTTTTTGTGGTGTAGCTATAGTTTTCTGGATTGGTGCCCAATTCCATTACCTCTTCCAAAACCATCTCAGCCTTGGACTTGTCCTGAAATTGCTTTGAGACTAACCGGATACCATTTCTGGAGGTAATGGTAAAAGAATGGACACAGTGAATTTCCTCACCGACTTCTTGCTCCTCGCAGATGATTTCTACATTCTTGATGCAATACAGAAACCTTCTTGTAAAGTCTTTGATCCCTGTAATCTGGCTGACCTTTTTTTCCAGGCCAGAAACATTCTCGGTGTCCCAAAGTTTTGTTTCGTCTAGGTTAAAGGATTCATCCTGAGGAAAATAATTGAATGCCAAAGACCTTCCATAACTGATTTCCGGGTAGGATTGAAGAGTCCGGATTTTTATGTCTATGATTTCCTCTGGTTCTATTTTTTCAAGGTTGAGGTTTTCCAGATTTATCCGGTACATCAACAAGGAATAATCACTAAAAGACTCAGCAAACCGCGCTAATAAGTGATCTAAAAACCTATTCCTTCTTTCATGAAATTGGTTTTTGCTTTCATATAATTTTTGCCAAAGCTCCTCACTGACAGGATCTCCAGGATCATTTGACAAAGCTTTTTCCATGTCCGGATGTAGGATTCCCTCTACCTCTTTAATGGCTCCTAGGTATTGTGTAAAGTAGGATTGACGTATGTTATCAGTTGAGAAAAGACTTTTTGCGTTTGAAAGCTGCGCTAAAAAATCCGCTAATAACTGTTCAAAAAACATGAGATAACCCTTCAGTTGTTGCTGCTGGGCTATTCTCAAATCTGATGGCTCAGGAGGAAGTCCAAATTCTCCAACTCCATAGACTATAGGGAGGTCGTATTGGATTGGCCAATGACTTGAGGTGTCTCTTTTATTGCCTTTTGGAATCGGTAAATCTTCAAAAGTAGGAACCAACTTTCCTAAGTTATTTTGCTCATGGAGCAGGTGAACGGTATCCCTTACTTCTTCATATCGGGAAAGGAATGGAAAGCCCTCTTTAAAAAACAGGATTTTGGAATAGTCTGGACTTAAAACGGGTTTATGCATTGGAGAGATTCGAAGACACCATGATACTCCCATTTGACCTGGAACAGGCTTTCCGTTTTTATCATATTTAGTCATCAAGAAATTTTTTATATCCTTGATTCCTTCAAGATCCATTAAAAGGTTGATGAGGTCTGAAGCATAAATGATTTGCTTGAGCTGGGTATTTTCCAACTCCTCTGTATCAATGAATCCATGAGCTAGTTTTGGACCTTCAAAAATCTCCTCCACAGGGATTTCCTTTTTTCTCTGCTCACTTAGACTATAAAAAGGAATTGGTGGATTGAGGTAGTTTTCTATCGAAAAATAAATCTCAGCCTGAATTCTTTCGATGTCAGATTCAGGACTTACTTCCACGTCAAAACAAAATGCTATTTCTTCCGATTCCACCGGTTTTACACTGATAAAATCCTCGCAAAGGTTTCTGTTTTCATGAAGGGTTTTAACACAATTTTTTATTACCAGATCTGCTTTAGAGATTTTCTCCAGATAAGTATCCAAAATTTGCGAGGCAAAATCATTGTCTTGAAGCATGAACTCCACATGGCTGTCCAGAATTTTTCCCTGGGAAGGGAACTTAGGAATGCCAACTCTAAAATGGAGATCAATTATTTCACCATCAGCAAGCTCTATCTTATAGAAATAAAACCAATTTTTGGATGGGTTCTTTTCCAGTGAAAAATCCGTGAAATCCTGACTCAATATTTTTGTGTTTACCTCATTGATACTTGGAAACTCAAACTTGATTTGGAATTCACCAGCATCCATATCGGTAGTTGGTGAGAATGGGAACTCGATATTTTCCAACACTATATCACCGGTATTCATGTCGCCCAATTCCAGGTCTATCGACAAGTCTAAAAGCACAGTATACAATCCTTTCAAAGTCAGGGATTGTTTGGTCGGTTCGTATTGAAGAAGATCCTCCTTGCAATTAAGATAGATCGGTATTTCCTGTTTCCCATCTGTAAAAAACCATGCGTTGCTAATTCCCGGAATATCAATTAACAGTTTCCTGTAATCTGAAATTGTTAAAGGAGCCGAAGTCAGAATTTGTCTGGCTGTAAAAAAAGTTTGACCGCTAGCTTTTGCCAGATGATCTTTGATATCGAAATTGATCCTGTAGCCTAATTCAGTAATGGCATAACAAATCGCTTCTAAAATCGTCACTCCAGGATCATGACTGTTGTAATCTGTCCAGATATCGCTAGAAAGGGACTCGATGTATTCCAACCCTTCTTTACGCAACCTCTCATAGTCCAAAGAATGGGCTAGGGTGGGGTTTTTGGCTATGGTTGGAGAGGTTTTCATCAGCAGTCACAGGTTTGGATTACTTGTATGATGTGTCTTGGTGTACTCAAATTGGTTTCATCATAATGTGAAACCAAAACGGATCTGGATGTGGTCGCTACGATCTCTTCCACATCAAACCGAAACTCGGTAATAGTTCCTTCTTCGCCCGGAATGATATGGTTTAGTTTAAAGAAGCTTAAAAAGTCCACATATGGTCTTTCTTCTACAAAATTGATCAGCGTTGATTTATTGATCTTCCCTCCAAAGTTGATTTTTTTGCTATTGTCCCATGCCCAGGGACAAAGGAATTTTTCAATCTCCATATCCAAAAGGTTTCTATAAAAAACTTCATCCATGTGCTCATGAAAATGGACCTCAAAATCGAGCTGAACTTCCTCAAATTTTGGATTGACCACATGAAGTGTGGCAAAAGGGTTTTTGATTTCGCCCAAGAAAAGAGCAATATCTGTCAGAGTACCAATAGGGGTATATGGCTTAAGCGGATTGACATTGGATTTTTCCTTAAGTTCAGGAATGCAGATGAGGGTAATATGTCCAGGGAAATTTTCACAAAATACCTGATCTCCACTTTTCTCGTAAAACCCTGTGTGGTTCAGGCTTTTAACCTGATAGACAGAAGGGAATTCCTCCAAAACCAAATGCTCATAATCCCACATGGTAATGGACCGTTGCTTATGTCTAAGTCGTTCACTGACACGTTGATATTGATCATTGTCTGTTTCTCTAGATCTTCCCCCTACAGAGTCAGCAGGTTGATTGACAGATTTGATCGCACTGTCAGATCGTACCAACTTGCTTATGGTTCCTGCTGGAAGTGTGCTTCTAAATTCAATTTCTTTTGAAGGGTCCTGGACTAATTCTACCAGAGCAGCTTGAGCTTTGATTTCGATGATTTTGCAGACGGCATCCGTATTATCTGCCACAGATACTCTTAGCCAGATTAATTCATTGGTAAGTGCAGTATGGGATTTTCCTGTTTCCTTTGGAAAGCTTAATGTTACGATTCCAGTTCTGGTAAGATTGATTGTTCCATCTACTACTTTATTAGACTCAAAAAACTGCCATTGTCCTTCCCCATTTAGGTAGGACCAATGGACTTGTTCTTCATTTTTTAGAGGATTGGAGGTTCCCTCTGAAAGGAGAAATAGAATGTTTATAGTAGTAGGAAGCTCTGATTTGGAGATACCAATCAACAACTCACCTTTTTCTTCAAATCTTGGTATAAGCGACTGATTATCATCGGAAATAGGAAGATAGTATCCGAATGGAGTCAAATGATAAAAAGTGTGCTTTGGATTTATTTCTCCAATGGGAATTGTTTCAGAAGCTGTATAATCAATGGAGAATGAATCAGAAATCAGTTCTTTGGGAACAGGTACAGAATTTCCCGAAACTGTGCTCAGGCCCTTTAAAAAATTGATATCGCCTAGGTTTTTAATTCCTTTGTCAATTTCTAAAATTCCTTCCAGGCTTTCTGAAGGGCTAGGCATGGAGGTACTTCTAAAAGCTTTTTCAGCGATGTTTCCTTGTTGGGAATTGATCACAACTTTGTCCAGCGCCTTGTTTACTTCAGACATATAGCTTGCCAGAGAATAATTGGAAGTATCCAGTCGGAATTTCAAAATCCCTTCAAATGAGGTAGCCTGCAAAAATTCATTGGATCCGAAACCCATATTGGTGGTTTTCAGTAAGTGGCCATCCGAATTTTTCTGAATGAGGAAAGATGAACCTTCTTTGGTTTTTGGATAAATATCCCAGCTATTTCCATGGAGATATTGAGTGGTTACGGGGTCCGAAATCGGAAAATTAACCTTTAACGAATCCAGGTTTTTCTGAAAAATTTCTTTCGAACCTATATAAAACCCTGCATTGAGTTTAGGGAAATCTCCAAATGGCTTGAATGGTTTGGAGGCATCAATGGAGCCGCCATCACTACTGAGAGCCAGATCTTTCACTCCAACCACATCTACTGAAAGGTTTATGGACGTGATGGGATTATTCATCAAGTCCGCATACCAGCTATTACCAGTTATCTGGTTCACGGTGGCCATCAATAAGGGTAGCTCCGTCTGGATATTTTTCTTGTGGGTTTTTTCGAAATAGGGAATTAAAGGAGGTTCTTCCACTCCTAAGGAAAATTCCAAAATCAGGGTTTTTTGGTTTTCAGTGAATTTTGCTTCTACCTCTTTTGAAACCCAATCTTTTTCTCCAGTCAAATTGACTATAAAAGGAATGATCTTTTGATAGCCAGAGGAAGAAAATCCAGATTTGGATTTTAATGGGTTAGTAAATTGTACCGATATAGAAATTTTTCTTTCTCCTTCTTTTAGGAACAATAGGTTGGAGGCAAGGGCAAATCCAGCATCATTGGTAGGCTCAGATTTTTGATCTCCAAATGCAAACCAACTTTTATCTTCTCCTTCGAATTTTTCTCCTGCTCCATCTTTGCTGTTCACAATAGGAAAAGCAAGAAGGTTTTTATTATAGATTTGAAAGGCTTTTAATTCTTTAACTACCGCTTGATTGAAAACCACATCTTCTACCAGGCTATAGTTCATTTCTTTCCCATTGACATCTTTTCCACCTTTAAATAATGTCCCCTTTTGAAGCTGGTGAAGTGGGATATGCTTTTGCAATTCAAATGTCAGATGAGCCTGATCGGGAGTTGGGTTTTTGGTTGTAAGTTTTAAAACATCTTTATAATAGAAATCTAAATGTCTTTTAGTGAAATTATTAAGACTTGATTGTGCTGCTTTAAATAGTTTTAGAAAGGAAAGGAAAAGTCCATAATGTGGCTCATGATTGGAATAGGAATTAAGTGAAGTTTCAAGAAGAGCTTGGGCATTTTGAATAATGGAAGAGGTACCTCCAAGAAAAACAGTGATCTGATTATTGAATATATTATGGTTGATGATATGGCTGATCTTCTCACTGGTCGTTGCACCAGGAACGGTAATGTTCAAGGTTTCGGAGCTGATCGTAAAATAGTTTAGCGATAGCGGATCATGCGAATTTATGGTGGAGATAGGAGCCGTAGTATCAGTTAGCTCAGAAGCTGAAACCAAAGACAATTGTTCTGTTCTGAAATTTACAATTCGGGAAAATGGAACTGATAATTTTGCAGCGATGATGGACTGGATGTTTTTTTGATATTCCACTTCACTTTTTAGCAGCCCACACTGCTCATCAATGATGGAGGCGATTGAAAAAATCAGATCAAAATAATACTTGAATTGCAAGCTTGACTCGGCATCGTCTTCGGAAGCTATGGCAAGTTTTGTTTTCTTACGAAGTAGTTTGATATAATCAGAAAATTGAAGTAGATCCAGTGCTAGTATGACGGCTAAGACCACCGAAATATCCATTTTCATCAAAGGCTCCCAGGTTCTGTCATCCTCGTTTTTTTGGTCTTTGTATTTAATGAATGTGGCATATCTTTTTGCAAAGAGCATCAAATCCTCTATAGACCGATCATCCACTTTGGCAAAAGTGGGTGGGAGTGCGAGTAGCTTCCTGGTGAGCCGATCTACTCCTTCTCTAGTCAATGGATTTTTGTCATTGCAAGCCATATTCCGTTATTTCAATTCACTTCCTTCTGTTTTATAAAATGGAAAGACAAAGTTGAATCTTGAGTTTGTCGATCTGACTTTATACGATATGGTAATAAGAATTCGACCTTCTAATTCTCCAGTGTCATTCAGCTCAATTTTTTCTACTTCAATTCTAGGTTCATGGTATAGGATGGAGGTTCGGATCAAATCAGTGATATAGGTTTTGAAAGTGGTAGTCAAGGGCTCAAATACCAACTCGTGCAGATCACACCCATAATCCGAGCGCATGACTCTTTCACCTCTTTTGGTAGAAAGAAGTATTTCGAGACTACTTTGGATATCTTTTTCATCACTTAGCATTTCGGTCTTGGCACCTACATTGTCAAATTGTGGAGGAAAACTCCAACCGGTACCTAAAAAAGATTTGTTAATATTTTCCATGGTCTTATCCTCCTATTATTACTGTGGGACATCCTATAATGATTACACCTCCGTGAGAGGTAGAATCACCCATTCTGGCAGCTGGTAATCCGCCGATCATGACCGATGAAGATCCGGTAACTATCGTATCGGGAGGTCCGGCACAAGTAGCCAAGTCACTTAGTCTAGCGGCAGGCAATCCACCAATAAGTACAGTGGGTTCTCCTGCGGGCAATATTGGACCACCTACATGGGGAGTTCCCCCAGGTGTCAACATGGGGCAGGTATGCATATCTGATATTCTTGCAGCAAATGGCATCTTCTTAATTTATCTTGACAAGACTTCCTTTAATATTTACCAAGGATCCTTCGATATCCGTAGATCCGTTACTTTTGAAACTTAAGCCTGCTGAGGCTTCTGCACTTATTTTCATATCGGCCTTGATGGCAATTTCTGGTGCAGCAAAACTGATTTTAGAGCCAGCTTTTAGGGATATTTCCATTGGAGAATCCAATAAAATACCACTGTCATCCATCGTCAGAATATTCCCTGATGCATCTTCGAGTTGGATGATGCCTGCGGTATCATCCATGGTAAATTTCCTTTCACCCGGTGTTTCTATGACAATACTTTTATCTCCGTCGTGAATAGTGATTTTTATTTCAGATCTAGAGACGTAGCCTTTTTTGTCATTGGCTTCTTCCGGTTCTAATGGTGATGGTTTGGCACTACTATGTACCATTCCGAGTATTACCGGGTGGGAAGGATCATCATTTATAAATCCTATGATCACTTCATCCTCTATTTCGGGACGAAAAAAAGTCCCTCGATTTTCTCCAGCATCCAAAGTGGCCACCCGTGCGAAAATTCCCGATTCATCAGGATTGACTAATGGTAATCGAACTTTGACTCTTCCCTCTCCCATGGGGTCAATGATATCCGTGACGATGCCAATGTGAAGCCCTTGAATTCTAGAAAATTGACCTGACGATGAACTGATGGAATTGTTAAACTTCTCAGTAAAAAAATCCTCTTGCCATCCCAAAGTCGCTTCTGTTTCCCAATTTCCTTGACGGGTTTCATGGTGGACAGCACTAACGAATGCTTTGCCATCAAACTGTTCTCCTATTCCCGCCAGAGTTACCCAATCCCCAGGTTTGACCTCAGAATTACCCGAAAAGGAAACCTTCCCTTTTATTTTGGAGAGGGATTGTTTTTGCTTTTTGGCATCTGCAATGCTCTGTAATGCCTCATTGGTAAAATTGCCGGAAGTTCGGATTTCAAATTGTTGTCCATTGATTTCAGCTAAGGTAGATTCCTGAATACTTCCCGGGGAAGCTGATTCAAGGGTTGCTCCTTCTACCTCCACCACAGATTGATTGGCAAAATCCCATGAAAAAGCTTTGACGGAAGTGGCCTGAGATCGAATGTCCGATTCTGACCGGAAGGAAAGGATATTTGCTCCATAAGTTAAAGTATGAACAGAGTCCAGAGATGGATCAGGTTTTAAGACTTTGAATTGAGAACCATCAATCGAACAGGCCATTCCATTGGAGTCTATTCTTCCCAAAATGAAGTCCCAATCCGTGACATTTGCTTGAAGTAATTGTTCATGTGTGCTTCCAAAGGATGGAATGTCAAAATCCGACAATCCATTTTCATTGAGGATAAGCTCTACCAACTCATTATCTGAAAGATCATTGAAGTGTTTACTTTTTGGAGAGATGGTCATTTTTACTGCCTCATGCTTACAGGTAAGTTGAAGAGAAGATTTGTTTCCTTCAATCACATGGGAATTGGCAATTATGATTCCTCTAAAAACGGATTGGTCATCTGTGTTATATCCAAGTTGGATTTCAATACTTTTTCCCAAGGCAAACTCACCGCTATTGCTAATCTCGAAATCAGAATCCGCTGCCGATCCATCTGCCAAATAGATGGTGGCATAGGGGATTTTGTTCAACTCCAAGTATACCGACATCGCAATAACCTGGATTTGCCCGGACACTTCTTGATCAGGATTGGAAAATGGACCATTTCCCAATAAAATTTTTGATGTGACTAGTTCCCTGTTAGGTGCTGTGGCGATCATGGCTTGAATATTATTTTTCTAAAGGGGGGAAATAGATTTTGGTACCAGTAGTGATTTTCCTGAAACTGTCCAATGAATTAAATTCAGCAACTTGGATATAGTAGGAGTTCTTTTCATAGATTTTTTCTGTTATTAGATCTATTCTATCTGTCCCACCATAAACCCTTTCATGCGTGATGTCAGGACTTTCTTTGTTTTCTCTTGCAGCCCTTTCCACATCTGCAACGCTTTCTACAAACTGGCATTTGGCAAGTGCTCTTATTGGTTTTCCATCCGGGGCAAAAACTTTATATTCTATATCCATTTGTTTTAGCACTCCTTTAAAAAGGAGTTCTCCCCAATGGATTTTTAAATAATAAGGACGATGCTTTTCGGACTGATAATCAATGATTTTCTGTTTGAACTCTTCTATTTGTTCGGTAACAGTCCCTGGTTTTTCAAATGGATTGGCAATGCCAAGACTCAAAACAGACATATCCTTCACCACACCTGTTCCATCAAACAAAAAGTCAAAATGGAAATCTCCAGGGAGAATTCGGTTGAATTTCATATTGGTCCCAGAGGTTCCGGCAGCCTGGGTTTCATCAAACTCAAATTTGTAGGAAACACTGTAACTGGCGGGGTTGATAAGAGCATTAAACTTATTCCCTGAAACCAGGTCTTGGTATTCCGCATCCCTGTAGGCTTGGACGTATAATTTTTCCGCTTTTTGACCTAAATCAAGCATTACCTTTCAAGTTTTAACTGGATTATTTTCAACACATTTTCTGTGACTTCCTTTACAATTTCATTTTTCATTCGGTCATAGTCTGCTGGTTTCGATTCTTGAGTAGAAGGGGTTCCTGCACTCGATCCTATTGCAGCTTTTATCTGAAGTTCTCGTATCTCTAGCGGCATTTTTTGAGGTGTTAGATTCCTATACTTCCTGACGCACTAATATTGCCTGCCATGGAAATGGCTGAATCCAGACTGATGATATTAAAATATTGATAGCTGAGAGTTATGGATTCGATGACAATGGAATTTTGTTCTGCATTAAAACTGGAAACAGACCATTTTTTCGGTATTGCATTGACGACATACCAAGATTGTATGGGTATGTGTTTATCATTGAGTAAGCTTATGATGATATTGACTGGCTCAAAGACAAAATTTTCAAACGCATTTTTGCACCACATCAAAATTCCCGAGCCAATAAACATCCCTCTTTTTAGGATGATGTCTGAATATTTAGCCCTGACAGGTAATTCCCAAACAAAGCGGTTCTGACCTCCTTCAATAATTGTTTCCATCTGCATTTCCATATCCAAACCGCTGACTTCCTGAAACCTGAAATCATTTGGAGTCTGAGGGAATAATTGAAACACGACAGAAAAATGAAATCCTACCGGTGGATAATTGAACATAATTATTCGTTTGAAATGGTGAGTCCTTCATGAGCAACTTCCATGGTTTCAATGGCAGTTTCATTTCCTGTTGAATTCAAATCGGTCGATTGAACTTTGATTGGCCAGGCATTTTTTACTTTCCAAACCACCACGGGTGCATGGGTTTCATCTAATAGAGAGATGATTAGATCTCTTCTTTCAATAGTATTTAATGCGACGGTATTCCACCATAAGTAAAATTCATTGTCACTCTTAAAAGTCCCTCGTTTTAACGTGATGTTTGAAAAACTCTGCATTCCGGGCATTTTGATTTTGGAATATTCCGGGCTCGCTCCATCTCTATATTCAATAGGCTCGATGCTGACTTCAAGACCTGTTACTTCTGTAAATCCGATTTTTGTTCCACCCCAATCTACTTGGAAGTGAAATTTTGGAAGAGGATAATTAGCCATGATAATTTTGTTTTTAAGTTTTTAGAAATAGCAGTTAAGATTCCTGCATTTTATGAGAGAAGCGTAAAATGATAAATTCAGCAGGTCTGACTGCAGCCATGCCTATTTCGACTATTAGTCTTCCTTCTAGTATATCCTGTGCCGTCATCGTCTGGCCTAATCCACATCTTACATAAAATGCATGTTCTGGTTTAGCGCCAGCCAAGGCTCCTTGTCTCCACAATAGAGTTAAATAATTTTCTAGCATGGCTCTTAATTTCACCCAGGTATTAGCATCATTGGGTTCAAATACGAATTGCATGGAGGCCTTTTTGGAAGACTCTTCCACCATTATGAAAAACCTTCTTACATTAACGTACCGCCATTCATTATCATTTCCTGCTAAGGTTCTGGCTCCCCAAACCAAAAATCCTTTTCCTTGGAACATCCTAATGGCATTTACTGACTTTCCGGACGTTGGATCGACATTCATGCTTCCTTGTTCGGCTTCACTGATTTTTGAAGTGAGGTCATAGACTGCGTTTAGTGATACATTGGCCGGGGCTTTCCATACTCCACGTGAAGCATCTATTTTGGCATAGACTCCAGCTATGGCCGAGGAAGGGGGAAGTGTTGGACTTAATTTCTCTCTGATTTTTGCCAGGGCAGCATTGTAAATAGCTGTTTCGGAAGTCCGTAAAGTAGATAGAGCCACTGCGGCCTCATCCGCACCTGCGGTGTTGATGATTACGTTTACTTCTGCATCATCGTATTCAAAATCAAAGGTGGTTTTGAGTGAAGGATAATAAACTGCGGCATAGGAAAGACTATCATTTTTGGTAAATGCAGATCTGAAACCACTAACAGTGGTCGTATTATTTGTGCCAGGAGTATGGACATCGATTAGTGTAAAGCGATCTTGCAGGAGAGCGCACTGGTCTATAGAAGAAGAAATTAAAGTATAATAATCTCCTTCGTTTAATGTGTTGATAGCATCTGGGAATACGATGATCGTAGGTTCATCTTCAGCCTCGCAGGCCAATAGTCCATCATCGTAATCTGCGGGATCTGGAGTATCAGTTGTACTACCAATAGAAATAATGTAACAAGGTCCCCCTCCATTAATAAAGTACATCCGAAGATTGTAATACATGGTAAAATCAGAGGGGTCGGTAATAGTCGCATCTGATGCCAATGTTTCTCTGACGATATTGATACTGATTCCTACTTCATTTTCAGCTTTGCCGAAATAAGTTTCATATTCCTTTAGAGAGAATATTTTGGTTGGAACATTAGTAAGAGATTCGCCTATTTCATTAGTAGCATTCTGCGTATAACCGATAAAAGCTGGAATGGCTGTCTCTACTTGTGCCACAGAAGGTGGAAAGAGCGGGATTTCATTGATATAGACTCCCGGTGTCTTGATAGCGGATTCATTGATTTGTGACATTGGAAAGGGTTTTTTTTAGTTTCTGTTTCTCTTCAGTTATTTAAATGAATGGTGAACAGATGTTCATTTTCATTACCGTTTGCGGTTGTGTAAAACAAAATTTGATTCGTGACATCGGTGAATAGTCGATGAGTACTTGAGCCTTCAGTAACTAAATCTATGACGCCAAAATGGCCGGATAAATTTTCGATGCTGGTAGTCCAATTTCCTGGATTCCCTGGGTTAAAAACTCGGATTGGTTCTTGTGAAGCCACTGGGCCTAGCGTGGCTGTTGCCAAATTCATTGAATTTGCAGAGGCTCGGAGATTTATCCGAAATCGATAAATATTCTCATTCCCATGGTTTTCGGATATTTCTGTATTATCCTTTACCGTACGATCTAAATGGACAAAAAACCTGGCGTTAAAATTATTTGGAAGACGGAAAAACGGAGAATCTTCAGTGGTATTGATTCTAATAAAACAGAGTAACATATCGTGTCTCCATCTGTATTGGATTTCATGTTTTCTAAATAATTCATCCGTGGTAGGATCAGGGGCTAGCCGAATATGTGGAGTTAAAAGACCCCCAGAATCTGAAGAAAAAGGGAAAACATCATGGGTAAACCTGATGGAAAATAATTTTTCGAATTTATTAATGATCCTATCCATGATTACAGTTTGTTATTTCTGAACCGGGAATCAATTGATTTTATAAGTGGTACCTCTGCCCCTTCATCGATACTGCTGAAATATGCCAACCTCATTTTATATACTACAGAAGGAATATATTTTCCTCCCATTATTCCCCACAATTGATTGAGTTCTTCGAAACTTGTGGAATGGAGTTCAAAAAGGATCTTATCCAGACCGAAATTTGAAAGTCCTGGAATATCGGTTTCGGTAAAAATCGAATGAGCTTGAAAAAAGGATATTACTTGGGATATCCTTTGGAGTCCAATGCTATATTGATCTTTATTTGCCCCTATAAGGAGAAAAACATTTAAATAAATTCCTGGATTTCTAGAGACACCTCTAGGAAGCCCCATATTGTCAAAAATCTGTTTGTTTGCCGGGTTGTTTCTCAGAGAACTTTCTTCTTGAATATTTATTACAGAAGCCACGACCCTATCCGAGATATTTGATTCTGTTCCTTGTTGAGAGGAGTCTAGCAAAGATAAATTTCCAAGTAAGACTTCAGGTTCAGTATTACCGATATGGTCATTAATTAATCCGACGACAGCACTTAATACTTGATCTAACATGGTTTGAACCCTGACGGCTAAAAATATGAGACATTATTTCTTACTCGGAAAGCACCCAGATTTTAAAAGAAAACTTTAAAAGGAAGTTGAGAAATTATATCTGTATTAGAGTCCATGAATTCCTTGAGTTTTAAAAATCCATGTTTTCATGGATATCAATCGACGAGATTTGCGCTCATAGCCTCTCTTACCAAACCTGCTGTATTTCTGACACCCATTTTTTGGATCAAGTGTAGCCGATGGGTTTCTACCGTGCAGGAGCTGATAAACAGCTTGTTGGCTATTTCATGAGTGGTATATTCTTCAACGATTAATTGGAGAATTTGCTTTTCCCTTTTTGTTATTCTGTTGGGACTGGAATTGGTAGGTTGTGATTGAATAAGCTTTTCAAAATAAATCTCAGCCATTTTTGGATCTATATAGGGCTTATGATCATCTGCATGGAGGATAGCTTCTTTAATGTTTTCTGTACAGCAATTTGATAAAAAATACCCACTGATTCCCGAGTTTAAAATTGATTTGATACTTTTCAAATCTTTGAATTCTCCAAAGGCAAAAACTTTCAGGTCGGGTTGAGTTTTAATTAATTTCTTACTCAGTTTTATAAGGTTCTGAATTTCTTGAATTACGTCAATCCAAATAAATTGAACATTCTGTAAAATTTTTGATTCTTGATTTTTTAAATCATCTAATGAAACCAAGTCCACGTTAACCTTAATAGTTGATTTTAGGAATTGATAAAGCCCTTTTGAAAGTAAGGTGTTTTGACTGATAATCAAGTGCTTTTCCATAATCTAGAAGTATAAAAATTTTGAACAAAAAGCCCCTTAAGAATTGGATTAATTCTGAGAATTTCATGATGTTTTGAAGGGAAAGGCAGGCTGGTGTAGAAAGCAGAATTTTTGTCTGAAAGAAATCTCAAAAACTTAGATTTTTGAAATAAAGAAGAGACATTCAAAAATTTAAAATTAATGAACATAAAAAGTAAAGTAAGTGAAAAATCAGAATTCAAGGGTTCTTAAAAATACAGGATATCCTTCTGAATGTCAAGAATATATTTCCTTATTTTAAAACGAAATACCCTTTTCTTTCCAATACATAATGCCTACTTAGTTCTGGGAAATCATTTAACATCGCCTGAAATTTTCCCTCTTGATCAAGGATTATTTCCGGTTCTTGGTTCTGAAGCATTTGATAGAGCCGAGCTTTTTCAGGCAAATCTCTCTCTTGATCTAGGTAGATCTTGCTTAATTGATAATTTAAAAATGGCCCACCTAATTTGGCATCCTGATATTCCGCTATGTTAGGTCCCAAAATCATAATATTTTTACCCTTTAGAGAGGGATTGGTTTGATCAGAAACGAAATATTCTGGATTGTCCACATTGGTTTGCCAATACCACCAAGCAAAGACCGGTAAGCCCAAAATCAACAAATAAAACCCAAGTTTAGGTATAATCCCTCTTCTCACATGAAGAAAAAATTGAGTAATTAAATAGGTGAAACCTGGCACAAAAATGATCAATTGATATGCTGCCTGTTTTTTGATGAATAGAAATTCTGCAGAAGCGAATACAAGCCATAAAATGATCAATTGTCTCTGCTTTTGTTGGTTTACGGTAGAACCTTTCAGAACAGCACTTAAAAAATAGCCAACTAAAGATAAAAGGATAGGAAATGCTGCCACGATCAACCAGCTCCAATAAGATTGAAAGGTTGATTTTGAGGACATTAAGATCATGGGCCAAATATCAATGGCTTCCTGAAGTCCGTCATTCCAGTAATAAAACACAGAAATGAGTAGGACAGGTAAAGTATAACCTACCAATGAAAGCATTAATTGACGAAATGAAAACCCACTGATCGTGATTGCAGTAAAAATCAAATAAGGCAAAAACAAGACATAACTTGGGTGGAATCCAGCAGCCAAACCGCCATAAATCCCGATAAGCAAAGTGGATTCACTGGTTTCTTTTTGGAGAACTGTTTGTGAAAAAAGCTGCCCCAATGCCAAAACCAAAAAGGTACTTCCTAGCATGGCGGGATTAAGCGAAAGCATGTCAAAGGAAAAATGAAATAGGGCTGCCATAATTATTGCAGGCAAATATGTGTTTTCATCAAATACCTTATATTTGATCAGAGTAGTGTTCCAATAAATAATTTGAAACAATATGAATACCCTGCCTATTAAATCATAGGCAAGCTGACTTCTCCCGAATAAAAAATCAACAAGAGTGAAAAACCCTGCGGAGAGAGGTCCGGTATCATCAATAATGTCTTGATAGAGAAAGAAACCTTGGCCAAGCCTTTCACCCAATATCATCCAAATAAGTTGAGGAGAGGTAATTGGAAGAGGATTCCAAACAAGGTAGAGGGAAGTTAAAATAAGCAAGTAAATTGCTAATCCTACCAACCTAAATGGGTCATTGACTTTGAAAAATCTAAGCAAGATGTTTGGAATATTGAGTTTGAAATGGGTTGCTTTTGCACGAAATTAAAGCTTGCTCAACTATTTCGCTAAATTTGTACCACAAATACTTCATATGGAAAGTAAAAGACAACAAAAATACGCTAAACTAATCCAAAAAGAGCTTGGAGATATCTTTCAAAAAGACGCAAAACATCTTGTGGGTAGAGCAATGATTACCATTACCCATGTATTGGTAAGTCCTGATTTGAGTTTTGCGAAAGTTTACCTGAGTTTTTTGCTTGCTGATCCGGAAGCAACTTATAAGTTGGTCAACTCTCACAAGAAAGAAATTAGGCATCAATTGGCCAAAAGGATTGGAAAATCGGTAAGAATTATTCCTGAGCTAGCATTTTTTCCTGATGATTCGGCTTCTTATGCCCAGCATATGGATAAAGTGATTTCGGATTTGAATATTCCTGAAGCTCCAGAAGAGGAGGAAGAGGATTCAGAAGATTAATGAATACCCAAATTGAACCTTAGTTTTTTCATAGCCGGCCGATATTTTCGCAGTAAGAAAAAGCGAAATTTTATCACGATCCTTTCCACTATTTCGATGGTAGGAGTGGCGGTTGGAACTATGGCTTTGGTGATTGTGATGTCGGTATTCAATGGGTTGGAAGATTTGATTCGGGGGTTATTTGCAAGTTTTGATGCAGAGCTAAAAATTGAAGCTGCAGAAGGCAAAAGTTTTGAAATTACCGAAAACTGGCTCGACAGTATCCGTTCTTTGGAAGGAGTTGAGATCTTGACGGAAGTCATTGAGGATAATGCTCTGTTTGATTATAACGGAAACCAAATAGTCGCTCGTCTTAAAGGTGTTTCAGATAATTTTTTGGACCAGGGGAGATTCTCAAAAGGATATTTTTGGGGTGATACTACCCTTGGAACAGCCCTGAGGCCTGCGGCAATTTTGGGGAGAGGAGTCGGTTTTTTCCTTTCTGTCAACTTGAACGACATCAATGTACCCTTAAAAGTCTTTTATCCAAAAGCCCCTAGATCTGCGGCAACCATTGATCCAAGTCAGCTGTATTCTTCAGCTATTTTAGATCCTGTTGCCTATTTTAGTATTGAGCGGCAGTTTGATGATGAATATGTAATAGCGCCGTTGGAATTTGCCAAAAATCTATTGAACTATGAGAATAGAAGGACCTCATTAGAAATAAAAGTGAATGAGGGGGAGTCTATTGATGCAGTCCAGGATAGGTTGAAGGATTTGCTTGGCCCAAAATTTTTAGTAAAAAATACAGACGAGCAACATGCCGGCCTTCTTCGAACAGTTAAGCTTGAAAAACTATTCGTGTTCCTTACTTTGACATTTATACTCGCTATTGCTTCTTTCAATATTTTCTTTTCGCTGAGTATGTTGGCGATTGAAAAGAAAAAAGACATAGCTGTTTTGAAAGCTATGGGCGCTCCCAATAAACTTATCAGGAGAATTTTTTTGAAGCAGGGTTCCTTGATTGCTTTTAGTGGAGCGATTATAGGATTGGTTTTAGGGTTTTTAGTTTGCTTAATTCAGGAGAAGTTCGGCTTAGTCTCGTTAGGGATTTCCTCAGCTGTAATTGATGCTTATCCTGTAAAAATCTCTTGGACAGATTTTATTTGGATCACGATGTCCGTAATAGGAATCACGTTTTTGGCATCTTATAGACCAGCATGGATTGCTTCAAAAGTCGAAACGGTGAAGGAACTTTAGCTTCCTTTAGAATTTTCAATCAAGTTAATTGTTTCAATAAATAGATTTTTTCTAACTTAAGAATGGAGCTCATTGAGACGTGATATATCTTCTAACTTCAAAAAAAGCATCTTTATAAAACCTGCTAAATTTGTATAAAGGCATGTTTATTGATGCCCGCTAGGATTCCCCCAAGTTGTAAAATAAATACCCAATGTTAAAAATATTGACCCTAAGTAGTTTGCTGTTATTGTTAATTGGAATTGAAAGCCACGTAATAGCACAAGACCAAGGATCGTTGAACAGTGGCACAATTGATAGTCAGTTTGATTATGTCTATAGCGTTTCCAATAATTTTCAAGAATACAAAGTTGTCAAAAGGACGAATCTTGATAAGCTAAAGTCAAATATTCTTGATTCCATGCGTACGATGAGGCAAGAAGTTTTAGGGCTTAAAACCCAGATTTCCAATCAGAAAGATTCGATAGGGAGAATGAATAATGTGCTAATGCAAGTGGAAACTGAAAAGGAAGAGGCCATTGCCGCTAAAGATAATTTCACCTTTTTAGGAATTGGGATTCACAAATCATTCTATTCTTCCATGATGTGGTTATTAGTTGGTGTTTTGGGAATAGCACTCGCTTTTTTCTCCATGCAATTCATGAGAAGTTTTAAGAAAATCAAAAAGGCTCAAAATGATCTGGCAGAGGTTCAGGAAGAATTTGATTCCCATAGAAAAAATACTTTAGACCGCGAGCGGAAATTAAAAAGAGAATTGATTGACGCTCAAATGGGCAAAAAGTAGACTTTGACCGCAAAATTGCCTAAGAATTTCTTAAAGGGGCAAGTGGACTGATTTTTCAGATCTCTTGCCCATTTTTTTAAAATATCTGTTGAAAGAAGAAATTCTGATTCGATATTAGAGCAATCAATTTTTGGAGTGACATGAACCAAAGGAAATTTGAGGTGGTAGTGATTGGATTAGGAGCAGTTGGATCTGCGACACTTTACCAACTTTCAAAGTCCAAAATTTCTGTTTTAGGAATTGATCGTTTCGATCCACCTCACACATTGGGTTCTTCCCATGGAGAAACACGAATTACAAGATTGGCAGTGGGTGAATCAGAGGCATATATTCCGATGGTGATGAGGTCACATGAACTTTGGAGAGAGATCGAAAAGCTTTCCAATTCTACCATTTTCACTCAGTGTGGAGGCATTTTATTAGACTCAGGTAAATCCCCTTGGTCAAAACATGGTTCGGAAGGCTTTTTGAACAGAACAGTGAAGTTTGCAAAAAAGTATGGGATAAATCACGAGTTTTTAAATTCTCATCAATGCCGGAAAAATTATCCTCTTTTTGAACTTGAAAAAGAGGGAAAATGCTATTATGAGCCTTCCGCCGGATACCTGAGACCCGAGCAAGCTATTCTTTCACAACTCAACCTTGCCGAGAAAAATGGAGCAAAAATTCTAAAGAATAGCCCGGTTATTTCACTTTCAAATCAAAGCGATGGTCGAATAAAAGTGATTTTGGAAGAAGATGAAATACTCGCTGATCAAGTGATCAACTGTTCGGGAGGGTGGATTAAGGATTTTATTTCTGAAGAGGAAAAATCAAAATTCAAGATTTGTAGGCAAGTACTTCATTGGATTAAAACGGATTCTGATTTTTGGAGAGATTCTCCGGTTTTTATGTGGGGAATTGGGCCTGAGCCGGAAGATTTCGTTTATGGTTTTCCAAGCCTTGATGGGGAATCTATTAAAGTCGCCACTGAATCTTTTATTGAAGTGAATCATCCGGATCAGGTTTGTCGAGAAGTAAGCGAAGCGGAGCAACGATTGTTTTGGGATGAAAAAATTGTAGGTAGGGTTTCTGGCTTAAAGCCTGAGTTTTTGAAATCAGAAGTTTGCTTCTACACAGTAACTCCAGATGCCAAATTTGTTGTCAAAAATAATTCTGAAATCGCAAATGAATGGATTGTTTCGGCATGCTCTGGGCATGGTTTTAAACATTCGGCGGCGCTTGGAGAATATTTGTCAGACTTGGTATTAAATAGACCGACTCGGTTTCAACTATAAATAGATTTATGGTCTTGGAAAGGGAATTCCAAAATGAGGGAGGATAAACCTACAAAAACCCTTACTTTTGTCTGTTAAATTACCTAGAAAGTCTAATGGCAAAACAAAGAGGCACTGCTTTGGAAGAGCATGAAAAGAGGAAGTTGTCAAAGCAGAATTTAGAGAAAATTGGAACCATATTTCGTTTTCTTATGCCCTACAAATGGGCATTTATTTTGGGTTTGGTATTTCTGCTTTTTTCTTCACTAACACTGTTAACTTTCCCTTTTGTGGCAGGAAAGCTGATTGATGCAGCTCAAGGGACAGAGTGGATCGTTTCAGATATCAATTCCATCGCTTTGATTTTGGTGGCTATCCTAGCAATCCAAAGTGTATTCTCATTTTTTCGCGTCTGGCTTTTTGCATTGGTTTCAGAGCGATCCATGCGTGATATCAGATTGGCATTATACTCTAGAATGGTAAGGCTACCAATGACCTTTTTTGATAAAAGAAGGACAGGTGAACTGATCTCAAGGATTACGGCAGATGTCAGTCTATTGCAAGACACTTTTTCTGTCACGCTCGCAGAGTTTTTTAGGCAGATTATCACGTTGGTTGCCGGAGTGGGTTTTTTGTTGTTCAACACTCCCAAACTAACCTTGTTTATGCTGGGTACTTTCCCGGTTTTAGTCCTAATAGCGATGGTTTTTGGGAAGTTTATTAGAAAGCTTTCCAAAAAAACTCAGGATGAATTAGCGGCTGCCAATGTGATTGTGGAAGAGACGCTTCAGTCTATCAGCACGGTGAAATCTTTTGTAGGCGAGGCTTATGAATCTGCCAGATATGGAAAAGGTCTCAATTCTGTCGTTGGAGTAGCATTACGACAGGCAAAATTCCGGGGAGCATTTATTTCATTTATCATCTTCGCCTTATTTGGTGGAATAGTTGGAGTGATGTGGTATGGAGCCAGTTTAGTAGGCTCTGGTGAAATGAGTGTCGGTGAATTGGTTTCCTTTGTGCTTTATACCACATTTATTGGGGGGTCTATCGCAGGACTGGGCGATATTTATGGACAAGTTCAAAAAGCAATCGGCTCTTCTGAGAGGGTTTTGGAAATACTTGATGAAGAAGCTGAAAGTGAAGGAGGAGATATCGCTTTGGATTTTAAAGGTAAAATTGACTTTAAAAACCTCCGTTTTCATTATCCGACCAGGCCCGAGATTAATGTATTAAAGGATCTTAGCTTCCATGTCAATCCAGGGGAAAAAGTAGCTTTGGCAGGTCACTCAGGTGCAGGAAAATCTACCATCATTCAATTGTTGTTGAGATTTTATGATATTCAAAACGGCAGCATCCTGGTAGATGATAAGAATATAAACAACTGGGACTTGAAGGCATTAAGGAGCAAAGTTGGGATGGTTCCTCAGGAAGTTTTACTTTTTGGAGGTTCGATAAGAGAGAATATTTCTTATGCCAAACCTGATGCGAGTGAGGAGGAAATTATTCTGGCAGCGAAAAAAGCCAATGCATGGCAGTTTATCAGCAAGTTTCCGGAAGGACTAGAAACATTGGTGGGAGAAAGAGGAGTTAAATTATCCGGGGGACAAAGACAGCGAGTGGCAATTGCTAGAGCTATTTTAAAGAACCCTTCTATTTTGATTTTGGATGAAGCAACTTCTTCCTTGGATGCAGAATCAGAGTCTTTGGTTCAGGAGGCCTTGGATGAGCTGATGAAAGGAAGAACTACAATAATCATTGCTCATAGACTTGCCACTATCCGTAAAGTCGACCGTATTTATGTGCTAAAGGATGGTGAAATTATTGAGGAAGGAAATCATCAGGATCTGCTTAAAAAAGATGAAGGATTCTATGCAAATCTGGTAAGACTTCAATTTGCCGAAAATTGATTATTTAGATCAGATTGTGTGCTGAGAATGATTTCACTAATCCGAGTATCCTTTCTTTATGAATTGATGCACCTGGAAATAACTTTTTCATTCCTGCCTCGTCGATCAATAGAATTTCATCCAAGTATTGTTCTGCGTCTTTTACGTCCCATTTCTGAAGGCGGCTAAGTCGTGTTTTGGTCAAGACCGGTAGCATCACTGATTTGGGCATATATTGCGCAAAAGGGATTGCATAATGGGCCTCAATCGGGAAGTGTTTACTTGGAGTTTGGATAAAAAATGTTTTTCCAACTCGCTGGATTTCATTGGCCATTTTTACCTGATTTTCCCAAGTATACACATGCTCAATCACAGAATTTGAGAAAACTAGGTCAAAACTATCCTCCGCAAATTCCGGCATCTTGGTTGCATCACCGATCACACTTTTGATTCTGGGATGATTGGTTTTTTCCTTGGTGAGATTCAAAAGAGTGATTTCAATGTGAGGGTTTTGTGGTAGAGAGCTGTCTTTCCAGAAATAATCTGTACCTCCTACATCCAGTATTTTAATGGATTCCGAGTCTTTAAAACGATTAAAAAAGAGTGATTCAAATTCTTGTTGTCTTTTATTTCTAAGCTTTGCTCCTAAAGAATTTGGATTATCGGATGCAGCAAATAAATCGGTAATAAAACTCATAATTTGCTCAATAGAGCGATTGTTGGAAACGATTAAAAGCCAAAAGTAAGCAGCCTCGCTGATTCTTTGATTAATTATCTCAGGAAATGACCAATAATCATCGGATTACCCCAATTTTTTCTAAAAATCCCTGTTGAACAGACTTATTTTTATTCAATTGCAAATAGTTTGATTCCAACGAATTCCAATTTTGGGGAATTGCATGATAAAAAATCGGAGTGCAGCTAACTCCCGAAAGGGGTCAAAATAATTTAAAGAAAGAAGAACTAAAAATGCTTCAAAAAAAAAGCCCTCCAGTTTAACCAAGAGGGCAAAGGTGATTAAGTTTGCTGGTACTTTAGCAAGCCTTTTTATATTTTAAACAAGGCGTCAAAAAAGCCTATAGTTTCTCCTTTTTTCTTAAAAATCAACATAGGAAGAACATTATTTACATTCACTAGTTTTTCTGCTACACTTCCCAAAAGGACAGCAGCAGATTTGGTTTTTCCTCTTGATCCAATTAAGATCATATCGACTCCTGATTGAATGGCTTCATCTAGTAGGACTTTCCCATCATCTTGGTCGTCATTTAAAACAAAATGACACTTCAATTCCGGATGATTATGTTTACTAACAAATTTTTCGAAATCATGTCGGGCGTTTTCTTTCATGATATCAGCAAACTCCTCAAATGTTTTTCCTGTTTTTGAATATCCATGAGGTACATGGTACATATGGACCGGGATTAACTCGGCCTGCAATTCATCTGAAATTCTTTCTCCAAAATCATAAATCATATGAGTGTGCTCGGAGAAATCACTTGGGATCATAATTTTCTTTGGCAGCCCTGGTTCTCGTCTTTCTTGTAGCATTAATATAGAACAAGGAGCTTTCTTAGCAATTCCTTTTGCAAGGGAACCTTTTCCTTCCAAAGTTTCCTTTCTTCCCATTATGATAAGATCAACATCCTTAATTTTTGCCCAGCGTAAAAAGGTATCTAATGGATGATTTCCTTCTTCTACAAATACCTCAATCTCAATAGTATCGGGAAAGCTAAACTGCTTTAATTTATCTTTGATAAGAGCTTCTAAAGATTCATCTCCCGGGGCCAGCAAATCGGGATATTTATCCAAAACATCCTGAGGGATTGCTAAATCTTTTGCGACGTGTACGAAATAGCATTTGTTGATTCCTAGAAACTTTAAGAAAATAATGGTTTTCTTAATAAGGATGTCGTCCATTTCTGTAAGGTCGAGGCCAATCATGGCCTTTGAAAAATATTTCATAGCAGTTTGGTGTTTGAGATGATCAATTTAATGCTTTGATTGAGTAAATCGAATAGTTTTTTTGTTTTTAAGCATTAGAATGGATTTCTAGGTAAAATTGAGTGATGGCAAGTTTTCAAAAGTATTTTCTCGCACTTGTTCCTGAAGGGGACTTACAAGAAAAAGCAACGTCCTTGAAGGAAATGTTAAAGGAGCGATTTAATATAAAATACGCTCTAAAGTCCCCTGCGCATATCACGCTCAAGATGCCTTTTTCCTATAACGAAGCGAAGGAAGATTATTTAGAGCAAAAGTTAAGCGAGTTTCTAATAGACTATCAATCCATGGAGCTGACCATTGGTGGGATTCGAACATTTGGAGATCGAGTTGTCTTTCTGAATGTGGATGCTAAGGATGATTTATTCCTTCTTCAAAAAAATTTAAAAACTTTTTGTAAGCAGGAGTTAAAGTTAGTTGATGAGCTAAGTGATAGAAATTTTCATCCCCATATGACCTTGGCTTTTAAAGACATAAAAAAAAACCAAGTACCAAATATCATAAATGCTTTGGAAGAATATCCAATTTTGGAAAAATTTGTATCAAATAAACTTTTTTTGTTGAAAAGGGTTGATGGAAGATGGAAAATCTACAGAAAAATTTATTTTGGAGCCTAGTTTCTGTAAAAAAGTGTAGATTTTAGATAAAAGTCAAAAAAATCGTCCATTTATAAAAAAAAATAAAATTTAATATTATTCTTTAAAATCAGTCTTGTTCCATATTATATTCTGAATTGGTGGAGTCAATTTTTTTTACAAACAGAATTAAATTGGGAATGCCACAGCTATTTTTTCATTGTTAAATATTTTATTCTGAATGCTGGTAACTAAACAATATAGACTGCTTTTGTTCATTTTTAAAAAACCAAATAAAACGATTTTTTTTAACAAAAAAACGGAATTAAAAGCGTATTTCTGATACTTAAAATAGTGGTTTATATGGATAACAAGTTAAATTTTCTTTAAAGCAATTAAAAGATTAATTTTTAACTGAAATACCGTAGAAAATTGCCCATTAGAGTCAGCAAATCCACTTTTTAATTTTTTTTCATTTGACACTTTAGCAGGATATTCGTCTTTAGATAGTTAAAAAAACTAAATGAGCAACCTATGAAGAAAGTTTTATTAGGCTTGGCGTTCACACTTCTGACAGTAATGTCAGTTTTGGCGCAGAGCAGAACAATTACTGGTAGGGTTACTTCGGCTGAGGAGCCAGAAGGAGTACCAGGAACAAGTGTGGTGGTAAAAGGAACCACCCAAGGAACAATCACGGACTTAGATGGAACATATTCCCTCCAAGTACCTAGTGAAGCGACCACTTTAGTCTACAGTTTTGTAGGATACCTTACTAAAGAGATGCCTATCGGATCCAACAGCGTAATCAATGTCGTAATGGATATTGATGTTAAAACATTGAACGAAGTTGTGGTTGTCGGATATGGAACACAAGAAAGAAGAGAAATTACCGGTTCGGTAACTTCGATTGATAGCAAGGCTATCGAGAATTTGGTGGCTCCTTCTTTTGAATCTCAGTTGGCTGGTAGAGCACCTGGTGTGCAGATCACTACTCCATCTGGTATTCTGGGCGCTGCTCCAATCATCAGAATTCGAGGTGTCAACTCTATTTCTTCAAGTGCTAGTCCATTGATCGTGATCGATGGTGTACCAGTAGTGAGCAGTGATCGTTCTTCTGTGAATGCTGCTAACCCATTAGCAAACATTAACCCTTCAGATATTGCTTCTTTCGAAGTGTTGAAGGACGGTTCTGCCTCTGCTATTTACGGTTCTAGAGCTGCAAATGGTGTCATCTTGATCACAACAAAGAGAGGTTCTTCAGGAAAAGCAAAAGTATCCTATAACACTTCTATGGGTTACAATGAGGAAGTTGACAGATTCGATCTATTGACTGGCGATGAGTGGGTAACTATTGCAAATGAAAAAAGATCAAATGCAAACCAATCTCCTCTTGCAAATCCAGGAGTTAACACGGACTGGCAAGATTTGATTTTCAGAAAAGGATTTACTCAGCAGCATAACCTATCTATTGCAGGTGGATCAGATGCTACTAAGTACTTTTTCTCATTAGGATATACTGATCAGGAATCTCCCGTAAAACCAAATGAATTGAGCAGGTATTCTTTCAGAGCAAACATCGACCATAGCATCTCTAAAGCTGTAAGAATCGGAACTTCCCTTTCTTACTCTTATACTGAAATCTTTGGTCTGAACAACGGTGCAAACTCACTTTCAGGTGCGATTTATAACGCAACCCGTTCTTTGCCAAACGTTCCGATCTATGATGCTGAAAACTCTGCATTTGATGGATTTAACGTGACTGCAAATGGTGCTACTACAGGTTTTGGTGCTAACCTTGCGGGTCCTGATAACAACATTCCAAACATTGGATTTGTAATCAAAAACAACACTTATAGAAGCCGTACCCACAGAGCAATCGGAAATGCATATGGAGAGGTTGATATAGTGACAGGCTTGACTGCAAGAACTCAAATCGGTATTGACTTGACGATGAATGATGATTTCCAGTCATTGGATCCAAGACATGGCGACGGTAGAAGCTCTAATGGTTCTGTATTTATGGCCTACAACCCAGCTTTCCGTTGGAACTGGCAGAATACCTTGAACTATCAAACTGTTTTTGCTGAAGATCATAGCTTAAACGTAACTGCAGGTTTGGAGTATCAATTCACAAAATTCTATGGATTTAGTGCATCTGGAACTGATCTCTCTGATAACTATTACAGATTAAACAATTTGATTTCTGGTTCATACAACAACCAATTCTCTGGTGGTAGCTATGCTGAAAGAGGATTTGATTCTTACTTCGGTAGATTCAACTATAGCTACAAAGGAAAATACCTTGCTTCTTTCACTTTAAGAAATGACGGTATTTCTGATTTGGCGATCGAAAACCAAAGAGGAACTTTCTTCGGAGGATCTGTGGGATGGAGAGTTTCTGACGAAGCATTCTTTAATTCTGAATTGATCTCTGATTTCAAATTAAGAGCTTCTTATGCTGAAGTTGGAAATACTGAAATCGGTACGTTCGCTGCTTACGGTGGTTATAGCCCAGTATTGGGTGGTGCAGGAGCAGGTATCGGTTATGCAGCTATTGCAAATAACAACTTACAGTGGGAAACTTCTAAGAAATTGAACCTAGGTCTTGACATGACGATTGGCCGCGTTACAATCGCTGCTGATTACTTCAAGAATGACATCGACGGATTGATCCTAGATGCTCCTACAGCACTTTCTCTAGGTGTACCAGGAAATAACATCAGCCAAAATATCGGTTCTATGACCAACACTGGTTTGGAATTCAGAGCTTATGCTAATGTAATTAACAGAGGAGAATTCTCTTGGAGTACGGACTTCAACATCACTTTCATCAAAAATGAAGTGAATGAGTTGATCTCTCCTTTGACTGGAACTTATAACAGAACTGAAGTAGGTAATCCAATTGCCCAGCTTTATGGATATCAGTGGGCTGGCGTAAACCCAGCAAACGGTAACCCATTGTATGTTTCTGGTGACAATATCGTTCAGTACAACTTAGTACCAGGTGCATTGGGCTATAAAACGTATGATCCTGCTAATCCAGGAAACGTTGCTACTACAGGTACTGCTCCAACCCAGGATTATTTGGGTAATACCCTTCCTAAATGGCAAGGTGGATGGTCAAACAACTTTACGTTTGGTAACTTCGATGCTGAAATTTTTACAAGATTCTCAGGTGGTAACTACATCATGAACGAATCAGTAAGAGGTCTATTGGGTCAAGGTTTCTCTAACAACCATGCTAGCATCCTAGACAGATGGACTGAAAGTGGTCAAGTAACAGATGTTCCTAAGTTATATTCTGGTCAGGATCAAAACATGTGGCAAAACTCTGCTGCGAACTCTCGTTTTGTTGAGAAAGGTGATTTTGTGAAAATTCAAAACATAGTTTTGGGTTACACTGTACCTACTGCAGCATTGCAAAGTGCATTTAAAGGTTCAATCTCTAATGCTAGATTCTTCGCGCAAGTACAGAATCCATTTACTTTCACAGGTTACTCTGGATTGGATCCAGAATCTAACCAGTTCTCTGGTCAGTTGAGCTTCGGTGTTGATTGGAACGTTGCTCCAATCATCCGTACCTACACTCTTGGCGTGAACGTAGGTTTCTAATTTATAAAACCGAAAAGAAGAATTATTATGAAAAAATTCACAATAAAAAATATCAAAATGGCGCTGGTAGCGCTGGCTGTAGTTGGCTTTACCAGTTCTTGTGAGGTAACAGAATTGACTCCGGCCAACTTGATCCCGGATTCTGAAGCATTTTCTACTGCTGCAAGAATCGAATCAGCAGTGCTAGGTGTTTATGAGTCTGCTCAAAGAGGCTTTTATGCCAATGCTGTGCAAAGAGGATATCCTTTTGGTGCTGCCAACGTAGAGCAAGGCGATTTGAGAGGTGAGGATATGTACAACGATCAGTTGTTCTATGAAATCACTTACGTAGGTTCTTATAGCCCTAACTCTGCAAACAATGCAGGTATGTGGATCTCTCTTTATAGAATGATCAACAGAATTAACATCGTTTTGGAAAATTTGGATGTAGCGATTGCAAATGGGGTATTGACGTCTGAAAGCGGAAATAACTACAAAGGAGAAATGCTTTTCTTGAGAGCTTTGGCTCATCATGAACTGTTGATTCACTTTGCAAGACCTTATTCTGATGATCCATCTTCCATGGGTATTGTTTACAGAACCTTCGGTATCGATGACGTTACCAAAGTGCCAGTAGGCGAAGCTGTTGGAAGAACGACTGTGGGAGAAGATTATACTCAGTTATTGGCTGATTTGGATGCTGCTGAAGGTTTCTTGGCAGAAGGTGGTGCATTTAGAGCAAACAAAGGTGCAGTAATTGCGCTTAAGTCTAGAATTAAATTGCATATGGGCGATTGGGCAGGTGTGTTGACAGAATACAACAAGCTTACTTCGAAATATGCAGTAACTCCAAATCCTGCAACTCCTTTCAGAGGCGGAAATAGTTCTGATAACATTTTCTCTTTTGTTAACTCTCCAGAAGCAAACCCAGGTGTAAATGGAGCCTTGCCTTCTATGTATGGTAACCCAGATTTGGGAGCTCGTGGATTGGTGAAAATAAGCCCTATCATATGGAGAGCTGATTTCTGGAATGCTGAGGATACAAGAAGAACTACGATGACTACAAGAAGTAGCACAGGTATATTCACAGATAAATACCAAGATGCAACTACTTACACTGATCCAAACGTGATCTTGAGATATTCAGAAGTAGTATTGAATGCTGCTGAAGCACATGCAAGAACAAGTAATTTGGATGCAGCGGTTACTCTTGTGAATTCTGTAAGAAGCCGAGCTCTTCCTGCTTCTGTACCTGCTTATACTGTGGCTGGTTTGGGAAATGCTGATGGCGTATTGATGGCTATCTGGAACGAAAGAAGAATTGAATTCTTGGCAGAAGGTAGAAGATGGGCGGATATCCACAGATTATCTGGGGAAGGTAAAATAGCTGGAGTACCAACTAAAGCCACTTCAAGATCTATCACGAACATTGATTTCTATACGACTGATAGAGCAATTCCTACGGATCACTCTATTGCTTATTCAAGCCATTTGTTCATTTGGCCAATTCCTTTAGCTGAATTGCAGACAAACAATACTGCTCCAATCGAGCAAAACCCAGGTTATTAATATTTAATCCTGTTTTCTAAGTGTTTTAAAATCCGGACCTAGGGCCGGATTTTTTTTTGTTTTACCTATTGAAAGGTCAAAATTTGAAACATTGGGAATTAAAATTTGCCTGATATACCAATTGACATGGGGTTAGGCTTCCTTCTTTGCTCCAATTATTAGATATTTCACTAGTTTTCCAATCGAATAAATTCCAATATCCATGCGACCAATTCTATTTTTACTCTTTTTCACTTGCACCTTTGCTTTTGCTCAGCAAAATGAACTTAAACCAATTCGGTCTTCGATCGAAACAGAGTCTAGAGCCATCCACCAATATGTTCCAATGACAAATTCAATTCGAAAGGCTTTCGATGAAGGAACAAGAGATTTCACAGGGAAGCCTGGCCCAAATTATTGGCAGCTGGAAACGGATTTTACTATACAGGCAAGCCTAAATCCATCTACTCAAACTATCACTGGAACGGAAAAGATTTTAGTCCATAATAACAGTAAAGATGATCTGAATCAGATCGTGTTGAGATTAGACCATAATATTTTTAGGGCAGATGTACCGAGAGGGTTTTCTACTCCTGCTGAGCAAACGGAAGGAATGATCGTCACAGGAATAAAAGTAGCAGGTGAAGCGATTGACCTAAATGCTGAGCCTACTCGAAGAAATGAAACTCCTCAACTTCGAGTTTCTGGTTTAAATAGAACTGTGGCGACTATCACTCTTGCCACTCCAATTAAAGCTGGGACTACTGCCGAACTGGAGATAGATTGGAACACTAAATTACCTGGTGGAAATGACGGGAGAGGGCATAGAATGACACAGCGTTTTGACAGCACTTTGTTTCAGCCTACCCAGTGGTTTCCGAGATTGGCTAAATACGATGATCTTAGAGGTTGGGAGACCAATGACTATTTAGGGCCTGCCGAATTCTTCAATAATTTTGGCAGTTTTGACGTGTCTTTGACAGTTCCGGCAGGCTGGATTGTTTCTGGGACTGGCGAGCTTCAAAATCCAGAGGAGGTATTGACTCCAAAAGCTATTCAGCAACTTGCGAAAGTTTTAGATTCGGATGAAGAAATTACCATCGTAGGTAAAGATGAAAAAGGTGCAGGAATGTCAACTTTAGATGGCGAAAAACTTACCTGGCGTTTTAAAGCTGACAAAGTAAATGACTTTGCTTGGGCTACTTCAGATCGGTTTATTTGGAAAGCAACTCGTGCGATGATTCCAGAAAAAGGCCCTATTCCCATTCATATGGTGTTTATTCCAGAGAGAGAACGTTTTTTCGAAAACGCTGCTGAAAGAACTCGCCATGCTTTGGAGTATTATTCGAAGCTTTGGGCTCCCTATCCCTTTCCCCAACTGACACTGCAAGATGGACCAAGTGCAGGGATGGAATACCCAATGGTAATCAATTCCAATCAGGGAGCCGCTGATCATGAAACTGCGCACCAGTGGTGGCCAATGATGGTTGGCACCAATGAAACCCGATATGGTTGGATGGATGAAGGTTTCAATCAATACATGAATATTCTTTCCGCAGCAGATGCAGCAGGAGAACCCTATGATCTTGACGGGTATGGTCAAAGATATGGTCGTATAAGTGGTAGTGAAGATGAGGCACCTTTGATGTGGAGTGCGAATTATGCAGGAACAGGCTATGGTTTTCAAACTTACAGTAAAACACCACTGATGCTATCCATGCTTGGAGGAATTGTGGGTGATGAGGCAGTAATCAATGCCATGAAAAAATATACCTCAACCTGGTCTTACAAGCATCCTTCACCTTGGGACTATATGTTCTTTATGAATCATGAACTGGGTCAAAATCTAGAATGGTTTTGGTACTATTGGTTATTCACAACAGAATCTGTGGAAGGGTCGATTCAAAGTGTACAAACCTCGGGTGGCAAAACTTCAGTTATGGTAAGGCAGGATGGAGGGATGCCTTCTCCAGTAGTAATAAAAGTAGAATTTGAAGAGGAAGGACCTGCAATCAAAAGTATGGCAAATGCAAAAATGATTAATGCCACAACAGCTGAAGTTACTTGGCCAGTCACGGTTTGGTTTGATGGGGACAAAACTTTTGAAGGGATGTTGGATTTTGGAGATAGAAAAATCAAGAAAATCACCCTGGATCCACATGGACGATTCCCAGATAAGAATTTGGAAAATAATGTATGGCCCAGGTAATTTTTTGCCAATGCATAAAAAATGAAAAGCCCCAACTTGTTGGGGCTTTATTGAAATGACGATAGGTATCAACTAAACTAAGAAAAGCCTTACTCTCCGTATGAGTTGCAAGACAAAACTCTGTCATTACATAAATAAATACTGGTTTAATTATCTAAGGTTGGGTCTTTAAGGTTTTTTATGATTATAGGATCATACTACCTCCAATCGGGCTAAAATCAGGATAAATGAAGTTTTGGAGGTACTTTATTTCTGTTCACTACTGAAACACTGTACGCTTATGAAATTAGGCATGTCGTAAAAAGTATCATCGCCATAATAGGCGGCAGCACTTCCCAAATATTGATAGCAAGTACTGATGATATTATTCTTATGGGTTCTTGAATTCATCCATAAGATCAATACCGACCGAGCAAAAGAAATATACGTGTGAGGGATGATTTCCTCCCGACTGGATCTGCTCACATAGGTGAATGTTCCACTTGGGCCAGGGGGATTTACTTTTCGCCCATATTCATATTGAAGACCGTTACTGGAGCTGATATTTTCTGCATAGCAGTAAGGATCTAGTCCTTCGATTTTTAACCGATCCGTCAGCATTTTTTTGCCGGGAACTTTACTGTAATGAGAATAGAAATCATACTTCACCATGTCATCGGCATGATCTTGGGCTACTTTTTCAACTTTTGGAAGATGCTTGAACAGTGGAAGACGGCGCTTTTGCCGCATTTCATTGGTCACATAGAAGATTGCTGCATTCAGCAAAGGGCGATCAATATTTTTAAAATCTATCGGCTGATAGATCGCTTTTAACTGGAAAAACTGCTGTACGGTATAGTTCTGATAATCTTTTTCTGTCCAGTTTTGGGCAAAAAGTAAAATAGGAGAAGTCAGAAATGTGATGGTAAGGAAAAGGCGAATCAAGGGAATCAATAAATTTGGCTGTTAATTCCTTGACGAAGGAAACGACAAAATATTATCCCTATTAATTCATTTAAAATTCAAGAATTTCGGATTCATGATCCTTTCTCAGGAGCATACTTTTTGGGCTATTTCCTGTCACATAGACATGGACGATATTTTGCTGGGAATCGTGATCTGAGAGCAAAACCGTATTTTCCACTTTTATGGAATTCTCAAATTGGGTTGGATCTGATTCCAAATAAAACCAGATGGCTTCTTCCTCGACCTCATATCCCAATAGATTCAGCGTTACTGGCGAATCGTTTACCCAGATTTTGTTATGGGTCAGCAAGTATTCTTTGATTTGTTTATCCAATACTTTCTTATCAGAAGGGTTTAATATATCGATAGAAGTCTTATGATACTTAGCGAGAGAAACTTCCAGATCATCCCAGAAAATTTTTTGGGCAATTTCTAACTTCTGGCTGTTTTCATTATACCTGACCTCAGTAAGACTCAAGAAAAAGGGGTGTGCAAAAGCCAACCATCCCCAAGAAATCAGGCATATATAAAGATGTTGCATTTGGTAATAGTCTTTTGTCTTTTGTGGGAATAATCCTGTATTATTGCCGCAATTTACTTCTTTAGAAGTAGTTCTACCCTATATGAGTTCCTTTCAATTGTACTTTCGTCTAGGTGTTCAGCATATTTTGGACATTCAAGGTTACGATCATATTTTATTTGTGTTGGCACTTTGTGCTGTTTTTATTCCGAGAGATTGGAAGAAAATCATCATTCTGGTGACTGCATTTACGATTGGTCATTCTTTGACTTTGGCATTGGCCACATTTAAAGTAATCAAAGTCAATACAGATTTGATAGAATTTTTGATTCCTGTCACCATTGCCATCACCGCTTTCATTAGTTTACTTCGCCCTAAACCTGCTTCTGGAAAAGGGGTCACCATTAACTATCTCTTTGCTCTTTTCTTTGGTTTGATTCATGGACTCGGATTTTCTAACTACCTAAGAAGTCTTTTGGGGCATGAAAATTCCATTTGGCAGCCTTTGTTGGCTTTCAATTTAGGTTTGGAATTAGGGCAAATCGTGATTGTGGGAGGCTATTTGTTATTGACTTCCATTTTGGTGGGAATAGCTGGAGTAAAAAGAAGAGAATGGACAATGATTGTGTCGGCATTTGTATTTGGAATCGCACTCATGTTAATGTTAGAAATGAAATTTTGGTAATAAATCACCTTTAGTACTATGAAGAAAATAGGATTAATAGCTTCTTTGGCACTTTTGAGTTTTGTGGGAGTTTTTGCGCAGCAAAGATCTGAGCAAAACCACGCGGAACGCTTTGAGCAATTAGGAAACATGCTTCGATCTCCCAATGTCTACAGAACCGCATCTGGAGCACCAGGACATATGTATTGGCAGCAGCAGGCAAACTATGTGATCAATGTAGAACTGGATGATGAAAATCAGTCCGTCAAAGGATCGGAAAAAGTTACTTACATCAATAATTCGCCTGACCAACTGACTTACCTGTGGGTACAACTGGAGGAAAATCAGCGTGGAGCAGATTCCAACTCACCAAAGGTTGCAGAGAGCTCTATCAGCAACAGAATGACGCTTCGTACTTTGGAAGGAATCATCTGGGCGAATGATGATTTTGGTTATAAAGTTTTGGAAGTAAAAGATGCCAAAGGCAATCCGCTTCCGGTAACTGTCAATCAAACAATGATGAGAATCGATTTGCCAACTCCATTGAAGGCTGGTGATTCATTCACTTTCGGTGTCGAATGGTCTTTCAACATCACCAACAGAGTAGGTTATATTTCTGGTCGTCCGGGATATGAATATTTCGAAGAAGATGGAAATTACTTGTATACAATGGCTGAGTGGTTCCCTAGAATGGCGGTTTACTCGGATTTCGAAGGCTGGCAAAACAAACAATTCCTAGGTAGAGGAGAGTTCGCTTTGGTTTTTGGTAACTATGAAGTAAACATCACCGTGCCTGCGGATCATATGGTCGGAGCAACCGGCGTTTTACAAAACCCAAGTCAGGTGCTTTCTTCTACAGAATTGGATCGCTGGAATAAAGCAAAGCAAACCTATGATGCTCCTGTCGTAATCAGAACGCAGGAAGAAGCAACGGAATTGGAAAAAGGAAAATCTTCTGAGAAAAAGACCTGGAAATTTAAAGCTGAAAACGTACGAGATTTTGCGTGGACATCTTCCCGAAAATTCATCTGGGATGCAATGGCCGTAAAACAAGGCGGGAAAGATGTGATGGCGATGTCCTATTATGGCAAGGAAGCAAATCCACTTTGGGGTCAGTATTCTACTCGAGTAGTCGCACATACCATTAAGTCTTATTCTGCACATACCTTTGACTATCCATATCCAACCGCGATCTCTGTGGAGGCTGCCAATGGAATGGAATACCCAATGATCTGTTTCAACTACGGTCGTCCTGATTCTGACGGTACGTATTCCGAAGCGGTGAAAAACGGAATGATCGGCGTGATTATCCATGAAGTTGGTCACAACTTCTTCCCTATGATTGTCAACTCTGATGAGCGTCAGTGGACTTGGATGGATGAGGGCTTGAATACCTTTATGCAATACATGGCCGAGCAGGAATGGGATAGAAACTTCCCTTCCAGAAGAGGTCCAGCTCATAAGATCGTTCCTTACATGAGAAGCGAGAAAAACACTTTGGAGCCAATCATGACCAATTCTGAAAACATAGTTCAGTTCGGTCCAAATGCCTATGCAAAGCCGGCAACTGCCTTGAACATCTTGAGAGAAACCGTGATGGGACGTGAGTTATTTGATTATGCTTTCAAAGAATATGCAAGAAGATGGATGTTTAAGCATCCTACTCCAGAGGATTTATTCAGAACCTTGGAAGATGCCTCCGCAGTGGATTTAGATTGGTTCTGGAGAGGTTGGTTCTATGGAACTGAAGCGGTAGATATTTCTATTGAAAATGTCGCTTGGTATAAGTTAGATCAGCGGACTCCTGCGGAGAAAGCTGCAGATGCAAAAGCAGAAGCTGAGTATGATGAAACCAACGTTTCCAGGACTGCCAACATAAAGGATGTGCCTGAAACGGTGATCGAAGCGAATCCTGAGACAAGAGATTTCTATACGGCTTATAATCCATTTGCTGTCACTCCTACCGATGAAGAAGCCTACAAGAAATTCATGGCTAGTCTTTCTCCAAAAGAGAAGGAGTTGTTGAATTCTGATTTGAATTTCTATGAAATCAACTTCAAAAACGTGGGTGGGTTAGTGATGCCTATCATTTTGGAATGGCAGTATACTGATGGAACTTCTGAAATCGAGAGAATTCCAGCAGAGATCTGGAGAATGAATGAAACTGAGGTGACGAAAGTTTTTGCCAAGAAAAAAGAAGTGGAGCAAATTGTATTGGATCCTTTAAGAGAAACTGCTGATATCGATGAGAGCAGCAATTACTGGCCAAGGCAATATCAGCCAACGCGATTTGAATTGTTCAAAGATTCAGGTGCTGCAAGAGGAACTTCTACCGGAAGCAACCCAATGAAAAGAGCAAAGAGTAACTAAGGTTGTGAATAGATAAATGAAAAGCCGTCGAAAGTCGGCTTTTTTTAGTTTAGGCTTTTAACCGCGAAGGCTGCTGAGAAAACGCGAAGAATTTAGCTATTCGAGATATTCCGCTCTTCGAGTCCCGATGAATATCGAGGATGTAATCTCGAAGCTTGATCTGAAGATTTTTAATCTTCAAGTTTTTCTAAAAAGACTCATAGAATTTTTCATAATTTCTAGCATTCGGATTATAATCCTGAACACCTGAGTAATCCTAAAGTCCTTGATTTTTGGCGACTGATTTGCATTTATAAGTGGGACTAATTGATTCTTAAATCCAAAAACCACTAAAAAAGGAAATGGAAAAGCCTCAACTTAGAATATTGTTTTTGCTCTTATTTCTCACTTCACCCCATTTGGTCAAATCCCAGTTTAGGCTCAGTATAGAGTCTGGAGCAGCTTTTTCGCAGTATAATGACGTTAGAGTTCCAAATGGCGAATCAAATCCGGGAACACTTTTTTCCCTTCAGGATGATTTCAGTCCTAAGACTACTGCTTTTTTCAGACTGGAAATGAGTTACCTCATCAATGGCAAACATACAGTTGAATTGACCGCTGCGCCCTTGCAGATTGGGTATCAGGATTCACAACTTGAGGAAATTGATTTCGCCGGAACGCTATTTTCTGGGGAGGGAATTGATGGAAGTTATAAGTTTAATACCTATCGGGCGAGCTATCGGTATCGATTAGTGGACGGTGATCAATGGATTCTGGATTTGGGTGCTACCATTTTGGCCAGAGATGCGCGCATTGCACTTACTCAAGGTGAGTTGGAGGCTGAGGATACGGATCTTGGTTTCGTGCCATTACTTAGCTTCAATCTGAATTATACCCCGAATGACAAACTCTCTTTTGTACTGAAGGGTGATGCTTTAGTTGGCCCTCAGGGAAGGGCAGAGGATATTTTTGCTGGAATTCAGTACCCTATATGGAAAGAGGGATTACATCTCAAAGCAGGCTATCGTCTGATCGAAGGCGGGGCCGATGTCGATCAGGTTTATAACTTTGCCTACATTCATTTCACAAGTGTTGGATTGGTGTATGATTTTCCTTTCAATTAACCGCTCTTCGAGTCCCGATTGTTTTCGAGGATGTAATCTCGAAGCTAGATCGGAAGATTTTTAATCTTCAAGTTATTCTGCAAAAGGCTCATAGAGTTTTTAATTGCTTCTAGCATTCGGATTTTAAATCCTGAACAGCGCAACGGCGCATTAGAAATCTTAAAATTCTCTTAGATTTTTGCGAACAGGATACTTCATTGAGAAGTTTACCTTAGATTAGAAATCAAATCCCCATTCATAACCTACGAACCAATAAAATGAAACTTCTAAAAACTTTACCCATTGCCTTATTCGCTTTATGCCTCCTAATGAGCTTGAGTTTAATGGCTCAAAAAAGAGATATCTACGAGTTAAAAACATATCATATTGAATCGCCCGAGCAAGAAGCCATGTTGGACAGCTATTTGGCAAATGCTTTTATCCCAGCTGCTCATCGCCAAGGTGTAGCAAAGGTTGGCGTTTTCAAACCTATAGCTTCTCAGCCAGATGCTGGGCAAAAAGTGTATGTTTTTATCCCTTTCAAATCCATAGCTGAGTTTGAAGCATTCGAAGGAAAGCTGTTGAAAGATCAGACCTTTTTAAAAGACGGAGATGCTTATATCAACGCTGCTTTTGACAAAGCTCCATATAAAAGGATAGAAACCTCGATTATGCGGGGTATGTCTGAGCATCCGAAATTTGCCGAGTCTAAATTGACCAATACCAAAAAAGACAGAGTTTACGAATTGAGAAGCTATGAAGGGCCTACTGAGCGATTGTATCGTCAAAAAGTGAAGATGTTTAATTCCGGCGAAATGGATATTTTCGAGAAGTTAAACTGTAGCCCGGTATTCTATGCAGAAACGATCGCAGGTGCTAATATGCCTAACCTTGTTTATATGACTACTCATGAAAATATAGAAATCAGGAATGAGCATTGGAAGCAATTTGGAGTGGATCCTGATTGGGCAGCGATGAAAGATCTTCCAGAATATAAAAATACCGTTTCACGTAACGATACCAGATTATTGTATCCGACAGAATATTCAGATTTATAATTGGAAAGCCGGCGAGAGTCGGTTTTTTTATTATATCCTCCCGCGATGGCGCGAAGGCGCAAAGTTTATTTACTTTTTTTGTTGTCCTGCTTCTCCAGAAGCTGGACTTAACTAATTCACCCTCGTTGTACTGCTTTTATGGAAGCCAGGCTTAAACTCATTTACCCCTCGTTGTCCTGCTTCTCCAGAAGCCGGACTTAAAGTTACTTATTTACTTTTCTCACAATCCTTTCAAAAACCTTCACCCCTGTTTCAATCAATTCATCAGGAAAATCATAGGTAGGTTCGTGGAGTTGAGGACAGTTTTCACCAGAGCCCAATCCAAACAAATAAGAAGGGCAAAATTGACTAAATAGCCCGAAATCCTCCGACCAGCGGAAAGGCTCTTCTTTTTCAAAGATATCCATACTAAGGTCTTTCATCACACCTTCCGCAATTTCTGCTGCTGTTGGATCATTTTTTGAAACGGCAAACGCTTCCACAAAACTGATCACAAATATTAATTTCTCCTGTTTAGCCACGCTTTCCACCTCTTTTTCGATCATTTCAATAAGCCGATCCAATTCGTCCTGATCAAAAGCACGAATCGTTAAACTCAGACTTCCCTTTCCAGCACTGGTTCCAAAAGCAAGGCTACCGATTTCGGCATGAATGACTGTGGCCAAGGCAAATCCTTTGAGTTGATCTGGAAAAGTAGGAAGTGTCTGGATTAATTGAGCGATCGCAAAAGCTGGATTGATGCCCGCATCGGGATGAGCTGCATGGGATGTTTTACCGGTCAAGGTAATGGTCATCCCGATGCTCCCAGCTGCGAAAGTTCCTTTTCGAATGACCAGTTGATGCAAAGGAAATCCGGGAAGATTATGAAGTGCATAAGCAAAATCCGGTTTGATTCTTTGGAACTTGGGATCTGATAAAATCCTACTTGCTCCTTCCCCGGTCTCTTCTGCTGGTTGAAAAAGTAATACCACTTCGCCTTTTTCAGGTCTTTCATTTGCAAGCTTTTCTCCAAGACCACAAATGATACTCATATGACCATCATGACCACAAAGGTGAGCTTTGCCTGCTATTTTGCTTTTGTAAGTAGGATTGCCTATTTCTTGGATAGGCAGTGCATCCAATTCGGCTCTAAAAAGTAGTCTTGGGCCTGGTTCTTTTCCCTTGAAAATAAAAGCCAAGCCAGTTCCTCCTAGATTTTCAATGATTTCATCCGGTTTTAATTCAGAAAAGAAGGAAAGGATTCTGCTCGCCGTTTTCTGTTCTTCGCCAGCAATTTCCGGGTTTTGATGTAGCTCATGGCGGAGAGCAATCAGTTGGTTTAAATTCATTTTTAGGAAAATTTCTACCAAGGTAAAGTCCTGATTCTCTTTTGGAATCATTTTTGTCAAAAAAATATGATTGAAGGGAGAAACTTTTCACTCTTCCTAGCTATTTTAGAATATCACTTTAACCCTTAAAAGAGAATTTTTATGAGCGAAGTACAACTACAGGATTTAGAAAGTCAGATCGTTGAGCTAAAAACCCAATTGACTGGAGACATGTTTGCAGACATGGAGGTAAGAGATCAGATTCACAATCTGGAAATGAAACTAAAAGGAGTGAAGCCGATGGATTCCAGCATTGACTGCATTGGTTGCGGAAGTTAATCAGAAGAAATTGTCACGTTACTTTATTATTTACAAGCCCTTTGGGGTTTTGAGTCAATTTTCGGGAGAGGCAAATACGTTAGCCTCTCTTTTTGATTTCCCGAAGGAGGTTTATCCAGTTGGAAGATTAGATAAAGACTCAGAGGGACTACTTTTAATCACAGATGATAAGTGGCTCAACCACCATTTACTGAATCCTAGATTTGGTCATCAACGAACCTATTTGGCACAAGTAGAAGGAGTCCCGACTCCTGAAGCGTTGAAAGCTTTGAGCAATGGAGTCAACATCACTGTGGATGGAAAGGAATATCTGACCAAACATGCCATCGCAAAATTATTGGTAGAAGAACCTATACTTCCAGAAAGGGATCCGCCAATTCGGTACAGAAAAAGTGTTCCGGATTCTTGGATTGAATTGACTTTGATAGAAGGGAAAAACCGTCAAGTTCGAAAGATGACGGCTGCTGTGGGTTTCCCGACCCTTCGATTGGTTCGCAAATCCATGGAGAAAATAAACATTATTGGATTCGAAGTGGGAGAGGTTCAAGAGATTGACCAAGAGGCTGTTTATCATAAGCTTGGACTTACTGGATTTAAAGAAGCTGCAAAACAAAAGCAAAACAGACCAAAAAGGTCTTAAAAAATCCTAAATTTCCTTTCTACACGAGGCATTACCGCTTCTAAGAATTAAGATTGTCCTTTGGGACATTTTACGTTATTTTAGCCCTTAGCATAGTATAAAAAATCCTAATCCATGCATCAGGAAAAAATTCAAGCAGTAATACAGGAAGTAAAAAAGGTAGTTGTAGGTCAAGACCGAATGGTCAATAGACTGCTGATCGGCTTATTTACCAATGGACATATTTTATTAGAAGGTGTGCCAGGATTGGCAAAAACCCTTACAGTTAATACTCTTGCAAAGGTATTACACTTAGATTTCAATAGAATCCAGTTTACGCCAGATTTGCTTCCAGCGGATTTGATCGGTACAATGATCTATAATCAGCAAACAGGAGATTTTGAAGTGAAGAAAGGACCAATTTTCTCCAATCTGATTTTGGCGGATGAGGTAAACAGATCTCCGGCAAAGGTTCAATCCGCCTTGCTGGAAGCTATGCAGGAAAAACAAGTGACGATTGGAGAAACTACTTTCCTGCTGGACAGACCTTTTCTTGTACTTGCTACGCAAAATCCGGTGGATCAAGAAGGAACTTACCCGTTGCCAGAAGCGCAAGTCGATCGATTCATGATGAAGGTGCATATCGATTACCCAAGTAAATCTGACGAGATGGAAGTCATGCGTAGGATGGCAAACATGTCTTTTTCCAGTGAAGTAAATGCAATCCTTTCAAAGCAAGATGTTTTCGATATCAGAAATGAAATCAATGCAGTAAAAATTGCGGAGCCTTTGGAGCATTATATCATTGAGTTGGTATTTGCCACTCGATTCCCAAAAGAATATGGATTGAGCAATGAAGCTAAGTATATCATGTTTGGGGTTTCTCCTAGAGCCAGTATCAATTTGAACTTAGCAGCAAAGGCGGTAGCCTTCATGGACGGAAGAGATTATGTCCTTCCAGAGGACATTAAGGAAATTGCCGAAGATGTACTAAATCATAGGATAATCTTGAATTATGAGGCAGAAGCAGACGGAATAAATACAAGAGACCTCGTAAAAATCTTAATGGAAAAAGTGCCGATCAATAAGTCGGTAACATTCTAATAACATTAGAACCTGTTTTTAAAGGCTTCCTGCAAGGGAAGCCTTTTTTTATGTCAGATCTATTAATTCAATATTAAATTCTGTCAAATTTTTTAAAAAAAGCATAATTCAAAAAATTCTCTTGTGCTGATTAATTGAACCAGTTTTGCATCAACAAATGAGTACAAAACCACAATCAATTAAAAACTCAATGAAAAAGTTTAACTCTTTATTCTTCATGTTCGCAGCAATTGTAATTGGATTTACAAGTTGTATTGAAGGTAATGACAAACCAACATCTGGAACTGATCCAGAAGACACAAATAATGTTTTGGTTTCTTCCAACATTACATCTAACACCACTTGGGAAACTGGAAAGACCTACGTTTTAGGAGGTAGAATTTCTGTAACCTCTGGAAACACGTTGACTATCCAGCCAGGAGTTATTGTCAAAGGTGAAGTAGGTTCTGGGTCAAATGCTACTGCATTGATCATTGCAAGAGGTGGCAAAATTGATGCACAAGGAACTTCATCGTCTCCAATCATATTCACAACGGTAGCTGATGAAATCACTCCAGGTGAAATTGTTTCTCCAAACCTAGAGCCAAACCTTACCGGTCTATGGGGTGGATTGATCATCCTTGGAAATGCAAAAGGATCTTTTGCTGGTGATGTTACTGAAATTCAAATTGAAGGAATTCCTCCATCAGATACAAACGGTTTGTATGGTGGTTCTAATGATGCCGATAATTCTGGTGTCCTAAAATATGTATCTATTCGTCACGGTGGAGCAAACATCGGTGAAGGAAACGAAATCAATGGCCTTACCCTTGGTAGTGTAGGTTCTGGAACTATAATCGAAAACATTGAAGTAATCGGAAACCAAGATGATGGAATCGAATGGTTCGGAGGAGCAGTAAACGTAACAAATGCGTTGGTTTGGAATGCAGGTGATGATGCTTTGGATACAGATCAAGCATGGTCAGGCACTTTGAATAACTTCATCGTAATCACTGGAAGTGAAACTGATCACGCCTTAGAAATTGATGGACCTGAAGGTTCATTTAACGCTGGACATACTTTAAGAAATGGTTCTATCAAAGGAAATAACGTTGCTGAATTTGGTGACTTCAGAGATGGAGCTAGAGGAACTTTCGAAAACATCTACTTCTTCGGATTTGCTGATCCGGCTACTACAGAGGGTAGAGGTGATCTTTCTCTTAGCGGAGACAAAACATTGGCAACTTTCGCTAATGGGGATTTGAAATTCATGAATCTTGAAGCAACTCTTGCTGATGGGGTGACACTTGCAACAGTGTTTAAAGGAGGAACAGTTGCATCTGCTTCTTCTGTAGCTGCCGGAGCAAATACAGTTGGAGCTGATAAGGCAGCATTTGCAAATTGGAGCTGGGCTTCTGTAGCCGGTGAATTAGCTGATTTCTAATACAAATAAAAAAAATAGAATGGGAAGAAAGGACTTGCAAGGTGTCTTTCTTCCTAATACTAATCCAAGTGACTATCTAATTGCTGTATGAAAAATAAATCTACAAACCCGTTCATGACACGTACCATTGTTGTACTGATTATTCTGGTTTTATCCCAAGTTATCGCGGGATTCGCTTTTGCCCAAAAAGGAACGATCCGTGGGGCTATCTTCGAAGAAGGATCCGGCGAGCCATTGTTTGGTGTTTCGATTTTGGTCAAAGAAACATCATCTGGAGCAGTTACTGATTTCGATGGTAAATTCGAAATTCAAGTTGAGCCAGGAACTTACTCACTTCAGATTTCTTATATCTCTTATTCAACGATCGAGTTGACAGGATTAGAGGTAAAAGCAGGTGAAGTAAATGTATTGAATGATCTCCTTATGGCTGAAGAAGCTTCAGAATTGGAGACAGTAACAATTGCTGCAACGGCAATCAGAACCACAGAATCAGCCTTGATGTCTGTAAAAAGAAATGCTGCTAATTTAATGGATGGGATTTCGGCAAGTACTTTCCGTCAAATCGGGGATGGTGATGCTGCTTCAGCTGTAAAAAGAGTAACGGGTGTTTCTATCGAAGGTGGAAAATACATCTTCGTACGTGGTTTGGGAGACAGATATACAAAGACTGTTTTAAATGGTGTTGATATCCCTGGTCTTGATCCAGATAGAAACTCTATCCAAATGGATATTTTCCCAACCAATGTAATTGACAATATTATTGTCTCTAAATCTTTCACAGCTGAACTTCCAGCTGATTTCACAGGCGGAGTTGTGGATATCGAAACAAAAGATTTTCCTGAGGAGAAATCAATGAAGCTGAGCTTGAGTGGTGGTATTAATCCTTCTATGCACTTCAATTCTAACTATTTGAAATATGACGGTGGAAACACGGATTGGTTAGGCTTTGATGATGGAACAAGAGCTATCCCAACAGGTGGAAGAACAGACATTCCACAGTATGGTGATGCCGTAGGAAACCCAAATGGTCCAAAAGGACTTGAGTATCAGCAAATTCTTGGAGATTTCAACAAAACGTTAGGTGGATATAGAAGCAATAGCTTGATGGACGCTGGTGTTAGCTTCTCTTTAGGAAATCAAATTGCTAGATCTAGAGCTACTTGGGGATATAATTTTGCTTTGACATACAAAAATGAAACAGAGTTTTATCAGGATGCTGAGTTCAATCTATTTGCTAAGCCAAGAGAATCTTCTGCTACTGAACTTGAGGCTTTGGAAAGACAAAAAGGAGATTACGGTGTAAATAATGTGTTGCTTGGTGGATTAGCAGGAATTGCTTTGAAAACTGAAAACTCAAAGTATAAATTGAACTTGATGCACCTTCAAAACGGTGAATCAAAAGCGGGTGAATTTGACTTCGTAAATACCAACTTGGGCGCAAACTTCACTGCAAAGCAGTACAATCTTGAATACAGTCAAAGAGCTTTAACTAGCATCCTTTTAGGAGGTACTCATTATTTCAATGGAAGAGATTGGGAAGTAAACTGGAAGTTAGCTCCTACAAGGTCTACGATAGAGGATCCAGATATCCGATTCACAAGATTCAGAGTTCCAGAAAATACTGTTTCTACAGAAGTAGGTTTGCCAGCAAGAATCTGGAGAAGTCTTGAAGAATACAGTGTGGTAGGTAAATTGGATGTAGCAAGAGGTCTTTCTCTTTTCCAAAGAGATGCTAAAGTTAAATTTGGTACAAACTACGTATTCAAATACAGGGATTTTGATATTCAGAGTTTCCAGTTTGCAACAGGTGATTCTGAATTTACCGGTGATCCTAATGAGATTCTTCAGACAGAAAACTTGTTCTCTGCTGATAACAGAAACGGGGTTAGATACAATGCTGATTTTATTCCGATCAATCCAAACAAATACGAATCAATCGCCACAAACATAGCTGGTTATGCTTCAGTTGAAGCGAATCCTGCAGCTAATCTGAAGGCAGTCGTAGGATTGAGAGTGGAGAAGTTTAACCAGTTCTATACAGGAACAAACCAAACTGGAACAATCAATTATGATTTGGTGACGATGTTGGATGATTTGGATTTCTTTCCTACCGTCAACTTGATCTATAACCTAAAGGAAAAGCAGAATTTGAGATTCTCGGCTTCCAGAACTATTGCAAGACCATCTTTCAAAGAATTGTCTTATGCTGAAATTTTGGATCCAATCACTGGTAGAACGTTTATTGGAGGTCTTTATCCAGAAACTACGAATAATGGAACAGAAGTGCTTTGGGATGGAAATTTGGTTTCAACAAGAATCAACAACTTTGATTTGAGATGGGAAGCTTTCCAGGATAGAGGACAGATGCTTTCTGTAAGTGCATTCTACAAGACTTTTGATAAGCCAATTGAAATGGTTCAGTTCCTTGCAGATCCAGGTACTTTCCAGCCTAGAAACGTAGGAAATGGTAGTGTTGCTGGTTTGGAATTTGAATTCAGAAAGTCTTTGAAATTTATTGCTCCAAAATTGGAGAATTTCAACTGGAACACTAACGTGACTGTGACAAACTCTCAAATCAAAATGTCTGAATCTGAGTTCAGATCTAGAACTTTGACAGCAAGAGAAGGTCAGGAGATCAAAGACACAAGAGACATGGCTGGCCAAGCTCCGTACATTATCAACACTGGATTGAGCTATCAGTCATTTGTGAATGGATTGGAAGCTGGTGTTTTCTACAACGTTCAGGGATCAACTCTTAACTATGTAGGATTTGGAAACAGAACAGATACTTATACTGTTCCTTTCCATAGCTTAAACTTAAATATCAATAAAACCTTCGGTGCAGATGAGAGATTCCAGGCTGGTTTTGGAGTTCAGAATATCCTAAACGACAAAAGAGAAATGGTTTTCAAGTCTTATGAAGCACAAGACCAGATCTTTACTAGCTTGACTCCTGGCACAAAAATCACAATGAGAGCAGCGTTCTCATTCTAAGAAAAACGCCACAATGAAACGTAAAAGAGGCTCCATTTGGAGCCTCTTTTTGTTTAACTAATTTATTATATTCGGCTATGAAAAGATTCTCCATTATTCTAGCACTCAGCATTTTGATTCTTTCTTCATGCGTAGATCCCATGGTCTGTTGTACAGTGATAGACACAGGTCTGGATTTAACAATTACAGATGAATTGGGGAATGATTTATTGGACAGAAACAGCCCAAACGCATTCAAAGAGGAGCATATTCGCCTTTTCTATATTAAAGATGGGAAAAAAGTAGAGGTAAATAATTCAGCATCCCGTGACTTTTTTGTTTTTGAGGATACAGAAAATAATCGGTTTGTAATTCGAGTATTTCTTGGTGGTGATGATCCTATTGGTGAGACGATCATTAAGTGGAATAATAAGGAAAGCGATACGTTTTTGACAGAAATAGAAAAATATGATAATGGTAATTTAATTCTGAGCAAGGTATGGTATGAAGATAACTTAGTATTTGACTCTAGGACTTCGACAACTGGAGCATTTATAGAATTGAAAAAATAGCTAGGTTAGTTTTTTAATTATTTCTAAAGCATATGGAAATAACTCTACCAGTTGATTCTCTGTAAATAATTCAAAATCAGAGAAATCAAAGCCTGGAGCTACAACACAAGAAACCAAAGCAAACCTATCTTTTTCATCTACTGTACTCCCAAATATCTTCTCGGCCAATACCAACTGTTGAGGGAATGATCCTGTGCCATTGATAGGCCCAAGACTTAATTTTTGATGTCCATTTTCATCCAAAACATGAATAGTCAACGGACTTCCTTCATGCCAAAACCAATGTTCATCGCTTTGAATCCTATGGAATTTGGAGACATTTTCGGAAGTCAAAAGGAAATAGATGACTGTGCAAAGATTGCGCTCTCCATTTGGGGTTTTGACTAAGTCTATTGATCGGTAAGTTTCTTTGTAAAAGCCTCCTTCAGGATGCGGAAGAAGGTTCAATTCAGAGACCAGTTGCTCGATTCTCTCCTTATTTTTCATGCTAGTTCGGGTATTTTTCGATCAGAATAGAAACAATTCTTTCAGCAGTTTTTCCATCCCATAACGGAATTCCTTGATATTTTTTCCAATCACCTTTCATGACCTTTTCTAAATAGGGCTTCAGTTTAGCAGGGTCAGTTCCAACCAATTCATTTGTTCCCAGGTGAATAGTTTCAGCTCTTTCGGTATTGTCACGAAGAGTGATGCAAGGGACATTCATAACAGATGCCTCTTCGGTAATCCCTCCGGAATCTGTTATTACCCCTTTCGCATTCTTTACCAAGAAATTAAATTCCAAATAACCCAAAGGTTCTACCATGATCAGATTTGGTGCGTCAATACCGATTGAATGTAGATTTTTGGCAGTTCTGGGATGAACAGGAAAGATGATAGGCAATCCATTTGTACCTTCTAAAATTGCATCAATCATAGCTTTTAATTGATGCTCCTGATCTACATTGGCCGGTCTATGCATCGTCATGACGAAATACTTTCCAGCTTCCAATTTGTCAAAAACTTTTCCTTCAGGTTGTAGAAATCTCGGCATTTGGGCCAAAAGGGTATCAATCATTGTATTACCTACGAAATGGATTTTATCTTCTGAAAAGCCACTTTTCCTGAGGTTTTCATTGGCTATTTCTGACGTGGTGAAAAAATGATCTGTGATGCTATCCGTCACCATTCTGTTTATTTCTTCCGGCATACTCAAGTCTCCAGATCGAATTCCACCTTCCACATGAGCGACATCTATTTGTAGTTTCTTTGCTGTGATAGAACAGGCCAAAGTGCTGGTTACATCCCCAACTACCAGAATCAAATCGGGGCGATGTTCCATCAACTCTTTTTCAAAAGCGACCATGATTGCAGCAGTTTGTTCTGCTTGGGTTCCTCCTCCGCCTCCTAAGTTTGCATCAGGCTCTGGGATATTCAATTGATCAAAAAAATCACCTGACATTTTTTTGTCATAGTGTTGACCGGTATGTATCAATCTGAATTTTACTTGTTGTCCGGCTTTTTGTTGCTTTTGAATCGCATGAATAATGGGTGCGATTTTCATGAAGTTTGGTCGCGCTCCTGCGACAATGGTAAAATTACCCATAGAGAAATTGAAAAGTTACCCAAAAATAAAAATTACTTATTGGCTACCGTCAGAAAAATAGGAAAGTTTATTTAATCCTCAATTGGCTGGTTTTTTGTTTCTTTGTGACAATCGTTTTAATCTGCAAAAAAGTATTGATGGTATTTCGCAATTGGTTTAGAATCTGGGTCACTATTCCAGTAATAGCCTGCTTAGTTTTTTTTTCCTCCTGTACGGATACGCTGGAATCTGAAATCGTCGTGTATTCCAATGACTTTTCAAATTTGAATTTGGCTGGATTTGAAAATGGAAAATTATTTGTTTTTGGGAATGATACGATTGCGGGGGCTTATCACAATGATGAGGTAGCCCTGAATGTAACAGATCTTCCTCCGCATAATCTACTCAAAGTAACTGTCGAGATAATTATTCATGATAGTTGGGATGGGAATCCAGATAACGGCTTATCAGGTCCTGACTACTGGTTTTTTGGAATAGATAACCTTGAAGTTTTTAGAACTACTTTTTCTAATTCTCCGTGTGAGTCTACCTATTGTCTTTATCAATCTTATCCAGCTAATTTTTTCAGACAGAATGTTCCAAAATCAGGTGCGATACAAACAAATTTACCTGGACTCTGCTTGTTTGGGGCATTCAATAATTACAGTACCAGATATAGCATCTCAAAAATCGTAGATCACAGTAATCCAAATGCCAGAATTTATATGAATTCGGATTTAGTGGCCAATAATTCTCCGGATCCTGTTTGTGATGAATCTTGGTCTATTTCTAAAATTGAAATTACAGCACTCACACTTAATTAATCCAATGAAAAAACTTGTGAGAAAAGACATATTTTTTGGGATACTGTTCGTGTTCCTTGGAATTGAGGCTTCATTCGGTCAAACAGTTCCCATTGGGATGCCGGTTTTGGACCAATATGTTAGAAGAGCTCAATTATTGGGTTTAGTGGATTCCGCCTCTTCCTTTATGATTCGACCCATTTATCCAAAAGAGGCATTTGGAGTAAAGGATGGATTTGATTGGGACAGCTCGGTAGTCGATATGGATTTATCCAAAGTCCACAGATATTTTGGTGAAGACCAGAAGGGTAAGTTTTTGGTGCTTCCTGCAGTAGTTAAAGCTCAGTATAATTCTACTTATGCTTTTGGAGTCAATGATGGAGCATTTATACCTAATCGGGGGATCCAAACGATTCTAAGCCCTGGAGTTTATGCAGAGTATGGGAAATTGAGTTTTCAATTCCAGCCAGAGATATTAATTGCTCAAAACAAAGATTACATCGGCTTTCCCGTTGAGCACCAGGCCACCATCTTATTTTATTATGAATACATGAACAGAATTGACATGCCAGAGAGGTTTGGAGATTCAGGGTTTAATAAAGTATATGGTGGACAGTCAAGTTTAAGATATAATTTTGATGAGGTTTCTGTGGGTGTTTCTACAGAAAATCTATGGTGGGGGCCCGGAAGAAGAAACTCACTGTTATTGGGGAACAATGCCCCAGGCTTTTTTCACTTTACACTGAATACCAAGAAGCCAATTCAAACCAAAATAGGTTCTTTTGAAGGACAAATGATTGCTGGATTCCCTAAATCAAGCGGTTTTTTGCCTCCTCACTCAGATTACAATATTCAGGAAAACCCGGTTTATATTCCTAAGCCAGAGGAGAGTAATAGATATCTGTCAGGATTGGTATTTACTTATCAACCGAAATGGGTCCCTGGACTATTTCTTGGTTATGGATCTATCAACCATATGTATCGAAAAGATGTCTCCACATTTGGAGATATCATGCCTGTTTTTAATGGTAGGAAAGGACCAGAAAACATTGTTGATCCGACAAGGGAAAAAAGACAACAATTCAGTTCAGGGTTTTTTAGATGGTTGAGTCCAGCCGGGCATTTTGAGTTTTACGGAGAATATGGGACCAACGGAAATAATAGGAGGGTAGAAGATTTTATTATTCAGCCAGAGTCTGGGAGAGCATTTACATTTGGTTTTTCGCACCTGATGAGCTTGAAAAAACAGGGACATTATTTACAGATCAGTTCCGAAATGACCCAGACGGGTCAAACGATCCGAGAGGATATCAGAAACTTGGAAACATGGTATATCCACGATCATGTGAGAGATGGTTATACTCATAATGGACAAGTGCTTGGCGCCGGAAATGGCCCAGGAAGCAACGTCATTTTTGTGGAATTTGCTTGGGTAAATGAAATGAACCGAATAGGATTCCAAATGGAACGAATCGTTTATAACAACGATTTTTATTATTACCGATATGAAGCTTCTAAAGATTTTAGAAACAAATATGTGGATTTAGTTCCTTCCTTGGTCGCTGATTGGAAAGTTGGTGATTTACTTCTCAGTGCAAAAATGCAATACGTCAACACGTTAAACTATAAGTGGTTCTTAGAAAATCAGCCAGATCAATATTTTGTTCCTGGCTATGATAGAAAGAATTTTGTTGGACAAATAGGTGTTGCTTACCTATTCAGATAAAATCCAAAAGTATGATTGTAGAGAAAAATAAAGTAGTGGGAATTGCCTATCAGCTCAAGGTAGATGATGGGGAATCTGGATTGGTAAATTATGAAAATGTGCCTGAAAATCAGCCATTCCTGTTCCTTTTTGGCACAGATGCTGTTTTCCCAAAATTTGAAGAAGCCCTTGCTGGAAAATCTGTAGGAGATGAATTTTCAGTTTTTATTGATTTTGAAAATGCTTACGGAGATTATTACGAGGAAAGAAAAACTATTATTCCCAAGGCTAACTTCAAGCAAGAAGGGAAAAAGCAAAAAGAAATGCTTAGGGTTGGAGCTGTGATTCCGATGCAAGATGACAAAGGAAATCAAATCAAAGGTGAAATCACAAAGATCGATTATTTGGGTGTCCATATGGACTTTAACCCTCCTTTAGCAGCACATGATCTTCAATTTGATGGGAAAATTGTTTCAATTAGAGATGCTCAGCCTGAGGAAATTGATCACGGTCATGTACATGGTCCAGATGGACATCATCATCATTAAATCCCTGATGGATTTTAGCATGTAAAAAACAAATGCCCTAAGGAAATTTAGGGCATTTGTCATTTATGGAAAGTTTTTTCTGAAGGTCTATTTTACGTCGTAGCCGTAAACTTTATAGGCTTGCTCAATTGATAATTCTCGAAGGTTTTTGATTCGTTCGGAGTCATATAGAAGCAAGGCTTTTGACAACTGCTTTGAGGCCAGTCCAAAAGATTGCTCATTAAAATGGGTGATGGCGTCATTGTAATATTGAAGGCCAGCCAATTCTAACAAGGAGACTTTTCTGAAAATTGAGTGATTTGATAAATCTTCTTCGGGATTACCCAATCTCTGAGTTAGTGAACTCAATTGAGCAAACTCAACAGTCTTATAACTATCCAAATAGGCTTGAACATCTGTTGGACTCGTGATCATTCCACCTATTGGCAAGGTACTTTCTAAAATTATATTTTTATCCTTGACATTGACTACAATGAAAACATGGTAATCCGTTTCTACGATGTCATAATCATAACCATATCGATTCAATAACATTCCCAAGGTTGCAGATCCACTGACACAATCAAATTCTCCTACTTTTAACATCTCATTAAAAGTAGAATGCTTCACATAGGTCTTTAATAAAGTGTTATGTGATTTTTGAAATATCTGTCTTAGGAAGTTATAGTCGTTTTTGGTTTTAGCCCTTTTTTTATCAAGCTCTAATACTAGCTCATTCCATTTTTGCTCGTGAATTTCATTGGCATGGACAGCAGTAAAAAGTTTTAGAGGATCTGATTTGCCCGTTTCCCAAATTGACTCTTCTAGTTCAGTTTCAAAATATAACTCACCATTTGGATATAATTTTTCTTGGGCCAAAGCAAAGCTGCTTAGTCCAAGAATAGTTAAATATGTGAGGATCATATGTTTCATCTTGCATGAAGCCTATGTTAACTGAATAATGTAAAGTTAACAATTTGATAACATTAGCAAAAAAAATGACCAATAACTTAACATTGGGGTAATTAAAATTCGTGTTTAGGATTGTCAAAAGCAAGGTTGTAGTACCTATACTTTTACTTTAGGTGCTCAAATACAGGTGATTACATTGAATTACTCGTGGTGGTATGGTTCGTTTCGAAGGATCGTAAACCCACGATACAACTGTTCAATAAAAAAGGGGCGAATCATTTGATGTGAAAAAGTCATTTTTGAGATGGAAAGTTTGCCATTTGCACGGGAATAAACCTCCTCGGAAAAACCATAAGGACCTCCTATGACAAAAACTAATTGCTTTAATCCACCATTCATTTTTTTTTGGAGAAATACCGAAAAATCAATAGAACTATAGCTTTTGCCTCGTTCATCAAGCAAAATTAATTCGTCGGAAGGAACCAGTTTTTTCAAGATTAACTCGCCCTCTTTTTCTTTTTGAAGTATTTCTGATAAGGATTTGGTGTTCTTTAGATCGGGGATAACTTCAAATTCAAACTTGATATAAAAATTCAATCGCTTGCTATATTCTTCAATAAGGGAAATGATAGCCTTATTATCCGTTTTGCCTATAGCGATCAGTTTGATTTGCATGCCTAAATATCTAAAATTCTTTTTATGTATATCCGCTTTCTTGGCAGTAGAAAAATATTAGCCTTTAGAAAATTTGGTTAATACCTGATTTGGTCTCTTCGGTCTTCAGTCATCCTTCTCCTGGCCTGATAGGCAAAGAAAAAAAAGCCTCTGGCATCGTTGCGAATAATCATATTCTTTTTTATGAATTCCTATATCCTTGATTAGCCCTAAGTGCTATTTTAATCAATATTAAGGATCTAAAATAGGATATAATTAAAAATCGAAAAACAATTAGAATCAATACTTGTTCATTAGCATATAAACCATTACTAACTAACACAATTATCAATTATGAAAAAATTAGGAACAGTAATTATGCTTGCAATGCTGGTTGTTGCATCTTCTTTTACTACAAAAACAAATTCAGTTCACGAAACTAAAATCGATGCAGACATTGTGGATTTGGCAATCTCACAGGACTTTTTAACTACACTAGTAGCCGCTGTTAAAGCAGGTGATTTGGTGGATGTTTTGAAAGGTGATGGCCCATTTACGGTATTTGCTCCAACAAACGAGGCTTTTGCAAAATTGCCTGCCGGGACTGTTGAAACATTATTAAAACCAGAAAATAAAGCACAGTTAGTGAAAATTCTTACTTACCATGTTGTACCAGGAAAAGTAATGTCAACAGATCTAAAGAATGGTCAAACTGCAACAACAGTGGAAGGAAGTTCTATTAAAGTGACATTGAAGGATGGTAAAGCCATGATTAACAATGCAACTGTAACTACAGCAGATATAGTAGCTGACAACGGCGTTGTACATGTGATCGATACCGTGATCATGCCTCCTATGTAATCAGAGATTCAATTTTGACTGAAAGCCTATCTTTGGATAGGTTTTTTTTTGTGGCAGTTTTTTTAAGTCCTATTGATTTATGCTAAACGCCTCTTACCAAATTGAAACTATTGATGGATTATTTTATTGATGTGCATTCCAAACCACCAACTCTTCTTTTAATAAATGCCTCTACCTTAGTTCAGACGCTAAGAAGATCAATTTTTTTATGAAGCTGGCCTAGGGCTGGGAAAATAAAGTAATTGGACAGAACTATTTACGTCAATTCGATGAAGTTGGAGTAGATTTAATATCTATAAAAGAGAAGATTATTTAAGAATGAATTATGGATATACATCAAGAAATAATTCGAGTTACCTCAGAGTATTTTCAAGACCATCTTGACTATTCAAAGTTATCAGAAGCGTCCAAAGAATATAAGGCCATTTTAGTTGAGCTTTGCGGAAAAAATATGGATGGAGAAGAAGGAAGAGATAATATTAAATGTGATAATGGGGAAGCTCTTGGCACCTATTGGGCATCTCTTTGCCTTGATGACTTGATTCGAACAAGACAATTTATTCGGGGTATAAATAAGGCTGTTGAAGTCAAAATTATCAATAAGAAACCGATCCATATTTTATATGCAGGAACAGGCCCTTTTGCGACACTGATACTTCCCATTATAGTTAGATTCTCAAAAGAAGAAATAAAGTATACCTTATTGGAGATAAACCCATTTAGTTTCAAAATTTTGGAAAATGTAATTTCCAAATTAGGGTTGGAAGATTTTAATATTACGTTATTAAATAAGGATGCTACCAAATATCAAATTGACTCAAATAATGAACCGGATATAATTATTAGCGAAACAATGCAAAGTGCACTGGCTAAAGAACAACAAGTTCCAATTTTTTTAAACTTGATGAGTCAGGTAAAAAATCGCAGCATATTTATACCAGAGAAAATAGATTTATACATAGGTCTGAAAAGAGCAGGGGTTCCAATGGAAGAACTTCAGGAAAAGGATTTTCATAAAGAAATGAAAGTATTTGAAGTTAGTAGAGAATCAATGGTTGATTCCAATTTCCCAAAGAAATATACACCTGGAAATATTTCATTCACTAAAAATCAAACCATTATTGAAGCAGAGAAGTTGAAGGAGTTTGGGAATATTGTAATCATTACAGAAATACAAGTTTATAAAAATGAGAAAATTGGATTTTGTGAAAGTGGTTTGACTACGCCACTTTTTATAATGGATATTCCCAAGAATCAAGAAAGAGCGATAAAAATTAATACTCAATATAAAATTTCCTCTGAACCAAAACTTGACTATATAATATCTTAATCAATTTCATATCCTGTTGATTTCTGAATTTTTTCAACTTTGGATCAACTATGATAGAACTACTCCTATACGCTGTTATAAATCCAATTAATTAGTAGGAGGCCATGGTTTTTGGGGAAGAGGTTATTAAATAAGAGGACTATTAATACAAAAAGCCTCCTGATTCCAGGAGGCTTTATATTCTCTTTGTTGAAAGTTATTTAATCAATTCTTTTCTTTTCAAAATAGTCTCCAAAAACTTTCTTTCATTATCCGAATTGAAAATTCTAAAAGGCAAATGGATAAACTGGGCTTTTGATAGGTAAAGAACATAAGCGTCTTTTCTTATTTCTGCCTTTTTAATCATATTCCACTGAACAGGCATCCCCTGTCGGGTATTGATTTTCATGAGAATCTGACGGCTGTCAATTTCATAGGCCAGTTTTTCGAAGATGGTCTTGTTTTGTTCCATCTGTGTCACTCCTGTAAACTGAATCGCCCAAAACAATACATACAATCCGTAGGCAATCAAGGCTCCAATAATCCACCAGATCGAAGCAATCCAGAAATAACCACACATGATGGCCAATGCTATCAGTATTACCCACCATTGCTCTTTGAGAATGCTGACTAATCCCATTTTTATATATGTTCCTGTTTCCAGTTGGTATTTTTTTGTCTTTACTATCATCACTTTTAGTTTCAGTGCGCAAATATCCTAGTATCCGAGGGATTATACAAGTCGATTAAATTCATAAAATCATGATTTCTAAGAAACATTTTGCAAAAGGCATTGATTTAAAAAGTGTATTGGTTTATCTTAAATAAAATTTTTAGTCATGAGTAGTTTAGTAATTGATCTGGTGCTCTGTGGGTTGGCTTATGTGATTTTGATATATTTCGTAGCCACCCTGACTCGCAACTCCCTGAATAAGCGAGACCGGAACGGAGATGATGGAGATGGAGGAGTGGAAAATTTAACTCCACCAAAAATAGATTTGCCTCCTGGTGTGATCTGGCCTTCAGATGTGCCAAGAAACTCAAGGCCTGAGCCGGTGGAGTATTAATGGCATTTTTCGCAGATTCCCTGCACCAAAAGACTCATTTCTTTTTTCTGAAATCCGCTAGGAAGTTTTATTGATGGCAGCGTAATTGATTCTAGGCAGGTGGTCTCACCACATATTTCGCATTTGAAGTGTACATGCTCATGGCTATGTTCTTCGTGTTCTTCATGGGAACAAAGCGCGTATTTCGCTCCGCCACTATCATCTAGCACTTTGTGAATTACATCTTTATCTACAAAAGTTTTTAAAGTGCGGTAAATGGTTACTCTGTCAAATTGATTATCAAGGCTATCTTCCAGATCGGAATGTGCCAAAGCCACTTGCTTATTCAAAAATTCACGAATGATTTCCAGTCTGCAATCAGTTATTCGCAGTTTATGGCTTTGCAATATGGAATGGGGACTTGACATCTACTTTTTGAGAACGCTAAAATACAAGAAAATAATTCCTTTTAAACAGAAGAGGCTCCATTTTGGAGCCTCTTAATTTTGCTAGTTGCTTATCACTTTGGATCTAAAATCGCATCTATTCTAGCTGATAAGTCTTCTAAATGAAGTTTTGACATAGTGTCTGATGTTCTAGAGACCGCAGCATTTACCTGTCTTTGAAGCGTTTTCAGTTCTCCTCTTACCACAGGCCGGATATCTGACTGAGATGCATTGATCTGAGTACCAACAAATCTTCTAAAGGCTGCAGGAACAGAAGGTTCGTCCTCAGTCAATAGGAACTCTAATCGCTCGATATGGGCTCTTTGCAAAGCTCTTCTATGTACATCAATGGTCTTGCCAGAGGCAAGTTCAGTCCAGATACCTTTTCTCAAATCGCTAAACAATTGAGTCATTTTGTAAGCGTCTGAACCATTTAAAGCTTCGTTTTCAATGATTCTGCCTAATCTTCCCCATTCCAAAACTCCATTTAAGGTATTGACCTGAACACCTCTGATTCTTTCCAGTGCACCAAAATCATTGATTCTAGAGAAGATTGCATCATCCATTAACCAAGCTGGACTTGCAAACAATTCTTTATTCAAAAAGTCTACAGCAGACATTTGAACTTCTTTAGGAGTATGAATGTAAACTGACTCATTTTGGCCAGATGATTTGTAAACTTCAGCCACACCACCCACATTGGTTCTTACGTGTCCCATGTAGCGATTAAACTGAGTGACTACTTGACCATACATTTCTTCCAGATCATCATAATCTTTGAAAGGTTTTCCTCCTTCTGTAGTCCACTCATCAAGATTTGGAACAATTCTTTTCAGGTTAGCAATACCATATTCTGAAGCTTTCATGGAGTTATCGCCCAAATCTTCAGATTGAGCTGTTGGATCATAGCTGTTTCCCTGTCTACCATATCTGTAAACTGGGTCACCGTTCTTAGAAGTGATCCATTTGTCTAGGGTCAATTGTTCTTCTTCTGGAGTTGTCGCATCAAGGATTGGTCTATAACCCCAAGCGATTGCATATTTATCGTATGGGCCCACATTCGGCATTAGACTTACACCCTCATCCCCAGGCTGGGCGATATAGTTGAATCTTGCATAATCCATAATAGAAGGAGCTGTTCCCATTTCTTTTGTAAAGGCAGCATCTCTCAGTTTTTCTACCGGATAAGCTTGAGAAGAAGCAAAATTGTGTGGAAGACCCAACGTGTGTCCAACTTCGTGTGAGGAAACAAATCGGATCAATCTGCCCATTACTTCGTCTTTGAATTGTACGCTTCTAGCATCTGGGTTGATAGCTGCAGTTTGGATAAAGAACCAGTTTCTTAAAAGGTTCATCACGTTGTGGTACCACCCGATATCAGATTCTAAGATTTCACCTGTTCTTGGATCAGAAACGTGAGGTCCGTACGCATTTTGAATGTCGGAAGCGAAATATCTAATTACAGAGTAGCGAGCATCTTCAGGACTCCAATCTGGGTCTTCTTCTTTACTCGGAGCCCTTTTAGCGATGATGGCATTTTTGAAACCTGCCTCTTCAAAAGCTGCTTGCCAATCTTCTACACCTGCGATCAGATAAGGAACCCATTTTTCTGGTGTTGCTGGATCTATGTAATAAACGATCTGCTTTTTAGGCTCAACGAGCTCACCTCTTTTGAATTTCTCAACGTCTTCGTCTTTCACTTCCAGTCTCCATCTGTCCAAGAAAGTTCTGTTTGAAGCTTTCTGTGCATCTGATCCATAGTCCACAATGGATCTGCTAAACCAACCTACTCTTCTATCTCCTAATCTTTGCATCATCGGATCTTCAGGAAGTAAAATCATAGATGAGTTCATTTCCAAAGTAATCAAGCCAGTTGAGCTGTTTGATGGTGGTTCCGCAGCAGCATAAGTTAATGTATAGCGAGCTTCAATATTGATCGGATAGGTATGAACTGAATTTATATAAGACCTTTCTGTATCTAATCTAGATACTTTGAAACCTGTTCTTCTGTTTCTTGGGAGACCCAAAGCTTGAACATCTTTATTGAAAAGATCGGTAGCTTCGATTACTACGCCAGTGGAATCAGTAGATTTAGATTTAACGTCAAATTTCTGAAGGATCGGTTCCAAGTTGGAGTTTTTCACCGCCATGGAAATAGGTAAGGAATCTGCTGCGAAATTATTGACAGAAACAACTTTCAATAACACATCATTTTCATTTTTCTCCCATCTGAGCATCAGCGTGTTGGTACGCTCTCCACCGTATCCGATGCCGTCAGCGGTTTTTGCGATCGTAGTGACCATGAGCATGTCTTTCCCAAACATGGACTCAGGAATCTCATAGTAATATTTATCCTCGATCTGGTGCACTTTGAAAAGACCATCTTTAGATTTCGCATCTTTCGTGATCACCTCAGAGTATGGCTTTGGTCCATTTTTTGGACCTCCGTTTGCTGGTTTGGCTGGTGCAGTAGTTACTGCAGGAGCATCTTTAGAGTTTTTCTTTTTCTTCTTTTGTGCAAAAGAATCCTCCGCATGCATAAAGACTCCTAAGATGCAAAGCAGCAAAGTAAATCTCCGTAGTAATTTGGGTTGCATATTTTTCATTAGTTTAAGCTTTCAATAGCCGTCAAAAATAACCTTCATTTTCACTTTTGGTTGATTGTGAAAACTTAAAATTTGATAAACGGTTTAATCCTAAAATTAAAGGTAATCAAGTGGGTAATAATTTATCAATTGTGATTGTAGGAGGAGGGCTTGCAGGCTTGGTATCAGCCTATTTGCTGGCCAAAAACGGTCATTCGGTAATTTTGATCGAAAAAAAGAGCTATCCCTTTCATAGAGTTTGTGGGGAATATATTTCCAATGAAGCTCAAGACTTTTTATTGAGGGAAGGATTGATTCCCTCAAAATGGGTACTTCCTCAAATCAAAAATTTCCTCTTTTCTGATACGTTAGGGAATTCTATGACGCTTCCATTGGACTTGGGAGGATTCGGTATTAGCCGATATGAATTTGATCATTTTTTGTTTCAAAGAGCAAAAAATGTAGGGGCTGAAATCAGAACTGGAATTCAGGTTTTTGATATCAATTTTAGAGAAAGTGAGGATGTTTTTCAAATTGAACTTTCCGATGGATCCACACTTTCGGCTGATTATGTCATTGGGGCATTTGGGAAAAGATCAAAACTGGATAAAGTCCTGAATAGGCCATTTATTGAAAAAAGAAGTCCATTCATCGGAGTGAAATACCATGTAAAGACCAATGAATCTAGAGATACTGTAGCGCTTCACAATTTTGAGGGAGGGTATTGTGGGATCAATGCAATTGAAGATGATAAGTTTAATATTTGCTATTTGGGTAGTCGGGATCAGCTTCGGACTTTTGGATCTATTGAGGAAATGGAAAGGCAAGTATTGTGGAAGAATCCGTTTATAAGGAGATTATTTTCAGAAAGTGAATTTCTGCTGGATAAACCTGAGGTGATCAATGAAATCAACTTTGAACCGAAAAATCCTGTGGAAAACCATGTGATCATGGCAGGAGATGCAGCAGGTTTGATCACACCACTTTGTGGAAATGGAATGGCAATGGCAATTCAATCTGGGAAGATTGCTGCAGAGACTATTTTGTCAGGAAAAAAGAGAATTGAAATAGAGCACATGTATGAGAAAGAATGGAAGAAGCTATTCCAAAGGCGACTCTGGGTAGGTAGAAAAACCCAATTACTTTTTGGAACAAATAAGAGTTCTGTCCTAGCTGGCAAGATGATCAAAAACTTTCCGAGCCTAGCAAATTTAATCCTCAAAAACACACATGGAAGGCCATTTTAAAATTCAAAAACTTGCAAAATCTGCGTGTTTTCGAAAAAATAATAGATGAAGAACGCATTCAGAAACAGTGCAGAAATAACATTCATTCCCATGGCCCAACTGTAAGAAGCATATTTTTCGGGATTTGTTCTGATAAAACTAAACCAGATCAAGAAGTAAAGAATGATAGGAGCCATTGCTGCTAGATAAACCCATAAGATATCCATCTGATTTTTGTCAATAAAATACCAAGCAAAGGCAACTCCAGTGAGGATAAAGAAAAGGTTGGCAAAGTAAAAAGTCCCTCGGATACCTAGCTTTAGACTTAAAGTCTGATCACCTCGTTTGGAATCTTCCTGATGTTGATAAACTTGGGTTAACGGATAGGATCCCCAAAGCATCAAACTGGTAAGCATTCCAGGAATGACCACATGCGGCTTTAGAAAAGTCGACCAGTCCAGATTGCCCAAGCCCGCATAGGCCATCGCAAACGTGAAGTAACCTTGAAAAAACCCGGCAATGAACCAACTTCCCCAGGGATATTTTTTTATTCGGATTTTTGGATGGCTATAAGCCATACTTACCAAGGCATACACCAAAACCATAGTTCCAAACTCCCAACTGATCTGAAAACCAATCAGTAAAGCAATTCCTAAGAAAATCATGGATAGCCAAAACAAATCAGGAGTGACTTTTGGAGGAGTTTTCATTCCGCCAATGCTCCCTTCATCACGATCATAAAAGCTATTAAAGCTGTTGCTAGATGGATAAAGGAAAAGGTGAAGTGCAAGAAAAATCCAAAGAATTCTAGATTCATCAAGATTGGGTGTCAAAGCTAATGCAAAAAAGAAAACTGGCATCAAGAATAAAGAAAAGGGAATTCTAAGATGTCTTAAACTTGAAACAGTGATCATATCGTAGTTCTAATTACTTCCATAACTTTATCTTTTCGGTAAGGTTGTATTGGTAACCTTCAATTTAGAAAATATCCTTTAACTTGATCCTATGAATTCGAGTATCATAAGCATTGGTCTTGCCAATCCGGGTTTGCCGATTAAACAAGCTTCCATTGCAGGCTTTATGAAATTTGCTCATCAACTCGATGAGTTAGAAGCAAGAAAGTTGCGGTATTTATATAGAAAATCCGGGATTGATACTAGGCATAGTGTTTTAATGGATTTTGAGAAAACGGATCCGAGTGATTTTACTTTTTTTCCCAACAATAATGAATTGACCCCATTTCCAAGAACTAAATCTAGAATGGGGATTTTTACAAAAACTGCTCCTCAATTAGCTTTGGAAGCTTCAAAAGAATGTTTGAGTAAATCTTCCGTCGAGGCATCTGAAATAACACATCTCATTTTAGTTTCTTGTACGGGGATGGTAGCTCCGGGAGTAGAGCTTGAATTGATGAATTTATTGGGTTTAGGAGATTCCGTTGAGAGGTATTGTATTCATTTTATGGGTTGCTATGCAGCTTTCACAGGAATAAAATTATCTGATAAAATCCTGAAAGCTGAGCCTAAGGCGAATGTTTTATTAGTTTCTGTAGAGTTATGCACCTTGCATTTTCAAAAGGAATATGTAGAAGATAATATTTTGGCAAATTCCCTTTTTGGGGATGGCGCTGCAGCAGCATTGATAAAAAATTCTGATCAGGGACTAAAAATAAAATCATATATGAGCCAGGTCATCCGTGAGGGGGAAAAAGACATGGCTTGGGAAATTGGTGATTTCGGGTTTGAAATGAAGCTCAGTAAATATATCCCCTCTTTATTGGATCAAGGAATCCATCAATTGATAGAGTTATTTGAAAAGAAATTTCAGATTTCAAAAATCCAGAATTTTGCCATTCATCCAGGTGGAAAGCAGATTCTCACAAAAGTCCAGGAAGCTTTTGGGCTAGCCCCAAAAGTCAATTTTCATGCCTTGGAAGTACTTAGAAACTTCGGAAATATGTCGTCAGCAACGATCCTTTTTGTTTTGGAAAGAATGCTGAATGATCCTTCTGTATCAGGAGATATTTTGTCTCTTGGCTTTGGTCCCGGATTAACCTTAGAAACTCTTCATCTGGAAAAATAATGGGGAAATTCTCTATCAGAAGTACAGAAAAAGAGTTGATGGATGATCTCGACTGTTCTGGTGAAGAATTAACTCAGACTTTACGAGAGCTAAAAACAATAAACAAATGGCTTGGAGGAAATTATGTGACCACAAACGGGCTTTCAAAAATTTTCAAAAAGTATCCAAAAGATTCTTACTTGGTAGCAGATATAGGTTGTGGAGGCGGAGATATGATTCGGGTAATGGATAAATGGGCAAAAAATCAAAAAAAACAAGTTAATTTTATAGGGATAGACGCTAACAGAAACATTATTGATCTTGCTTCAGTTAGGTTGTTAGATTTATCAAAAGTTGACCTGAAAGTTCAGAACGTTTTCGAACCTGACTTTTCAGAAGAAAAAGTGGACATTTCCACTTGCACGCTCTTTACACATCATTTTACAGATAGCGAACTAGCAGGGCTATTAAAGTCTCTCAAAGCTAAATCGCGTTTGGGAATTGTTATCAATGATCTTCATCGACATTGGTTTGCTTTTTATAGTATAAAATTTCTGACAAGTATGTTTAGTAAGTCAGCGATGGTACAGAATGACGCATCTTTGTCGGTCTTGAGAAGTTTTTCTAGGCAAGATTGGGAAAACATCTTACACAAGGCTGATATAACGGATTTTAGAATTAGTTGGCACTGGGCTTTTCGCTGGCAAGTCAATATTTTATTTTAGTAATTCATCAACCACAATTTTATTATGGAATTATCACAAGAAACAATCTCAGCACTTTGGCAACAAGCAATTGAGTTGGCAGGAAAAATTGTGCCCTCCCTCATTTATGCTTTATTATTTTATCTCATTGGTAAATTTTTGATCAATAAGTTGATTAAAGGTTTTAGGAAACTTTTAGAAAAGCGGGACGATAATCCCTCGCTAAATGAATTTTTAATTGGTTTAGTTAAAGCACTTCTTTATGTTTCTCTAGGTGTTGGAATTGCCAATATTTTGGGTGTGCCTGTTACTTCTTTCGTGGCAATTTTGGGTGCAGCTGGTTTGGCAATTGGTTTAGCATTGCAGGGTTCTCTTTCCAATTTTGCTGGTGGAGTTCTCATTCTTTTATTCAAACCTTTTAAGGTTGGGGATGTGGTGACCGCCCAAGGGCATACAGGTTCGGTACTACGAATAGATATTTTATATACCCATATGGCCACTTTTGATAAAAAGGAAATTATTATTCCAAATGGTGCCCTGGCAAATTCAGATGTGGTAAATATGAGTACACAACCTGTTAGAAGGGTAGATTTTGCTGTTGGAGTGGCTTATTCATCTGATATCAAGCATGTGAGAGAAGTGGCAATGGAAGTTTTTAAAAACGACGAAAGAATTCATCAAGATCCGGAACCGGTAGTGTTTCTAAATGGATTTGGTGATAGCTCCTTGGACTTGGTTATTCGTGTTTGGACAAATGCAGAAACACTCTGGCCAGTGTATTTTGATAATATGGAGGCAATTAAGGAAGCCTTTGATAAGCATGATATTTCAATACCTTTCCCACAAAGAGAGGTTCGGGCTCTTGTCGATTAAGAAAAAAAGGCGATCATTTTGATCGCCTTTTTTAGTACTTAATGAGAATGTCGTTTAAATCTTTTCTTTGAATATCTGGTACATAGGTTTCTTCCTTTGGATAACCTACCGGAACCAATAGAAATGGTTTTTCGTGAGAAGGTCTTTTAAGGATTTGACTCAAAAAATTCATGGGACTTGGAGTATGAGTTACTGCCACTAGGCCGGCTTGATGAATTGCAGCAATTAAAAAACCACAGGCAATTCCTACCGACTCACTCACATAATAATGTTGGACTTTTTCGCCATTTTCCATTCCATAAGACTGCTTGAATACGACAATCAAATAGGGAGCATCTTCAAGAAAAGGTTTTTCCCAATTTGTACCCAAGGGTTTTAAATCGGCTTTCCAGGTTTCGCTCATTCTGCCAGAATAGCTTATTTTTTCTTCCTCCTCTGCCGCTTCTCTTATTTTCTTTTTGATCTCAGGATCAGAAATAAGACAGAAAGTCCATGGTTGTTTGTGGGCCCCTGATGGAGCAGTACTGGCGGTTTTGATGATATTTTCAAGAATTTCAATAGGAATGGGTCGGGTATCGAATTCTCTTACTGTTCTTCTTTGATCCATTTGCTCGAAGAAGGCTTGAGACTTTTCAAGCATTTCTTCAGTTGAAATTTGAGGTCTATTGTATCGGATATGATCGTGACCCGAGATTTTTTTCTTTTCCATGAAATAAAAAAAGCTATCTCGAAAGATAGCCGTTTTTAAGAAAATGAAATATTTTTAATCAAATGTGATTTCTTTAACCCCTCCAGGATAAGTAATAGTTGCTGTTTTGTCGCAAGCTCCCGTTCCATAATCCAAAGTCATTTTTACTCCTTTGTAGTTGAACTCAATCAATCCACTAATTGGAATATATACTCCGGATTCTATACAGCTCTGAGTTAATTCCAACTCTTCGATAATTGTTGCAGTATAACTACTGCCATCTCTTCCGTTTCCACTGGCAGTACCGGAAATGGAGGCTTCATAGCCCGTATTGCCTAACGTCACAACCCTTACCTCATTTGAGTTCAGAGTGACAAATCCACCTTCTGGCCAGGTGATTTTTCCGTTTTCGATTTTTACTGCTACCGTTATTGTACTAGAGAAAATGTCGAGTCCTATGTTTGTCAAAGTTCTGGTACCTTCTACTTTAAATCCATTCACTTCATATCCGTCAAAGGTCGACACGATGTTAGAGCCAGGTATGAGCAAATTACCAGAATATTTTAAAATGATTTTTCCTTTTCTTGACACTCCTTTTGGGCTGACGCAACCATCACCAAAATCTATTACAATGGTTTTAGTGGCTTCATCCATTGTGAATTCAGTTGTTGCACAAAAATCGGGAGCAGTTGTTTCAGTTTTCCTTGCTCCTAATCCAGAATCTTCCAGAATCGCTAAAGTTAAATTGTCCAAATCTTCAAATTTTTTATTGACTTCTGAGACATCTACAGCGATGGAAGTATCAGCAACTAATGGATCATCGTTATTATCTGAATTACAAGAAAATCCAATGAAGGCGATTAAAGCAAAAAGAAGGAGGGAGGGGGATTTAATGAAACGGTGCATAGTGTTTAGGTTTAGAATGAAAAATGAAATCATTTCATTAGACTTTAAAAATCGTGCCTAGTTTAATTAGAAATTGAATTCACTCTATCGGCAAAAAAAAGAATTCACCAGTTAATTGAACTTACGTTTCTTTTTTATCTTGAGAATCTGAGTTTTTGATTTTTGAAACTTTACTTTTTCCTCCGACACAACCAATGTTTTGGGTAAATGGAATGTCTTTGGGGAAGATTCCCATTCCTTGCCCGATCTCCCATTCTTCCGCATAAGACTCGGTTTTAGCTTTATCTTTTGGTTTACTTTCTTTAGATTTTTTCATTGGATTGCTTAAAATGAAATTCACTCAATTAATATAATAAATACGTTTTGGAAATGAGAGAGTTTGAAAAACCAGACGGATGAAAATTCCCTTATTGACGATTGGGCTGAAATGCTATCTTTGGGCATGAAGGAATATGATTTTGGTACGGAATATCTCTCCGGGAAAATTGCTGCAGTAAAGAAAAAAGCAGGAAGTCTATCTTTTTTAAGGTTACTCTTATTTATTGGGATAGGAATAACAGGTGTCCTGACTATTTCGCAAACTTTTTTTTGGATCATTCCTTTTCTTTTTTTAATCGGATTTTTCATTCTTTCTATCCAGAATTATAATTTTCTAAAAGATCAGGAAGCAATCTATACTGCGTTGGTAGGGATGTTGAAAAAGGAAGAAAAGAGAAAGTCACGAGAACTAGATGGAATCGAAAATGGAAGTGAATTTCAAGATAAAAGCCATCCTTTTGCAAATGATTTGGATTTATTCGGAGACCATTCACTTTTTCAGCTTTTAAATCATACAGTTTCTAAAGGAGCTAAAATAAAATTGGCGGACTTTATGAAATCCTCTTTTGATCAAGAAAAAGCAAAGCAATATCAAGAAGCTAGTTCGGAGCTTTCTGAGAATCGGTCCTTTCTGGATGCAATGGAAAGTATCGGAATTGCCTATTATTCTGAAGAAAAGTCCACAACCAACTGGCAAAAATTACTAAGTAAAAGAAAAAAGGTTCCAGTTTTGATATCCTTGTTCAGTGTATTAGGCCCGGTTTTCGGATTGATACTTGTCGTTTTAGTAAGTGTTGGCATTATTCCCACTGCTCTTTTAGGTGTTTGGATTTTGCTTGGATTAATCCCGCTGGGATTTGTTTTCAAAAATTTAAAGGAAGCTTCAGATAAACTGCCATCGAGAATGCAATTGAAGGCATATTTCAATTGGTTATATGAACTTGAAAAGACGAAATTCACTTCACCACTTTTGAAAGAAAAGCACCAGTTGATTTTGACTGAAAAAGAAAGCGCTTCCCAACTTTTTCAACAACTTGATAGGCTTGGATTATGGATTGATAATAGGCTGAATCTTCTTTACATCCCGGTAAACTTACTTTTATGGACAGATTTATTGTTGGCTCGGAAACTTCAAATGTGGATAAATAAGCATGGAGAAGAAATTTCCAAAATTCCTGAATTGTTGGAAGATTGGGAAATTATGGTCTCTCTTGGGACTTTTGAAAAAGAAGTTGGAGCAAAAAGTAAAATCAGCTGGTCATCAGAGTCAATAGTAGCAGGTACAGAAATAGCGCATCCATTATTACATCCAGAGAAAGCCATCCCGAATGATTTTCATTTAGGTGACTCGTATAAATTCATTTTGTTGACGGGTGCAAACATGAGCGGGAAAACCACTTTTATGCGTACTCTAGGAATCAATTGTGTGTTGGCAAACATAGGTTTGAAGCCATTTGCAAAGGAATTTACAATGGGTGATTTCCAACTATATACCAGTATGAGGAATACGGATAATTTGGGAGAAAGCGTCAGTTCGTTTTATGCTGAGTTGAGAAGGATTCATAATTTAATTGAGCGTTTGGAGAAAGGTGAAAAAATCCTTTTTCTTTTAGACGAGATATTGAAAGGAACGAATACGGAGGATCGAATTGCTGGCAGTGAAGCATTGGTAAAGCAAGTTTCCAAGACAGCTGCTTTTGGTATCGTGAGTACACATGATATTGAACTTTCTTCTTTGGAGGGGAAAATTGAAGGGGTAAAAAATAGAAGTTTTCATTCTGAGGTTTTAGACAATACGATCAATTTTGACTATAAATTAAAGCAGGGACCTTGCCCTAGTTTTAATGCACATAAATTAATGGAGTTGATGGGAATAAAATTTCAAGATTAATAAAGGTTTTTTCCTTCCCTCAGATTCTCGTATTTTCGTGATTCAAATTTTGCTATGGCTCAACAATCTCAATCACCCGTATTAGGAGTTCTCGGAGGAGGACAGTTAGGCAGGATGCTTATCCAATCCGCAATTAATTACAATCAAGATATCCACATTTTGGATCCAGATCCAAACGCTCCATGCAAGGATTTTTGCAAGAATTTTTCGATAGGTTCATTAAAGGATTTTGATACGGTTTATGCTTTTGGAAAGGATTGTGATGTTATCACGGTGGAGATTGAAAGCGTTAACACAGAGGCTCTTATAAAACTTCAATCGGAAGGAAAGCAAGTTTATCCACAGCCTGAGATTCTTAGGCTTATCCAGGATAAGAGAGAACAAAAGCAGTTTTATCAACAACATGATATTCCCACTGCCGAGTTTATTTTAACTGCAGACAAATCTGAAGTTATCCACAATAAAAGCTTTCTTCCTGCAGTGAATAAATTGGGCAAAGAAGGGTATGATGGAAGAGGAGTTCAGATTTTAAGAACGGAGCAGGATCTTGAGAATGCTTTTGATGCTCCTGGTTTATTAGAGAAACTGATCGATTTTGATAAAGAGATTGCAGTTACTGTAGCAAGAAATGAAGCAGGTGATTTGATCGTTTATCCGCCTGTAGAATGCGCTTTTCATCCTACGGCTAATTTGGTTGAGTTTCTTTTTGCTCCCGCAGAAATTTCAAATGAAATAGAAGAAAAAGCCAAAGAGATCGCTAAAGATGTTATTTTGAAATTGGGGATGATTGGCATTTTAGCAGTTGAAATGTTTGTAACCAAAGAAGGAGATGTTTTAGTGAATGAAATTGCTCCAAGACCACACAATAGCGGACATCACACGATTGAGGCAAATTTCACTTCTCAGTTTGAGCAGCATTTGAGATCTGTCATGAATTGGCCCTTGGGTAATCCGGAGTTAAGATGTCCTGCCGCAATGATCAATTTGCTCGGTGAAGAAGGATTCACTGGACCTGCTGTGGTAGAAGGTAAAGAGATTGCTTTAGCAGAAAAAGGGGTTTACATCCATTTGTATGGGAAAAAATTGACAAAGCCTTTCCGAAAAATGGGACATGTTACGGTATTAGACGAAGACGTCTCTAAGTTAAAAGCTAAAGCCATGAAAATAAAGAATCTAATAAAAATCAAATCCATCTAATGAAGCCATCTGTAGGGATTATCATGGGAAGCCAATCTGATTTGCCAATCATGGCAGAGGCGGCTCAATTTTTAGAAGAAATAGGTGTTGAGTACGAACTAACAGTGGTCTCTGCTCATAGAACGCCACAAAGAATGATTGATTACGCAGAATCAGCGAGGTCAAGGGGATTAAAAGTAATTGTTGCAGGAGCTGGTGGAGCAGCCCATTTGCCTGGAATGGTCGCATCCTTGACAAGTTTACCTGTTGTCGGAGTACCTATTTTGAGCTCCAATTCTATAGACGGATGGGATAGTATTTTATCCATACTCCAAATGCCTTCAGGTATTCCAGTTGCGACTGTTGCTTTAAATGGTGGCAAAAATGCAGGGATTTTGGCGGCTTCTATTGTTGGATCTTTTGATTTAGAAGTAGCCGAAAGAATGGATAAGTTCAAGGCAGCACTCAGAGAAAAAGTGGAAGCTTCGGCAGCTCAACTTGAGGAGAAGGGCTGGAAAGAGATTTTAAAGAAATAAAAAATGCGACTCCAGGTCGCATTACTATTCAAATGGATTGGAAGAAACCTATTAGATTTACAGTGGGAGGGGAGAAATGGGAAATCCCTTTAAATATCCTGATCCTATTGATTGCAATAACTTTGCTTTTAATGTTCCTAGGTGCTTGGATGGGATTTAATTTTGGTGGCGGAAATTTTTAGTCTGTAAAAATCCCCCAACCATCATCCCTTTTTTTACTGGGGTCAAAACCTTGGACCCATTCAATAAATAGTTTCCGGTATTCTTCTATTGCATCTCTCAACAATTGAAGGTGTTCTTCAGCATGTGTAGATTCTACGCCTAGTTGAAAGGTCATTGCCCTCAGGCTTTTCGCATGAACTTTCATGATGGTGGCATTTTCCATTTTTGCGACATAATCCTCCAAAGCTTCTGCTTTTGCGAATTCCGTTCTCATCACTCTGGCATCTTTCATCATCAATCCACCATACAATTCCTTTCTTGCCTCGTCAAGACTTCCAACTAAAGCATGGGTTAGTCCAATAATGTCTTTTGCTTTGCGCATTAATGGATGTTTGTAAACTCTGTCTTGTTGGTTTTCGAAGCTTTCTTCATCCCCTTCTTCCCAGTCCGAATCCTCATCAAAATCATCCCACATCTTAGAATCTGTTAATTAAAACGGCAAGGTGTCTTCTTCATTATCCGAATGAAAACTGCTTACTTCAGGCATTGAATTTGGCGATGGAGAACTGTTTTCAGATCCGGTTCGGTCTACTTTATAGGCTTTCACATCCGTGTACCATCTCCCATTGTATTCTCGACTTTCCAAGTCCACTCCCAACGTCACCTGCTCGCCCATTTGGATAGCAAACTGATCTATTTTATCCCCCCAAATTGAAAGGCAAACTTTTTTAGGATAATTTCCTCCAGTTTCTAAAATATATTCCTGTTTTCTCCAGGCATTTCCATTTTTTGAATTGCCACCGACTTCAGGCATTATTTGTGTAATCTTTCCGCTAAGTTCCATCTTCTAATTTTTAAAGTATCAATTGCACGAAGGTAATCAAAGGACCGTAAAACTCCCGACTACTCAAGTGGAATTTAGTATATATCTCTACCAATAATTAACATTTTTTGGCATGGTCATTGGTTCTTTCTGATTTCAAAATTCATTAACGTTTTAAATATTAATATGTCTTTTGTGGTTTTTGCAAAAGGATATTTTGTTTCGTTAATTTCTATAATTTATAGCAACAAAATTGATATAAAACTTTGCAGAGAAGTTTTTGATATCATATTTTTAAATTCTTTGATATTGTTTCACACTTAATAAATACTATGGTATAGACTTCTACGTTGTTCATAAACCAACTGAAGATGAGTAAGAAAATAGGACCTAAAGACAGTGAGTTGATAGCTCAGTATAGAAGTGGAAATGAAGCTGCCTTTGATCTCTTGGTAGATAGATACCAAAGTAAGTTACATACCACAATATTTCTGATCGTTAAGGATCAGTCAATTGCTGAAGATTTGTTGCAGGAGGTATTTATTAAAGTAGTGAAAACTCTAAACTCGGATAAATATAACGAGGAAGGAAAGTTTCAACCGTGGGTGATGAGGATTGCGCATAATCTTGCAATTGACCATTTTAGGAAATCGAAAAGATACCCAATGATCCAGATGGAAGATGGGTCTAATATTTTCAATTCGTTGAGATTTGCCGATGAAACCTTTGAGGATCGGCAAATGAGAGATGAAACGGTAGAGTTAGTGAAACGGCTTATTGAAGAGCTTCCAGAAGCACAAAAACAGGTATTAGTCATGAGGCATTACCTGGATTTGAGTTTTCAAGAGATCGCCGATCAAACCGGAGTAAGTATTAATACTGCTTTGGGAAGAATGCGGTATGCGCTGATTCATTTAAGAAAAAAGATGAAACACCTTAATGTTGCCTATGATAAAACTATTTACCCCAAATGACCTGATAAGATATATTTATCAGGAAATGGCGGAGGATGAACAAGAGCTATTAGTGCAAGCCTTGCATATTGACGAGTCTTTGATGCAAGAATATATAGAGATGCTGAGCACTTTGGAACAACTAGACCAAATCAAGCTTCAACCTTCCGAAAAAGTAGTAAATGCCATCAAATTGATGGCAAAGTCTACGGGACTCGAAAGAGTCTGAAATAATATGGTAACCCCGCTTTTGCGGGGTTTTTTTTATAATTCATTATTGATAAAGTCCGCTGCTTTTTGGATAACTATCGCATAAGTTCCCATACTGAATCCATGCCCTTCACCTTGGATTGCTTCGAAATAATAGGGTACATTATTACCTTCTAATTTTTCAACCAATAGTTCACTTTGATCAATAGGAACTACGTCATCGTTTGTTCCATGAAAAAAGACAGTTGGAATACTATTGGGATTTACGAAAGTAGTAGGGCTAGATTGTTCATATGCTTGAAGATCACTTTCAGGAGTTCCATTAAGTAAAATTTGGAGCCCAAGTTTAGTAAGTGGATTAAAATCGTAAAGAGAAGCTAAATCTGTTGGAGGGAAAAGTGCCAAAACAGCTTTGATATCCCCTATTTCTTGATGTTTATAACTATGCAATAACGCCAAATGGCCTCCTGCACTTGCTCCTGCCAAAATTATTTCATTGGAAACATCCCAATCATCCGACTTCGAAACGATGTAGTTAATTGCGTCAATGATATCATTTTCTTGAGCTGGAAACTGACCAAAGCCGGTGTCTAAATTAAGTAGACTATAGTTCAAAGAAATTATTGCGTAATCTGGAAAGGAATTTTCAACGAGAGATCTAAAAGCTGAGATTTCACTTTTATCACCGCTAGTCCATCCTCCTCCATGAATATATACAAAGAGTGGAGTCTTTGAGGTAGATCTTCCAGCTGGTAATAAGACGTCCATTCTATTGTCGGCTTCTGGCCCGTAGGATTCATTAAGAATATCAATGGCCTCAAGTTCGACTGATGGGTTTTCGGATTCATTATTGCAAGAATAAAAGCCGATTGATAAGAAGAGAAGAAGGAAAAAACGAAGTTTAAAAACTTTGCCTGTCATAGCCAATTGATTAAAGTTGAAATTATTTTTTGAGTCTTTTTATCGTAAGGGGGCTTTATCAAACTCGAATTGTTAAACCCGACACGTTGCTTCAATACTCCTTTTTCATTAGAAAAAGATAAGTATCCAAAATAACCATGTGATTTCCCAATCCCACTGGTATTCACTCCGCCAAAAGGAAGATTTGGATGTAAATAATGCAACACACAATCATTAATTACTACATTCCCTGAACTGGTTTCTTTTAGTATTTTTCCAGATATTTTATCTTCCTTTCCGAAATAATAGAGTGCCAGAGGTTTAGGCCTGGAATTTATTATTTCAATAGCTTTCTCAATGGAGGAATAAGTCAAAATAGGGAGAATGGGACCAAAAATCTCTTCTTGCATTATGTCCATTTTATCAGTCAAATTGGATAATATTGTTGGTTCTAAATATAAGTTTTTTGAATTTATTGAACCCCCGAATTCAACCTGTGCGCCTTTTTTTACTGCATCTTCTAATAAGTAACTTAATCTTTCAAGATTTTTTTGATTGATGATTCTGGATAAGTCATTTGAGTTTTCTATTCCTTTATAATCCCGATCATACATTTTCTGTATCGCCACTTTCAATTCCATCATAAAATGATCCTTGATGGATTCATGTATCAAAAGGTAATCAGGCGCAATACAAGTTTGTCCGCTGTTTAGAAATTTACCCGAAATGATTTTTTCGGCAGCATCTTTCAATTCTGCAGATTCATGAACGATTGCCGGAGATTTTCCTCCTAATTCCAGAGTAACGGAAGATAGATTTTCAGATGCTGCTTTCATGACTATTTTCCCAACTCTTGGGCTACCTGTGAAAAATATATGGTCAAAAGGAAGCTCGAGTAATTTTTGGGATGTTTCGACGCCTCCCTGGATTACGGCTACTTCTGATTTATCGAAGAGTTCATCGATCATATTCTGAATCAAACCAGAAGTATGAGGAGTTAATTCAGATGGCTTTAAAATCACGGTACACCCCGCTGCCAAAGCGGAAATTAATGGCCCGATAGCTAAATTGAAAGGATAGTTCCACGGACTGATTATTAATGAAGTTCCCTTTGGCTCATAATAAATCAGGCCTTTAGTACCAATCATGGACAAGCTGGAGTCTACTTTCTTCGGCGTCATCCATTTTTTTAAATTCTTGAGAGAATGATTTATTTCTGAAATGACAGGATAGATTTCACTAAGATCTGTTTCGGGATGAGGCTTTTTGAAGTCTTCAAAGAGAGCTTTTCTTATTCTGGGGATATTATTATTAATCCATTTTTGAATTCTGGAAATTCTCTCAGTCCGCTCTTTTAAGGTTGAAACTCTCCATTTGAGGGCGGTAGATTGTTGCAATCTAAAAGTGTAATTATATGCTTCAGAAGAAGGGTTATTTCTGACGTCCATATTTGATTTCATTAATTTCTTTTGATTGTAAAGGAATCTAATAAATCTCTAGTAAATAATGATCTTTTTTCATTTTACGAGTGACAGAAGTCTTTGAAGAGTCTTAATTATCGTTCTAATTCATTTTTAAGAAATCTTACTGAATAACCAATTTGACCTGCTACTTCTTCTAAACTCTTGCCTTCTTTTAATATCTGTTTGGCATGGTTTAATTTTACCTTTTTTAAAAATTTTCCTGGGGTAATATTAAACTCTCTGAAATTCCTGTTCAATTGAACAGTGTTTGTTTCCAATTGACTTGCTATTGCTTCCACTGAATTTAATTTGTTTTCAATAATTAATTCTTCTAAAAGTTGAAGGTTAATGCGATTTGCTTTTACTTCTTCAGAGATTGGATTGTCTGATTTTTTATTCCTTAAGAATAAATAAACCAAAAACCCAATAATTGACAAGGAAGCAATTATCAATAGGAAAGTTTTTAACCCAATCGGAGAATTTGGCTCCAATTTATTAATAGCAGCTGGAATGTAACTTTTTGAAACTTCAACTGCATTTAAAATATAAAGGCCATCGACGGCGCCAACATAAACGTAATCATTATGATACAAAAAAGCTTCTCTATTAAATTCAACTCCTTCAATCAGAGGTAAGACGGACGGATTATCTTTGCTGATAATATAAAGCCCATTTTCAGTCGAAATCCAGGTGTTTCCTAGGTTATCTTTCTCAACATGAACATTTAATCGTGTTTCTGTAATTTTTTTAAGGGTAGTAGGAGTTAAGTTTTCTATTGTATAAACCCCTTCGTCAGTAGAAAGATAAATTAGGTTTTCTGAAGGATAAATATCTCGAATCCTTACACCTAAATCTGCAATCTGAATCACTTGGTTTCCATCAAAAAACAAGAATTTACCGTCCGAAGTAGAAAAGAGTAAACCTTCAGGAATTGGCTCTAAGTCTAAATATTCGTAATCTTTATGTATTGGGTTTAACTCGAAATTATCTGATAAGAGATTGATGGATTGGGTATTCTGCGAATAAATCTGGCCTTTCCATTCCACCATTTTTCGAATATTTCCTGCGAAAACATTTGTTGCACTACTGATTAAGGAAGTTGAATCTGTAGGGTAAAATTGAAAAAGCGCATCACTATTCAAATAATAAGAGTTTTTGATAACGGTTAGGGGACCATTTGAATATTCGGGTTTTTCTAAAAGAATTGAGTCATTCACATAAATTCCAGAATATGTGGAGATTACTTTTAAGCTATCATTGATGAATATGTCCCGGATTGATTTATTGTAATAGCTTTTGGTATAGTGATCAAAGATGTGATACTCAAATAAGCTGCCCCCACTGGCTACGAAAAGCCTAGAATCTTTCTTTGCCGCAGTAGTAATAAATAATCCCTTTTGGGGGATTAACTCTCTCATTTTACTGGCATCGAAAAGTTCCGTATTAGGGATAAAATCTGCCTCATAAAAATTATCCTTGAAAAAAACATAGGCTTTTTTGAATTGTACTTCTTGATCCACCCATTCTTCACCCTCTAATAAATAAAGATTTTCGCCAGTCTTGGTATAGACTTCTCTACCTACATTAAAAACATTTCGGACTGGAGATGAGAAATTGTGCTTAGCTACAAAAACGGTGTCTTGTGCCTTTAATCCAATAAAAATGCTGAAAAAGAATATAGTGGTTAATAAAATTCTTTTCATGTTCAAAAATTACACTTAAAAATAACAGAATTTATAAAAGAAACTGATCCTGTAATAAAAAATACATAAACATAATTTTGCGACTCATTTAGTATTCTGAATTTAGGCTCGAACTTAATCTTCTATGATAATGAAAAAAATTCTATTAGTTGTTTCTGTATTTGTATTGGGCATATCTTTTTCCATAGCCCAGACTCAGGTTAAACCTGGTATTGGTATTAATTCAACCAACGTGTCGGGTAAAGGGGCTGATGCAAAAGGCCAGATCGGATGGCAGATCGGAGGAAGCGTCGCATTTGGCGAGAAATTTTATTTTGAACCAGGAGCTTTCTACCAGACCAATTCCTTCGAATTTACTACTGCCAATGGAGGTCCTATTACAGACGCAACTTACAGTGGTGTTCGAGTGCCGATCAATGTGGGATTGGATGTTTTAGGAAATGCTGATTCCGTTTTTGGTTTGCGAGTTTTTGGAGGTGGTTCAGGATACTTTGTCACCGGCACCAGCAGTGATTTACTTGACAAGGATGACATCGAATCTCCACAGTGGGGGGTTCATGCAGGTGTAGGACTTGACATTGCCATTATTTATTTGGATTGGTCATATCAATGGTCTCTTACGAATGTGCAGACAGATATAGATCAAATCGATTTGGGAAAAACACGAGGCTTTTTCCTTACTGCAGGAATTAGATTTTAATCAATTTTCCTATCCGTTTTTTCCGCCAACCTATCCCAAAGCCTGAACTCTCAGGCTTTGGGTGTTTTACCCCAAAGCAAATCACCATGAAAAATTCAGCACTTTTTGTGACCTTACTTTTCATTGGCGTTGCCTGTCAAAATCAGTCAACTAGCTCGACAGAAGTACAGGAAGCTACTGAGGAAATCGCCACAATTCCTCCCTCGGAGGGCACCTTTACTCAAGACGATCAGGAAAATATCCAACAGTTGATCAAGCTGACTTTGACTGATTTATTTAAGGAGGATCTGGATAAAGGCTTCTTGGACTCTGCCAGTAGAAAATATCTTTACGATCAGGTGGATCTGAATGGAGAAGGGAACATGGAAATTTTGATTGGCCTGAATGGATCCAATTTCTGTGGTTCGGGCGGCTGCACCGTCTATCTGCTGACCCATCAGGGAGATGTGATTACCCGGTTTACGGTAGTGGACTATCCGGTCTATGTGGCTACCGAATCCACCAAGGGATGGAAAAATCTGGTCCTTACCAGTGGAAGAAAAGACCGGTTGGTACAGTTTGATGGGGAGAAGTACCCGTCCAATCCTTCTGTTCTTGAAGTTTTTACAGGAGATCTTGCAAGTACCCAAAAGGTATTGGAATGGGATGAGAGCAAGTTTCAGGCTTTTTGATCCTAGATCTTCTGTTACCCTTAATCATTTTCTCCATTTAGTTTAACTATTAACTCATTAATCATCATGGAAAATCAAAAAACAAAAAATATTAGTTTTAGAGGGTTATTGCTTTTACTCTTATCCTTTCTAGCAATGGAACCCCCAGAGGCTCTCGCCCAGAATGAAGTATCAGCTGAATTAAAAGCACTGGTCAGCCTAGACATGGATCATGCTCAAGGAAAACTGGAAGCCATGGGCTATGAAATCTGTGGAGTAAAGCCCTTCAAGCACACAGAAGATTGGATTAATCAATCAGCTAATACTTGTATCACGATTAAGTTTGACAAAAAGACCGAAAAGATTACGGAGGTAACCTCCAATCCGGGATATTCCGATTGCCTCAAGGGACTGGAAGCTGTCCAAAAGATGTGGGAAAACTACCATGACGGACAGGCCTCTGCAGGGGATGGCAAGGTGAACGAAGAACGCAAAAAACTGGAAAGTGAAGGATTCAAGGTATCCTATTGGGTGAATGATGTGTCTCCCGGACGTACCGCCGAATACTGGGTGAACGAAACCACCAAAAAGGTAAAATACATTGTTTGGGATACGGCAACCAGCAAATGGGCCATGACCAATGATAGCGATTATTCTATGGCCAAAAACCCTTCTCCGTTAAAAAAATAACCTCAATTACCGAAATTAACCAAAGTTCTTTTATGAGTAATATTTACAGATCGGAGTCATTTTTAGAAGCCTTATTGTTTTGGTAAGGCTCTTTATTTCATTTAACTCAACCCGAGCAGTAACAACCTTGGTGTTTACCCTATTGTTAACGGCTCCGCTATTTGCCCAGTTTTCAGAAAACGAACCAAATGGCAGCGTTAGTGAAGGAAACATAATCACCACCCCAGGTACTTATACTGGAACCATCAACGGTTTTTCGGATGTAGATTATTTCATTTTTCCTCCGAGTACGGATGCAAATGTAACCTTTACAGTAACCGGGCCTCAGCTTGGTCTTGGTTTTGAGATTCGAAGCTCTACTGATCCTTCCTTTCAAACTTTTAACGTAGTCACAGGGCCAAATCCAACAGAGTCGGCAGGATTATCCTATACGTTTGATCTTGCTCCGAATCTATATTATGCTGTTATAATGCAGGCTTTTAGTCAGACTAATGGCAATTACAGCATAGACATATCGGTTAATTCTGGGTCTATACCTTCACCTTCTCCCACTGTTAATCCAGGAGGTGTTGCAGGTGCCAATCTCTGGTACAAAGCAGATGCTGGTGTAACAGCGAGCGGTGGGTTTATGTCAAAATGGGAGAACAAGGGCTCATTAGGTAGTACTGCTGATGCTGAGCTATTGCCGACACAGGCGGCCAATAGTCACCCTGAGTACATTGCCACAGGTGCCGATCAGATTAATTTTAATCCATCTGTGAAATTTGATGGGGTAAATGACTTTATCCAAACCGGTCTATTCCCAACTTTCCTGGGAACTGCTGCCGATAAAAATGTTTCGCAGTTTGTTGTTTATAAAAAATTAGGTGCTAACAACACTTTTATCTGGAATATTGATAATGGTCTATTACCTTCGAATAGTGGTACTTTGATTTCTCTTGGCGCAAAATCGGACGGACAACTTTTGCAATCCGGTCAGCGGTTAGATTTTCCCACGGCTTCATCGCAAAATGAAACTGTACTTATTGATATGGTGGCCACTACAAGTGCTACCGCTGCCAACCAAGCCTTCTCATTAAACAAAAATGGGCAGCCGGACCAAAATGGTCCATTTAATAATTACGAAGCCGATAATGTTGATCATCCGCTGAGATTTGGCAGATTCCAAAATAATTTTGGTCATGCGCTTATTGCGGAATTAGTAGTGTATCCTACTAACCTCCCTGTTAAAGAAAAGCAAAAAGTTCAAAGTTATCTGTCGATCAAATACGGCTTGAGCTTGGGTAACAATGATGCTTTGGGGATTTTTGTGAATTCGTCCGGGATTTCCATCTATCTAAATCCAGGTCACAATTTTGACATTTTTGGTATTGGCAAAGACGATGGCAGCGGACTAAATCAACCCCAATCCAACAGCATGAACACCGGCATGGGCGATGGCACAGGCCAGAGCGGCAAAGGGAATATCGTATTGAGCAATCCTTCCTCACTGGATGATGGCGACTATTTGATGATTGGGAACGATGGTGAGATGCTGACCGAGCAAAATACAGACCTACCGACCAGCTTAGCAGGTAAATTACGCCTAACTCGTGAATGGAAAGTCAGTCACACCCAAGACGTGGGTACAGTCAACCTGACTTTCAGTACACTGGGTTTATCGGTTTCAGGCAATACAGCAGCTGACTTTAAGTTGTTGATCGATACCGATGGGGACGGAGACTTTACCAATGGTAAAGTGACAGTAGTTAATGCAACCAACTTTGCGGGAAATGTGGTAAGCTTTGATTCGGTTACTCTGCCAGATGACGCGGTTTTTACTATCCTGACAGGAACGGCTCCTTCTGTAGCTCCAGGAGGAGTTACCGGTTCTAACCTTTGGTTGAAAGCCAATCAGGGTGCTACCAATAGTGGAAGCAATCTCACCGGCTGGACAGATAAGACAGGGACAAATACTTTTACTGTTACGGGTACACCTGCATACGCAACAGATCAAATCAACTTCAATCCTGGGGTAAGTTTTGATAACGATGAAGCCCCAGTCGACCTTCCAGGTGCTTACCTGGCTGGAAACCAGCAGATAACTTTCGTAGAAGGTTTTGCCGTTTACAATAAGTCTATCGCTTTTTCGGGTGCTTTAGTAGGTGGTGCACAGCCCGTGCCAAACACATGGGGCAAACAAATATTTGGTGGTTTCCAGGGGGATGAAGCATTCTTTGGTGCTAGTACCCAGCTTCATACAGCAACCGACCCCAGATTGGTAGCCAATGAACCTGCTGCCATTTTGAATTACAGCATCAAGGCATCGAACAATTTTTTTTCTGTAAATGGAGAGGGGCTTACACCGCAATTTCCAGATCCAACATTGACTACAATAGCCCTTACACCATGGATTGGTGGGACCAATAATGGAACAGGGCCAGCTGCTATATCCGGTTACCGTCATTTTAGGGGACAGGTAGCAGAAATCATCTTGTTTTCCGATGAATTGACTCCTGCAGAGCGAGCCCAAATACAATCCTACCTAGGTATTAAGTACGGCATATCATTGGCTGGAAACTATGTCAATAGTGCTGGAACCACCCTATGGGATGCTACTGCAAATACTACATATCAGAACGATGTTTTTGGTATTGGTCGCGATGATAGCAGTGGATTAAATCAAGCGAGTTCGAATAGCATCAATACAGGCAGTGGCGATGGCACGGGGCAAAGTGGCAAAGGGAATATTGTACTGAGTAATCCATCAAACCTTGATGATGGCGAATTTTTGATGCTGGGGCATGACAATGGTGCATTAACAGAGCAAACCACCGAAGTACCGACCGCTGGGCAAAGCAGAATAACCCGCGAATGGTTTGTGAAACGCACCGGGGATCGGGGCACGGTGGATTTGAGCTTTGATATTGCAGGACTTACGCTTACCGGCACTACAGCAGCAGACTTTAAATTACTCATAGATACAGATGGAGATTTTAGTAGTGGGGCGACTGAAATAAATGCTGCCAGTTTAACAGGAACCAAAGTGGAATTTACGGGGGTAAGCATACCCGATGGCTCTGTATTGACAATACTAACCCTTCTTCCTGGACCAGGTGGAGTAGGAGCGGCGAATTTATGGCTCAAAGCCAATGATGGTGCTACCAACAGCGGGGGTAACCTTACCGGCTGGGTTGATCAAACGGGTACAAATACTTTCACAGTAAACGGTACACCTGGATATGCCTCAGATGCTATTAACTTCAATCCAGTGGCAATTTTTGACAATGCACAATCTGCTACACAGCAACCTGGGGATTATTTAGAAGGGAATACATCTATTACTTATCAGGATGGATTTGCTGTTTTCAAAAAAACGAATGCGGCGAGTGGTGCGTTAATCGGGAGTACCGTTACTATGCCAGCCTATGGGACCGCTATTTTTGCGGGCTTTTCAGACAATCAAATTTGGATGACTGATGGAGCAGGTTCAGGTGGGAGTACTTCACGTTTTGAAAATCAAAATGTTGAAGTTGGTAATGTTGCCCTTGTTGGCTACGATATTTCTGCAGGACTAGTCAATAATGCTGTTGCACGCTTAAATGGAGCAAACCAAACAATGATTGATGGATCATTTGGGATCGACAACACAAGTGCTACTTTTACACCTCGTATTGGAGGAACTAATAATATAGGTGGCTCAGTAGCATCATCAGGATTTACACATTTTAGAGGAGAAGTAGCAGAATTGATTTTATATCCAACCTCAACAAGTGCAGGGGATAAATTTAAAGTACAATCTTATTTAGCCATTAAATACGGCATCACCCTAGAGTCTGGTATCAATTATGTTGCTTCTGATGGTACTATAGTTTGGAGTAATACAAGGAGTAATACAACTTACTGGAACGATGTATTTGGTATTGGTCGTGATGACAACTCTGCACTTCTTCAAAACCAATCCAATAGTACCAATACGGGCAGTGGAGATGGTACCGGACAAACTGGATTAGGTAATATCGTTCTCCGTAATCCTTCCTCCTTAGATGATGGAGACTTTTTGATGATTGGGAATGACAATGGTGCGTTGACAGAGCAATCCAACGACATCCCAGCAGGTCTGAATATGTTCCGCTTGGGTAGAGAGTGGAAAGTACAGCGTACAGGGGATCCTGGCGATGTTGATCTGGAGTTTGATTTCAATGGATTGACTACGACTGGTGGTACTACTGATGTCAACGACTACCGTCTGTTGATTGATGAAGACGGTGATGGAGACTTTACGACCGGAACTGTTCAGCAGATTAAGCCGGTTGCTTTTGGAAGTCCGAAGTTGATATTTAATGGAGTAAATCTGCCAAATGGAGCTGTATTGGCCTTTGCGACTGGATTTTTTACACCTTCATGGACCATTTCAAAATCCAGTATCACCACTCCAAATGAATATGATGACGTTGGGGATGTATTGACTTATGAAATCATTCTCACCAACACTGGAAATGTGAGTATTTCTGGAGTGATAGTCACTGATCCAAATGCAACTGTGGATCCTAATTTCAGCGGGGATACCGGATCGGATAATGTTTTGAGTCCAAATGAAGTTTGGACCTACTCAGCCAGCCATACGGTCACCCAAGCTGACATCGAAGCGGGAAGCTACACCAATACAGCTACCGCCTCCGGTACTCCGGCGGCTGGCACGCTTACACCGGCCACCAGCAATCCCGTGACTGTTCAGGCGGTCCAAACTCCAGATTGGACTTTTGAAAAAGTGGCAAAAACCCCTTCATTTGATGGGGTAGGTCAGACGCTTGTTTATCAGTTTCTGGTCACCAATACAGGCAATGTGAATATTACATCAATTGATGTATTCGATGAGACGCTCAATAGAGCTCCAAATTTGCTTGCATTTGGTCCTACAACAGATGGTATTCTGAATCCAGGAGAAGTTTGGACCTATGCGACTGTATACAAGACCACCCAGTCAGATCTGGATCGAGGATTCTTCACCAATATCGCAAGGGCAAATGGAAACTCCGTAGCCGGTCCAATGGTGGAGCAAAGAGATACAGAGACAGTAAATGCTACCCAGTCTCCTTCATTTACCTTTGAGAAAAAGGCCTTGACACCGTCCTTTAAAGGAGTAAATGACCCGATTACCTATCAGTTGGTTCTGAAAAACACAGGGAATGTTACCCTCCGAAACAGTACCATTTCTGATCCTTTAATCGGTCTGAATCAAAGCATTGCCCAAGGGATTGCACCAGGGGATAGTTTGGTTATTTCTGGAAATTATAAAGTTACTCAGGCGGATATCGATGCGGGCGAGTTTGTCAATACTGCCACAGCTACTACGGAAGGGCCAAGTGGCGCACTTCCTGCTGCCACGGACACCGCACGAGTAGCAGCACGGCAAAGTCCAAGTTGGACGCTGAGTAAGACTTCGAATAAATCCACTTATTCTCAGGTGGGAGAGGTGATCGATTACACCTTTACCCTCACAAATACCGGAAATGTTTCGATTTCGAATGTGGTACTGACTGATGATAAGGTTTCACCTGCTCCGACCTTGCAATCGGAAAGCTTCAGTCCGGCAGATAATATTTTAAGTCCTGGGGAGACTTTTGTTTACACAGCTTCCTATTCAGTGACCCAGGCGGATATTGATGCAGGTACAATTGTCAATAACGCAACCGCCTCGGGGACTCCGCCGACTGCTGCTCCAAACTTGGCAGATGCCACCGCTTCTGATACGCTTAATGTGCAGCCTAACCCTAGTGTGGTTATAACTAAAACTGCGAATAAGTCTTCCTTCGTATTGCCGGGAGAGGTAATCACTTATTCTTTTGAGGTGGAGAATACAGGAAACGTGACCTTGACTAATGTTTCTGTGAGCGATCCGCTTGCGGGCTTGAGTGCGATCACACCTGCGAGTGTGGCGAGCATGGCCCCTGGAACTACAGAGATCTTCACGGCTACATACTCCGTTACCCAAGCCGATTTGGATGCTGTGGAGGTAGTTAATATTGCAACGGTAACGGGTGAAGATCCTTTCAACACAACAGTGACCGGAAGTGGCACCCTTAGAATTAAGGCTAAAATTGCTGCGGTGCTTGATCTGGACAAAACCGCTAGTCCAACTGTGTTTGTCAATGCGGGAGAAGTAGTCACTTACACCTTTGTATTGACCAATACGGGCAATGTGACCCTTTCTAATATCGTGTTGGATGATCCAAGGATCAGCTTTAATCAGGCAGTACAGGATCTTACTCCCGGACAGGCTACCACAATAACCCATAGCTATACCTTGACTCAGGATGATATCAATGCACAAGGTTTTGTCAACACAGCTACTGCTACGGCCACTTCTCCTCTTGGGAAATCAGTAAGCGCTACGGATCAGGCTGCAGTGACTGCCCAGGATAAAGGTGCTCTCGATATCAATAAGGTAGCATTGGATCAGACCTATACCCAATTAGGAGAGGTGATTGATTTTGAGATTACCGTAACTAATGTGGGCAATGTCACGATCGACAATGTGGTAGTCACAGATGTTTTGACTAATCTCAATGTACCTGTCGGTACCCTCAATCCTGGACAAAGCAGCTCGGTGATTCCAACATCCTATACCATTCAGCAAGCTGATCTGGATGCGGGGCAAGTTATTAATATCGCATCGGTAACCGGAGTGGAAAGCACTCCGCAGGCTACTCCGGTAAATGCGCAGGATCGTGCATTGTCTGTAGGTCAAGTTCGGGATGCGATCATATTCACCAAAGTTGCCCAAACTGCTGATTTTGACGCCGCGGGAGATATATTGGCCTATAAACTGACCGTTGAAAATGCCGGAAATGTCACCTTGAATAATGTGGTCGTCTCTGATCCTTTAGCTACAGTGGTCAATCCAAACATAGGTACGCTTTTTCCTGGTCAAGTGGTGACACTAGACGCTACCTATACGGTGCAGCAGGCAGATGTAGACCGAGGTTTTTTTGAGAATATAGCGGCCGTCACTGGTACAGATCCTTTCGGAACCGATGTGTCTGAACTTGCCAGAGCAACAGTTCAGGGTCTTCAGACCCCGTCTATTTCCCTGAGCAAAACAGGTTCCCCTACTTCCTATAGCACAGTTGGAGAGACGATTACTTATACCCTTGAAGTAACTAACACGGGTAATGTCACTTTGACTAGCGTACAGTTAGTAGACTCTTTGACCAACACCAATCAAACCGTGTCAGCAAGTTTGGCACCGAATCAAAGTGCCTCCATTAGCGGTACTTATACTGTGACTCAAGTGGATATCGACCGTGGTTCTATTGTCAATACGGCGTCTACTAATGCTCAGGACCCTGCCAACCAAAGCCAGCAAACGCAGGCCAGCTTTACGGTGACGGCGTCGCAGTCTCCACAATTGACATTTACTAAGTCAGCCGCCAAGACAGATTATGATTCCTTGGGAAAATCGATCACTTATGAGTTGGTTGTGAGCAATCCGGGTAACGTAACATTAAAAAATGTCATCGTTACAGATCCCCTGACGGGTCTGAATTCCAATATCGGTAACCTTGCACCAAACCAAAGCAAGACGATTCAAGCAAATTATTTGGTTACTCAGGCTGAGTTGGATGCAGGCTCATTGACCAATACGGCTTCAGTAATTGCCTCACCACCTACTGGAACACCGCTTAACCAGCAGACTTCAGTTACCCTGGCAGCGGTTCAGAATCCTTCGGTAGATATTCAGAAAAATGCCCTGACTTCAACCTTTGCTGCGGTAGGTGATGTATTGGACTATGAAATCATTGTGACCAATACAGGGAATGTGACTTTGACCAATGTTACAGTCCAAGATCCGCTTGTTTCGATCAATAGTAATATTGGGGTCTTGCTTCCGGGAGATAGCCAAACATTGACAGGTAGCTATGCCGTGAGGCAGGCTGATTTGGATGCGGGGAATGTGGTAAATATTGCGCGGGTAGATGCTGTAGATACAAATTCTAATCCTCTGAATGACCAGGCTACAGCAACTGTAACTGCTACGTCAAATCCTGGAATTACTATTCAAAAGACCGCCAATAAGCAGAACTTCCAAACGCTTGGAGAAGAAATTACATATACCTTCTCAGTGGAAAACACCGGAAATGTGACTCTCTCCAATGTAGTGGTAACGGATGCAAAAACGAACTTCACTTCCAATCCACCTTCTACTTTACTACCTGGAAGTACAGGAATTTTTGTTACCACCTATCAAGTCTCGCAGGCAGATTTGGATGCTGGGGAAATCGTGAATATTGCCGGAGTTACAGCTCAGGATCCTTTTGCAACAGCTGTGCAAGATGCAGACACTTTAAGTTTGGTCGCCCTGCAAAACAAGGCATTGGAACTGCGAAAGACAACGAATACCACCTTGTTTAATGCTGCGGGAGAAGTAGTCACCTATAATTTCCAAGTGACTAACATAGGTAATGTCACCTTGGACAATGTGGTGATAGATGATCCTAGAATTCCATTTAATCAGGTTGTAGGAAGCTTGGCTCCAAATCAAGCGAGTCAGTTTGCCATAGACTATACGCTTACCCAGAGTGATGTCGACGCACTTCAAGTTGTCAACGTGGCTACTGCAACCGGTACAGCGCCAGACAACACTTCGGTCACAACAAGTGATAACAATACAATCACCATTGCAGGAAGAGGGGCCTTGCAGTTAGACAAAACCGCAATTCAAAAAACCTATGATGCGGACGGGGATGTTCTGGATTTTGAATTGAAAGTGACCAACATCGGTACGGTAACGATCAATAATGTACGCTTAACTGATGCAGTGGCAGGGATAATTGATTTGGATTTGGGAAGCCTCGCTCCGGGAGCTTCTACCACGGTTCCGGCCACTTACGCGATTACACAGCCAGATGTGGATGCAGGTCAATTCCAAAATCAGGCCTTTGTACAGGGAGTGGAAAATACGCCACAAGCTACTCAAGTCAGTGCACAAGATGCGGTAATAGTGTTGGCTACTTCCAATCCAAGCATCCAACTGGACAAGTTGGACTTGTCCAAGACCTATAGTGCGGCTGGTACGACGCTTAACTATCAGCTATTAGTCACAAACAAAGGGAATGTGACTTTGACCAATATCCGTCTCACTGACCCATTGACAGGATTGGATCAGGTGGTACAAAATATCCCTCCCGGACAATCCCGTACGATTACCACCTCCTACAATACCACGCAGGCTGATATGGATTCTGGTAGCGTGACTAATACTGCGGCGGTGACTGCTTCTACCTTCGGCAATCAGAATGTGCAAGACTCTGATCAAGTAGTGAGTCAAGCGATTCTAAAACCAAGCTTGATTGTGACCAAGACTTCAAATGTCAGCAGTTACCAGCAGGTTGGCGATTTGGTGACCTATACCATTGAGGTGACCAATAACGGAAATGTCACCTTGACCAACGTCATCGCCACAGACCCGCTGACCAATACCAACCAAAACCTAGGTAATCTGGTACCGGGTCAAAAAGCATCCATTACCGAGCAATATCAAATTTCTCAGGCTGACATTGATGCTGGTAAAATTGTGAATACCGCAGCAGTGATCGGTACAGATCCGAAGGGTAATTCTGTGAGTGGTACGGCAAGTAACACCATTTTTGCCGATCAAAAACCAGTTCTTGAGTTAACCAAAACTGCCACTCCTAACACCTTTGATCAAGTAGGTGATGTAATCACGTACCAGTTGGTTGTGAGAAATACTGGAAATGTAACTCTATCTAAAGCCTCGGTTACTGATCCTTTGACTGGCTTTAATGTCAATTTGGATACAATTGCGGTTGGAGCTACCAAAACAGTAAGTGAAGTATTTACTGTTTCCCAGCAGGATATTGATCGTGGGTTTGTACTAAATACAGCCAATTCCCAGGCATTGGATCCAAATTCCCAGAAGGTTGCTGCCACTGCTAATGCCAGAGTTGATGCTGTTCAAAATCCTGGAATAGGTCTTAAGAAAACGACTACCACGCCTACCTATAGTGCTGTTGGAGACTTGGTGGAATTTGAAATCGAAGTGACGAATACGGGGAATGAAACTTTGAATAATGTCACAGTTGTCGATCCGTTGACTAATTTGAATCAAAATATTGGCACCTTAGACCCTGCTCAAAGCCAAACGGTTACCACTTCCTATACCGTGGAGCAAGGGGATTTGGATGCTGGTAAGATTATAAACACCGCAGCAGTTTCCGGTACCGATCTTTCCAGTCAGACAGTTCAGGCCAACGCCGGATCACAGGCTACGGCTATTCAGAATCCTTCAGTTTCTCTGACCAAAATTCCAAACCAATCTACCTATTCTCAAAATGGAGAATCCATCACGTTTGATTTGGTGGTGGAGAATACCGGAAATGTAACCTTAACGAATTTGGTGATTAAGGATCCGTTGACTAGCCTGAATCAGACAGTTGCCACCTTGGTACCGGGACAATCTACCAGCCTATCCACTTCTTATTCTGTGACACAGCAGGATTTGGACAAAGGACAATTTGTCAATACAGGTATCGTGGAGGCATCAACTCCCGGTGGAGTGACCGTTTCTGATTCCCAAAATGCGACAATAACGGCGACTTTCAATGCCTCTGTCGAAATCACAAAATCAGCTACACCGACGACCTACAGTCAGGTGGGGGATGTGATTCGCTATGTTCTTAAGGTGACCAATACAGGGAACGTAACTACGAACACCATTCGGGTGGTAGATCCATTGACAGGCCTAGATCGAAATCTCGGTATCCTGTCTCCGAAGAAGACGCTGACGCTTAATGAGAGCTACACGATTACTCAGCAGGATATCGATAGGGGTCAGGTGGTTAATACAGCTACTGTAACTGCCGCAAGTCCGGCAGGGGCTCCGGTTCAGGATGATGCCGCTGCTACAGTCACAGCCGTTCAAAACCCGGGGATTAACCTAGTCAAAACCACCAATACCCCAATTTATAATCAGGCAGGAGATGTAATTGACTTTACCCTGACGGTTACAAATACTGGAAATGAAACCCTGTTTAAGGTAAAAGTAATTGACCCATTAACCGGATTAAATCAAACCATTGGAACACTAACACCAGGCCAATCTACCAGTATTTCTACATCCTACATGGCTACACAGGCAGATGTGGATTTTGGTCAGATTAATAATTCGGCAACGGTTTCAGGTTTTGATCCAAGCAATAAAAAGGTAGAGTCCACCGCTCAGTCCATTGCCACGGCTATTCAAAATTCGGCTATTTCAGTCACTAAAACAGCCACGCCAATTGACTATGATCAGGTGGGAGATGTGATTACTTACCAAATCGTAGTTACAAATTCAGGTAATATTTCTTTAACCAATGTGACGGTTAGCGATCCATTAACCAATACGAATCAGACAATCCCTACCCTGCTGCCAAGTCAGAAAGTGACTGTTACTGAAAAATATACCATTACGCAGACGGATCTTGATGCAGGACAAGTGGCTAATACAGTTGATGTTTCAGGCACAGATTCTAATGGTTTGACGGTTCAAGCCACTGCCTCTGCTACTGCTTTTGCACTTCAAAATCCAGGCATCGGACTGATTAAAACTACCGTTGCTCCTGG